>JAHBVF010000034.1 GCA_019637685.1 Caldilineaceae bacterium | reverse complement strand
CGGCCTATTACCTGTTTAATTCTTTAATATGCAATGAAAAGTCGAACTTCTGTAGTCGAGTAGCTTTGTTTCCAGTGTACTTAATCGTTCTCATACAGCGTTCATCTATGCCAATCAGACACCCAACCCCAAGTTCGAATATCCGCCATAATTTGGGCGTCTACCGTCTCAACGGTTTCACCGGACGCAACGAGGAACTGCTGCGCCTGCGCGCCTGGTTGACCGACGACAGCGGCCAGGCCGCGCTTGCCATCAGCGGCAACCAGGGCAACGGCAAGAGCACCCTCGCCACTGCCGCGGCCTGGAACGCCATCCACCATTTTCCCGACGGAATAATTTGGGTGGGCGCGGCAGGCAGCGACAGTTTTCGCCTTTATGATATTGTGCGCACCCTGGACACTGTGCTGGGCACAACACTCACCCGCATCAGCCAGGAACGCTGGGGCATCGGCATTCTGGAACAGCTCTATCGCCGCCGCCGCCTGCTGATTTTGGACGAGCTTTCCGGCGCGCTCGACGACGAAGTCCGCACGCTGGTGGATATTATCGGCCACCTCTCCGAGTCCGGCGGTCGCTCGCGCATTTTGCTTATCGACCGGGATATTGCCCCGGAAATTCAGAAACTGGTGGGCGAACGCCATCTGTTGTTGGGGGGGCTTTCTCTGGCCGAGACAGTCGAGTTTGTGCGTGTCCGTGCCCCGCAAGCTGTGCAAGACACGGCCCTGCGCCATGTGGAGGAACTCCACGCGCGCACTGGCGGGCGGCCCCTGAGCGTGCGTCTGGTGATGGGACTGTTGCTGGAATATGGCGTGTGGAGCGAACTGAACAGCGCCCTGGGCGAATTGCCTGTCTACAACGGCAGCCTGAGTATGCCGGAGATGACTGCTTTTGCCGTGGAGAATTTTGCCGCGTTCTGGCCCCACGCCGGCCCTCTGCTGGATCGTCTGGTGAGCGCTGCCGGTGGAGCCTCGTTCACCGCCCTGAGTGAGTTGTTCTGGGGTGATTTGGGGGAGCAGGCGGAATTTCAGGAGACAGTGCAGGCATTGATCCAGCGGGCGCTGGTCGAGGAGAATAACTTCACCCAGCGCATTCTGGTGCAGCCTGTGGTGCGCCGCTATTTGGCCCAGGGCGCTGTGATGCTGGGCGAGGAGTGGAATCGCAGCCACGCGGCCTATTATCTGCACTATGCCCGGCGCTATCAGGAAATTCCCCTCCAGCGCTGGAGCGAGATTGATCCGGAATGGGGCAATATCCATCTGGGCGCAGACTGGCTGAGCACCCGGATCGAGCGCATCTGGCGGCGGCCAGCCCTGGCCCTGGTGCGGGAACCGCTGGAAAGGGAAGGGTTGCCCGACATCGTCATGGATTCACCCGATGTGCGGGGCGATCTGGTGCAGATGCGAGAATACGCCCTCTGCCTCGCCCACTACGCGTTTTGGCGTCATCCGCCGGGCATTTTGCGCTGGCTGGCCGCGGGGGCTGTCGCCTCCTTTGCCCTGGACGACATCCGGGATTTTGGCTGGCTGCTCACAAATATCGGGCGTCAACTCTTCTTTAGCGGAGAGGTGGAAGCTGCCATCGAGTGGCTGGAGCGGGCGCTGCATATCTTTGATGAAAAAGATATGCTGATGGAAATGGCCTATGTCCATACAGATTTGGGCACATCTCTGCGTGTTTTGGACGAAGCCCGCCCCGCGCTGGATCAACTATGGCTGGCCTTCGAGGCTGTGGCCCAGTTGGGCGATCAGCACTCGCTGGCGACCGCTTACATCAATCTGGGCAGCGCCTATTTTAGTATGAACAATTATGAAAAGGCTGTCGAGCAGCAGCGCAAAGCACTGCGTATTTCCCTGCGTTTGCAGAGCGCTCATCTGTCAGCCAGCGCCCACAATAATATGGGGTTGGCGCTGGAAGGAATGGAGCGTTTTGAAGACGCACACCGGGCCTATCAGAATGCCCTGATCGTTTTCCAGCAGATGGCGGACGAGGCCGGGATCAGCACCTGTTACAACAATCTTGGCTCTGTGGCCTATGCCCGCCAGGACTTTGGCGAAGCATTGCAATGGTATGAGAAGGACCTGGAACTTTCAGAACGCCGGGGCGCGTGGATGGATCGCGCTGCCACCCTGCACAATCTGGGCCACGTGGCACTGGAGCAAAAGAATTATGCCCAGGCCCGCAACTATTTTGAACGCAGCCAGGAGCTATACGCAGCCTTCCAATTGACGGACTACGTGGCCGAGGAGCAGGAAATGCTGGAATATGTGGCTTCGCTGGCCGAGGAAAAAGATCGATAGTCGAGTGACCGTTATCCTATCTCCCCTATTCAATCTCCCCTATTCGCCTCCCTTTCTATCATCTCTAACAAAACGCTTATCATTTTTCCACCTGGTGGTCTTGCTATCTGCAGAAAAGTGGGGTACACTGTGTGTCGGGTTAGCACTCTCACCCTTTGAGTGCTAACTTAGGTTGTGAGAGAAAGTTCACCTTTCGATTGCTATCAGTGTTTTCAAATCCACAATACAGTAGTAAGTCAAGGAGGATGTTGTATGAATCTGCGACCCCTGGGTGACCGTATGGTTGTCAAGCCCACCGAGCAGGAAGAAGTAACGTCATCGGGTATCTATCTGCCCGAAACCGCCAAGGAGAAACCCCAGCAGGGCAGTGTCGTTTCCGTTGGCCCTGGCGCGCGGGACGAAGATGGCGACCGCATCGCTATGGATGTCAAAGTGGGTGATGTTGTGATGTATGCCAAGTATTCCGGCACAACCATCAAGCTCAGCGGGACAGAATATCTGATCCTCAAAGAGAGTGATGTCCTGGCCATTGTTGAATAATTGGCCCAAATGCAGTTATGCCGGTATTGTCACCGGCCTTGTAGCACGACTCGCAAACGAATATAAAGTACCTGCTAAGGAGAAATTGTCAGTATGGCAAAGCAACTCATTTTTCAAGAAGATGCCCGTCGCGCGCTGAAGAAGGGCGTTGATGTCCTGGCCAACGCGGTCAAGACCACACTGGGACCCAAGGGCCGTAACGTAGCCCTGGATAAAAAATGGGGCAGCCCCACCGTCACCCACGACGGCGTGACTGTTGCCAAGGAAATTGAACTGGAAGATCCCTTTCAGAATATGGGTGCCCAGCTTCTGAAGGAAGCCGCCACCAAGACCAATGATGTGGCTGGCGACGGCACCACCACCGCCACTGTGCTGGCCCAGGCCATTGTCACCGAAGGTCTGAAGAATGTGACTGCCGGTGCCAATCCCATGCTGCTCAAGCGCGGCATCGAAGCGGGCCGGGATGCTATTGTGGACGCCCTGCGCGAGATGGCTACCCCGGTTGCGGGCAAGGCCGAGATCGCCCAGGTTGCCAGCATTTCCGCCGCCGACAAGACCATCGGTGATCTGATCGCCGAAGTCATGGACAAAGTGGGCAAGGACGGCGTTATTACCGTCGAAGAGAGCAAGGGGCTCCAGTTCGAGACCGAGTATGTGGAAGGTATGCAGCTCGACCGTGGCTACCTCAGCCCCTACTTCGTCACCAACTCCGAACGCATGGAAGCTTCCATCGAAAGCCCCTACGTTCTGATCACCGACAAGAAAATCAGCAGCGCCCAGGACATCGTGCCTGTGTTGGAGAAGCTGGTCCAGTTGGGCAAGCGCGAGATGGTTATCATCGCCGAGGACGTGGACGGCGAAGCCCTGGCCACCCTCGTGTTGAACAAATTGCGTGGTATGTTCAACGTCCTCGCCATCAAAGCCCCTGGCTTTGGCGACCGCCGCAAGGCTATGCTGCGTGACATCGCTGTCCTGACCGGCGGCCAGGTGATCACCGAAGAGCTGGGCCGCAAACTGGAAACCACCCAGTTGGAAGACCTGGGCCAGGCCGACAAGATTGTCAGCACCAAAGACACCACCACTTTTGTCGGTGGCGCTGGCGAATCTGCTGCTATCAAGGGCCGCATCGACGAGATTCGGGCCGAAATCGAAGCCAGCACCAGCGACTACGACCGCGAGAAGCTGCAAGAACGTCTTGCCAAACTGGCTGGCGGCGTGGCGATTGTTCGTGTGGGTGCTGCTACCGAGACCGAACTGAAAGAGAAGAAACACCGGGTTGAGGACGCCTTGAGCGCCACCCGTGCGGCTGTGGAAGAGGGCATTGTCCCCGGCGGCGGTGTAGCGCTGATCAATGCTGTGCCTGCCCTGGACGGCGTACATCTGGAAGGCGACGCGGCCACTGGCGTGCGTATCCTGCGCCGCGCCCTGGAAGAACCCATGCGTATGATTGCCACCAACGCCGGTCTTGACGGCGCTGTGATTGTGGAAAAAGTACGCGGGCTGCACTTGGATGGAAAGAAGACCACCGGCTATGATGTGATCGCCAACGACTACGTGGATATGTTGGATGCCGGTATCATCGACCCCGTGAAGGTCACCCGCAGTGCGGTGGAGAATGCCTGTTCCATCGCCGCGATGATCCTGACCACCGAAGCCCTGATCACCGACATCCCTGAGGATGAGAAGCCAATGCCAGGTGGCGGCGGCGATATGGGTATGGGCGGCATGGGCGGCATGATGTAATCCCACTGGGATACATCGCTGCACAAAAGCGTTCAAAGACGCCGGGGGTTGATCCTCCGGCGTCTTTTGATTGGGGAGCAAATTCCGTGAATCAACCAGGCAAACTCTGACATTGAAAGATATGCTGGTTGATTCCTCGAATCGCTATGCTCACAGATGGCGGCTGTGGTAAAATGCGTTTGCGAGCTGTCCGGTATGGGTTGATAGCTAAGGATAGCCTGGGGATTGAAGGGGACAAGTAGAATGGCAGTAGTGACTACTTTGGATAAAATCAAACGGCTGGAAAAATATATTGCTGCTCAAGAAGTTACCGATACAGTTTTCGACTTGACACTGGACAAATTGTTAAATCGGGAAGTGTCTCGTCTAGAGCGAATGCAAGAAGAATTGAACAGCGAGCTGGCAGATTTCGAACAGTCATACGGCATTGAATCAGAAGCCTTCTATCGCCGGTATGAGGCAGGTGAAATGGGGGACGCGACCGACTTTATCGAGTGGTCTTCCACCGTTGAGATGGTAAATAATATTGAACAACAACTGGGCCTTCTACAAAATGCTGACCAATGAATCCATCCATCGCTGCCTATTTTGATGAGATCGAATCCCGATTGATCAACAATGAGATTGTCTATTCGTTTCGTATCATTCGACGGCAAGTCTCAGCGACAGACGGTAAGTACAGAGTCAAACTTGTGTTTGTTGACAATTCGGAAGCAGAGTTTTACCTATACGTCATTGAGTCAGGTGGACGGATAGTGCTCAAAAAGTATAGTTTTCATTGGCAGGGTTCGGATGAGACTTTGATCCGCCGTTGGGACAATGCCCCACATCATCCCAATTTACCCGGAGATCCCCATCACGTCCACCAATCGGATGGCTCAATCGATGGAAGGCCCAATGTGCCTGATGCTGATTTTGTGCTTGCCTATATCGAAAAGCAAATAAAATCGTGAAAAACCCAAACGTACCCCCCAACGAAACAACCGTCGTCGTCGCCATGAGCGGTGGCGTGGACAGCTCTGTGGCCGCGGCATTGCTCGTGGAGCAGGGCTATAACTGCATTGGGGTGATGATGCGCCTGTGGGCCGAGACAGGTGCAGGCGAAGGCTCTACCAATAAGTGTTGTAGCCTGGAAAGCGTCAACGACGCCCGCCGGGTGGCAGACCAATTGGGCATCCCTTTCTATCTGATCAATGTGGAGCAGCCCTTTAAGCAGAATGTAGTCGATCTTTTCATCGACGGTTACGCCGCGGGGCTGACCCCCAATCCCTGCCTGGCCTGCAATCGCCACATCCGCTTCGATTATCTGCTCAACTACGCCCGGCGTCTGGGCGCGGACTATCTCGCCACTGGCCATTACGCGCGTCTGCGTCGCCAGCCCGATGGGACGGTTCACCTGTTGGCCGGGGTGGATGCGGGCAAAGACCAAAGCTACGTTCTGTCTGTGATGGGCCAGGACGAATTGCAGGATGTCCTCTTTCCCATCGGCGACTATCCCAAGTCTGAAGTGCGGCGTATGGCCGCGGCCCAGGGGCTTCCCATTGCCAGCAAGCATGACTCGATGGACCTCTGCTTTCTGGCCGACGACGACTATCGCCGTTTCTTGCAGGACTGGGCACCCGGGGCCATGCAGCCCGGCCAGATTGTAGACCGCTCTGGGAAAGTGTGGGGCCGACACGAGGGCCTGCCCAACTATACCATCGGCCAGCGCAAAGGGTTGGGCATTGGCGGTGTGGCCGAACCCCTGTATGTGCTGGAACTGGATTCCAATCGCAACGCGCTGGTGGTGGGCACGCTGGACGAACTGGGCCAAAGCGAACTTCTGGCAACCGGTGTCAACTGGACGCTGGATGTGCCTGTGGCCAACGGCTATCGGGGCCAGTGCAAAATTCGCTACCGCAGCCAGGCCGCGGCGTGTACTCTCTATCCCCAGCCCAACGGGGATGTACGGGTACTCTTCGACGCGCCCCTGCGCGACATCACCCCCGGCCAGGGCGCGGTTTTCTATGATGGGGACCACTGCCTGGGCGGGGGAATCATTGCCCGGGAAGAAAAGCAGGCCCATCCCACCCGCGTTCCCATCCCAATCGTCTGAGTTTCGCCCATGGCCGCGCTGCTCAACCCAACACTTCTGCTGGCAATTCTGCTGGCGATCGCCTACGCCAGTCTTTTCCACCTGTGGACGGGACAGAGTCTGCGCGATCTCTTTGTCTATTTGCTGGCCGCGGGCGCGGGGGTGGTGGTGGGGCAATGGATTGGCGGCGCGTTGGGGCTGGATGTGCTGCGTATTGGCCAACTCCACACAGTGGAAGTAACCATTGGCGCGTTTCTCTCTCTTTTGATTGTCCGAACCTTCGAACTGTAAATCCGCCTTGCCACCCAAGTCACCTTGCCATCCTGTCAAATAAGAGGGAGTTTGTTATGATCAGCGGCACGATTCGTGATATTGCCATTATTTTTGTGGCCCTGGAAATTCTCATTCTCAACGCACTGCTCATTATTTTGGTCTGGCAGGTCTGGCGGCTGGTAAAAATGATCCAGACCGAAGTCAAGCCCATCATCCAGGATACCCAGGAGACGGTTGGCACCGTGCGCGGCACCGCAGATTTTGTCAGCGCCAATGTGGTGGAGCCGGTTGTAAAGACAAGCAGCAAGTTGGCTGGCTGGCGACGTTCAGCCAGTGTACTGCGCCAGGAAGTGCAGGGAACGCTCCGCTCTGTTTCGCCCAAGTCGGGCCGTTCCGCGCCACCACCCGCGCCCTGAAAATATCCGCGTTCTGAAAAAATGGATGCCAGAAATGGTCGGATTGGGGGAAAATATGTCCATCCCTTCTCTGGAACAGGAAGTCCGCACACTCTTTCGGCAAAGGCGGCTGGAATACGACGACCACTCCGGCTCGTTCACCCAGCTCGATTTCGGTTTTGGCGATGACTTCTCCAATCGCTATTTTGCCTTTGATGTAAAGGAAAAACGCCAGCCCTACAATCTACGCAATTGGGCGGCGACAATTCCAGAGGCTCACTTCTTCATTTTGGACGATCTGGCCTGCCGTAAAATTTTGCTCCATTCACCCAACGCCGGGCTGCTTGTGCGTGATACACCCCAGCAGCGCTATCTCTTTTTTACAGTTGTCGATCTCTTTCTTATGCCCAAGACGCGGGTGAACCGGGCGATCCGTCGCACTCAATTGGAGTGGAAGGGCAAATGGCTGATCGATCTGCGCAATGGCCGTCCCCTCTCGCGGCTGGATGAGCTATTGACCGCCATTGACGACTATCTTGGCCAGCGCAAAGCCATTTTCCACGAGACCCACGAATGCTATGGCGGCTACGTGGGCGAGGAGATCGGGAAAGGCGGCATCGAGCGGCGGCCCGAACACTGGAACAAAGATTTTGGAGCCACCCGATGAACTTTTGGCAGAACGAGCGTGTCCGGCTGCGCGGGGTAGAACCGGAGGACGCGCCCACTTTCTGGGCCTGGAACCAGGACAGCGAGATGGCTCGCCACCTGGATTTTCTCTGGCCTCCAACTTCCCAGGCATCTGTCCGGACTTGGGCAGAGAAACAGACTCAGAAACAACTTGAGGAGGATCGTTTTCATTGGGTGATCGAAAATCCAGCCGGCGATGCGGTAGGAAGTATCAGCACCCACCACTGCGAACCCCGCAGCGGCACTTTTATGTATGGCGCCAACATTGCCAGAGAGCATTGGGGACAGGGCTATGCCACCGCGGCCATCCAACTCGTCCTGCGCTACTACTTTCACGAACTGCGCTACCAGAAAGTGACAGTCAGTGTCCACAGCAATAACCAGCGTTCGATAGCACTTCACGAAAAATTGGGCTTTGTGCGCGAGGGAACTTTTCGCCGCATGCTGTTCACCGGCGGCACGTATGTGGATGTCCACTGGTACGGGCTCCTGCGCGAGGAGTGGGAAGAGCGAGGCGGCTACCAGACTGTCGCGACCGCCGAGAGTTGAATGCGGTGGTCCCGGCTGATGAGCGGGACGCCGAGATGCAGGGCCGTGGCCGCGATGATACGGTCGGGCATGTCGGGAATCTCAGCCCTGTTCACTCGTGCCATTGTTCCAGAAATCTGCGAATCTACAGGAATCTCGACTAATACTGCACCAGGCTTTTGCAATCCGTCGGTCAGCCGTTCCAACGTGGCTGCCGGGACGCGCCCTTTTTCAAGCAGATAGACGATTTCTACAAAGGTGATCGATGATACGGCAATCTGATTATTGGTCTCCACTGCTTCTCTGAAAACAGATATGGCGCGCTCGGATAATCGGGGATTGTTGAACACATACCAGATGACCGCGTGAGTATCAGCAACGGCGTTAACCATCAAAAATCTTCCCGGGGAAAGTTGGCAAGCATTTCACGGCGAGATTCATCAATCTCTTCAGCAGTTGGGCCTGGCCCCAAATCAGCCAATAGGCCATGTAAGGAACGACTCTTTTTTGGGTGACTTTGCGGTGTTGTCAATGTCTGCGTCGTTTCGGACAATTGCGCTGCAAGCCGTTGAATCACCTGCAATTGTTCTGTCAACGCCAGGCGCGAGGCCAGCGCCATTACAAATTCGAGACTTGGCTGTTCAGTGGCCGCCGCATACGTCGCGGCAGACTCTTGTACTGAGGAAGTCTCTGCCTGTACTGTATTCTGTTCCATTCTGCCCTCCTTTAGCAATGCCATAGCCTGCCAATAGTTTACACCAATCCACCCGGCGGTGCAATCAATTGTTGAACCTGACCCTGCACAAAATTGAGACCGATGACTGGACTGCCTTTGTGCAAGAAAGCCGTGCCCGGCTGGGCGGTGCAGACAACCCGGCACTGATGCCTGCCCATTATCTTTATGTCATTCTGCCCAAAATTGGGGGCTGTGGGCTGACGGTGGCAAGCGATGGGCAGACCTGCGGCTACGGCTATATTTTTCCCCGCCAGATGGAAGGGGATGTACCCGCCTATACCCTGCGCTATCATCCAGTGCCCGGCGCGCCTGCTGTGAACCCAAGCGAACTGACCCGCCAGACTGCCGCCCTTATCGCTTCCCAGTGCCGTGTCGTCTTCTATGATCCGCTGACACCGAAAACATACACACCCGGCCACCGGATGCTTGGCGGCGTGGACTTTGGCCGCGCCACAGCCGCCGAAGCCAAAGCCGCGCGTACCATCCAGCAAACGGTCTGGAACAACCCCCCGGAAGTGCTCTATCCCGTGGATATCTACAGCAACGAGTTTGCGCTGGCTACCGCGCTGGTGGCACGGGTGGACGGCCAGACAGCGGGTTTTCTCCTGGGAATGACAAAATTTGGCGGATATGAACTCCCTTTGCTATGGCAAAAGCGGCTGAATCACCGGGTGCGTTTGGAATCTCAAGTGATGGCTGTCTCGCCTGCTTTCCGGGGCAAACATATCGCATTTTCTTTCAAAAAAATCCAGGCAGAAGACGCCCTCGCCAAAGGCATTGGCATTATCAATTGGACCGCGGACCCACTCCAGTTTGCCAACGCCGCGCTCAACTTTACCCGCCTGGGCGCGGTGGCCTATGAAATGCACCCGGCCCTCTATGCTTTTCACAACGAACTCAATCAGGTGGCCGCTTCCCGTTTCAGCCTGACCTGGCTGGTGGGAAGCGTTCGGGTGCAGGAGATTCTCTCTGGCCGCCGCTCCACCGCGATTGTTGATCTGGCCCACCGATCCGAGATCGTGCGGGTCAATGACGGCCCGATTGCCACTCGCTTTGATGCGCATACACCGACGATTGCTTTTGAGATTCCAGCCGACTGGAGCCAACTTCAGCAGCGCGATCTCGCCCAGGCCCAGCGCTGGCGTGAAAGTACAGATGAACTCTTTGCCCATTTTCTCGGCAAAGAGGAGGACCGCTATCTGATTACCGGCGCGGGGGTGGATGGGGAGCGGCGCTTTCTGATTGGGGAACGGGTGACGGACGAGTTGCTGACACAATTGCTGGGGAATGATAAGGGCGGTTTGTCTTTGTGACTATTATCCGAAAGGGAAGAATGTGAAAACTGAATTATCCGCAGGGCAGATCGAACAGTACCGAACGCACGGCTTTTTGGTTATCGACGACTTTTTGGATGCAGACGAACTGGCTGTCTGGCAGCAGGCCACAGACGAAGCTGTGGAGCAGCGACTGGCCTCTACCAAAAC
Organism: Caldilineaceae bacterium; assembly: GCA_019637685.1. Classification (GTDB taxonomy): domain Bacteria; phylum Chloroflexota; class Anaerolineae; order Caldilineales; family Caldilineaceae; genus JACQGT01. The sequence goes on along the minus strand of JAHBVF010000034.1, from coordinate 60,424 downwards.
CCTGACGAACCAGAAGGACCCGGACACCTTCTACGCCCAGGTCTTTACCCAATGTCTGCGCCTGGCCACGACCCATCCAGTGATGCACGAGCTGATGTACGATCCGCGCCTGGGCGAAGTGGCGGGCACACTGGCCGGGGTGGACGGCATCCGCATCTGGCACGACCAGGCCCTCTACAAGCCGCCCTATGGCAACCCCACCGGCTTCCATCTGGACAACCCCTTCTGGTCCTTCTACTCCAAAGACGCCATCTCCATTTGGGTGGCCCTGGACGACGCCACCATCGAAAATGGCTGTCTCTGGTATCTGCCCGGAACCCACAAAAAAGCCACTTTCGAGGCTACCCCCATCAACGAAAACCTGGGCGGTATTTTCAAAATGTACCCCGAATGGCGGCAACTGACCGCGGTGGCCGCTCCGGTCGCAGCGGGTGGAGTCGTCTTTCACAACGGACTGGTGGCCCACGCCGCCGGGGTGAATCTGACACCCCGCGCCCGCCGGGCCATGACCTGTGCCTATATGCCCGACGGCTCCACCTTCAACGGCCAGCGCAACATTCTGACGAAGGCATATTTCGAGACGCTGACTGTTGGCGATACCCTGAACAACGAAGACGAAAATCCACTCATCTGGCGCAAAAAATAAGGGAGGAATTATGGCTACACCTTTCCACATCGGCGTTTCGTCCGACTTTCGCACGGATGTGCCCGGCGCGCTGGAGCCTGTGCTGGCGCGCATCCTCGACCCATTGCCCCACGTCACCTGGGCCTACTACGACTCGCCGCCGAATGGGGCTGTCTCGCCCGGGGCCATTGCCGACTGCGACGGGGTGATTGTCCTGGCTTCCCACTTTGGCGCGGACTCCTTCACCGGCAGCGACCGGCTGGCCGTCATCGCGCGCTGGGGCGTGGGCTACGACCGTATCGACACGGCCGCGGCCACCGCCAACGACGTGCTGTTGGCGATAACCGTAGACGCGGTGCGCCGTCCCGTGGCCGAGGCAATCCTCACCCTTCTGCTGGCATTGGCAAAGAAATTGCCCGCCAAAGATCGCATTGTGCGCACAGGCCGCTGGGACCTGAAAGCACAGACTTTTGGCCTGGGGCTGACGGGCAAAACCCTCGGCTCTATCGGTGTGGGCAATATCGGCGGCGATATGTTCCGGCTGCTGGCTCCTTTCGATTTGGGGCGTCGTATCGCCTATGACCCCTACACCAGCCCGGCGCGGGCCGCGGAACTGAATGTGGAACTGGTGGAACTGGAGACGGTCTTCCGCGAGTCGGACTTCGTGACGGTCAACTGCCCGCTGACGCCGGAAACCCGCGGGATTGTCAACGCCAAGCGGCTGGCGCTGATGAAGCCCACCGCCTATCTCATCAACACTGCCCGCGGCCCGATTGTGAATCAGGCCGACCTGACCGCGGCATTGCAGGCAGGGCAGATCGCGGGCGCGGGGCTGGATGTCTTTGAGGAGGAGCCGCTGGACATCAGCCATCCGCTGGTCCAGATGGAAAATGTCATCCTCTCGCCCCACGCCCTGGCCTGGACCGACGAACTCTACCAACTCAACGGCGAGTTGGCCTGCGAAAATGTGCTGGCCGTGCTGCAAGGCAACGTTCCCCGCTGGCCGGTCAACCGGGACGTGTGGGAACAGCCCGGTTTTCAGGCGAAGTTGGCCGCGCTACGCGAGCGTTGGACTGCGCTGACAGGTGGTGGATAGTACACCACGACTCAAGCCAGTACAACCCTGGCCGGGCTAATGAGCGCCGGTTGAGTAGCCCGAAGTCTGCGGAGGGCGTATCGAAACTAGCGCGAACGGTGATAAGTCGATTCTTCGTCTACCCGCTTTGGTTTCGATACGGCGAGAAACTGCCCCCACCTACTCAACCGGCGCTGGTCTTATATCTCATCATTCCACCCAAAGGACACTCCCAATGAAACCCAATCGTGCAAAAAATGTGCTCGCCGCCGGCAATGTCGCCGTCGGCCATATGTTGATGGAGTTTGCCACCCACGGCCTGGCCCAGATGTTGGCGACCGCTGACCTGGACTTTGTGCTGATCGATATGGAGCATTCGCCCTTCACCAGCCAGGATGTGGCCCGGCTGGTGGCCTGGTTCCAGGCCACGGAGATTGCGCCCTTTGTGCGTGTGCCCATGACCCAATACCACTTCATTGCCCGCTCTCTGGACGCGGGCGCACTGGGGGTGATGGTTCCCAATGTAAAAACCGGGGCACAGGCCAAAGAGATTGTCGATTGTGTCAAATATGCGCCGCTGGGGGAACGGGGCGTGGCCCTGGGCGGCGCGCTCACCGGCTACCAGACGGTCAGCCCCGCGGACTTCCTGGCCGAGTCCAACCGCAACACCACAATCATCTGCCAGATCGAGAGCGAAGAGGGACTGGGAAATCTGGAAGCCATCGCCAGCACCCCCGGCGTGGACTGCCTGTGGGTGGGCCACTTCGACCTGACCAATTCCATGGGGATTCCCGGCCAATTCGACAGCCAGCGCTTTCTGGATGCCCTGAAACTGGTGGTCGATACCACCCGCAAGCACGGGCTGGCCGCGGGTATTCAGCCGGGCAATTCAGAGCAGGCACAGCAGTGGATGGGGATAGGCTACAATATGATTTCGTATAGCGCCGATCACGCGCTCTACCGGGCCGCGGTGGTGCAGGGCGCGGCCGCGATGCGCAAAATCGCAACGGGAAATTAATTCGCCAATTGAAAAGTGAGGCGTAAAACGGGAGATCGAGCGACAATTTCACGTTTTGCGCCTCACCTTTTCAGCCCAAAAATTGACAGATACAACCGAATCTACGCGCAAAACAGGAGCACTACCAATGTTCACTGGACTCGATCACGTGGCAATCGTCGTGCCGGACACGGACGAGGCACTGAAAACCTTTCGGGACAAACTGGGGCTGACGCTGCTCTACAGCGAAGTGGTCAACAACGGCACCACTCGCCTGACCCATCTGGACGCGGGCAATACCCACGTGCAGTTGGTGCAACCCCTGACGCCGGAAAGCCCCCTGCACGCGGCAATCGCGGAGCGGGGCATCCACCTGCACCACATCTGCTTCAAAGCCGAGAATGTGGACGACGCGATGGCCGAAGCGCCGACTCGCGGCCTGCCTCTGGCCCAGACCAAACCCCATCAGGGGACGCAAGGCAAGCGAGCTTTCTTCATCGACGCGTCGGCGACCGAAGGTGTGCGGGTGGAAGTGACGGGGAAATAGGCCTGCGAGAGAGACGTGCCAGGTTTCAGAAAACCTGGCACGTCTGTTGCTCCACGAATTAGGCCGTTCAAAGAAAACAAATCCCCGATCCGGCGACAATTTCCCTGAACGGCTTGGGCTTTTCCAAATCAATTTGGGGAATTCATTTGTTGGAAAAGCCTTATCTGCCTAGAATGAACAATCCCCCCAGTCGGTCTGCAATATAAATGTGATCCGCTGTTACGTCGATGCTGTAGGCCGCGTCCGGGCTGTCAAAACTGCCTATTTCTGTCGGTGCAGTCGGGTTGGAAAGGTCGAGAAGCCGCACGCCGTTTGTCCCATCGGCCAGCACGGCCAACCCACTGTTCAGTGCCACATCCCGACTGGTCCCCGTTGTATCAAAAGCCCCCACCTCCCGCGGCGCATTGGGATTTGAGATATCCACAACGCGCAGCCCGCCTTCCCAATCGGCTACGGCTGCCAGCCCATTTCCCACAGACACACGCCAGGCAGAGCCGGGTGTATTGACACTGCCCAACGCCTGGAGCGAACGGGGGTTGCTGATGTCCACCAGATGCAGCCCCGCTTTGCCAGCGGCCACATACGCCACATTCCCCACCACCGCCACACCGTGAACTTCCCCGTCAATCGCATACTGGGCCAGGGGTTTGGGCTGGTGAGGATCACTCACATCTGCCAGCAGGAAACCGCCTTTGCCCGCGGCGATAAAAGCGATTCCGTCCCGAACCGCGACGCCGTAGCCCTCCCCAGGAAAGGTGAGCGTGCCCAGAGGCCGGGGCGAAATCGGGTCGATCACATCCACAATATGCAACCGCCCGTTCCAGTCGGCCAGATAGACCAGAGAGCCATCCACCACAACCTGCCAGACCTGTCCCGGAACAGTGAGTGAGCCGAGGGCCACCGGCTGGGCCGGGTCAGAAATATCCACAATCTGAAAATCACCGCTCCACTTGGCGGAGAGATAGGCGTAGTCGCCGCTGGCAGTCACATCCCAGACCGAACCCGCGGAATTGTAGTAGCCGATTTCCTCCATCTGCGACGGTTGGGCGATGTCCAGGATGCGCAGGCCGCCCTCGCCGTCGGTCAGATAGAGGGCAGAATCCGCCACGGCCAGACCCATCGCCATTCCCGGCATAGGATGGCTGCCGATGAACTGCGGCGCGTTGGGCTGGGAGACATCGACCACCCAGACGCCCGCACCCTCCGCACTGACAAATACCCGATTGCCCGCGATGGCCAGGCCACAGGCGCAGCCCGGTCCGGTTAATTGGGCAATCTCTACGGGCTGTGTCGGCTGGGAGATGTCCAGAATGCGCAGACCGTTGCTGTCACTGGCGACAAAAACCAGATTTCCAACCACAGCCACCGCGGCATCGCGTAGGGGCGAGGCGACTTTTGCCACCACCTGCGGCTGGCGGGGGTTCGCCACATCCACAATCGTCAGTCCGTCGTAGCTGCCCGCCACCAGCGCGTAGTGGCCGCTGATCGCTACATCCCAGGCCGTGCCGATGGCGTCGGCCGCGCCGATCTGCCGGGGCGAGCGGGGGTTGGCAATGTCCACAATCAGCAGACCGCCCTTTTCGTTGGCAATGTAAGCCCGATCGCCCCCAACGGCCACCGCGAGAGCGGTGAAACGAACGGGCATCTGGCCGACGATCTGCGGATTGTGGGGGTCGGCGATGCCAACAACCCGCAGGCCGCTCTGGGAAACCACAAAGGCGAAATCGCCCTGCACTGCCACGTCGTAGGCGGGCAGGAGCGCAGAGCCTACCCGCTGCGGGTTGCGGGGATTGGCAATGTCAATGACTGCCAGTTCGTGGCCCAGAGCCAGATAGGCGAATGTGTCCTGCACCGCAACGGCCAGGCTGGGGCCGCCCGTATGTCCCAGCAGAGTCAATTGCGGGTTCAGGTTTTGGCTGGCAATCGTCTGTGTTGCGGTCAGCGCCAGCAGTATCGCCGTCAGCACAAACCATTTGCGTAGGATTTTCATTGTCGTTCTGCCTTTCGTATGGGAATCTGGGTGGGTCGGTCTGATTCCAGAATAGGCAGGACGCGTTAGCGCTACGGCTGGCAACGCGGCTGGGGCTGCGTTTGTTGAAAATTGGGTTAACAAACGCGCTGACAAACGCGATTGGGGCGGGGTTTATTGACGCGTTGAATTTACACGTGCGATGTGGGATAATGGACGCAATGAAGCAGTAAAGAGGAAAGGAAGCTTATCGGTGTCGGAATTGCGACTCTTTCTGTTGGGATCGCCCCAGCTATTGGTGGATGGGGAAGAGAAGATTCTGCGCGAGCGCAAGGCCGTTGCCCTGCTGGCCTATCTGGCTGTGGAGCAGACACCCCAGAGCCGGGACACGCTGGCCACGCTCTTCTGGCCGGAGAGCGACCAGCAGCGGGCGCGAGCCAACCTGCGCTATCTGCTCTGGTCGTTACGCAAGAATGTGGGTGAAGCGTGGCTGGCGACCGACGGGGATCAGATTGCCCTGGCGGGCGCGGGGCAAGTGTTGGTGGATGCAGCAGAATTTCGACAGCATCTGGACAAATGGCGCGGCCATTTTCACCCGGCAGATGAATTCTGCGCCGCCTGCGCGGAGTCGTTGGAAATGGCGCTGGAACTTTACCGGGGTGATTTTCTACAGGGCTTTTCGCTGGACGACAGCCCCCAGTTTGACGACTGGCAGTTCTTCCAGGCCGAGGGGTTGCGCCGGGATCTGGCCGCAGGGCTGGATACGCTGGTAGAACAGGGAATTGCCCGCCAGTGTTATGAGGATGCCATCGCGCATGCCCGGCGTTGGGCCGCGCTCGATCCACTTCACGAGCCTGCTTGTCGGGCATTGATGAAACTCTACGCCTGGACTGGACAGTACGAAGCCGCCATCCGCCAGTTCCACCGTTGCGTCCAAGCCCTGCAGGAGGAAATGGGTGTGGAGCCGGACGAAGAGACGCAACAACTCTACGCGCAGATTCGCAACCGGCGTTTTCCGCTGCCCAGCCAGGGAATCCCCCCCACACCGGCCAACGAAAGCGAACCGCCCGCAATTGTATCGACGCCTGTGGGCAATCTACCGCCTGTCTCCACCGCTTTTGTGGGTCGCCAGATGGAGCTTGCCCAGATTGCCCAACGGCTGGCCGACCCATCTGCACGGCTGCTGACGATTGTGGGGCCGGGTGGGATGGGAAAATCCACGCTGGCGCTGCAGGCGGGCCGGGCAGAAGCAGCCAATTTCTCCGATGGCGTCTGGTTTGTGCCATTGGCCGGGATGGAGCTGCCGGAGCAGATGCCGAGCGCCATTCTCACTGCCCTGCAAATGCCCAGTGGCGGCGGTACGCCTCCTCGCCGGCAACTGTCCACACATCTGCGCCGCAAGCAAATTCTGCTGATTCTGGACAATTTTGAAGATGTGCTGCCTGCTGCCGGGATGCTTGCCGAGCTTCTGCGCGCCTGTCCACAGGTCAAACTTATCGTCACCAGTCGGGAGCGGCTGAACCTGCGGGATGAATGGCTGCTGGCACTCGGCAACCTTACCTATCCCACTGATACCAGCCTGGAAAATGCCAAGCAAAGCGAGTACAGCGCGCTGCGTCTCTTTGAAATTTGTGCCCAGCGCACACAGCCCACTTTTATCCTGGACGCGACAAGCCTGCCGTCGGTTGTTCGCATCTGCCAACTGGTGGACGGAATGCCCCTGGCGCTGGAGATGGCCGGGGCCTGGGTGCGGGTGTTGCCTGTGGCGGAGATTCCCGCTGAAATCGAGAGGAGTCTCGTCTTTCTCTCCACCGGGGCCAGGGATGTGGCGGAGCGCCACCGCAGCATCCACGCGGTCTTCGACCACTCGTGGCGACTCTTGACGGAGCGGGAGCGTTCTGTGCTGCGCCAATTGTCGGTCTTTCGCAATGGGTTCAGCCGGGAAGGGGCAGAGGCCGTGGCGGGCGCGTCGTTGCTCGATCTCTCCACCCTGCTGGACAAATCCTGGCTGGGGCTGGAAGGCGACGGGCGCTATCGGATGCACGCGCTCGCCCATCAGTACGCGCTGGAAAAGCTGCGCAGCGGGAAGGATGAAGAGGAGGCCGATGTCCTGCAACGTCACTGTCTCTTCTACGCGGCGCAAGCACCTCTGGAAACGTAATTCTCCGCTGTGCAAGCCGTCGTTCCTGCGGCAGAGATGGAAAATGTGCAATTGGCTTGGCAGACGGCTCTGCAACAGCACAATTGGCGTGCCTTTGGACAACTTACCGGCTTTATCGAAATGATGATGGAAACCTGGTGGAATCCAGATATCGTCTCTCAGTTAGACCGTGCGATCGCTTGCATGGATGAAGAACTGCCAGCAACTTCTGTAGAAGTTGGGACGGATCAGTGGCTTGTCGAAACGGTTTTGGCAAAGATACTCCAAGTCACCGGAAAGTTTCACAATCATTTAGGCAACTCTGAGATGTCGATTCAGCGGTTGATGCGAAGTCACGATCTGCTACTCAGACATCGACAACACAGTTTGGAGACTGGCCTGTTGTACGCTTTGGCTACGACGAATCTTGGGTTTTCCGTCTACTACGCCAGCCAATTTGAGGCTGCGGAGGAATTCTATAGAGAGGCCCATGCAGAGTTCCAGCGTCTGCAGGACGAGAAGGGAATGGCCTACGTTCTCGTATTGCTTGCCCTGCTCTTTGACCGTATAGGAGACTATGCAAACGCCGAGAAATCTATGCGTAGCGTACTTGCGTCCTTCCGCCCGATAGACAGATTTCACCTGATTGCCCAAGGAGGGTTAGCCAGAGTGTTGGTCAGACAGGGGCGACATGAAGAAGCCCGACAACTTCTGGATGAATCGTATGCAAAGACTGACCACCGTCGGCGAGTACATGGGTTAATCAGTTTAGGAGCAATAGCCCGCGGGCAAGGCAGGAATGAGGAGGCTCTGGAATCTTTGAATCTGGGTCTCACGATTGCGGAGGAAATGGGAGACCGTCCGGCTCAGGTTGAACTGTTAGCTGAATTGGGCATTACGGAGATTCCGTACGGCGAAGCATCTCTGGCTCAGAGCTATTTCAGCCGTTCTCTTGCCATAGCCCAGGAAATTGGCCGCTTGCGCAATGTACCGGTTGCACTGATGGGTCTGGCGCAGGTGGAACTGATGCGCGGGCGTTTGACAAATGCACGGGAGTATTTCGTTCAGGCGCTGACCGCAGAGGAAGAAGTGCAGGCCCCACCGGATGTGTTGGATATTCTGGTGAGTGTTGGGGAATTGTACACGACAGAAGGAAAATCAGAAGCGGCTATCCAACTGCTTGACTTGGCCTGTCAACACCCGGCCACGACAGCCGAAACCCGCACCCGTGCGCTGGGTCTGCTACAAACTTTGGGCGCAGAACCGCGTGCGTCGGAATCCCTTTTGCCGATGGATACCGCGAATCTACGACTGGGCGAGGCCGCCCGCCAGACACTGGTGGAACTGCGAGGCTAACCTGAAAATAGCCACTGATGAACACTGATAAACACGGGTAGAATCTGCGTAATCTGTGTCTTCTGCGTAATCTGCGTCCCCAGTTTCATTGCTGGTTGTGCCTGATATGGGCACGAACACTAATCTCAAAATTGGGTTTATGGCCCACCCACCGCAACAAAGACAATCTGATTTTTGCCGGCTGATTTCGCCTCGTACATCGCCGCGTCGGCCAGTTTCACAAGCTCTGTCAGGTCTGGGAGTTGTTCATAGCAACTGACCACTCCAATGCTAAAAGTCACAATCGGCGTTTCCACCTGATTCACCCGGCAGAGCTGGGCTGCAACCCGGGCCATTGTGACTTTGGCTGCTTCTGCGTCGGTTTCGGGCAGCAGAATCACAAATTCATCCCCCCCCAGGCGACCCACACTGTCCGAGAGGCGCAAGTTCTGTCGCAGGCCCTCGACAACCCGTCGCAACATAGCGTCCCCCTCTGCGTGGCCCAGCCGATCATTCACCTGCTTGAAATTGTCCAGATCGATGTAGGCCAGCGAGAGCGGGTGTTGATAGCGGCTGGATCGCAGAATTTCTTTCTCCGCGATCTCGAAAAAATAGCGCCGGTTGTGGGCTTGGGTCAAGTAGTCATTGCGGGCAAGCTTTTGTTCGGTCACCAACGCCTGGCGCAGCCGGGAGAGCAGAACCGCGATAATCAGAAATATCCCAAAACGGATGCCTGTGTTCCAGGCGTACAGAATGGGGTTTGAATAGACTTTGCCACTGCCCACCTCTGCCCAGAACCAGACAGCAGCACTGAGCAGCGCGGTAATCTGTCCGAATCGTGTACTGATTGTCCAGGCGGCAAACGCGATGGGGGCCAGATAGAAGAGAGAAGAACTCAACTCTACACCAGTAAGAAAATCGATAGTACCAAGCAGCATCACAAGCAGAAGCGTGAGGATGATTTTAAGTCGGGTTGGCAGAATGGCTGCCCACTCAAGAACGCGCATTCTTCATCCATTCAATCGCAGGTGCAGGCACAGTCGCCCACAGCACAAAAGCAAGACGCGCTGAACGCCACAGCAGGCCCCGGTTCCACCAGCGCTGGCTTCTGGCGAATCCGTTGTCACTGCGCGTACGTGTGTGCCCAAATCGAAGTAGTCGTGCATTGTTATCTCCACCTATTCCCCCGGCCTGTCCGATCCGGGCTGATTCCAGCGCTCGGCCAGCAAATGGGCAGCATCTGTGGCCGGGAGCAGTCCGGGCTGTGTCGTGTCGCGACATCCGCCGGGTCTTCACGCGGGACTTTGACGGCTGGGTAGGCTGCGTGCTGTGCGAAGAGGAAAAAAATTTCGCCACGGATGGCACGAATGGTGCCAATGGTTCAGACAGCATTCATGCCATTCGTGGCGAAAAGATTGAACAGAACAGCGTTCCCGTCAACTCCGCAGTACTCCTACGTACCGGCAGACATCCGAATCAGCACTCGCTCGGTCTGGCTCTGGCGAATGCGCTGTTCCAATTCAACCGGATTCCAATGGGAGAGCAGTTGGCTCCGCATGGGTTCCCGTATCCCCTCATAGGCCGGGTCGTTGCCCAGGTTATGAAACTCGTTGGGGTCTTCTTCCAGATCGTAGAGTTCCACCGGATCGTCCAGGCTGTAATTGAGTTTGTAGCGACCCCGGCGCAGCATTGCCATGGGCCGGGCCACGCCGTGGGCCAGATATTCGGAGAAGGCTTCGTCCTTCCATTCGGCCAATGCATCAGCGGCATCCCCTGCCTGGGCCAGGGGCAGCAGACTCTCGCCATCCAGCGGAGCAACCGCGGGCGCATCGGCCAGATCGAGAACGGTTGCCACCAGATCGACCAGCGAGACCACCTGTGTCACCCGCCGTCCCTGGGCCAGCTTCTGCGGCCAAGAGATAACCATCGGGATGCGGGCTGATTCTTCATAGAAGTTGGACTTGCGCCACATGCCGTGGGCACCAGCCATCTCCCCGTGATCGCTGACATAGATGATGACAGTATTCTCCATCTGACCCGTCTGTTCCAGGGTTTCGATCAGCCGCCCGATTTTGTCGTCCAGATAGGTGATCAGCCCGTAGTAGCCCACCCGTGCCCGTCGCAGGTCCGCTTCTGGAAAGTCAGCCAGGCCGAACATCTGGCGCATACGTTTGTAGACCGGGTGCTGATTTTCCAGATGGCCGGGCGGGATGTGGGGCAGGTCTACCGCCTCTTCCGGGTACATATCCCAATAGGGCTGGGGCACGATCAGGGGGAAATGGGGGGCGATGAATGAGACGTTCAGTGCCCAGGGCTGCTCCTGCCGCGCCGGGTCTGCCAGATAGGCCAGAGCCTCTTTCTCGGCCAGGTCATCCACTTCGATCTCCCGGGTTGTGCCGGCGCGGGCCTGATCGACGCCTGGCCAGGGCTTCTCTGCGGGGACAATGCCGTCGGCCCAGGGGTGGAGAGCGTGGAGATTTTCGCCGTGGATGTCTCTGGCCAATTGGGTGCGAAAGCCGTGGAGTTTGTCTGGACCCAAAAAGTGTTGTTTGCCGGACAGGACCACATCGTAGCCCACGGCCCGCAGCAGATGCGCCCACGTCACCGCGTCGGAAGCCAGGGGCGACGAATTGTCCCAGGTGCCGATGTGGTGGATGTAGCGGCCCGTCATAAACGACATGCGCGAGGGCGCGCACAGGGGCGAGTTGCAGTAGGCGTTCTCAAAGAGAACACCCTGCTCTGCCAGCCGGTCCAGATGGGGCGTGCGCACAAGCGGGTGTCCATAGGCCCCGCTGAACATCGGCGCATGCTCGTCAGACATAATGACCAGGAAATTTGGCTGTGATCTGTTGTCTTTCCGACTCATTGTTCAATCTTTCTACGCGCGTGGTTGATCCATAATTTCCTGGCAGGAATCCTGTACAATTTGTATTCCTTCTGCAAACTCCAGATCGCCAAAAAAGATATCCGGCGAGGTGTTGGCCCAGTTGTCCTGCAATTCGTCAAAACGCAGATTGTAGGGCATGGGGAAGGGTCCCTGGACATCTTCCGCCAGGAAGAGTTTGTTGAGCGCCCGTTCGATCACCGGGTGGGATTTTGCCAGCACCTCCGGGTTGCTCCATACAGATTTGCGCCCGTTGGGCTGGCCTGTGCCCTGCTCCAGGCTGGCCCATAGCCCAGCTTCGGTCGAGGTGAGATAGAGCAGGAGATCGACTGCCAGATCGGGGTATTTTGTATCCGCCGCGCAGGAGAAATTGGAGTGGAATGCGGTATACCCCCGGATGCCCTCCGGCCCCAGGGGGAAGAGCACATAGTCCTGGCGAAAGCCATCGCCAATTTGCGTGATCGCGCCGCTGACACCGTAGGTCCCCATAACGCCCAGGCCGACAGTCCCCGATACAAAGTCCAGGCCCTCGATGCCAGCGTTGCTGCGGGATGGGGCCGCGCCCAATTCAGTCCGCAGGCTGGTAAGCCAGCGGGCTGCTTCGATGTTTTTCTCGTCTGTGCCAAAACGAAACTCTTTGCGTTCCGGGTCCATCATATCCGTGCCATAGGCCCGGGCCAGGGATTCAAAGTCGTAGTAGCTGCCGGGAAGGTAATCTGTGCCGAAGATGTTGTTGTCCGGGTCGCTCAGCGCGCTGGCCATGGCCGCAAACTCGTCAACCTTCCAGTCATCGGTTGGCGGTTCCAACCCGGCTGCATCCAACAAGTCCAGATTGACGCCAACAACCGCGGGGTTGCCCGGATGAATAATGAAAGCCAATCCGTAGAGTACGCCGTCCAGTTTGCCACCTTCCAGCGCTGTGGTGAAGAAGTCGTCCAGGTTGGCATCATCCCGCGCGGAGAGGCGATCGTCCAGGGGCAGGAACATTCCTTTGGAGGCCGAGAAGGGGAACCATTTGATGCCGCTGAAGATCAGATCCCAGAGTGTGCCAGAGGCATAGCGTGCCAATTGCAGTTTGGACATCTCGCCGTAGTTGACCGTCTCGATCTGCAAATCTACGGTGTCCGCGTGGGCTTCTGCCCAGCGTCGGGCAAACTCGCGCTGATAGTCGTGGACGGCTGAGTGATGGGTTGCCACACTCATCTGCGCCTTTTCAGCCGGGGGCGCGCTGGCCGCTGGTGCATCGGCAGAGGGCTGACCCGCTGGTGGGGGCACGCAGGCCGCGGTTATAAGCAGACCGCTGCCTGTAACCGCAAAGCGCAGAATATCACGTCGGCTGAAACCATTTTTTCTCTGGGCAGTCATTTTGTTCCTCCCGTAGGCTATTCGACAAAACATCAGGATTTGTGGTGCGGTACAACGAAAGACAGGAAGCGTGCTTACAATCAGCAGGTACAGACATCCTAAGCCTTCTGTCGGGGGCTGTCAAACGCAGAAAATCCAAGCCAAATTCTATCGCAGATGGGAAGGATAGCCCTATTCTCCTGGCCTGTCCGATCCGGGCTGATTCCAGCGCTCGGCCAGAAAATGGGCGGCCATTTTGGGCTGGCGATCCCGCGTGAAGACGCCTTTGTGGTTCATACTGGCGGCGCGCATAATGCCCTGGGCCGTCTTGAAATCGGCAAAGTTCCAGATGTGCAGCCCGGCCAGAAAGGGGCGCGCGGCAGCCGCGTCCAGATAGCCCCACAGCATCTCCACCTGATATTCCTCGCTCCACATGGCCGGTGGGTGGCTGTGGTTGCCCGCCAGGGTGTCCGCGCCAAATTCGGTGATAATTATCGGTTTGCCCAGTTGGTCATAGAGGCTGTCCAGTTCATTTTCCAGCGCGGCCCGCCCCGCATCCAACTGGCCGCTCTGGCTGTACCAGCCGTAGTAGCGGTTGATGCAGACCACATCCGAGCTGGCCAGCCACTCCACCGGGCCGCCGCCCACACCCACCAGCGTCACCAGCCGGGTGGGGTCTGCGGCCCGGCAGAGGTCGTAGAGTTCCTGGAAGAAGGCGGTGGTGGCGGGGTCCACCGGCGGGACATCGCCGCCGCCCATCATCCGGCGCATCAGGTCCGGTGGCATGGGTTCGTTGGCAATGCTCCACATGACGACGCTGGGATGGTTTTTGTCCCGGGCGATCAGTTCGGACATCTGCTGCTTGCACATGCGCAGCCGCTCGGCCACAGCTTCGTCCCCGCCGCCAAATTGCAGGCTGACATTGGGAATCTCGTCGATGATCAGAATCCCCTCCCGGTCGGCCATACGCATCTGCTCTTCGGAATAGGGATAGTGGGCCGTGCGATAGGAGTTGGCCCCGATCCATTTGAGCAGGGCGTAATCCTTCACTGTCACCGGCCTGTTGTCCCCCCGCCCAGAGACGGAAAAATCCTCGTGCTTGCCAAAACCCTTCAGGAAGATGGACTGGCCGTTGAGCAGAATTGTGCCGCCCTCCACAGCAATTGTGCGGATGCCCACGTCCAGAGAGTAGCGATCCGTCGGGCTGGTTGCGTCGCCAAGGGTGACGGTCAGCGGGTAGAGATACGGATCATCTGGCCCCCACAGCCGGGCATTCGTCACCCGAATCCGGGCCTGGGCCGTTCCGTTCTGGAAAGAGAGTGCTGCTGCCTGATCGCCCAGGCGAACACTGCCGCTGGCCGCGCCCTCTGCTTCCACCGCCACAGTCACAATCCCATCTGCGCCGTCAATGTCAGTCGTGACTGTCACATTCGCAATGTGGCTCTGGGGCCGGGAGTAGAGTTGCACTGCCCGATGCAGGCCCGAATAGGGGTAGAAGTCGAAGGTGGCCGCGGGGAACATGCGCATAAAGAGAGCCATCCCACCCTCCACATTGCCCGCGGGGACCCGGTTGGGCATCAGGTGGTTCTCCACCTGCACCGCGATGGTGTTGGGCGCGTCCCAGCGCACCAGCCCGCTGATGTCGAACTCGAAGGGCAGATGGCCGCCTTCGTGCCCACCCGCCAGCGTGCCGTTGATCCAGACTTTGGCCGCGTAGTTGGCCGAGCCAACCCGCAGCATCACCTGCTCCCCTTGCCAGCCCGCGGGGATGTACGATTCGGTCACATACCAGGCCATGCCCAGATAGTCCCGGAGGTCGTCGTAGAGGTCGTTCCAACTGGCGGGTACAGCCATCGGGCGGGCGGCGGCCAAGCCGTTGAACCAGCCCTCGGCTTCGCCCACTTCGCCGGGGTCGATCTGGAAATCCCAAATCCCAGAGAGATCGAGGCAATTGCGTTTATCGTTTTGCTGTGGATATAACATGGGTTGACTCCTTGATTCGATAATTAATGGCACAGGATCTGTAGTGATCAGGCTGATAGTGAAAGGAGCTGGACGCTGATTCACGCAGAGGAACGCAGATTTTTTCTCTGGATCAGCGTCTATCTGCGTGAATCAGCGTCCCATTTTTGTTCCAGCACCAGCCTGATCAGCACATAATGGCACAGGAGCGGAGGCTGTTACTTGCAGAATAACAAACCATCCGGGTTTATGAAAATGCCTCTGATCGGCTCTTGCCTGCCGGGTGGATGATTGCCATCTCTGCGTGCTGGTGATACACTGCCAGATACTGCTTCCACCCACCCAAGGAGACTAATCCAATGGCTCGGTTTGATCATCTCAAAGGTGTCTTCGGCCTGCTGCCCACCCCCTATCAGGACGATCTGGAAATCCACATCCCCGACCTGCGCGCGGCGGCTGATTTCTGCTGTCGCAGCGGCCAGCACGGCATTGTCTGGCCGGTGATGGTGGGCGAATTCTACTTTCTGGGCGAGCAGGAGCGCATCCGTGGCCTGAACGAAGTGATGGATGTCATTGACGGAAGGCTGCCGTTGATCTTCGGCTGCTCTGGCGTCTCCGTGCCCCAGGTGCTGCTTTTTGCCAAGGAAGCCCAGAAAGCCGGCGCGGATGCGATTATCGCCATGGCCCCGGCCCGCACGAATGCAGCCACGGCCATCGAAATGTACAAGCGCATGGCCGATGTCTATGACGGGCCGCTGGTTGTGCAGAATGCCGACGCCTACGCACCCCTCACCGGCGAGCAGATCGCCCAACTGGTGCAGGACGTGCCGTCGATTGAGTACATCAAAGAGGAGCGTCAGCCCGGCCCCAAGCACATCGCCGAAGTCCACAAACTGGTGGGGAGCCAGGTAAAGACGATCTTTGGCGGCGCCGCGGGCAAAGTGATGACCGACGAATATCTGCGCGGGGCCAACGGCTGTATGCCCGCCTGCGAGATCGCCGACCTGCTGGCCCAGGTGATGGAACTGCTCTGGGCCGGAGATGAGGACGCGGCGCGAGAACTGCATCGCCGCCTGCTGCCACTGATTATCCTGGAAAATCACGCAATGATGCGCTATATCCTCAAGCGCCGGGGAGTCTTTACCTCCACTGTCGAGCGTGCGCCCGCGGGCAAGCAGGCCCTGGACGCGGACGACCGCCGGGAGTTCACCCGGCTAATCGCGGCGATTGAGAAAGATGTGAAAAGCTATCCCTTTGGGGAAGAGTGAGGAAAGAGTCTACTGCAAAAAGGTCAATTGCACTGCGGAGTCACAGAGGGCGCGGAGGCAACGCGACGAGATTCAGGAGAAAAATGCCGGGCGGGCGCGGCTCGGTGGACAAGAGTACTGAGGGCTTGCCGGAATCAGTCGGTCTACAGGCCCTGTGGTACAATAGCGAGACGGGGCGCGGTGGGAACGGATAGGCAACTGTGTCCGTGCAAATCCGCCCGATCCGCGTTGTCCGTGCTCTATTCTTGCGTCCACTGCAAAAAGAGTGCTGTCTCCCGCGGAGACGCCGAGGCGCAGAGAATTTCAGGGGAGAATCCTTTTTCTCGCCCGCGTTTACCAGTGGCTACAACAGTTTTTGCAGTAGAGTTATTCTTCCAACCCAGGAACATCCCCCGATGCTCAAATCCGAATTTGTCGTCGTCAACCCAATCCGCACCAACCACAGCGGGCCAGTGCGCTGGTTGGCCTCTCATCTGCAACACAACCTCTGGCTGGTGGTCGTTTCCATTCTGGGCGCGTTTGGCAATGCAGCCCTGGCCTCGGCCATTCCCATTTATGCCGGCCAGGCCTTCAACGCGGCCCGGGGCGATCGGGTGGACTTGCAGACAATCCTCTGGGTTTCTCTGCTGATGGTGGGGACCCAACTGGTGCGCAGTCTGTTGCAGTTGGCCCGCAACGCGGCCAGCGAAGTCCAGGGCCAGCGCCTGGAGCGGGACAGCCGCCAGGAACTCTACGCCTCCCTCCTGGGCAAGTCCATGCGCTTTCATGACGGCTATCCCACGGGCGAAATGATGGCACGCGCCACCAACGATGTGCGCGAATTGGCCCTGCTGGTGGCCCCCGGCCTCAATCTGGTGATCGGCTCGGCCAACTTTCTGATTGTGCCGATTCTGGTAGCACCCAGCATTCACCCCCAGCTTATCTGGACGCCCCTGATTTTCACAATTTTGTATACGATCTCCCTGGCCCAATACCTGCAGGAACTCTCCCCCGCCACCACCCAAGTGCGCACCAGTTTTGGACAGATGAACTCCGGGCTGACCGCGGCCATCGAAGGCATTGAGACGGTCAAATCCGCAGCCCAGGAGAGTGTGGAGATCGAACGTTTTGCCAAAAATGCACGCCGGGTGCGCGATGCCTTTGTGGGACAGGGCCGGGTAGAGGCGCGCTATCTGCCTCTGCTGCTGCTGGGGATTGCCCAGGCCACAGGTCTTTGGCACGCGCTCGTCCTCTTCCGCGCCGAGATTCTCCCCCTGGGCGATGTGGTGGCCTACACGGGCATCATTTCCCTCTTCAGCTTTCCCGTTTTTGTCTCCCTTTTTGCCTATTCCCAGGTGTCATCGGGCGTTTCCAGCGCCCGGCGTATCCTGGAACTCCTGCGCTCGGAGACGGAACTCGACCGCAACGAAGGCGGCTATAGCGAGAAGATGCGGGGTGAGATTTGTTTTGAGAATGTCACTTTTGGCTATGATTCTACTTTGACGGAAGACGGCCGAAACGGCCTTGGCTCCAGTGGCAGCCAGGCCGCACAGGCCAGCCGCCCGGCCCTGGAAGCTGTCTCGTTTACGATTGAGGCGGGGCAGACCCTGGCACTGGTGGGGCAGACCGGGTCGGGCAAAAGCACTGTGGCCAAACTGATCAACCGCATCTACGACGTTTCCCAGGGCCAGGTGACTGTGGACGGGGTGGATGTGCGGGATTGGAATATTGCCACCCTGCGCCAGCAGATTTCGATTATCGAGCAGGACATTTTCCTCTTCAGCCGCACGATTGGGGAGAATATCGCGTTTGGCCGCCCGGACGCCACCGAAGAGGAGATTGTGGGCGCGGCCCAATCGGCCCAGGCCCACGACTTCATCAGCACCTTTCCCGAAGGCTATCATACGGTTGTGGGTGAACGGGGGGTGATGCTATCGGGCGGGCAGCGCCAGCGCATCGCTTTGGCCAGGGCCTTTCTCACTGATCCGGCAGTGCTGATTCTGGACGATTCCACCAGCGCCATCGACAGCGCCACCGAAGACCAGATTCAGCGGGCCATCGAAGCCGCCACCCGCGGGCGCACAACAATTCTGATCACCCATCGCCTCTCCCAGATTCGCTGGGCAGACAAAATTGTTGTCCTGCGCAAAGGCCGGGTGGCCGCGGTGGGCAGCCACGAGGAATTATTGGAGAAGTCCCAAGCGTACCGGGATATTTTTGCCCGCTATTCGTAACACTTTTTTGCCACAGAAACGGGAAGCGTGAAACGTGAGAAGATCCGATTGAACTCACGTTTCACGTTTCACGCCTCACAATCGAACGGAGGCACAATGGCCAATTCAGATTCTCTTATCCTCAGCGATCTCTCCGACCGCATTCTCACCATCCGCCTCAACCGGCCTGCCAAGAAGAACGCGCTGACACTGGCGATGTACGCGGGAATTACCGCCGCGCTCAACCGGGCCAGCGCGGACGACGAAGTGCGGGCCGTGCTGATCACCGGCAGCGCTGAATGCTTCACCGCGGGCAACGATCTGATGGACTTTCTCAACAGCCCGCCCACCAGCCCGGACAGCCCGGTGGTGCAATTTCTACCCACCCTGCGCGCATTTGCCAAGCCGCTGGTGGCCGCGGTCTGCGGCGTTGCCATCGGCATCGGGACGACGCTTCTCCTTCACTGCGATCTGGCCTATGCAGGCACAAATGCCCGTTTTCACCTGCCCTTTGTGGACTTGGGATTGGTTCCCGAAGCCGGGTCCAGCCTGCTTTTGCCCCAACTGTTGGGCCAACGCAAAGCCGCGGAATTGCTGATGCTGGCCGAACCCTTTGGCGCGGAACAGGCGGTAGCGATGGGTTTTGTCAATGGAGTTTTCGAGCCGGAGGAAGTGGAGAATGTGGCGCGCAGCAAAGCGCTGCTTCTGGCATCCAAAGCGCCCACCGCCCTGCGCGAGACAAAGCGGCTGATGAAGGCGGCCCAGGCCGATCTCGTCGCCAGCACAATGGACGCGGAATTGGCAGTCTTTGGGGCGCAGTTGCAAGGACCAGAAGCCGCCGAGGCATTGCAAGCCTTCTTCGAGAAGCGCAAGCCGGACTTTTCGCAGATGGTGTGAGGGGAAACAGATGTGTCAGATCAGAAAGCCCGGCACGCCTGTTGTTTCTCAATGCGCCAGGTGAATCTGCTGGCGTAGTTCCTCGTGGGCGGCCTGTAAATTATCCTTCACCTGAAAAAAGGCCGCTTCGGTAAATCCCATCTCCTGGGATTGGAGAATTTTTTCCAGTGTTTCCACGACCCGCAGAACTTTCCCCTCCAACTGTTCTGTGGTTGTGCCATAGAGCCGCTCGGGTAAAAAGTAGACCAAAATGAGCAGGCCCGCCAGGGTAAAACTCAATGCCCGTTGGCTGTTCAGCCCCAGTTCTTGTCCCGAAAACCAGATGACCAGAATCCAGACCAGCGAGACCCCACCCATCACGTGCCAGCGGGTGATGGGCCGGGCCGGGCTTAGCTTTTCCACTGTCTCTGCCAGCCGCTCATATTTCTGCAGTTCGGCCAGCCAGGGGTTAAATTCTTGGCATTGGGATGGAACCACCCGGTGCTGATCGTGGCGCGCCAGTTCCAGCGCCCGCTCTCGGCAGTCGATAGCCAATTGATAGAATTCCTTGCGGGTGAGTTCGGCCATAGCGGGTGAAGGCGTAGTGGGTTAGGGCGCAGTAGATTAGGACGCCGTGGCTGGAGAGTGGGAGGGAAGCCAGTCCCCAATTCCCGTGCTCAACCGTTCCAGAGTGCCAGCATCCAGAGCAGGCCAGCCAGAATCGCGGCCTGGGTGGACCGTTCGACCACATACGAAGCGCTGGCATAGGTGAGCGGTTGCTGGTTGGTGCGGGTAAACGCGCGCAAAAATAGGGGGAGTGCGCCCAGCACCAGCAGGGAGGAAAGGGGCAGACGATCCAAAGCCATCAAGAGCAGGACAGAAGTAAACGCGGCCACACCCATTACTGCCGCGCCGTCCAGCGCGCGTTCTGGGCCAAGGGCAGCCACGGCTGTGCCCCGACGCAGCCGCCAATCCCGCCGCCAAGTGTGAAGATTGTGAACCATAAAAGTCAGCCAGGCCAGCAGGGCTGGCGCAATGGCACAGAGCAAAACCCAGCGGTCGATCATCTCCTGATGGGCGTAGTAGGCAGAAAGCACAGGCAGGAATCCGACAGCCACCAACACGGCTGTGTCGCCCAACAGCCACCACCAGCGCGAATAGCGGATGGCCGGCAAGAGAGAGACCACCACCAGCAGAATGCTGACCACCCCAAAAAAGAGCAAAGGCCAACCGACCAACTGGCTCAACCAGATGTAGGCCAGCGCGGTGATCCAGAGGCAGAGCAAGACCAGACTACGCACCGCGCCGGGCCGCACCCGTTGGCTGTGTAAAAGTTGGAAAACGTCCAAGAGGGGAGAGGGCTGCTTGTCCTCGCCCGACACGCCCTCGCGGCTGGTTGCCATGCGTTCATTGCGCAGCCAGCGTTCAAAATCCGCGTATTGCCCGGCCAAAGAAAGCCCCACGCCAAAGGCCCCATTTGCAATGAAGAGAAGCCCAATGATCCATCCATTCATTTCGGCCCTGTGCCAATGGGCCAGGGCCAGACCCCACAGAATGGGCAAGGCCAGGGCAGTGGTCAGGCCGGGGCGCAAGAGGCGGGCGAAAATCGCCAGCAATCCACGGGCCACAGGGCTGTGTGCCGTATTGGAGACGGCTGTCAGCTCTGTATCGTTCTTGCCAAGCAATTGGGTGGGTGCTTCCTGTTTTTTATTCATGCCTCTCCATTGTAGCACTGGCCTGGCAGAGCGTCAATCCTTAATGCAGCCGCCAGAGTTCTACCAATGCCTTGCCGTCCCGCTGGGCAAAGGTGGCTTCCAACACGGCTTGTCGCTGATGCAGTTGGGCCAGTGTAAAGAAGGCATCCCGACGACCTGCAAAGACCTCCTCCCCCGGCGCGTGGAGCAGGTATACATTGTCCGGGTTGTCCAGAAAGGGGCTGAGCCGTCGGCTGAATTCGTCGTCCGGCGCGGTGAGGGAAGCATAGCCGAAGAGTTCGATGGGGGTGACAGTGCCCTGGCTCAGATAGCGGACAGGCGCGTCCAGCCCCCAGTCCAGGGCGATGGGCGCGCCCAGGCCGTTGTAGCGCAGATGATAGGCCAAGTGATAGGTGGCATCGGAATGGGCGGCCAGACCGCCGCTGCGGGTCAGGTCCTGGTGGTAGGCGAGGGTAGCTGTGATATCCCCCCCCAGCCAGAGGATGAGCAGGGCAATGGGCAGGAGCAGAAGCGGGCCGGGTCGCTGGCGCAGGTATTCGTATAGCCATGCGATGGCAATGGCAATCGTCCCGGCGAACAGGGGTTGGAGCAGGGCGTAGTGGGTGATGAAGAGATCGCTGACGGTGAAGAGGCTGGCCGCGACCGCCAGCCCGCAGAGAAGCAGGGGCAGGCCCACTCGTCGGCGTGGGGCGGGGTGAAGCAGCCCTGCCAACAGCGCGCCTCCGGCCAGCCAGGGAGCCAGACTGTTGGCGTGCAGCCCGCCCAGATACCAGAAGTGATCCCCCCGCAACACTGTGGCGATCTGACCCAGACGCACGGGCAGGTTGCTGAGGACGGCACTGTTTTGCACGCCGTAGTAGCTCTGGCCCAGGTTGCTGCCGATGGCGTCAAGCGTGCCGCGGGTCTGGCTGTTGAAGAGGAGAAAGGGAAGCAGGGGAATGGTTCCGGCCAGCGCTGCGCCCAGCAGGAGAGGTAGCGTGACGTGGGGCAGGCGGATGGCGGTGGGGCTGATCGTCGCGCCTTTCTGCCAAAGCCGGCCTATCCACCAGAGCAGCACCAGCAGGCCGAAAGGGGCCAGCACCCACGCGGCCAGCAGTTTGGCATAGAGCGCCAGACCCGCGGCAAAGGCCGCGGCCAAAAGGGCGCGGCGCGAATCTGTGCGTAGCCAGCGCAGGCCCAGCCAGAGCGCGGCAAAGGTGCAGGGCAGGGTGGCGTTGGTGACGAAAATGCCCTGGCGGTTCCAAAAGACAAAACTGGGACTGGTCGCCAACAGTGTGATGGCAATCAGCCCGGCCAGGGAAATGGGCACGCGTCCGGGCCGGTGCGCGCGCAGAGCCAGCCATTCGGAGACGGTGCGTTCCAGGGTCAGGAGGGCAAGCAGGCCAAGCAGCAAGGGCAGCAGGCGCAGGTTGGGCACGCCGATGCCTGTGGCAGCCAGGAAGGGCAGGGCGAGGTAGACATTGAGACTGCCGATATAGTCCTGGACCATCAGGGGGAGATCGGCGCCAAAGAGGTTGACTGTGGCCCCACGGAAGGCTGTGACCGGTGCGCCAGTCAGCAGTTCCATCGCGTTGACGCCCGCTTCTTTGGCTTCGTCGTAGTGCAGGCCGGGCAGCCCCAACTGGTGGCCGGCCAGGAGCAGATAGGCTGTCAGCGCCAGCAGCAGCCATGCCAGCCGCCAGTTGCGAGAGATCTGTTTCATTGGGTCATCTGTCTGATCGGGCTGTTGCGTCTACTCGGCAAAGAGACCGACTTCGCTGATCATTGCTTCGTAGTTCCAGCCGCTGGCATAGACGCGAACACTGTTGATGCGGGCGGGCCGCGTATCCTGCAGCAGTTCCATCAGGTTGGGGGATTCGTAGGTGTACCAGGTGAAGGGCGCGATCTTCTCGCCGCCTGTCACCGACCAGGCGGTGGGCGGGTCCCGGTAGTAGAAGCCGTGCCCCCAGGTCAGGTCTTTGCCATAGATGTCGGTGTAGGCCACTTCGATGCGCAAGGGGAATTCCGAGCTTTTTTCGCCCGCACCCCGCAATGTCTGGCGCAACAGACGCACATCCACCCGAAAGATGAGGAGGTCGTAGCCGTTCACGTCCTGGTCGATTGTCTGGCGTGCGCCCACTTCGGTATGCACGCCGTCTTCGCCCAGACGCACAAAGTGGGCCACCCGCCGTCCGTCCTGCTGGCCCAGTTCCACAGTACCCGCGGCCACGTAGGGGGCCTCCACATAGACTTCCCAATCTTCCAGCAGGGATTGGCTGAAGTCGCCGTTGCGGATGAGATTGCGCTGGGCAGAGACAGGCGGGCCAGGCGGTTGGCTGCCCTCCATCCACGAGCGCAGACCGGGGCCAATGGCAAGCTCGGAGCCGCTTTCGTGATAAACCCGGGCCAGTCCCTGGCTGACCGACAGGTCTGTGCGCCCGTCTTTCACTGTGAAGTTGTAGCTGCCCTCGTCCAGCACGACGTAGCCCTGGGGTATATCCACACGCACCACCAGTCCCCGTTCGTTGGGGCTGTTGGTAAAGATGCGGATGCGTCCTTCGCTCAGGCGCAGGCGCATGGAATAGGGTTCCCGGCTGGTTTGAAAGCGGGGCTGCCGGATGCGCAAGAGAGAGAGAGTTGTGCCGGGGTAGAGGTGAACCGTCCCAATTGTATCGTTGCCATTGGGCCGGTTGGTCACGCCCAATACGCCTTGGGTTGCGTCCCCGGTGGTGACCAATCGGCTGCCCTGGGGAATCTCATCCCGTTCGTCGGTCACAGCGATAGGCTCACTGCCTTTGGCGGTATAAAGCAGCACAGTGCCCACCGTCGGCTCCAGTTGGGCCACCATCGGCACTGTTGCATTTTGCAAAATGTAGTTGACAGCCAGGGGAATACTCACGGCCAGCAGCACAAAGGTGGCAAACGCGGCCAGCAGAATCATCCAGGCCATCCGTTCTGGATTGTTCTGCCACAGGCGACGGGGGGAGGTGATGGATGTATGCACGCTGGGCTACTCGGCTTCGTCTGCTATGGACGGGGGCGGATCAGCCGGGTCGCTGTCCGATTTATTGTCCCTGGCCGCGGCCACAATCAGATCGCTCAGGCGATCCAACCAAAGGGCCGCGTCTTTGTCGTTGGGGTTGACTTCCAGTGCCCGCTGAAAGAGGGCCGATGCCCGGCTCAGGTTGCCTTGCTCTTTGTAGATCAAGCCCAGTTGATAGTGGACATTGGGTGCTTTGGGGTCGGCGCGCAGGGCCTGTTCATAGGCGTTGATGGCTTTGTGCTGCTGGGCCGGGCCAGCGGTTTCCAGGCGGCCCAGATGGGCGGCGGCCAGATTGATCCAGAGCATCGCGCTGTCCATGTGGCGGCGGGCCACCGGCAACAGCACCTTCACGGCCCGGTCCCATTTGCGCTGCAGGATGAGCGCGCCCCCCAGATTGATGGCTACATCCGGGTCCAGAGGGTATTGTTGGTGGAGCGGCTGCAGCAGTTCTACGGCCTCGCCGGGGCGGTTGGCGCGCAGCAAGCGCGCGCTGGCATTCAATGCCTGGCTATAGTCGTCGTTGTGAGCAGTTTGTGGTTCTGTCATTGTGTGGTCTTCTTTGTTTGATCACAGGACTCTACTGTAAAAAGCCCCTAAACTCACCGCGGAGTCGCGGGGAACGCGGAGGTTCGCTGCGTTTTTCTCCTGAATCTCGCCGCGTTGCCTCCGCGGAGTCGCAGAGGGCGCGGTGAAATTGACTTTTTTGCAGTAGACTCATTACACTGTAAACAAAATTATTCGACTACAGAAGTTCGACTTTTCTGAAAAGTCGAACTTCTACGCCCAAAAAAACTTTGTTGACGCTGCACTCATCACAGGACTTCACGAAAGCATCCACAGGACACCGGAGACTGTAAACAGACTGATGACTGTGGTCAGGGCCACAATCGTCGCCACCAGATTGGGCGCGGCGTCGTATTCGGTGGCCAGCACAGTGGCCGTGACCGCGGTGGGCATGGCCGACTGCAAAATCACAATTGTGCGTTCCAACCCCTGTACACCCCACAGCGCGCACAGGAGTGTGGCCAATAGGGGGCCACCCACCAAACGGATGAGCGCTGTACGCCCCAGAACCATCTGGCGTCCCTGGATGGGCGCGTGGCTCAGTTGCGCACCCAGCAGCACAAGCAGTGTGGGCACAGCCGCGCCGGCCAGTGTTTCCACCGAACGCATGAGGCCGACGGGCAGTTCCACCTGGAAATAGCCCAGCAGCAGACCCAACACCGCGCCGTATAGCATAGGAACCTGGGCTGTTCGGCGCAGCGCTTGCATGGGTGCTGCTTTGCCCGACGAAGCGACAAAGACGCCGATTGTGTTGCCCAGAAAGGCGGTGGTGACAAAATAGATCATCGCCAGCGACAGACCCGGTGTGCCAAAGGCAAAAAGCGAGACCGACAGCCCCATATTGCCATTGTTGGAAAGGGCGCTGGTCAGCGCGGCCGCGGCTCGTCTGCGCCGATCTTCTTTGCCGCTGCTCAGCCAGCCCAGCAGACCACTGGCCAGGAAGATCAGCGCAGCCAGCAGCGCGGTTCGGCCCACTGTGCTGTAGTCCAGATCGGTCTGATAGAGACCCCGAAAGATGAGCGCGGGCGAGAAAATATAGAAAGTGACCCGGCCAATGGTTTGGGTGTTGAGCGCCATCCGCCGGGCCAGAATAAAACCGACCAGCACCACCAGAAAAATGGGCAGAATCGTCTGCCCCAGAATCAGGGCCAGGGTATTCAGAATCGCCATAGGGCGTGGCCTGACTATCCTTCCGGGGGTTCTGGGCCAGCAGGTGCTATCTCGTCGTCACTTTCGCCGCTCTCGTCGTCCAGATTGTGATAGACCTCGTATTCGTCCAGATGGGGCGCAAAGAATTCCATCACATATTCGTTGGGCACACCCATTGGCAGTACCAACTCCCGCAGCAGCGCCTGGATAAAGGCCCGTCGCTGGGCTGGCTTGAGCTTGCGGGATGCGCTGTCCCAGAGCAGAATCGTCCCGTAGCTCCCTTCGCCCGTGTAGTGCAGGTCCAGCTTGCCAATGGTGATGGGCTGGCGATTGCTGTCGGTCTGGTCCAGATCGAAGAGCGCGTATTGTTCCGAACTGTGGGTGCGCACCAGGCGCTTCAGTTTGAGATTCACGCGGATTTACCAGTCATCGTCAAGTTCTTCATCCCACTCTGTGTCAGATTCGTCAAAGAGAGGGATATCAGTGCCTGTATAGAAAAGGCTCGCCTCCAGCGCGTCTTCTGCGGCCTGGGCTTCCTCCGCGTCTTCACTGGTGGCGGCCGCGGTCAGCACTTCGATTGCATCCTTGCCCCCCAGATGGCCCAGGGCAAAAATCGCGGCCAGCCGCACCTCTTTTTCATCATCCGCCAGCAGATTGAACAGATCAGGCAGGGCTTCCCTGTGTTCCAGTTCGCCACAGGCCCGGGCCGCGGCAGCACGCATGACCGCGTCCGGGCTGACCAGTTCGGCCTGGGCCGCGTCGCGCCAGCGGATGTCCGCGCTGCGGGCCATTGCGTTGAGCGCGGCCACCCGCATCTCTTCATCGGGGGAGTAATAGGCGTCGTCGATCAATTGGCGCACGCCCGTCTCGCCGGAATAAGCAATACTTTCCAGGGCGCGGCACTGGACGTTCAAGGGTTCTACATCGCTGTGTACCACAGCGAGCAACGCCTCCTCCACCCGCATGGCCTGGGCAGGATCGATCTCGTCCACCTCGCCGGCCAGGACATACGGTCCCAAAGCTTCGGCAGCCGCGGCCCGTACCTCTTCGCTGTGATCGTTGTAGAGCAGATCGACCAGCGGTCCGATGAGGTTCTCGTCGATCTCCTCCCACAGCCCGGCCACTGCCATTGCCCGGATTCGGCTGCTTTCGTCGCCCAACACCGCACGCAGAAAGCGCCCCAGCAGCAGGGATAGTTCCGTTTCGCTGGCAGAAATTATTTCCCGCACAGCCATATACCGCCGCTCTTCCGGGATTGTCATCCATTCCCGGCGCACGATTGCCTGATCGTGAAGGGTCAGGTCAGAGAGCGCTGAAAATTCCTGTATGGTGGGGAAATTCGGGTCTGTCGCCATACGCGCCATCAGATCGGCAACAGTAATAGTCGTTTTCGTAGTCACAATCTGTCTTTCTAACTCTTTCTGAAAGCGGCAAGGGTTGAGGCCGCTGCCGCGCTATTGATTGGTCTGTAGCTGATTGGTTTATAGCTGATCGGTCTGTAGCATACCACAAATGGGTGGGAGCCGGGTAGTCAAATCAGCGCCAGGTGAATTCCCAGGTCTCGCTGGGGGGGCTGACGGGTGTGCCCCCATTGAATATCTGTACATACCAGCGCCAGCGGCGGCCAAACTCCTGGGCGGCCAGGCTGCAAAATTCCGGGTTCAGCCGCATACTCAGACGCTGGCCGGTGCGCTGCTCCAGCAGGGGGAGCACCTCCACTTTGCCGGTGGCATCCGGCAGCGAGTTGACATACCCCAGAGAAAATTTGTATTCGTCGCCGGGCAAGAGGCCATCCACTGCCTGCCACTTGGCTTCCTGATTCGGAATGCATTGGACGTTGATACCCTGGGCCGGATCGATCTGACGGGGGGCTGACAAGCGGATGGCCGTCGTCGGTGTGGGCGTGGGTGTAAAGGTGGCAAGGGGGGGGCGGGGTGTCGCTGTGGGCAACACATAGCCCGGCGGCGGGATGATCAATTCATCGCCGGGGCGGATATTTCTTGCCTGGGCCTCGGTCATACGATTGACCGCCAAAAGGAGGCTGGCAGCGATGCCGTTGCGGCTGGCAATGGAGACAATCGTATCCCCCGTCTGTACGGTATAGGGGCGCAGCCCTTGGGTGGGGGTGGCGGTGGGTGGCAGGGGCTGCCCCGCCGCGGGAATAATCAATACCTGGCCCACCTGCAAATTCCTGGCCTGGGCAATGCTCAACCCGTTGAACGCCAACAGCGCCTCTGTGCTGATGTTGAAACGCAAAGCAATGGCAACGGGTGTGTCACCGCTTACAACTGTATAGGTCCGCTGGCCCTGGGGTGTGGCCTGCACAATCTGTGTGGCTGTAGGCGTGGGCGTTGCTGTTTGTGTAGGAGCAGTAGTCGATATGGGCGTGGATGTGGATGTGGCAGCGGTCGCAGCGGCTGTGACTGTCGATGTGATTGTCGATGTGGCTATAGCGGTGACAGCCAAAGTGACCGCTGGCTCAGCGCTGCCCTGGGACGAGCCACTGCCGGGAATTTTCAGAACAGCGCCTGGCTGGAGTTGTATGGCTGCGGCTGGGGCCAACTGGTTGGCCTTCAGAAGATCAGCAACGCTTATTTGAAATCGGGTGGCAATCGAAAAGACAGAGTCGCCTTCCTGAACGATGTAAGTAAGGTTGCTGGACTCCGCCGTGGGCGTGACACTGCTGGCGGCAGAGTTGCTAGCGCTGCCAGTGGCTGTTGGGCTGAGTGTCCCTGTGCTGGCTGTGGGCGACGCTGTGGAGGAGGCCGTTGAAGAGACCGTTGAAGATGCAGTTGGGGATACGGTCTCGACCACAGGACTGGCTGTGGGGCTGGCCGTGGGTTCTGGAGTTTCCGTAGGTTGGGGCGTGTCCGTGTCCATTGCTGTCGGCGCTGATGTTTCGGTGGCGCTGGCCGTAGGCGGGGCCAGCGCGGGCACGGGTGTTTCTGCTGGCGCGATTGGGTCGATCCCGGCTGTGGCCCCGCCATCTGTCTCCGCGCCTGCCCGCACGGGGGTGAGGATGGGATTCTCACCAATCGCCACGGAATCGGTCGCCTTCGCCTCTATCCACGCCAGGGGGTTGCCCTCCATCCGGCTCATCACAACCACTCCAAAGAGCAGTACCAGCGCGATTGGCAATCCCCAGGCCAACCACAGGGGAGGGGCTGCCACCAACTGCCGCCCGCAATGGGGGCAGAGGGCATAGGCCGAGGATCCTTTTTTGCCGCAATGACGGCAACGAATCTGCTTGGGCTGGCTGTGCAAAACAGTGCCACAGACCGCGCAGGCAGCCTGTCCAGGCAGCACAGGCGCGTGACAACCCGGGCAAACATCTGCTGGCCCCCGGTTGGGAATAGATGTTTGGGGCAAAGGAACGTTGCGTTGTTGGGCGGACAGCGCAGACAAAGGCTGCCCGTCAGGAGAATCCTGCGGCTGAATGGACATCTGGCCGGGTTTTCCTCGTTAAAACTACGCTATCATTGACCCAGAATGCGCAGCCAATCGATGGCCTGGGGGCCAGAGCGAATATCGCTGACAGTAATGACAACCATCAGACCCAACAGCAGGGCGAATCCGACCAAATGGATCACCCCCTCTTTTTCCGGGTCCAGCCGCCGCCCCCGCAGCTTTTCAAAGGCAATAAAGAGCAGGCGACCGCCGTCCAGCGCAGGAATGGGGAAGAGGTTGGCCACAGCCAGGCCCGCGCTGATAATAGCTGCCAACTGCCAAATGGGATACCAGAAACCTGTGTCAACCGTGGCGTTGACCGCGCCGCCCACCAGTTGGGCAATGCCCACCGGCCCAGAGAAGCCGGCATCGCTGGGGGCAAGCTGCCCGGCAATCAGCATCACTGGCAGAGAGACGACCATTCCAATGTAGCCAAAAATGTTGCGCACGCCTTCCCATACGGCCAGGTGAAGGGGCAGGGAAACCATACGCGGCACGCCGTCAATCGCAATCCCCATAGACCCCTGGCCCGCAGGCGGGTTCAAACGGGCAAAGACAGGGACATCAAGCCACGTCTCCCCCCGCATAACAGTCAATACAATTTCGCTGCCGGCCCGCGCGCTCACCTGGCTGCCCAAGGAATGGCCCGGCGTAACCGCTGCCCCGTCCACGGCATAGACAATATCGCCCGGCAACAATTGGGCCTCGGCCGCGGGGCTATCCTCCACCACCGCGGTAATCTGTGTGCCCAGCACAGGCGTGTAGGTGGTGTCGGCCAACAATTTTTCACCCGATTGGCCTGTGCTGTTCAAGCTGATGCGTTTGCCGTCGCGCAGGACCAGAATACCCTCGGCGGGGGGAATGCTGCCATCGGCCAATTCGGGGGAATCGCTCGCGCCCAGAGGTTCGCCGGTGGTGGCTGCCACCAGCAGGGGCTGGCCGTCCACGCTGAGCAGAATATCGCCGCTTTCCAGCCCCGCGGCCGCGGCCGGGCTGTTTTCCGTCACGGAGTCCACCAATGGGTGGGCCACACTGGCCGGGAAACCAGAGAGCACACTGGCGACAGAAAAAATAATCGCAATGATAAAATTCATGGCTGGCCCCGCCACCAGAGTGATGGCCCGGTTGCGGGCACTGGCCGCGTTGAACGAGCCAGGGGACATATCCCCTGCATCTTCGCCTTTCATTCGCACAAACGCGCCCAGAGGAATGGCATTGATGGAAAAGACTGTGCCGTCGTAGGTGAAGAGTTTGACGATGCGGGGGGGAAAGCCGAAAATGCCAAACTCCTCGACTTCGATCCCGCTGCGCCGCGCGGCCAGATAGTGGCCCAACTCGTGAAAAAACATCAGCGCGCCCAAGAGGAGCAGAAATGAAACTATTGTCAATACCATTTTTCTTCCTTTAGCATCTGCTGGCCCCTGTCAACAGCAGTTGTCCAGGCGGCTCGGCAGGTTAAGTTGCCAGTCCATTATACAGGTGGCTATTCTTCACTGGCAAATGGTGTACGTATACAGGCCCACATTGTACAAGCCCGTAGTATAGGGGAGTGGGGACGGAGAGTCTGTAATGTTTCTATCCTATGCGGGCCACGGGCGAGGCGTGATTAGCTGCCGCTCACTTTGGTTCCCGGCCACGCATCGCCCCCCAGCAGTGCCAGTGTCACATGGCCGGGTTGCAGCCCGCCGCAGATGATCACATCCAGATCGGGCAGGGATTGGGCCATCTCCACGGCCTGGCCGATTTTGGCCGCCATGCCGCCTGTCACATCCGTGCCGTGGCTTGCGCCAAAGGCTGCCTTCAAGCTGGCGAGATTGGCCGGGGTTATGGCGGGGATGGGCTGGGCCTGGGCAAAGCGCAGGGGGTCTGCGCTGAAAACGCCGTCCACCTCGCCGGCCAGAACAATGCGCCGGGGCGCAAGAAACGGCAGCAGCCATTCGAAGATTTCTTCGGTGCTGGCGATAGTGCCGCCCCGCACACTGTCCAGCGCCACATCCCCGTGGACCAGCGGGATCAGCCCCCGTTCCAATGCCAACCGAACGCTTTCCTCCGGGCCGGCGACCACACGGCCATCCACACAGCGCAATGTCGCGCCGGGCTGAATGGACCAGACAGGCAAGCCCGCGGCGAGCAGTGTGGCCGTCACGATGCGGTTGAGCCGGGCCGCGGCGTCCGCGGTGGCTGCAAAGCCCAGCCATTCCTCCGGCGTATGCACGCCCTGGCGCGTGCCAAAGCGGGCCGCGGTCACGTGGCCAAAGCTGCCAGAGCCATGACCGATGACGAGCCGCACTGTGGGGTCGCCCCGCCGGGCCGCAGCAATCTCTTCCGCCAGACGGGAGAGAACATCCAGCCGGGGGGTCTCCGCCTGGCGTTTGTCGGTGATGAGCGAGCCGCCCAGTTTGAGAAAGATGAGATTTGGCATAGGAGCAGTGGGGTTTCGATGGACGGCTTTTCAAATAGCGCGTGGTGTGTAAAGCGGAATGTGCGGTGCTTGCTGTGCGGTGCGTAGATCAGTGCGCATCCCGCATCTACGTGCACGCGCCGAGAATGGCGCGCACCAGCGCATCCGATTCGTCTTCGGCCACTGTGCGCGGGTCAAAGAGCAGCTTCTCCTGCTGAATGCGCCCCACCACCGGCGGGTCTGCTTGGCGCAGGCGCGCGGCGGCTTCGTCCGGGCGGGGGACGGCCAGGGCGAGAAGAAAGGTTGGCAGGGTTTCACCGGGCAAACTGCCGCCGCCGACTGTACTCTGACCGGGGATGACAGTGGCCGTGAGACCGGCGGCGGTCAGCCTCTCGCGCCAGGCTTCGGCCCGCGTTTGCAGGCCCCCCGGCGTGGCTGCGATCATCTGCCAGACGGGAATTTCCTCCGCGGTTTTGC
Organism: Caldilineaceae bacterium; assembly: GCA_019637685.1. Taxonomy (GTDB): domain Bacteria; phylum Chloroflexota; class Anaerolineae; order Caldilineales; family Caldilineaceae; genus JACQGT01. The sequence goes on along the minus strand of JAHBVF010000034.1, from coordinate 28,435 downwards.
CCCGCCGATAGGATTGCAGCGTCGCTTCCAGCCCGGCCAGAATTAATTTGTCCACGCGCAGGGCACGGGTGAGGGGGTGGCGACGAATGCGTTCGATATAGTCCGTCTTGCCTACAATTAATCCGGCCTGGGGACCGCCCAGCAATTTGTCGCCGCTGAAGGCGACGACATCCGCGCCCGCCGCGATGCTTTCCTGCACTGTCGGCTCGGGTGCCAGGCCGTAGGCCGCGGTGTCCATGAACGTGCCGCTGCCCAGATCGTCAATGACCAGCGGTGGCGCGCCCTCCACCGCCTGGGCGATCTGCACCAGCTCCGCCAGGGAGGGTTTGGTGACAAAGCCGATCTGCTGGAAGTTGCTGGCGTGGACCCGCATAAGCGCCGCGGTTTCCCCGCTGATGGCGTCGGCAAAATCCCGCGGATGGGTGCGGTTGGTGGTCCCCACCTCCACCAGTCTGGCCCCGCTCTGCCACAGCACATCGGGGATACGAAAGCCGCCGCCGATCTCCACCAGTTCGCCCCGGCTGATGACTACTTCTTTTCCGCTACACAGGGCCGCCAGGACGAGAAAGACCGCGCCCGCGTTGTTGTTGACCACCAGCGCGTCCTGCGCGCCGGTCAGTTCTCGCAACAGTTGGCGGGCGTGGGTGTGGCGGCTGCCCCGCTGCCCCGCGTCGATGTCGTATTCCAGATTGCTGTAGCCGGTGGCCGCACGCTGGATGGCCTGGGCCGCGGCCGCGCTGAGGGGTGCCCGGCCCAGATTGGTGTGGATGATGACACCGGTGGCATTGATGACCCCGCGCAGGGAGGGCCGGTTGTGCGCGGCCAACCTGACAGTCAACCGGGCTGCCAGGCTGGATTCCTCCGCCGCGGTCTCGCCCCGCTGAATGGCCTCCCGGCTTTCGGCCAGCAGACCGCGGATGGCGTCAGTCACCTGCTCTGCGCCGAAACGGGCGATCAGTTCCACCGTTTCGGGTCGGCGGAGCAGCGCGTCCACACTGGGCAGTTTGCGGTATTCGGCTGATGGGGTGGTTTTCATACGTTTGATGCGCTTATCCTACGGCGATTGTACTGTTTTCCCAACTCTGGGCGCGTCGGGCCAGGTTCTCTCTGTATTTGGGCCAATTGCGTAGGGTCTCGGGATCGAAGTCGGCTCCATTCGGCCACACAAGCGTCTCGGCTTCCGGGTCCAAACGCACCTGATTGAAGAAGGCCAGATCACGCAACGGACCCCACATTTGCCCAAAGAGGACGGGACGAAAGTCGATTGTCTGTTCGCTTCCGTCGTCGAATTGGACGCGTAGCGTATACTCTTCAACAATCTGGAAACCCGTGACTCGAAAAAGTTCGTGGTACATTATGTACCTCCTTCATAGACCAGGAATTGGCTTTGGTTGTTGGCCCATTTGTATGAGCCGCCAATTCTCTTTCAACTCGTCTGTATACATTTCAGCCCAGGCCAAGACAATGGGTCCAGGCTGAAACTTGCCCAAAGTTCAGCATACCGCATATGAAAGTGCGGGAGATGATGGACTTCATCATACTCAGTGTACATATAGACGATTAGGCCGTGAAATCTGGCTATCGATGGCATTGGGGCTGAGCTTCTACGGGTATTGATAGTCGAATAGCACCTGAATGCAGAAAACCGGATTCTGGGATAATCGGTTTCAGGAGACAAAAACGGCCAGCCCGGATAGGCTGGCCTGCGCTTGCCCGATGGGCTGTGTGGGCGAAGAGGGACTCGAACCCCCGACCCCCTCCTTGTAAGGGAGGTGCTCTAACCAACTGAGCTATTCGCCCGGATTTCAGAAGTTCGACTTTTCGGAAAAGTCGAACTTCTTTTGCTCGGATAAATATACCCGGAGTGGGGGGAGTTGTCAAAGAATGGAGGGGGTATAAGACCTGCCAGGTTTTCCGAAACCTGGCAGGTCTTGTGGAAGATCGCGTAAGCCGCGGGACAGAATATGCACGTCTGCGTTATAATAGGCGCAATCGTTTCTAACGCCCACCCCCACCGCCAGGAGTCGTGTGATGGAACTCTCTCTTTTGCTGGCAAAACTCTTCGGTCCCACCTTCGCCCGCGTCCTCTTTGCCTATGCCCTGCGCAAAACCGATCTGGGCTTTCTCACCGGCGGCGACATCGCCGAGACGCTGGCCGACAGCCTGGATATTGCCGGAATCGTGGACAGCCTGAGCGGTGGTGACCGCACGGCCAAACGCAACGCGCCTTTTATCTTCGAGACAATCGGCGATGAGGTGGCGGAACGGGTGGCCGAACTCTTTGTGGGGGAGAACGCGGCCCCGGCAGAGGGAGAAGTGGAGCAGGCGGTGGAAGCGGCCAAAGAGGTAATGAACCGCCGCGCCCTCTCCCTGCTCATTGAGACGAAGTTTGACCGCATTGCCTTTCGCCGGGAACTGAGCGCCACCCCACCCCCGGCCCCCGCCGGCTGGTCGGAGCAGCAGCGGGCCTACTACCGCCGCATCCTCGCTATCAGCGCCGACGCCCTCTTTGCCGCGGCCGAGCAGATTCCCCACTTTACCCGCGACACCACCGGCCAGCTTTTGCAGGATACGGACCACCTGCTGGACGGGATGCGCCGGGGGCTGGCCAATCAGCAGGCGATTCTGCAAGAGAGCTACGGCGTTCAGCGCCGAGGCCAGCACGGCCAGTTCGAACAGGACTATCGCACGGCCCTGGCCAGCGCCCTGGACCGGCTGCGTCTCTTCGGCGTGCCATTGGTGGACGGCGCGCGCCAGCCTCTGAGCGTGGCCTTTGTCAAAATGCGTTTGGCCCACACCAGCGACGAACCGAATGACGGCCCCGTTCCGGAAGAAATAGACGCCCGGCTGTTGCTAGCAGGCCGCCATGACCAGCGCACCCCGGAAATCCTTTCCGTGTCCCAAGCCTTTGGATTGGGCAAACGGCTGGTAGTGACCGCGCCCGCGGGCCTGGGCAAGACGACCCTCCTGCGCTGGGCCGCGGTGCAGATGGCCCGCCACAATCTGGACGAGGACTTCCCCCTTTGGCAAAATCGGCTGCCCTTCTTTCTCCAACTGCGGGACTACAGCCAGCAGCCCCTGCCATCTATCGCCGACTTGCCCCTGGCCTACCGGGGCGATGGCATGGAACTGCTGGCCGGTTCTGCGCCGGAGGGATGGGCTATGCAACAGTTGCGACAGAAACGGGCCGCTATCTTTGTGGACGGGTTGGACGAAATCAACGAGGCCAAACGCCAGGAGGCCATCGAATGGGTGGAGAAGCTGTTGGAAATGGCCCCGGAAACCCTCTTTGTCCTCTCCGGGCGGCCCGCGGCGGTGGGCCGGGAGAGCACCCAGCCTGAACTGACCCGGCTGGGCTTCGACTTTGTGGCCCTGCAACCCCTGGACGACGACCGCATCGACGGCTTTGTGACCCAATGGCACGCGGCTATGGCCGATACCAACTGTAAGTACGCCGACAAGAGCCGCATCCCAGAGCGAGAGCAGCGGCTGCGCGCGGCCCTGGCCCAGCGTGCCGAACTGCGCCATCTGGCCGCCACCCCACTGATCGGGGCGATGCTCTGCGCCCTGAATCTGACCGAAGAGCGGGAACTGCCCCGGGACCGCATCCGTCTCTACAACCGCTGTGTGGATATGCTGCTGGACCGGGACGAGGCTCGCCAGGTGGATATTTCCGGCTACGGCGTCAACCCCCTGCGCCCGGATAGTGCCCGTCGCCACCTGGGCGAGATCGCCTTTTGGATGCTGGGGCGGGAGCAGTCCACAATTACCCGGGGCGATGCGGTGCGGCTGATTGAAAAGTGGGGGCTGGACGGGGCGCGCATTGCCCGCTATCTGGCCGATCGTTCCGGCCTGCTCCAGCCTCAGACCCAGGAAGTCTATGACTTCGCCCACCGCACCTTTCAGGAGTTTCTGGCTGCCCAGCACATCGCGGCCTCCCATCAGGTGGTGCAGGTGGTGAAAGAGCACGCGGGGGAGAAGGCCTGGACAGAGACGATTACACTGATGGCCGGTTTTGTGCAGCCGGGGGATCAGAAAGAACTGCTGGAGACGCTGCTGACAGCCGCGCAAGAGAATCCAGAGGAGGCTCGGAACTATCATCTGCTGGCCTGGGCCTTTTGGGAACTGTTGGACCAGCGCACGGGGGAGGCGGCTGCACTGATGGCGCGCCACGCTGCCGCGCTTTGCCCGGACGAGGGGCGGGTCCTGGACCTGAGTTTTACGCAGGTGGGGGATATGACGCCCCTTGCCGGGTTGACCAGCCTGCAATTCCTGCTCCTAGTAGATACGCAGGTGGGGGATGTATCGCCCCTGGCCGGGTTGACCAGCCTGCAATCTCTGCTCCTAATAAACACGCAAGTAAGGGATGTAACGCCCTTGGCTAGGTTGACCAGCCTGCAAGTCTTGTTCCTGAATGGTACGCAGGTGGGGGATGTGACGGCCCTGGCTGGATTGACCAGCCTGCAAGTCCTGTCCCTGAATGGTATGCAGGTGGGGGATGTGACGGCCCTGGCCGGGTTGACCAGCCTGAATACCCTAGACCTGAGGAACACGCAGGTAGGGGATGTAACGCCCCTGGCCGGATTGACCAGCCTACAATCCTTGTTCCTGAGTGATACGCAGGTGAGAGATGTGACGCCCATAAAAGAAAGAATTGCTACCGGAAAGCTTAGAATTGAGCTGAGTGAGGAACAGGTGGCACAACTACAAAGCCAACTGAAGAACCTGCCTGGTCTTGGTTTGATCATCCAAGAGACGGAGGATTTACGGTTTCTGGCGGGATTGACGAGCCTGCAAAGCCTGTCCCTGAGTGATACGCAGGTGGGCGATATGATGCCCCTGGCCGGGTTGACCAGCCTGCAATACCTGGACCTGAGTTCTACGCAGGTGGGGGATGTGACGCCCCTGGCCGGGTTGACCAGCCTGCAATACCTGGACCTGAGTTCTACGCAGGTGGGGGATGTGACGGCCCTGGCGGGGTTGACAAGCCTGCAATCCCTGTACCTGACTTCTACGCAGGTGGGGGATGTGACGCCTCTGGGGGGGTTGACCAACCTGCAAGAACTGTATCTGATGAATACGCGTGTGACGGACGTCTCTCCATTGGCCCATTTGAAGAATCTGAAGATTTATCGGTGAGGTGAGGAGCGAATTGCGAATTGTGGGGTGTCATCGTTTTCCTGTCTGTGGCGTTGTGGATGACCCACAGGGCTGGTGTGGTGCGCACGGAGTCTGTGCTTCGCATACAGGCGCTGTACGCAGTACATAGCGTCCGTATCTCTCGCACCGGCTCTCTATCCGGCGTACAGGTTTGTACATAACCCACCGCTTCCGTAGCTCCCCTACAGCTTCTGTGCGCGGCGTACAGCGTCTGTGGCTCCCGTACGGATCAACTTCTTCGCTGGCGTAGGTGCGGCATTTTGCCGCACAATCTGGGGTATAGAATAGGATACGGCTGTAGGTGCGATTTGCAACCGCACAGCCAACCGAAGGGGCACACGAGCATTGCGCAGCTACAAGCAGCGCCTACGACAAAATTCCTGGGGGAAATGAGAAGTTCGACTTTTCCGAAAAAGTCGAACTTCTGGAATATCTGAATTCACAATTCGCTATTCACCATTCACAATTTCTTCTACGCAAACAGTTCCTCCTCACCGTCCTCGTCCTCGTCCTCCTCCTTCAACAGCACTTCCCGCCCCCGTCCCCCGCCCATATCCGGGCCGACGACGCCTTTGGCTTCCAGTTGCTCCATCAGCCGGGCGGCTTTGGGGTAGCCGATGCCCAGTTTGCGCTGAACAAAGCTGGTGCTGCACGTCGTCTCCCCGCGGATGGCGTCGATGGCGTCCAACACCAGTTCGTCCTCGTCCTCCAATTTGTCCATCAAGCCGATCCACGGCGCCACTTTTATTTTTGGCCCGTCGGGGTTCTCGGCCGCGTCCCGATCTTTCCAGAACTGGACAACTTTCTGGATTTCCTCGTCCGAGACCCAACAGCCCTGGACACGGGCCAGTTTAGCCGAGTCCGGGCGCATAAAGAGCATATCCCCCCGGCCCAGCAGCCGCTCCGCGCCGGGGGTGTCCAGAATCACCCGGCTGTCGATCTGGCTGGTCACGGCAAAGGCGATGCGGGTGGGGAAATTGGCTTTGATCAGCCCCGTCACCACATCCACCGACGGGCGCTGGGTGGCCAGGATCAGGTGGATACCCACGGCCCGGGCCATCTGGGCCAGGCGCACCAGTTGGCGTTCAATGTCCTCGGGCGCGGTCATCATCAGGTCGGCCAGTTCGTCCACAATCAGCACCAGATAGGGCAGGGGTTCCAGGTCTTTCTGCTTGGCGGCCAGTTCGTTATAGGCGGTGATGTTGCGGATTTTTAGCTCGCGAAAGGTCTGGTAGCGGTCGTCCATCTGCAGGAGCAGCCAGGCCAGCGCGCCCGTCACCTGATCCACTTCGGTGATGACTTTGCCGATCATATGGGGGATGCCGTTGTAGCCGGGCAACTCCACCATTTTGGGGTCCACCATCACAAAGCGCAGGCTCTCTGGGCCGTGGTGCATGAGCAGGCTGGTGATAATGGCGTTGATGCAGACCGACTTGCCCGAACCGGTGGAGCCGGCGATGAGCAGGTGGGGTGCGCGGGCCAGATCGCTGACGACCGGTGCGCCCGCGGTGTCCCGGCCCAGGGCCAGGGGCAGGTTGCCACCTTTGCTGCGCATCATCTGGCTTTCCAGAATGCCCCGCATCCCCACGTCGATTTTGTCTGTGTTGGGCACTTCGATGCCCACATACGGGTAGCCGGGCACGGGGGCTTCGATGCGCACCGCGGGCGCGGCCAGGGCCAGGGCCAGATCGTCGGCCAGATTGACGATGCGGCTGACCCGCACTTTGCGCTGCTGGCCGCCCCGCACAATATAGAGGGGTTTGACGCCGAATTGGGTGACGGTCGGTCCGCTCTCCACATTCACCACCTGCACGGGAATGTCGAAATCGGCCAGGGTTTGCTCGATCAATTGGCCCACCTCTGCTGTGTCCCGGCTGCCATACTCGCCGGAATCTTCGGTCAGGAAGTCGGTGGGGGGCAGATTGCCCGATGTGCGCACGGACTGGAGTTTGTTCTGGCTCACGCTGGGGGTGGCCCGCTTGGCCTTGGCCGACTGTTTGGGGCGTTTCCTGGCGGGTGCTTCGGGCATGGGTGGCAGGGGTTCCTGCACAGGCGTTGGCTCGGCGACGACCGGGCGTTTCCGCGCTGGGCTTTTGGGCAGGGGGGGCAGCGATTTCTCGGCTGCCTGGCGGGGGGAATTGGGTTGGTTTGCCCCGAAATAGGTGAGCAATCCCAGGGGTGTGAACCATTGCTGCGCATAGCCAGCGGCGTAGATCAGCGGTGTGTGGCGGATGAGCAGCAGCAGGCCGCTGCCGACCAGCAAAAGGGCCACCAGTCCGCCGGGCCAGCGTCCCAACAGGGAGACCAGCAGGCTGCCAATGCCCCAGCCGACGACCCCGCCCAGGCTGCCGTCCACCGGGGGTACCCAGTCCACGACACCGCTCTGCTGCACAAAAATAAAGGCGGTCAGCCCCAGGATCAGCAGTTCTCCCCCCACAATCGCCTGGGGATTCCAATAGCCGGCCCGCTCGCCCAGCATCAACACCGCGCCCATCAAAAGCAGCCCGGCCACAGCCAGGAGCGTGCCGCTGCCCAGCATCCGGCCTATCCACGCCACGCGGTCGGTGCTGGCCAGATAGGTGAAGCCGAAGAAGCCGCCCAGCAGGAAGAGGGCCAGCCCCAGCGCTTCGTTGCTGAAGTTGGCGCGCAGCTCGGCAAAAAGCGCGGTCAGTTCGGTTGTCGATCTGTCGTTGCGTCGCGGGCGACGGGACTTCGCCATTGGGGAGAGATTCCTCTCGTGAGAAGGGAGAATTGCGCAATGGGTGGACACCGGCGAACGGGTCTCGTATGTGATCCGCCGGATGCGGATACGCGGGGACAAAGCCATCACGCCCCTATCAGCCAGTATCTATCAACCGTTTATATTTGTGTTCATCAGTGGCTAATTACACTGTAAATAGAGTGATTCGACGTTCCCGTAGGTGCAGTTTTGAACTGCACAGGCAGCCGAAGGGGTATTCGTCCCTTGCGCAGCTACAAGCAGCGCCTACGATAAGAAAAACTTTGTTCATCAGTGGCTAATTCTCACCTGTCAATTAAGCCGTTCGCCCAGGCTGGCGGTCTTCTCCGGTTTGGGTTCGCCGTTGGCCAAGGGTGTGATGAGTGTTTCCCAATCGATCTGCTCCATTTCGGTGAGCGCCCGGGCCACCTGGCCGATGGCGATCCGCTGCTTGCGGTAGAGATCGCTTTCGCTGATGGCCAGCCGCTCGGCAATCTCCCGCACTTTGCGCCCCTGGATAAAACGCATTTCCAGAATATTGTAGAGCAGCCACTCGGGAGTGCTCAATTCTGGCTTGCCCTCTGGCCGCATATTTTCGATGGCCCGGCCCAACACCAGCCGCAGGGCTTTGGTCGGGTTGTCGTCCGCGTCTTCAATGGCCCGGTTGACCACCCGCAGTTTGATCAGCGGGCTGTGGTTGAGTTTGGGGCCGCCCCAATAGTGGCTGAGTGCATCCTTGACCCAACTCTCAAATTCAGGATTGTGGACGGGGCTTGGCTCCATCACTTCGGCTGACGGGTTGCTCGGGTCCGCTGGTCCATAGGGCACAAGCCCTCGAATTTCCTGGATGCGGTCGATGCCGGGAATGATGCGGCGCAAGGCCACAAAGACCTGTTTTTGCAGCTTGCGGTCCATCAACGCCAGCCCGATGCGCTCTACCATTCGGTTCAGGGCGTCCTGCTCGTCGTTGGTAAAGAGCGCTGCCTGGCTGTTCGCCTGAATTCCCAGAATTCCCATCACTGTTTCGCCGCCGTTCTCTTCGCCGCTCACCACAAGGGGCCACACCCAAAAGCCCGCGTGGTAAATGGGGCGAAAGTGGCGAATTGTCGGTGTGGGCGTCTCGCCGGCAGGTGGGCTTTTTTGCCCCACCCCATTGGGCTGGCGGATGCGCACCGCGCTGTTGAGGGTGTCGCTCCAATCCTGGACCTGCAGAATCGACTCCCGCGTCCCGCCTGGCCCCACCACCGCTTCCAGCAGTAGTTCCGGCCCCACTGTGGCGGCCACAAAGCCCGCGGGAACCCGCAGCAATTCACACAGGCTGGTCAGGTGGTTTTCCAGGAACTGGCGCAGGTCCGTTGTGGTCAACAGCCGCCGGTCCAGCTCCCGCAGCCAGACAATCTCCTCCCGATCTTCCCGGTAGATCACCCGATCCACCAGGCTTTTGGTCACGCTGAGAATGAGCTGGCTGGTGACGATCACGCCGGTGATGACGCTGAACAGGACGATATCTCTGGGCAGCCCCAGAATGCGTTCCACTGTGGGGAGGGTCTGCACCGCCAGAATGACGAGAATCGCCACAATCGGCCCCCGGGTGAAGAAGCGCAGCAGCCGATAGCGCACCACCCGGTCGGGCGTCAATACCCCAAAATAGGCGACTGTATAGGCCATTACCACCAGCATGGCGGCCACGACTCCATTGCCCAGAATCGACAGGCCAAAAATGGGCGTGGCAAAGTCGGCCCCGGTTGTGTGGCGTCCCAGCGCGATGAGATAGGGGAAAGTGCCGATGCCCGGGGCCATAAAGCCCAGCAGCAGATAGGTAAGCCGTTGGCGGCTTCCGGGGGTGAGACACCGGCTGCGGGCCAGGCGGATGTTTTGCAGGGAGAGCAGCGTGACGACCCCAAAAAAAGTAGCAAAGGGCCAGAAGAGCGGCCCCGCTTCCAGATAACTGATGGGCGGTTCGTAGTTCACTTGGCTGACGAGCAGGTCGGTGAAAAGGGCGAAGAAGGCGCTGAGCGCGGAGAGCAGACCGCTGATCAGACTGATCCAGCTGCGTAGGCTGGTGCGGTAATTGGTTGTGCGCAACACCGCATTGGAGAAAGTGTGGTAGGCGTAGGGCAGGAGGGCGATGCCCAGCCATTGAAAACGCAGCCAGCGGCCAGCAGAGTCCAGAGAGATGACCCGCGTCAGGGCCACATCCGCGGCATAGACGATCATCACCAGCCCCAGCAGAAAGGCAAATCGCCGGGCCACCGGGTTGAGGAAATTATAGGTAAGGGTATAGGCCAACAGCGAGAAGGCCAGAATGACAACTGTTGAAGAGACGAGGACATTCGCAAAATAGAGAATGTCCTGGAGTGAGAATGAAAATGGTTCCATGCGGTGTCTATGATTCGGGAAATAGTATCAACCACAAATCCATCAAAACAATGGGTTGTGTCTTCGCGTCTTTGTGGTTTGTTTGTTTTCTACAGCGTCCATTCAATCGATTCTTTGACGACAATCCAGATTTTGCGCCGCTTTTCCAAGCGCAGGACAAACCCGCCCCCGGCCGTGGGCGCACGCTGAATACGCAGACGGACAGTCGCGTTGTCTACGGTGGCAAAGTCCACCACATCCATCTCTACCAGCGGCCCGTCCGCGTCGCGGATCTCCTGGCCTTCATCCAGCCAGATGGTGGGTCCGTCGAAGCCCAGCTCGCCGATCTGCTCGGCGGGATGGCGATGCAGCCGAAGCTGGGCCGGTGATCCATCCGCGGCCGGTTCCAGATAGCGGCGCTGGCCTAGTTTGTGGATCAGCACTGTGCGGCGGATACGCAGCGGGTCCTGCTCTGTGGTGTCCGTGGACTGATAGTAGCGGCCCAGCGCGTGGATGGGGCCAAACGCATTCTGACGGCTGAGCAAGCGCAACAACTCTTCCCGCACCGCGCTCCATTGGAAACGCCAACTGGTCGTTGTCATTCGATCGCCGAACTCCATCAGTTCCAGCGTGGCCTCGGCCCCCAGCCGGTTGATAATCGATTGGGGTGTCAGGGAGGTCGGGTCCTGCTTCAGGCGAAAGAGCAGAGATTCCGGCGTCGCTTCCACTTCGTCCAGATTGGCAAAGGAATAGCGGGTGCTCAACGAAAAATAGACAGCCATCAACACCGCGCCCACCAGCAGGAAGGCCAGCGTCCAGGCGATGGGGTCCATAGAATCGACAATTTGGGGAAGAGACGGTAAGCCGTCCAAACCCCAACTTTGTAAAATACGTTCCAGCAGCGACGGGTCGGTCATAATAAATGGCGGATGTCCAGACGATCAGCGACGACACTCTACGCCATTTTACCACAGGAGAGGGAGTTAACGGTGAACGGCGACCAGATATCGGCTATCAGGACGGTACAGGTCCATCCATCTTTCGATTGTTCCAGCAGCCTGCCCGTCTATGACGCAGGCACAACCGGCACTGCTACTCCGGGCTGTACCTGTCAGGCAGCCAGATTATTGTCCACTTGCTGTGGGGGTGAGCCAGGCCAGCATCCCAAACAGCCCGCACGCGCCGCGTTCGGCCCGGTGGCTGAAGAAATCGGCGGTGTGCCCGGCAGTGTCGATCCCGGCGATTTCGATCTGTTGGATCGGCACGCCCGCTTCGGTCAATTGACTGGCGTTGGCCTGCCACAGGTCAAAATAGGGATTGGCTCCCAGCCCATTGGGAAAGGAGAAAAAGCGATCCGGATCGGGCAGTTTGGCCTGGGCCATCTGAAAAACTTCCTCGCCCACTTCGTAGCTGTCCGGGCCGATACTGGGACCGATGCCTACCCACACATCCGCCGGGTCGGTGTTATAGGCCGCCTGCATGGCCCACAGGGTGGCCGCGGCCGCGCCGTTGACCGTGCCCCGCCAGCCCGCGTGACAGACGCCCAGGCTGTGCTGGCGGCTGTCGTAGAGCAGAATCGGCGTACAGTCGGCGAAGACCAGAAAGAGGGGCAGCCCCACCGCGTCGGTGATCAGCGCGTCGGTAGCGCTTTGGCGGCTGCCTGCATCATCCCAATCCACCTTTGCCACCGCGGTGCCGTGGACCTGATGGGTGCGCACAGGCTGGGCCGGGTCCACCCCCACGGCTTCGCAAAAGCGGGTGAAATTGGCTTTCACCCGTTCCGGCTCGTCGCCCCGGCTTACACTGAAATTGAGGGAAGTCCACGGCGCGGGGGAGACACCGCCGTGCCGGGTGCTCACGTGCGCGGCCACGGGCAGGTCTGTCAGGTAGTCGAAGGCGTAGGTGATGACGCCGTTGGCGTGGGGGTTTGGGTGCATTGTCAGTCTGCCCACTGGAACAGATGGGGGGGCAATAATATCGACTGGACACGCCAGTTGGCTTTTGCTTTCAAACGCGGAAATGACAGACGAACCCGAAATGCCTCCCCCAGTGTTGGGGCATTGCGACCAGCTAGCCAAATCGTGTCGTCTGTGTTCGGGTTGTACATCTCTTGCAGCAGTCCATTGGGCAGAGCGGCAACGGTAATGCTGTCCAGCGCGTTCACCTGCGGAGTGGCTTCAGTGTAATTGTACTTCACGAAAATTGTGGTGGTAATGTATTCTTCATCGCGCAATCGCAGTATGGGCGGCAGACTGCCGGGGATTGCCACTGTTTCGTTGGCCCGAATCTGTCTGACGGTCAGGGAAAACTGGGATGTTTGCAGTGTTGCCGTCCGTTGACCGCTGGTCTTTTCGGCTTTGGAATCGACAAAGAGCGCTTGCTTGACAGCGTACTCTGGGTGAAAGAGATATCGTGCCTGTTTGTAGTCGATCTTTCCAAATAGCCGCTGATCGATCTTCGACATTCCCATCCGATCCAGCGCGTCACGGGTGATGTCCTCGCCGATGTCAGCGACCAGATCGCTCTCTTCCCGAAAAATTTCCACCGCGCTTTCTCGATAGTCATAGATAGCCTGTACGACCATCCGCAGGGAAGCCTTTTCGATCTGTTCAAGCCGTCCCAGATCAGCACCTAATGAACGTGGATCAATGAGCATTGACGCAGCTTTCAAAAATAGTGGTTGTCAGTTTGCTGTGGCTTTGTTATCTATTTTGTAGTCTGGAGTGGACTCCAACAGTCGCAACGTCTGCTGGGTAACCGCTTTGCGCGCCAGACTCACGTAGTCAGCGTCCAGTTCCACGCCGATAAAGTGCCGGTTTTCCCGAATGGCCGCTGCTGCGGTAGTCCCGCTACCCATAAAGCAGTCGAGGACAGTATCGCCCGGATCGGTCAACAGACGAATGGTCCTGGACGGTAGTTCGGTGGGAAATTTGGCTTCGTGATCGTCGTTTGACCGCACAGATGGAAAACTCCAGACACCCCGAGACCCCCACTCCTTCCACTCGTCCGCGCTGAGACGGCTGCGATCAATCTTTGTGATCCCCGGTTTCCAAAAAATGTAGAGATATTCAAATTCGTCCACTGCCCGGTAGGAGAGACTGGCCCAGCGCGAGTTTTCCCAGGCCGCGTCCTTTACCCAGACTCGCCGGTCATAGGTGTAGAAACCGGCGTCCAATGCCCACTTTTCGACCAGCCCACCGACGATTTTTACCCGCGTCTGTGCTTCCGATTTGCCACCGCGGATGTTATTGCCGTTTAACCGCCGGTCAACCGTCTGTTCGCTACACCCCAGCAAATGTGCAATCTGGTAGCGGTTGTAGTCCGGGTGGAGTTCCATTGCCTGCACAACATCCTCCCGTGTGACTGAAGAACGTTTGCGCCCCACCACATCAGCCTGGATGCGCGGCATTTCTGGATCGCGGAATACGAGGATGTCGGCGATATTAACGGCGAGAAACCCACCCGGCTTGACAATTGGAAAATGGCGGACAATCACCCCGCAGAGTAACGCCTGCCAGCCGTCGAAATCCAGGTGAGCTTCGTATTCCTTGCCGACAAAATAGGGCGGTGACCAGACACTTAGCGCTATGCTGTTTGGTTCGATCTGCGGCAACAGTTCGAGCGCGTCGCCCTGATGAATTTCGTCAATACCTAAATAGTTAGTATTCCCATTTTGTCGTGCATACAGAGGCCTGAGTTGTTCCTGTAATTCAGGTGACAAACGATGCAAATTGAAACCGTTTTGATGCTTTCCATTCATTCTCTTGCTCCTTCCCGCAACGGAATCTCCGCTACCGTCACCGCGCCATAGCCGGTCTGATGCTTCTCCGCCTTCAACCGGCTCCAGGGCTGCCAGTCCTCGGCCCGCCACGGGCCGCCTTTGGCCGCGGGGATGGGACGGTTGGCGTTGTCGCCGTAGCGGAAGGCCCAGTCGGGATCGCACGCCTGGCAGGTCAGACAGCCCGCGCTGTCCGGGGGGCAACTGAACCCGGTCTTGTCCTGGGCCGCCCGGCGCAGCTCGTAGTGGAAATAGTTCTCGCTCACGCCGCTCTGCACAATATCCCAGGGCAGGGGATCGCCCACTGTCCACTTGCCCACATAATTTTCCCGATCCAGCCCCACCTCTTCCAGCGTGCGGAAGAATGTGCGCACATTCAGTTCGCCCGACGGAATCGCCAGCAGCACCTTCGCCAATTCCCGGTCGCCCCGGCTGAGGACAGCCTGCACCTGGGCCCAATCGGGTGAATCGGCACGCACGGCCACCCCGTGGCGGGCCAGCCCTTTGTTGATGGCCCGCTGGCGATTTTTGATAGTGGCCGGATCGGCCATCGCCTCCCACTGGAAAGGGGTGTGGGCTTTGGGCACAAAGGGTGTGGCATTGATGGCAATACGCCGGTTGAAGCGTGACTTGGCGGCCAACGTAAAATCCACAATCGCCTGAATGTCGTCGTCCGTCTCGGTGGGATGGCCCACCATAAAATAGAGCTTCAGTTGCGGGAAATTGAGTTCGCTGGCAAGGCTGACCGCCCGCATCATCTGTTCTTCGGTCTGGGTTTTGTTGATCACATTGCGCAGACGCTGGCTGCCTGCCTCCGGTGCAACGGTCAATGTCTGCGCGCCGCCCGCTGCCATTGCCGTAATCAGCGGTATGGAAATCGGGTCCATGCGCATAGAGCTGGCGCTGATGGACGCGCCCATTCGGTGCAGTTCTGTTGCCAGTTCATCGATCTGTGTGTGATCGCTCACCGCGGCGCTGACCAGCCCCAGCCGCGTGTGCCCCCGATCTGTGGCATCCCGCGCCCAGCCCAGGAGTGTGTCCAGGGGCTGCTCCCGGGGTGGGCGGTAGACGTAGCCGGCCAGACAGAAGCGACAGCCCCGGCCGCAGCCCCGCGCGATCTCCATCAGGTGCATCCCGCTGAATTCCGTGTCCGGTGTGTAGAGTGTGGAGTGGGTGGGATATTTGTGCATCTCTCGCACCCACAGCCGCTCCACCGGGCGAAAGTCGATGTGATTGCGGTTGGACGGGCGCAGGCTGGGCACATAGAAACCGGGCATCCGGTCCAGCGCGGCCAGCAGTGCCGTGCGATCTTCGTATAGCCCTTCCCGGCAGAGTTCGATGAGTTGGGGGATGGCCTCCTCGCCTTCGCCGATGAGAATGACATCAAAGAAGGGGGCCATTGGCTCCGGGTTCATTGTGATGCCCGGCCCGCCCGCGATGAGCAGCGGCCAATCTGCGCCATCCCAGCGGGTGGAGTCGTGGCGGTCCGCGGCCAGGGGGGGCAGATTGGCCTGGCGCAGCATCTCCACGACGTTGAAGTAGTCCATTTCGTAGGAGATGGTGAAAGCCCACAGATCGAACTCTTCGGCGGGGCGTTCGTTTTCCAGGGAAAGCAACTGCTTGCCCGCGGCTTCGCCCCCCTTTTCCCAGAAGACCCGCTCACAGACCACATCCTCCTCCGCGTTGAAGCGGCTGTAGAGAATCTGGAAAGCCAGACTGCTCATTCCTATGTAATAGGTGTTGGGGAAGGAGAGGGCGACGGGCATTTTGCCTCCCCAGTCTTTGACGATTGCGCCCTCTTCGTTGAGAGTCGGGCGCGAGTCCACCCGGCCCGGTTTGGAGCCGCGCTGGGAATTCCGATGGGTGTGGTTATTTTGTCGTTTTGCCATAATGTCTATTGTACCACAAATGGAATGGGGAATGGGGAATGGGGAATGGGGAATGGGGAACGGGGATTGGGGACTGGTGACTACTTCCCGATCCTCGTTCCCCTACAGTCCCCGCCTGCCGTAGACAAGCCCTTCCAGAAAGTGGCCCAGCGGCGCGAAGCGCTTCCACCCGTCCACCGCGGCCCAGACTACACCGAAAGCTTCCCGGCTGCTCAGATAGACTCTGGCCCAGCCGGGCAGTCGCTCCCGGTTGCCCGCTGCATAGGTGTGGACTTCGGGAATACCGGCCCGCTGGAAGTGCCAGCGGCTGCGATAGAGATGCAAAGGGTGGCTGACGAGGGTGGCACTGTGCCAGCCGTAGTTTGCCATGGCAACAGCCGTTGCCCGTGCGTCTTCGCCGGTGGTCTGCCCGCCATCCGCCAGGAAGATGCGCGCAGCAGGCACACCCCATTCAATGGCCTTGCGCCGGGCCACCGCGGCGGCGCTCAATCGATCGCCCACATAGCCGCCGGTTGTGATCAGCACAGGGGTTTCGCCCAGCGCAACCCGTTGGTGGAAGAGATTCACAGCCCAGCGGGTGCGAGCGTAGAGGTCCCGGCCTGGCTCGCCATCCGCCCGTACCAGCGCGCCCAGCACAACAATTGCGTCGGTCTGTTGGGGCGGATCGCCCAGACCCACTCTGTCGACCTGCCAGGCCAGCCACAGAAAGGCACTGATCCCGCACAGCGAAATCAGGAAACTCGTCGTCAGACCGATGGCGAGCACGCGGCGGATGATTCGGTTGGGGCGGGCGATGGGTGGTCTGCGCATATCAGCCAGTAGAACGAGCGGGCGGGGCGGAGAGTTCCAACGGCGGTTGGATCGCCTGCCCGGATGCGGCAGCCCATTCCTGTGGTGTGTTCACATTGACGAAGGAACGGAGCGAAGGATCAAAGGGCCGCAGGGCATCCTCGGCGACGGAACGGACGCGTACATCTGCCAGGAAACTGTCCATACGCCGTTTGCCGGCTTGCAGGGCAGACTGGACCGCGGGCAGACAGCGGCGGTGATAGAGCGCGTGCAGGGGCTGGGGCCGTCCGCCTATGGGCTGCTCTCCTGCAAGCGGCCCGCCTGGAAGCTGTCCACCTACAAAGGGAATGACCGCATCCCAGTCGTCCCCCGCCTGTTGGAGCAAAAAGCGAAAGACCCCGGGCTGGACAAAAGGCAGATCGCACGCCACGCAGATGGCCCAGCCCTCACAAACAGCCAGCCCGGTTGCCAGGCCGCCCAGGGGACCCGTGTCGGGATAGCTGTCAGCCAGGCAGATGGCTCCCAACGGCTCTACCGCGGCCCGGATGGCCGGGTCGTTGGCGATTACCACCAGTTTCCCCGCCAGGGGCAGCAGACGGCTGGCGATATGTCGAATCAACGGCACAGCACTGCCCGGCGCGGGCAACAGCGCCTTGGGCTGGCCCATCCGCCGGCTCTCTCCCCCCGCGTTGATCAGCAGCGTCGGTTGTGTGTTTGCCAGCTGTGCGCCTGCCGGTTGTGTGCCCGTGAATTCTGCCATCCATTCCTCCCAAGCAAAAGGGCGAACTGCCAGGCAGCTCACCCTTTTGCGAACTTACGTCTTTCGTCCTGCCGGAACTGCTTTAGCTATCCAAATGCTTGACAACGTCCCCAACAGTAACCATCAACTGTGTCTGTTCGTCGCTGATTTCGCCGCCGAATTCTTCCTCAAAGGCCATAATCAGTTCGACCAAATCCAGACTGTCCGCGTCCAGATCGTCCTTGAAACTGGCTTCCATTGTGACGTCAGCCGGGTCTGCGTCGAGCTGTTCGACGATAATATCGCGGACGCGTTCAAAAGTGCTCTTTGCCATTCGGTGTTCCCCCTTGCGTGAATAAATGATCGGATGGTGCTTTACAAATTCATACATTTGTGCCCGTGGGCAAAACAAGCCAGCCCGTTCCCCCAGGCTGTTGTACGCATGGATGCAAGCAATGTTGCCGATTCGAAAGCGGTTTCCATTGTAGCGATAGGCCTGAACACTGTCAAACCGGAAGGAGGGAAAAGTTCCATCATTCACAAGCTACCGGCTGATGTTGAGAATTCCCCGTTCCAGCGCTACAATACCGTTGGCGGTGCGCCACGGTTTGCAAATGTCTAACACTGGGACCGGGTGGAAGTTACGCAAATCAGGCGAATTCTGCGTTCTTTCCCCCAGAAGAGTGGCACAGCGCAGAGTTTCACAGCGCAAGAATCCCGCAGCCATCCACAGGGAGCCATCCGTGTCCCACAGCGAACGCAAGGCCGACCACATACGCATCAATCTGGAAGAGGACGTGGATTTCCACAGATTGTCCAGCGGATTTGAGAATTTCCATTTTGTCCACCAGGCGTTGCCAGAGATGGATTTGGCCGAGGTGGACACCGGCAGTACGCTCTTTGGCAAGCGATTGGCCGCGCCGATTTTGGTCAGTTCTATGACAGGCGGCACATCAAAAGCCGGGCTGATCAATCAGCGATTGGCCGAGGCCGTGCAGGAACGCGGGCTGGCCCTGGGCGTTGGCAGCCAGCGGGCCGCGCTGGAAGACCCGGCCGCGGCCGCGTCCTTTGCTGTGCGCGGCTATGCCCCCGACGCGTTGATTTTCGCCAATCTGGGCGCGGTGCAGTTCAACTACGGCTATGGGGTGGACGAGTGCCGCCGGGCGGTGGATATGGTGGAAGCGGACGCGCTGATTCTCCATTTGAACCCCCTGCAGGAGGTATTACAGCCAGAGGGGGATACAAACTGGCGCGGGCTGCTGCCCAAAATCGAGAGCGTCTGTCGCACATTGGGCGTGCCTGTGATTGCCAAAGAGGTGGGCTGGGGCATCAGCGCGGCCACAGCCCGGCAGCTTATGGATGCCGGTGTCAGTGCCATTGATGTGGCCGGCGCGGGGGGCACATCCTGGAGCGAAGTGGAAAAACACCGGGCTCCCAACGAGCGCTTGCGCCGCCTGGCCGGAGCCTTTCGCGAGTGGGGTATCCCCACGGCGGCCTCTCTGGCGCAGGTGGTTTCCGCCCGACAGGCCGCGGCGTCCCACATCCCCATTTTTGCCAGCGGGGGCATACGCAACGGCCAGGAGATCGCCAAAGCAGTCGCGCTGGGCGCGGATTTGGTGGGGCTGGCCGGGCCATTTTTGAAGCGGGTGATGGACTCTACCCGTGCGGTGGTAGAGGAGATGGAAATTCTGGAGGCTGAGATGCGGATTGCGATGTTTGCCGCGGGGGCAATCGATCTGGCCGCCTTGCGTGTACCGGGTGTTCTGGTTCCAGCGGGAGAATTGTATGTCTGAGGGAAACGATTTTGACAGCTTCGGCCAGCAATGGCTGCCGCTGCTGGAAGATGAGATGCGGGCTGTGCTGACCAGCCAGGAAAGTGCTGTGGCCGAGCACTACGGGATGATGCACTATCACCTGGGCTGGGTGGACGAGTCTTTGCAGGCGGGGGAATTTGGCTCTGGCAAGCGCATCCGTCCCTTGCTCTGTCTGATGGCCTGCGCGTCGGTGGGGGGCGATCCAGCCACAGCTTTGTCCGCGGCCGCGGCTGTGGAAATCTTGCACAATTTCTCTCTCATCCACGACGACATCGAGGACGGGGACGAGACCCGCCGCCATCGCCCCACTGTCTGGACACTCTGGGGTGTGCCGCAGGCGATCAATGCCGGGGATGGAATGTTTGCTTTGTCGTTTGCGGCTCTGCTGCGCAGCAAGCAGCGGGGCGTGGGGGACAGGTCGCTGGTGGCGATGCTGGAGCGTTTCACTGCCTGCTGCACAGCCTTGACCGAAGGCCAGCATTTGGATATTGGCTTTGAGGATCGCGAGAAAGTGGCTGTTGCCGATTATCTGCGGATGATCGAGGGGAAGACCGCGGTTTTGCTGGCAACTGCGCTCTCCATCGGCGCGCTGATCGGGGGCGCTGATCAACGGACTGACGAGGCGCTCTATGGCTTTGGGCAGCACCTGGGGCTGGCGTTTCAGATTCAGGACGACATTCTGGGGATTTGGGGCGACCCAACAGTGACGGGCAAAGCGGCTGGCAATGACATTCTGCGCCGCAAGAAGAGCTTGCCGCTGCTCTATGCCCTGAACCACCCGACCGTCGGGGACCCGCTGGCAGATATGCTGGCAAGCTCCTTGGGAGACGAGGACCTGCCAGCCATTCACCATTTGTTGGATGTGGCGGGGGCCAAAGCGTTTGCAGAGGAGCAACTGTACAATCACCACCAGAGCGGGCTGGCCGGGCTGAAAGAAGCCCTGGGCACTGACGCGCTTACGTCGCCGCTGCGATCTCTGGCTGATGGTCTTCTGTTGCGTCAGGCGTAGAACCGGCAAACACCGCGGCCTCGTCCAGAATCCGCGTCAGATCATCCAGACGCACGGGCTTTGTGATATAGTCATCCATACCGGCATCCTCGCACAATCTGCGCGCTTCGTCGTGGGCGTGGGCTGTCATAGCCACAATGCGCGGCCAATCCTCCTCATTCCACTCCGCGTGAATCTGCTGTGTGGCTTCCAGCCCATCCATTTCGGGCATTTGAATATCCATTAGCACCAAATCATAGGGCTGGCGCTGTAAGGCTGCCAAGACTTCAATGCCGTTGGCCGCCACATCCACCCGATAGCCCAATTTGCCCAGCATTCGCTGGCTCACTTTTTGGTTGACTGCGTTGTCTTCCGCCAATAGGATACGCAGGGAATTTGTCTCTGGCCGAGCGGCGCTGCCAGGGGCCGGCTTGGCGCGCCGCGGAGATTTCTCTTGGGGCGACGCAAGAAGATTCACCAGCACCCGTTCCAACTCAGCCGTTTTCAGCGGTTTTGCCAAAACGCCTCGGATGGCAGACGCGCGCTGGATTTCGCCCGGGTCAACTTCTCCTGGCAACGTATGCAGGACCAGCGGGATCATCTGGCTGCCCAATTGTTTCCGTATGGATTCGCTCAACGCCAGGCCATCGCTGTCAGCCAAACGGCTATCGATCACCCCGGCATCAAACGCCTCTTCGCTGGCCAGCACGTGGAGCGCGCCTTTGGCATGGGCTGTCGTGGCCACAACCATTCCTGCGGCCTGGGCCAGAGTAGCCACCCAGTCCCGCGCTGTCTGGTTGTCATCCACCACCAGCAGCCGTTTGCCAGCCAGGGGCGATGGCTTTGTGTTGGCGGGGGTGTCGGGCTGGGCCAGCCTGGACAGCACAATTGTGAAATGGAAGGTGGAGCCGCTGTTGCTGCCATTCTGTCTGTTGTTCTCGCTGCTACTCTCGCCGCCACTTTCCACCCACATGCGGCCGTCCATTGCTTCGCAGATGCGCCGACTGATAGCCAGCCCCAGACCACTGCCCCCGAATTTGCGTGTCGTCGAAGCGTCTACCTGGGAAAAGGACTTGAAGAGTCGTCCCTGCACAACTTCGGGTATACCGATTCCTGTGTCGCGCACTGAAAAGTGCAGGCGTATGCTCCCGCTGTCGATAATTTCGCCGGCGATGCGCAGGACGACTTCTCCGTCCTGGGTGAATTTGAGGGCATTGCCCAGCAGATTGGTGATGATTTGGCGCAGCCGGGTTGGGTCGCCCGCCACAGAATCGGGCAGGTCTGTGTCCACAATGGAGACGAGTTCCAGCCCTTTTTTGGCTGCCTCGCCAGCAAAGATATCGACGGATGTTTCCACACATTCCCGCAGACTGAAGGGGATGGATTCCAGAATCAGTTTGCCCGACTCGATTTTGGAGAAATCCAGAATGTTATTGATGATCGCAAGCAGATGATCCCCGCTGGAACGGACGGTATTTACGTAGTCCCGTTGTTCGTCGGAAAGATCGGTATCCAGCATCAGACTCGTCATCCCTACCACCGCGTTCATCGGTGTGCGGATTTCGTGGCTCATATTGGCCAGAAAGTCCGACTTGGCCCGGTTGGCTGTCTCGGCTGCCTCTTTGGCCCGGCGCAATTCGTCCTCCATTGCCTTGCGTTTTGTAATATCCCGATCAAATCCGATGATCAGCTCCCTGCCATTGACCGAGACAATCGTGCTGGATATTTCGATGGGGAAAATCGTGCCGTCTTTGTTTTTGTGCAATATGTCCAGGTGGATCGGGCTGGATGAGCGGAGGGAGTGAAGATGCTCTGCCATGGCCTTTTCATCCGCATTCAGCATAGAAATGGGCTGGCCCACAAGTTCGGACCGGGTGTATCCGTTCATGGCACAGAAGGCGTCATTGCAATCAACAATAGTATTACGCCCCGATTCGCTGTTGGGATCGATCATAACGATGCCGTCTGGCGATTGTTCAAAGAGGGTGCGAAAGAGTGTTTCGTTCTTTTGCAAAGCCACTTCGATCCGTTTGCGATCGGTAATGTCAAGCAGAAAGCCGATGGAACCTGTGGACTTGCCCTCTTCGTCCCACAGTTCCACCGATACATCTGACACCCAACGGCTTTCCCCGCTGCGGGTACGGATGCGCGCATCTTCTGTCCAGGCGGACACTGCGCCCGATTGCACCGCATGGACCGCTTCGGCCAGGGTCATTCCTGCCAGTTCGCCTCGAAAAACGTGCTCCTCCACCAGCGATCCCCAGCGGATCTGGTCCATTTCATCGGCGCTAAAGCCAGTCAGACTCTCAATACCCTCTCCGATAAAACGAAAACGGCGGGTGACTGTATCTACCTGGTAGGGTACACCGCCCGCTGCCGCAATGGCCTGGCGATAGATGCGTTCTGTCTCGGCCAGCGCGTTCTTTGCTGCCATCAATTGGGTGATGTCTCGTCCCAAGCCGATCAGCCCAGTGATTGTGCCCCCTGCGTCTCGCAAAGGAACTTTGGTGGTGTGTGTCCAGAGAATATCGCCATTGGGGTCGATTGTTTGTTCAATTCTGCCCAAGACGGGTTGACCGTTTTGGATCACTGCCATATCGTCGGCCATATAATTGTCAGCAAATTCGGGCGGGAAGATGTCGTAGTCGGTTTTGCCAATCAGTGAATCTTCATCCGCCGCGCCCGCCAGCCGCTGGGCATGTTTGTTGGCGGTCTGAAAAGCGGCATTGGTATCCTTCACATAAACATAATCCGGCAAGTTGTCGATGAGGGTGCGCAACAAATTGCGCTCGCTTTCAACCGCCTGTTGGGAAGAGGCCAGGTCTTCCTCCAATTGGCGCTGCTCGGTGATGTCACGGACCAGCATGAGCACAGCCGAACGATCGGCCAGGGGTGAAATGCGCGCCTCGAAGTGATGCAGGCCGGCTGGAACATTGAGCGAATATTGTGCTTTGCCGATCTGGCCTGTGGCCAGGGCCGCGCGGATATTATCATTGAGTATGTCTGCTACCGGCGGGGGCAGCACATTGGAGAGTGTATGCCCCAGGAAGACGTCCGGGGGTGCAACCAATAATTCGGAATGTTCGGCTCTGTAGTCAAGAAAAGTAAGGTTGCTATCTATCAAAAACATGAGATCAGGCAGCGCATTGAGGGTCGCCTCTTCCCGATCCCGGCGCTTCTGTATCTCCACTTCCGCCCGCTGTTGGTCCGTCATATCCCGGAAAATGAACTGCACAGCGGGCTTCTCGTCGTATTGAACAGGCCCGGCTGCCACAGAAACAGGGAGCTTTGTACCGTTCAGCCCCAGGAGAAAACCCCCTATAAAAGTTACCCTTTCGCCGTCCAGGATCGAATCAATTTTCTGGCTGGCCCATTCCCGTCTTTCCGGCAAAATCAGATCGAGGATTGGCAGGCCAATAAACGCGGATGGATCCGCGCCACCGAGCAGGCGGCTGCCGGTTTCATTGATGAAGAGAATTGTTTTGCCGTCGTGAACGCAGACACCCTCTGGTGAAAGCTCGACCAAACTGCGATAGCGTGTCTCGCTGTTTCGCAGCTCTTCATTGACAGAAATGATGTCCTGGGTGCGCCTCTTGACTTCCTCTTCCAACGCATTGGCCTGGCTCTCCAAACTTTGAATGAGCAGATGCCAGCGGTGAAGCGAAGCAACGATTCCCCAATGAACCAGCCCTACAATCAACACAAGAAAAACGAGGGAAAAAAGTGGCTCCATCAGGGCAAAGAAAGATAGACCCGTGGCCAATCCCTGGGCAACCGCAATGCTGTAGACCGCCAACGCGGCTGCACTATAGAGGACGACCCAATATCTGTTCAGCAAGACCCACGCCAGCAACCCAGGCAAAAGCAATACGATCAGGCTGGGTGTGGCCAGGCCGGTATAGGCAATCGTCGCTGTCTGCCCCAAAAAGAGGGTGAAAATAGCGATATGGGAGGCGAGGGTAAAGTGATCTCGGCGGGCCAGTTCGTGGGCCGCCAGAATTGCCACAAGCAGGACAAGGGAGGCAACCAATGCCTGGGGGGAGAGGTCGCCCTGTCGCCACAGCCATTCCCGGACAACACTTCCCAGCAGGCCGATAATCGCCAGCAGCCGCAATCCAAACACCAATAGCTTGCGCCGTTTCACGGGGTCGGGATGGGGTGTTACCGGTTCGAAAAACTCTCTCCACTGGGGCAATATCTTCACTTCTCTCTCTTTTCATATCTTTCATACGTTATCGATTCACCCCATACTATACCGCAGTTTTCCTCCGGCGACGCCAGCAAATTAGCAGAAGTTCGCGGAACAATGCTGAAGCCAGGCGCCTATTTTCCCCGCATCTTCCCCGGAATATCAGCGCTGTTTCGCGGTTGCACTTCATCAGCGTCAATCTCCCCCGCTGATTTTCCCTGCCAATTCGAGCAGGTTTTCCACAATCCAATCTGGCGGCTGATCCGCGCGCAGGGCATCCGAGCGACTGCTCACGCCTGTCAGCACCACCGCCGTCACCATTCCTGCCTCCTGTCCCATTCGAATATCCGTCTCCAGCCTGTCGCCCACCATCAGGCAGCGGAACGGCTCCACCTGCAATTCGGCCATTGCCACCTCCACTGTCAGCGGCGAAGGTTTGCCCGCCAGCAGTTCCACCCTGCGCCCGGTCAGATGTTCCAAAAAGGCAATGGTTGCGCCCGCGTCGGGGATATCCCCGCCCGGCATAGGACAGGTGCTGTCTGGATTGGTGGCGAAGAAGGCCGCGCCTGCCTTCAACGCCTGATAAGCTGTGTTGAGCTTGCGGTAGTCCAGCGTGCGGTCCAGGGCCACCACCACCGCGTCGATGCCCACCGGATCGATCACCTCCTGGGGATTTTGCTCCGTCAATACCTCCCGGACAGACAGCCCGTGGCCGCGCAGTTCGGCGCGCAAACTCGCCTCGCCGACCACATACAGGCGCAGGTGGGGCGCGGTCTGGGCCAGATGGCGGCCCAGGACGTAGGCCGATGTGATGACCTCTTCTTCCCGCGTGGGAATGCCCAGCCGAGTCAGTTTGGCCGCATAGACAGCCCGTGGCTCCACCGGTTTGTTGCTGACAAAGAGCGTCCTCTTGCCCTGCCGTCGCAACTCTGCAATGGCCTCTGCCGCGCCGGGCAGGGCCGCCTCGCCCAGATAGACAGTTCCGTCCAAATCAAAAATGATGGCTTCAATCCCTTGCCTCATCCCTTCACCCGTTCCATTTGTCATTATTTATTGCCTTTCCCGCTTGTGACCTTTTTTCACTGTGCCCGCTAAACCGTCTACCCGCGGAATGGGCCACGAATAATTGTTGAATAGGGGTGACTATTCAGCCACCCCACCCTACCCCTCCCCGTTCCAGGGAGGGAACCGGATCATTGAAACGACTCCTCCCCCACTGTGGGGGAGGAGTCGTGAGGGTGAACAGTCACGAATAGGGAGGCATAGCCGCGGCCGCTTGTATGTCTTCGCCGTAAGAGAGGGTAAAGTGGGTGGCGGGCGTCATTGCGCCGGGCACGGCCTCGCCAAAATTGGTTGTGGACCCCCAAAAAAATCGCCTCGCAGACAACCGTTTCAGGGTTTGGGGCCAAGAGGATGGAGCATTGGTGGGCTGCTCTGCGATCGGACAATTGCTTGGGTCTGCTGGCGCTGCCGGCATTCACTCGGCCTATCCCCGCCAGCGCAGCAGCCGCATCCCATTCAGCGTCACCAGCACAGACGTGCCCACATCGGCCAGGACAGCCATCCACATTGTCCCCCACCCGGCCAGGACCAGCAGCAGAAAGACGACTTTGATGCCGATGCTCAGGGCCACATTTACTTTTACCGTCTGCATCGCGGCCCGGCTCAGGCGGACGAGAAAGGGCAACCGGCTCAGGTCGTCGCCCATCAGCGCAATGTCCGCGGTCTCCATTGCCTGGGCCGTGCCACCGCTGGCCGCGCCCATTGCAATGCCAACCGTTGCCGTGGCCAGCGCGGGCGCGTCGTTGATGCCGTCGCCCACCATTGCGGTCGGGCCAAAACGGGCCAGCAATTCCTGAATGGCCCCGGCTTTCTGCGCCGGCAGCAGACCGGCCCGCACATCTGTCACCCCCACCTGCTCCGCAATGTGGCGCGCGGTGGCCGCGTTGTCGCCGGTGAGCATGACTGTATGGCCGATGCCCGCTTCGCCCAGCTCGGCCAGCACCCGCCGACTGCTCTCCCGCACCTCATCGGCCACTGTAATATAGCCCTGATATTCCTGCCCCGCGCTGACCAGCAGGGGCGTCTGGCCCAGGCCGGAAGCCGCGTCGATGGCCGCGCACTGTTCCCGCGCGTGGGGCACGTTCTCCTCGAAATAGGCGTGGCTGCCCACCAGCACAGGCCGCCCAGCCACCGCGCCGGAGACCCCCGCACCCACCAGCGCGGTGACACCCTCGGCCACGGGATAGGGGCTGGCTACGTTTTGGGAAGCGCTGACGACCGCCCGTGCCAACGGGTGTTCGCTGCGCTGCTCCACCGCCGCGGCCAACGCCAGCAGATCGGAGCAGGGCGCGCAATACTCCTCGGCGGGGGATTGGCAGTTGACCGAACGGACCGTCACGACCGCGGGTCGGCCCGCGGTCAGGGTTCCGGTTTTGTCAAAGGCGATGGCGCGGATGCCCGCCATTGCTTCCAGAAACGCGCCGCCTTTGATGAGCACGCCGTTGCGGGCCGCGTTGCTGATGGCGCTGATGATTGTGACGGGCGTGCTGATGACCAGCGCGCAGGGGCAGGCCACCACCAGCAGAGCCAGCCCGCGGTAGAGCCAGCCCTGGCCGCCGTCGGCTGTGTTCCAAAAGGGGGCGTCCCAAAAGAGCGGGGGCAGGGCCGCTGTCAGCGCGGCCAGCACAACTACCAGGGGTGTGTAGACTTCGGCGAAACGGTCCACAAAGCGCTGGGCCGGCGCGCGCTGTTCCTGGGCATCCTCCACCAGCCGGATCATCCGGTTGATGGTATTGTCCGCGGCCAGCCGGGTGACTTCCACTTCCAGGCTGGCGTGGCCGTTGATGCTGCCCGCAAAGAGTTCGTCGCCGGGGGTCTTGTCCACAGGCACGCTCTCGCCGGTGATGGGGGCCTGATTGACCGCGGACGCGCCGCTCAGCACCCGGCCATCCACGGGGATGGCCGCGCCGGGCTTGACCAGCACAATATCACCGATGGCCAGGGATGCGACGGGCACGTTCTCTTCGTGGCTGCCGCACCAGGGACAGGGACCGCCGGTATAGGGCGTGCCGTCGTCGAGCAGTTTGCCCTGATGTCCCTGGCAATCCATGCAGGGGTGCAGGACAAGCGCTTCTGCCGGCGCGACCTCCAGCAGGCTGCGGATGGAGTGGCGGGAGCGCTCGACGGTATAGCCTTCCAGGGCCTCGCCCAGGGCAAAGAGAACCATCACCAGCCCGGCTTCGCTGTACGCGCCGATAATCACCGCGCCCACCGCGGCGATTGTCATCAGCCCGTTGATGGTGATCTGCCGGTTGATGCGCGCCGCGTTCCAGCCGCTGCGGGCAATGGGGAAACCGGCCAGAAGCATCGCCAGCAGGGACGTGGCGTCGAAAAGCCAGTGTTCCACGCCCAGCATAGGCAGAAATTCGTTGAAGATCAGACCGGGCAGGATGAAGAGCGCGGCCAGCAGGGCCAGCCGGGTCTCCTGACTTTGCAGCAGAAAGCCGAAAAAGTTGGCGGGCGGCGGGGCGATAGCCGTGCCCGGCGCGGCTTCCTGGGCGATGTCGTAGCCCAGTTCCCGCACACGGGCGACGACGGCTTCCTCCGTTGCCGAGCCGTTGACACTCAATTTGGCCGCGGTAAAGTTGACCGCGCAGCTCTCCACGCCGGGCAAGCGGGAAACGCCGGTTTGGATCGTGCGCGCGCAGTCGGCGCAGTCCATCCCGGAGATGGGGAGGGAGAGTGTGGGGGGAGGGGAAGTGGACATTGGTTTTGGTTCCTTGAGATGAATAGATGCTACGCGCTGCGTGCTGCGTAAGTAGCGGCGATTTTCGCCCATTCGGCGTCATCTCGTACGCTGACCCGAATCGTCGCTTAGTAACTGTCCGTAAACAATTCGGGTGATCTGATTCCGGGAATCGGCCAGAGATGAAGGGGCATTCGAGTGATTTTGTGGCCGATTCCCGGAATCGTGGCGTCGAAACTGCTAACTTAAAAACGGACAGTTACT
>JAHBVF010000033.1 GCA_019637685.1 Caldilineaceae bacterium | reverse complement strand
CATGACAGAAGTGTACTGCATTTTCGCTTTCAGCGTGCAATATTATCGAAACGACGGTTATCCACCACCCAATGACAAAGTGGTTTGCAGATCGCAAAAAACGTGGCAGGCCAATGGACAGTTCTTCGGCATCCACAGGTCTGCCCGTCTACTCCATTTGCCCTTCCCGCGCTTCAATCGTATGATTGCCAGAGCGCAGAAAGGATTCTCCCGCCGAGGCGCAAAGGCGCAGAGAAAATCTGTGGCGATCCGTTGCATCTGTGAAAATCTGTGTCCCTTTTTCATCCCCCAAAAGGAGTTGACCCGTGACCACGCCCATCTACAAACGTCCGCTGGAGATGCTGCAAACTCTCGTGCGTATGGACACCACCAACCCGCCGGGCAACGAAATCCTCTGCATTCAATATCTGGACAGTCTGCTGCGCGAGGCCGGGCTGGAGACGACGATTCTGGCAAAAGACCCCAACCGGCCCAATCTGATTGCCCGGCTGAAGGGAACAGGCGACGCACCCGGTCTCGTGCTGCAGGGCCACGTGGATGTGGTGACGACGGCCAACCAGCAGTGGGACAACGACCCCTTTGGCGGCGAGATTGTCGACGGCTGTCTGTGGGGGCGGGGTTCACTGGATATGAAGGGCGGCGTTGTGATGATGACCTGCGCGGTCCTGGCCGCCCTGGCCGAAGGCAAGCAGCCGGCCGGGGATGTGATTCTGACGATTGTGGCCGACGAAGAGGCGGGCAGCGACTACGGCGCGCGCTTTGTCACCGAGCAGCACCCGGAGCAGTTTGAAGGGGTGCGCTACGCCATCGGCGAAGGGGGCGGCGGCGCGCAATATCTGGGCGACAAACGCTTCTACCCGCTGATGGTGGCCGAGAAGCAGGTCTGCTGGCTGCGCACCCGCTTCACTGGGCCGGGGGGCCACGGCTCCTCGCCCCTGCGCGACGGCGCAATGGCAAAGCTGGGCCAGGCACTGACAACCCTCAACAGCCGCCGGTTGCCCGTCCATCTGACCGAAGCCATGGAATTTATGCTGGACGGGCTGGCAAGTATCGCCACGCCGGAACTGGCAACGGCGGTGGCAGGTCTGCGTGACCCGTCCACAGTAGACGCCACGCTGGACAGTCTCTATGCCAGGGGCACGCCGCTGACCCGCACGCTAGACGCGCTCCTGCACAATACGGTCAATGCCACCGTCGTCAACGGCGGCTTCAAAACCAACGTCATCCCTAGCGACATCGAACTGGAACTGGACGGGCGGGTCCTGCCCGGCTTCAGCGCCGACGACTTTATGGCCGAACTCCACACACTCCTGGGCGACGACCTGCCCTTCGAGATCATCCGCCACGACCCCGGCACAGCAGGGGTGGATATGTCCCTCTTCCCGCTGTTGGCCGGGATTGTGGAGGAGATGGACCCGGAAGCAACCGTCATCCCATCAATGGTAGGCGGCTTCACCGACGGGCGGATGTTCACCCGCCTGGGCATCCAGAACTACGGCTTTCTGCCTGTCAAATTGCCGCCGGGCATCAATTTCGGCGCAACCGTCCACGGGGCCAACGAGCGAATTCCGGTGGAGGGGCTGGAGTTCGGCGTGGCCGCGATTTCGACGCTGCTGGAACGCTATCGCGTGGATTGACCGCGGACGGCTGACCGCTGACCGCACAGTTCGCGACCGTTCACAAATACCGCCGTCCGCGGTCTGCGGTCCGCGGTCCATATACAAAGGAACCTGCCTTGTCCGACCTGAAAACTTCTGTCCAACAACAATTCGACCGGGTAGCTGCCAACTACCGCACCAGCGCGGTCCACGCGCAGGGGGAAGATTTGGCCCAAATGGTGGCTCTGGCCAATCTGCGCGGGGACGAGCGCGTCCTGGACGCGGGCTGCGGCGCGGGCCACACAGCCGCGGCCTTTGCGCCCCACACCGCGGAAGTCGTCGCCCTGGACTTTACCCAAGGGATGTTGCACCAGGTGGAATTGCTGGCCGCGGAGCGGGGGCTGACGAATCTGACGACCCAGCGCGGGGATGTGGAGTCTCTGCCCTTTGGCGACGGCGAGTTCGATACGGTGGTCAGCCGCTACAGCGCCCACCACTGGCCCCACCCGGCCAGCGCGATGGCCGAATTCCGCCGGGTGCTGAAGCCGGGCGGGCGGGTCATTCTCAACGATGTGGTGGGCTTCGACGATCCCACCTGCGACACCTATCTCAACGCCATCGAACTCCTGCGCGACCCATCCCACGTACGGGACTATACGGAACCGGAGTGGCTGGCCTTCTTTGCCAGCGCGGGCTTCGGGGCAAAAATCAGCTTCCGCTTTCGCATTGTGTTGGAGTTCGAGAACTGGACCCAGCGCATGGCCACATCGGAAGTCAACCGGGCGGCCATCCGTTCCCTCTACGCGTCCGCACCCGGGGAAGTGAAGCAGACAATGGGGATTTCTGCGGCAGGCCACGAATTTGCCTGTGCCGTACTCGTCGGTACGCTGCCCGCGGCCCAATAATCTCACTCACTCACTCACCTGGCCCCACCTACCTGAAAACGAGGCATTCCCATGCACTTCTCCTGCTGTATCTGGGCGCTGACCGGCCCGGAAAACGAAAACTTACAGCGTATGGCCGAACTGGGCTTTGGCTCAATCGACATCCAGCCCGCGATGTTGGCGACCGCTGAAAGCCGGGGGCTGGCGCAAAGGCTGGGCCTCTCCGTCTCCTGTGTGGGCGCGTCCTTTGGCCTGCCCGACGGCGCTACGCTGGACAGTCCAGACGCCAACGCGCGGGCCGCAGCCCTGGCCCATATGGAAAAATCCCTGGCCCACGCCGCGACGCTGGGCGCGACGGCTGCCTATATAATTCCGGGGATGGATGGGAGCAAAGAGGCTCTGCAACGCTACGGGGATTCGGTGGCCGCCACTGCGGAGATTGCCCAGCAGCACGGCCTGACCCTGGGCATCGAACACTTCCCCGGCAAAGCGCTGGACACAGCCGCGGCCACCCTGGATTTTGTGCGGGCCGTGGCCCACCCGAATCTCTACCTGCTCATTGACAGCGGCCACATTCAGATGCGGGGGGAAGACCCGGCGGCTATTATCCGCCAGGCCGGGGAACGGCTGAGCTACGTCCACCTGGACGACAACGACGGCGTGGGCGACCTGCACTGGGCGCTGCTGGATGGGGTGATGAGCGAAGCCTCCCTGCGCGCTATCTTCGCCGCGCTGGACGACATCGGCTACGACGGTGGCGTCAGCCTGGAACTCAGCCCCCGGCTGCCCAACGCGTATGCCGCGCTGGCAGCCAGTCGGGAGATTGTAGCCCGGTGTAGTGAACTGAACTGACAGGAACGGGAAACGCCATTCATCTCAGCATCTCGTCATCCCTTCTAAATCGCGGTCAATCCACCGTCCACCGGGAAGAAGCCGCCCGTGCAATAGGCCGACTCGTCCGAAGCCAGGAAGACGGCCAGCCCGACCACATCCTCGGCCTGCCCCAGACGGCCCAGAGGTGTGGCGGCTATCAGCCCATTGCGGGTTTCGTCGTCGGCAAAAAGCTCCCGGGTGAGGGGCGTCTCTGTTGCGCCGGGAATCAGCGCGTTGACCCGGATTTTGTCTCTGGCGTAGTCAGCGGCCATCACCCGTGTCAGCCCGTAGACCGCGCCTTTGGCCGAGGAATAGGCAGTGAAACCCGGCGCGCAGCCCAGCAGACCTGTGGGCGAGGCCACATTGACAATCGAACCGCCGCCCCGGTCCAGCATCGCCGGGATGACATATTTGGCGCAGAGCCAGACACCCCGAATGTTGATGCGATGGGTGCGGTCCCAGGCTTCCTCGCTCAGTTCGTGGGCACGCGCGTCCTGGCCCACCAGTTGCACCGCCGCGTTGGCGTAGAGAATGTCCACCCCGCCAAAGGCGTCTACGGCAGCATCCACCGCCCCGGCCACCTGTTTGCTGTCCGCCACATCGGTTGGGGTGAAGATGGCCTGACCGCCTGCGTCCCAAATGGCCTGGACAGCCGATTCGCCGTTGGCCCGGTTGATCTCCGCCACCACCACTGCCGCGCCTTCCCGTGCATAGGCCAGAGAGACAGCCAGCCCCATCCCCGCGCCGCCGCCGGTCACAATTGCTACTTTGTTTTGTAGTCGCATAGACAAATCCCTCGTTTTCTCTTTCGCTCTTCCAGGAAAAAGCGTATCCACAGATGGCGCAGATTTCACAGATAGTTCAGAAAAGCCTGTGTACATCTGGGAAATCTGTGGATAGCCAATTATCTTGAACCGCCTCAACCGTCAAAACGCCAACGCCCTTCGCCGTGGCTGCCCCAGGCCAGCGCCTTCATCGGATCGACGGCGATGATCGTGTCATAGCCGGGGTCTGTACGGATGTTCCAGTCGTATTTGGCCTGAAAGAGCGGGGCCAACGCATCTTCCATTTCCGGCGCAAAGCGTGCCGTGCCTTCGATCACAAAGACGTTCAGCGGGTCGGGCAGGGAGAGGCTGACCGCGGGGTTGCGGCGGATGTTCTGCGCGCGCACCGCACCCTCTTTGGTGACGACATAGGCCGCGCCTTCATACCAGACGTGCCAGATGGGGGCCAGGTGGGCGCGGCCGTCGGGCCGGGTGCTGGCAAACCAGCAGCAGTCGGCCGCGGAAAATTTCTCCAGCAGTGCGGCGAGGATTGGGTCGCTGGTCATGCCGGAATCATTCCCCGCTGGGCCGGTGTCAACGCTTCCAGCACCTGGCAGGCTACTTCGTAGCGGCCAAAGCTGGGCATGAGATAGACGCCCTGGACGTGGGGCGCGTCCACCAGTTGCAGCAGAAGTTCCTGGGCCATGGCCACCCCCTCCTGACGGCCATCCGCACCTGCCTTGCGCATTCGTTCCAGCGCGTTTTCGCTGAGGGTGATGCCCGGCACTTCGTTGTGCAGAAAGCTGGCGTGGCGATGGCTCTGCAGGGGCAAGATCCCAATCAGCACGGGCACGGGAAATTCCCCGTGGCGCTCTTCGTAGACCCGCAAAAAGCGCAGCCAAACCTGTGGGTCATAGATGGGCTGTGTCATTGTAAAGTGCGCGCCGCCGCTCACCTTCTGGTGGAAACGGCCTGCCTCCTCCGCCAGATCGGCCCGGGTGGGGTCGCAGGCCACAGCAATCGTAAAGTTGCCCGATTGACCCATTTTTCTGTCGCCCTGATCGAAGCCTTCGTTGAAACGGTTGATAATGCGCACCAGCCCGATGGAATCCACATCAAAGACCGGCGTGCTGCCCTGGCTGTCGCCCAGAGAGGGCGGGTCACCGGTCAGGGCCAGAATATTGCGCACGCCCAGGGCCTGCGCGCCAATGAGATCGGCCTGCAAGCCCATCAGTGAACGGTCACGGGTGGTGAAGTGAACAATCGACTCGATGCCCACCTGTTGCTGAATCTGCACGCAGAGGGAGAGCGCGCTCATACGCACCCGAGCCATGGGGCTGTCTGCCACATTGATGGCGTCCGCGCCCATTGATTTGGCGTGGCGTGCGCCTTCGATCTGTTTCTGTGCGTTGAAACCGCGGGGGGGATCGACTTCCACACTGATCACAAACTTGCCCGCCCGAATCTTGCGCAGCAGATCGGTCTCGCCGCCGTGGGGATCGTCTGTGTCGTTGTCCAGGGCCATATCCAGCGCGATACGCATGGCGGGCAGTTCCGAGTTGGAGACGACGGCAGGCCCAGTGCCCACACCCTTCTGGCTCAGATAGGCGTCCAGCGCACTACGCATTTCGCGGATATGCATGGGCGTTGTGCCGCAGCAGCCACCGATCAGCCGCGCACCGTTGTCCAGGAAGGGGGCCATGTGGCGGGCAAAGTAGGCAGGGCCAGCGGGATAGGAGAAACGCCCATTGATCCGGGCCGGGAAACCCGCGTTGGGCATAATACTGAAAGCAGCTTTGTCATCAGCCTGATGCATCTCGCGCAGCACTTCCAGGGAAGGCGCGGGGCCGACCGAGCAGTTGATCCCGGCCACATCTGCGCCCGCGGCACGCAGCCGCTGCACAGCTTCGCCGGGGGTCATGCCAGAGCCGGTGCGCCCGTCCTGGTTGTAGGTCATCGAAGCCACAATCGGCAGATCGCAGATCAATCGGGCCGCGGCCACAGCAATCTCCAATTCGGCAATTTCGCTAAAAGTCTCGAAGAGGAGCAGGTCCGCGCCCGCTTCCCAAAGGACAGCTATCTGCTCCTGGAAAGCAGCCTCTGCTTCTTCCACAGAGACCGACCCATAGGGAGCCAGACGCTTGCCCAGTGGCCCTACATCCCCGGCGATGAAAATGCTCCGGCCCACGACCTCGCGCACATCCCGCACCAGCTTGACGGAACGAAAGTTCAGGTCCCGCACCCGCTCTTGCAGGCCCACATCGGCCAGACGCACCCGGTTGGCACCAAAGGTGTGGGTTTTGATCACATCGGCGCCCGCCGCGGCAAAGGCCTGGTGGATTTCCGTAATCCAGCCGGGGCGGGTGATGGAAAGATATTCCAGGCACTGCTCGTCGCTGGCGCCCATGGAGAAAAGCATTGTGCCCATTGCGCCGTCGCCGAGCAAAGGCCGTTCGGACAGTTTTTGAAGGAAGGGGTGCATAAATCGTCCCGTGTTGGATTCTCGCGCTATCAGATCAGCCAGAAAATTATACGGTGCGCAGAGCAGAGGGACAAACCCGCGTCGCTATCAAAAATGGATAGCGGCCTGGGCTTGGCGATGATCTGTTTGGTGGACAAGGATATTGCCCAGCACGCAGCGATGCTTATGCGGGAATCGGGCAGCCGTACCGCTCTTTCTCTCCCCGCGCAGACAACAGATTTATACCAATCCATCGGTCTGCTGTAGAATGCAGACCGATGATTACGACGTTCGTCCTCTATTTGCAGGTGGAGTCAATGGAACCAGAACGCAACCTTCCCCCGTTGCAGTTGCAGCTCAACAGCGCTTTTGCCGCTGCCTATGGCGATGTGGCGAAGACAGCCCTGGACATTGTGGGCCAGGATATGGCGGTTGAGTCGATCAACACGCCCGATCAGCCCGCGGGCGAAGCGCTGGAAGTGCGGGGGCGGCTGTTGCGCCCCAGCGCGGATGTATTCTCCCGCTGGCTGGCTGAATTCAACCGACGGGGTTTCACCCCTTTTCTGCGCCAGGACGAAGGCGCAGCTACAGCAGGCACAGGCAAAAGCGTCGTGTTGCAGGTGCTGGCGGGTGTGGTCCCGCGCACCCAATCCAACCCGTGGATCAATCTGGTGCTCTTTGTGGTAACAGTTCTCAGTACGCTTTTTGTGGGTGTGCTGTATGGGGTGGATGCGGGATTGGACCCGAATGCCGGTTTTCTGGAATTGATGTGGCAGATTTTGACGACACCCGCTCTGCTGGTGAAAGGGTTGCCCTTTGCCGCCACGCTGCTGGGCATTCTCACTGCCCACGAATTCGGCCACTATTTCGCGGCCCGCTATCACAATGTGGCGGTGACGCTGCCCTACTTTCTGCCTATGCCCTTGGGCTTTGGCACGCTGGGCGCGTTCATCCGGCTGAAAGAGCCGGTGCCGGATCGGCGCAAACTTTTCGACATCGGTGTGGCCGGTCCTCTGGCCGGGCTGGTGCTGGCCGTGCCCCTGCTCTTCTATGGGCTGCACACCAGCCCGATGACAGTTCCCCAGGCGGTGGAGGGCGCGATGCTGGAAGGCAACAGCATTCTCTACTATTTCGCCAAGCTGTGGACCTTTGGACAGGCCCTGCCCAACCCAACCACAGGGATGGATGTGATGATGAACGACGTCACCTTCGCTGCCTGGATTGGCCTGCTGGTGACCGCGCTCAATCTGCTGCCCCTGGGCCAGTTGGACGGTGGACATACGGTCTTTGCACTTTTTGGCAAGGGCGCACGTATCTTCAACTGGGCCACCCTGGGCGGGATGTTCGTGCTGGGCATTGCCGGGCTGGGTGAAGTGCAGGCCCGCATCCCTGGCCTGGAAAATGTGGGCTGGTCCGGTTGGTTCCTGTGGCTGGTGCTGATCAATCTATTGGGCGGTCCTTTTCACCCGCCAGCGCTGGACGACGTGACCGAACTGGACCCCCGTCGCCGCTGGATCGGCTATGGGGTCATCGCCATTTTTGTACTGATATTTACCCCTGTGCCCTTGCGTATGTTGTGATAGAATGAAAGGCAAAGGAGGTGTTTCCATGACACAAGTGCCACCAGCTACAGCGACAGGGACCGCTGCTGCAACCCCTATTGCACCCGATTCCGACGGGACTACCCGCACACTACCAGTCAAACGATACCGGCTGGCAGACCTTTCAGATTTTCCCACAGAGGATGGCTATCGCTACGAAATTATTGATGGAGAGTTGATCGTGACACCAGCACCGGCGCGACGGCACGCGGCATTGGCTGTACGTTTAACGCGGCTGCTTTCCCAGGCCCTTGATAAACAGCAGCCCGGCTGGTGTTTGATTACCCAGCCGTTCGTTTTGGAGACAGAGACGGAAACGACTACCCATCACTGCGAGCCTGATTTGGGCATTTTCGCTCAGCCGCTGGAAACCTTTGTCAGCGATGAGGAACTCCTGCCGGCTATTGTGATTGAGATCGTCTCGCCGGGCAACCCGGAGAACGATTACGTGCGCAAAGTAACTGCCTATGCGGCCATCGGCATTCCGGAGTATTGGATCGTCGATTCACGCCATCGGACGATTACGTTCCTGGCATTGACGACCACAGGCCAGCAACGACACTACGCAAAAATTGAGCATTCCCAGCTTTTGCCAGAGACCGAACTGGCATTGGACGAAATCTTTGCTGGCCTGTAGCCCTTGGCATGCCCCGATATTTCCAGTCACATTTCCATCAGGCGGCACGACCGGCTGACACGGTCAACGATGAAAATATCCACAGATAGCACAGATTCTCACAGATTGAATCCGTGTTCTCTTTTATCCGTGTATACAACCCTAATTTTCAAAACAGATATGAGCGAGAAGCAGGATTTATGAGTACGATTCCCTCCATGCAAGAAGTCATCCGCCGCCTGCACGAATATTGGGCGGCCCGGGGCTGCACCATCTGGCAGCCCCACAGCGAGAAAGTGGGCGCGGGCACAATGAACCCAGCCACTGTGCTGCGCGTTCTCGGCCCAGAGCCGTGGAGTGTGGCCTATGTGGAACCCTCCTTTCGCGCGGACGACGGGCGTTACGCCGAAAACCCCAACCGGATGCAGATGCACACCCAATATCAGGTGATTCTAAAGCCGGACCCCGGCAATCCCCAGGAACTCTATTTGGGCAGTCTGGAAGCCATCGGTCTGGACCGCACTCGCCACGACATCCGCTTTGTGGAGGACAACTGGGAATCCCCCGCGCTGGGCGCGTGGGGGCTGGGCTGGGAAGTCTGGCTGGACGGCCAGGAGATCACCCAATTCACCTACTTCCAGCAGGCGGGCAGTCTGCCCCTGGACCCGGTGAGCGTGGAGATCACCTACGGGCTGGAACGGATTGTGATGTATCTGCAACAGAAGAGCGAAGTCTGGAGTATCGACTACGACGGCCATCACACCTACGGCGAAATCTACAAGCAGCAGGAGATCGAACACTGCGTCTACAACTTTGAGCTGGCCGATGTGGAGCGCCAGAAGATGCTCTACGACATCTACAAAGCCGAAGCCGAAGCCTGCATTGCGCGGGGTCTCGTCGCGCCCGCCCACGACAATGTGCTGCGCCAGAGCCAGACATTCAATATTCTGGACTCACGGGGCGCGATTGGCGTCACCGAGCGGGCCAAATTCTTTGCGGATATGCGCAGCCAGGCCAAACGCATCTCCGAATTGTACGTCGAGAATCGCCAGCGGGAGGAGTACCCGTGGCTGGGGGAGGAGACTAAGAGAGTGGAGAGTGGAGATTCGATCACCGCCCCAATCTCCACTCTCCACTCTCCAATCTCTACCCCCCAATCCCTCCTCCTCGAAATCGGCTCCGAAGAACTGCCGCCGAAGGATGTGACCGACGGCATCGCCCAGATTCAGGTGAAGTTGGGCGAACTGCTGGCCGGGGCCAATCTGGACTACGAAAAACTCGCCGTCACGGGCACAACCCGGCGACTGGTCGCCCACGTCACCGGGCTGGTTCCCCGCCAGCAGGACGAGACAATAGAAAAGAAAGGTCCACCCGCGGACCGCGCCTTCGACAGTTTGGGCCAGCCCACAAAAGCAGCGCTCGGCTTTGCCAGAGGCCAGGGCGTGGAAGTGGCTGACCTGGAAGTGCGGGACAATTACGTCTGGGCCGTGCAGCACGTAGCGGGCAAAGCGACCGCGGATGTGCTTCCCCAACTGCTCACCGATTTGCTGGACGGGATGCGCTGGGGCAAGACAATGCGCTGGAATGCTTCCAACGCGGCCTGGCCCCGTCCCCTGCGCTGGATGGTAGCGCTCTACGGCGAAATGGTTGTGCCCGTGGCCTGGGCAGGGATACTCAGTGGCCGGACGAGCCGCGGCCCCCGTTTTGCCGACGCAGCCGCGGACCTGCCCGCGGGCGAGTTTACAACATTTGAAGTTGCCAATGCCGACGCCTATTTTGACGCGGTGGCGGCCCAGGGCGTTGTGCTGGATCGGGAAGAACGGCGTCAGCGCATTGCCCAATTGGTGGCCGACACCGCGGCCCAGGCCGGGGGGTGTATTCCCCACGACCCGGACCTGCTGGACGAAGTGACCGATCTCATCGAATCACCCACACCGGTGCTGGGCAGCTTTGAAGCGAAGTATCTGGAATTGCCCACGCCTGTCCTCATCGGCGTCATGAAAAAGCACCAGCGCTACTTTCCGGTGGAGAAAAAGGAGGTGGCAGGTGACGCTCACTCGCAACTCGCAACTCGCAATTCGCAACTCCTCCCCCACTTCATTACCGTTGCCAACAGCAACGGCCTGGCCCATCCCGAAGTGGTGCGGGCGGGGAACGAAGGGGTGATCCGGGCGCGCTATGCGGATGCGGCCTTCTTCTTCCGCAACGACACCGCCCGCTCGCTGGAGAGCTTCACCCCCCGGCTGGGCACACTCACCTTTCACGCCAAATTGGGATCGATGCTGGACAAAGTGCAACGGCTGGAAAGACTGGCCCCGAAGATCGGCCAAATGTTGGGCGGCAGCGCCGACGAACTGGCGACAGTTGGCCGGGCCGCGGCCCTTTCCAAGTCCGATCTGGTCACGTCGATGGTGGTGGAGATGACCAGTTTGCAGGGAATCATCGGCGAAATCTACGCCCAGCGCAGCGGCGAAACGCCAGCGGTGGCCCAGGCCATTCGGGAACATTACCTGCCCCGTTTTGCGGGCGACAGCACACCTGCCACACTGCCCGGTCTGGCCCTGAGCCTGGCCGACAAACTGGACAGTCTGGCCGGCCTTTTCGCGGTGGGCGTCTCGCCCAGCGGCAGCGCGGATCCCTTTGGGTTGCGCCGGGCCGCGCTGGGGATCGTCAACAATCTGATCAGTGGCCAGATCGATTTTTCGGTCAACGCCGCGCTGAGCCGGGCGGCCAGCCATCTGGCGGTCGAAGCGACGCCCCAGAGCCTGGCTGACGCAGGCGAGTTTGTTACCCGCCGTTTGCAGGGTGTGCTGCTGGAAATGGGCTATGCCCACGATGTGGTGGAGGCTGTTTTGGCGGAACGGGGCGACAATCCAGCCGCGGCAGAACGGGCCTGTGCCGCGTTCTCCGCGCTGGTGGCGGGCGATGGCTGGGACGAGACCTTTACGGCCTATGCCCGCTGCGCCCGCATTGTGCGCAGCCTGGACGGCGAACAGGCGCTGGCCGCGGCAGCCTATGAAACTGAGGCCGAGCGCACGCTCCACGCGGCCTGGGAGCAGGCCCAATCCACGCTGGACGCCGCGGAGGAACCAGCGGCTGTTCTCGGCGCGCAACTGCACAGCTTGACCGCACCCATCAACAGCTTCTTCGACGCGGTGCTGATCAACGCCGAGGACCTGACTGTGCGCCAGGCCCGGCAGGCGCTTGTCCAGCGCATTGCGGCTCTCTCCGCTGGCATAGCCGATTTGAGCCGATTGCAGGGCTTCTAAGTCAGCCATCCGATCCCAACACAAGACTTTCCTCAACCCGTCGCAGCTCTGCGACGGGTTTTCCTTATTGGGTCGTTGGGGAAAGTTGACCAAAACGTCATAGGAATTACTGGTTTATCCGGCCAGCCTGTGGCCGATAAACAGAGTGGCCCCAAGACCACCACACGCCTTCCCGGAGCAGGGATGGCAAACCCGATTCAAGCCCGAAAGGCTGAACGAGCAGATCGATTTCCCCCAAACATTCCACTGTGATCCGGCACACAGACCGGGTGTGTTCTGCGGCGCAGCCAGATGCGCGGCTTCGACGGATAACTAAAGGACGAAGCACAGCTTGTGCTCTCCCCAGCACGCCGTGAATGTCAGAACAGACGAAAGGAGAATACTCATGTGAGAAACTCGTCTATCCCCCGCGGTCGAGCGAAAGGCCATTCAGCCACTTGTGCAAGAGCAAACCAGGAGAACCAAATGGATTTTGAACGCAGTCAAAGACAATTTTGGAGAGGAAAAGGGCAGGCGCAAAGCGTGCCGAAACTGTTAGGGCTGGCTGTATTGCTAATGGCCCTGCTTTTTTCGGGCAGCGCTGTCTATGCCCAGGAAACCCAACCCCCGCGCCCCACGGCTGATCTGGGCGACGCGCCGGACAGCACCAATCATCACAGCATCAGCAACACAGCTTATTCAGGCGTGCCCGGTCGCTTCCCTACGGTGTTCAATGACACACCTGCTGGCGAAGGCCGGGGACCCATTCATTACGACCCGCATGTCTTTTGGCTGGGCGACAAAGTGAGCCTGGAAAACGAGGCCGACACCGGCCCGGATCAGGAGATGGACGCGGGTGGCAATCCCATCAACAACATTCTGGCCAAAGCCGCGGACAATGCGGACAACGACCGGGCCGACGACGGCTGGCTGAATCGGAATGTGCCTTTGGCCGACTGCAAAGAGGCAATTTTGAAAGTCCGTGTGCGCAAAGACCCGGCCATAGACATCAAAAAGGCTTTTCTGAATGTCTGGATCGACGGCAACCGGGATGGGGATTGGGAAGACATCGGCAAATGTGATCCGGATGGCCATTCCAATGAGTGGATCGTACAGGATTTTGCGGTCGATCTGAGCGCGATGACAGGCAGCTTTGCGGATATCGAAGTCAAGACAATCCTCGTCTACAACGCCAAACCCGACGCACCGGCCTGGATGCGCTTTACGCTGAGCGAAGAGATGGCCGAACACATGCCGCCTGTGGATCAGCCCAATCCCAACGAGCCGCCCACCCGGGGCCTGACCGATGGCCGTGGGCCACACAATGGCTTCCGCTTCGGCGAAACCGAGGACTATCTGCGCCTGCCCGA
Organism: Caldilineaceae bacterium; assembly: GCA_019637685.1. Lineage (GTDB taxonomy): Bacteria > Chloroflexota > Anaerolineae > Caldilineales > Caldilineaceae > JACQGT01. The sequence goes on along the minus strand of JAHBVF010000033.1, from coordinate 61,576 downwards.
TCAGGTGGATCAGGTGAAGCCAGATTTTGGCGATGCACCAGACAGCAGCAATCACCACAGCCTGGCCAATGTGGCCTATCCATCTGTGCCCACCAACGGCAGGTTCCCCAGTGTCTGGGAAGGCACGGCAGCAGGCGCGCCCAGCGGGCCAATGCACGCCAACCCCTATGCCTCGTGGCTGGGTGACCGGGTCAGTTCGGAGAAAGATGCTGACCTGTTGCCCGATATGGACCCCACGACAAATATCCTGAACAACGGAACCGACGCCAACGCCTCGAACCAGGACGAGTTTGACGACGGCTGGCGCAATTTCAAACAGACCCGCTTTATCGACTGCGAAGAGACGACTCTCCTCGTGCGGGTCTCGCGCAACCCGTCCACACCGGGCGGAAAGATGTACCTGAATGTCTATTACGACGGCGATCGCAGCGGCGACTGGCGGCAGCGTAAAATCTGCCAAACAGCCAACGCCGATCCCGTCAACGCTGACTATGCCCACGAGTGGATCGTCGAGAATTTCGTCATCGACACATCTGTGATTGTGGGTTCAATGGACATCCCTGTCACCACAATGAAGGTGATGAACAACCAACCCACGGCACCGGCCTGGGTACGTTTCACACTCAGTGAAGAACCGGTGACCGCGCTCGCGCCTTTCGAGCACGACGGCCGCGGCCCGGATTGGCCCAAGGGCTATCGATTCGGCGAGACGGAAGACTATCTCCATCAGCCCAACACCGATCAGGGCCAGCCGGGCGATTTGCAGATCCGCAAGTACCATTCCGAGACCGACAATCTGGTCACAGTTGGGGATACTTACACATATACTGTAGAGATCGCCCACGTGGGCGGCACAGCCCCGGCCACAGCCGTAATGAGCGACCGTCTTCCCGCAGAAGTGCAACTGGTGAGTGGTCCCTTCGTCACCCTGCTGGCAGGCAATGCCACTCCTTTGGCTGCTACCTTTGACAGCGGCGTGCCCCCCAGCGGCGAAGTCAGTTGGGCTGGATATTTGGACCCGGACTCCAAACTGCGCATCGAAATGGTTGTGCTGGTGCGCCAATGCCCGCCCCAGGATCGCCAGGTGATCCACAATGTGGCCCGCCTCTTCAGCCGGGATGGCAGGCCCATCGCCGAAGCCGAAGCCAATCTAAAGACGAATTGCGAACGGCCCAAACCACCGGTCATCCATCTGGAAAAGAAGCTTATCCGCCTAAGCCCGGTTGTAGGCGAGATCGACATTCCCGACCAGCCCGAAGCAGATCAGCCAATTCTGGCCGGCCAGGAAGTGGCCTATGGGCTGAATCTGAACACCGAAAGCACCATTGCCGGCGAGTTGGTTATTTCTGATTCCATGCCCGTTGGTGTGGTTGCCACGCAGATCAGTGTGGATCGGGGTGAAGCGACCATTCGCGACGACGGAAGACTTGTCATCTGGCGTCTGCGTGTAGGTCCGGATTCCGGCCCGGCTCACGCCCGTATCCACGTGAAGCCAAACGGCAAATTGAAATGCAATGAGCCAGTCGTCAACATCGCCCATTGGATTTTCTATCACGGCAACGAAGCGCTGCTGCTGGGACAGAGCAACCCGGCCAGAATCTATCTGGTCTGCGCGGACCTGGGCGATGCGCCGGACAGCAGCAATCACGCGGGCATGGCTATGGATGCGTATGTGGGCGTCCCTGGCGCTCGCTTCCCCACTGTTTTCAATGTGGCAGCACCAGAACGTGGCCCCAAACATATGATCACCCGGCCCTTCCATCTGGGCCGAGGCGTGACAGAAGAGCGGGAAGCCGATCTGGGCGTGGATCAGGACCCGACCAACAACATTCTGCCCAAACTGAATCAGCCCGACAAGGATGAACGGGATGACGGGCTGGTCTATTCTGAACTGAAGCTGGAAGACTGCAAAGTGGCACGTATCCCGGTGCTGGTCAGCATCGATGCCACAGCACTGGCCGCGCTGACAGCCGTGGCCCCCAATGCCAAACCGGTCGGCTATGTCAATGTCTGGCTGGACAGCAACCGGGATGGCGACTGGGTGGATCACTACGAATGCCCAGGCGACAACCAGGCCAAAGTGACCGGATGGGAGCACATTGTCGTCGATCATCCGGTGGATGTGGCCGCGCTGGGACCTGGCATCCACAAAATCTATCTGACCACCAACTGGCCCGTCTCCTGGCCGCTGATTCAGGGCAAGGAACACCCGGCCTGGATGCGCATTACTTTGGCCGAGACAGTCTCCAATAAAGTGCTGGACTGCGGCGCGGGCACTTGCCATATCGGCGATGGCCGCGGCTATGACAAAGCCTTCCGCTTTGGCGAGACTGAGGATTATCTGGTACGTTCCCACAGCGATCAGCCCGGCGAAGGCGCTGACCCCTCGGTTCGCAAAGAAGGGCGGCTGTCACCGGAGCGCGACCCCAGCACAGGCAATGTTTTCTGGCTGGCCCAGTGGAGTGTTCGCTATAAGAACCTGGGCCACGGCTTGGCCACAAATGTGGTGGTGACCGACGAACTATCCGGGCCGCAAACCCTGGACGGCGAGCGATCGGTGCCGGTCATCCCACCGACGATCAGCGGCAACAGTCTGCGCTATGCAGTGGGCAATCTGGGGCCAGGTGCCGAGGGTCACATCGGCCTGCGCAGTATCCTGCCCATTGACACAGCACCCGGCACAATCATCACCAACACAGTGACAATTACAGCCGATCTGGACCTGGACCCGACCAATAACACAACAGTTGTCACGCTGACTGTGCCACTGCTGCCGCCGCTTATCACCTATCCCACCCCAGGGACCACCTGCACGGGCACGTTTACGATCACCGGGCGGGTGCAGCCGGGCGCAACCGTAGACCTGACGATTGTCGACAGCAACACCAGTACAACTGTGGACTCTGCCACTGTTTCGCCGGACAGCAGCGGCCACTGGACCCACGCTGTATCGGGCTTGCCCGATGGCGAGTACGACATCAACGCCACTGCAATGCTGGGTGGTGTCAGCAGCCCGACCACTACCGTCCATGTGATTGTAGACAGCAGCCTCTTCTGGAATCCGCTGAGCCTGCGCTTCACGGACGGGGATGGTCATGTGAGCCGACCCCACGACGCGAATGGGCGCACGGACGAAGACGGCTGGAGTGTCTTCCTGCGCCGGGGTACAGTCTACACAGCCTCGCTCACCATCTGCTGTGACGATCCCAACGCGGTCGTTACCCTGGAACTGGGCACAGTGGCATCCCTGACCCTGACCGACCCGGACGGCGACGGAACCTATACGGCTACTTTCACTACACCGAGCACAGGACCCATCACAGGGCGCATCCGTATCTGTGTCGTCTGTCATCTGATCAAAGTCTGCTCGGACGGTGAAATAACCATCGATCCGGAAGGCACTGTCTTTGACATAACGACTGGCCTGCCCGTCTCCTCGTCTGCGGTGGCCTGTATGGCCGAGCAGGTGAGCGGAGCTGGCGGCGAAAGCGTCTTCGGCCTGTGGCCTGCCGCCGACTTCGGGCAGATCAACCCACAGACGACGGGCAGTGACGGCTACTTCAGCTTCTTCACCCCGGCAGGAACTTACCAGCTACAGGTGAGCAAGAGCGGATATCAGGCGTATCGCAGCCAGGACCTGGTGGTGACCAATGCCCCAGTTCACTTCGATGTGCCGCTTACGCCCGCAATCGCCGGAGCAGCCAGTCATACAGTGCTCATCACCGCCGAAGGTTTCGATCCATCTGTGCTGACCGTAGAACCCGGCGCGACTGTTGAGTTCGTGAATATGGATGTGGCGCTCCACTCGTCCCGCAGCACATCGCCCGCCCCCAGCTACGGCGCAGAAGCAGCCGAACTGAAGAGCAGCGACGCCTGGGATAGCGGTCTGCTGGACAACGGTGCAAGCTACAAACGCACATTGACCTCAACAGGCACGTATACCTATGCGGACGCGGTGAATCCTGCGGTCACAGCTACGATTATTGTAGAGGAGGCAGCCGCACCACAAATCAATCTCTATCTGCCAGCGGTCGTCCGTTAATTCAAAACAGACGTGTCCAGGGCAAGTTTGCCTGGACACGCCTGTTGAGCCAGCACAAAAGGGAATCCGCACCTGTGGAGTGCGGCTTCCCTTTTATTCTATACCTATTCTATCCACCCCAAGTAAATCCTCGCCGAATCGGGTTATTCACTGGTGCCCCCTTCGTATCTCGATAGTACCTATCACGCCATCTTGATTTACGAGCCATAGCTTGAAAAGAGCGGGAATGAATAGATCAACCAGACCAGGTGGGCACGCCGTCGGGTGTAGGCTGATTACCAGCCCCATTGGATCCCGCCGAAGCCATGGAAATACTCATTGCAGCAACCAACAGAGCCATCACAATTGCCATGCTAAACCGCTTTGCCATCTTCTTCCCCTTTGTGTGTAGAATAATTCTTTGAGAACTACATTCTTGATTTTCATCGACCGAAACAGGTTGGCCCCCTGTATTTTCGGAGCGACTAGTACTGAAGTCCCAGCGCCTTTTCGATAGACCTACTATACACCCGGTTGTCAGGTTTTCGTTTGCCTGCAATCACGTAATTTCCTGCGTATTTTTACGTATTCGTCAGCGTAAGGACGATTAACCAGCAGCCCATACCCAATAGTGTAGTCAGGATAGTGTAGTCAGGAATGGTGCCTTCCTTCTGGATTTGCAGATGCAGAACCTGCCAAAACGGGCTTTCAAAATCGTCACGGGCAGTGTCAAATCGAATTAAACAAAAAAACCCGGTCACTCTTGCTGACCGGGTTTGTGGTATATCAAGAAAGAATCAGTTCAAACGACAGATGATACTGGTGACGGCTGGATATTATTGCTGTCAAAAAAAGCGCGTCTGGGAGTTGACTCTGTTTTAGGCCCTGGGTAGCCGTTCGCCCTGTCCGGGTTGCTGCTCTCGGAATAATGATAGGCTAAGACCTGGGCTTGCTCTTCGGGTAACCAAAAATTCGTATTTCTGAGCACATCGGCCACATAGCCGTGCAAACGTCGGCGATCCCGCTTGAGCAGAGTAGAGTAGACGGCCTCCTGGATCAGTGTGTGGCGGAAGGAGAATTCTCGCTCAGTACTGTTCGTCTCCTCGCTCAAGAACTGACGGTCTGTCAATGCCAGCAGTTGCTCCAACAGCGCATCCATATTGTCTTCGTGCAGTTCCTCCAGCAGCCGGGCAGGGAATGAACGCCCCAGCACGGCAGCCTGTTGGAGTGTATGGCGCAAATCCGGTGCCAACTGATCAAAGCGGGCCAGGATCAGCCCACGCAATGTGCCGGGAACCGATCGGAGTATCTCCCGGGAGCGCGAAGTAATGATCCATTCGTTGTCCTGGTCAATAATCCCCCCCTTGTCCATCAACATCCGCACGATCTCCTCCGTATAAAAAGGGTTGCCTTCGGCCCGAGCAACAATCACATCATTCAATTCCTCGATTTCAGGCGAGGAATGCCAGACGAGTTGATTGACCAATAACCGGCTCTCTGCTACCGAAAGCGCCCGAAGGCGGATATCGTCAAAATCATCCTGGCAGGCAGCACACGCTTCAATAATTGGGCGAACGACAGTTAGCCGCTCGAAGTCACGGGAGACAAGAATCAAGTGCAACGGAAAAGTATCACTGGTTTCTATCAGCTCGATGAGAAATTGTCGTGACGCGGAATCGACCCAGTGGAGATCGTCAAAAACAAGAACAAAGGGCATGTCCTGCGAATGCAGCAGGATTTGGCGAAGAAAATTATTTATCGTAGCCCGGGCACTATCCGATTGGGCCTCAAATGTGATTTTGTCGATTTCGTTACTAAAGGGCAATTCCAGCACGTGGAGCAACACAGGCAAAGCGATAGATTCATCGAAGGACTGAGCAGCAATAAATTCCTGCAATTTTTCCACCTGATATTCCACCGGATCGATTTCGGTGATCTGTACGATCTCCCGGATCATCTCAGCGATGACCCACATGGGCCGCGCGTTGGCATAAGCCAGACAGTTCCCCTGAACATAGCGGATATTCTGAGAACGTAAACTTGCGCAGAACTCCATAACCAATCGGCTCTTGCCCAGACCAGCATCGCCTGTAATCAAGCTGATTCGTCGTCTGGATTCGCTGCCCACAATCCGCATGGAATTGTGTAAGCGCGCCAGGTCCTGTTCCCGGCCAATCATCTGCACCTGCATACCAGGAAGACCGCGCACAGACCCAGGCTGTTCGCGAACCTGAATGGGTCGATAAGCACGGACGGGGTCCGGGAACCCTTTCATCATTAGGGGGGGCAGGGTGACAAAGTTGAAGAGAGGTCTTGTGCGCTGGTACGTGGAGAAGCTGACCAACACAGAGCCGGGTTGAGCCGTGGTTTCCAGGCGGGAGGCCATATTAACCGTATCGCCGATGACCGTATATTCCATATGCAGGTTGTTGCCCAGACTTCCCGCGATGACCAGACCAGTGTTGACTCCAATGCGTACCTGAAAATCAAAACTGTATTGAGCCAATGTGCGCTGCCGCAGAGGTTGTAATACCTGCAGCATTTCCAAACTGGTACGGAGTGCCCGTTCTGGATCATTTTCGTGGGCGATGGGTGCCCCAAAGAGGGCGATTAAACCATCCCCAGTGAATTTATCGACCGTCCCCTCATATTTGTAGACAATCTCCACCAACAAACGCATAGCTTCGTCGACAATTAGATAGACATCTTCGCTGTCTAGCCGATGACTGGCCGCGGTAAAATTGGTAACGTCCAAAAAGAGAACCGTCACCTCCCGCTGTTCCCCGCTGATATGGGCGCCAGCCGCGTCAATTTTGTTCGCCAGCGAGTGGGGCATAAGCGAGCGCAGATGGTCCATCAATTCGTCTTCGCGCGGTGAAATCCGGCTCTTTTGCTCCACATTCGGACGCAACAAGCTATTCGCTTGACCAGCGTTGCCATTCCCGGCAGCAAACGGGGACAATCGGATTGGCTTTGACGCAGACGCCTCTGCCGAAGTGCTTTCGTCAGCAGACCCCGCGGGCGTGCCGCACTGGCCGCAGAAGCGGTTCCCTTCGGAGAGAACATTCCCACAGCCTCCACAGAGCCGTTCCTGAGGCAGCTTTTCACCGCATTGTCCACAGAAACGAGCGCCATCAGAAACCGGATGCTTGCAAGCGGGACACAGCGTGTCGCATTTCGTTGCTAATGAACAGGCACATTGCAGACAGAATTTAACATTTTCTGGGTTGGGCGTATTGCAGCTCGGGCAAATATTCATCGGGGCTCGATTATTTTCTTGCGCCAGGCGCAGCACAGACGCATCATTCATAAAAACCTTACATCTCTTCTCTTACTATACATATTTCGGTAACATTTAACCCTGACCTAATAGTACTAAAGAATGAGAACCTGCTTTCATTATCCTTACCGAATCTTTTGTCTACCCAGAAAGCCTTACCCAATTGTCAGCCAAATCAACACAGCCTTATTTGGAAATCGCCTTATTTGGCAACAACAGGAACGAGCATATTCGTGGGCCAGGAGGAACTCCCGGACAAAAGGCGACGATTGTGAGCCAGTACGGACAGATCGTATTCAGCACCAATCTGTTGCAAAATTGTCTCAGCTCGACTGAATTCAACATCAGCCTCTTGGATTCGGCCCTGGGCAGCCAGCAAGCGACCGGCCTGAAGTGCGACTCGGCCGCTTTCGATTGTTTCGCTGTTCGCGGCCTGGGCCATCCGGGCTTCACGGATCGTCTCTTCGGCCTTGTCCAAGTGGCCCTGGCGGTATTGGCATTCCGAGACCACCCGCCAGGCTTCGGCTTCCAGGAGAGAACTGCCGATCTCTGTGGCCAGCAACACCGCCCAGCGGGCACTTTCTTCGGCTTCCTCCGGTTCATTTTCATCCAGCAATATCTCGGCCTGAACCCGATAGATCTCAGAGAGCAGCCCTTGCGCATCCACCTGCTCGGCTCTGTCAATACTGGCGGTTATCATGCGTTGGGCCTCAGCAATGTCACCCTTCAACTGACAGATGTGGCCGATCCCAAGCATCGCGTTGGCCGCGTGATAGATCATTTTGAATGTGTCGGCCACCTGCAAACTTTCACGGAAATATTCCACGGCTTCATCCAGTGTGCCTTTGATTCGGCCCAGCCAGCCCAAATTGTTGTTGACGATGACCTGGCCTTCGGTATCGCCCAATTCTTCTCGCAGGTGCAAGCTGCGCAAAAAGTAACGTTTGGCCCGGTCCCAGTCACCGGACTCGCTGGCAAGGATCGCCAGGTTTCCCATTGTGGATGCCACACCCCACGTATAGCCAGCCCGTTCCCGCAGATGCAGGGCATTGGCAGTCCGTTGGGTCGCCAGTTGCCTGTCCCCCTGCTGATAGGCGATGCCACCCAGCAGATTTTCGACCGCGGCCAGTTCGCTCAGATCGCTGGCCTTTTCCGCATAGATGAAGCACATCTCGCAGGTCTCTTTTGCCTTCTCCCATTGCCCCCGGCGGAAATGATTGTAGGCGAGATAATAGAGCGTGCGGGCGGCTTCGATCTGCCCTTCCCGATCGCTTGGTTCTTCCAGGGCCACCAGCGCCTGCCGGAAATGATCATAGGCTATCTCCGGTTTGCCCTGTAGCGCGCAGGTCTGCCCCCAGCGCCGATAAATCCCAGCCTTGCGCCACACGGCCAAGCGGTTACGTTCGATCAGCGCCAACCCTTCTTCCAGCGCGCTGGCAGACAGATCGTACTTCCCCACAAAGCGGTAGGTATCACCCAGCCCAGCGATCACCCGCCACTGCAATTCGTCAGGAACGACCCCCACATTTTCCCGCAGAATATCCCTGGCATTGCGATAAAAGGCCAGAGCATCGTCATTGGCATAGTGGGCCTCGGCCCGCTCTCCGGCCAACACCAGATAGCGCAGTGCCCGGCGGTTCTCCTCTGCAGCGGACAGGTGATGGGCCATTTCTTCCGCGTGTTCATCCGCGGCCGTGTCCCAATCTTCCTCCAATGTGTCGGCCACTTGCAGATGCAGGGCCTTTAGGCGAACCCGCAGCATACTGTTGTAGATGACGATCTGTGCGATGTGGTGGTTGAATTGCCATTCAGATTTGCCGGGGCCAGGAGCCACCAGATTACGCCGGGAAAGCTCCTGCAAGTGGCTTTCCACTGGTCCGTCCACCAGTTTGGCAAGCAAACGCAGGGAGAAAGGGCGACCTATCACAGCCGCGAGTTGCAACAGTTGGCGCTGTTGGGGGGGCAGGCTGTCCACCCGCGAACGAATGAGCGCTTCCAGGGTAACGGGCAAGGGCAGGTCATTGAGGGATGTGTCTGCCCGGGGCGACCAGATGTTGCCATCCTGCTGCAAATAGCCCTGCTCAATAAGAAGGCGCAGAAACTCTTCCATATAGTAAGGATTCCCGTCGCTTCGTTCTAAAATGAAGCGATACGCGTTCAGCGACAGACTCCCCGATGGCAGCAGTTCGGACAGCAGTGCCCGGCTGTCTTCTCTGGACAGACGCGTCAACGCCAAACGCCAGGTGCGGTCCTCATACAGAGTACGAATGGTATTCAATTCAGACTGCGCGGCTTCGTTCTCGGTGGGCCGATGTGCCAGTACAAAAAGAATTGGCATAGAGGCAGCCATCTGGGACAAAAAGACGAGCAGATTGGCCGACATTGGGTCCAGCCAGTGCAGATCGTCCAGGACAAGCACAATAGGCTGCTGGGAGAGCATTCCCACCAAAAGCGTTCGCAAGGCCACAAAAATCTGACGGCGCAGGGCCTCCGGTTCCAGGTTGGCCAATCGATGGGCGTCGGCGGGCGCGGGTGATATGCCGCACAGCAATTCCAAGAATGGCTGAATGGCGTTGCCATTTTGAATCAGCTCGTCCAGCCTGGCCTGAAGTTTGTGCCGTTTGTCTTCGATAGAAGTGGCAGAACCAAACCCGAAGATATCGTGCAGCAGCGTGGAGAAGAGATGGAATGGGTGCTGCGTATTTTGTGCCGAGCAGTGTCCCTGCCAAATGAAGATCGCTTGGTTCTGAAGCTCATTGCAGAACTCGGCCAAAAGGCGGCTTTTTCCGATACCAGCCTCCCCTTCCAACCAGACGAAGCCACTTTCGCCCTTTTCCAACCCCTGCGCGCGATGCATCAGAATGTCCAGTATGGGTCCGCGGCCGATCAGCCGGGTGCGGTTGCGATGCAAATCTCTGGCATCCGCGGGCAGGCGGGGCGAAGCATACGCCAGGACACTTTCCCGAATGTCGGACAAATCCGAATCTGCACTCACCGGTTCAAAATGGTGGTCTCGTTCGGTCAGTTTGGCCAAGGGTGCAGTCAGCCAAATGGCTCCGGCAGGCACAGCCCCGGCCAGACGCTCCGCACGGGTCATGGGTTCTCCCGTCACCACAAAGAGCGAGCGATTTCGCGGGTCCAGATAGCCCACAACCGCGCTGCCATAATCCATTCCTATCTGAAAAGTGAGAAGGCCGGAGCCAAAAGCGGCTGCTTCGGATAGATGGGTCGCCATTTCCACAGCGCAGTGGATGGCCTGACCGGGCGCGTCCTCGCTGGCAACCGGCGCGCCAAAAACGGCTGTGACACCGGTGGAATGACGGATGAGATGCCCACCCCTCTGGCGGATGATCTGGCCCAGGCTGCCCAGAACCTCGGCTGTCTGGCTAAAAGCATCTTCCTCATCTTCCACGCCCCGCAAGGTAACGTTTGCCCACAGAATCGTCACGTGGACCCGTTCGCCGTCGGATGGCGCGGAGGCTTCTGCCTGGGCCATCTGGCTGGAAGAGAGTGAAATGCGAATGCCGCCCGCTGACTCCGGGGTATTATTTTGGGGCAGGAGTGGTTCATCGATCTTTGAATGATAATAGAGCTTTTCTTCCAATGCCCTGGCCTGGCGCAATTTCAGCCGTGCCCCCAATCGCTCATAGGCATCAATGGCCGCACGCACCAGCACCAGCGCTTCCCGCTTCCAATTCTCCGCCTTCTCCCCGCTGGCTGTGTGTGCCATTCGTTCATAGAGAAGAGCCAATTCCAACTGAGCGCTGGCCATCCGATCGGGAGAATTTCGTTCTTTGGCGATGTTCTGGGCAGTTGTCAAATAATTTTCAGCCTGTTCGACCTCGCCGGCCCTGGCGTGTACCACACCCAACGTGTGGTTGACTTCGACCATTTCAGCCTGCATCCCGCCCTCGGTCGCCAGTTGCAGGGCTTCCTGTGCGCATTGAATGGCTGCATGGAACTCGCCCTTTTGCAAGAGGTCCTGGGCTGTCAGCAGGCGGAGCAAAATGAAACTTTCGGAATCCGCATATTCTTCATAGGTGATAGCCGCCTGCAGGTGCTGGCTCAACCCTTCCGCATCTTCCATTTCAGCGGCCCAGGTGCCCATGGCCAGATGCGTTACCAGCGCGCCATAGGAGTGATTTTGTTGAAGACAGAGCGCAAGACTCTGTTCCAAGTAGTGATAGGCAATTTCGGAATCGCCCTGTGCCAGGCGCAGGTAGCCCAGGTTGCGCAACGACGTAGCCAATTCAAAGCTGAACCCATTTTCCTCCTGGATTTTCGCGGCCCGTTCATACCATTCCGTGCCCGCGGCCCAACGGCTCATTGTCCAATAGAGGACGCCCAAATTGGCGCAGGCCACGCTGACGCCCCAGACAAGGCCGTGGATTTCATAGATTTTCAGGCTGCCTTCGACAAAAGTAATCGCGTCGGCCAGATTGCTTTGCTGCCAGGCTACTCCGCCGATTGTGTTGTAGAAGCTGGCAAGGGTAAAGGGCTGCTGATCAGGACGCTCTTCAAGAAATTGGATCGCATCGAGCGAGAGCGCGATGCATTCATCAAAGTCGCCCAGACGGAACTGTATCCAGGCAGCCCGCTCCACGAGGGTATACCAGAGAGGTGAGCCAGTAAGCGGTGTCGCCCGCGAGAGTGCCTCCTTGACATATTTGTCAGCAGCGGCAAAGTTTCCCGCCCGCTGGCAGACGTCAGCCAGTTCCCGCAACATCTCCAAAAGCAAGGGTAGTTCAGCCTGCTGCTGGATGTGGTTCTCCATATAGGCCCGGCCTTGCAGCAGAAGACGCTGGGCTTCCTCAAACTCACCCGCATACTTCAGCCCCATGCCCAGCCCCACGTGGATCTGACTGTAGATTCGGGAAAAGGTGGAAGGTTCTGTATCGAACAAGACCAGGCCGCGCCGGTAGAATTGGAGCGACGATTCATAGGCACTGCGCCGATTGGCATTTTGGGCTGCAACGACCAGATGGGGAATGGCCTGGCGGGGTTCATCCGAATGGCTGTAGTGATAGGCCAGCGCTTCCGCCTGGTCATCCGGCGGCAGAAAGTTGCCCTCGCTGAGCGCAGCCGCCACAGCGCCGTGGAGTTCCCGCTGATTTTTGTGGAGCAGAGTTGCGTAGATGGCTTCTTGAACCAGGGCGTGGCGAAAGGAAAAGCCGCTTTCGCTCTCGGCCAACTCCTCGATCAAAAACTGGCGTTCTACCAGGTCAGCCAAGTGTTCGACAACACGCTTTTCCTCTATCTGCAAAAGCCGCTGCAACAGAGACACAGAGAACGAGCGTCCAATCACGGCTGCGATCTGCATGACACGGCGCAACCGCTCTTCCAGATTGTCAAAACGGGCCAGGATCAGGCCAGCCAGGGACGCGGGCACACTCTCCATCAGCGTCTCCGCGTCCCACTTTCCGGCCCCTTCTTTTCCGTCGGCAGAACCATCCGCCGGGGTGTGCGCAGGCACTGGAGGGCCGTCGGAAATCTTGTCCAGCAACATACGGACGATCTCTTCAATATAGAAGGGATTGCCCTCGGCCCGGCGCGCAATATGTCGATGAATCGACGGAACCCGGACACCAGCCTTCGAGAGAAGTTGGTCGATCAATGAGTATTCCTGATCGCCTGTCAATGCCTGCAACTGAATATCCACATTCCAGTCAGGATTTTTGTCCAGCACGCTGATAATCGGTTGGATGACTGTGCTGCGTTCGTATGCCCTGGACACCAGCATGACGAAGATTGGTATATCGACAGAGGTGCGCAAAAATTCGATCAGAAAATTGCGGGATGCAGAATCGATCCAGTGGATATCCTCAAAAATCAGAATAAACGCCTGGCGGCGTGCTTCGGCCCGCATCACCTGGTGGAGCGCCACGTGAGTCTGTTGCTGGAGCATTGTAGCATCCATCATTGCCAGCCGGGTGGCAAGATCCGCACTGGGCTGAGCAATACCCAACACATTCAGAATGTAGGGAGTTAATTCCGACGCGTTGAGACCCAAATCCTGCAAATACTGACCGACTCGATCCTGGCAGACGGTTTCAGCTTCGCCATCGCCCAGTTCAAGAATATTGCGCAATAGGGACCCAACCACCCAAAAGGGTGTAGACCGGGTGTAGTTCAGGCAACTGCCCTGAAAAATCGACGCGCCCGATTCCAGGTGATGCCGCACTTCAGCCACCAGTCGGCTCTTGCCCAGGCCAGCATCGCCCGTGATCAATGCCACTTGGCGTTTCTTCTGTTCGGTTACTATCAGCCAGGTCTGAAGCAGCTCTTCCAACATCTCCTGGCGGCCAACCATAGGGACAGAAATGCCAGACAAACCCCGCACCCGGTCCGGGTTGTCACGCAATCCAACGACCTGATAAGCGCGGATTGGCTCTGGCTTTCCTTTCACCTGGACTGGCGGTAGGTGCTGAAAATCCGCGATGGCGCGCGTGCGCTGATAGGTGGGAAAACTGACCAGAATCGTATCCGGCGCAGCCACACCCTCCAGACGAGCAGCCAGATTTACCGTATCGCCGATGACGGTATACTCCATGTGGAGATCACTGCCCAGGCTGCCGGCAATGACAATCCCTGTGTTCAGTCCAATCCGGGCCTGCACATTCAACCCAAACATCTCCTTGCAACGCCTTTGCATGGGTTGCAGGCTTTCCAGCATTGCCAGGGCAGCCCGAATAGCTCGTTCCGGGTCATCCTCGTGGGTGACTGGCGCGCCGAAAAGGGCCATCAGTCCTCGGCCTGTAAATTTGTCCACCGTGCCTTCGAACTGATAGACCGTCTGGATGAGCAGATGCATCGCCTCATCCGTGAGAAGATAAATTTCCTCGCTATCCAGCCCCTGCACCTCGCCGTGCAACCCGTGCAGGCTGGCAAACAGAACCGACACTTCCCGCCGTTCGCCAGTGATCAGGCCAACCTCATGCCGAATTTTGACCTCCAATCCCTTGGGCATTAACCGAGCCAGCAGGTCGTTTTGTGCCGTCCCGGTTGTGTAGGACCTGGCCTGGGGAGCACCCAACCGCGGGCCGCTTTCCGCGGCAGGCGCAGGGGAGAGAGATGGGGAGAGAGATGGGGAGGCAGCGATTGGTGCTTGTGGGGTATCGACCGGCTTCAGCGTGTCAGATACAGGGGCAGGCGCTCCACATTCTCCGCAGAAACGGCTGCCCGGCACAAGCGGCTTGCCGCACGCTACACAATTGTGAAGGGTAGGCCGGGGCGTACCGCACTGCCCGCAAAACTTGCTGCCTTCTGGCAGCGCAGAGCCGCACTGGACGCAAAGATATTCGGGCTTCCGCTGTGACAGCGTGAAACCACACTGTCCACAAAATCGGTCTGTTGTCTGATTCTCATATTTACACGAAGGGCACTGCATTCGCTCTTTGTCCGTTGAAGGTTTGCCGAGTATCGGCGCAATCTGTTAGAATAGCTGACGTATCATCGACCTAACAGGATCATCCTTTATTATCGAGAGTTAGATAACTGCTTACTACTGGTAATAAGTACGAGAATTTCTGACGGCCAGCTTGAAGATTCACACGAACGGGGTTATGAGTCAATGAAAGCAATGCTTTTCGCAAATCGAATGGACCAGGCAGTCTCTGTCCTGGATGATGTCCGTATCGTTAAATATGGCACCACCAATCACTCGGATGACAGCCAGATGCGCATCTTTTTTAAGACAAAAGCGCTGAACGCAACCAAAACGATGGTGGAATTGCACCGGGACCAGAAGATGACAGTCAAACTGGAAGATGGGCGCACGGGCAGTGTGCTGTTGGCCCATTCCAGCCTGGACAGCGAAGGCAACGCGGTTGGGGTACTCCGTATGTTGGGTGACCTTAGCTAGCCATCTGCGCTGATCCCGTCATTTCCTGCGCCCGTCTTCTCTGCGCTCAACTGCTCAAGTGCCTGGCCGAGGCAGTTTATCCTGCATAGGCCAGGTTTTTTGATTGGGTCTATAGCCACCCGAACCTTGCTTGTTCCTTTTAACGACTATTGCCGTGCAATCATCAACCGTTCTGCCTGAACCGAAAACGCGCCGGTCATACTTTTGGCTTGCCTTTGCCCTGAGCTTTGTGCTCACAGCCGCGGTGAGTTGCAGCGGCGCGGCTATGCTGCTGGGCCTGGGCGACATTTCTCTGGCCGATCTTCAGTCCAGTGGGCCACAGTGGACACCGCCCCCAGGCCCCACTGGCTCGGGGGATTTGACAGTGCTGCCGGGACAATCCGCCGCGGACACCCCCCTCCAGCCCGGTCGATTGCAGCCGGGCATATCCGCCCGCAATGTAGCCGCGGGTCGGGTTAATATCCGTCGCACACCCGGCTACCTGGGCAAAAGCGACGACGACATTGTAGCCCAGATGGAGCAGAATACAATTGTCGTCATTTTAGACCCGCCCCAGGTGGCGGATCAATTGATCTGGTGGCGTATCCGCTTTGACAGCCCCAGCGGGCCGGTGGAAGGCTGGGTAGCCGAGTCCACTGCCAGCGGCGTGCAAATTTTGTCCCCAGAATAGGAGAAGCGATTGGGGGTCGGAGATTGGATAGCCGCACCGACGGCACAGCCAGTCTCCACTCCCCAATCTTCCCAATGTCAACCACCGACTTCACCCCTCGCCCAGCCCAACAGCGCATACTCGAATATACGGGCGGTCGCCTGGGCATCAGCGCGGTGCCGGGCAGCGGCAAAACCTTCACCCTCAGCCTGCTGGCCGCGCAACTGGTGGAGAAGTTGGCCGCGGAAGGATCGATGGACAACCGGGAGGTGCTGGTCGTTACCTTCACCAACAGCGCGGTGGAAAACTTCCGCCTGCGCATCAACCAGTTTGTCACCGGCCAGGGATTGCTGCCGGGCGTGGGCTATCGGGTGCGCACCCTCCACGGCCTGGCCCACGACATTGTGCGCGAGCGGCCCGGTCTGGTCGGCCTCTCGGAAGATTTCGGGATTGTGGACGAGCGCACGGGGCTGGAGATCAAACGGGAAGCGGTTATCAATTATCTCAACCAGCACCCGGACGTTTTCGCGCCTTTCATCAAACCAGAATTTTTGGACAATCCCCGGCGCATCGAGCGCTATCTGTTGGATGACGCCCTGGAAATCGCCAATGCGGTCATCCGCATCGCCAAAAACCAGCGCACGGACGCGGCCCGGCTGCGCAATGCCCGCAGCCGACAGAGCGGAACCTGGCCTCTCCTGGACTTTGGCCTGCAAATCTTCGCTGACTATCAGCGCAGCCTGAACCTGCGCGGGGCCATCGACTTCGACGATCTGATTGTGCTGGCCCTGCAAGCCCTGGAAGCCGACCCCGGCTTTCTGGCCCGAATGCAGACCCGCTGGCCTTATGTGCTGGAAGACGAGGCCCAGGACAGCAGTCTCTTGCAGGAACAGATGCTCGGCCTGCTCACCGCTGTCCACGGCAATTGGGTGCGGGTGGGCGATCCCAACCAGGCCATCAACACCACTTTTACCAGCGCGGACCCCCGCTTTCTGCGCAATTTCGTGGCCCGGCCCGATGTGACTGCCCGCCCCCTGCCCAACTCCGGGCGCAGCGCCCAGCCGATTATCGATCTGGCGAATGCCCTGGCCAGTTGGAGCCGCACTTCCCATCCGGTGCTGCCCAAAGCCGACGCCCTCTCCCCACCAGCCATCCAGCCCACCGGCCCGGACGATCCCCAGCCCAACCCAGCGCCGGGCAATCCAGCCGTCTACATTTACGACCGGGCGCTGACGCCAGACGAAGAGATCGATGTGATTGTCAAGAGTGCGCGCGTTTGGTTGGACAAGAACCCAACGCAAACTGTCGCTGTATTAACGCCGGACAATTATCGTGGATATGGTATTGCTAAGAAAATGGAAGAACAGGAAATTCCCGTTGACGAGAGTTTGCTACGCACCAACAACAGTGTGCGGGTGGCGGCCAACGCGCTGGCCCGGATTCTGCTCTACATCAGCGAACCCCACATACCCGCCCATCTGCCCCGGCTCTGGCTGGAAAGTTGGTGGCCCCGCCGCGGCCTGCCCGCCAGCGGGGAGCAGCCCGTGGCGTCGATTGCCAGCGAGGACGAACTGCCCGAAGCCGTGCGCACCTTTGGCCGGGCATTGGGCAAAGCCAACCAGCCGGAGCGGGTCTTCTTCCCCGCCGCGGGCGACGACTGGCTGGACGATATCGGCTGGGTCCACGACCACCCGGGCTTCTCCGCGGTGGCCGAGACCTTCCGGGCCGATCTGCGCCGCTGGACCAGCGCCACTGTCCTGCCCATCGACGAACTGGTGCTGACCCTGGGCAACGACATTTTCACCGAACCCAGCGACCTGGCCTTTGCCCACAGCGTTGCCATTCTGCTGGCGCGCCGGGTGCGGGAACAGCCCCATCTGCGCCTGCCCGATCTGGCGAAGGAACTGGAAGACATCGCCCAGAACCGGCGGCGGATTGTGGGGATGAGCGACGACGCGCTTGGCTACGAACCCACACCGGGCAAAGTGACCGTTGCCACAATGCACGGGGCCAAAGGGCTGGAATGGGACCGGGTCTATCTGGCGTCGGTCAACAGCTACAGCTATCCCAGCGGAACCGACGACGAGGACTATCGGGGCGAGCGCTGGTTTGTGCGGGACAATCTGAACCTGACCGCGGAGGTCATTGCCCAGACCGAGCAACTGCATATGGGCACGCTGGACGACTATATTCCCGGCGCGGCCACCCGCCAGGCCCGCGTCGATATCGCGGCCGAGCGTCTGCGCCTGCTCTACGTGGGCATCACCCGCGCCCGCCGGGAACTGATCGTCCTCTACAACACCGGGCGCAGTCCTGACACGCGTCCCCTGACACCGGCGCTGGGTTTTCAGGCGTTGCTGCATCTTTCCAGAAGGGGGGACTAGGGACTGGGGACTGGGGATGGGAGACCGGGAAGAAGCTTTGCCCCAGTCCCCAATCCCCACCCCCCAATCCCTGCGCCATGCGCATCCTTCACCTCTACAAAGACTACTTCCCTGTCCTGGGGGGGATCGAAAATCATATCAAATGGCTGGCCGAAGGGATGGCCGCGCGGGGGCACGACGTTTCGGTGCTGGTGACGAACACGGACCGGCGCGATCTGTCCGAAACAGTCAGTGGCGTGGGGGTGGTGAAGGTCAGCCGTCACTTCAACATCTCCTCCGCGCCGATTGGGCTGGGGATGGCGGGCCAATTGCGTCGGATGGGCCGAGACGCGGATGTGGTCCATCTCCACGCGCCCTATCCGCCGGGGGAGCTGGCCCGGCTGCTTGTGGCCGCGGGTCGGCGCACAGTTATCACCTGGCACAGCGACATTGTGAAACAGGCCGGGCTGCTGCGTTTCTATGCGCCCTTCCTGCGCGCCGCCCTGCACCGGGCCGACAAAATTCTTGTTGCCAGCCCGCCTTATGTGCAGAGTTCTGCCTTTTTGCGCCCTGTCAGCGAACGTTCGCCGGAGAAAATAGCGGTCGTTCCCTTTGGCATTGACCTCTCTCGCTATGTAGAAAACGCTGAACTCCTAGCAAAAGTGAAAACCATCCGCGCCCGCTACGGGCCAGGGCCGCTGGTGCTTTTTGTGGGGCGGATGCGCTATTACAAAGGGCTGCACGTGCTGGTGCAGGCGATGGCCCAGGTGGAGAACGCCCGCTGTCTGATCGTCGGCGTTGGCCCGCTGGAAGCAGAGATTCGGGCGCAGGTGACCGGGCTGGGATTGACAGAACGGGTACTCTTCGCCGGGGAAGTGGACGACGCGGATTTGCCAGCCTATTATCAGGCCGCGGACATCTTCTGTCTACCGTCGGTCCACCGCAGCGAAGCCCTGGGCATTGTTCTGCTGGAAGCGATGGCAAGCGGTCTGCCGCTGATTTCCACTGAACTGGGCACGGGCACGTCCTGGGTGAACCAGCACGAAGTCACCGGTCTGGTAGTGTCACCGGAAGACCCGGACGCGCTGGCCGGTGCTATCAACCGGCTGGCCCGCAATGAGGATGAACGCCGGTCTTTTGCCCAGGCCGCCCATGCGCGGGCCGCAGACGAATTTGATGTGGCCCAAATGCTCACACGCATAGAAGCCATTTACCGGGAAATTCTGAAGACGTAGGCCGTTGGCCTTTCGGATTCCCTCTTGCATTACCCGAATCTTTGCCCTGTGCTATAATGGCTTGCGGACCTCCAAACGTACAGCAATTCACTCCTTTGGAAATGACCCTATGCAGAAGTCGAAAATCCAATCCTGGTGTGAGCATATCATCGAAGCGGGCTGGCTGGCCGCGCTGATCGTGGCTCCTCTGTTTTTCAATGTTTTTTCCAGCCGGGTTTTCGAGCCGGACAAAATTAGTCTGGTCCGCTCCATCTCGCTAGTGATGCTCCTGGCTTATCTGATACGCCTGGCCGACGGCGGCCCTTTTTGGCTGCCCGCCTATTCTTCAGGCAATCAGGAGACCCAGCCGGAGACGACGACCGTTGACGAACCCCGCAGCGGATTCGCCCGCTTCATCCGCATCCCCCTGCTGCTGCCGCTGATTCTGCTGATCACCTCCTATATCATCAGCACCGCGCTGAGCGTGGCCCCGTCGGTGAGCTGGTGGGGTTCTTATCAGCGCTTGCAGGGAACCTATAGCTATTTCAGCT
The DNA here is from genome assembly GCA_019637685.1 of Caldilineaceae bacterium. GTDB lineage: Bacteria > Chloroflexota > Anaerolineae > Caldilineales > Caldilineaceae > JACQGT01. The sequence continues at coordinate 41,637 of JAHBVF010000033.1, read as the reverse complement.
ACATAATCATCGCCGTATTGACCGCGGCCCATCTGCGCGCACCGGAACAGTTGCGCCGGTTGCAGCACACAATTATTCTCACCAGTCTGCCCATCGCCATCTACGGCGTCATCCAGCACTACGCCATCGACCCGCTGCCCTGGGGCGGGGATGTGATTACCCGCGTATCCGGCAATGCGGGCAACCCGATTTTTCTGGCAGCACATCTCATCATCGCCGCTTTCCTGACGTTGGAGCGCATCTTTAGCAGCTTTGCTTTTCTGCTCAGATCAGACAACAAGCAGGACGACGACAGTCCACCGGTCCACGACATTCCCAGCGCGCTGGTGGGTGGCTCGTACCTGTTCGTTTTTATCGTCCAATTGCTGGCAATTTTCTGGACCCAAAGCCGCGGTCCCTGGTTGGGGCTGGCCGCGGGGCTGTACATTTTTGTGCTCTTGCTGATCACCGGTCTGCGCCCTTCCCGCTATCGGGCCTGGACCGCTGGTTGGGTGGGACTGGGCGTGGCCGGAGCCGTCTTTCTGATCCTGATCAATACCACATCCTTCCTGCCTGGCCTGGCCAATGTGCCCTATGTGGGCCGCTTGACTTCGTTGTTGAACAGCGAGCAGGGCACAGGCCTGGTTCGTGTGCTGATCTGGGAAGGTGTCTCGCAGATGGTTGCGCCCCACGAGCCCATCACTTTTCCCGACGGCGAGCCAGACAGCGTGAATCTTATACGCCCGCTGATCGGCTATGGACCAGAGGCCATGTGGGTGGCTTATAACAATTTCTATCCGCCCGCTCTGGCCCAGGTGGAAGCGCGCAATGCCAGTCCGGATCGCTCTCACAACGAAACGTGGGACAGCCTGGCTATTACCGGGGCCTTTGGCTTTCTGGCCTATGTGCTGATGTTTATGATGATTTTTTATTGGGCGCTGCGTTGGCTGGGGCTGATCACATCGCGGCGGGACCTCTACCTTTTTCTGGGCACGTGGCTGGGCGGCGGTACTCTGGTCAGCGCGGCCTTTATCATCTCCGACGGCAGTTGGCGTTTCTTTGGCGTGGCCTTGCCCACAGGCTTTATTGTCGGTCTGGTTCTCTATGTAACGCTGGCTGTCTTTCTGCATCCCGAAACCAAAATCGAGACATCCGATCGCCGCCGACAGTTGTTAATTGTAGCAATTCTGTCCGCGATTGTGGCCCATTACGTGGAAATCCACTTTGGCATCGCCATTGCCGCCACCCGCACCTATTTCTGGGTGCTCAGTGCGGTGTTGCTCGTCCTGGGAATGCGCTGGTTGACGCCCGAAACCTTTGCCGAAACCGCGGAACAAACGCCTGTGGAACGAAGCGGGCGCACTACCCGACGGCAGCGCCCGCGCAATGTATCGGCCAGCAGGCAAGAGGATAGTTTTCTCTCGGCTCTGCCCAGCACAGTCATGCCCGATATGCTGGTGATGCTCACACTGGTCTATCTCTACACAACCAATTTCCAGGGAAAGACCGGCGCGTTCGAAATACTGACCAGCAGCCTGACAACCCGTATGTCCGGCGGCCAATCGGTGAGCAGCCCTGGAATCCTTTTCCTGCTTCTCTTCACGTGGCTGATCTCCACATTTATTGGTCTGTCGGTGGCTGCCCTGCGCAGCAGCGAGGGACGCAGCCCAGGCTGGTGGCTGCGGGGTTTCCTGCTCTACTCCGGTGTGCTGTGGGGCGGCTGGCTGATCTACGGGCTGGTCCAGGCCGGTCGTCTGGTGCCTGGCGCGGCAGGCAATCAGTTGACAGAACAGTTGGGCCACATCGCCGGTCACTTCAGTGTCTACACTTGGCTGGTAGTTTTCTGGATGGCGGTCGCGGGCACTGTCTTTGCCTGGTCTGCCCTGAGCGAAAGCAGACGCCGAGCCGCTTCCCGTGCGCTCTTTTCTATCGTCGGCGGCGCGGTGATGACAGTCATCACCTTTCTGATTGTGGCCAATGTGAACATCGCTTTAGTGCGGGCGGATGTCTTCTATAAGCAGGGGCAGCAGTTCGACAGCACAGGCGATTGGGTGGGCAGCGTAGAACTCTACCGCCGCTCCCTGGCCGTGCGCCCGTCAGAAGATCACTACATGCTCTTTCTGGGGCGCAGCCTGCTGGAGCAGGCCAAGCGCGCGCCCGCGGAAAGTCCCCTGTCCATGCCAGATCCAATGACTGTGCAGATGGTACTGGGCTTGACCGCGCAGGAAGTCTCGCAAATGGGGCAGGTGGACCTGTTGCGGGCGGCGGAGACAATTCTGCTGGAAGCCCAGCGGGTGAACCCACTGAACACCGATCACACGGCCAATCTGGCCCGGCTTTATCGCAGTTGGGCTGATTTGGAAAGCGATCCCTCACGCCGGGAAACGTATCTGGCCAAAAGTCTGGCCGATTACAAAACAGCCGTCACCCTCAGCCCCCACGCGGCCCATCTGTGGAACGAAATGGGCGCAACGCTGACGCTGATGGGGCGCAACGACGAGGCCGAAGCCACCTATCTGCACAGCCTCTCGCTGGACGACCGCTTTGAGAACACATATCTTTTGCTGGCCGAATTCTACGATCGGGCGGGGGAGACCGACAAGTTGGCCGATCTGCTGAAGAAGGGTCTGGAGCAGATTCCGGGCAGCTCCCAACTGCGCAGTTTTCTGGGCGTGGTTCTGGCCCGCACGGGCGATATGGAAGGCGCGCTGGAAACGAACCTGGGCATTGTAGAGCAAAACCCCAACGACCTGAACGCGGTGCGCAATCTGGCGATTCTCTATCGGGATATGGACAAGCCGGAGGACTCGATTCTGTGGGCTGAGCGGGCCGTAGAAATGGCTGGCAGCGATCCCACTATTGCCTTGCCTATTCTGCGGCTGTTGGCCGAACTCTACAACAGCCAGGGAGATTCGGCCCAAGTCACGATTCAATACGAAAGAATGGCTGCCCTTGCGCCCGAGGACACATCCGTCCTGAGTACCCTGGCCTCGCTCTATCTGCAAGCGCAACGGATCGACGACAGCATTCGGGTCCTGCAACAGTTGACAACCCTGGACCCCACCAATTATCTCTACCCCTTGCAAATGGCCCAGGTCTATGCCCAGACCGGCGATCTGACAACCGCCAGCACCTTTGCCCAGAGCGCGCTGGAACTGGCCCCGGACGCGGAGAAGCCGGGGATCGAACAGTTTCTGGCCACATTGGGGGGATGATAAAAGTAAGAGGGAAAGTGAGGGCACACAAAGACCCGCCACCTATAAACGGCAACCACCGCTTCGCGGAGCAACGACCCGATGACACCTTTTATTCTCATGGCCGCCAGCGCGTTGATATTTGCCATTGGCGGGACACCCGTTGCCCGCTGGGCTGCCTTGCGGCTGGGTATTATTGATCAGCCCGCGGCCCGCAAAATTCACGCCAGCCCGGTTCCCCTGTTGGGTGGCGCGGCCATCTACGGCGCATTCATTCTGGCGCTGATCTTTTTTGGCGATCTTTTCTATGTGTCAGAGGTCGTGGCGATCTTTGTGGGAGCCACCCTGTGCAGCCTGGCGGGTGCGCTGGATGACCAGCGGGGGCTGGGCAGCTACACGAAGCTAGCCGTGCAGATACTGGCCGCGGGGATTCTGATCTACGGCGGCGTACAGGTCCGTCTCTTCGGCCACTGGCTGGACATGGGAATTACGATCCTCTGGGTGGTGGGCATCACCAATGCCTTCAATCTGCTGGACAATATGGACGGTCTCTCCGGCGGGATCGCGATGATTGCCGCGGTCTTCTTCACACTTCTGGCCGCGCTGAGCAATCAATATCTGGTGGGGATTTTGGCCGCGGCCCTGGCTGGTGCCTGTGCGGGTTTTCTGATCTACAACTGGAACCCGGCCCATATTTTTATGGGGGACACAGGCAGTCTTTTCATCGGCTTTCTGCTGGCCGCGGTCGGCATCAAAATGCGTTTTCCGGCCAACAGTGTGGCTGTCACGTGGATGATTCCCGTGCTGGTGCTGGGGTTGCCTATCTTTGACACAACGCTCGTCTTTATCAGCCGCCTGCGCAAAGGACTCAATCCCCTGACGACGCCCGGCAAAGATCACATCAGCCACCGGCTGGCCCGTATCACAGGCAGCCGTCGGGAAGCCGTGCTCATCTGCTATCTCATTGCCGGGGCCATCGGCCTGGCCGCGATCTTTCTCACCCAAGCCGTTCTGGCCGAAGCCATTGCCATCGGTCTGGGCGTCGTTCTCCTGGCACTCAGTGCTATCTGGTGGCTGGAATTCCGTCAAGGTTCGGTATAAGTCACCTGCTTTCCCAAGTGGAATCTTCTGTACTCTCAATCAGTTTTCAATTTCGAGGAGAAATCATCTTGCCAATCCTGACATTCAACCCAACCCTCCGGGCCAAAACCCGCTGGCTCCTGCCCTTACTTCTGGGCGTGCTCCTGCTGTCGGCCTGTGGAACCGCCCCTGCCGCGACGCCCGCCGCCGCAGAGCAGCCCGCGGCAGCTGCGGACACGCCCGCCGCGACGGACACACCTGTGCCTGCCCCAGCCGCGGCTGTGCCGGTGCAGCCCGCGGGCAACGGCGCGGCCGCTCAACTGGAGCCAGCCGCCCGCAATGGGATGTACACCGCACCGCCGGAAATGAGCATCGACACAGGGAAGGTCTACTACGCCACACTGAAGACCGATAAGGGCGACATCCGCGTCCAGCTTTTTGCTGATCGAGCGCCCCTGACCGTCAACAATTTCGTGTTTTTGGCACGGGAAGGTTTTTATGACAACACAACCTTCCACCGGGTGTTGGACGGCTTTATGGCCCAGGCCGGTGATCCCACAGGCACGGGGTCGGGCGGGCCGGGCTATCAGTTCCGGGACGAATTCGCGCCCGGTCTGGGTTTTGATCGCCCCAATCTGCTGGCGATGGCTAATTCAGGCCCTGGCACCAACGGCAGCCAATTCTTCATCACCTTTGCCCCTACCGACTGGCTGAACAACCTGCACACAATCTTTGGCGAAGTGGTGAGCGGCCAGGAGGTGCTGGACCAGATTACCCGGCGCGACCCCAACACAAACCCGGAGACACCGGGTGATACGCTGCTGACAGTGGAGATTGAAGAGAGCGACACCAGCGAACTGCCCACGCCCACGCCTCTGCCCCCCACGCCCACGCCCTTTGCGCCCAGCAGCATCGCACCCAGCGATCTGACAGACAGCGATAAACCCCTGGCCCAATTGCCGGTGGAAGAACGCACGGGCTACTTCAATAGCCCACCCGAAATTGTCATTGACGCGGACGTGACCTATACGGCCACAATTGTTACATCCAAGGGCGAAATGGCCGTCAAGCTCTACCCAGACGAAGCGCTGGCCACTGTCAACAACTTTGTGCTGCTGGCCAGCCTGGGCTTCTATGACGGAACCCCTGTCAACGAAGTGACACCGGGCCAGACACTGATTATGGGCGCGCCAGAGAACGCGCCCAGCAGTGATGCTGGCTATTTTTTCAGCGGAGAAGTGGGCAGCACCCGCGCCTGGGCACAGGGAGCACTGGCCGCGCTGCCCGGCCAAAATCCGCTGACAGGTGAACTGGTCAGCAATTCCAGCCAACTGCTCATTGCGCTCATCGCCCCCCCCACCGAGGCCAACGCCCAACTCAGCTTCTTTGGCGAAGTGGTGGAAGGGATTGATGTGCTGAACAGTTTGGTCGCCGGGGATATGATTGAGGAAGTGCGGATAACTACGGCTCCGTAGCCGCAGCAAAAAGGGATCAGTCATCAGTATGCGGCCGGCGTGCATAGACGCTATGCACTGATGACTGATCCCCAGAAGATCTGCATTAACTTTCCGGCTCACTATTTCCTCTTTTGGGAACATTCCCACCTCTTTCTTCGTCCTGTACCTACAACAGGTGTATACGCGTATGAGCCAGTCACCCGCCTCCTATCCAGTGCAGGAACCCTTCCCCGCAGAGGAAGCGATTCACGCGGGGGAAATGATTCATACAGGGGGCAAGGCGGCACGGCCATTGCCGGCATTACCGGTTGTCGGAGATCAGCCAGCCCCACTTCCTGAACCTCCTGTGATAACGGACTGGCGAATGAATGTCCTGCGCATTGGCGTGCTGGTCGCCATTACCCTCGGCTCCTGCTGGCTGGCGCTGAACCCGGAATGGGTGCGCAGCTTTGGCAGATGGGGGTATCTGAGTGTCTTTGTCATCAGCCTGCTCTCCAGCGCCACAGTACTCGTTCCTGCGCCAGGGCTGGCTGTTGTCTTCGCAATGGGTGCAGCATTGGACCCGGTGACACTGGGCATCATTGCTGGTATTGGCAGTGGCCTGGGTGAACTGAGCGGGTATATTGCCGGAGCCAGCGGCCGCGGTCTTATTTTGCGCAACAAAGGCATCCACAGCCGTCTGCATTGGTTCACCACCCGCTACACCTATCCTGCACTTTTTGTCCTGGCCATACTGCCCCTGCCTGTCTTTGATCTGGCCGGTGTAATGGCCGGGGCATTGAAAATGCGGGTCAGCCATTTTCTGACCGTTGTCATCAGTGGAAAGATAATCAAACACGTGCTGGTGGCAATGGTTGGGGCCGGGTCGTGGGGCCTTTTCCGTCATCTGTTAGGCATGTAGACCGAAATATCTGCCCAATTTTTGAAACGGGCAAACTGAGCCAAACGAGGAAATATACTATGCGAAAGATACGCTGGATACTCCCCCTGATTTTACTCCTTGCTCTCATTGCGAGCTGCTCCGGTGACGGACCGTCTGGTGTTTCCGTCGTGGAAGCAGGCTACACAACGGAGGAAGATGTGCCCATTCCCGACGATACGCTTCCCTTCCAACTGAGCGAAGGGGTTGCGGGCTATGACCCCGGCAGCGTGCAGGTGCCCGTGGCCGAAACAACGCCCCTCACCGAGGACGAGCTACAGGCACTCCTCGTGCGGCTGCCCGCTGTACAGACAGAAGACGGCGATGTGCAGGAATATGCCCTGCCCAGCGAAAGCCTGCCCCCGCCCCGCCCTGGCGTGGAGGTGGACATTTCTTTCCCACCCGAAGAGACTGCGCCCGCCATCGATGTGGAAAGCGGCCCGGTGGAAGTGGTACGCTTCTCCCCGGAAGGCGACGTGCCGCTGGTTCCCCGCCTGAGTGTAACTTTCAACCAGCCGATGGTTCCCCTGACCAGCCACGACGAACTGGCCCAGCAGGACGTGCCCGTCATTCTCACGCCGGATGTGCCGGGCCACTGGCGCTGGGTGGGCACGAAAACACTCTTTTTTGAAGCGGATGTGGAGGGCATCGATCGCTTTCCTATGGCGACCGAATACACAGTGGAAATTCCCGCGGGCATTGAATCCGCCACGGGAAGCAAACTGGCCGAAGCGGTCACATTCACTTTCCGCACACCCCCGCCCGTTTTGGGACGAATCTACCCCGGCGGCGGTCCCCAGCAGTTGGACCCGCTGATCTTCGCCAGCTTTGATCAGGCCATCGATCCCGACGCTGTGCTGGAATCGGTGGAAGTGAAGGCAGGCGGCCAGGAATATCCGGTGCGTCTGGCAACAGAAGAAGAGATCGCAGGCGACAGCCGCATGGCGGGCATCACCAGCCGGGCACAGGCCGGGCGCTGGCTCGTCTTCCGCGCCCTGGACGAATTCCCCAAAGACACAACCGTAACTGTCGACTTTCTGCCCGGCACACCTTCGGCAGAAGGCCCGCGCAGCACAGAGAAGACCCAAAGCTTCAGCTTCCAGACCTATGGCCCCCTGCGCGTTGTCCGCAGCGAATGTGCCTGGGGTGGCAACGAATGCCCGCCCTTCACCCCCTGGAGCATTACTTTCTCCAACCCCCTGGACGCCGATCGCTTCGATCCCTCGCTGATTTCCGTGGAGCCGGAACTGAGCGGGATGCGGGTGGATGTCTTTGGCAACAGTCTGCAAATCACTGGCAACAGCCAGGGCCGCACAAAATATGCGGTCACACTGAGCGCGGAGATCACCGATATTTTCGGCCAGAAGTTGGGAGAGCAGGCCACAGCCAATTTCCAAGTGGGCGCGGCCCAGGCTTATCTGAGCGTTCCCGGCGACCGTTTTGTGGTAATGGACCCGTCGGGCAGCCCCTCGCTGAGCGTCTTTTCGGTCAATATCCCCCGCATTAATGTGGAAATCTACGCGGTGGAAGCGGCTGATTTTGTGGACTTTCTCACCTTTTCCCAAGACTATAACCGGGCAGAAGACGCACCGCCCCCAGGCAGCCGGGTGGTCAAACGCTCTATCAATATTCAGGGCGAAGACGATGCCCTCACCGAGACGACCGTTGATCTTTCCCAAGCGCTGGACGGCGCAACCGGCAATCTGATCGTCAAAATTGCGCCGGATGCAGGACCACTGGCGGCCATCTTCAACCGGGACCTGGCCCAGCGCGTGCGGGACTATACCAGCTACCACTGGGTGCAGGTCACGCAGATCGGTTTGGACGCCTTCTTTGATTCGGGTGAAGTGGTGGCCTGGGCCAACAGCCTGTCCGACGGCGCGCCCCTGGCGGATGTGGAGATTTCCCTGTGGCCTGATGGCAAGAGCGCCACGACCGATGCCAACGGCATTGTCAAGCTGGCGCTGCCCGCGCCGGACCAGCAGGGAGCCACACTGTTGATGGCCCGCAAGGACGGCGACAGCGCTTTCATCCCGCAAAACTCCTATTACTACTCAGAAAGGGACGGCTGGCAGGCCAGCCCGGCCAGCACCGAAGCCCGCTACTACGTCTTTGACGATCGCCAGATGTACCGGCCCGAAGAGACAGTCAGCATCAAAGGCTGGATTCGGGCCATCACCCCCGGCGTGACGGGCGATGTGGAACTGCTGAGCCAGAGCGCAGCCACTTCCATCGATTGGGTAGTGACGGATCCGGTGGGCAATGAAATCGGCAAGGGCAATGCCCCCCTGACCGAACTGGGCGGTTTCGACTTCCAGTTCGACCTGCCGGAAAATGTAAATCTGGGCTACGCGCAAGTGCAGTTGACCGCAATGGGCGGCGAACTTCAATACAGCGGCAACCGCGGCACCTATTACCACAGCTTCCAGATTCAGGAATTCCGCCGCCCCGAATTTGAAGTGACAGCCAGTGTGGACGAAGGCCCCTTCTTTGTGGGCGGCTCTGCCACAGCGACAGTGGCCGCGGCCTATTTTGCGGGTGGCCCTCTGCCAGGGGCGGATACAAGCTGGTCTGTGCGTGCTTCTTCCGGCTCCTATCAGCCGCCCAACTGGAACGGCTTTACCTTTGGCACGTGGATTCCCTGGTGGCGCTCCCGCGGGGGCGGCTCGGAATTGGGCAGCACAACCTTCGAATCCCGCACAGATGCCGCGGGCGAACACAACCTGCGCATAGACTTTGCCCCCAGCGATCCACCCGGCCCGGTGGTGTTGGATGCCAGCGCCACTGTCTTTGATGTCAACCGCCAGGGCTGGAGCGCGGCTACTTCTATCCTCGTCCACCCGGCAGACCGCTATGTGGGCCTGCGCTCGGACCGCTACTTTGTCGAGCGAGGCGATCCCCTGCCCGTGGAAATCGCGGTGACGGACCTGGACGGCAATGTGGATGTGGAACACGAAGTAAATGTGCGGGCGGCTCTGCTGGATTGGGAATATAAAAACGGCGACTGGCAGCAGGTGGAAGTGGACGTGCAGGAATGCACCGTGCGCACCACAGCCGCGGCTGATCCGGACGACGCCAGCACGGAATTCGCCACCTGTACCTTCGAGACGACCCAGGGCGGCCAGTTGCAGATCACGGCCAGCATCAGTGACGCTGAGGGGCGCAAAAACCAGTCCCAGATCACCCGCTGGATCGGTGGCGGGCGTGGCCCAGTGGCCCGCACTGTAGAGCAGGAAGAAGTGCAACTGATCCCCAGCGGCGAAACATTCCAGCCGGGCGATGTGGCCGAACTGCTGGTCCAGGCGCCTTTCTTCCCGGCCGAGGGTCTTGTCACCCTGCGCCGGGGCGGGCTGGTCTCCACCGAACGCTTTACAATGGACGGGCCAACCCACGTGGTGAAGGTTCCCATCGAAGACAGCTACATTCCGGAAATTCGGGTGCAGGTGGATTTGGTGGGTGCGGCCGAGCGGGTGGACGACGAAGGCAACCCCCTGACCGATGTGCCCAGCCGCCCGGCCTATGCGATGGGCAGCCTGACCCTCTCTGTGCCGCCCATCAGCCGCCAACTGACCGTTGAGGCTGTGCCCCAGGAGAATCGTCTGGAGCCGGGTGGACAAACCACGCTCGATCTGGTGGTGAACGACGCCAGCGGCGCGCCCGTAGCCAATGCCGAACTGGCTGTCGTAGTTGTGGACGAATCCATTCTGGCCCTGACCGGCTACCAACTTATCGACCCCATCAGCGTCTTCTATACAGGCCGGGGCGATGGCGTTTTTGATATTCACAACCGGGCCAATCTGCTTCTGGTCAGCCCGGAGATGTTGCAGCAGGCCGCGCCCCAAGCCCTGGGGATGGGCGGCGGCGCTGATATGATGCGCAGTTCGGCTACGGCTATGCCTGCCGCTGCACCGGCCATGGAGATGGCCGCGGCCGATTCCGGCGCAGAGGCCAAACAGGCAGGCCAGCCCATCCGTGTGCGCGCCAACTTTGATCCCCTGGCCCTCTTTGCGCCGACGGTCAACACCGATGCTGACGGCAAAGCCAGCGTGGAAGTGACAGTGCCCGACAATCTGACCCGCTATCGGGTGATGGTTGTGGCTGTGGGCGATGGCAAATACTTTGGCTCTGGCGAGGCCAGTGTGACCGCCCGCCTGCCGCTGATGGTACGCCCGTCCGCGCCCCGCTTCCTCAACTTTGGGGACAGCTTCGAGCTGCCGGTTGTGCTGCAAAACCAGACCGACGACGATATGACTGTACAGGTGGCGGTCAAGGCCACAAACGCGGACCTGACTGGCGAAGGCGCTCTTTCGATTGAGCAGGGCGAGGCCGCGGGCTACAGCCTGACAGTGCCCGCCAACAACCGGGTGGAGGTACGCTTCCCCACCCAGACGGCCAGCGCGGGCACGGCTCGCTTCCAGTTCGCCGGTGCCAGCGGCGATTACGCGGACGCGGCGGAGGTATCCCTGCCCGTGTGGACACCGGCCACCACCGAAGCCTTTGCCGTCTACGGCCAGGTGGACGAGGGCGCGATTGTCCAGCCGCTCCTGCCCCCGGACGATGTGATTCCCACCTATGGCGGGCTGGAAGTGTCCATGTCTTCGACTGCGGTGCAGGCCTTGACCGACGCCTTTCTCTATCTGGTCAAATACCCGTATGAGTGTTCCGAGCAGATGGCCTCCCGTATTCTCTCGGTGGCCGCGCTGCGGGATGTGCTCACGGCCTTTGACGCAGAGGGCTTGCCCACACCAGACGAAATCAACGCGGCAGTGGCACGGGACATCCAGAATCTCCAGGCCATGCAGGACGGGAATGGCGGCTTCCCCATCTGGCGACGGGGCGGCGATGTCTGGCCCTATTACAGCATCCACGTGGCCCACGCGCTGGTCCGGGCCAAGCTGAAGGACTACGCGGTTCCGGCAGATATGCTCAGCCGTTCCCAGGACTATCTGCGCAATATCGAAAATTACATTCCCAGTTGGTATGGGGAACGCAGCCGCAGCAGCCTCATCGCCTATTCGCTGTATGTGCGCAAGCTGATGGGGGATGTGGACACGGCCAAAGCCAACAAACTGATCGCCGATCGCAAACTGGACAACCTGTCAATGGAGAGTATCGGCTGGTTGCTCTCCGTCCTCTCCGGCGACAACGCCTCGGCCCAAACGCTGGAGGAGATGCGCCGCTATCTGAACAACCGAGTGACGGAGACCGCGGGTGCGGCCAACTTCAGCGACGGCTATTCCGACGGGGATTATCTGTTGCTCTACAGCAACCGCCGGGCCGACGCTGTGATTCTGGAAGCGATGATCACCGACGCGCCCGACAGCGATCTGATTCCCAAACTGGTGCGGGGTCTGCTCAGCCAAGCCAAGCGGGGACGCTGGGGCAACACCCAGGAGAATATCTTCGTTTTGCTGGCAATGGACAAGTACTTCAATACCTACGAATCCCAGACGCCGGACTTCATCGCCCGCATCTGGCTGGGCGAGCAGTACGCGGGTGGCCACGAATTTGTGGGACGCACAACGGAAAATGTCAACCTGAACGTGCCGATGTCGATTGTGCAGGGGGTTTCGACAAGCTCAACCAGCACAGCCGACGGCACTGTACCGCTGATTGTGCAAAAGGACGGCCAGGGCCGGCTCTACTATCGGCTGGGCCTGCGCTATGCACCCACCAGCCTGCAACTGGACCCGGCGGATCACGGCTTTACTGTCGAGCGCACGTATGAGGCAGTGGACGATCCCGGCGATGTGACCCAAGACGCGGACGGCGTCTGGCACGTGAAGGCGGGCGCGCGGGTGCGGGTGCGGCTGACAATGGTTGCCCAGTCCCGGCGCTATCACGTGGCCCTGGTGGACTCGATTCCGGCGGGCTTCGAGGCCCTGAATCCGGCCCTGGCCGTGACCGGCGACATCCCCAAAGACCCGGACAGCCAGGCCAATCCCTACGGCGGCTGGTGGTGGTGGGGTCCCTGGTACGAACACCAGAACCTGCGGGATGAACGGGTGGAAGCCTTCACGTCCCTGCTGTGGGAAGGTGTACACACCTATACGTATGTGGCGCGGGCCACTACACCGGGCAACTTCATTGTGCCGCCCACAAAGGCCGAGGAGATGTACTCGCCGGAGGTCTTTGGCCGCAGCGGGACCGAGCGGGTGGTGGTGGAGTAGGGAGGGATTGGAGATTAAGAGATTGGACGCCCGGTGCGATGTCGCACCGGGCGTCTGTTTTTCAGGGGCGGGTGCGGCGCTGGCCGCTGATACGAAATCCACATCCGTGGCCGGACCGCGTTGGCGACAAAACCCATTTTCGCCCGATCCGATAAATGTCGGCGACAGCGAATCGCTCGCGTGGTAGGCTTAGGCCAGCACGTGAGCGATTTTCTTTCCTCCCTAGCGACGAGGGACTAACCACAAGGAGATGGAAATGCAATTCGTAGAGCCAGTGCCTGGGGACGCGTACGAGAAGAAAAACACGAGCGGCGTATTGGGCAGAATTGCTGCCATTCTCGCCCTTATTATCGGGTCAATGGCTATCTTTGCCGGTGGTCAGGTCCTACTTGGCAAACCACCCGGCTACTACGTAATCGATTGGCTGCCAGTTTACAACTTTACCGCGGGCGTCGTGACGGTATTTCTCACAGCGATCCTCATCTGGAAAAACAACAGATGGGCCATGCCCGCCGCCATCGGAACTTTCAGCATCCACGCGGCTGTGATGCTGGTCTTGCAGACCGTATACAGCCAAACCGTGGCTCCAGACAGTATCGTCGCTATGAGCGTGCGGTTGGCGGTGTGGCTGATCATTCTGGCCCTGATGTTCTTCCAATCACGCAAAAACGCCGCATTGTAGGCTTATCCAAAGAGACTGTTCACCCCCTCCCAACCTCTCCCAAAGTGGGAGAGGAGTCGGTCCAGGCTTGTAGCCGCACAGATAAGGAATATCCAGAGACGTGCGGCTACAAGCCGCGCCTACGCTATCACTCGATCAATTCTTGAATGTCCAATCTGGGGAGGGATAGGCAAGGGTGGCTGAACGGCTACCTCGTGCTTATCAGCGGCATCCCCATTCTGGCCGCGACGATCCTGCTGGGTATGGCTGTCGTGCAGATGCGACTCAATTCACAAGAAGGCTGCTACCGTTGAATCCCTATTTCTTGATGGCTCTGTTGTTCGGATTTCTGGCCGTGCTGGTCGCCGTGGATGCTTCAGCGGCCAGCCTGAACCTTCTCCCCTGGTTCAATGGCCTGCACTGGCTGCGCATACACCTCATCACGCTTGGCATTGTCAGCGAAGCCATCTTCGGCTTTCTGCCCGCGCTGGTGGCGGCGCGGGCAGGCTACACCACACCCAGAATCCGTTGGGATATCTGGCTCACACTCAACGTCGGCCTGCTCACACTTATCGTCGGCGTCCCGCTCATCAACGGTGCTTTCATGATTGCCGGCGGGACGCTGGTTTTCATCGCAACCGTGCTTCTATGGGTTCAGTTGGTGGGTTTCCCATCGAAACAGCCTGCTGTGGGCGCGGGAACGGGAAGAAAATTCTATATCGCGGCCTTGAGCTATCTGTTACTGGGCATCTTCCTCGGCACAGGGATGTGGCTTGGCTGGGGCAAGGAACTGGGCCTGTTGAACACAAAAGAAGTTCACGTTCACACCAACCTATGGGGATTCGCCGCGCTGATCTTCGCCGGACTACAGATCGATCTGTACCCCAACTTTGCCAAACGCCCGTTGGCCTGGCCGCGTTCGAGTACACCGATCTTCTGGTTGATGGCTGTAGGGGCGCTGGGCCTGGTTATTGGCCCGTGGATACAGTCCAACCTGATTTCCACGGTTGGCCTGATTCTGCACAGCGTGGGAACTGTGTGGCTGTTGGTCAATGTGATCAAGCCGCTCCTCCGCGATCGGTCAGCCTGGATACCGGGTATGTGGCATCTGGTTACGGCCTACATCTGGTTTCTCATTCCGGCGATCGTGGCCCCCTTGATCGTCTTCAACGCGCCGGGCTTCCCTGTGGCCGAAATCGAAAGCAACGGAGGACCCATCCTGATTTATGGCTGGATGTTGCAGTTCAGCTACGCTGTGATCCCTTACCTGTTCGCCCGCGTCTTTTTGCCCGACCAGCCCGCCAAACTGGGTGGCAATTGGTTCAGCCTGGCTACCTTACATACAGGCGGCGTACTCTTCTGGCTGGGGCTATTTCTCGCGACCTATCGGCCGCTGCTCCACGGCATTGCCTTCGCCGCGTGGGCGCTTTCTATGGTCCCTGTCATGCGCAGTTTATGGCGTATCGCGCACGCTGGGCTGACAACTATTGAGGCTACGCATCCATCGACACTATCTACATAATTTCTGGAGCCATTATCATGCAAATTACCAAAGAGACCCGTGTTTCCGACATTCTCGAACACTACGGCGATATTGCCGAAGTGATGGAAGTCTTTAGCATCAAACGCGTGGGGCGGTACTCGCTGAGAATGCTGGCCGCCAGGGCGCTTACTGTGGAATGGGCCGCGCGTATTCATCGTGTGCCGCTGGACGAATTCCTGCAGATATTGCAGCAGGCAGTTATGGCCAGGCACGGCTCGCCTGAAGATGTCGAGCGCTAGGGGCATCTGTGTGGCACAGGCAAGCGTACTTTCCTGCCAGCACCACTCGCGCCAATTGGCTATTCCACGACAGAAATGTATAGTAAATACTGCAAACCGAACCGTTTGTGTGTGTCAATCCCCACGCCAAGGAGTTGCCTTGTCTTCTTCCCAGACACCACCTGATCTGATATGGCAGGTACGCACGTTCATCTATCGCACATTTGCCGAGACCACCCAGCCGCCGGACATTCAGGCCACTGCCGACCGTTTCCACCTCAGCCGGGAAGAAATGGAAGCAGTTTACGGGGAATTGGAGCGCGTGCACGCCTTCTTTCTGGAGCCGGGAACGCTGGATATTCGCATCGCCAACCCCTTTTCCGCGGTGCCGACGGATTTTGTGGTGGAGGCCAATGGCAAGCGCTATTGGGCCAACTGCGGATGGGACGCGCTGGGCATCCCCGCGGCCATGCACACGGACGCCCACATCACAACCACCTGCGCCCAAAGCGGCGCGCCCATCCACTTCCGTGTGCAGGATGGGAGACTGGCCCCCACGTCTGCCGTCGTCCATTTTGTCGTCCCCTTCGCCCGCTGGTACGAAGATATGATCTTCACCTGAGGCATAATTCTCTTCTTCCGGTCGGAAGAATTGATTGCGCCCTGGTGTGCCCAGCGAAATGTAGACCCCGGCGCGGTGCTGCCCGCAGGGCTGGTCTGGACCCTCGCCCAGCGCTGGTATCACGACCGCTTGTCAGAGGAATATCGCAGCCGCAGCGCGGCCCAGGTGGAAGAAATTTTCCGCTCGCTGGGATTGACGTCCGATTTCTGGCAATACACTGGCCCCGCGAACGCACCGCAGAAGTAAAGCGCGGTGCAAAACCGTTGCAGTGAATTGCGCCCACTGATGGCAGTAGAGGCAGCCCTATGCTCCGCCAAATCCCAGTCGCTCGAATCCGAACAGCCGTCGAGACACTCCTGACCGAAGCGGCCTATCGCCTGCCCGCTGATTATCTGGCCAGCCTGGAGGCCGCCGCGCCAAGCGAGCCATCGCCCATCGGGCAGCAGGTGATCGAACTCCTATTGGAAAACTCGGCCTATGCCCAAGCCGAGCAGATTGCCACCTGCCAGGACACGGGAATGGCGATGCTCTTTCTGGAAGTGGGCCAGGACGTCCACTTTACCGGCGGCGCTGTGAATGCGGCGATTCAGGACGGCGTGCGGGCCGCCTACACGGGCCTGCGCAAGTCGGTGGTGGGCGATCCCATCCGGCGGGCAAACACCGGCGACAACACACCGGGGCTGATTCACTACGAAATTGTCCCCGGCGACCGGGTGGCGATTACCGCCCTGCAGAAGGGCTTTGGCGCGGAACTGATGAGCAGACTCCAGATGTTCCCGCCGTCGGTCGGTGTGGAGGGCGTCATCCGTTTTGTGATCGAGACAGTCGAATTGGCCGGACCCAACGCCTGCCCGCCAGTGATTGTGGGCGTGGGCCTGGGTGGCAGCTTTAACACTGTAGCCCACCAGGCCAAGAAGGCGCTGCTGCGCCCCATCGGCAGTCTTCACCCCGTGCCCCATCTGGCTGAATTAGAGGCCGATCTGCTGGCCGCCATCAACCGCACAGGCATCGGCCCCCAGGGGCTGGGCGGGCGGATAACCGCGCTGGCTGTGCATATCGAAGCCCAGGCCACCCACATTGCGGCCCTGCCTGTGGCGGTCAATCTCAACTGTTCCGCGCCGCGGCGGGCGCGGGTGGAGATTTGAGGTTGGGGACTGGGGATTGGGGATCGGAAATCGACGCCCTATTCATTCACAATTCATAATTTGCTATTCGCCATTCACTATTTCTTCTTCCCAATGCCCACATTACCCCTTCCTCTCACCGACGCCGATATCCTTCCTCTCCGTGCGGGCGACAGCATTCGCATCAGCGGCGTACTTTATACAGCGCGGGACGCGGCCCACAAGCGGCTGGTGGAACTGCTCGAACGGGGCGAGCCATTGCCGGTCGAACTGTCGGGACAGGCCCTCTATTACGTGGGGCCGGCCCCGGCCAAAGCGGGCCACGCCATTGGCCCCGCGGGTCCGACCACCAGTGGCCGGATGGATTCCTATACGATTCCCATCCTGCGCCTGGGCGTAAAGTTTCTCATCGGCAAAGGCTACCGTTCGGAGGAAGTGAAAGCCGCGCTGGTGGAGCACCGGGCTGTCTACGCCGCGGCCGTCGGGGGCGCGGCCGCGCTGCTGGCCCGGCACATCCGCAGCAGCCGGGTGGTGGCCTGGCCGGAGTTGGGCATAGAAGCCATCCACGAGTTGACCGTCGAAGACTTTCCCGTTATTGTCATCAACGACTGTCACGGCGGGGACGCGTACGCGGACGGGCGCAGGGCGTGGGAGGAAGGCGGATAGACAGCTCCTGACGACAGACCGGGGACCACAGGCGAACGTTTGCCGAAATTCGTTCGACCGCTCTCCGCCGCCAATTCGCCACTGCCTATCATTCACACGCAGGAGATACATATGCAATTTGGACTTTCTCTTCCCCAATTCGATGCGTTTGGGGATGTACGCAAACTGGTGGAACTGGCCCAAACCGCGGAAGAAGCGGGCTGGGATGCTTTTTTCGTCTGGGATCACATTCTCTTTGACGATTTTTGGCGGCCAGTCGTAGACCCGTGGGTAGCGCTGGCCGCGATTGCCACGGCCACCGAGCGTATCCGTATGGGCACACTGGTCACACCGATTGCCCGCCGCCGCCCCTGGAAGCTGGCCCGGGAAACGATGTCCCTTGACCGCCTCTCCAACGGACGGCTGATTCTGGGCGTGGGGCTTGGCTCGCCGGAGAAGTGGGAGTACGGCTTCTTTGGCGAGGAGACCGACAACCGCATCCGGGCCGAAAAGCTGGACGAAGGGCTGGAGATTCTGCTCGGTCTGTGGAGCGGGGAGCTTTTTGGTTTCCAGGGCAAGCATTACCAATTGGAGGAGATGCGTTTTTTGCCCACGCCTGTCCAGCAGCCCCGCATCCCCATTTGGGTGGCAGGGATGTGGCCCAACAAACCACCCATGCGCCGGGCCGCCCGCTACGACGGCGCCGTGCCTCTCAAATCCCAGGGAACCCTCAGCCCGGACGAGTGGCGGGATGTGCTGGCCTACATTGACGGGCAGCGCACCAGCGACAAACCGATTGACGCGGTGGCTATGGGCGTCACCCCTACAGACCCGGAGCAGGCCGGAGAAATCGTCGCGGCCTATGCCGACGCTGGCTGCAACTGGTGGGTGGAGGACATCAGCCCCTACGGCTACGGCCTGGCCTGGGATGCCTATCCCTGGCCCGAAGGCATCGCCGAGCGGCTGGAAGAGCGCATCCGCCAGGGGCCACCGAAGGGATAGACCGCGGACCGCTGACGACAGACAAACGACGACACATCGACACACCGACACCCGAACGGAGCTACAATGTACACTCTCTCCAATGACCAATTGACCATCTCCATCCTCGACCCGCGGGCAGATCAGGCGCGCTTTGGTGTGCGCTATTGCACCGGCGGCTATATCTTCCAGATTTCCGACACCCGTCTGGGCGATCTGATGAGCGGGCCGACCTATCCCGACAGCTTCAACTGGTTTGACGGCCAGGGCATCCCGGACGCCTTCAATCTGCACCCCCTGCGTGACCCCAAGGGCGATGACTCCCTGGCGCTGATTCTCGGCATCGGCCTCTGCAATCTGACCGAACGCACAGTGACCAAATTCTGTTCCTGGGATGTGGAGGAGAGCGACGACGCGGTGCATATGACCACCCGCCACGAGTGGCAGGGCTACGACGTGACAATTGAGCGCACTGTCTCGCTCCACGGACGAACGGTACGTTCGGACACCCGCGTCGTCAACGGCGGCGCGCCCCTGCCCATTCGCTGGTTTCCCCACCCCTTCTACCCTCAGACCGAAGGCGATGAACTGTTAAAAGTCAGCATTCCGGTCAAGGTTGTGGAGAATCCCGGCTACGAGCTGGCTCCCAGCGGTTTTATCACACGCAAGGGCTGGCCGTGGGATCAGGGCTACTATCTGGCCCTGGACCACAGCGCCGGACGGGGGCTGACAATCTTCCAGCGCCACCCCCTGCTGGGCACTGTCACCGCCACGTGCAGCTACGACCCAAGCTACTTTCCTATCTGGGGCAACCCCCGCACTTTCTCCTGGGAACCGTTTTTAGAGCGCACAATCGGCGGTGGGCTGGCCACAGAATGGCGGATTGATTACGACTTTTAGCACAAAATGGCAGTAGAATCGACATCTACTGTTTCCACAGATTACGCAGATGGACACAGATTTCGGCCTGACAATCTGTGCCCATCTGTGCACTCTGTGGATAGCTGACAATCCCAGGAGATTCCCATGCAAACCAACGGCATCCACCACATCACCGCAGTCTCAGCCCAGATCGGGCGCAACGCGGACTTTTATACCCGCGTGCTGGGCCTGCGTCTGGTCAAGAAATCGGTGAATCAGGACGACACTTCGGCCTATCACCTCTTCTATGCGGACAAAATCGGCAGCCCGGGCACAGATATGACTTTCTTCGACTGGGCCTCCGCGCCCAGAGAGCGGCGGGGCAGCGACAGCTTCGCGGCCACGGCTTTTCGCGTGCCCAGCCAGGATGCCCTGGTCTGGTGGCAGGCACGGCTGGACGCGGAAGGGATAGGGCAGACCGAGATTGAGACTTTTGCGGGTCACACCGTCCTGCGCTTCGACGACCCGGAAGGCCAGCGGCTGATGCTGGTGGACGACGGCGGCGCTGCCTACGACGGCGAATATTGGGCGGACGGCGGCGTGCCCGAAGCCTACGCGCTGCGGGGCTTCTACGCCGCGCTGATTGCTACGCCCCGGCCAGACCAGATGGAACAGATTCTCACCCGTGTGCTCAACTACCGGGAAGTGGCGCGCACTCCCCAGGCAATTGTCTACGCCACTGGCGAAGGCGGGCCAGGACGAGAACTGTGGGTGATGGAAGACCGCAGCGCGCCGGCCAATCCGGGCGCGGGCGGTGTGCATCACGTGGCCTTGCGGGTGGCGGATGCGGAGGAGCAGGCCGTCTGGCGCAAGCACCTGACCGACCTGGGCCTGGGCGTCTCGGAATTTATCGACCGTTTCTGGTTCAAGTCCATATACTTCCGGGTATCCCGCGGATTGCTCTTTGAGATCGCCACAGACGGTCCCGGTTTTGCAGTGGACGAACACCCGGACGCGCTGGGGGAGAAGCTCGTCCTGCCGCCCTTCCTGGAAGAGAGACGGCCACAAATCGAAGCAGGGCTGAAACCGATTACCGTTGGGAAGTGAACCACGAAGGCACGAAGACACAAAGAAAAGCCGTTCTTTGTGTCTTCGTGCCTTCGTGGTTATTGTTTGAATGCGGAGAATTTTTGATGACGCACGCAAAAGTGGTCTCTGTGTTGGAAGTGGATCGGGTCTGGGCGGGCCATCCGGTGGATTTCGGCCTGCTGACTGTGGGCGATCGCCAGTTTGTCGCCTATTACGGCGCGGATCGACAGATGACTGTGGCCGTGCGCCGGCTGAATGAAAGTAGCTGGCAGCGTTTTGCCATCCCCTCGGCGCAAACCGACGCGCCGGGCTACAAAGCTGCCACGACTTCCACTCGCCTAGGCTGGGACAGCCACAATTCGGTGACGCTGGCCGCGGACGCGGACGGCTATCTGCACCTGAGCGGCAATATGCACGTCAATGCGCTGACCTATTTCCGCACGGAGCAGCCCTGGGAGATCACTAGCTTTGTCCAGCACTTCGCCATGACCGGGGAAAACGAGGAACGCTGCACCTACCCCCACTTTCTCACCGACCACAAAGGCGAGCTGATTTTCCACTACCGGGACGGCAGCAGCGGCAACGGCTCGGAAATCTACAACCGCTGGGATCAGGCAGCCCGGCGCTGGGGGAGACTGCTGGACCGTCCCCTGACCGATGGCCGGGGGCAGATGAACGCCTATCTCCACGAACCGGTGTTGGGGCCGGATGGCCGTTTTCATCTCTCTTGGGTCTGGCGCAACACGCCCGACTGCCGCACCAACCACGACCTCTCCTACGCGGTCAGCGACGATCTGGTCCATTGGCGGACGGCCACGGGCGAGCCGATTGAGCTGCCCATGACCCTACAGACGCCGGGTGTAATCGTCGATCCGATTCCCGCCGAGGGAGGAATCATCAACGGCAGCGGCAAAGTGGGCTTCGACAGCCAGGCCCGGGTGATTCTCACTTATCACAAATTCGACGCCGCGGGCAACACCCAAGCCTACAACGCGCGCTGGGAAGAGGACGGTTGGCGATTCTATCAGACGAGTGACTGGCGCTACCGCTGGTGGTTTGAGGGGGGCGGGAGTATTGTCAACGATGTGGTGCTGGGCCAGGTGACAAAGAACGGAGACGGGCGATTGGCCCTGGACTTTCGCCACGTGGAAGCAGGCGCGGGCCGCTGGATTCTGGATGAAACGACCCTGCGGCCGGTGGAGACACTGCCGCCGGCCGCGCCCCTGCCCGCCCATCTGATGACACCGGAATCCGACTTCCCCGAAATGCAGGTGCGCCTGTGGGAGGACGACGGCCACAGCCCGGACCCATCCGTGCGCTACCTCCTGCGCTGGGAAACCCTGCCCGCGCACCGGGACCGCCCGCGCACGGGTCCGCTGCCTGAGCCGTCGGCGTTGCGGCTGTACGAGATCGCAGTGTAGGTTGAGTTCTCCCGGCAAGAGGACGCTATCCACCATCAATCGTGCGTCGGGAAAACCCAACGATTCGCGGTGTCCTGTTGGGTTGTTTCAGCGCACATTCGAGGGTAGTTCAGCAATCCCCTGCCGAAACAACCCAACCTACAAAAGTCGTTTGCCCCTATCCCCGCTCGATGCTATCATCCTCAAGCGGCAACAGGCCGTTGCATCTTACTTCCCCACACCCCAGGAGAGAATCCCATGCCTCAGCCCCAACTGACAATTGACACGCCTATGACCCCACCCCACTGGGCGCTGCTCCAACGCCGCCTGTTGGAAGAGCAGTGCCGGGCCATCGAAGAATTCTATGCCCATTACTTCGACGAGCGGGGCTATCTGCTCTGTGTGCCCCGCTGGGGCGGCGACGACGGCCCGGATGACGCCGCGGAGAATCTGCTCAACTGGACGATGCTCCACGCGTTGGGCGGGGACGACAAAGTGCTGGAGCTATACAAAAAAGGCTGGGAAGGCCATCTGCGCCAGTACACCGAAGCCAAAACCGTGGAAGTCGAATTGGGCCGGGACGGGATGTACTACAAAGAATTCCCGACCGTGGCCGACTGGTTTCACATCGGCGAGGGGCTGAACGCCTTCACTTTGCAGGGGCTGTCCGATCCCTACGACCAGAAGTACGGGGTGCGCAGCCGTCGTTTCGCTGGTTTCTATATGAACGAAGACCCGCAAGCCCCCAACTACGACGCGGAGCGACGCATTGTACGCAGTATGTTCAACGGCAGCCGGGGGCCGCTGATGCGCAAGGCCACTGGGCTGGACTGGGCCGGCGATCCCATCGAAATCGAGGGCCGTTTCCGTTTGGGCCACGGCGAACGCAACTTCGAGGAAATGGTGGCCCACTTTGAGGATTACAACGATGTGGTGGGGGATCACCCGCTCAATCTGTGCATCACAACGCTGATGCTCAACGCCTTTATGCTGGGCGGCGAGGAGAAGTACCGGGAGTGGCTGACCGGCTATGTGGACGCCTGGGTGGAACGCACAGAGGCCAACGGCGGGATTATTCCCACCAATATCGGGCTGGACGGCACAATCGGCGGGGAGACCGGCGGGCGCTGGTACGGTGGCGTCTACGGCTGGGGTTTCACAGTGACAGTGCCCCAGACCGGCGAACTGGCCCACCGCACCTATTCCTACACCCGCGCCCTCTACGGCTTCGGCAATGGGCTGCTGATGACCGGCGACCAACACTATGTGGACACCTGGCGGGGGGTCATCGATTTCATCAACGCCAACGGGCGAGAGATCGACGGGCAGATGATGTATCCCAACGCCTACGGCGACTATTTCGGCGAAGAGGATTGGTACGACTTCAAGCCCTATCCCTTCCATGCAGGCGCTTTGGAAGTCTACTACTGGTCAATGGACCGGGACGATCTGAAACGGCTGGACGAGGAGCCGTGGATTCAGTATTTGGAGGGGAACAATCCCGACTACGCGACCGCGGCGTTGGAAGCTGATCTGGGCAAATTGCGCCACAAAATCACCGAACTGCGCGCCGACACCACTTCGCCCGACACCCGCCTGTCGGACGATATGAACCACATCAATCCAGCCACCACCGAAACACTCACCCAACTGATGCTGGGCGGGATTCCCACCGGACGCGTCGGCTTCCCGCTCCACAGCCGTCTGCGCTACTTCGACCCGGCCCGCCAGCGCGCGGGCATCCCCCAGGATGTGGCCGCGCTGGTGGATTCGCTGAGCGCGGATGGGGTGACGGTCACACTGGTCAACACCAGTCAGATCGAGGCCCGCCGGGTGATTGTCCAGGCGGGGGCCTATGCCGAACACCAGTTTGGGACCGTGCGGGTCAATGGAGAGAGCGCCGCCGTCGATGGCACGCACTTCACCGTCGATCTGGCCCCCGGCTGCGGCGCGCGCCTGGAAATCGAGACAGCGCGCTATGCGAATACGCCGACTTTCGCGTTTCCCTGGGAGAGATAGACGTGTTGCGTGCTGCGTAGGTAGTGGTGTCGGCCGCACCAGTGGGAATAGCCAGGTAGAGCTTCGGGGGCATTGCTCTTTCTGCCTCAAACGTCACTACCCCACGCAGCACGCAGCACGCAACACGCATCTTTCACTTCCCCTCCAGCGGCTTCGACACATACGGCTCTTTGCTGATGAGTTGTGCGGTCATCCCGCCGTCGGCAAAGATATTGGCCCCGGTGATAGAACTGCTGCGGGGGCTGAGCAGAAAGGCGGCCAGTTCGCCGATCTCTTCGGTCTCGATCACCCGCCCAATGGGGATATTCGATTTCCAGTAATCCAGGCATTCTTCGGCGCTGGGCGCGGCGTCCTGAATGTCCTGCCAGATTTGGGTATTGAGCAGCCCCGGCGAAATAGCGTTGACCCGAATGCCCAGGGGGGCAAGCTCCACCGCCAGACTCTTGCCCATTGCCACAACGCCGCCTTTGGCCGCGTCGTAGGGTCCCGCGCCGGGCAGCGCGGCCTGGGAATGGACGCTGGCAATGTTGACGATCGAGCCACCGGGCTGGGATTGGACCAGCATTTGGCGACAGACCTTCTGGCTCAGAAAGAAGACGGCGCGCAGGTCCACGCGGATGATGCGCTCCCACTCCGCGGGCGTCGTCTCCAAAAAGGGCTTGGCAAAGTTGATGCCCGCGTTGTTGACCAGCCCATCAATGCGCCCAAAGTGGGAGACAGCCTGCTCTACCAGAGCGGCCTGGGCGTCGTCGTCGCCCACATCACAGGCCACGCCCAGGGTCGGATTGGGGAGACTTTCGGCCACGGCTTGCGCGGCATCCCCCCGAATATCCGCCACAACCACCCGCGCCCCCTCCCGGCTACAGACACGAGCAATCCCCGCGCCCAGCCCACCGCCAGCACCGGTTACTATCACAACTTTGTCTTTGAGCAGCATCTGATTTCTCCCCTTTTGAAAATAGCGTTGGACACACGGATGAAAAGGAACACGGATTTTCGCCTTTTGCTCTCCTTGCGGGGTTGTGGTATGTTGGGCATAAGACGACCCGCATTCACTCGGACAGGAGGCCGAGATGCGTCATATTCCACCGTTTGGAGCGCTCGTTTTCTGTATCGTCTGCCTCTTTGGCTTGATGGTGCAGATGGCAAGCGCCCAATCCCCACAGCCAAACGTCGTCATCAGCCAGATCTACGGCGGTGGGGGCAACAGCGGCGCGGCGTACACCCACGACTTTATCGAACTCTTCAACCGCAGCAGCCAGACGGTCACGCTGACGGGCTGGTCGGTCCAATATGCGTCGGCCAAAGGCACAAATTGGCAGAAGACTGAACTCACAGGCACAATTCAGCCGCAAAGTTTTTACCTGATCCAGCAGGCCCAGGGCAACCGAGGCACCAGAGCGCTCCCCCGGCCCGATGCAATCGGCGCTATTCCCCTGAGTTCCAGCAGCGGCAAAGTGGCTCTCCTCACCACAAGCGAGCTTCTGCCCCGGGGCACGCGCTGTCCGCAAGGGCTTGGGGTGGTCGATCTGGTGGGATTTGGCGAGGCAGACTGTTTTTCCGAGGCCGCCGCGTCGGGTTTGGACAACAAAAGTGCCAGCATCCGTGGCGAGGGAGGCTGCACTTTCACTGGCAGCAACAGCGCCGATTTTGGCGTGGCCCCACCCCAGCCCCGCAACAGTTCCAGCAGCCCAACAGTCTGCGCGGAAGAAACGGCAATAACGCCCGCAGCAAACCCGCGGTACGAGCCGGTTTTCACCAAACCTTTGCCAGGGCTGGCTCCACGCCTGGGCCTGACCGAGACTGAACAGTTCTTCACCCGTTCCATTCCCTCGCTGCTATCGGCTTTTCTCCTCACACCGACAGCCACGCCTTCCGAACGGGTCGTTTCCACACAGAAAGGGCTGGTCATCAGCCAAATCTATGGCGGGGGTGGCAACGCGGGCGCAGCCTATACCCACGATTTCGTCGAACTCTACAACGCCGGCTCCGTGACAGCAACGGTGGACGACTGGTCTGTGCAATATGCATCGTCCGCTGGCAAAACGTGGCTGGTAACGCCCCTCACCGGGACCGTAGGGCCCGGCGGTTTCCTGCTGATCCAGCAGGCCCAGGGCACAGGGGGAAGTTTGTCGCTGCCTCTGGCGGATATATTTGGCGAAACCGCAATGAGCGCGTCCAGTGGCAAAGTGGCACTGGTACAGAGCGCCGAACCGTTGGCGGGGATTTGTCCAGGCGGGGAAGTGGTTGTCGATTTTGTGGGCTATGGCCGCGCGAATTGCTTTGAGGGCACAGGACCGACAGCCACACCCAGCAACACACGGGCTGTGGTTCGGGCCAGGGGCGGCAGTCTGGACACAGACGACAACCAAACAGATTTTCTCATTGCCCCGCCCCAGCCATAAATACTTGCTGGGAAAAGGTCTGCCCCGTCCAGCGTCCAGAGACAATTCTCATTTCCGAGAAACTGTGCTGCGGAAGCCCTTCACCTGTCATTCCTTGGTGGCTTCAGCCCCCCGTTCCCAGAACCGCCACCAGACCCGCGTGCGCCACATCCCCCGGCGGCGGCGTTGGGCCTCCTCCTGCAATTTGACCAACTCCGGTCCCCGCTGGACATCCGGCGCGTAGAGACGGACACGGGTCAACCCCGCGGCAACGAGCGCGCCGTTGACCCAGCGATCCCCGACATAGACGTGACGCAGCAGCCGCCCGTAGCGGTCTGTCTCGGAGACTTCCCGTTCCAGGCGCACCCGTTTGCCCTGCACCAGCCGGATGTTGGCATCTTTGGCAGCTTTGGCCCAGGGACCGTCGCTGCCCAGTTCTGCCGCGTCCACGCCGATATAGCGCACCTCGCGGCCGTCGGTCAGCCGCACCGAATCGCCATCAATGACGTGCTGGACAGTCGCT
This sequence comes from Caldilineaceae bacterium, assembly GCA_019637685.1. Lineage (GTDB taxonomy): Bacteria > Chloroflexota > Anaerolineae > Caldilineales > Caldilineaceae > JACQGT01. The sequence goes on along the minus strand of JAHBVF010000033.1, from coordinate 14,768 downwards.
TCTTCGCCGCTTTGCGAATCGGACCGGAACCAATCGGCCAGCCGTTTGAAAAAGTGCATAAATGCTCAATCGCTGCCTGTAGTTGCCGCAACAGGGCGCACCCGCTGGCGCACAACCAGCCCTGTGCGCGAGACCGATGGCAGGGGCAGGGCGAAGAGCGCGGTGGCGACGGGGATGAGAGAGAGCAGAAGCATCGCCGTATACAGGCCCAGCCGCTGGGGTTCGGCCAGCCAGCCGGTCAGGTTCAGCCCCAGACCGCCCATTGCAAATACAAAGCCCAGGGCCACGCCGGACCCGACGCCCGCATTTTTGGGGAAGAGGCTCTGGGCCAACACCAGCATGGGCGGCCAGGCCGCGCCCGTGGCAAAGCCCAGGAAGGGGGCCACAAAATAGGCCCGCCAATCACCCAGCAGAAACATGGATAGCATCAGCGGTGCGGAGATGAGCATCGCGCCTACCATCACCCGCACCCCGCCGATGCGATCCGAGAGGATGCCCCCGGCCAGAGAGCCAAAGGCCACCGTGAGCAGCATCAGCGAAGAGAGCGCGCTGGCATTGGTTTTGGAGAAGTTGGAGATTTCCACAAAGAATTGGGGCAGAAAGGCCGAGAACGATTCCTGGGACCAGGCCCGCAGAGACATCACCAGAATCAGGGAGACGATCACTGCTGTAGAAAAGAGCGGATTCAGTTCGATCTTCCAGTTGGCCGCCTTCTTCTCCGCACCCGCGTCTTTGCGCTGGGCTTGACCGGTTAAGGCAAAAAGGAAGGGCACAATCAGCACAGCAATGCCGGCCAGCACGGCTGTGCCCCAGGGGCCGGTGCGCCCCATCACCAGCGCGGCCAAAATCGGGCCGACGGCAAACCCCATATTGCCCCCCAACATAAAGAGGGCCACCCCCGCGGTTTTGTTGGATTCCCCGGCAGCCACATTGGCCCCGGATGCACCCTGGGGGTGAAACGCAGCGGACCCCAGTCCGGCCAGCCCGGCCAGGACCAGCGCGCCGGAGAGATGGGGCATAAAGCCAATCCCGGCCTGGAAGATCGCCATCCACAGCACACCACCCACAGCAAACCAGCGCCCGCCGTAGCGGTCGCTCAGGTAGCCAAAAATGGGCTGCGTGAGGGAAGAAGTGAGTTTGTAGACGCCCAGCAGAAGACCGATCTGGGCCAAATTGAGCTGCAAAGAATCTTTCAAATAGAGACCGACAATAATCGGCATGGCCCCGGCCAGCATATCCACACAAAAGTGGCCGAGGACGAGACTCCAGAGGGTGACATTTTTCCAGACTGCGTTCATTTTGTCTGCCTTTGGGGGTGGGGATGACAATCCGACAGAAATCACAGTGAAGAAGTATACCACAGGGGAGCCGTGCCACAAGCAGCCCTAAACCGATAAAAAAATTACTTCTTGACTCTGTAGTACACTACAGGGTGTAGACTGATCCCATCGCAATCCCACAGGAGCTATTCTATGCCAAAACCGCTGACAATCGGACGTATTGCCCGGCAGGCCGATGTGCATATCGAAACCATCCGCTACTACGAACGCCGGGGGCTACTGCCCGAACCGCCGCGCACACAAGCGGGCTATCGCCAGTATGACGCCGAATCGGTCACGCGCCTGCGCTTTATCAAAGAGGCCCAGGCGCTGGGCTTTACCCTGGAGGAGATTCAGGGGCTGCTGGCGCTGCGCGTGGACAAAGAGACATCTTGCGAGGATGTGCGCCACCGGGCCGAGCACAAAGTGGCCGACATCGAAGCCAAAATTAGCGCCCTGCAAGAAATGCGCAACGCGCTGCAGGAAATGATCGCCGCCTGCGCGCAGGGCGGGCCTAGCGGCGAATGTCCACTGTTGGAGACACTCGAACGCTATGCGTTGGCAAGGAAGGGAAGAAAGTGAAAGACATTTCAGCCGAAACTACCGACGACTGCTGCGCCGTTCCACCTGTTCAAGGCCGGGGCACAAAGCAGAGTTGCCCCGTCTGTGGAGCGAAGGGCAAGAATGTTGACACCCAGACAGTCAAGGCGATGCTCGCTGTGAGCCTGGATAGTCTGACCTCCCGCGCATATCGCTTTTGCCCCACGCAAAGCTGCGAAGTTGTCTACTTCGGCGAGCGCGGCGACGTTTACACTGAAGACGACCTGCGGGAGCGGGTGCATCAGAAGCACCCGGACGCGGCCGACGTCTTCGTCTGCTACTGCTTCCGCCACACGCCGGGCAGCATCCAGCGGGAGTTACGACTGACCGGCACAAGCACCGTCGTCGAACAGATCAACGCGGGCATTCGGGCGGGGCAATGCGCCTGCGAAATCCGCAATCCCCAGGGCAGTTGCTGTCTGGGCAATGTCATCGCCACAGTCAAGCGCGTACAAAGAGGTACGCTCTTATTTCATTGAGTGCAGCAGATGCGACAGTAAGTTGGCTGGGAATTGTAGTCGGAGAAGGAGTCGAATTCAGAAGATCGCGGCACAGTTATTCAATTCCAATCAACTGAAGTTCGTTTGCGAAATGACAGGACGCTAAATGGCCGGGTTTGACCTCTTGAAGTTGGGGCTTTTCGACAGCGCAAATCTCTTTGGCGTATTGGCAACGGGGATGGAACTTGCAGCCGGAAGGTGGATTGGCCGGGCTGGGCACATCGCCGCGCAGAAGGATGCGCCGGGACTGGTGGTCGGGATTGGTGTGTGGCACGGCGGAAAGCAGTGCTTCGGTGTAGGGATGCAGTGGGTCCATATAGAGGGTTTCGGATTCCCCCATTTCGACAATTTCGCCCAAATACATCACCGCCACCCGGTCGCTGATGTGCTCCACCACGGAGAGATCGTGGGCGATAAAGATATATGTCAGCCCAAACTCGGCCTGCAAATCCTCCAGCAGATTGATGACCTGAGCCTGAATCGAAACATCCAGCGCTGAGACTGGCTCATCGGCTACGATTAGCTTGGGGTTCAGGGCCAGGGCACGGGCGATGCCCAACCGTTGGCGCTGGCCGCCGCTGAAGGCGTAGGGATAGCGGTTCATGTGCTGGGCCTTCAACCCTACCATTTCCAGCAGGTCGCGCACGCGGTCGCGCAGTTCGTCACCCTTGGCAATGCCGTGGATCACCAGCGGCTCGCTTACGATATCCAGCACAGTCATGCGCGGGTTGAGGGATGAAAAAGGGTCCTGGAAAATAATCTGCATTTCCCGGCGGATCTCTTTTAGTTCCTTACCGCTGAGAGTGGCGATATCCACCATTTGGTCATTATGCCGGAAGAGAATCTGTCCTTCTGTCGGCTTCATCGCACGCAGGATCAACCGCCCGGTGGTGGTCTTGCCGCAGCCGGACTCACCCACCAACCCCAGGGTTTCGCCTTCATAGACCGTCAGATCGACCCCATCCACGGCGCGCACGTGGCCCACCACGCGCCGTGTGAAGCCTTTGGCAATGGGAAAGTGCTTTTTAAGGTTACGCACTTCGAGAATAGATTTTTTGGTTTCTGGCATTGGGCAGTCCGGATCAGTGGGTGGGAGCGGCTTCGTAGAGAGTGCAGCGCACAAAATGGCCCGGTTCCACTTCGATCAGCGGCACTTCTTGGTTGCAGGACGCACGCTTGGGAGCCGGGCAACGGGGCTGGAAGGCGCAGCCAACCGGAATGGAAAAGGGGTCGGGCACACTGCCGGGAATGGGCGTAAGCCGCTCTTTGCTGCGGCTTCCCAGATGGGGAATCGAGCGCATCAGGCCGACGGTGTAGGGATGCAGGGGCCGGTTAAAAATCGTGCGCACATCGCCACTCTCCACGATTTTCCCCATATACATTACGGCCACGTCGTCGGCCATCTCCGCGATCACGCCCAGATCGTGGGTAATCACCAAAATCGACATCCCCAACTCGTCCTGCAAAGTCTGCATCAGATTCAGAATCTGGGCCTGAATCGTCACGTCCAGGGCGGTGGTTGGCTCGTCGGCGATGAGCAGCCGGGGGTTGCACGAAAGGGCCATTGCGATCATCGCACGCTGGCGCATCCCACCCGAAAATTGGTGAGGGTATTCGTTGAAGCGCTGTTCGGGATTGGGAATTTCCACCTGGCTGAGCAGATGGATCGAGCGTTCTTTGGCCTCGACATTCCCCACGTGCTGGTGCAGTTTGACGGTCTCGGCGATCTGCGCGCCCACTGTATGTACAGGTGAAAGTGATGTCAACGGCTCCTGGAAGATCATCGAAATCTCGTTGCCGCGGATGCTGCGGATTTGGTGGCTGTCCGGGCTGACCTTAGCCAGATCGACGCTGCTGCCGTCCTCCCGGCGAAAAAGCATCTCACCCTCGGCAATACGGCTGATTCGTTTGGGCAAAATACGCATGACCGAGGCAGCTGTCACGCTCTTGCCGCAGCCAGATTCGCCGACCAGTCCCAAAGTTTTGCCCGACTGGATGGCAAAGGAAACTCCGTCCACCGCCCGGACTGTTCCATCCATCGTGTCAAAATAGGTTTTCAGATTGTTGATACGAAGCAAAGGTGACTGGTTCTCTGTCATTGAATATCCGTGTCAGGGTAGATGTAAGAACGGGAACGCAGAGTTCGCAGAAACCACAAAGTACGCAGGTTGTTATCTGTACCCGTCAGTGTTTATCAGTGTTTATCAGTGTTTATCAGCGTTCCTCAGCAGCTATTTTAAGTCGGTTAGCGGGTGTAAGGATCAGCCGCGTCGCGCAGGCCATCGCCCATAAAGTTGAAGGAGAGCACAGTGGCAACAATAAAAATCACCGGCAAGAAGACCCAGGGGTAGAGAGCGATCGATTGAAGATTTTGGACTTCCTTGAGCAATACGCCCCAACTGGTGATGGGCGGCTGCAAACCCAGCCCCAAAAAGCTGAGCGCGGTCTCGGCCAGAATCATGCCCGGCATGGAAAGGGTTGCCACCACAATAATATGGCCGATAGAGGCCGGCACCAGATGGCGAAAAATGATGCGACCATTACCTGCGCCCATCAACTGGGCCGCCAGCACAAAATCCTGGCTGCGCAGGGAAAGTACCTGTCCACGCAACTGGCGAGCCAGCCAGGTCCAGCCGATCAGCGACAGGATAATTGTCACTCCGAAGTAGACGCGCAGGGGTGGCCAGGTGGGCGGAATCGCGGCGGAAAGGGCCATCCACAGGGGAATGGAGGGGAAGGAGCGCACCAACTCGATAGTACGCTGAATCAACTCATCGACCCAGCCGCCAAAGAAGCCAGAGGTGACGCCCAGTACCGTGCCCAAAAAGAGACTCAGCATTACACCCACCAGCCCAATTGTCAGCGAAACCTGGCTGCCCTTGACAATGCGCGAAAAGAGGTCCCGCCCCTGCTGCTCGGTTCCCAGCAGATTAACGACGCCATCTTCCACCCCGAAAAGGTGTACATCGGTCTCGAACAGGCCCCATAGCTTGTAGGGCAAACCCTTTGCCAGGAACTTAATGGGCCGTTTGGCATCGTAATTGGTGACAGTAACCCGTTCGAGGGTTTCGATATCGAGCGAGGTCTTGGCGTCGTAGACAAAGGGCGCAAAGCGGCCCTCGTCAAAGAAATGGATCGCCTGGGGAGCCAGATAGATGCGGTCAGAGAAGCGAGTGGTCAGGGTGTAGGGCGCGACAAAATCGCCGAAGATAGCTACCAGATAGAGGAGTGCAATTACAGCACCCCCCACGACAGCAGTTCGGTTGCGCACAAATTTGCGCCACATCAACTGCCATTGGGAGAGGGAATAACGGTTCTCGTCTTCCTCCCGCGCGGTTCTAGCCTCATCCGTCTCGACCTCGCCATAGCGCTCACTGGCCAGGACAGCATCGAGTTCCCGGTAGAGTTCAAATAATTTTTCGGATTCTTGCGTATAGTTCATTCGTAGACAATCCTGGGATCTGCCCATGCCAGAGCGATGTCGGCGAATAAATTGGAGATCATCAACAGCAGGCTCATAAAGAGCAGCATTGTCCCGGCCAGATACATATCCTGGGTTTGGAGGGAGCGCAGAAAGAGCGGGCCAAGGGTGGGCAAGGACATGACAATGCCGACCAGGGCCGATTCGGAGATGAGCTTGGGGATTTCCAGGGCCAGGACGCTGATCATTGGATTGATGGCCACGCGCACGCCATAGCGGTTGGTGACTGTGCGCTCACCCAGCCCTTTGGCCCGGGCTGTGGTGATGAATTGTTGGCCCATCACGTCCAGCATACTGCTGCGCATAATACGCTGCATCTGGGCTGTGCTGGCCAGGGCCAGGATCAGGGCGGGCGGCCAGAAGTGATTCCACATATCCCACAGTTTGGCCTGGCTCATCGGCGCAGTGGAAAACTCGGAGGACATCACCCCCCCCACGTCAATACGCAGCACCAGCGCCCCCAAAAACATCCAAAAGAGGGCCATCAAAAAACCGGGGAGAGAGAGGCCGAGAAAACCGATCAGCGAGGTGGCATTATCACCCAGCGAATATTGGTGGGTAGCCGAATAGACGCCCACGGGGATGGCGTAGGTGACGGTGATCAACAGGGCAAAGCTGCCCAGAATCAACGTATAGACCAGCCGGTTCATCACCAGCGGTAGGACCGGCGAATTCCAGGCCATGGACCAGCCGAAATCGCCTTCAGGCCAGCCCTGAATCCAGCGCAAATATTGGATGTAGAGCGGCTGGTCCAGTCCATAGCGCATCCGTAATACCTGAAACATCTGCGCGTCCTGGGAGCCGCCATTGGAGGCAATTTCGGCCTGCATCGTATCGAAGAAGTCGCCCGGCGGCAGTTGGATAATAACAAATGTGATGACAGAAACGAGAAATAGTAGCGGAATCATAGATAACAGCCGCCGCAGGATGAAAGCTATCACGTCCTCAGTTCCTTTCGGGCAGCACCGGGTAATCGCCGTTGGAGGGAAGAAGAGGCGCAGGCCAGGATGCGCATTGACCTGCGCCTCTAAGTCCACGAGAAGTTCGACTTTTCGGAAAAAGCCGAACTTCCGATCTTATTTGCTTACTTCGCGAAGTAGTAGGTGGCCGGGTTCTGGTTGCCTGGCGTCATAGCAATCCAGGACGCAGCGTAGTCTGGGCCGACCCAAACATTCTTGAAGTTGTTCTTGACCAGGACCGGTATCGGCATCTTGCCCACCACGTTGATGACCCACATGTTCTCGGTGGCGTCCCTGACCAATTCCTTGCCCAGTTCGGTCTGTTTGACAGGATCCACGGTGACCATAATCTCGTTCATGAGTTCCTGCCCCTTCTTCATGACCGCAGGCGGTTCCTCGCCAGAGATACCGTTGGTCTGGTAATAGATACCAAACTGGGGTCCCCAGAAGGACTTCTCATTGAAAGCCAGTAGATTATCCGGGTTCATCAGCGGGAAGATACTGCCCGTGCCCCACACGTTGATCATCACCTGATTGCCAATCGCGCGCGGCCAGTAGAGGTCCCGGTTGGACAGCTTGAGTGTGGTGTTGAGACCCGCAGCTTTCCACTGCTCCACAATCAGTTCGAGGGCTGCATCGTTGCCGCCTGACTCGCCTTCGACAACCAACGTCAGGTCCGAGCCATCGGCAAAGTTGTAGAAACCGTCGTCGCCCTTCACCAGACCGATACCGTCCAACAACGCTTGGGACGCTGCCACATCGTACTCGCCCTCGAACATGGCCAATTCGGGCACATACCAGGAAGTGGAAGGACCGACCGACTCGGTTGTCGGCGTGCCCTGACCGAAGTAGACGATGTCGTTGATCAGGTTGCGATCAATGGCGTGGGAAAGCGCGTAGCGGAACTCCCGATTTTGGAACAACTCCCGGTAGACCGGATCGTCGTAGCTCTGGTTTGGCTGCAAGGCCACATTGGATGCGCCATCTGAAGCCCAGAGGCTGACCGTATAATCACCGGCCTGCTCGTTTTCCTTCAGGACAGGCAGACTTGCCAAGTTGAGGCCCCGGGACTGCATGTCAAGTTGACCCGCAGCAGCCAGAACAATTTCAGCCTGGGCGTCCTCAACCAACGCCATATGGACACGATCAATATAGGGCAATTGTTTACCGTCCGGGTCCACCTTCCAGTAGTAGGGGTTGCGTTCAAGGATCAGTTCATTGCCGCCTGCCTCCCACACCACCGGCTTCCAGGCCCAGATCACAGGCCGGTCCACGTTGTAGTCGAAGACCTTCTCTTCAAAGAGGGCGTAGTTGGCGTCCTTGTTGTACTTGGGATGGAACTGCTCCAGGTAATGCTTGGGAGCGAAGACGCCAAAGCGCTCGAACGCCAACGGCCATTGACTGCCATGAAAGGCCAGACCCATCGTTTCCACAATACCGCTGGGACCGGGGAAGATAAACTTGATGGTGTAGTCATCCACCTTTTCCAGGGTCATCGGCACGCCGCCCACTGTCCACTCGATGTGGGGAGAAGGCGTGATTTCCGTATCGGTCTCGATGGCTTCCCACCAGAAGATGATGTCATCCACCGTCCAAGGCTCGCCGTCGGACCACTTCAGCCCTTCGCGGAAATGGAGGGTGAGGACAGTGCCATCATCCGACCATTCCCAGGCTTTGGCCAACCCCGGCTGCACCGGGTCGGCGAAATTGGGTGCCCAGCGCAGCACCGGATCGTAGTTGATACGTCCCCAGGCGTGGAAGTCCTTGACACCAGTAAAAGCGCGTCGCCAGGTGCCGCCATAGGTGCCGATAGATTCGTAGGGTTCCACGACCAGCGGTTCCTTGGGCAGTCGATCCGCCAATGGGGGTAGGGTTCCGGCTGCGACCATCTCGGCCAGCATGGGTGCTTCCTTCCCTGCATCCGCTGCCGGAGCAGGTGCTGCCTCAGCCGGTTGCGCGGCGGGTGCGGCCGTTGTGGGTGCGGCTTCGGCGGGTGCTGCGGTGGCTGGCTGTTCAGATGGCGCGGCACTGGGCAGTTCCGGCCGAGAACCACACGCCGCCAGCACAAGCATTGCCATGACAAGCAGGGCAATCCAGGACCCCAGCTTAAATCTGGATATAGCCATACATTCCTCCTGTAGTAGATTGGGTGGTAACCGCGATCAGTTGTCAATTTCCAGTAAAGCGGTAATTCTTACAATAGTGGGTAGTAATTGAACGTAGAGGGGGGGGACAAAAAGGTAAATTCGATCGTACCCGAACCAAAATGAAATGTCAAATCCCAAATGTAGCACCAAGATTGGGTCTTGACGCTGGAGTAGGGTACAGGGTGTAGGACGGGTTGGTATCGACAATCACCATCCATTCTTTTGGACACCAGCGCACAAACTCATTTGCTCAACGACTGGTAGAGGTTGAGGACTTCCCGGGCATTGGTGTGGGCCGCGTAGTTGTGGCTGTGTTTTTTCGCGGCTTTGCCCATACGGGCGCGCAGGTCCCCGTCCTGGGCCAGGCGCAGCACGCGCAGACCAAAGCTGAGATCGCTGTCGCCGGCCACAAAACCGGTCTCGTCATCCACAATCATATCGGCCACGCCAGGAGAATCGATACCCACCGCGGGCAGGCCGGTAGCCGCGGCTTCGATGAATGTGAGAGGATGGACTTCGGAGACGCTGGCGGAGATGAAAAAGTCAGCCAGTCTCAGATAGCCCGGTATCTGCGCATAGGGAACCGGGCCGGTCAGAGTAACACAATCTGCCATATCCAAATCCTGGGCCAGGGCGCGGTAGTCCTCCAGTTCCGGCCCGCCCCCCACCAGCAGCAGATGGAGCCGGGGTTCTTCCTGGGCCAGCACGGCAAAGATGCCCAGCAAACGGTCCACATCCTTTTCTCCGCTCATCCGCCCCACAAAGACCCCCACCACCCGGTCGCCGGGGATGCCCAAGTCCTGGCGGGTTTTCGTGGGTGCGGCGTTGTAAAAGTCATCCAGTTCCACCCCGTTGGGAATCACCGCCACCTGCCCCTGTACACCCCACTCATCACGCATCACATCGGCAATGCCCTGGCTGGGCGCAATGAAGGCGCTACAGCGCTGACTGAAAACACGGAAAAAGGCTTGCAGCGCGGTGTCGGAGAGAGCTTCGGGGATGAGAGGCAGATATTGCTGGACGTAGAGATCGTAGCGGGTGTGATTAGTGAAAACGAGGGGTAATTCATATTTACGGGCCGCGTTCAGGCCAAAGCTGCCGCTAAGAAAAGGATGATGGACGTGGATCACATCCGCCTGCTTGAGGATATTGCGCGCGCGCTGGTCCAGTGTCACGCTCAGGTGGTAGCCCGTATCCGCGATGGGAATACCCGGCAGCCGCACCACATTGGCTTCATTCTCCGTTACATTCGATTGGCCGGGAACAAAGAGCCAGACCTGCTCTCCCCACTGTTCAAAATAGCGCTTGAGCAGGGCCACGTGATTGACGACGCCATTGACGACGGGTTTGTAGACATCACTAAAGAGGGCAATGCGCATAAAAGAGACTCCGCTGGCGAGGAAGGAATTGAAAGCCAACTATAGCACAGTTTTGTGGAAAGAGAGGGGCAGCCGTGGGTGGCACTGAGAAACAAATATCTCCCTCTCAACGCGCGGCGGCAAATTGCTGATCTGTGGCCACATGGCTGAATGTTCGCTCCGTCCCATCGGGCCAGCGGATAGTCAGGCGGGGAACGGCTGTGTAGCCACCCAGGCCAAAATGCAAGCGGCTGTCCTCTGTGGCCAGATAGCTGCTGCCCGCGTATAGCTCCCGGCGCAGGACACGGCCATCGGGCAGCTCGACAGTGGCGACCGTACCGGGGCTGGGCGGGTGGGGCACAACTTGCAGCCAGTGGCCCGGCTCGCCGTCGTTACGCAACAGCACGATGGGTCCGGCAATCTGTGCAATCGCGATGTCCAGATCGCCGTCGTTGTCGAAGTCGGCCAGCGCGCTGCCCCGGCCCAAAAATTCCTGGCCCTTCAAGCCTACGCCCCCCGTCCAATCGAAGAAACTGGCCGACTGGCTGGTCGCTCCGTCCAGATTGACGCTGCGGTTTCGGTAATAGCGGGGTGTTTCCGGATCAGTGGACAGATTCGACACGGGGACTCGGCCATTGACGATCAGAATATCTGTGTCCGTGTCCTGGTCGAAGTCGGCCAGATGCACGCCCCAGCCGGTCAGCCCGCTGCCCAGCCCAGCCACGCCAATGCGAAAGGTGCTGTATTGGAAGACCAGCGGCTCACCGTCACCGCTTTCGTTGCGATAGAGCGCGTTGAGTTCCCGCTCCCAGTTGGTGATGAGCAGATCGCCCCAGCCGTCGCCGTCGTAGTCGCCCCCGGCCACACCCATTCCGCTGCCGCTGTCCCCCACCTGCGCGGTCTCCGTCGCGTCCACCAGCCGAAAGCCGAGACCCATAGGATCGTCGGGGGCGGATTCGTTGGCGTAGAGCCGGTTGGGGTGGCCGTCGTTGGCGATGTACAGGTCCAAATCGCCGTCCCGATCCAAATCGCTCAACAGTGCGCCCAGCCCCCGTTCGGCCCGGTGCAGACCGGCCTGGGCGGTCACATCCCGGAAGGTGGCCCGACCGTCGGGGCCGATGCCTTCGTTCAGATAGAGCCGGTCGGGCAGGCCGTAGTAGTCCTGGGGAAAAGCCCCGGCGGGTTTGGGAATTTTGTGTTTCAGGTCGATGTAAGCGGCCACAAAGAGATCGAGCAGACCGTCGCCGTTGAGATCACCGGCCACGGCCGCGCTGTTCCATTCGGGTGCGGCCAGGCCAGCCGCGGCCCCGCCTTCGCTGAATGTGCCGTCGCCGTTGTTCCAGAGCAGGGCGTTGGCTCCGGCAGCAGTGATGTAAAGGTCGGTCCAGCCGTCGTTGTTCAGGTCCGCGGCCAGGCAGCCGTTGCCCGCCAGGGAGAGGGCCGAGCCGCTTTGATCGCTGACATCGACAAAACGCCCGTTCTGATTGTGATAGAGCGCGTTTGTGGGCAGGCCACCCTCGGTTTGCCAGCGCGCCTTCTCGTCCACCGCATAGCTGTTGACCATATAGAGATCGGTCCAGCCGTCGTTGTCGTAGTCCAGCCAGCACAGACCGCCGCCCATTGCGGCCACGGGATCGGGGCTGACTGACCAGCGGAACGCGGCGTGGCTAAAGTCCAGGCCGACTTCCGCGGCCACATCGCGAAAGCGGATGTCCCCACTGATCCCCGCTGGATTGTACGGGGGCGGGGGTGTGCCCGCGGTTGACTGGTGGCTGGCGGGGCGGCTGATCCCCGCTTCTTCCACAGGCAGGGCATCCAATGCCAGGCCGCTGGGAACGCTGTCGGGGACGAGCCAGGCCAGGTCCGTGGCCGCAGGGTCGGTGAGCGCGGCCAGAAACGCCGTCAGATCGGCGATATCGTTTTCGTCCAGGGGCAGGCCGTTGGCCAGGGCGGGCGCGGCTGTCGGCCCCTGGGCTTCGGGCTGGAAGGGGCGCAGGCTGCTGTAGAGGGCGGGCGGGATGGCGTTGGCGCTGGGATCGAAGGTGGCCGCGCTGTTCCAGATGTTGGCGTGATGGCGGATGACGGCTTCCAGCGTGGGCGCGACACCGCTGTGAAAATAGGGCGCGGTGAGCGTGACATTGCGCAGGCTGGGGGTGCGAAAGCTGTAGCGGTCCCGGCTGTCGAAGGTGAAGGCAGAGCGGCCCCAGTCCTCCCGGCGGCTGTAGCCGTGGCCTTTGCCGGGGCCGAGTTGGGGAACGAGCAGATTGTAGAAATTGTCGTCGGTGAAGAGATTGCCGCTGTGACACTGGGCGCAGTTCACCCTCTCTTTGGCCGCGCCAAAAAAGAGGAGCGCGCCCTGCTTTTGCTGGGGAGTCAGGGCTGTCGTGTCTCCATCCAGATAGCGATCCCAGGGCGCGTCGGTGTAGATCAGGCGACGCTCGAAGGCGGCAATGGCCGCGGCAATGCGGTCCGGGGTGACTGTGTGACCGCTGTCAGCCGCCCCAAAGATAGCCCCGAATTGGGTCTGATAGGCGGGGATGGCCTCGACGCGGGCGGCCAGAATGCGGCGGATTTCGCCGGAGGCCAGGCCACCCAGCGTGGCCCCAGCCATTTCGTGCAGGCTGGTGACGGGAAAGAGGGCCTGCGCGGTGAGGGAATCGGTCAGGCCCAACTGGTTCACATCCTCGTCCAGGGTGTGTACAGGCGCGTTGGTGTAGGCTTCCACCCGGCCATCCCAGAACTGGCGGGAGAGGAGCGCGCTGTTGAGCACAGTGGGCGAGTTGCGGGGCACAAACTGGCCGCTGAAGGGATTGGCTACCCGTGTCGTGCCGCTGGATGTATCGGTCTGGCCGGGCAGACGGCGCACCTGACTGGCCTCTGCGCCCAACACAACTTCGGCCACAAAATCCCGTTGGGGGCCAAGCCCCGCGCCGCCGGTTCCGATGGGCAACACCCGGCCATCGGCCAGGGCAAAGGCGGGGTGGTGGCAGGTGGCACAGGAGATATTGCCGTCGCCGGAGAGGACGGGATCGAAGAATAGCTGCTGACCGAGACGGGCCAGGGGGGTGTCGTCCTCCTGCATTTCCTGGCCGGGGAAGGGGGAGAGATTGTACTCGGCGGCCACCGCGGCCAGGGCGGCATCCACTTTGGCAAAGCGGCGGGAAGTAACGGGGGCCGGGGTGGGACGCAGGCTGGGCAGGGTGTCGCTGCTCGCTTCGTCCGCCGGGCCAAAGCTGACGCGCAGGATGCGTCCGGTGAGAACTTCGCTGATGTAGAGGCTGCCGTCGGGCGCGGGCAGAACCGCGCCGGGGAAACTCAGGTCCGTGAGCACCGGTTGTAGTGTCCAATCGGCCAGAACCCGGCTGAGACGGCCTGTTTCCGGCTGATAGCCCGCGCCGGTGAAGCAGCTTGCGCCGGGAGTAAAGTGGGCAAATTCCAGGAGCCAGAGGGTTCCGTCTGGCCCGCGGGCAATGTCGATGGGCATGTGCAGACCGTCGATAAGCGTGCGCTGGTTGCGCGCCCAGTCCACGGCCACCAGTTGGCCGCCACCCGCAGGATAGGGGCAGCCGCCGGTGAGGGTGACGAGGAATTCGTCGCTGCCCAGCTTTTCTATGCCCGTGGGCACGGGATCGATGGGATCGGCGGGGGAGACGGGATTGGGCAGGGCGGTGAAGCGGTGGAAGAAGCGGGTCCTGCCGTCGCTGGTTTCCACGGCCAGGCCGTTGGCGCTGGCATCGGCCACAACTGGTCGCCCGTCGTCGTCGAAGCGCAGGTCGAAGGGATTGACGAGCATTACATTGTTCAGCCGCTCCATCGCCGGGCGCAGATCGTCCGGGGTGAGGGGCAGGTCGGGCAGGGCAAAGCCGTCGATCTGCTGTTCGGGCGTCAGGTCCAAAACCCACAGGTGGCCCTGGCCAAAGTTGCCCACATAGAGTTGGCTGCTGTCCGGCGAGAGAGCCACAAGGGGCACACCGGCCAGATCGCCAGCATCCCGGGTGCTGGGCAGTCCGCCAATCAAACGTCCCCGTTGCCCATCTGCGGTGATGAGGCTGATCCCGGCGCTGTTGTCCCGGCCACCGGTTCCTTCTTCGGCCACCAGTAGATTGCCAGCGGGGTCAAAGGCCAGACCGATGGGGCCAAAGAGTCCGTCGGCCACGACTTCCACGCTGGGCGATGGGTTGCTGCGGAAAGGCACTGCCTGGGGTATAGCCTGGGGCGCTGTCCAGGGTATGTTTTGGGGCGCGCAGGCAGCCAGGAGAAAGAAAGATAGAATAGTGATCAGGTGATGGCGCATAGGGCAAGTGGTTTTGAAGCGTCAAAGAAGCAGTGCGTGGCAGAAACCTGACGGCCCCGGCCACGCACTGTCTCACGTCAATATCGTCATCCCATTCTGCTGGAAATGGG
>JAHBVF010000032.1 GCA_019637685.1 Caldilineaceae bacterium | reverse complement strand
CATGGCTATTGTCCACAAGCAGATTGGCGTCGTAGTAGCCGCCATATTGCAGGGTGACATAGCTAAGCTGGCTGCCATCGGTGGGGGTGGGCAAACCCTGAATGTAGATGTCATCCCACCAGCCGGGCTGGGCAGTGGTGCCTGTGAAGGTGATGGGCTGGCTGGGTGTCCCAATGGCCGTGAGTGTGCCTCTCACCTTCAAACCGACGCCTTCCCCCAAACGTACTTCCACCCCCGGCTGCACAGTGAGCGTGACATCGGGCTGTACTGCTACACTTTGGTTGATGGTGTACGGGCTACCAGCAACGGTCCACGTCTGATCAGCAGTGATGTCACTGCTGATGATAGTACCCGCGGTATATTGGGTCGTTGTCGGGTCAAGAGCTATCGGCCCTGGCGAGGGCGTGGCAGCATAAACCCGGCCACCCCATAGAAGGAGGAGCAAAGTGAAGATAAGGGCGGAGATGGCTCCTGCTGCTCTGCCGCGCAGGACAAAGTAATGGCTGCGCCACAGCCCGTTTGTGTTATGGCCAAAACAATTCGGCATCTTCACTTCCTCCTGTTTTCTGTCCTTATCCCGCAAAAGTTGGATAACGTTACACAGTGCGCGTGTCTTCGAATACGCACATCCATCACTATACATCTAAAATAAGGGCGTGGACATTAAAGAAACCATAAGAACATCTCCCGCAGATTGTGCAGATGACCACAGGTGATTCCACTACAAAAAGCCCCTAAACTCAGCGCGGAGTCGCGGGGAACGCGGAGGCAACGCGGCGTTTTTCTCCTGAATCTCGCCGCGTTGCCTCCGCGCCCTCCGCGTCTCCGCGTCTCCGCGGGAGAAATTGACCTTTTTGCAATAGGCTCATTCTTTTGTTCCATCATCAGCCTGATCAGCACAGTTATTGGGGATTTTGTGGGGTAGACCCGCTTGGTTTTGGTATGACTGACAGGCCCGGTCTGCTCAACCGGTGCTCCCGGATTGCGCCGTCTGTGCCTGTCAAAGGGTCGAAACCAGTGGCTCGCTGGAGAGATGGGGGAAGCGGGGTACAAGTCAGTGTACATGCCCATTTCGGGCACAACTATAGCAGTGTCACTTTGAAATGTGGACTTTCGTAGGGCAGGTTTCTTACCTGCCATTAGCGGTGATGTGGAAATCCGCCCTGCGAAAAACTCCTGTTTTCTACGTGGTATTGCTATAGCAATGAAAATAGGGATGCAGATTTACGCAGAAGATACAGATTACGCAGATTTTATCCGTGTTTATCCGCGTTTATCAGTGGCTATTTTCAGGTTAAGTCAGAGGCCAGGTCGCGATCTGCGACCTGGCCTCTGATTCGTTATCTATGTGCTATCTGTGACAGCGTCAACAAAATTTCCAGTGTACTTTCCTACTTGCTGCCTGTGCCGATACCGCCTTTGCCCTCTTTCTTCTCACGTTTTGCCGCCCGCTTTTCCTTCATACTCAAGAGCGGCTTCTTTTTGTCATTTTTCTGCGGCTTCTGTTCCTTGCCCATAACACAATCTCCTTTTGACCTTTCCCCGGCCAAGCCGGGGCCAGAAACAGTGTCCCAACAGGCAGACCCAACAGTCGAGTCAGCGGGGACAAGGGGAAGTGTACCACAAGGCACGGTGCTGCAAAAGTGCGATTCAGTACTTTTGCAAAGCCCTGGGACAGGAGGCTATGCCAGTTCCGCCAATACCTCCCGGCTGGGACGCCCCGCGCCCAAGGCCGTCTCTTTGACAATCTGTCCATCGCGCAGGCTGATCACCCGATCCGCCTGGCTGGCCACGCGCAGGTCGTGGGTTGCCAGCAGCACCCCGTGGCGGCCATCATCCACCAGTCCCCGCAGGCGGCCTGTGATCTGCCGGGCGCTGGCGCTGTCCAGATTGGCTGTGGGTTCATCGGCCAAGATCAGTGGCGGGTCCGCGGCCAGGGCACGGGCGATGGCGACCAGTTGGCGCTGTCCCCCGGAGAGGTCCGCGGGATAGCGCGCGGCGAGGCTGGTCAGACCGCCCGCGGCCAGCAGTTCCCTGGCCCGGCTGTGGGCGTCAAAGGGTGGGCGTAGCATCAGGCGCAGGGGCAGCCCCACATTTTCCAGCACAGAGAAACCCGCGAAAAGATTGATGCTCTGGTAGATCATCCCCACCGAACGGCCGCGCAGGTCCGCGATGCCATCTTCCGACAGGGAGGCCAAATCCTGGCCGGCCAGCACCACTCGTCCCGCGTCCGGTTCTTCCAGCCCGGCCAGCAGAGAGAGGAGCGTCGTCTTGCCGCTGCCCGTTGGCCCCACCAACGCCACAAACTCCCCCGGGGCCACGGACAGATCGATTCCCCGCAGCGCGGCCACTCCCTTCTCGCCTGCGCCGTAGCGTTTGTGCAAATTGCGTGCTTTCACCAGAATTGTAGGACTGTTCATTGTGCGAATTCTCCTGACCCAAAAGTAGCCACTGATGAGCGCTGATAAACACGGATAAATCTGCATTCCCGTTTCACAATACCCGTAGCCCCAAGCGCATGACGCCTCGCCCGCCCAGGGCCTGGACGTGATGCCACCAGAGCCAGGCCGACAGCCCACAGGCCACCAACGCTACGCCCACTGTGACAGCCGCGGGCGCGGCGGGCCATTCCAGCCCCAAAAAGAGACGCAGCAGACCGGTGACGCCGATGCTGCCCGCCACCATCACCGCCACCGCATTCAGGCAGACGACGGTGAACAGATAGAAACGGTGGCCGGTCGCTGGTTCATCGTCAGCGCTCAGCCTGCCCAGCCAGCGCCAATGCACCAGCCAGAGGGGGATCGCCACCAGTGCAAAGCCCAGCCCATTCGCCATCGCTTCCCGGCTGGCATAGCCCGTGTCCACGCCGAAAAGATAACGCAACAGGCCATCGACAAAAATTAGGGTCGCGCCGTAGCTGGTAGCCAGCGTCAGGGCCGAGACTGAGTAGAGATAGAAGTTGAGCATCAGATACCCTCCGTTTCAATTACCGTCTGTGCTGCTATTGGAAGATAGCTCCGATAGGTCCAGCGGGCGAAAAGCATTCCTGTCGCAACAAATATCAGTGAGGGAACTCCTAGCAGCGCCGCATACCCTGACCATCCCTCCCTTGCGAAGTCAGCAAACGAGTGACTCCAAACCAGCCAGAAAAAGAACCCACCGTTGAGGGTTAAGATGACAGCTTCCGACTGGATCAACTGATGGTGGCCAAGTGTTATCCCAAAGGACTGCGAAAACAATAATGCACCCCCCATACGCTACGGCCAGCAGTAGCCCCAACACAGCCCCGGCAAGACAACCATCAAAAGCGTCTTTCTGGCATGGCACCTCCGGTTCGGCTTGGTCAATTCGTTCAGTAATTTCCCGAATCGTTTCTGCCGTCATATCCCTACATCCGCTTGAATCCGCCAAATCCGCGTCATCCGCGTTCCATCCCCCTACTCCCCCCGCAATTCCCGCCCCGGCGACCGGCGGGAGATGCGCCACAGCACCGGCGCGGCCCCAATCCAGGCCGAGAGCAGCGCGGCCAGCACATCCAGTCCCCCGATCAGCAGCGCGCTCCACCAGACACCGCCTCCGGCCAGCGCCCAATTCACCAGGGCCAGCAGCGCGCCCGCGCTCCCCCCGCCCAGGGCCACGACGCCGTATTCGATCAGAATCATCCGCAGCACCCGGCTGGGCCGTGTGCCCAACGCCACCAGCAGGGCCAATTCCTGCCGCCGCTCCAATGCCGCCAACGCGGCGGCTGTCAACACCAGGCCCGCGGCCGCGACCAGCACGCCCCCGGCCACCCAGACCACAAAGAGGGCGCGACGGCCACTGGTCATCAGCGCCAGGGAAGCCAGCCCCACCCCGTAGGAACCGGTAATCATCGCCAGGGAAAGCCCGGCTGTGTGGCGGGGGTGGCGGGCCAGGCTCTCCAGGGCCATCTGCCACAGAAGTGACTGGCCGGACAGGGGCAAGCGGGCGTAGAGCCGAGTGAGCAGCCAGCCGCCGCCGGTCAGCAATAGGCTGAGGGCCACGGCCAGGAGAACCAGCAATCCCGTCGCCGCTAGGGGCAGAACGGGCAACCCCACCACCAGCGCCAACAGACCCGCGTAGAGCGTGCCATAGCGGGCTGTCTCCCATTCGCGCCAACGGGTGATGGGCGAAGGCGCGCGCGCGCCGCGCAGAGGATAGGCGGGATCGACCGCCACGCCCAGCAGCGCGATGGTCCCCATAAAGAGCAGGGCCGCCAGCACACCGGCCAAGCACGCCACTGCCAATGCCCGCCCGTCCAGAACAAAAGGCGCGGGCAGTCCCAAATAGCGTTGGGCTGCGGGCCAAACCACACTGGCAAAGGGAATCCCCAGGAGCAGACCCGCGGCGCTGCCCAGCAGCCCGGTCAACCCGGCTTCGGCCAACAGCAGAAGGCGCAGCCAGCCCCGGCCCATCCCCAGGGCCAAAAGCAGGGACAGATCGGACGAACGCCGCTCCACGCTGGCCACATAGGCGTTGGCCAGCCCCAGGCAGCCGATAAGCAGCGTGACCAGCCCCACACCGGCCAGCACCCCATCCAACCCCAGCAGGTTCAGGAGCAGAGGCGGCAGCAGCCAACCCGTGGCCTGGCCCTGGGGCAAGGCGATCGCCGACACTTGGCGCAGGGCCAGGGCCAGATGCAGCCAGGCCACCAAAAAGGCCACACCCGGCCCCAGGCCGACCAGCGCCAACAGACCCAGGCCGTGCTCCTGGCGGGCTGTGGACCAGAGATAAACGCCCACAAAACGCAGGCGGGCAAAGGGCTGGGACCGGGCATCTGCTTGCGGGGGCTTGCCCGTGGGGAGGTGCTTGCTCATGGCCCCGTCCTCTCTGGCAGCAGACGGCTTTCGCAGCGGTCCAGCCAGGCCAGGTCGGCTTCGGTGTGCAAAATCGCCCCTTCCAGCAAAGCCGCGGTCACGCTGTCCTCCTGGGCTTCGGCCTCCCGCAGGGTGTCTTCCAACTCGCGCAGACGCTGTAGATAGTGGGTGCGCTGCTGCCAGAGCAGATCGGCCAGGCGTGGCCCGTCCTGCAACACACGGGCCAACACCGAGAGCTTCAGATAGAAGTCGTCCTTCAGCTTCTGATTTTCAACCACCGGTGTAGCCAGCCAATCGGCCAGCACGCGGCCCCCTTCGGCGGTCACGGCATATTCCTTGCGATCAGGTCCCCCCTCCTGTGCCACCACCGCGGCCAACGAGACCAGCCCCTCCTTTTCCAGAATGCGCAGATTGTTGTAAATCTGTGCCTCGCGCAAGGGCCACAGGGGGCCGAGAGCCTCCTCGAAGCGCTTCTTCAGTTCGTAGCCGTGGCCCGTTTCCGCGGAGAGCAGGGCCAGGAGGGTGTGTTTGAGTGACATTTTTCTGGATGGATGGCTCGGGATATGAAAAACAGCCTATATGCTAACTATGGTTAGTATATGTCCGTGGGTTACATTTGTCAAGAGGCAGATCCCTGGGATGGCAAGGAGGAAATCTCGGTTGACGACAGCATAAATTGGGTGTATACTTCTGTCAGCGGTAGGAAAATTGCTGGCTTTGCGGCCCGTATTGAGGATGACATTGAGGATGGCAAAACGCGCCAAACTGGGCGGAACTGTGGATTCCTCTATGGTTTTCACCGAAAAAGCACCCTTTTGGAGGAGCAAAATAAAAAGTTGGCGCGGTATTTCTTGCAAAGTCGCCCAAAATGGCACTATTTGGCGCGATTAGCCCTCCGGAAACAAAAAATCCCCGTCAGGGGACTGTGACAAAACTAGTTCCACCTTAATGGTGGATTTCCAAGCCAACTCCGGAAACAAAAAATCCCCGTCAGGGGACTGTGACAGATTGCAGCATCTTTCATAGCATTCTGCAAAGCACATCTCCGGAAACAAAAAATCCCCGTCAGGGGACTGTGACTTCAAACCAAAAGACGGTACCAATAAGAATGAGTGTGCTCCGGAAACAAAAAATCCCCGTCAGGGGACTGTGACTTGCAATCGGTAGTACGCTACTCCGTCTGCGTTCAGGACTCCGGAAACAAAAAATCCCCGTCAGGGGACTGTGACTTGAAAGGGCTTGTAAGTCGTGTAAGCAGTGGACTGTCTCCGGAAACAAAAAATCCCCGTCAGGGGACTGTGACCTGCCATCCACCAGTCGATTGACCGGCGTAGCAAATATCTCCGGAAACAAAAAATCCCCGTCAGGGGACTGTGACTTTATTCCCAAATAACCTTGGGACAACTCAAAATACTCCGGAAACAAAAAATCCCCGTCAGGGGACTGTGACATCAATTTTGTTTTGTTTGCTTGTAGCTACAGGGCAATCACTCCGGAAACAAAAAATCCCCGTCAGGGGACTGTGACACCACATGCACCTTTGGATTGCACATTGCTGTAAGCACTCCGGAAACAAAAAATCCCCGTCAGGGGACTGTGACGAACCTCTCCACTGTATCCTCTGTCCTCCGGAAACAAAAAATCCCCGTCAGGGGACTGTGACTGGTCCGCTGCGAACGTTCAAGTTTACGAGGGGCACCCTCCAGAAACAAAAAATCCCCATCAGGGGACTGTGACGTATACAGGAACGGCATTCGTGCCACAATTTCTGTGACTCCGGAAACAAAAAATCCCCGTCAGGGGACTGTGACATATGTCCCTGCAGGTGGTAGCAATTACCAAAGCAGAACTCCGGAAACAAAAAATCCCCGTCAGGGGACTGTGACAAATCGTCCAGCCTTACCAAAGCAAGAAAAAGCTCTACCTCCGGAAACAAAAAATCCCCGTCAGGGGACTGTGACGAACCACCACGAAAAACGAAGAAGGGCCGGGCGCAATTGCGCCCGGCCCTTCTTCGTTGGGTATGGATTGTTCAGCTATTCGATGTCACTCCCCCGGCGCACTGCGTCCGCGCCAAAACGCCGTTTCAGGGCCTGCACCGCGTCGTTGAGCCGGTCGGCTTTGGCCTGTTCTGCCGGGTCGGTGGGAATATCCCAGATGCTCATCTGGCCTACGGGCGGGCCAAGACCGCTGACACCCACGCCGATGAGACGCACAGGCTGGCGGGGCGGTCGGTTGTCGGCCAGCAATTGCAGGGCCAGGCTGGCTATCTCCTCCCCACTGACGACGGGCCGCTCAGCGGTCGTCTGGCGGGTGAGGGTCGTGAAGTCGGGCCAGCGCAGTTTGAGGGTGACAGTGCGCGCGGTGAGATCGTTGCGGCGCAGGCGGCGGGCCACCTGGGCCGCCTGCTCGCTGACAATCCGGCGCAACTTCTCGCCATCGGCCACATCAGCCACAAAGGTCGTCTCCTGGCTGATGGATTTGGCCTCCCGCTCCGTGACAATCTCCCGCGTGTCCAGGCCCTGCGCCCGGCGGTGAAGGTCTGCGCCATTTTTGCCAAAACGCCGGGCCAGGTCCGCGGCGGGCCAGCGGGCAATATCGCCGATGGAATGGATGCCCAGGGCAGTCATCTTCTCGGCCGTCTTTGGCCCCACCCCCCAGAGCGCGTCCACAGGCAGCGGGGCCAGAAAGGCGGCCTCCTCCCCCGGCGGCACCACCTGAATCGAGCGCGGATAGCTGCCGCTGCGCACGCCCGCCTTGCCCACATCCGTGGCAATCTTCGCCACTAGTTTGTTGGTGGCCACACCCAGAGAAGAGGGCAGGCCCAATTCTTCCTGCACGCGTCTTTGCAAGCCCTGGGCCAGGGAAAAGGCTGGCTGGGGGCGGCTGCTGACATCGAGAAAGGCTTCGTCGATGGAAAGCTGCTCCACCAGCGGTGTCAGGTCGTGGAGCAGGGCCATGACCTGGCGGGAGACCTGGCCGTAGTTGCCCATGCGGGAATCTACAATCACCAGATGGGGGCAGAGGCGCAGGGCCTGGCTCATTGGCATGGCCGAATGCACGCCCAGCATCCGCGCCGGATAGGAGCAGGAAGCCACCACCCCCCGCTGCTCCGGACGGCCACCCACGGCAAAGGCCAGGCCCGCCAGGGCGGGATTGTGCTGTTCCTCCACCGCACAGAAGAAGGCGTCCAGATCGAAGTGGAGAATTTTGCGAAAGGAAGAACTCATTGGTGTGTTGGGGTGAAGTTGGGTTGATTGGGTTTGAGGGCTATTTTTGACTACACGAATATGTGTTTTTGTGACAAAAATTGTGCTGGTCAATCTGAGGGTGGAATCGAAACTTGTCCGACTACAAGTCGGACCTACGGATATCACTCTGATTTTGCAGGTGGGGTGTTCGTCTCTTGCGCAGCTACAAGCAGCGCCTACCATACCGCAAGATATTTTGTTGACAGTGTACTCAGCTATCTGCGGGCATAGCGCAGGGTGACGCTGAGTATGTGCCAGCCGGCCAGGAGCGATCCCCGCAGCGTGCCGCTGACTTTGGACTGCCCAGTGCGCCGGGCAACATAGCTCACCGGCACTTCCTGGATGCGCGCGCCCTGTCGGGCTGCTTTTACCATCATTTCGGTGGGCCAGCCAAAGGTCATCTCGGCCATGTCCAGGCTTTCCAGCAATTCCCGGCGCACGGCCCGGTACGGCCCCAGATCGGTCACCCGCACCCCATAGAGCAGTCCCATCAGCCCCGCGGTGAGCCGGTTGCCAAAGCGCTGGTGGGGCGGCATGGCCCCCGGCGCGATGTGTCCCAGCACGCGAGACCCCAGTACCAGCTCCGCGGCCCCGGCCTGAAGCGGCCCCAACAGGCGGGGAATCTCCGCGGGCAGAAAGCTGAAATCCCCGTCCAGAAAGAGCAGAATGTCACCCCGGGCAACGGCCACACCTGCAGCGCAGGCATAGCCATAGCCGCGACGCGGCTCCTGCACCACCAGCGCGCCGGCAGCCTCGGCCCGCGCGCCCGTCTCGTCCTCAGAGCCGTTGTCCACAACGACGATCTGGTCTACCGGTTGGGCCTTCACCGCGGCCACCAAATCGGCGATGTTATCCCCTTCGTTCAGGGCGGGGATGATGACAGTGACAGTGAGGGGCATGGGCTGTCCCAGGGATGATCGACGGGTTGGCCGGTGAAGAGTGCTGCGTACTGTGTGCTGTGTGAAACGTGAGAACACCGGTTGTTGTTCACGTTTTACGCAGCACGCAGTACGATACAAGGGACGATAGTCGGGACGCCTGGGTTAGCAGCACCCCTACCCGCGGTTGATCACCTGCAAGAGCGCGGTCATATAGCCGATGGCATAGGCCCGGCCCCGGTGGCCCCAGGGGGTGTCGTCCACCATTGCCGGCACGTGATCGGTGATCATAAATCCAGTGAAGCCTGAATCCTTCAACGCCTGCATCACGGCCAGGGTATCCACATTGCCCTCGTCGATAAAGCATTCGTTGAAGCAGGGAACCTGGCCCTGCACATCCCGAAAATGGACGTAGATGAT
The DNA here is from genome assembly GCA_019637685.1 of Caldilineaceae bacterium. Classification (GTDB taxonomy): domain Bacteria; phylum Chloroflexota; class Anaerolineae; order Caldilineales; family Caldilineaceae; genus JACQGT01. The sequence goes on along the minus strand of JAHBVF010000032.1, from coordinate 70,745 downwards.
GCGGCCGCGCTGGCCGAAATGTTCCACACCTTTCATCACATATTCGTGGCCGCCCATTTCGGACCAGCAGCCCATGCAGAAATCCAGCCCGTGGTTGGGACTGTCGAAGCGGTCAATGGCCCGCTTGAAGCCTTCAAAACTGTGGAAGATGCGGGCAATACCGCCCAGGGACTCCACGGGGGGATCGTCCGGATGCAGAGCCAGGATGACGCCGGATTCCTCTGCCACGGGCAGGATGCGTTCCATATAGTAGACGTAATTCTCCCACATTTCGTCCGCACTGTAGACCCGCCCGTGGGTGAGCTGGGCCGGGTCGTGCTCGCTCAGGTCAAAGCGGGTTCCTTTGGCGCCCCCCCGCAGTTCGGCTGGGGGTTGGGTGCGCCACACACTGTTGGGCATCCAGTGATAGCCCAGGATGGGAATGCCTGCCCGTCCCATATTGCGGATGGTGGTCTGCATGTGGGCGATCTGTTCATCGCGGCCGGGTAGACCCAGCATCACTTTGTCGTAGAATTTGACAGGCACATTTTCCAGGGCCATCAGGCGCAGGTCCGCGGCGTCGGCTCGCTGTCGCCAAGCGAGCAAATCTTCGTATTCCCACTGCGCCTCCCCAGGCAATTTGGGCGTGTTCATCAGGAAATCGTCCGCGCCCAGTTGCTTGATGTATGTCAACCGTTCGTCGCTCAGTTCGTTGAACTGGCCCAGTGCAATACGCATTTTGTCAGCCATTGTAGTCTCCGTGGGGGAAAAAGCCGCTCATTGGGATAAAGTTCGAGAAGATAGGGCAGGCGGCGGACGATGGACAGCAGTCAGCGGGCTATCGTCCACCGTCCTACTTATGCCAGGACCGGTTCGGCCGCGGCCACCGCGGCGCGCAGGGTATGCTGCTGATCTGTGGTCAACGCAACCAGCGGCGGGCGTACCTGTGCCCACCCCGCCGCGCTGGTGCGAGCCGCGGTCAGGGCTTTGGCCGCGGCAATCACATTGAAGCCCGTCCCCAGAACCGCATTGCGCAGCCAATTGAGCTGTTCCTGGCGTCCATCCGAATTGGCCGCCTGCCACGTGTCATAGAAGGCCCGAATCTGGTCTGGAATGAGATTGGCCATCCCGGAAATGCAGCCAGCGCCCCCCCCGCGCAGGTTGGCAAGCAGCAGACTTTCTGTGCCACAGAAGACCGAAAAACCCGGATGTGCCCCAGCCACCTGATGAAAACGGCGCAGATTTTCCACATCGCCCGTGCTGTCCTTGACGCCCGCGGCCACGCCGGGGAAGTCGGACGCCAGCCGGTCCAGCAGGTCCGCGGAGAGCGCGATGCCGCTGACCTGGGGAATGTGATAGAAGTACATTTCCAGGCTGGGATCGCCCACCCGTTCGATGATATGGGCAAAGGCCCGATACAACCCATCGTCGCTGACTTTGGGGTAGTAGAAGGGCGGGAGCGTCATCACCCGGTGGCAGCCCGCCGCGATGGCGTGGCGGGCCAGGTCAATACCGTCGCTGACCGCGGCGGTTCCGTTGCCCACAACCAGTTTTTGGGCCGGAATCCCCGCTTCGATCACCGCATCCAACGCGGCCATGCGTTCGGGCACAGAAAAGCTGGTCGCCTCGCTGTTTGTGCCAAAGAGAACTAGTCCGTGGCAGCCGTTGTCCAGCAGCCAGCGGCAGAATTCGATGTAGAGTGGCAAGTCGATGTTTAGGTCTTCGTCCACCGGTGTCAGGACGGGGGCAAAGACGCCGGAGAGGGAGAGAGCGGTCATGGGTGGTGGCTCCTTTGGGGTATTGGGGAACTGGGAACTGAGATGCCGATTGCTTCTATTCTAACCGCAAATCAGAGGGGTGACAATCGGAAGGACAGAAATAATCTTTCAACGACGCGTAGGACGCGAAACGTGAATTGAGATTGCCCGATTTCACGTTTCGCGCCCCACAGTATACGCTGGAGTCACACGGCTCTATTGGCCGGGGAAGACCAGAACCCGGTTGTTGTCGGCATCGGCCACCAGCAGGGAATTGTCCACTGGATCGATGGCGAGACCGTTGGGTTTGGCAAAACGATTCAGTTCGCTGCCATATTTACCGAAGGCCGATTGCAGCACGCCGTCGGTGGAGTAGATGTAAATCTGCGCAAATTGGGGGTCCGAGGCATAGACTGTGCCATTTCCGTCTACGGTCACATAGGCTTTGTCCCAGATGTCTTTGCTTTCCCAGCTGGGCACGGGCCACTCCTCCACCGCTTCCAGGGCAGGGGTCAGCAGTTGTATGCGCCGGTTCCAGATATCCGCCACAAAGATCGAGCCGGTGCGGGGATCCACGGCCACATCCACTGGCTCCTCGAAGCGGCCCAGCACCACACCGCCGCCACCCACCTGATTCACGTATTCGCCCATGGACGTATACTCAATGATGCGTTTGTTGCCGGTGTCGGCCACCAGCACATCTCCGTTGAGCGCCACGGCCAGGCCCCGCGGCCCAAAGAGGGCAAACGGGTCTCGGTTGTCGCCCTCAATGATATTGAAGACGCCCCACTTGCGCAGGAAGCTGCCCTGGGCATCAAAGGCCTGAATGCGGCCATTCCAGGTGTCGGCCACAAATATCGTGCCATCTGTGCCCACGGCCAGCCCCCACGGCTCGCGGAACTGACCGTCACCCAATTCCAGGGGACCAGAGCCGTCCGGGTCCACACATTGGCCCGCTGCCCCATCCGAGAGGAAGCAGGTGCTGCCGAACGACCGCACTAAATTGCCGGCCTGATCCAGCACCACCACCCGATTGTTACCCGTATCCAAAATGTAGCGTGTGCCGTCAGCGCCCACAGCCACAGCCCGGGGCTGTAGCAAAGGCAGGTTATCGTAGACGCCCACATAGAGTGTCTGCGCGGACAGGTCCATCTCGTCGTAGTCAAAGACTGGCCCGGCCGCGGCCGCGGTTTTGGTGGGTGTCACGCTCAGGTCCCAGACGATATCCGCGATGTCCCGGCGCACATACATGCGGAATTCGTGGCGATGGGACCAGGCCGTCACCGATTCGCCGGGGTGGTTGCGGTAGAACCAGATCTGCCAGAGGCGGGAGCGGCGCACCGGGTCGGTGAAGGCCCCCCAGATTTGCGAAAGGGTCAGTCCTTTCGAGCGTCCTGCCTCTGCATCCCACTCGCCTTTGTAGCTTTCCTCCGGCCACCAGACCAGACGATAGGTGCGGCTCACGTAGTCCCGCTGCAAATAGGGTTCCACTTTGCTGTAATTGTTGCTCCCCACCAGGACAACCGGCGCGCTCATAGAATCCGCCGAAGGGTTCTTGCCATAGAAAACATTGTTGGGGTAGAAGCGCATATACCAGCTCATCGGCCAGGCCACGTCGTCGTCATAGGCCACCCGGATATCGCGTTCACCTACTGTGCGCATACTGATTTCGTCGATCTCGGCCAAGGCACGCTTCACGTCTGGCCCGGCGTGGGCGTAGACCAGATATTCGGTCGCCATATCGTAGTTCACATACGTCAGCATATAGCTGAAACGAATGGTGAGCAGGGTCAGAATCGCCACGACACCGATAGTCGCCAGGCGCATCCCCAGGGCCAGCCCGCCCTGTTCCAGCCAGCGCCAGCCCGCATAGAGCAATCCACCACAGGCCGCCAGGGACAGGAAGAAGCGCACTGTCGCGCCCAGACTTTCCACATCCCGCCCGGCAAAGGGCAGCCCCGCCTTGCCCAGGCTGAGCAGCGCAAAGCCCAGGGCCGGCAGCAACAGCAACAGCCAGTAGCCCTGTTTTTCCCGCACCTGACGCCAATCTGTGCGGCTGAAGAGCGTGCCCAGCCACCAGCCGCCAAAGAGCGCCATAGGCTGGGCTATATGGGTGAGGAGCCAGGGCATCTTCTCGCCCGCATAGGAATAGGCCACCCACGCGCCCGCGGCCCAGAAGGCAAGGAAAATCACGAAAAAGCGGCGGCCATCACCGGCGGACAGCAGGGAAGGACGGCTTTTAGCTTCCTGGGCTTCCTGGGCTTCCTGGCTTTCGGGCGGCAAATCAGCAGTCGGCGTAGGCTCCCAGCGGCCAGAAAGCAACCCCCGTCCCAGGGCCACGACCCCGCCCACAGTCAGCAGCGCGGGGAGAAATTCGTAGAGAACAGTGAGCAGTCCGTAGTAGTACCAGGGCTGGCTGCCCCGCTGCACAGCCTGCTGGCCGATCCAATAGCCCAGGCTGCCCACAATTCCAGTGGCCAGCCCGCGCAGGGGATTGGTGAAAAAGGTTGTAAAGAAGACGATTTCAATGGCCCAGAAAAAAAGCATCAACCCCACCCAAGTGGTCATTCGAGGCCGATCGGTGCTCTTTTCGTCCCGGCTGGCCGCGGAGAACCAATACCAGGCCACGCCCACGGCCACAGCCGACATTATCCCCACCAGCAGTGTCCAGCGGGCCACATCGGGAGTAGTGATGGACGGAGCTGACCAGTCCACCTTTTCCCAGGGCAACACAAGATAGCCAATGGGCGCGGTGAAGGGCAAAATCAGCGTGAGCATCACAACGGACAGGTCCATCTCGGGCAGGGAAAGAAAACGCTGCCAGCCTGCCTGGCGCAGATAGACAGCGAGCAGCACGGCCGCCACCACTACTACCAGTCCGACAAAGGCCAGGGCCAGGGTGTGTCCGTTCCCGGACTCCGGGCGGAAGAGGAAGGCCAACCCGGCCAGAAGCGCCAGCCCGCCGATAGCAAAAGAGCGCTTGCCCAGGCTGCGCCAGAGAGCCAGCGCCCCGGCAAACGCGCCAAAGAGCGCGCCGGTCATGAACGCGTTCTCTTTGGCAATAAAGGCAAAGGCCATTCCGGTTGCCATCACATAGAGCCATTTGCTCCGCCGACTTTCCAGATAGCGGAACATTCCATAGGCCCAAACCATCCCGAAGAAGGCGATGTAAATGTCATTGCGGATATAGCGGCTGTGGAAGAGGATGCTGGGGCTGATGAGCAGCAGAAAAGCCGCGACCAGCGCGCCGGTTCTGCCCAGCCAGCGCCGGTAGAACCAGGACATTCCTACCACGCCAATCCCAATCAGCGCGGGGAAGATGCGGGTGGTGGCGTCGGTGACACCAAAAATCGCATAAAAGAAGGCGTTGGCGTGAAAGAGCAGCGGGCCATGCATCATCGGGTTGTGCTGATAGTTGCCCTGGCGGTAGAGGTCCAAAGAATAGACTGCGTGCAGACTTTCGTCGTGGCTCATCGCCCGCGCGCCCAGATCATAGAAGCGGCTGACAACCGCCAGCACCAGCAGCACAACCCAGGCTACCATCTCCCAATTGATCCGCAACAGCCCGGACAAAGGCCGCTCCAGAAGAGTGCTCCGTGTCAAAAGTGGGGGGCGGCTGGATGGTGACAGATTTGTGGTTTCCTCGTGCAGCATTGCTATTCCTCCCTGGCCCACAGCACAACGCTTTTGATGGGCGGTTCTATTTTCGATTCACGCAATAAAATCCAGCGCACCACAGGCCCCGAGCCGGTCAGGTCCGTGGGCAACCAGCGCGCTGCCACCTGATATTGGCTTCCCACATAGCCGCCGGGCAGAAACGCACCCGCGGCCCCACCGGCTATCACCAATACAGACGGTTCTGCCACCTGCGCCGGATCGATGCCATCCACAAAGCGCAGATTGTGCATGGAGCGCAGATTCCAGCCCAGCAGGGGTTGCAATTTTGGCTCCACAGCCAGCAGCACGGGCGCTTCCTGTGGGTCCATTGCCCGCATGGAGCTGAGGCGGGCCACATCCGCCACCAGTCCGCCCAAACCGGGCCGAGCCGTATCGGCAAAGAGTGCGTTGCCTTGGGTGATCAGCCCCGGCTGGTTGAGAGACCAGCCACTGCCAAGGGTGAGCAGCAACAAAAACCCCAGACCCAGCAGTGTATACATCTGGCTGCTTGTGCGCCAGCCCGCCCACCAGACAAAGAAAATACCCAGCACAGGCAAGAGCGCGTAGAAGAAAAATGTCAAGCGATCAAAATCGGGGCTGCTCCATTCGCTGCTATAATGGCTGGTCCAGATCAGGGACGTAACCAGTAAAACAGACATAGCACCGGCGATCAGTACGCCATCTTGCCAATGCACCTGGCGGGTGGCATAGGCGAGCAGGCGGGGCAGCAGACCCGCGGCGCAGATGACAAGGGGCAGACCCAACACCAACAGCGCCATAGGCGAGCGGCCTGGCAGCAGAAGCAGAAGCAAGCCCCACAGCAGCCAACCAGTCAGGAGCAGACGCCAGGAATCCGGGAGAGCGGCGTTCCGGCTCCGGTTGGGCGCTGGCGAAGAATCCCCGTCGCCGCTGTTCTTCTGGGAGACGGCATTGGGCCGGTCTGCCAGCCAAAAAGACGCGATCCCGGCCAGGCCGAGGATCACAGCCAGGGGCTGATCCGCGATGAGACGCATGACAGGCCAGGCCAGGGGATAATCGGCATTGCCGGTCAACGCGGCCACAGCCACGGTCAGGCTTGAGCTAATGACGCCGATGCCATCCCAATCGGATAGAAATGAGGTGGCCCCGGCCAGAACTGTGATCCCGGCGATGGTGAGCAGCCGGGCGCGTTCAGTCTGTTCCTCAGGCCAGAGAGAGAGACCGCCAAAGAGGACAGCCCCACCGATCAAAACGGGCAGCAGCAGCCAGGCCAACGGTCCGCTGATCAGAAAGAGACCGGCGGCGACGGCCAGCCAGCGCCGGCCAACTGTGGAAAGCCGGTCGCCTTGGGCCAGCCCAGCCAGCAGGACCAGAGCCAGGCAGACAGAGAGGATCGCACCGTCTCCTGTGCGGCTGAAGGTGAGCAGCCAGGGATCGAGCGCCAGCAGCAGGGCCAGGGAGAGGGAGACGGGCTTGCCCAGGATGTCGCGCAGCAGCCAGGGGACCAGCACCAGCAGGCCACCCGCCAGCGCGGGCAGGAGCCGCGCCCAGCCATCCCCGCCCCCGTCGGTCAGCCAGAAGAAGAAACGCTGGGCCGCGTAGAGCAGGGGCGAGTGGGCCACAGCAGGCAACGCCTGTTCATAGCCGGTGACGCTGGCCCAGGCCACCCACGCCTGGCCTGCCTCTACCGGCGCAAGCAGGGCGGCTGATCCCAGACGGAAAAAGCGCAGAAAGAAGGCGACAAGCAGAAGAATCCCATAGAGGCCGTGCTCGACGGTCAATCCGGCTGCCGAATCTGTAACTGCTGATCCTGCAATTGCTGCGACACTGCTGTTCGATTCAGGCGGCTGCATGGCCGCAAGCGATTTACTCACAAATCGTCCCTCGTGGGAAGTGTATAGATTATCCAGCACTTGGAACTTACTTTCGCTGGCGATAGATGCGAAAATCGCCCTGTTGCCAAGCCAGTTCCATCACCCGGCCCAAGCGATCTTCTACGCCTGGGGGAATGCCGTATTGGGCGCGCTCGGCTGGGCCAACTACCACATACTCAATCTGCCATTGCGCCAGCGTTCCCCGCAACTGTTCAGCCGACGAGTTGCGATAGACCCCTTCCAGGGCTTCGGGTCGCCCCTGGGCCATGGAAACGTAGGCATCCCCCCGCCACTGGGATTCGTGGCCGTCCCAGCCCAGAAGCGTGGCTCGCCCTGTGGCTGCGCTCAGGCGGGCAGTCTCGGCCCGATAGCTGCCGCCTTTGCCCTCCAGCACCAGCGCGTCCGGCCGCGTATTGGCTCGCAGCCAATCGATCGCGGCCAATTCATCCGCCCCCACATAGGCCAGCCCGTTGAGAGTCGGTTCGCCCTGAAAGTGATTGGCCTTTGTGTAAACCCCAGCCACAGGATAGATCAGCGCGGCCAAAATTAGCAAGAGCGAAAGGCCGCCGAGAAGGAGAACGGCCAGCCCCCGCTTGCCCGCAAAGGTCTGAAATGAGCGCACAATGCCGTAGACCGCGGCCAGCCCCAGCAGGAGCCATCCCTGATAATAGAATTTGAAGACAGTATTCATACGGGAGCCAAAGTTATCCCGCAGATAGACGAACTCCGGGGCATAGACCAGCAGCAGGCCAATGCCCGCCAACAGCAGGGCAAAGGTCGTGCCCGCCCGCACTCCATCCGCCTCGCCTGGGCCAGTGGGTGTGGAAGCAGTGGGTGTGGAGACAGAATCAAAGCGCGCCCAGAGCTGGGCAATGACCAGCGAAGCCAGACTGCCAAGAAGCAGGAATGTCCAGGGCCGGGCCAGCCAACGGGTCGCTACCGCCGCCGGATAGCTGGTCATCTCTGGGGCCAGGGGCATCCGCTGCAAGAGGCTGCGTCCGGCTTCGCTGCTGTTGGCAAGGGCCAGGCTGCCCAGCAGAAAAAGAATGGGCAGCCCCAGGACCAGACCGGCAACTATCGCGATCCTGCGGGGGGCGGGGCGCACATCCTTCCAGGCCAGCAGAAGCAGACTGCCCAGCCCCAACAGAAAATGGCCGAACATCAGCAAAAACTGGGGCAGATGGGTCGGGTTGAAAAAATTGGGCAACACCCCGCCTGCCTGACTCTGGGCGGTGAGGAAGTAGGGAAAGTAGACGATTACCGCGCCCACAAGCACGGCCACCGCCAGCGCCCCGGCCAGCCACAGGGCACGGCCCGTGGCATAGACCGCCTTGGCCACCCACAGGGCACAGAGGGTGAGCAGCAGCCAATAGGGAGGAAAGTCCCAGGTGTTGAAGAAGATCAACCCCCCCGCGGCCACAACGAGCAGAAGTAGGCCGGAAAGATGGAAGGGAATCAGTGCCAGCAGGGATTGGGGATTGAAGAGTGAGGGCTGAGGATTTGCCGCCCCCTCCCCTTTTGGGCGAGATAAAAAGAGGTTCAGGGCCAGGGCCACCACCAGCAGCACAAAGGGCATCGCCAAAACGTGGGGGTGGTTGTCGCCCAGGATGTAGCTGAAGATGGGAAATTCGTCGATGACTTCGATGTGATCGCCCAGGAGTGTGCGATCCGAGAGGACCCGACTGCTGCGCCACCACCACCAGCCGTTGTCGATGTGCCACAGATTTGTCACCCGGGCCTCGCTGGGGAAATTGCGCACAGAGAAGAAACGGGCCAGCCCATCGATATTCACGCCCTGGGCGTAGAGCCATTCCAGAATCCCCTGGAGATTGCCCGTAATACCGATGGCGACTGCGGACAAAAGACCGCCGACCGCCGCGGCCCGTGTGCCGCTCGCGGTCGGCCGTCCGTCGCCCGCTGCCAGCAAATTGTAGCCAATCCCAAAGCTGCCCAGCAGCAGGAGTCCAAACCAACAGGCCTGGCCCAGATTGTAGGCAATTTCCGGTGTCTGGCCGGTCAGATGGGTGAGGGTTGTGAGCAGCCAATAGCCGAAATAGTAGTAGCTGATGGCGTAGCCCGCCAGCCAGGGGTCTCTGGGCGGGAAGGTGGGGCTGGTCCAGATGCCGGTCATAAACATCAGGTCCATGGGCTGTTCGGTGTGGTTGATGCCGGGGTCGTAGGCCCGGACAAATGTCCACAGGAGGAAGGCTGCCAGAAAGAGCGTCTCAGCGCCCAGCAGATAGCGCCAGCCGCCAGCAAAGGGCAGTCGTCGCTCTTGCCAGATGGCCCGAATCTGCTGCCAGCCCGCGGTATAGCTCAGCGCGGCCAGCAGGCCAAGGGCCAGCCACGCGCCCCCGGCTTCGTTGCGCAACAGTCCATAGCTGGTCCCCAGCCAGAGCAGCCCCCCCACCAGCAGAATACCCAAACTTTTGGCAAAGACGTAGCCCCGATCCGGCAGATTGGCAAAGAGACGCAGGGCCAGGGGCAGCGCGGCCAGAGAGATAAGTTGTACGATCAGATACCAGCCGAGAAATTGTGCAATCATTGCATTTTTATGGACGCTGAACTACGGATCGTCCGATTTCGTAGTGGATTGGAACCGAGCAATACCCCGGGAGGGAGTCTTCAAAGCCACAAAAGCGGGACCCCGGTCGCGGCACGGGCAATTGCTGCCCGGTGGTGTTCATGCAGGCCCACAGGCAATTCATCGGTCGCAAAAAAATCAGCTTCCAGAATTTCCCCCAGGTCCAGTTGCATTTCGCCGCCGACGATTCGCCCCTGAAGGATGAAGTCGAGGCTGAGAAATGTGCTGCGCTGGGTGAGCAGACGGTCGGCAGCCACGGCCAGATTCGTCTCCTCCCGCACTTCCCGCTGCCAACATTCCACCAGATTCTCCCCCCGCTCCAGCAGACCACCGGGCAGCCCCCAGGGATGGCGGTGATGAAAGCGGTGGCGCAGCAGAAGCACCTGGCCAGCGTCGTTGAAGATGACACCGCTCACGCCGACAAACAGTTTGGGGCGCAATAGCCAGATCACCCACCACTGCACCACATCGGGCAAAAATTTCCAAAGACGGGAGAGTACAACCGATTTGAATTGTGCCACAAAAAATGCCGTTTTCCATTAAGTGTATATGCTTTACTTGGAGTGCGGAAGACTTGGAATGGCTGATATTACGATTCGGGCGACGGGGCAGGGGCGAAATGTCCATCGCCCACCTGAACCAGCCGACCGTTGACCGCGTAGATCGTCACCCGGTCATTGCTGTAGAGTACAGAGAGTTCCCCGGTCCCGACCAGCTCCGCAAATTTGGCCGCGGCCTGGGGATGTTCGTGCTGCTCCAATTGGCCCACGTAAATCAGGGCGATTCCCAGTTCATCCAACAGTTGGCGGGTGCGCCCCAAATCGTCGGTGTTCCAAAACTCACCCAGCAGGCTGTTGCGCGCGCCCACCAGTTCGCCCCAGCGCTGTTCCCCTTCGTGCATCCCGCTCACGCCGCTCAGCCCGGTCAAAGAGGCCACCCGGCTGCCCCCGGCCCGGTAATATTCCAGGGTAGAAGACTCGGCCACCACCAGATTGCCCCGCACATTGTCCAGCAGCCAGTTGATGGCGTCCCGGTCGTAGCGCAGTTCAATGGCATTGTTGCCGTCGGGCCAGGTGTAGACGCCCTTATTCATATAGTCCAGCCCGTTCAGCGTGCCTATCTCTGGCCGCCAGCCGGGGAAGCGCTGATCCGCGCGGGCTGCCGTTCCCCACAGGGGATAGGCCAGGCTGGCAAGGAGAAGCAGGGAAAATACGCCGAGCCAGATCGGACGCAGCCAACTAGCACGCGGCGGGCGCAACGGGGGCGCTTGGTCAGAAGGCTGTGTCAGAATGCGGGGCAGGGCCAGCGCGGCGGCAATTCCCCACAGTACCCAGACCTGAATAAAGAATTTGAAGAGCGTATTCATGCGATACCAATCGCCGCCCTGCAAGAAATCTTTGAGGAAGATCAACTGCGTGCCAGCCAAAATAGCAAAGCCGGTAACCGCCAAGAGCGCGGCCAATAGGCTGCCCGGATCTGCGCCTTTTCCTCGCCGCCACAGCAGCAAAAAACCAATGGCGAGAAATGGCACACAAAGACCCAGAACCTTCTGCCCGGTGAAGAGCACCAGCCCCGCGCCAACCAGCACAAAGAAGGGAACCCACCAGAGGCTAGCGGCAAATCCCAGCGTCGGCCAGCGCACCAGTCTCTGCTGCCAATAGAGCAGCCGGGGCAGGCGCTCCACATCACCCCAGGCCAGGCCATTCCAGCGCTCCAGGCCGGTGGGTTTGCTGTCGCCGGGCCTGGCACGTCGGCCCAGGCTCACCAGCAGCCAGGAGATCAGCACAAAGGCGAAGAAGCCCCAGATCAGCAGCCAGAGGCCCAGATCGTCCGGCTGTTTGACAGTGCCCACACCGCTCGCCCCCACATTGTGATAGTTGCGGAAGAAGGGCAGAAAGGCCAGAAAGGCAATCGCGAGATAACCAACCCCACCCCCGATCAGCAAGGCCAGGGGCAAACGCCCCCGTCCCCGATAAAGACTGACCGCCAGAGCCAATATGCCCAGACCAAAATAAGTGGGCAGTTCCCAAAGATTGATGCTGGCGAGGGTTCCCAGCAGCAGACCACAGCCGCCCAGGAGCAGCAGTCCACTCCCCCACTCCCGCCGCCAGTCCACGTCATAGCTGCCCAGCAGGACCAGCACCAGCCCGATGAAGAGAACGGAGAAGGGGATACCGATCATATGGGGGTGGAGGTCGGCAAAAGTGAAGCTCCAATAGGGAAATTCGTTGATGGTATTGGGAATCACCCGGCTGGGTCCCCAGAAGTCATAGGCGGGCAACCCAACGTCGGATGTCACCAATCGCCAGAGGCCATCCCCGGCCCGCACAATCGTCTCCACACCGGGAATAGCGCTTTCAAAGCTGCTCTGGCTTATGTCCAGCAGCCGTTTGACAATCTGGGCGAAGCTGTCCAGATTGCCCAGCAGCGCGACGAAAAGCGGGGCAAGCAGGGCTGTGCCTATGCCCGTATGCCAGGCCAGATGGCGGGGTGGCGGTGATTGGGTGGGTGGCTGAATTGGCGGTGGCTGAATTGCCTGTGACTGAACTGTCAGGGCGGGATGCAGCACGTCAATGTCAAGGATGTCGCCCGTGGGTGCATCAGTTGTTGCGGCGCTGCCGTCCCCCACAATGGGAACCGGCACTGTGCTGTCCTCTTCCCCAAGGGCTGGGATATTGGGCGGGGGAGGTAGGGCGTCATCGGCCCTCTTTGCCCTGCCAATCGCCACCGGCCACCAGCCGCCGGCCACCGCGGAATAGGCCACCCCAAACGCATTCACAACCGTCAGGCCAAAAAGGGCTGGGATGGCAAGATTGAAGGCCACCTCGGCGTAGATGCCTGTGAGTTTGATGAGATAGGCCACCAGATAGATGCCGAAGTAGTAATAGTTGATGTAGCCGCCTGCGAAGTGGGGATCCACAGGCGGAAAGCTGGGGCTGCGCAAAATGCCGTTGAGAAAAGCGAACTCCATAAACTTTTCGCCGCCCAGCCAGGGCTGCCAAATGTCGGGGTTCTGCATACGCACCAGCACAAAGAAGAGATAAGCCAGGGCAAAGAGCGCTTCGCCGGCAAGCAGCAGGGGCCACATCCGGCCCACAAATTTCTTCAGGCTGGCCCAATGCCAGATCGTTATGCCCACGGCGACGATTCCCAGCAGAGCCACAACCAGCCAGGCATTGACGACTGTATTTCCGGCTACACCTGTGCTGGCAAACAGCCAGAGCAGCCAGCCACAAAGCAGCCAGCCCAGACTCTTGCTGAAAAGATAGCCCCGATCCCGCAGGGGACGGAAGATCAGAAAACCGATGGGCCAACTCAGCCAGCCCAGCAGGGAGAGCACCAGCCACCACCAGCCAACAGCCAGCCAGGGATTGGCACTGGCCGCGACATTCCAGCGGTAGTTGTCCACCAGCGGCAATTCGTTCAGGGGGACAGCCAGGGTGAGGGCAGCCCGCTCTTCCAAAGGCGGCAGGGCCTGCTGGGTGTGGGGGGTGTCGTCCCCCCGGATCAGCGCCACCACCCGGTTGATCAGCCCAGAGTTTTCGCTCTCCGGGCTGCTGCCCAGACCCAGCAGGGTGAAGAGCGGGCTGAGGGGGGAATCTTTGCCCCGATACCAGGGAATGGCCCCTTCCCACGAACCGCCCAGCAGCGCGTCAAACTCCGCGTCGCTCAGGTCCCGCTCCTTTTGGAAAATGGAAACCTGGGGATGATCGTAGAGGCTCCAACTTTCGTCCGCACTAGCATCGGGAAAGCTGATGCCAAAGAGCCGGGGCGGTGAGGTGATCTCCGCGGCGTGGACAAAACCCAACTTCTCGCCAAACATCAAATCGTAGTAGCGGGTCGTCATGGGATAGCGTTCGGGAAGCTCGGCCACACTGCCATAAATGCGTTTGGAACTGTAAATGACAAAATCGGCTTCCCGCAGCTTTTGCTTCAGAATCTCATATTTCTGGGCCGTATCCTCCTCATAGGGCGACCAGTCGATATTGCGCAGACCGGCCACGTCCATTCGCATGGACGGCTCACCGGGCACTGTTTTGGGCAGGGGATCGTCCCAGGATTCCCACAAAATCAGCGAACCGGCAGGGGCGTTGGCATAGACCCAGCGACTAGCCTGCAGCCAGGAATGTTCGTGGTTGTAGACGCCGTTGACATAGGCCACAGACCAGAAGATGCCGCCGAAGAGGGCCACGGCGGTCAATAGCCAGCCCAAATAGCGCAGGGCGATATTGGACGATTGGGCGGCGGAAAATTGGGCAGCGGAGGATTGGATCGCCGGGCGGCTGGACAGTTGCAGCTTGCCCGCCAGCCACATGACCAGCCCAGCGCCGAAAAGGATCACAAAGGGCAGGACTGGACTCATATAGCGATTGAACTTGGCCAGAAACGCACCAGTCAGCCCAAAATAGGGAATCACCCAACTCCAAACAATCCATTCGCCGCTACTGGCTTTGCCCATCGCCAGCCGGACCAACGCCCAAAGCGTGCCAGCCAGGGCCACCAGTCCCAGGGGCAGCCCCATCCCCCAGACCACCTGCTGCTGGATAAAATAGAGATAGGGCGTTGTGTTGCGGTATTGACGGGTGAAGGGAAAATCGGCAATGCCGCGCACCATTGCCCCCTGCTCCACCAGTGTGGCCTGGATGAAATTCTGCCAGTCCAGCACAGCGTAGGGACTGGTGATGGCAAAGGTCACCACAGCCAGGAACAATGCAAAACCAGCCCCCACAAAGAGACGCAGAACATCTGCGGGATTGCCTGCCTGGCTGCCCTTGTCGCCGCGGCTGACGAGCCACCCCACGGCCAGCGCGGCCACCACCGGCGCGGCCAGAATCGGCAGCGCGCTGAATTTGGATGAGATCGCCAGGCCCGCGCCCACACCAGCCAGGAATACCCCCCGCCACGAGCGATCCTGCACCATCAACACCCCGCCGAAAACCGCCAGCACTGTAAAGGTTGTGCTGGCCGGGTCCATCGCGAAAAAATGGCTGAGTTGGACGGCCTGGGCAGTGAACGCATAGAGGGTTGCGGCCAGCAGCCCTGTCCACGGGCCGTAGAGACGACGCCCCAGGAGAAAAAGCAGGAAGATCGTCAGTGTGTCCAACAGGGCCATCAGCAGCCGGCCGGCAATTGTAATCTCGCAGCCGCTGTTGGCCAGCCGCATCTGGGTAACGATGCGCTCGGAAATAGGCAGGGCTTCGGCCACGGGCGCGAGCGCGTGCAGGACTTCGCCGGTGGCTACGCCCAAATAAAGCGGAAAATGGCCGTAGGTAAAGCTGCGCCGCCGCTGCTCATTGCGATCCCACAGGGGATTGAGCGGGCTGGTTCGGGGGTCTTTGAACTCTTCCCAGCTCTGGGGCAGGGCAATGGAAGGCGCATAGGAGCAGGCTGTGCTGCGCTCGTCCGGATGGCTGCCGATGCCGTCGTCAAAGTTCACATTCCACGTGCGCAGAGTCAACCCGGCCAGCAAAGCCAGGCCGAGCAGAAGGTAGACGAGGGAAGATGTGCGTTCAGAATAGCCAATACCCAATAGTCTATTGCCTCATTTTGGCTCTACAGGCCAGTTAGGAATCACCCACGTGATCTGGTAGGTTGGCGGCGGCGGCCAGAGCAGATAGACATCCACCCACCTGCGCCAGAGCACAAGATTGCTGTCGTCGTAGCCCAGATCGATGCGTTTGGAACGGACAGCAGAGCCAGTGTCCAAAGCGTCGCCGTAGCCATAGCCCGGCACATAGACGCGAGAACGCAGGGGCACAACCGCGGGATCAACTGCCACAATCCCAAAGCGCATTACATCCCCGGTGCGTGTACGCCCATACCAGGGCGCATCCGGCGAGACACCGGCTGTGCCCGCGCTGTAGCTGGAAGCCGACATACGCACTTTGCGCCAATAGGTAAGCGTTTGCCCGTCGGGCGCGGTAAAGGTCTGGGGCACAATGCGTTGGCCGTAGGAGATTACCCGTTGGGCAGGCTGCTGGGCCTCCCATTTGTCGGCCAGAACCCGTTCCACTTCCACGCCGTCTTCATAACGCACCTGAAAACGGCTGCGGGTAATACCCTCTGCACCGGCAGTCACCAACTGTTGGGTATCGATGAGCAGATTGGGGTCCGGGCGGAAGACAGTCTCAAAGGGAACAATCGATTCGGTGACTTCGATATCTTCCCGTACCCGCACAATCTGAATCGCCGCGTTGTCGTAGAGTTGGGTATCCAGCGGCAGTGACACCTGATCCAGACCGGAGAGCGTTATCCCCATTTCGGTCAAAGCATCCCCTACTGTGCGCCCCCGGGTACGGGTTTTGAGCAGTTTACCATTCACCTGCAAACTGATCGGCGTGCTGCGCTCGATAAAGACCCGCAGACCAGTGCTGACCGGGCTGCCCAGGCTTGGCTGCACTTTGTCGCCCAGATAAATAGTCAGTTCGGCTTCGCGCAGAGCCTCGCCCACAGTTTGTGCTGTCGTCTGTATGGTGAAGGGAAGAGTGCCATCATCCACTGTTATAGGAATAGCCCGATAGACCCGCAACTGTAGCGGCTCTGTGCGTATTCCTTCCCACGGGTAGTCCTGGCCATAGGTGGGCGCAGTAATCGAGCGCGCCCGCGGGGGCAACGGAGCATCCAGTCCGATGAACTTGCCACCCAGCAAAACCCGATCGTAGTCGTCCACTGCAATATTGGCGGCGGCCAGCGCTTCCCGGGCAGTGGCCGCCCACGCGCGCACCCGCACATCCCGCCCATCGGCCAACAGACGCAGAGACCGGGCGCGATAGAGTTCGATACGCAGGCCAGCACGCAGGCGCGCAGACGGATCAACTGACAGGCGATCAGCCGGGTCCAATGTCAATCCCAGGTCGGCAAGCAGTGGGGAGAGTGTGCGGCGGTGGGTCAACACCGATTCTTCCAGTCCATCCACCGAAACCACCAACGGAATTGCCGTCATCCGCCAGACAGACCAGAGCAGAATCACAATGGCACCAACCAGCAATACCTGAAGCAAAGTGCCCACCACCGCTCGGTCGAGGGTGCGTCTGTTGAGCGATTCCAGAGGTTGGCTGATGCTAGACATAGCGTCTATTGTACCCAGAAGCGGAACGAACGCAAAGTAAGCAATGATAAGTAATGTTTTGCAGGCGGGTATACTGCTCCTGTAAGCCCTTTTTGCCCGCACCCGCGACCCGTGATAGCATTTCCAGCTATGATCTGTCTGCCTCCCACCCCCTCCATCAAGCCAGCCCTGGCCCACAAACGTCTGCTCGCACTCGCGGGCATCTTCGTGGCTTTTGCGCTGCGCCTGCACCATCTGGGGGCCGAGTCTCTCTGGTACGACGAGACAGTCAGCGCATTTCTGGCTCGTCAGACCATTCCCGAACTGCTCAGCCACACGGCGCGGGACATTCACCCGCCCGCCTACTATTTGCTCCTGCACGGGTGGGCGCTTTTGGCCCAGCCCAGCCTGGAGCGCGGCCTTGAATTTTTATACGCCTGGCCCAGCCTCTTTTGGGGCGTGCTGCTGCTGCCGCTCATCTATGCCCTGGGACGGCGCTTTTTCGCGGGGCGGGTGGCTGTCATCGCGCTCTGGCTGGCTGGCGTCAGCCCCTACCACATCTGGTACAGCCAGGAAGTACGGATGTACACGCTGGCCGCGTTTCTGGGGCTGCTCTGTCTGTGGGGGGTGGTGGACTGGTGGCAGCAGTCAGGACAACAGCCGCTGGCGCGTGCGGGTCAGCGCGGCCTTCTCGTCTATACGCTGGCCGCGGCCGCGGGCCTTTACACGCTCTATTACTTTGCATTTCTGTTGATTGCCCTCAATCTGCTGGTATTGGGATGGGCAGTGCGCCGACCCGCGGCCCGCTATCAAAATTTGACGGCTTGGCTGGCGGCCAATTTCGTGGCATTTCTACTCTGGTCTCCCTGGCTGCCGATCTTCTGGCGACAGATGATTGACCCGCCCGTGCCTCCCTGGCGCGGCGAACTGTCCATAGCCACTGTCGCCGGAGAGAGTCTGGCAAGTCTGCTTGTGGGCCAATCGCCACCGCTGGGGCTGCTCTGGCCGTGGGCCGCGGCCGCGGGAATTCTGCTGCTATTTCTGATAGTCACTGTGCGACGGGGAGGGATCAGCAGTGGGTTCAGCAGTGAAGTCAACACCGGTGTATGGACGCTGCTGGTGTTCGTGTTCACACCCCTCCTGCTCATCGCTGGCATCAGCCTGACGATTACCCCCCTCTATCACATTCGGTATTTCTACACCTACGCGGCTGTATCGGTCCTATTGCTGGCGGTGGCGTTTGATTGTTTGATCCTTCGTTTTCGATGGCTACACGCAATTTTACTGCTCGGCATATTTGCGCTCAACGGCTGGGGGCTGGCGGAATTTTGGACAAATCCCCTCTACCGGGCTGATGACCACCGGGCAGCCGTTGCGGAGCTGGCCGCGGCCTGGCGACCGGGAGATGCTATTCTGGTCAACGCGGGGTGGGTCTATACGGCCCTGGCCGTCTACTGGCCCCCTGCCCCTGCCAGGGAAGGCGCTACAACGCCATCTTTGCCCATCTTTGCGCGCCTGGGTGACTACACGAATAAACCTGTGTCTCAGAAAAACAGCGAAGAGCCGCTGGTTTTGCTCGGCGGCTCGGTGGATGGGTCCCCGACGCTGGGATGGGGTCTGGCCGAAAGCGATTTCTACGCCATTTCAGCCGCCGCAACCCGGGACCGGCTGACCCGCCTGGCCGAAGGCAGCAACCGCCTCTGGCAGTACCGGCTATACGATACTGTCAGCGATCCCCAGGCTGTCGTTCGGCAATGGCTTGGGAGCCACACTGCGCCCCTGCTGGACCTGCCCTATCCTGGCCGGGACTATCTGCGGGTGCAGCTTTTTGAAATGCCCGTCGCCGCAACAGACGACAACTGTCCCAGGCCGGAGTCAGGCCCGGTTCGTTTTGGGGATGCAATCACCCTGCGCAGTGCCACCCACTCGCCCGCGCCCACAGCGGGCAGCACACTCTATGCCACCCTCTGCTGGGAAATACAACCGGGGGCTGTTGTCAATGACCTGCGCACGAGTCTGCGCCTCTATCGGCAAACGGAAGGCGGACCGGCGCTCTTGAACCAAAAAGATGAATCACTGCTTTTTTATATGGCTACACGAAGCAAACAGCAAGCGACTCTGGCCCTGCCTATCCCTGCCAGCATACCCGCCGGCATTTATCAGTTGGAACTGATTGTCTACGACGGGACGACAGGCGCGCCCTTGCCCATCCCCGATGAGCGGGCAATAGTGGGCCAGCGCTGGCCGTTGGACTTGGCCCTCCCAATCAAACAACCCCAATAGCGCAAGGAAAAATCTGATGCAAATCGGCGCAATGAATGACCCCCACCGGCAATTGTTGAACGAAATTGAATGGTTCGCGGCCAACGGCTTCGACTATATGGACCTGACGATTGAGGCCCCGGGCGCGGCCCCGGAACTGACCGACTGGCGGCAGATTGCCAGCGCCATCGAAGAGTCTGGCTTGGGTGTCGTCTGTCACACAGCGCCCTATCTGCCCATCCACAATCCCTCGCCGCTGGTGCGCCAGGCCGCACTGGATGAATTGCGCCGTTCTATCGATGTGGCCCAGGTGGTGGGCGCACCGCTTTGTACCATGCATTTTATGGGCTGGCCCGCCTATCTGACCGACGCCCAGGGCTATGAATTCTACCGGCAAATGCTGGAGATTCTGGTACGCCACGGCAAAGAAAAGGGGGTGGCTGTGGCAATGGAGAACAGCCCGGACAACCGCCACCAGCACAAATATTTCCGGGAAATCTTCCAGCGCGTCCCCGATCTCAAATTGCTTCTGGATATCGGGCATGCACACTTGGCCACAGCGAAAACTCTGTCTCGGGAATATCTCTTCTCGCTGAACGATCGCCTGGCCCACGTACACATCAGCGACAACAACGGGGTGGAAGACTTGCACCTCCCCTTTGGCGCGGCCATCAGCGGGGGAATGGACCTGGCCGCCAATCTGCGCGCCCTGCGTTCGTTCCGCTACGACGGCACAATCACAGTGGAAGTCTTTGGAGATCGGCGCTGGCTGTTGGCTTCGGTGGCCCAACTGCGGGAAGAGTGGGAAGCCGCCGCCTGAGTTCGCCCCGCGGGACAGTTGCGGGTATAATGCTCACGGCACATTTTGGTGCGTCATTCGAAACGGTTTCGGGTCGCTGGACTTGGGAAGGGATACTGATGGGACGGATACGATTCACACCCTATTCTATACTCTTTGGACTGCTGGCAACGGTTTTTCTGTTGTGGGGGGTTGACCTGGGCCGCGCAGACGCCCAGTCAGCAGCCGCCTATCCGGCGCGTCAGCCCGGGGGGCTGGCCGTCCAGCAGGTGCTCACGGATACGCAACCCGTCAGCGGAACCCTTACCAGACCTGTACAGTCCCGGCCCGTGATGGCGATTACAGGGACGACACCGCTTACAGCTACCACCGCGCCGGCCTTGACGACACCGACACCTGCCGAGCCATTGCCCATTGTTGCTTTGCAGGCAGACGAAGTGCTGACCGGAACAGTCGTCTACAACAGCAGCCCCGAATCCGTATTCTTCTTTGTGGAAGACGAACTCTACGAACTGCCAGCCAATCGGTCCACCGGACTGGGATTGGCCCGCCCCCTGGCTGGATTGACACTCTTCTCCTGCCCGGCAGATGTGACCGACGACCCGGCCTGCACTTGGATTTCATACCCCATCCGTCGGGGCGCGTTCTATCAGATCAGCAGTGACCCAACAGCCACAGGCCAGGCCAATCTGCTGATGACGACGGCAACCGCGCCCCCGCTGGATCTGGCCCGGATTCAGAACCGAACCGGGGCGGAGAGCGTGCTGCTCTATGCGAATGAGCCGTTGTCCATTACCAACACCGCTGTGATTGATTTGGCCCCACCAGACGCGGCGAGCCAGCTCTACTTGTCCCGCTGTCTGCAAAGCAGCAGCCAACGCATCTGCGAATGGTTGTCAGCGCCCTATGAAGGCGGTGTCTTCTACGCTTTGAGAAGCAACCAAAGCAGCACCGGCATCAATGGCGTGGCGATTGTGGAGCAACGGCTGGACCCGCTGCTGATGCAGGAATCACTGCTGACGCCTACCCCCACCCCCACGCCTACACCCACGCCGAAGCCTGTGCAGGCGGAAATTCTCTGCCAGTCTCAAATCCCAACGCTGAATATACGCAGTGGCCCCGGAACCAATTATCTGGTTATCGGCAAATTGTTGAGTGCGGACGAAAACCAAGGCCAGGTGCTCGTCATCGGGCGCACGCAAAGCGGGGAATGGCTGGCGGTCGATCCCAACTTTGTGCCCGGTGGATGGGTGGTCAATGTGCCCCAGTGGCTTACCTGCGCAGGCGACACGGACGAACTGCCCGTAATCGAAGCGGTGGAAGGCATCCCGGCTCCGCCCACGCCAGTTGTTGCCCAGCAGGCGCCAACACCGACACCCACACCCGTGGCAGCCAGCGAAGGCGAAGTGGAGGCGATCCCCGCGGCCGGGGCGCCCAGCGGCCCCGGCCCAGAACAGGCCCTGCTTATTGCCACCAATGTATTTGATCACCCCATCCGCTTTACACTGGACGCGGCCCTGCACGGCTTGCCCGAAGGTTCTGCCTCGGAATACGATCTGGAGCCGGGCCAAAGCATACGCTTTATTATTCGGGCGGGGCGGGTTCAGTTCTCCGCCAGCACGGCCTGGCGGGACGGATCGGGCAATGCGGAATTTGAACTTGCCGAAGGGGCAAGCCGGGAACTCTTCCTGCATTTCGTCCCGGACGCGCCCGGCTCCGACCGGTGGGTGATGGAGTTCGAGCGATAGAACGACAAGCCGGATCACAAGCATAAGTCAACCCAACCCAAGCATAAAGGATTGCCACAATGAATCGACTGGAAAACAAGAAGATTGTCGTTACGGGAGCCAGCAGTGGTTTTGGCGAAGCGATTGCCCTGGCCTGCGCGCAGGAAGGCGCGGATGTCGCGCTGGTTGCCCGACGGGCCGACAAATTGGAAGCACTGGCCAACCGCATCCGCACAATGGGTCGGCAAGCACTGGTGTGTCCCTGTGATGTGGGCGAGCAGGCCCAAATCGAGGCCACTGTGGCCGCGGTCCGGGACGGGCTGGGCCGCATCGATGTGCTGGTCAACAACGCGGGGATGAATGTTTCTCACCGGCGCATTGATGCCACAACCACCGAAGAGTGGGATCGCATCATCAATGTCAACCTGACCAGCGCCTGGCTCTTCACCAAAATTGTGATGCCAGAGATGGTAGAGCGGCGGGACGGCACAATCGTCAATATCGGGTCCAAAGCAGCCAACTACCCCAGCCTGCTGGCCGGTGTGGCCTACAGCGCGTCCAAACTGGGAATGCACGCCCTGACCCGTATCACCAATGAAGAAGGCAACCCCCATATGGTGCGGGCCTGCACCATCAACCCCGGCGTGGGAGCCACCCCGATTTTGGACCTGCGCCCCACTCCGCCGTCTGCCGAAGACAGAGCCAAAATGATGCAGGCCGAGGACGTGGCCGCCGCGGTGGTCTTTGTGGCGGGTCTGCCCCAGCGGGCCAATGTGGAAAGTATGGACCTGTACCCCACAGATGTCAGCGTAGGCTAAGCGCGAGGAATTGCCACCCATGCCGTGGATTCAGCAGATTCTGCCGGAGCAGGCCAGCGGGCTACTCAAATCCGAATTGGACAAAGCGCTAAAACGCGCGGGCCGGGTGTGGGGCATTGTTCAGATTATGTCGCTCAATGCCCGCACCCTCAAAACCAGTATGGAACTCTACGGCGCGATTATGCACGGACGTTCTCCGCTCAGCCGAACACAGCGGGAGATGCTGGCAACGGTTGTGGCGGCAGAATTGGGGTGTGTCTACTGAACCCGCGCCCACGCCCACGACCTCCGTGCCGAGGTCGAAACTGTTTTTGCCACAAGCGAAGATTTTGCCACAAGCGAAGAAGCTGACGCCTGGGTGGAGAGCATTGCTTCCGACTGGCGCACCGCCACTTTGACCGCGGCCGACCGCGGCCTGTGCAGCCACGCGGCCAAGCTCACCCACCACCAGCACGACATATCTCCTGCGGACCTGGACATCCTGCGCGGCCACGGCTTTGATGACACGGCCATTCACGACGCCACTCAGGTCATCGCCTATTTCAACTACATCACCCGCATTGCCAATGGCCTGGGCGTTGAACCAGAATCTTTTGTGCGGGCCTGGGGGGCAGGCCAATGAAGCCAGAACATTTGCCCGGCTACGCGCCGGTGCAGACCGAACGGCTGCGCCTGATCCCCCTGAGCCTGGCCCAAATGCAGTGGCAATTGAACGATTTTGCCCAGCTAGAGCGTTCACTCGGCGCACAAGTCACAGGCGCAGTTCTGGAGAAGGAACTGCACTCGACAGTGGCGCGGAGCATTGCCTATATGAAGCAGGAGTCTGAAGACGCGGTTTGGAACACCTTCTGGGCTGCTGTTTTGAAAGACGAAAATATATTCGTGGGTGGCATCGGCTTCAAGGGTCCCCCCAACAACGCAGGTGAAGTTGAAATCGGCTACGGGATCGAGCAGCCGTATCGGAACCGGGGGCTGGCAACCGAAATGGTCAACGGCCTGCTGGGCTGGGCCTTTGCCCAACCCGGCGTGGGCAGTGTAATCGCGGAAACCAACTATACCAATACCCTCTCGGCCCGGGTGCTACAAAAAGCGGGATTTCTACTATACGAAGCCGTGAATCACTACCTCTACTGGCGCAAAGTCAGGCCCACCGGCGAGAAAACAGGACGGGAAACGCCAGAGGCGGACACATTCGACCTTTACGATCTGACAGTCGTCGTCGAATCTATCGATGGCCACTGTACGTGCGATATGCGCGAGGGCGATTGCTTTCATCTGCGCAACAGCAGCAGTTTATCCCTGCCCGACGGCGGGCACTTCTGTGTCTATGCACTCCAGGCCGTCTTGCCCCTACTCCCGGCCAAACAACGGCTCAACCACCCCGCAGACTGGATGGAGACGGATAGTCGGGCTGTCTGCCCTGATCCGGCCTGCAAACTGGTGATGCGGGTGGATCGCACATCCCGCCGCACACTTCGCCACGATGACGTAAGCCCCATCCCCTGGGAACCCCAATAATATATTATTTACGGGCTGGTTATGCCCGCGCACTGTTCTGCCCGCGCATTGCCTCCGATAATGCAGAAGGCTATGCGCGTCCAGTTAAGGGTACAAACATAGACCAGAACGTCCTGTCAATGGAGAGAAGGTCTGCCTGTGTTGCATAGCGGCCCGAAATCTTCACAGCCGCGCAGTTTTTGCCATTTATCGAGCGCATTCGTCAGGTTATGTACGCAAATGCATCAGCATTAATACGTAGATTGATCAGTAGATTGTCAGTGTCAGCAGGGAAAAATAAGGCTATACTAAATAGGCACAAAGTCCTGCTTTGTCCAGAAAAGCCAATACTTCCATTTTCAACCGAGGCAACACCCACATGAATCTGTCACCCTCTTTTGCACGAACTGCCCGCCTGCTCGTACTGGTGACGGCTCTGCTCGCCCTTTTGCCGGCTTCTCTGGCAGCAGCCCCCGTGGCCGACAGCGGAGCCGCGGCTTCGATTGTCGGCGAAGTTTTCTTTGACGGGAATATCAGTCGAATGCGGGAACCGATGGAGCGGGGTATCAAAAATGCGCAGGTGCGTTTGTATGACGCAGAGGGCCTTTTTGTCCGTGAAATGATGACCGATGCCGAAGGATATTATATCTTCGACAATTTAGCGGTGGGCACCTATCAGCTTCAAATTACAGCACCCCAGGGGTATGTCATCGGCGACAACGGGTCCATAACCGTCCACCTGGCAGAGATCAACGGATTACCGATCTATTCTACCTCCGCACGCTTCGGCGTTTTTGTGCCAGTGGTCTCCCGCTAATTTATCGCAAGCACAAATCATAGTTCTTTGAGAGAGACGCTTCGGTGTCTCTCTTTTTTTTATTGGGGGATTTGTTCAGCACATTGTAAACAAAGTTTTTTTTATCGTAGGCGCTGCTTGTAGCTGCACAAGGGATGAATACCCCTTCGGCTGCCTGTGCAGTTCAAAACTGCACCTACGGAAACGTCAAATCATTTTATTTACAGTGTGTTCAGGCTTTATTGGGGTAGTTTTATTGTGGCTGGCGCTGCAATACAAAAACCAATTCGTTGGCAAAATCCAGTCGGGTAACCTGGACGTCCCAATCCGCAATCAGCGCTGTGAAATGCGCGGCATAGGTATCTGCCATCCCCTTCTGGCGCCCGCCCAGACTGCGGATGGGAAACGAAACGACCAGATGGCGTGCCCGAATCGATCCCAGCAGCCGGGAACCCGCGCTCTTGTCCATCTGCTCCAGACAGGGAATCGTCTTCAGAATCAGCGCCAGGTCCACGGGTTCGGGCGGGCAATCCGTGAGGACATTGCGCGTTTCGGCCTTGCCGCTCATATTGGCTACACGAAAGAAATTGTTGAGGAAGGCGATTTGGTCGGAGAAGATGTCCACGGCGTGATAGGTGGCCTGGGACGCAAGCGGCATCCACGGCAGGGAGAGCGGATTGAGACCGCAGGCGATATCCAGCACAGAGTGGATAGGCGGCAGCAGCGCGAAGATCCGGCTATAAAATTCGTCGAGAAAGGGGAGACGCTCGTTGGTCGAAGTGTGCTCGGCCATCAGGCCGCGCAGCAGAGGTTCCCGGCCATCCACATCCGGCCACACCTGCTTCAAGGCAGAGAGCCATTGGTCATAAGCCATCCGCCCGGTCTGGTAGACGGCTGCGCTCTGGTGTAGCTGGTTTTTCGTGGCTTTGACCGCTGCCTTGTGGCTGCGTCCTTTTGCCAGTTCGCCAGCCGCAATCGATGCCACCAACTCAGGCGCAATGGCCCGATATTTGCGGCTGGCAAGGACGGCCGCGACAACAGATTGAATGGGATCGGCCTGGGGTGGGGGAGAAAGTGGCAAGGTATGTCCAGGTTACTTTTGCAACTAATAGGCCGCTTTCAGGGCGCGCTGAATATCGCGCTTGGCGTCTCGGCTGGCAATGTCCTGGCGTTTGTCAAACTGTTGCTTGCCCCGGGCCAGGGCAATCTCCACTTTGGCCCGGCCAGCCTCGTTGATGTAGAGACGCAGGGGCACAATTGTCCAGTTGCGCTGGGTGGCTTCGCCGTGCAGTTGGTTGATCTCCCGTTTGTGCAGCAACAGTTTGCGCCGCCGGGTCTCCTCGTGATTTTCCCGGTTGGCCTGCACATAGTGGGCAATATGGACATTCATCAGCCAGGCTTCGCCGTCCCGCACCAGCACAAACCCATCGCGCAGGTTGACCTGTCCCATACGCACAGATTTTATCTCTGTGCCGCTCAGAACAATGCCCGCCTCGAACGTCTCTTCAATATGATAATCGTGGCGTGCCCTGCGATTGGTAGCCACTGTGCGCGGCCCCTGGGTCGCGGTATCTTTGCTATTCTTCTTCGCCATCGCTATTTTGCCGTCACCATTTCACTATCACTGCTGTGCGTTTGTTGTTGCGCGGTTGTTGCGCGGTTATTGCCCGGTTTCCAAAAGCTCAATCGCCCGGTCCAGTTGGGGATCCTCATCGGCCTCAATCTGCTCGTCCGTGATCTCAACCACAATGTCCGGGTCCAGACCGGTCTTGTCGATGGAACGATCTGCGGGCGTGTACCAGCGGGCAATTGTCACCCGCATCATACTGCCATCGCTGAGGGTGTGGGGCAGTTGCACGCTCCCCTTGCCAAAGGTCGTCGTGCCGATGAGCACAGCCCGCCCCGCGTCCTGGAGCGCGCCGGCCACAATCTCGCTGGCGCTGGCGCTGCCTTCATCCACCAGGAGCACAATAGGCAAGGTATCGGGCAGTGCAGCCTTGCCTTCCGTGTCGTATATCTGTTCGTTGCCATCGCTGAAACGTTCGATCAGAACCCGCTCATCCTCCAGAAAGACGCTGGACACACGAACCGCTTCGCGCAGCAGCCCGCCCGGATTGCCCCGCATATCAAAGATGAGACCCCGCAGGTCCTTGCGCGCGGCATCTTCCACCGCATCCCGCACCCGCCGCCCCGCGTCGTCGGAGAACCGGCTCAGGCGGATATAAGCAATATCGTCATCCTGACCGTAGGTGTCTGAAAAAACAATGGGGATCTGAATCACATCCCGCACAACAGTCACGTCGAAGGTCTCGCCGCTGCTGGGGCGCTCGATCGTCAATACCACCGACGATCCCTTTGGCCCTTTGATTTTGGAGATGGCTTCGGTCAGATCGACCATTTCGGAAACTGGTTCATCATCAATGGCGATGACCAGATCGTTGCGCCGCAGGCCAGCGTTCCAGGCAGGCTGGTTCTCGAAGGGTTCAACCAGACGCACAGCCCCCCGATCTTCGACCCATTCAACGGTGGCGCCGATGCCTTCAAAGCTGCCATCGATGCTCTCCAGGAAGTTTCTGGCTTGTTCCGGGGCCATAAAACTGGTGTTGGGGTCATCCAGCAGACCCAAAACGCCCCGAATCGCCCCATACCCCCGTTCCGTGCCGCTGGGCAGAGACCCGTAGAAATCCCGTTCCAGCAGCCCCATTGCCTCCCAGAATATCTTCATATCCTGCGGGGACAAGGATCTGTCGCCGGAAGCAGGCGCGGTGTCATCCGTCGAGACCGCGGGTGCAGATGACCGGGTTCCATCGCTGCCGGTCAGGCGGCCAAAGGCAAAGCCCACACCCGTGCCCACAGAAAAGACAATGGCGACCACAAGCAGCAATCCACAGCCAATGGCTATGTAGCGCATCAGCGAGGATTTGTCGGTCTGTTCGGTTGTGCGCTGTCCGTCTGATTGAATCATAATAGCTTCAGATATCCTCGACTGTTCACTGTGTCAGTAAGCCCAGAAACCAGACTGTGAAATTCAGCCAGCGCTGTTTACTGGCCACTGCTTGACATCTCCGCCAAAATTTCCAACGCCTGGGGCACGGGGTCCGTGCCCGGCTCAATCGTAATATCGGGTGTCAGCCCAACGCCATCAATGGCATTGTGGTTGGGTGTAAACCAGTGGGCGCTGGTCACGTGCAGGCTACTGCCATCCACCAGTTCGTGGACCTGCTGCACACTGCCTTTGCCATAGGTGCGTTCACCCACAATCACTGCCCGGCCTCGATCCTGCAAGGAACCCGCCACAATTTCGCTGGCGCTGGCCGACGCGCCGTCCACAATGACCACCAGTGCCGCGCCCTCCGTCCTGTCGCCAGCCTCGGCCAGATAGCTCTTTTCGCTGCCGTCGGCTTTGCTCTCATAGAAAACAACACCGGCATCCAGCCAAATCGATGCCACGTCCACAGCCGTGCTGACCAGCCCGCCGGGATTGCCCCGCAAGTCCAGCACAAATTGGGTCGCGCCACCGGCCATCAGTTCGCCCAGCGCCTGCTTCATCTCGTCCGCTGAGCGCTCGGAAAAGACGCTCTGTTTCAAATAACCAACTGTCGCACTGCCGCTGATATCTTCGATCAAACGCCATTCCACACTGGGCGTCTCGATTTCGGCACGGGCCACGCAGATTCGCAGACTTTCAGATCCGGGGTCACGCACCAGCCCCAGGCAGACTTCCGTGTCCACTGGCCCGCGAATCAGCGCGGTGATGGTTTCGATGCTGGTTTCGCCGCTGACAGGCGTGTCATCAATGGCAACCAGACGATCGCCCGGCATCACACCCGCTGCTTCAGCCGGTTGGCCCGGCATGGGACGCAAGGCATAGCCGCCTTCCACAGCGTCGATCCACGCGCCAATGCCGCCAAAACGCCCCCGCAGCTGATCCCGCTCCAATTCTCTGGGCTGCGGTTCGAGAAAACGGGTATAGGCGTCATGGTAAGAATCAGTCAGCCCCCGCACGCTGGCATAGGTGCGCGCGGTCAGGCTTGGGTCTTCGCCATAGAAGTCCTGCTCCAACAACATCCAAACCTGTCGAAATAGTTCACCGTTCCAGACAGCATCGGCGTCGTCCGGAATGGCAGTGAGCGCGCTGCCTGCCCCGCCTGTCAGCGCCGGATCAGTCTCGCCCCGCAGCCAATAACCGCCAGCAAAGGCCGCGGTTAAAAGAAAAAGGGCCAACAGTGTATAAAGGAGGGCGCGGGCAAGCGATTTCACCTGACGATTGTACCACAGGGGAAAGAGAGGGGAAAGCAAGAAGCCTGCCAGAAATGGGAATGGGGGTAGGAAGAGATCAAACGATGAAGCGCACGTCCACCACTGCCTGCTCCTCAATTTTGCCCAGTTCTGCGCTGACTTCTTCCTCGGTCACGTTGGGGATTTTGAGGACCGCGTCGTAAAAGCCGGGATTGCGCCGCGAGGGGAAAGTGCCGATCCCTATCACATCCCAGCCCCGGTCGGCAATCACTCGCGCCAGTTTGGCAAATTCGCCAGGTCGGTTGGGCATCCGCACCGTCACCCGCAGGCCATCCATGGGCAGGCCGAGCATCTCTTGGAAGACCCGCGAAATGTCCACTTCGGTGACGACGCCCACGACCACATCGTCATCGTCGACAATGGGCAGGCAGCCGATTTTGTTCTCGCTCATCAGCGAAGCCGCCCGTTCCACGCTGCGGTTCTCGTCCACAGTGACGATCATCTTGCGTTTGATCATTATTTGCTTCACTTTCAGATCAGCCAGATAGCGGGAAATCTCCCACACATTCAGGCTGCCCAGCATTTCCGGCTTCATCGAGAGGCGCTGACGGGTGATCAGCCCAACCAATCGCTTGCCATCCCCCACCACCGGCAGATGGCGAATGCGGTTCTCCGACAATAGCCGTTCGGCCTCGGGCGCGGGCCGGTTGGGCGAAATAAGAATTGGATGGCGGGTCATGCAGTCACGGACGAGCATAGGAATTCTCCTGGATAATTTCGGTGTTGCAGTGTATCAAGACCAGCGCCGGTTGGGTAGGCGGGGGCAGTTTCCCGCCATATCGAAACCAAGCGGGTTGACGAAGATTCTTCTTATCACCCGTTCGCATTGGTTTCGATACGCCTCGAAGACGCAGAATCCGATGGATTCCGATGCTACTCAACCGGCACTCACTGGCCCAGTCTGAATCACCGGCTCCATCCCCGCCAGCGTCTCCAGCGGGATATGACAGAAAATGCGGTGACCGTCCGCGGCCTCCTGCCAGGGCGGCACCTCCTGGGCGCAGATGGCCCCGTTGTCGGGCAGCAGTCCACGGCGGGGACAGCGGGTGTGAAAAGGGCAACCGCTGGGTGGATTGAGTGGGCTGGGCACGTTGCCCTCCAGCCGGATGTGGGCCTGTTTCGCGCTGGGATCGGGAATGGGCACAGCCGAGAGCAGGGCTTCGGTGTAGGGGTGGTAGGGCGGCGCGTAGATGGCCTCTGCCGGGCCGATCTCCATCACCTGGCCCAGATACATCACCGCTACGCTGTCCGAGAAGAAGCGCACCACACTCAGGTCGTGGGCCACAAAGAGCATTGTCGTGCCGTACTCGGCCTGCACTTCCATCAGCAGATTGAGCACCGCTGCCTGCACGGAGACATCCAGCGCGCTGACCGGCTCGTCGCACAGCACCAATTCCGGGCGGGAGGCCAGGGCACGGGCAATGCCCACCCGCTGCTTCTCGCCGCCGCTCAGTTGCCGGGGCAGGCGGTCGTAGTAGCTGCCGTCCAGCCGCACGGCATTGAGCAGACGGATGACCTCGGCCTGCTCCTCCTGCCGGCTGCTGACTTTGGCAAAACGGCGCAGAGGCCGCCCAATTTGCTGACCGACAGTGTAGGACGGGTTCATTGTGGAGTCGGGGTTCTGGAAAACCATCTGCAACTCTTCGATGATCTGGCTGCTGCGATCCGCCAGATCGTTGGTAATGTCCACGCCCAGAAATTGGGCCTGGCCGCCGCTGGTCTCTTCCAGACCAATAATCGTGCGGATCAGCGTGGATTTGCCGCAGCCCGATTCGCCCACAATGCCCAGTGTGCTGCCCCTGGGCACTTCAAACGAGACGCCATTGACAGCCTTCACCTGGCGCTTTTTGCCCAGGCCCAGCATATCCTTGACCGAATTGCCGCTGACCGGATAATACTTTGCCAGCCCGTCCACACGCAGGATTGTCTCGGCGGCAGCCAGTTCCGCCGCCCGGTTCGCCCCGTCGATAAGTGGAATCTCCATATCCTCGGGCGGTGTCCACGCGCCGGGATCAATCTCCTCGGCAAAGTGGCAGCGCACAGAGTGGAGATCGGTCAGGCGGCCCTGGGACAAGGGGCGAAGTTTGGGTTTTTCGGTTCGGCAGCGATCTTCTGTGTAGTCGCAGCGGGGATTGAAACCACAGCCAGAGGGCCGTTTGTCCGGCGCAGGCACACGCCCGCGAATAGGATAGAGAACACTGCTGGATCTGTCCGCGCCCAGTTTGGGCACACAGCGAATCAGTCCCTGGGTGTAGGGGTGGCTGGGCCGGGCAAAAACCTCGGCCACCGGCGCGCGCTCCACCATCTCGCCTGCGTACATCACACCCACCCGGTTGCAGACCCGGGCGACAACGCCCAGATTGTGGCTGATAAAGAGGATGGCCGTGTCGAACTCGTGGCGCAATTCGTCGATTAAGTCCAGCACAGCCGCCTCGACAGTCACGTCCAGAGCAGTCGTCGGCTCGTCCATTATGAGCAGGGCCGGATTGTTGAGCAGGGCCATAGCGATGACGACCCGCTGCTGCTGGCCGCCGGAAATCTGGTGGGGATAGCGCCCCATCACATTTTTGGGGTCGGGCATATAGACCCGCTCCAGCATCTGCACACAACGCTTGTCAGCCTCGGCCCGGCTGATGCCTCGATGGACGGTCAGCACTTCGGCCATCTGGTCGCCCAGGCGCATGGACGGGTTGAGCGCCTGCATAGGGTCCTGATAGACCATTGCGATCTGATCCCCCCGCAGCCGACGCAGTTCTTCCGGGTCTCTGCCCACCAGTTCCTGGCCCTGAAAGAGGATACGTCCTCGCTTCACATAGCCATTGGCCCCCAGAAAATTGACAATAGACCAGGCGACTGTGCTCTTGCCGCAGCCCGACTCGCCCACCACCCCAAAGCTCTCGCCCCGGTAAATCTCGAAGGAGACATCCTGCACAGCCTCCACTTCGCCCCCGCGCACTTTGTAGGCAATGGAAAGATCGTCGACGCGCAGGACTGGCATTTCATCGGGTCGGCGGATACCTTCGGTTGGGGTTATCAATTCAGCAGTTGCTGGCACGAAATTCTCCTGGGGATTAGGAATCGGGGAGCGGGGGCTGGGGAGCGGGGCGTCGGACGCTACCGAGTCCCCAATCTCCAATTCCCAGTCTCCTATTTCTGAAATCTTGTCAGTTCTTCCCGCAATCCGTCGGCGAAAAGGTTGAGGCCAATGACGAGGGTGGCGATGGCGACCGCGGGCCAGACGACAGCCCACTGGTTGACAAAAATCGTGCGCCGGGCTTCGTTCACCATATTGCCCCAGTCGGGATCGGGCGGAGGCAGGCCGATGCCCAGAAAGCCCAGCGTGCCGATGGCGAAGATGGCGTAGCCCACCCGCAGCATGGCGTCCACCAGAATTGGGCCGCGGGCATTGGGCAGAATCTCCTTAAAGAGAATAAAGTTGACGCTTTCTCCCCGGGTCTCCGCGGCCCGGATATAGTCCCGCGTCTTAATGTCCAAGGCCAGGCTGCGCACAAGCCGGGCCACACCGGGCGCGCCGGTGACGGCAATGGCGACGATCACCACCAGATCGCCCTGGCCCAGGGCCGCGATGATGACCAGATAGAGGACGATACTGGGGAAGGCGATCATCGCGTCCAACACCTGCATAATCACCTGATCCCACCAGCCGCCCCGATAGCCCGCGTTCAAGCCCAGCACAGCGCCCACCAGCAGGGAGAAGAAGACGCCCCACAGGGCCACCCCCCCGGGAATGTCTATGCCCGCGTCACCGGGCAGCCGGGTTTTGAGCAAAATCACCTGGGTTCCTGTCATCAGCCGGGAGAGGATATCCCGGCCCAGGTGATCGGTCCCCAGAATGTTGATGCTGTTGGGTGAGAGGTTCTGCGTAAAATCGTTGGCATTGGGGGGGAAGGGCGTCCAAAAGAGCGAGACGATCCCTATCAGAAACCAGAAGGCCACCATTGCCAGCCCCACCGTCGCGATGCGGGATTCGAAGACAATCGAAACAGCGCTCCACCAGTTTTGCAGGCGAGAGGGGCGGTTCGTGCGCAGATTGGCGGTAGATTGGGCAACGGACATAGAATACTCCGTAGTGCGTAATGCGTAGTACGTGAACCAGCATCAGTGCCAGTTCACATACCACGCACTACGGATTGTCACGCATAGCGAATGCGCGGGTTCAGAAAAGTATAGGCCAAGTCGCCGACGAGCCGGGTGGCGATGGCAATCGTGACGGTCAGCATCGCCGCGGCTTCCACCGCGTTGAAATCGCCAAAGATGGCCGCGTCGTAGATGTATTTGCCCAGGCCCGGAAAGCCGAAGAGCACTTCGACGACGACAACCCCACCGATCAGCCAGTTCACATGCAGCATAATAATTGTGATGGGGGCCATCAGCGCGTTGCGCACCGCGTGGCGCAGAACCACCCGGCTGTAGGGCATCCCTTTGATAATCGCGGTGCGGATGTAGGCCGAGTCCATCACCTCCACCATCGACGCACGGGTCATACGCGCCACGTAGCCCAGCTCAACTGCCGTAAGCGTGAGGACAGGCAAAGCGATTAGTTTTGGGTCCTGGAAGATAGCGTCGGAACTCAAAAAGACCGATACCGCGGGCAGCCATTTCAGCCAGATGCCAAAGACGAGGATCAGAAAGACGCCTGTCACAAATTCCGGTGTGGCTGTCGCGCCCAGGCTGGTGATGGAGATAAGGCGGTCGATCCATTTGCCTTCGTTGATGCCCGCGATAATTCCCAGCAGCAGGGCCAGAGGCATTACCACCAGAAAGGCCACCCCGGCCAGAATCAGTGTATTGCGCACCCGGGGGAATAGTGTCACAGCCACCGGGCGGGCGGTTTGCAGGGATTTGCCCGGATCGCCCCGCACCAGTCCCTTGCGCAGGGGAATGTACTGGCGGGGGCCGTCGCCCTCCTGGCGCAGACCGGCTTTGGTCAGCACCCACACAGCCTCGCCCGCGCCCCGCACCCATTTGACGGCATTGCCCTTTGTGTCCACACCCCAGAAGAATTCCTCGCCATTTTCACCCATCTGCCAGACATCCGCGGCCGCGGGCTGCTGATCGCTGCTGCCGTCGGGCTGGCGGCTGAGCACAAGAAGCTCGCCTTCCTCCATCGTCCAACGGGTCAGCGTGCCGTTCACATCCGCCCACCACTCCGCTTCGCCGGTCTGCAAATTGTCCTGCGTGACGAGGGGAAAGCCAGTGTAGCCGGCAGCACGCCAGTCATTGCCGATCAGCCAATCTGTATAGCGCTGCCAACTGGGCGCGTCCAATCCCAATTGGGCGCGATAGGAGGCCCGCTGTTCTTCTGTGGAAAAGACGCCCAGGATTTTAACGGAAATGTCTCCACTGCCCACCTCCAACAGAAAGAAGAGCGCGATGGACACAAGCAAAATCGTAACAAAGGTCGAAATCAGACTGCGTAGCAAAAATTTTGCCATGAGCGGCTCCGTGTGGACGGGGTCTGTGGGTCGGCGAATGAGGGTGGGTGGGTGTGAGAACGGAGAAATTTCTCCAGTGTACGGACGCTCCAATGGT
Source organism: Caldilineaceae bacterium (assembly GCA_019637685.1). Lineage (GTDB taxonomy): Bacteria > Chloroflexota > Anaerolineae > Caldilineales > Caldilineaceae > JACQGT01. The sequence goes on along the minus strand of JAHBVF010000032.1, from coordinate 36,116 downwards.
ACGGGCACGATACATCGTGCCCGTACCATTGGCAAAAGGGGTTATGCCTCTTTCCACACCTCATAGAGCAGGTCGAAATCGGTGGGATGGGCTTCGATGCCGTGGAAGGCGTTGCTGGTGATGTTCCAGACCCGCTTCCAATAGCTGTTGCCGATGGAACCCCGCTCCTGCATAATGTCCTCAATCTGGGACATCAGCTCCCGGCGGGCTTCCACATCCAGTGTGGCTTCAGCCTGGCGCACCAGCGTAGTGAACTCCTCGTCAACCCAGCGAGTCTCGTTCCAATTGCCGATGGCCTCTTCGGTATAGGCCAGGGGCAACACCATTGTGTCCAGCGCCCGATGGGTCCAGGATGTGATGCCCAGGTCCACTTCGGTCCAGCGATCCCAATAGCCATTGGGTTCGGTGATGTCCAGGTCGATGTCGAAGCCGCCAGGCAGGGCCAATTCTTTCAGGGCAGCGGCAATCTCTGGCTCGGATTCGTCGTTCTTCGTCGCCAGTGTCACCTTCAGGGGCAGTTCCAAGCCCTTCTCTGCCGCGTATTCTTCCAGCAGGGCCATTGCGCCTTCGGGATCGTAGGCGGGGATGGGCTTCTCCGCATAGGCCGGATGAACCGGGGCCACGTGGGCATCGATGGAGAGGTCGCCCTCGCCGTAGTAGGAAAGCTGGAGAATCTTCTCCCGATCCTGGCACATTTTCATGGCCGTGCGCACGCGGTTGTCGTCCCACGGCTCCAGGTCCACGCGCATACGAATGAGGAAACACTGGGCTGTGCTGGCTGCCTTCACCGTTACATCAGGAAAGGCGCTCAGGGCCTGCCAGTCCACCGGGCGGGGCTGGTACATACTGTCCACCTGGCCGGATTGCAGCGCGGCCACGGACGCGTCTTTGTCCAGCGCCACGTAGATAATCTCGTCCAAATAGGGCAATGGGCTGCTGTCTTCGCCCATCTGCCAGTAGTCGGGACGGGCCTTGAGCACTGCCCGCTCGCCTTCGGCGTATTCTTCCAGCGTGAACGCGCCGGTGCCGATGGGCTGTTTGATGTAATCGCCCTCAAAATCCCGGTGGAGAATAATCGCCGGATAGTGGAAGAGATGCTCCGGCACGCCGATGTTGGCATTCTCCAGATTGAGGCGGATGGTGTAGTCGTCCACCTTTTCCACATTGTCAATGCCGCCCAAATAGGAGAGCAGACCGAGCATAGACGAACCGACGCTCTCATCCAGCCACTGGCCAAAGGAGAACATCACATCGTCCGCGGTGAGTTCGTCGCCGTTGTTGAACTTGATGCCCTGGCGCAGATGCAGCGTCCAGGTCTTCACGTCGTCGCTGGCGTCCCAGCTTTCCAGCAGATAGGGGCGGGTGATGTTATCCGGGCCGGTAAGGGTCAGATATTCGCCGATCTGCCGGGCCACATTGGCCTGTTGGGTCCAGGAAAAACGGGCCGGGTGGTCGATCAGCGGCAGGGTCATGGCCCGGCGCAGGGTTCCACCGCGCTGAATGCCGCCCGTGGGTGCAGCAGTGGGGGCATCGGCGGCGGCAGGCGCGTCGGCAGCAGCAGGCGCGTCTCCGGCAGCGGGCGCAGCCGCGGGCTGACCACAGGCGGCCAACACAGTGGCCGCGGTCAGGGATGTGCCAAGCAGTGTGGCATAGCGCAGGAATTCCCGGCGGTCAATGCGACCCGCCGCGAGCTTATCCTGGGCTTGCAATACAAGTGGGTGAATTCTTTCTGAATTCGCCATAAGGTTACTTCTCCTTTACTGATTTTGACGCGCAAAGAAATGCGCAGTCATTTACCGCTCAGTGTTTTTGCACAGAGTAGCGAGTGGAAGTGTAGGCAGCAACGAGGGGGAAACGGGAAGATGCGGAAATAGCGCTTGCGCCGGCGAAACCCCTGAACAAAACAATTTTGAAATGGCTCGAACACCAAACCATCTCTACATTATTTGTTCCCGATTCGCTCTGTTTGTGACGCAGAAGTAACTATTATACCTTAACCGGGGCTACTATCAAAAGAAAAGTTCGGACAAAACCTGGACGTGCGATTACCGGACCCGTGCAGTCCTTGGAAAAGTGTGGTTTGGCGCGTCGTCCACAGGCGCGGATCCCGCCTGTATTTACTGCCCGGCAAGACTGGCGTTGGCCTGCGAGACCCGCACAGTGACTGTCGTTCCTTGACCGGGGAGAGCGTCGATAGTCAAAGTTCCCCCGATCTTCTCGGCCCGCTCGGCCATAGAGTGCAGGCCCAATCCGTGGCCCGGTCGGGAAGCCCCGGCAACCGTCGCAAACCCGCCGCCCGCATCCTGCACCGTCAGCACAATGTCGTCCGCTTCCCTGGCCAGACGGCAGGTGGCAGTGGAGACGCCCGCGTGCTTCAGTGTGTTGTGCAGGGCCTCGCGCGCGATATTGAGCAGTTCGCTGCTGACCGCACCCGACACGGGCAACCCACCCGATGTTTCCAGGGACATTTCCGGGGATATTTCCAGGCGCACAGTCAACCCCAAACCGGCCAGTTGGGCGCAATGGGCGCGTAGCGCCTGGGTCAGATCGCCCTCGGCCAACAGGGGCGAACGCAACTGGGCCAAAAGTGCACGCATTTCGGCCAGGGCCTGCTGCGCGGCGGCTTCCTGCTCGACCAATCCCTGGGCTGTGGCCTGGGGGTCTCGCGGGGCCAGTTTGCTCAGTGCCCGGCTGCCCAGACTGATGCTGAAGAGGGTCTGGGTGACGGAATCGTGCAGGTCCCGGGCCAGCCGTTGCCGTTCCTCGGTCACGGCCAGGGCGCGCTGCTGATCGAGCACCTGGGCGGTCTGCACCCGTACCTCCCGCTCCAGATTGCGGTTGAGTTCGTTGAGATCCTCCAGCGCTTCGGCATAGGCCAGGGCCAGACCCGCCTGGGAAATCACGGCAGCAAGCTGGGCCTGCTCCTCCGGGCCATAGGCCAGACCGCTGCGTCGGGGGCCGAGCCAATACCGTCCCAGCATCCGCTCTCCCACAATCATCCGTCCATTCCAGGCCGGGGGCGTCTCCCGCCGGCCGGGCAGATCGTGGGCCGGGGCAAAGACGAGCGTGCCCCACAGGCTGTTCAGACCAGCAGGCAGATCATCTTCCAGCAGCGTGACAATCTGGCGGCGGGTGGCAACCTGTTGCAGACGGGCGCGCACATCGGCTATCACCTGGGCAAAAGCCAGGCGTTCGGGATAAAAAAGTTTGTCGACAAAACGGACGAGCCGGGTGTAGAGGGGACGGAAGGCCAGGGCCGCGGCCACCAGCCCCAGCAAAATGGCCGCGGCCTGGAATTGGGGCAGCAGCTCCGACAGCAATTGGCTGAGAAAGTATGTGAAGCCAAAATAGATGCCGAGCAGCACAGCAGAGACAATCGTGTAGGCCAGGGCGCGCCGCACAGTGGCATCGATCTCGAACAGATCGTGCTGGCGGATGGCATAGGCCACTGTCAAGGGCACAAAGACCTGAAAGAGAAGGGCCGTGTTATAGGGGATTGCCTGGGGCCAGCCTAAGCCCGACAGAAGCAGGCGCAGCAGCAGGGGAGCCTCGGCCAACAGAAAACCCAGCAGCAGCAGGCGGGCCTGGTGGGCCGAACGCAGCCAGGCCGGGTCTGGCTCCCGGCTCACACGGATCAATTGGATGTGGGCCAGGGCGAGCAGGAAGATCATCCAGCCTATCATTGGAATGCCAATGGCAACCCGTAAGCCGCCCTGGGGGACGACCAGCACCCCAATGGTAAGCAAGGAAGAGATGAGATAAAAGATCAGCAACTGGCGGTTCGACGTGGCCGCTTTCATGGCCGCGGGGCTGCGTTGGGGAAATCCGGACACGAGATGGAGAGCCACGGGAATGGCCAATGTGCCGTTGAGGTAGCGCAACAGTGTGTGAAGGGTCAAGTAGTGGAGCAATGGGCCAGACGTGGACAGATTAACCGAAGAGAGGTCGAAGGGGACCACCAAAAGCCCGGCCAACAGAACGGCCAGAATGGCGGCCAAACGGGTGTCCGCGCCTGGCCGCAGCACCGGCATCACCAGTCCGCTGCCGGCAATGAGCAGGGCAACCCCCGCGGAAAAGGGAGTGATCTCCAGATCGACCAGACGGGCAGCCATAAGCAATCCCGCCAGTTCGATCCCAAGCAGCAGCAATCCTGGCACACAAGCCCGGGCCAGAGAAATCGAGTTGTCTCCGTTGGCATCCACAGATTTTGGCTGGGTGGAAAAGGTCATAGCGGCTGCTCTTTCTTGCTGTGCCCATCAGTATACCCCATCCAGCACTGAGCCGTAATATAGCCCGCAATACCTATATGTCATTCTATCCATACAAGACGACAATACAGTTCAGGTTATGCCTGATTAGACCGAATGCGAAAAATGACATATCATTTATTCGCTGATTCGATCATTGAATGGATCATATGAACAGCCCAAACTCTGTACATACCGCCGTCCTCTTACTCGCAGGCAATCATCCCCGCCATAATGACGAGGTGGAGAATCTTTCGTATGGCCTGGTGGAAGTGAATGGACGGACGCTTGTCCAATGCACCGTGGAGCAGTTGGTAAAGTCCGGCTTCAAGAAAATTCTGATTGTCACGGGCCAGCGCTCGAAAGCGCTTCAGATCGTCTCGGAAAACCCGGCTGTAGAAGTGATGTATGATGCCCTCTTTGCCGACTTCGGGTCCATGTACGCGTTGCGGCGGGCCGTGTCCAAAATCCAATTCCCCTTTCTCCTCATCGAATCCAATATTCTCTTTGAGACGCGGCTTATCCAGCTCGCGCAGACAATGGCCCAGCCCAACGGTGTGCTCGTTTCCACCAGCAGGCAGCCGGCCACCAGCATCCTGGCAGAAGGAATCAACAACCGGCTGCTAGCTTTCGCACTCCGCGGCGAAGAGAGCAACGCCCAGCAAACCCCATTCCTCGTTTCCCTGGGCATCTTCAAGATTTCCCGTTCGATGTTTGCCCACATGCTGGCCTATGCTGTCGAGCGAGCCTACACGGATCCCTTTCTGGATCACATCGATTGCATCAGCGGGATCGCCCACACCGTCGATATCCGAATGGTGGGAGAGAAAGATATGCGATGGACACAGGTGGGCAGCAGTGGTGATATGACCAAAGCGCTAAACTATTTCTATCCCCTGTTCATACAACAGGAAGAACAGCTACGCTGACATCCCGCGACCCAACAGTTGTTCGACAGACAGCGCGGATTGCTCTCTCGGCTTTCTAAAAAAACTCGGCGCCCTCCCCCCTCGCCCGCGCTTGCATCCCGCAAAAGATTCAATCTCACCGTTCACCAGACTTGCCCCGGCAATGGTTCTTCCGTAGACTGTTGAAAATGGGAGGCTGACAGCCATGCCGCACTCTTCCCCCGCCCAAGGGCCAGTCTGAGAACGATGCAATCCTTTTCCGACCTTCTCAAACGATACACCGAGCGCACAGGCATCAGCGATGCAGAGCTGGCGCGCGCGGTGGGCGTGCGCCGCCAGACGATCTTTCGCTGGAAAGAGGGAAGTGTGGCCCGCCCCCGCAGCCGGGACGACGTACTCGCTGTGGGTGAGAAGTTGCGACTCGCCCCGGCAGAGATCGACGAACTGTTGCTCGCGGCTGGTTTTCCGCCCCAGCAAAATCTGCCCCACACGCGCCCGACCACAGCTATCGACAAAATCGACGAAGCAGATCTCCCGCCTGTCCACCGCGCCCAATCCTCTCCCCCAGAGGGAGGCCAGAACGAGCGCGGGCAAACTAATGGGGAGCGCGCGGCCACGGGCACAGCCGGGGATACACTGTCTCCAAATCGGCTCGCCGGGCGAAGCAAATTGCTGGGCTGGGGCATCAGTATTCTTGTGCTGTTGGCCCTACTGGCTGCTGCCTGGATGACCCGCCGCGAACCGTTGCCCGTGGCCGCGCCCGGCGAAACGCTGGTGATCGTCGGCCAGTTCACCAATTTCACCCAGGGGGAGATCGGTTTCAATGTGGCTGGACGCATCGCCGAACCCCTGCGCAAGGAAATCGAGCGGGCCGCGTTGACGTCTGTGCGTGTGGTGACCTGGCCCGATCCCATCCGTTCGGAAGCCGAAGCCCAGGCTGTGTTGACCCGATCGCGGGCGTGGATGGCTATCTGGGGGAATATGACAGCGGGCGGGTGCTGGTCCGTTTTGCCCAGGCCGACAGCACCACCGCACCCCCGGAAGTCGAATCGCTGGTGGTTTCTTCACCCGACGAGCTTTGCGCCACCATCAACAGCGAAATCCCCCAGGAAATTCGGTATCTGGCCCTGCTGACGCTGGGCGCCTATTACGCGGGCGACAACAATTATTCGTCGGCCCGGGCTGTGCTGGAGCGAGCCTATGCCACCCCGCCCCAGGAAACGGACGCCAGGGCCACACTTCTGCTGCGTCTGGGGCTGGCCTATCAGTTGGGCGAGGACCCCAGCCCAGCCAAAGCGATTGGCTTCTACACAGAACTGCTCGACGCCGCGCCGGATCATCTGGTGGCGCGCTATAACCGGGGGTTGGCCTGGCTGGACCGGGGGCAATCGGGGGATTGGGCGCGGGCTGTGGCCGACTTCGACGGTGTGCTGGCCCGCAGCCCCGGCTTTCTGGCTGCACGGGTGGGGCGGGGCGTAGCCTATCTCTACCGCCGCGGCCCAGGTGACGACGCGGCTGCCATGCAGGACTTCAGCTATGTGCTGGAACGGGACGGCCAGCGCACAATGGCCCTGTATAACCGGGGCCTGCTCACCATCCGCACAGGCGAGCGAAGTTTTTGGGAAAGCGATCTGCAGCAGGTGATCGAATTGGCGCCGGAATTTGCCGGGGGATACAGTGCTCTGTGCTGGGGCGCTGTGTTGGACGCGGAACCAGAAAAAGCGCTGCCCCTCTGCGATCAGGCAGTGGCCCTGGGCGCGCCAGAGGCACTGCACAGCCGGGGTATGGCCCACGCCCTGGCCGGTCAATTTCCCGAAGCTATCCAAGACCTGACCGCATTCCTGGACTGGCTGGAAGGGCAGCCAGCCAGCAGCCCCTACCGGGCCTATCGCGGTCAAGTGCAGACTTGGCTGATCGCGCTGAAAGAGAGCCACAACCCTCTCACCCCGGCAACGCTGGAAGCCCTGCGCCAGGATTAGCACAGCCCGGCGCAGGCAGAAATTGCTGGTACAGTGCGCCAGTCTGGACTAGCGCCTGGCGGCGACCGCCACATCCGTCGCCGGTGGAGTAATTGTCATTGTCGCCGTCACTGTGGATGTGGGGGGCGTCACCGACGCGGTTGCGGTTGGTGTTCCAGTCACAGTTGTGGTTCCGGTTGGTGTTCCGGTCACATCGGCTGTCACAGACGCGGTAACTGTCGCCAGGGGTGTCACAGTCACAGTCGTTGTGCCGCTGGGTGTGGCTGTCACAGTGGCTGTCACAGTTGTCGTCGTCGTCGGCGTCCCAGTAACCGTCGGCGTGCCTGTTGTAGTGGTGGTGACAGTGGGCGTGGGTGTAGCGCTGGGTGTGGGTGTAGCGCTGGGTGTGGGTGTAGCGCTGGGTGTGGGTGTAGCGCTGGGTGTGGGTGTAGCGCTGGGTGTTAAAGTAGCGGTTGGTGTGGGTGTCGGTGTACGTGTACACACCGGCGCATTGGCCGCGCCAAAGAGCAGGGGCGGATTGAGCACCCCATCAGCGCCTGGATTTCCATTGGGTACATTCGTGCCTGTGCCACCTGCGCCGCCGCTGCCGGGCGGGTCTCCATCGCCGCCCGCGCCGCCGTCGCCGCCTTGCCCCCCAGCCACACCTGCCGCGGCCCCGGCCCCACCAGCTGGGCCTGGGTTGGCGGTGGCCGCGCCACCGCCACCGCCCGTGCCGCCCGCTTCGCCGCAGCAGCCCGCGCCCGCGCCGCCCGTGCCACCGTTGGCCGTGGCATCGCCGCCGTCGCCGTGGACCAGCACGCCGTTGCCTGTGGCCGCGCCGCCCGTGCCGCCTGTGGAGGTGGCAGCACCGCCATCACCCCCATTGCCGCCAGGACACGTGGGACAATCCGCGCCGTCTCCCCCGGTGGAGGTGGCGTCTCCGCCGTTGCCAGCCTGGGCCTGGGTTGCGCCCGCGGGTGCAAATCGCCCAAAGCGGGCCAGGGCGGGACCGCCGTTGCCGCCGGTGGCTGTGGCAGCGCCCCCCGCGGTGCAGTCGGTGTCACAGGCCACAGCCGTCGATGTGGCCGCGCCGCCCACACCGCCAGTGGCCATGCCCGACGCGCCCAGCCCGTTGATCCGTCCCTGTCCGCCGTCTCCGCCTCTGCCTGTGGCCATGCCGCCCAGACCCGCGGTGGCCGTGGCCGCGGCGCAGGGCAGACTGGTGGCCGTGGCCGCGCCGCCGTCCCCAGAGGTAGCCGTGCCAGTGCCCGCGTTGCCCGCGCGGAAGGAGCCAGCCCCAATCCCAAAACCAGCCCCCACATTGCCCGTCAGCCGGGCGTGGCCGCCGCGACCGCCCGTAGCTTCGGCGTCGCCGCCCTTGCCACCCGTAGCAGTGGTATCACAGACTGCATCGCCGCCTTTGCCGCCGGTGGCGGTGGCAGCGCCCCCATTGCCGCCGACACCGCCGGAGACAGTGACATTGCCCACGCCCTGGATATTGCCCCGAAAGACAGCCCGTTTGGAAGTATCGCCACCGCGACCGCCGAGTGCTTTGGCTTTCGACCCGTCGGCGGCCACCGGACAAGCGGCCAGCCCGGCCGCGCCCGTGGCGGTGGCGTTGCCGCCGTCGCCGCCGTCGCCCGGATCAAATGTGACCGCGCCATCAAAGGCCAACCCCTGGGAGCCGGAGACGAAGACCCGGTCGCCCGCGTTTCCGCCCCGCCCGGCCACTGCCCAGGCTATCTGCGCGCCACCCACGGCGCCGGTAGTGGCAGTCGCGTCGCCACCATCACCGCCATCGCCCGCCCGCAGCGTGCCGCCACAGAGCGAGAAAGTGCCATTGACCGCAATGGCAACCCGCCCGCCGCGGCCACCGTTGCCACCCCGCACATAGCCGGTCCCTACCCGGTCGCGGCCATCTTCCCCGTCGCCGCCCCGGATATTGCCAGTGAGAATCAGATGGCCGCGCACCCTGAAAATGCGATCCACGCCGTGTCGGCCATTGTTACCCGCTGGGGGCGGGGGGTTGGGCAGACCGCCGGAGATAATCGCGCCGGGCGGTGGGGCCGCCGGTGGACAGAAGCCGGAGGGCGCAGCCAGGGCCGCGGCCCGGACCGGGGGATCGTAGACATAGACCGAAGCCGCGGCCGCGGACATATTGCCCTGCTCATCAGTAACCGTCAGGCTGATGGCGTAGCGGCCCGCGTCCGGGTACGTATGGGTGGGGGTGATGGAGGAAGATACGGCCCCATCGCCAAAGCTCCAGGTATGGGTGAGGGGTGTGGCCTGATCGTCGCTGAGATCCGCGGTGAAATTGAGCGGAGTGCCCGCGGCCACGGCCAACACATCAGGCGTCATCCACAGGGCCGGGCGCTGGGGACCGGGCGCGGCCCCGTCGATGACAATGGCCGCGGTGGCGGTGCAGGTGGTCTGCTCGTCGTCTGTGGCCGTCAATGTGACAGTATACTTATTGGGGGTGGCAAAGCCGTGGGTCACTTCGCTGCCGCCCACAACAGGCGAACCATCGCCGAAGTCCCAGGCAAAATTGACTGGACCGCCGTCCGGGTCGATGCCCTGGGCGTTGAAAGTGATCAGGCCCGCTTCGTCGGGACTGGCGCTGGTCTGGGCCGCGTCGGCTTCGATGGCACAGACCGGGGGCAGGGGTGTGGCCGAGCGCTGCTCCGGCAGCAGATCGTATTCCCAGGCCGGGGTATCCGGATCGTTTGTCACCAGCAGCGTGCCAGAGGTTTGCAGGTCTGCGGGCTGTTGGGCCGTTCCCAAGACAAGCGTGCCTCGGGACGCAATCGTCAGATCGGTGACAGAATCGTCAGCGCCCGTGCAGCGGTTGTCCACTTTGCCGGTGATGGTCAGCGTTCCATCCACCAGCAGCGTGAGGTCCGCGCAGTCGGCCAGCAGTGTGCCGTCCACCCGGGCATCACCGGTGACGTGCAGCATCACCGGCCCTTTTGCGTCCACAGTCACACCTGCGGGGACAACCAGACTGGCGATTTGATGGTTGCCGCTGCCAATGGTTGTGTTGGCATCCGGCGCAAAGTTGGGCGGCAGGAACTGGACATTGCCGATCAACGGCAGGAAGAGATGGGGGGAATCCACACCCGGTTCTTCCGAAACCTGTCCCCCGGTCAGCGCCACCACCGAAGCCGGGATCAGAAGCAGAAGACCAACCAGAATACCGTACAGGGGCCAGCGTCTGCTGTTTATTGGTTTGTGGCGTGGCATGGGTTCCCCCTTGGGCGGCTGGTTTGTCTTTCACAAATCGATGAGAGATGCGGTGGACCCATTGTACACAGATTTTGGCCACTGCAAAATGATAAGATCGTAGGCCAAACGCCGAAAATGGAGGATTTACTTCCTTTAAAGTACCTGCTATACTTTGGGATGCCGTATTTACAATATCATAGTGATAACAAGAATCTTCCTGTCGTTGTTGAGGAGTAACCTAATGCCTCGAGAGCACACAACCCCCTCCCCGGACCACACCAGCGCTCCTGCAGCTCGCTCGAATGGTTTTGGCTATCGACCAGTTATCGGCACAATTCTGCAGAGACTGGAAAATGCCCCAGAATCCCTGCGACCAGCCGATATACTCCATCTGCAGCGAACCATCGGCAACCGGGCAACCGGACAGTTGCTTCAGGCCAAACTCAAGCTTGGCCCTGCCGGCGACCGTTACGAGCAGGAGGCGGACCGGGTGGCCAAAGAGGTGGTACGTGCCAGCAGGAAGCCGCCTGTGCAGCGGGAGGGGAGTGGAGAAGAGACACTTCAGGCCAGCCGCTACGCGGATTCTATGGCAGATTATCAGCGAAGTGCCACGTCTCTGGCTGCCGGGATCAGCCAAGTGCGGAGGACTTTTGTCGCGCCTCTTCAGATGCCCAAAGTGCAACGGGACGAAATGGAAGACGAACTCCAGGCGTCGGCCAACCACGGGCTGGAAGGCGGCGATGTGGACACAGATGTGGCCCGTTCTATCCAAAGCGCAAAAGGGGGCGGCCAACCTCTCCACGACAGCGTGCGTTCTTCAATGGAGCGGGGTTTTGGCGCGGACTTCGGCGGGGTGCGGGTACATACAGGCGGCCAGGCCGACGCGCTCAATCGTTCGTTGAACGCCAAAGCTTTCACTACCGGCAAGGACATTTTCTTCGGCAAAGGCCAGTACAATCCCGGAAGTTCAAGCGGCCAGGAGTTGATTGCCCACGAGCTAACCCATACGGTGCAGCAGGGCGCGGCGGGGGTGCAGAAAAAGTCGATAGTCCAACCCGATATCCAGCGTAGCGAGCACGGGCCACAGTGTACGTGTAGCTCTTGTAACGGTGTGCAGCGTCAGGCGGCTCTGCAATCGACAGCGCTCCAACGCAGCGACACACAGCACGGGCCAGCATGCAAATGCACCTCCTGCCACGGTATTCAACGCCATATGGATGAAGATGTGCAGATGAAAGCACTGGCTGCTCAGCGCAGCGAGGCACAGCACGGGCCAGCGTGCAAATGCACATCCTGTGGCGGTGTACAACGTCAGATGGCATCTGGAATGATGACGGTTCAACGTCATTCGGATGAAGATGTGCAGATGAAAGCCTCACCAATTCTCCGGAGGCGCAGTGCATCCGATTCAGGCAAGATGGTGCAAACCCAGCGGCAACCGCGTGTTGTACAGCCCGAAATCTCGGACTCATTGCAGCGATTCAGCCGCGATGTGGTTCAACGCCACTCCTCTTGGGAACACAAAAGCCTGGGCGACGCCAATCCGGATGATCTATCCAAGATTGGGGCATGGCAGGATTTGATCGATGCCACCAAGCCGACAGGGTTGCTGAGACGGCGGGGTACAGAAGAGGCCATTATCAATGTCCCTATTGGTAACAATGGGACGATGACTCCTGTCAAAAAGGGCGATGTGATGCATATTTTGGCCCAGCATTTGAAGCTGCTTGATGATTGGCAAACAGATCCGCCCACAGAAGGCTCAAAGGGTCAGATTGACACTGACTGGCAAATGGTTCTGGTCGAGATTCCTGGCGGTGGAAAAGATGGACAAACGCCATTGGTTGTCACATACGGAGAGTTGAACACCCTTGCGGACTACTATGGCAATGTGGAGACAATGAATGCCGCTGATCCAGCCATCCGCTGGCGAATGGTGCAGAGTGTGCGCAAGGAGACTTTTCTAAGGCTGAAGGATATTTACGACAAGGTAAAAAAGAGTCTTACCCGCACCGAAAAGGGACAGCAGGGCGTGCAAGACGCGAAAGATATGATGAAAGATAACAAACTGTATAATCAAAAACGGGACAAGATTCCAGGTCTGTCCAATCAGTTTATGTTTGACGATTCTATACAACAAGACTATATCAGCAGTGTTATTGGGCAGGTCAATCTTCTGAAAAAGAGCGGAACAGGGACAGACTCGGGTGGGACAAACAACTATTCCGCTACTTTAGCCCGCAACGCCTGCCACTTTGTACCAGAAAGCTGGCATGCCTGGTCTAGTTATCATCAGAAGGCACGTCAGTTGGCCCTCGATTCTTATAACCAAGCCCAGCAAGGCAATAATGATATTGCTGATGCAAAGGCTAACGAAGCTATTTTGAACAATGGCTTTGGGGATCATTATCTGCAGGATTCCTATGCGGGGGGTCATATGATCAACAAGTCCCTGATTATGAAATGGTTTGTCGAATGGCTCGATCAGCAATCAGGCAAAATGGACTTTACCCTTGATAAGAATTGGCTCAAAATCCAAGCCATCGCCTACAAACAGCCAGAATTTGCCAAGGCGATCAGTGGTAATCAAGGACAATATGACAAAAGCAATGTTCAGGGATATAACCCAAACAACCAAATAAATCGGGCCCAAAATCCGCAGGCGGTGGAGGATATTCAAGGGGATTGGATGGTTCGTTTTCAGGCGCTGGGGTTGCAAATTCCAGATTCGTTGCAAACGGCTGGTTCCGACACACGCAGGTTAGTCGAATGGTGGCAAGAGGGTGCGGGGGCCGGCAGATTTCAGAGCAAGACAACTGTGACGGGCAAGCGATTGCTCAACAGCGGGCTAAATCTTGGCTTTGGTGAACTTAAGACAGCACTGAATGCCTTGTTATCTGATGGGGTTATTTACTCGGATGATGTCAGTGAGAAAAAATCTACGAAAAAAATGAAGTCATTCCTGTCGGGTAGCCGTACTATCAATCCTGCCATATCACTTAAGGGATTCAAAGAGATGAAATTCGTTTTGCGGGAAGCCTATGTCGTCAAGAACGACGAGCAGCGTTTCAATCAGGCAAAAGGCAAACAGCAAGGCGACGATGACACCGGCTACCAGCGGATGGCAGCTATGGTGACTTACCAGGACTACTTCGATTTTATGAACAATGGGTATATGCAGAAATCGACCAATGCAGCGCACAATACCTTCTGTGTGAACGGTCTCACAGTGTCGTCAGGAGACGGTACTTTGACAGATGCCAAAGTATATGGCGATGACAATATGTTCAATGAAGGCAGTTCCGCCGGCGTCAAACATTCGGCGGAAACCGCGCATATGTCGCGGGATGCAATTATCAATATCATTACCACCGGCGGCGATGGCGGAGAAACGACAGCAAAGATACTCAATCGACTGCCCGATACAGTTAAGGCAGATGTATATGACCACAAGGGTAGAGTGGTAGGTGAAAGCACGACTGACATTGCGACGTGGCACAATCCCGGCAACGGTGGCGCTTTGAAGCAACAGTGCTTCACCAAAATATTCCCAGAGATGGGCGCAATCGATAAAATTGTGGGTGCAATGGGTGACTTGACCAAGCATTTGAGCAAAGATCAGGTCCATGCAGGCGAGGCATTCTAGTCGGGATTTGTAACACGAATCGATTGGGAATTGAATCAAAAAAGTGGCCCACTTCTGACAATTGAGGTGGGCTACTTTTTTGCCAGGCCAATCGTGCCCAGAAGTAAGCCAACTGAGGACGTTCTGAATTGGAGTTTACATCCGTTATCAAATGTGGTAGAATTGGTCCGCATCAATGGAAAATAGGCGATGCATCGGCAAATCTTTTTATCCGAGGAGCCTCCCTATGCCGCAAAAACAGACCCCATCTACCGTCAGACCTACGCGCCCCCAACCATCCCAAGCACCCAAAATCGTAAATCGGGGTGAAACATATTCAATTCTTCAACGAATTGAATATGCGCCCAACTCCTTGCAACCCAGCGACATCCTCCATCTACAGCGAGCCATCGGCAACCGGGCAACCGGGCAGTTGCTCCAGGCCAAACTCAAACTTGGCCCCGCGGGCGACCGCTACGAGCAAGAAGCCGACCAGGTGGCCAAGCAGGTGGTGGCTGCCAGCCACAAGCCTGCTGTCCAACGGGAAGAAGGCGAAGGCGAAAGACTCCAGGCCAGCCGCTACGCGGATTCCGCCTCCGATTTCCATCACAGTTCCACGCCCGTGGCTGCCAATATCAGCCGGGTGCAGCGAACTTTTGTCGCACCGCCGCCCAATTTTCTGAAAGTGCAGCGGGACGAGATGGAGGACGAACTCCAGGCCAAACCGCTCACTGACGGGACTAGCCAGGTGCAACGGGACGAGGAGGACGAACTCCAGGCCGCGGCCAACCACGGGCTGGAAGGTGGCGATGTGGACGCGGATGTGGCCCGCTCCATCCAGAGCGCAAAAGGCAGCGGCCAGCCCCTCCACGACAGGCTGCGCTCGTCCATGGAACAAGGCTTCGGCGCGGATTTCAGCGGCGTGCGCGTCCACACGGGCGGCCAGGCGGATTCGCTTAATCGGTCGTTGAATGCCCGGGCTTTCACTACGGGTAACGATATTTTCTTCGGCAAAGGCCAGTACAATCCCGGCAGCAGCAGTGGTCAGGAGTTGATCGCCCACGAATTGACCCATACGGTGCAGCAGGGCGCGGCGGGCGTCCAGCGCCAGAATAGTCAGACACACGGCAGCGGGTGTTCCTGCCCGGCCTGTGCGGGTGTCCAGCGACAGCACCTGCCCAAAGTCCAGCGGCATGACACAGAAGAGTTGCAGGCAAAACCTCAGGTGAGGATACAGCGCGCCTCTGAGGGGCACGGGGCAGGCTGTGGCTGTGCTGGCTGCCAAAGTATTCAGCGAAAATCCGTAACCACCCTCCAGCGCCATCACGAACAAAATGCGTTTCAGGTGGCAAGCCGCCAGACAGCGCAGCGTTCGGCAGCAGGACACAGGCACGGCAAAGGTTGCAGTTGCCCCGGATGTCACAGCGTGCAGCGCAATTCGTCAGTCGCACTTCAACGCCAGCAAACGGGCAATGAAGGGCAGACCAAAACTTCCCGCGATTCTATACAGAGAACGCCAGGGGTAGCAGTCAAACAGAGAGGCAGCACAGACGTCATTCAGCGCCATTCGGGCTACGAACACTATATGTTGGGTCAGATCGCGCCGGACGATCTGGCGGCGATTCCGATGGTGCGCGAGCTGCCTGCGCTGCGTAAGAGGAAAGCGGCGTTGGAAAAAGAATTAAAAAAGATGACCAACCCGTTCTCTGCATCGCGTGAACTGGCGGATGTACAAGGCAAAATCCGTGCAGCGACTGCCAAAATTAATGAAGTATGCCATACGCTCGTGCAGGAGATGACCCGACTGATGACATGGCGTAGAAACCCGGAGGCGATGGAGGGGCGCCGAGGGGAAGAGGGAAAAGTACAGAAAGATCAGAACAATGAGTGGCAGGTGCCCGTTGTCGTTGTACCGGTGAAAGGGGATGCAAATGGGTCCCAGGCTGGTAGCGATTCGATTGTTGTCTCCTACAGCGAAATCAACAGTTTCCCGGACTTTTTTGGCAATCCGGAGACAATCGCCAGCACCCCCAAGAGTAAAGTGTTAGGGGTCGTCCAGGGCGTACGTCAGCAGAGTTACATTAAAATGGCAGAGTTTTACAAGGAGCTATTTGGGCAAGATGTCAATGACCTGCACCGACGGGTAGGTTTCAGTGAGGACTTCGAGAATGCAACCGGGCCCCGCGCGCGAACGAATGTACCTGAGAATTTTCTGGGGATCATTCCTACGAGAACAATTGTCTACGAAGGCCAGTTGAATACGGCCACAAGCCGGGAAAACGACAATCAGAGCGAGAAATATTTCGCTGCTCTGGAACGAAATGCCTGTCATTTTGCCCCGGATAGCTGGGATCAATGGCAGGCCTATCATGACCGGGCGCTTGATTTCGCCCGCAGATCGAGTGCGCAAAAGCAATATTCTGATATATTTTCGGCGTCGGGAAACACTGGTCTGGCAGACAGGTATGAAAAGTTGGCGGCCGAGTTGGCGAACGAGGCGCTGCTCCAAAACGCATTTGGCGAGCACTATCTACAGGATTCGTTTGCCGCCGGTCACCTGATTGACAAAACGTATATTATGCAGGAATTCATGAAATACCTGGAACGTACAGGGGTCTCTTTGGGCAGTACCAAATCAGCCAAGGCCCAATGGGACATGGGGATGATGGTTGCCAAGTCGAATCTGACATCGAATCCCCAGGCACTGGACGATGCCATGCAGCGAAACGAACTGGGCAAAGTGAAAGATTCTGCAGCCATGGTAGGGCTGGGGCTGGATAACAAGCCTGAGATTGAACTGATGATGTGGTGGCGCCATCAAGCCTTTGAAAACAAGACGATGAAGCAGCTGACTCCGTCATCAGTAGCCAACAATTCCACCGCCGCGCCAGCAACTGTGCGGAACAATACTAGATTGGCAAAACGCTATCTAGATCGCTTGGTCGCCCATAAATTTGCTGAATTAAAAAAGACGGGAAGACTTGGCAGGCGCCGGAGGGTCTATTCCTTGAAACAAATCCATATTGATGCCTTGAAGCGCAAGAAAGGCAAAGGCCAAGGCGTTTATCAGCCGACCACAGCTTTCGAATTACGTAAGGATAATAAGGAGAATTACGCGGCTGAAGCAGGAGAATTCAATTTGGCTGCCTACAACGCTTTCCTGGGCAATGCCTTTGTGGGCGCCGCCACCAAATATTTCCACGATTTGTATTGCAAAAAGGGGTTGGAAGTATTCACAAAGGATGGCACACCTATCGGTCATATCTATGGCGACAACAACATGATGAATGCAGGAGGACAAGAGGGTGTTAAGTATTCAGCCGAGACAGCTCAATGGTCCCGGGAATCCGTCTTCAACGTCATCAATGGGCAGCCAGAAGGCCACACCACTGCAGATATTCGTAAGCGATTCCCCGCGAGAGTGAAGCCGGAGGGTAGCGGCAGTGATATATCCCTGGCAAACTGGAAGGCTGGCCATCTTGCCACGGACGAGACTCTGAAAAAAGCCAAAGCAAAGGGCGCACGTTTGCTGTATAAGAAGCAGAAGGGCGGCGGTATCTCATTGGGCAAGGCGATTGATGTGAATCGTATTGCTGGCCATGACGGGGATGTTTTCTAGCGATGTCTTCTGATGCTATTCATTAAGACTCAATGAGGGGAAGCCCGATGACCGTTTTGGAAAAACTCGCCGAAATGCTTGCCCAGGATGGCTGGCCAGTAGAAGAGTTGGATGATCCGGTTGCGTTGCGCACAATGTTCCAGGGAGAGAATGGCAAGTGGGTCTGTTACGCCCATACTCGGGAGGATAGGGATCAGTTGGTCTTCTATTCCTATTGCCCAGTGACAGTTCCCTCGACAAACTACTTGGCTGTGGGCGAGTTTCTCCATCGCGCAAACTTTGGTTTAATTCTGGGAAATTTCGAGATGGACTTCGAGCAAGGGGAAATCCGTTTTCGCACCAGCCTGGATTGTGAGGAAGTGGAATATACCGATGCGCTAATCCAGCCTTTGGTCTATGCCAATGTAATGATGATGGATGTCTATCTGCCCGGCCTGATGGCGGTTGCTTTTGGGTCTGTTTCCCCCCAGGACGCTTTGAAGGAAATCGAAAGCGAACAGGCCAAACAAGAATAAACGTACGCCTTCGCCCCCCCGGAATCAAACAATTTCGACTACGTCATTGATACTATCCAGACATACGCGGCAGCAGATGCCCGGTCTATCCTCCCGACAGGTATTGCGAAATCTGGCAGGTCTCCCCACATTCTGATTACCCCAACGGACTCAGGAAACGCAAGCCTCGCCGCTCGTCGGCACAGACCAACTGGGGGTTCTGGCTATAGCCCCCCGCCTTCAGCGCCTGCATGGACTGTTCGTGCAGGTCGCCGTAGGTGAGATTGCCATTGGCTTCGCTGATAGCCTTGCCCAGGGACCAGGTGAACGCCCCCCGGTAGCTGCCGTCGATGAAGGCATCGGCTGCTGTCTGCACATCTTCGCAGGCAGCCAGGAGGACGTGACGCTCGCCCTCTACCATTTTCTTCTTTTCCTTATAGAAGAGCGCCTTCAACTGCTCTTTCAGCCCTCGCTCCTTTCCCCGCCGCTCAGAGAAGGAAAGCCCCTCCAGCGCCTGGTTGTACGCGGACTCTATCCATTGGGCCTCTGCGCTAAAGCGGGCGTCGTTCAATGCCTGAATACGGGCCAGCATCTCCCCCGGCGGATCGACACGCCGGGGACGCACATCCATCTCAGCCGGGAAAAGGTCTTTGTTGATGCTGCCGCTGTGACAACAGTCGGCCAAAAAGGTAAAGTTGACGCCATCGGGGATAGGGGCGAAAGTTTCCCGCAGCAGATCGTCGGTGAAAGGATTGTTCCAGTCGTGGTCGTAGGGCACAATCACTTCATCCAGTTTGTCGTCTTCGTCGTCATCCTCGGCATTGGCTGCCACCTGCGTGCCGTGGCTGGCAATGTGAAACAGACGCACATCTTTGCCGTCACCGCTGTAGTCGCTGAGCAGCCAGGAAAGCCCGTCCCGGATGTTCTGTGCGTTGGCGTCACTGTCCAGAATCGTGTAGATTTCGTCGCCCTGAAAGGCATAATATTCTTTGAGCAGTTGGGACATCGCGTGGGAGTCGTTGACACATCCCCGCAGCAGCCATTCAGGTCGTCCCTGAAACTGATTGATTCCCACCAATAAGGCACGCTTTGACATTCTTCCCTCCTGAACAGTATGCAGTACAACGGAAATGGGAGTGGGCAACTCGATGCTCTGCCGCCAATCCATCCTCTTGCAATCCCAATTTTCAACTATCCCCGCTCTTGCGCCGCAACGTAAAAGTCAGGCTGCTGCTGGCGTTGGCGCTGACACCCGTGCCCAGCAGTTTAAACTCCCCGTCCGCGCCGATCTCCACACTGAAGGTAATCTCGTCCAGCACCAGATCGCCCACCGCGGCCTGCTCCACATTCAGCACCCGACGGAGCCCGTCGATAAAGCGATTGAAGCTGGCGGAGAGCGCATCCACCGACAGGGCTTTGTCCACTGTCTGACGCACTGCCGCCTCAGCCACGCCGCCGCGGGTCAGGCTTTTGGCTTGGGCGGCTTCCGTCGCCACGACTATAATCGTCTCTGCTGTATGAGTCTCCGCGGTTGCAGTCTCTTTTTCAGCCATCCTGTGCTCCTCTCGAACGTATAAAGGGACTTGCGCACACTCTACCACAGGCTGACGGGTGGAGCAAGCAACAAAAAAGCGGCCAGACAACGGGTGTCGTAGCCGCTTTTTGTAGGGGGTGAATGCCTATCCCTTGCCCTGTATCTTCGCCCAGGAATCCCGCAGCCCAATCGTCTGGTTGAAGATCGGCGCGCCGGGACGGGAGTCTTTGCTGTCCACGCAAAAGTAGCCCTTGCGCTCGAACTGATAGACAGTGCCCTGCTCGGCACTGGTCAGAGATGGCTCGACTTTGGCCGCGGGGAGAATCTCCAATGAATTGGGATTCAGTGCTTGGCTGAAATCGTCGTAGCTGCCGGGGTCTTCCGCGGCAAAGAGCCGATCGTACATGCGCACTTCGACATCCAACGCGTGGGCCGCGGATAACCAGTGGATCGTCCCCTTCACCCGTCGCCCGTCCGGCGCATAGCCCCCCTTGGTCTCCGGGTCGTAGGTGCAGTGCAGTTCCACAATCTCGCCGGACTCGTTCTTCACCACATCCGTGCAGGTGATGAAATAGCCATAGCGCAGACGCACCTCCTGGCCGGGAGCCAGACGGAAGAATTTGCGGTGGGGGACCTCCTGAAAATCGTCCCGATCGATGAACAATTCATCGCTGAAGGGGACCTGACGCGTGCCCGCACTCTCATCTTCCGGATTGTTGATCGCTTCCAGCCACTCCACCTGACCCGCGGGATAATTGGTGATCACCACTTTTATCGGGTCCAGCACGCCCATCACCCGGGGCGCGGTCCGGTTCAATTCCTGGCGGATATAGAAATCCAGCAGCGCAATGTCCGCCGTACTATTCGTCTTGGAAACCCCGGCCCGGTCGACAAATTCCCGAATGGCCGCGGCCGGCACACCCCGGCGGCGCATCCCCACGACTGTCGGCATGCGCGGATCGTCCCAGCCGCTCACCAGCCCGTCGTTGACCAGCCGAATCAGCACCCGTTTGCTCAGCAGTGTGTGGGTGATAAAAAGCCGGGCAAATTCGATCTGCCGGGGATGATAAACGCCCAACTGCTCCAAATACCAGTCGTAGAGAGGCCGGTGATCCTCATATTCCAGAGAGCAGAGGGAGTGGGTCACACCCTCAATCGAATCGGACTGGCCGTGTGCCCAGTCGTACATGGGGTAGATGCACCACTTGTTGCCGGTGCGCTGGTGCTCTGCGTGGCGAATGCGGTACATCGCCGGGTCACGCAGGTTCAGATTGCCCGAAGACATATCGATTTTGGCCCGCAGCACACGCGACCCATCGGGAAACTCGCCCGCTTTCATACGGGCGAAGAGGTCCAGATTTTCCTCGACGGAGCGGTCTCGATAGGGGCTGTTGCGGCCTGGCTCGGTCAATGTGCCCCGATATTCCCGCATCTCCTCCGCGCTCAGATCGTCCACATAGGCTTTGCCCTGAGAGATCAGCTCCACCGCCCACTCGTACAGTTGGTCAAAATAGTCGGAGGCATAGTAGATATTGGCCGGCTCAAAGCCCAGCCATTTCATATCGGCGATCTGGCCATCCACATATTCCTGCTCTTCTTTCTCCGGGTTGGTATCGTCGAAACGCAGGTTGCAGATGCCGCCAAAATCTTCCGCCACACCAAAATCGATGGCAATGGCTTTGACGTGGCCAATATGTAAATATCCATTTGGCTCCGGAGGGAAACGGGTCTGAACGCGCCCGCCGAAGCGGCCCGACGCATTGTCTTCAGCCACCGCACTTCGGATAAAATCCAGAGATTCAGCGGCCTCTTCGTCCCTCTCCCGCACGCCATTTTTCACGTCTACAGAGCTGTCCAATGTCTATTCCTATGCTGATTCAAACGCTAGATGCCAGTTCCGATCCGGCCTGTTCCATCAGTCTACTATAAATTCATTTCGCGCAGAAAGCAAAAAATTGGCTACATTCCCGAATTTCAAGCGGCGAAGGGGTTGACAGCCAATCCGAACCGTGATACAATTCCGAACATCGTTCAAAAAACAATGGAAGTTCAAATCCTATGAAAACACCTTCACCCAAAGAACGCAGGCAGGCTCGCACACGGGAAGCCATTTTGGAAGCTGCCCAGGAAATTATCAGCACCGACGGCACAGACGCGCTCTCCATGCGCGCCATCGCCCAGCGCATCGATTACAGCCCCGCCGGTCTTTACGAATATTTTGGCGGCAAAGAGGAGATCATCACCGCCGTCTGCGAAGAGGGCGAGAAGCAGCTCTTTGCCCTGATGGATCAGGTGGACAAAAGCCTGGCCCCTGCCGAATATCTGCGGGACATCGGCCACGCGTACATTCGTTTTGCTATGGAGCGTCCCGACCATTTTCTATTGATGTTCTCCACCCCCTCACTGGGCCAGAATGAAGAGGAAATCACCGGGAAGAGCGCAGACAGTTCGGCATTTGGCATTCTTCTCTTTGCCATCCGCCGGGGGGTAGAAGCAGGCATATTCCTCCTCCGGCCCGGCTTGGATCTGCTGACAATGGCCTATGCGGCCTGGGCGACTGTCCACGGGCTGGCAATGCTGAGAGCCACCCATCTCCGTGACTTCCCAATGGACTTTGATACAGCGGATCGAGCCGCGCTGGCAAATTTCGGGCGGGGTCTGATGGCCGCGGAATAAGCCATGCAGAAAGGAATCTCGTCTTTTTTTACCTTTCACCGAACACAATTCGGAAGGCGACTTTCGTTCAAATCCATCTTACAGTTCCAAATTTTTCTGTCCGTCTTTGGCCCCTTGGGGCTGTTGCTCTATTTGCTGGTGCGTACCTATTTTTCACAGAAGGAGATTTCCCAATGACGCATTTGTTTCTCTCCCTGCGCGCGGTTGTGGCCCGTGGCTGGCGCTTCAACCGAATGTTGACGCTGGCTGTGCTGCTCCATTTGGCGTTGATTCCCGTGGCGCTGGTGCTCATCTTTCTCCATCCGACTGTCATCACTGGCAGCAATGCCTGGATCAAACCGACGAAATTCGCTATTTCCGTGCCCATATATCTGGTCACCTTCGGCTGGTTTCTGGCCCACGTGAAGCGGAATGCCCGCTGGATTGGCTTTGCCGCCACAGGCGCGGGGATAGCCCTTTTGGTGGAGACGACGCTCATTACTGTGCAGGCGGTGCGGGGCGTACCCAGCCACTTCAACAACACAACGGCTTTCGACGCGGCTGTCTTTTCGGTGATGGGTGGGTTCATCATCTTCCTGACACTACTCAATCTGCTCCTGGCCATCTGGCTCATCTTTCAAAAACTGCCGGATCGCGCCTTTGCCTGGGCGCTGCGCTGGGGGGCAATTATCGCCTTTGCGGGAATGGGGGTGGGCAGTCTGATGCCGCCGCCCACACCAGCGCAGTTGGCCGCGTTGGAGGCCGGCGAAGTGGTCACTACGATTGGCGCGCACAGTGTGGGTGTGGAGGATGGCGGGCCAGGGCTGTCCTTCCTGGGCTGGAGTACAGAAGGCGGCGATCTGCGCGCAGGCCACTTTCTGGGGCTGCACGGAATGCAGATTCTGCCCCTGGCCGCGTGGATACTCTCCCGACGGCGGCTGCGGGGTCTACTGCGCGAAAGCCACCGGGTCGCGCTGGTCCACTTGACAGGTGTTGGCTATGTGGGATTGACGGGGCTGCTCACCTGGCAAGCATTGCGGGGACAGTCGATCGTTGCCCCCGACGGGTTGACCTGGGCCGCCTACGCGGGGCTGCTGGGCGTGATGCTTGTCGGACTCTCTGCCATCTGGCTCAGCGCCACAGGGATACGAACCGCCCGGTCAGCCGAGTCAACGGCAGTCTGAATTGATGCTCGATTGATTGTGGATCAAACAAATAATTGGGGAAGGGTAGGCGCGGTTTTGAACCGTACAGATACGGGATGTCCAGAGACGGGATGTCCAGAGACATACGGCTACAAGCCGCGCCTACATTTCCTGAAGTCCACCCGTCCCCGGATGTGGTTCTCACCCATTGCACACCCGGTTCCCACCCCCTTGGACGTGGTTCCCACCCATCGCGCAGCCGGTCCCCACCCACCCGGAAGTGGTTACCGACCACCGCACACCCGGTCCCCACCCCCTTGGACGTGGTTCCCACCCATCGCGCAGGCAGTCCCCACCCCCTCGGACGCGGTTACCGACCACCGCGCAGGCGGTCCCCACCCACCCGGACGTAGTTCCCACCCATCGCGCAGGCAGTCCCCACCCCCTCGGACGCAGTTCCCACCCATCGCGCAGGCGGTCCCCACCCGAATGGAAGTGAAGGTCGGTTGCGTGGCAGCTTGGACGCGGCCAACCCCCTCAGCTTTGCTCCACTGCATCGCCCAATCGACGCGATCCTTGAGACTTAAACATCTATAGAAAGCAGTGAACGGTACTCTTCCAATCGTCCTGTTTGACTTCGGTTTGTGCAAGCTGCCGAGTCGCGCTATACTGGCTTGCGCCAGCCCTTACCCTTGGCATACAGACACCAGGCGGAACTCCACATCACCCACTCCATCGACCCGTTTTGGACCAAAACAGACACCCATATCGGAAAAAGCCGACAGAATCATTCAACGCGCACTACCACTGGGATGGTTAGTTGTGCCTTTTTTCATATTCTGTACTGGTCAGGAGGATGCTGGAAAAGAAATGGGGCGCTGATTTACGCGGATAGACGCTGATTCAGAGGCAAAAATCTGCGTTCCTCTGCGTTTATCTGCGTCCGGCTTTTTCCACCCTCCTCTTGACCAATACACTTTTTTGCATATTCACCTCTCTTTGTTGCCGGATTCGCAACAAGCCCATCGCATTCTGTTCGCATATCAACCAGCGAACAGGAGATATGCAATGGGACGTAGACAGGATGAGCAACGATTGGACGAGATTTGTGCAGCGATTCAGAAAAATCCCGATCAAAGAGCGGGGTGGATTGCCCGGCAGATTGGCTGTGACAACAAAACTATCCAACGTGCCTTGATCCAGTTGGAGGATCGGGGGGACCTGCTTCACGAGGATGATCGGGGGCGGTTGCGTTGGTTTGGGCGGGGGAGATGAGAGGACGTTTGGATATCGACCAGACTGCCAAGGCTATCAAAAAACTGTATGGCCGATTCCTGGAATCGTGCCGCCGGCAACAAACTCTTGAAAAAGTGGCGTTATTTGGCAACAGAGTGTGATAGATTGTTGTCAAAGGAGAGAATTTCATGGCGACAGACAACGAAAATCGACGGCACGAGCATATCCACGCGATGCAACGGCTCTACAAACAGCGTTCTTTCAGCGATCAAGAACTGGCTGAACGACTTGAAACAGATCGCACAAATGTCTTCCGCATTCGCAAGCTGATGGAAGAGCAGATGGGCATTCCCATTGAGCCGGACCCCAATCAGCGGGGAAAATACTTCATTCCCAAAGAATTTACCATCAGCCACATCCCGTTGAACCGGATCGAAGCGGTGCAACTCTATTTGGCTGGGCGGCGGCTGCAACAGCAGACCCGCACCAGCCAACGCCCGGTCGCCAGTGCCCTGGAAAAACTGGCCCACGCCTTGAACAGTCCCCTGGCCGAGCGGATGGTGCAAGCGGCGGAGGTTGTGCTGGCCCAGGAGCAGGACCCCCAACAGGAGGCCATTTTTGCCACCCTGGTGGAGTGCTGGTTGGATGGTATCCCGGTTCGCATTACCCACCGCAAGTTGCACGGGGAGGCTCGCACCTACCGGGTCCACCCCTATCAATTGGAGCCGTCGGTGTGGGGCGATGGGGTCTATCTGATCGGCCACAGCGAATATCACGGCAAGTTGGCGACCTTCAAGATGACCCGGATTGAGAAGGCAGTCAAGGGAACGGGAACCTTCACCATCCCGGAGGATTTCGACATTCACGAACTGCTCAATCACGCCTGGGGTGTGTGGCACGCAGACGAAGCCCCCCAGACTGTGACCCTGCGCTTCAGCAGGTTTGTGACGCCCAGAGTACGCGAAACCATCTGGCATCCCCAGCAGACTATTCTAGTACACGACGACGGTAGCAGTGAGTGGTCTGCACCAGTGGCGGAGCCGAAGGAGATGATTCCGTGGGTGAGAGGATGGGGCGCAGATGTAGAGGTGAAAGAGCCAGACTGGTTGTGGAAGATGTTGAAGCGGGAGGCACAAGAGTTGGCAAAATTGTATAGAGTTGTAGAAAACGGAAAAGAACTCTTCGCACATTTCCGGGAAAGCGACAGAAATCGCAAGGAACCACAGTATTTGCTAGATCACCTTACGGAGGTATCGATTCTTGCCGGAAAATTTGCGGAGAAGATTGGACTTAAAGAAGCTGGTGAAGTTCTGGGTCTATTGCATGATCTGGGGAAAGCCAGCAAGGAATTCCAGAGCTACATCCTTTCTGGGGAGGGGCTACTTGATCCCGACAGTGATGACTATGTTGATGCAAAAGCCAAAAAGGGGAAGGTAGACCACTCTAGTGCCGGCGCACAGGTGATCTGGGAAAAACTCTGGCCGCGTGGACCAGAGGCTCGTGCAGCAGCACAAATCCTGGCATTATGTCTGGCATCGCATCATTCAGGATTGATTGACTGTTTGTCGCCTGATGGCAAGAATATTTTTCAGATTCGGATGGGCAAAAACGAGGAACAGACACATAAGGCCGAGGCATTGGTCAACATCGATGAAATCAACAAAAGGCTCGAAGCATTGCTTTCGACTGGGATTGAACAAAGCGTCATAGAGAGATTGCGAGGATTGCAAGAAGAGAAAGAATCGAAAGAAACACTTTCATTTAAGCATGGCCTGTTGATTCGGTTTCTTTTTAGCTGCCTGATCGATGCGGACAGATTGAACACGGCGGATTTTGAGTATCCGAGCAATTTTCGCATTCGTAACTACGGCCAATACGCATCCTGGCAAATCCTTCTCGAACGGCTGAATCAAAAGTTGTTGGAGTTTGGAAACAAAGACGATAAGAATGTTGTCGATATGCTACGAAACCAAGTCTCCCAAGCCTGTCTTGATTTTTCGACAAAGCCAAAGGGCATCTATCAACTAACCGTGCCAACTGGTGGCGGTAAAACACTGGCAAGTCTTCGATTTGCCCTGAATCACGCTGCGTATCATTCGATAGATCGAATTATCTATGTCATTCCCTTCACATCAATCATCGACCAAAACGCGGATGAGGTTCGCAAGATTCTGGAAGATAGAGATGCAAATGGAAATATTGGGGACAATGTAGTTCTTGAGCATCATTCAAATCTGACTCCAAACGAAGAAACCCGCAGGCAAAGTCTGCTCTCCCAGAATTGGGATGCTCCGATTGTATTCACGACTCAGGTGCAATTCCTTGAATCCCTATTTGGTTCTGGTACAAGAGGGGCCAGAAGAATGCACCAGTTAGCGAACTCTGTAATCATTCTGGATGAAGTGCAAACCGTTCCAATCAATTGTATACACATGCTAAACGTTGCGCTTCGATTCCTCACACATAGTTGCGGTGCAACAGTTTTGCTCTGCACCGCAACGCAGCCTCCGCTTGACAAGATTGAATCAGAATTCCGCGCATTGTCACTGCTACCAGGGCAGCGAATCATTCCCAATGAGAAGGAACTGTTTGAAAAGCTAAGGCGGGTCTCTGTTATTGATCAACGCAAGGTTGGGGGCTGGAATGATGAAGAAATTGCAGAATTGGTAGAACAAGCGCTGCGTAATAAGGGCAGTGTACTGGTTATAGTGAACACGAAGCGTTCTGCCAGATCGCTTTTTCAAACGCTTGATCAGAAAGGAATTATTGATATCTATCACCTGAGTACGAGCATGTGTCCGGCCCATCGACTCGCAAAGCTAAATGAGGTAAAGCAAAAGCTATTGGATAAACAACCCGTTATTTGTATCAGTACTCAATTGATAGAGGCAGGTGTTGATATCGATTTCGGGTCGGTTATCCGTTACTTGGCGGGAATGGATTCGATTGCCCAGGCTGCTGGCCGTTGTAATCGACATGGCCTACAGGAGCAAATGGGAACTGTTTGGATCGTCAATCCGAAGTACGAAAACCTTCAGCAATTACCGGACATCCAGATCGGTATTGAGAAGACAGAGCGCCTGCTAGATGAATTCAAGAGCGATCCTTTGTCGTTTGACAATGATCGCATCGGACTGGAATCTATGGCGGCGTACTACAAGCACTATTTTTTTGAAAGAAAGGATGAGATGAAATATCGGTTTGGACCAGACTCAGTGATCGACAGAAGCGATGATCTGTTCAGTCTTTTATCGACAAACATCCAATCCGTCGATGAGCATCGGAGAACAAACAACCAGTCGCTTCCGGGAATCACCTTCAAGCAATCATTCCAGACCGCAGCGAAGTCCTTCCGAGTGATCGACTCAGCAACTCAGGGTGTGGTTGTGCCTTTTGGTAACAATGGGAGAGCGATTGTGGCAGATTTGTGTGGGACCTTTGCTCCCGAAGAACGATATCGGCTTTTGAAGAAAGCACAGCAATACTCTGTGAATCTATTTCCTCATGAATTCAGGAAATTAGCAGAGATCGGTGTCATTCAGGAAGCACAGCCCGGCTTAGGAGTTTTTTATCTTGATGAGCGGTACTATAGCGATCAATTCGGTTGGAGTGATAAGCCTGTACGTGATTTGGGTTTACTAACCGCATAGGAGGCATATATGAAAAATCCCAATATTGTGGAATTCAAGGTGACAGGTAAGTATGCCCTGTTTACTGACCCTCTGACCAGGATTGGCGGGGAGAAGTATTCGTACCAGATTCCGACCTATGAAGCACTCAAAGGAATTCTAAGTTCAGTCTACTGGAAACCAACCATTGTCTGGTTCATTGATAAAGTCCGGGTGATGAAGCCAATTCGGACGCAGACACGCAGCGCCAAGCCGATGAAATATGGGGGTGGCAATAATGATCTTTCCATCTATACCTACCTTGCAGATGTGGAGTATCAGGTACAAGCGCATTTTGAGTGGAATTTTCACCGAGAAGATATGGCGAAAGACAGGAATGAGAACAAACATTTCTTTGTTGCCAAACGGATGATCGAGCGAGGAGGCAGACGGGACATATTTCTCGGCACAAGAGAATGTCAAGGATATGTAGAGCCATGTATATTTGGAGAAGGGCAAGGGTTTTATGACACCTATCCCGGTGAAATTTCATTTGGCATGATGTTTCACGGGTTTGATTACCCTGACGAATTGGCGAAGGATGAATTACAGGCCCGATTTTGGCGTCCTACAATGGCTGAAGGTGTCGTCGACTTTGTCCGCCCTGATGACGAAAATGCCATTGTGAGAAAAGTCATCCGAAATATGAAAGCATCACCACCCATGTCAATCGGTCTGGAGGAAGAAGGGCTTCTGGAAGACTATTTGGAAGGAGCAGAATGAAATGAGTTGGATTCAAAAGTTGTATGAGACGTATGAAAACTGTGAAGCAAACATCGGTTATTCAGAGACAGAAGGCCAGCGGCCTTTGCTCCCTATTTGCCATAGCACAACCCAGGCACAGATTGAGATCGTCATTGACGGCAATGGCGATTTTCGCAGAGCTAGGGTGATTACAGACAAAAGCGATATGACTACAATCATCCCATGCACCGAAAGTTCTGCGGGTAGAGCTGGAAGCAAACCAGTAAATCATCCTCTTTGTGACAAACTTCAATATCTGGCTGGCGACTTCTCTGTCTATGGAGGTTCTGTTACGTCTGGATTTGCTAAAGACCCAGAAGAGCCATTTCGAGACTACACAGATGGCTTATCCAAGTGGTGTAATTCAGAATTCAGCCATCCCAAGGCCAGGGCGATCTTGAGCTATGTGAACAAAAAGACTGTCATTCAGGACCTGGTAAATCATCAGATTCTATTTGTGGGGCAACAGAACCAACTTCTAGACAAAAAGGAGGTGGAGAGGGAGAAAAATGCAACAGATATCTTTTCGATCATGAATTCTCAAGATAGCGCCTTTGTCCGCTGGATTGTCGAATCTGATGATACGGTTGAGTCAAAGGTATGGAGGGATCGGTCTTTGTGGGAAAGTTGGATTGGGTATTATCTGAGCGGTCAGCAAGCCGAGTCGATATGTTTCGTAACTGGAAATGATGCAATTCTAACCACTAATCATCCTAAATTCATACGTAGAGAGGGTGACGGAGCAAAACTGATTTCTGCGAACGATAGCACGAATTTCACCTATCGCGGTCGTTTCGGGAGTGCAGAACAGGCGTGCGGGGTAAGTCTTGACGTCTCCCACAAAGCCCACTTTGCCTTGTCCTGGCTTATCAGCAGACAGGGCTATCGCAAAGGTGATTTGGCTATTGTTGCCTGGGCGACATCTGGCAGACCAGTTCCACAACCGACCGACGATGAGGTTGACCTCTTTGGCCTCGAAGACTTGCCGTCTGATGAAGTCGCACCCGCAAACACGGCACAGACCGTAGCACGTAAACTCAAAAAAAGCATTGCGGGTTATGGAAAAGAAATCGGGGATGCAACAGACATAATTGTGATGGGGTTGGACTCTGCAACACCAGGACGATTGTCGATTATCTTCTATCGTGAGCTAACAGGCTCAGAATTCCTGGACAGGTTGTCATCTTGGCATGAAACCTGCACTTGGCTTCACAGCTACCGATTTGCGGATAAAAAGCGTATTTGGTTCACTGGTGCGCCCGCTCCACATGACATTGCCGAAGCTGCTTATGGCAAACGAGTTGATGACAAATTACGCAAAGCAACCATCGAGCGGCTTCTTCCTTGCATACTTGATGGGCAACCCATACCGCGCGATCTTGTAGAATCAGCGGTTAGGCGGGCATCGAACCGAATCGGCATAAAGGACAATGATGACAAGTTTGAAAACGAATGGAACAAGACGTTAAGTATCGCCTGTGCATTGTTCAACAAATATAACCGAAAGGAGAGTTACAAGATGGCACTTGACCCGGATAGAACCACCAGAGACTATCTCTACGGCAGGCTGCTGGCCCTGGCTGACAGTCTGGAAGGGTGGGCTTTGAGCGAAGCCAAGGAAAAGCGGGAGACAAACGCGGCCCGATTGATGCAACGCTTCGCTGAACATCCATTCAGCACCTGGCGCACACTGGAACTTGCCTTGGCACCCTACAAAGCCAGGCTTGGCGGGAAGTCAATAAAACGCCAGCAGATGATTGATGAAGTTGTCGCCTCTTTCGAGCCAGACGACTTTCTGAATGACAAGCGATTGAGCGGTGAATTTCTGTTAGGCTACCACAGCCAGCGTGAATTTCTCCGCAACAATCGTACCCAAGACGAAGGTAAAGATATAGATGATTTCGCAGCCGATGATTCTGAAACAATCAACCAATAAGGAGAACTGATTATGACCACTCTAACCAACAAAATTGACTTTGCCGTAATTGTTAGCGTCAAGAACGCCAACCCAAACGGCGACCCACTGAATGGCAACCGTCCCCGATACAACTACGACGGATATGGCGAGATATCCGATGTTGCTATCAAGCGGAAGATTAGAAACCGCCTGATGGACGAAGGTCAATCGATTTTTGTCCAATCGGATGACAGCAAAGTGGACGAGTACCCAAGTCTTCGCAAGCGGGCTGAGGGCGAGATCGCAAAGGGGGACTGGAAAGACGAGACGGTATTTCGTAACGCCGTTTGCCAGAAATGGATAGATGTCCGGGCCTTTGGACAGGTTTTCGCCTATGGGAGTGAAAAGAAAGGCGAAGGTGTTTCGGTCGGTATCCGCGGTCCGGTTTCCATTCATCCTGCTTTTTCACAATCTTCTGTGCTGGATCGGGTATCGAGCATCCAGATCACCAAAAGCGTCAGCGGTGAAGGCGATGGCACGAAACGGGCGTCTGACACAATGGGTATGAAGCATCGGGTGGATCACGGCGTCTATGTTTTCTATGGCAGCATGAACCCGCAACTTGCCACAAAGACAGGTTTTTCCGATGAGGATGCCAACGCCATCAAAGAAGCCTTGCAGACACTCTTTCGCAACGACGCTTCGTCTGCCCGACCGGAAGGTAGCATGGAGGTTTACAAACTCTATTGGTGGGAACACAACAGCCCCAACGGCCAGTATTCGTCGGCGAAGGTTCATCGCTCGCTGAAAGTGGTGCCGAAATCGGACAAGCCGGAAAGCATCGAAGACTACGATCCCATTCTCACCGAGCTACCCGGCTTGGTGTGCAAAGTGATCGACGGCGAATAGGACGGATAGTGCTGATGACCACCGAATACCCACCCGACGCCTGGCTGCCCCTCTCCGGCATCCAGCACTTCATCTTCTGCCGTCGCCAGTGGGCGCTGATCCATATCGAGCGCCAGTGGCAGGAGAGCGCACTGACCGCAGAGGGGCGGATATTGCACAAGCGAGTGGACGATCCCTTCTTCACCGAGAAGCGCAAGGATGTGATCGTCGCCCGCGCATTGCCCATATCTTCGCCGACGCTGGGGCTGACCGGCATCTGTGATGTGGTGGAATTCACGGCGTCGCCAGCAGGTGTGCCACTAGCCGGGCGGGAAGGCAGATTTCTGCCCGCGCCGGTGGAATACAAACGGGGCAAAGTCAAGAGCGACGGCAGCGACGAAATCCAGCTCTGCGCCCAGGCCCTCTGCCTGGAAGAGATGCTGGCCGTGCCAATTCCAGTGGGCTATCTCTTCTACGGCCAGACCCGGAGGCGGGTGGCTGTGGAACTGGACGACGTGCTGCGGGAACGGGTACGCCGGGCCGCCCAGGAGATGCACGCCTATTTCGAGCGGGGGTATACGCCGAAAGTGAAGCCCTTCAAAGGCTGCAAGTCCTGTTCTCTGGCCGATGTCTGTATGCCCCAGGTGCAGGCCGAAAAAGTAGAAGTATCCGCCTATATTCGACAGCAGATCGAGAAAGCGATTGAAAAGGCATAGCCAATGAAAGCACTGGGCAACATTCTCTACGTGACAACGCCGGAAGCCTATCTCGCCCTGGACGGGGAAAATGTGGTGGTCAGAAAGGACGATACAACTTCCCTGCGCCTGCCTCTGCACAACCTGGAAAATATCGTCTGCTTCAGCTATCCGGGGATCAGCCCAGCGCTGATGGGGGCGTGTGTGGAGCGCAATGTGGGGCTGTGCTTTCTGCGGCCCAGCGGTCGCTTTTTGGCACGGGTGACAGGCAGACAGCAGGGCAATGTGCTCCTGCGCAAGAGACAATATGCCTTCTCCCAGGATGAAGCAGCCAGCGCGGCCATCGCCCGCTCGATTCTGCTGGGCAAGGTCGCCAACTGTCGCAAAGTCATCGAGCGCGGCCTGCGCGATCACTCCCTGCTGGTCGATAAGGACGCCTTGCAGTCGGCGTCTGGCTATCTCAAGGAGATGCTCCCATCCATCCAGACGGCCACCAGCACCGACAGTCTGCGCGGGTTGGAGGGCTACGCGGCCAAGCGCTACTTCAGCGTCTTTGGACAACTGATCATCCAGCAGAAGGAGAGCTTTGTCTTTGAGAATCGCAACCGTCGCCCGCCGTTGGACAGAATGAATGCCCTGCTCTCCTTTCTCTATACACTCTTGACCCAGGAGGTCGCCTCGGCGCTGGAAACGGTCGGGCTGGACCCGTTCGTGGGCTTTCTACATGTGGATCGGCCTGGGCGTCCGTCCCTGGCGCTGGATATGATGGAGGAACTGCGTCCGGTCTTTGCCGACCGGCTGGCGCTGTCGCTGGTCAATCGCAAACAGATCAACGGCAAAGGCTTTGTGGAGAAGGAGAGCGGTGGGATTCTGATGGACGACGAAACCCGCAAGATAGTGTTGTCGGCCTGGCAGAAACGCAAGCAGGAGGAGATTGTGCATCCCTATCTCAAAGAGCGCATCCCCTTTGGGCTGATCCCCTACGTCCAGGCCAGCTTGCTGGCCCGCCATCTTCGTGGCGATCTGGATGCTTATCCGCCCTTTTTCTGGGGGTAGACAATCTACGAAAATAGGTATCCAAAAGTCCCCGGCACTTCACGCACAACAACGGGGTGATTGTGACGTACCGACTTGCTTAGATAGAAAGTGCCGGGGACTTTGTCCGGATAGTTACGTTTATTCTTTGAAATCGCCGTAGAAAGGAGGAAACCGATGCTGGTTTTGATCACCTATGACGTGAATACGACCACCGATGCGGGTAAAAGACGGCTGCGTCTGGTTGCCAAGCAGTGCCAGAACTACGGTCAACGGGTGCAGAATTCGGTCTTTGAATGTCTGCTCGATGCCGGACAGATGCGCCATCTGAAAGAACGACTGGGTGGGCTGATCGACACCGAAACCGATAGCCTGCGCTTTTACTATCTGGGTAATCGCTGGCGGGAACGGGTGGAACATATTGGTGCAAAGCCCAGTATCGACTTGGAAGGTCCACTGATCGCGTGAGAAAATGCTGTTGCGACCCCCAAGCGAACAGAGAATAGAGAGGGAGGTTCGCACACCGAATTAGCGTACATGATATAATTTTCGTGCTTCTGGGATTTGTCTGGATAAGTTCTGCCGTAGGCACCTCCTACATACAGCCTCGTCTTAGGCGCATCCCCTAGATATTGCGGTCGCTCCCCTCGCGGGGAGCGTGGATTGAAACAGGAGTGACGATACATTTTCTATCCCACCATCCAGTCGCTCCCCTCGCGGGGAGCGTGGATTGAAACTGACGATACCACAACAAACGCAAAAAAGCAACAAGTCGCTCCCCTCGCGGGGAGCGTGGATTGAAACACGATAGGAGAGGGATAACGAAATCATATCAGGTCGCTCCCCTCGCGGGGAGCGTGGATTGAAACTATTTTGACCGGTGCAGCCAACTGAGCCTGTACAGTCGCTCCCCTCGCGGGGAGCGTGGATTGAAACTGGCCTGGGCCGTACACGGGGCAATGGAGTGGTTGTCGCTCCCCTCGCGGGGAGCGTGGATTGAAACGAGTTGCCCGAACGTTAATCCGCGCTTTTCGATTGTCGCTCCCCTCGCGGGGAGCGTGGATTGAAACCACCGGCTACTGTAGTGGCTGAACCGCTGCTAGGGTCGCTCCCCTCGCGGGGAGCGTGGATTGAAACTCTCCTGTGGATGGGTGGGACAAAGCGCTGGTTGTCGCTCCCCTCGCGGGGAGCGTGGATTGAAACTTGCCCCGGCTGTGCTGGCCGCCACGTTTGCCCGTCGCTCCCCTCGCGGGGAGCGTGGATTGAAACGCTTTTGATGGGGTGGACAGCACCTTGCCCTGGGGGTCGCTCCCCTCGCGGGGAGCGTGGATTGAAACATCGTCGAAACGATATTTCAATGGGAAGACATCACGTCGCTCCCCTCGCGGGGAGCGTGGATTGAAACAGCAGATCGGCCACGGCCACCCGCCGCCCGTTGGGTCGCTCCCCTCGCGGGGAGCGTGGATTGAAACCAACGGTTGCGTCAGAAGGCGGTCTTGTGGGCGTCGCTCCCCTCGCGGGGAGCGTGGATTGAAACAGGAGGCAGATAGTGAGGCAGGGCTGGCCCCGCTGGTCGCTCCCCTCGCGGGGAGCGTGGATTGAAACTTCCACTGGTAGGCGAGGATTGCGAGTGCTACACGTCGCTCCCCTCGCGGGGAGCGTGGATTGAAACTCGGTCAACCCGTCGAACGAAAAGCGGGGCGACCGTCGCTCCCCTCGCGGGGAGCGTGGATTGAAACAGTTTGGAGGTTATACACAAGACCATGAAACGCGTCGCTCCCCTCGCGGGGAGCGTGGATTGAAACACGCTTGACGGCGGTTTCCATGTGGAACGCGGGCGTCGCTCCCCTCGCGGGGAGC
The DNA here is from genome assembly GCA_019637685.1 of Caldilineaceae bacterium. GTDB lineage: Bacteria > Chloroflexota > Anaerolineae > Caldilineales > Caldilineaceae > JACQGT01. Next base: position 686 of record JAHBVF010000032.1, on the reverse strand, counting down.
GTGGATTGAAACATATTCTCCTTCGTCCGCACGTCGTTGGCGGACAGTCGCTCCCCTCGCGGGGAGCGTGGATTGAAACTGGCCTGGGCCGTACACGGGGCAATGGAGTGGTGTCGCTCCCCTCGCGGGGAGCGTGGATTGAAACAGGAGACCCGCCGCAACCCACCCATCCGGTGTGGTCGCTCCCCTCGCGGGGAGCGTGGATTGAAACGCCCAACTGGACGGCAAGCCAGCAAGCGAGTAAGTCGCTCCCCTCGCGGGGAGCGTGGATTGAAACCGTCGTCACCGCGTGCATACACGATCAGCGGCAACGTCGCTCCCCTCGCGGGGAGCGTGGATTGAAACAACCGCAATTCGTTTGGTTATTCGCTGCATGACTGTCGCTCCCCTCGCGGGGAGCGTGGATTGAAACATCGAAACATACCCCTGCCGAAATGCCACCAGCCGTCGCTCCCCTCGCGGGGAGCGTGGATTGAAACACTTTGTTGGCACAGTATTTGCCCGACATACACGTCGCTCCCCTCGCGGGGAGCGTGGATTGAAACTTGTTTCCAGAAACTGGGCATTCTCCGGCGCAAGTCGCTCCCCTCGCGGGGAGCGTGGATTGAAACAGTCCGCACTGCCTGAAGATGGAACGGTTGGAAGTCGCTCCCCTCGCGGGGAGCGTGGATTGAAACCTGATGCAC
>JAHBVF010000031.1 GCA_019637685.1 Caldilineaceae bacterium | reverse complement strand
AGCACGCGATACGGATCAATACTGCCCAGATGGGTGGCGAACTCACGTTGACGGCGTGCTAGGCTGTGGTATACTGTTCAAGAATTGTGAAGCATATCCGACCCCCAGCGGGTCCCATTTGCCCAAAAAAGAGCCTACACATGACCCACTCTGCCGAATATATTCCTTCCATCCCCGACAGCCTGGCCAAAAGCAAAGCCAAAAATGGCAACCTGAAATTTATCCTGGGCGGCGTTGTGATGCTGGCCCTGGTGGTCGTGCTGATTGTCTATTCCACCGTTTCTACGGGAGCGTACTATCTGACTGTGGCCGAAACGCTGGACCGTGCGCCCACCCTCGCGGGGCAACGGGTGCGCGTCAGCGGCACGGTGGTAGACGGCAGCGAGGACTGGAAACCCCAGGATATGACACTGCGCTTTGCCGTGGCCGATGAAAGCAGCCACGAGCAGCTCACAATCGTCTTCCATGGCCCGCGCCCGGACAATTTTCAGCGAGCCGCGTCCGCGATTATCGAGGGCGAATTGATGAGCGATGGCTCCTTTCAGGCAGACACACTGCTGCTCAAATGTCCCAGCCGCTATGAGGAAGAGCCGGAAGAAGTCTTTGTTCAGTCCACCCGCTGACAGATAAGCGAGTACATAACCAGTACCAGTGAAGGCCGGTCGTCGCGTGAAACCGACCGGTCTTTTCTTTGCCCATCGAATCTGAGTGCAGCGTCAACAAACTTCTGTAGTCGGATAACTTTGTTTCCAGTGTACTGAGTTCTCTGTTCTTTTTCCAAGAGCCTGTCTAATGCCATCTATTCGTTCGCCCCGCCGTCTCTTCTTTCTCACCCTTTCTTGCCTGGCATTGCTTTTGCTGCCCGGTCTGTTGCTGGCAGAGGAAAACCCCGCGCCCATCGGCCAGGAACCTTCGCCCCCTTTCGATATCGCCCAGGTTCCCGCGCCGCAGACGCTGCCCAACGCGCGTTCGGGCCGGGCACTCTTTGCCGAAAACTGCGCGGCCTGCCACGGCGAAACCGGGCGGGGCGACGGCCCCACCGCGGCCAGCCTGCCCGGCCCAGCCACTGCCTTTGCCGATCCCAATGCTGTGTGGGAACGCAGCCCCGCTGAACTTTTCCACACAGCCAAATTTGGCCGCATTGAAAAATTGATGCCGCCCTGGGGCAACCAGTTGACCGACAGCCAAATCTGGAATGTGGTCTCCTATGCCTGGGACCTGCACACGGATCAGCTTGCTGTGGAGGCGGGCGGTCTGCTCTACGCGGGCGCGTGCGCCGAGTGTCACGGAGAGACGGGCGCGGGCGACGGCCCTAATGGCGGGGATGTGATCTCTGATTTCACCGACACCCGCTATGCCATGGCCGTCAGCCAGGCCGGTTGGCTGGCAGGCTGGCAGGCAGCCCATCCAGAGATCGGCGCTGATTTCAGCCAGGAACAGCAGCGCAATGTATTGGAGTTTGTGCGCACCTTTTCCTACACGCCGGCCTGGACCGCTGCCTATCGCCCTGGCAACGGTATTCTGAGTGGCCGTGTGGAGCAGGGAACGGCTGGGGGCACGTCGGTGGCGGGAATCGAAGTGGTACTGGAAGGCTTTGTGGACTTCGAGCCGGTGGCGACCTTCACAACTACGGCCAACACAGACGGCAGCTTTGCCTTTGCCAATCTGTCCACAGACCCGTCGGTGGTCTATTTTGCCTCTGCCACGCTGGAAGGGATCAGCTACAGCAGTCCGATTTTGCTCTTCGCAGAGGGGCAGGAGAGCCTGCAAGCCGATTTCAGCGTCTATGAACCCACGGACGACGACAGCGGCATTGCCATCGAACGCGCCCATTGGATTGTGGATTCTCAGCCCGGCGCGCTGGTCGTTGCCCAGATTTATGCCTATGGCAACAGCAGCGATCGTGCCTTTACCGGGCGGGCGGTGGAGGGGCTGGATGTCCCGGCTACGGTGGCTATCTCTGTGCCGCCAGCCGCGGTAGAAATCACCTTTGACAACGGGGCATTGGGCGGACGCTTCCGCCAGGTGGGCCACATCATTTATGACACTGCGCCTGTGGTTCCTGGCTCTGGCACGCGCCAGATTGTAATGCGCTATGCCCTGCCCTTCCAGGGCACATCCGCCGAATTTTCGGGCGCGCTGCCCTATGCGGCCAGCAGCCTCAATCTGCTGGTGGCCGAGCTGCCGGGGATGGAAGTGGAAGTGAGCGGCCTGGACAGCGTCGGCCCCCAGGACATCCAGGGCAAAACGTATCAAATGTGGCAGCGCGAAGGAATAGCACCCGATCAGCAGGTGACTGTGCGTTTGTCTGGCCTGCTGGAAGCCGGGGAAGTTGACCCGCGGGCGGCTGGCCCGGCCAGCGGCGACAGTCAGAGTACGGCTGCCAGTGTGCGCGTGCCCCAGTTGGAAGATTGGACGCCCTGGGCATTGGGCGGCGTACTGTTTCTGGGTCTGGCGGCTGGTCTGGCCTGGGCCTGGCAGACGCGCATTGCCCAATCCAGCGACGATACGAAATCGTTGATGCACCGCCAACGCGCAGAGCTGCTCCAACGCATTGCCAAACTGGACGATCTCCACGCGGTGGGCGAGGTGAGCGACGACAATTGGCAGCAGCAGCGGGCGCGTATGAAGGCAGAGCTTCTGACTGTTGCGCTGCAATTGAGCGAGTAAGCAACCGTAGAGATGGGACCTGGTTCTTATCCCAGCAGTTCATTGCAGGATTGGTTCGTGGTATAATCCAAATATTCATTGTTGGTTGGCATCCGCCACAAAATTGCAATAGTGAAAGATTCTACCTGTGAAAATCCGTCCGGTTCGTTTGTTCTATACCACAATCTTTGTCTTCCTCCTTTTGACAATCTCTGGCGCAGCCCTGGCCCAGACACCCACGCCCGACACCAGCGCCATCACAGCAGATCAGGTGAACGAAGTGGCGCGAGGGCTTTGGTGTCCTCTGTGCAATGGCGTGCGTCTGGACGCGTGCGAATTGAAAGCCTGCGAACAGATGAAAGAGATGATTGCCATTAAATTGGCCGAAGGGACCAGCGAAGAAGAGATTCGGGACTATTTTGCCGAACAGTACGGGCCGCAGGTCTACGGCCAGCCACCTGCCGAAGGCTTCAATTGGCTGGCCTGGATTTTGCCGGTAGTAGGGTTGCTGGGCGGGGGCCTCTTTCTCTGGTACGGCATCCGGCGAATGATTCAACCCCAGCCAGCGACCCCGACTGCACGGCCCCAAACTGCCGCCCAGGCCGATGACTATTCCCAGAAGTTGGAGCAGGAGCTTTCCCGCTATGACTGAGATGACTGAAAGCCTGACCAGCGAAAATACTCCCCGTGTGCCGGGGGACGCGGCCCCGGCTTCCCGTGCTGTAGTGATCTGGCGGGCCATTTTTATACTGGTGCCCCTGATCTTTATCGTCTTTCTGGCTCTGCGTTTGGGCACGGCCAAGAGCGAACACCGGGCCGAAGGCTTGGCCCCTGTGCTGGAGTTCACCACTTTTGATGGGCAAACCATCAATCTGGACGATCTGCGCGGCCAGGGGGTGATGGTTAATTTTTGGGCCAGTTGGTGCGATCCCTGCCGGGAAGAAGCCGCGCTGCTGGAAAGCACCTGGCGGCGGGAGCAGGCAAACGGTATTGTCTTCCTGGGGCTGGACTATCTGGACCAGGAACCCGCGGCCAAAGGCTATCTGACCGAGTATGACATCACCTATCCCAACGGACCGGACCTGCGCAGCCAGGTGGCCCGGCGCTATGGGATTCAAGGCGTGCCAGAGACATTCTTCATCGACCCCGAAGGAAAAATCGTGGATATTGTGGTTGGCCCGATTTCCAGCCAGGCCCAGATGGACAGCTATCTGGACAAAATTCGCCCGAAAGAGAAATAAACTATGCTATTCAACATCGGTTATCTCATTCTTGTCACTGCGCTTGTCATCGCAGGTATTGGTGTCGTACTGGGTTTTGCGGGTGGGCAACTGCGCAACCAGCGGCTGGTGCAGAGCAGTTTCCACGCGGTCTATGCCGTAGGCGGACTGGTGGCGATTGCCGCGGTGATGCTCTGGTATGGGCTGCTTACAGACCAGTTCCAGCTCACCTACGTCTGGAACCATTCAGAGAGGGCGCTGCCCAACTTCTACAAATTCTCGGCCCTGTGGGGTGGGCAGGCAGGCAGTCTGCTCTTCTGGACGCTGCTGCTCTCCGTCTATTCGGTGATAGTCAGCGCGGTCAACCGCCGTCGTCTGCAAGCGCTGATGCCCTACGTCAACGCAGTCATGTTGGCTACTTCTACGTTTTTTCTTATTCTGCTCGTCTTCGCTGCCAATCCCTTCAAACTGGCCGCTTTTGTCCCGGCCGACGGCCAGGGGCTGAACCCACTCCTGCAAAATTACTGGATGGTCATCCATCCGGTGATGCTCTATCTGGGCTATGTGGGCATGGCGATTCCCTTTGCCTTTGCCGTGGGCGCACTGATCAGCAAACGGGTGGGCAACGAATGGGTGCGCACGGTGCGCCGCTGGACCCTCATCCCCTGGATGTTTCTCTCTGCGGGGATTCTGATGGGCAGCCAGTGGGCCTATATGGAACTGGGCTGGGGCGGCTATTGGGCCTGGGACCCGGTGGAGAATGCCAGCTTTCTGCCTTGGCTTACAGGCACAGCCTTTTTGCACAGTATTATCATCCAGGAGCAGCGGGGCATTCTGAAGACGTGGAATGTGGTGCTGATCTGGCTGACCTATTTCCTGGTCATTCTGGGCACATTTACCACCCGCAGCGGCGTGCTGCAAAGTGTCCATGCCTTTGCCCTGAGCGACGTCGGCCCTATCTTCCTGGGCTTTATGATTCTGATCATTTTTGGCTTCCTCTGGCTGCTCTTCAAACGGCTCTATCTGCTGAAGGATGAGCAGTCCATCGACTCCTATTCCAGCCGGGAAGCCGCCTTTTTGGGCAACAACTGGCTCTTTACCAGCATTACCTTTGCCACCCTCTGGGGCACGTTTTTTCCAATGTTCAGTGAAATTCTGACCGGAGAGCGTATCAGTGTGGCGGCCCCCTTCTTCAACAAAGTCAATGGCCCGCTCTTTCTGCTTCTCTTTCTGTTGATGGGTATCGGGCCGTTGCTGGGCTGGCGGCGCACGGGAATGGAAGCCCTGCGCAAGCAATTCACCTGGCCGCTGATCGCCGGTGTGGCAATAGGTATTATCGCCGTCTTTCTCAGCCCGAACCCGTGGCCGTCGGTGGGGCTGGCGGTCTGCACCTTTGCCACAGCCACAATCGTGCAGGAATTTGTGCGGGGCGTCATTGCCCGGCGTGTCACCAACAACGAGAATCCACTGGTGGCAATGGCCAGCCTGGCCCGACGCAACGGGCGGCGCTATGGCGGTTATATTGTCCACCTGGGGATGGTGATGATCGCCGTCGCCATCATCGGCAACGAATTCTTCCAGCAGACGACAAATGTCACCCTGGCCCCGGGCGGTCAGGTGGCGCTGGGCGGCTATGAACTGACGTATGTGGGGCTGGAAAACAACCGGGCCTCCAACCGCACAGAAATCGGCGCCCGGGTGATCGTTCACGACCGCAATGGCAAAATGGTGGGTACGCTCCTGCCCCTGCGCAATCTCTATGACAAGACACCCGATATGCCCACCAGCGAAGTTGGACTGCGTATGACGCTGCTGGAAGATGTCTACGTCCTGCTCAACGGCTGGGAGGGTAGCGGCTCAACCGCAACATTCACCATTTTCATTAACCCGCTCACCATCTGGATGTGGATCGGCGGGATTGTGCTGGTTCTGGGCACGCTGATCGCCAGTTGGCCCCACCCGGTGAAACGCACGGCCAGTGTGCCGGCAGCCACGGGCCTGGCTGCTGCTGGCGATTGATGAACCAGCGATCGATGGGGACAAAAAGCAGGGGACAGCATGTGGAATGTCCACACTGCCCCCTGCCACGCCTAAGTCTATACCCAATGCACTTGCCACAAGGCGTTTTCTAATGATCTGGACCACCCTCTTTCTTGCTCTCCTCATTGCTGGCGGCGCGGCAGCTTTTGTGCTTTGGCCGTTGCTCAGCCACACAGCGCCGGATGTGCCCATTGAAGATGACCGGCTCACCGAGCTGATCAGCCGCAAGGATGGGGTGCTGGTTGCCATCAAAGACCTGGAATTTGACCGCCAGGTGGGCAAGCTCAGCGAAGAAGATTATGAGCGCTTCAATGCCCGCCTGCGCCAGCAAGCCATCGGCTATCTTCAACAGATCGACAAACTCGCGCCCCAAAGCGCGCATCTGGACGAAATGCTGGAGGTCGAAATTGCCCGCCTGCGCAAGACGCGGCCAGCGTCGGTTGCGGTGAATGGCAAGGGCAATGCCGCGCCGGTCCTGACAGCAGCCGCGCCGACACCGGCAACGGAAGGCACAATCCGTTTCTGCATAAACTGCGGCCACACGCTCGCGCCAGAACACAAATTCTGTGCCAATTGCGGAACAGCAGCCCAAAAGTAGTTCCCAACAATAAAAGCCGCGGATGCGAACCGTATTCCCCGCCCGTATCGGCAAAACCCCGCCACCCCAGCCCAGAAGATGAAAATCCCTCTTTGCACATTGCCGCCTTTTCGTGTAATTTATTTACGACATTCTTGCCTTCAAACGCGCAAGGCACAGGACCGCAGGAGGAATGTCGATGCAAACGAGGACAATCCCCTCTATCCAACACCTATCCACCCGCTTGCCAACCATCCTGGCGGCATTGGCCGCGCTGGTGCTGCTGACACTCGCTTTGCCGATGGAGCAGATAGATGCCCGTATTTTGCCCACAGCAACCTCCCAATATTCTCCTGCGCTTCGACACACGACTGCCCTCACCCCCACCCTTCACCTCCCTCTTGTCCAGAACGCCACGCCCCGACTGCTGATCGCGGCGGCCCACATCGACAGCGCCATCAGCGGCGAAGGCGACGAAGCGCTCTGGCTGTGGAATAACGGACCATTTGTTGCATCTCTGGCCGGTTGGCAGATCACCGGCAACGGGCACACAGCCACTTTCCCCATCACCAGTACATTGACGGTCGCACCCGGCGCGGGTCTCTGGTGTACGGCAGACCCGACGATCTTTCGCCATACATTTGGCTTTGCGCCGGGTTGTGAATGGGGCGCGGACGACGACCCGGCTGTGCTGAATTTATCCGGCAGCACACCGCGGCTGACCAACAGTCGCGGGGTCATCCAGCTCAATTCACCCGATGGGCAGGCGGTGGATGTGCTGGTCTACGGCGACGAGGATGGGATTCCAACGGGATGGAAAGGGGCCGCGGCCCAACTCTACACCCGGGGCGCGATTGGCGCGGCTGGCCAAGTTTGGCGGCGCAAACCGGGCGGGGCTGACTCTTTTATCGACACAGACCGGGCAACCGATTGGAGCGGAGATATAGCCGACCTGGCCTGGGGACGCCAGACATTCTTCGCCGGCTGGCGGCTCTGGCAACCGGATTGGCAGCCGTCTGTTCAGCCCATCCAGGCCACGGGCACGCTTACCCTCGCCACCGGCCCGGACGGACTCTACGAACCGGTGGCTGCTTTTTTACAGAGTGCGCGGAGCAGTCTGGACCTCTCGCTGTACACGCTGGAACATCCGGCGCTGGCCCAGGAGATCGCTGCCACAGCCCAACGGGGCGTGGCTGTGCGTCTTCTGCTGGAAGGGAGTGTGGCAGGAGGCATCAGCAATCTTCAGCGCTGGTGTGTGGCCCAGATTGTCAACGCGGGCGGACAGGTCTATTTTCTGGACGCTCGCACCGACGCGCCCAACGGTTTCCGCCCCCGCTATCGCTTTCTCCACGCCAAATATGGCATAGCCGACAGCACGCGGGCGTTTGTGGGCACAGAAAATTTGACACCGGATTCTATGCCCGCGCCGGTCAACGGCAGCATACCGCCCGGTCGCCGGGGCTTCTATCTTTTCACCGACGCCGCGGCGGTGACAGAAAAGTTGGCCCGGCTCTTTGCCTACGACTGGCAACCAGAGACTTTCTGGGATTTGCGCGCCTATGACCCAGCCAAAGACGGCCCGCCCCCAGGCTATACCCCGCCGGATATGCCGCCCGAAACATTGGGGCCAGCGCCCTTTCAGGAGCCGGTGACGTACACAGGGGATTTTACCTTTGCTCTGCTCGCTTCGCCGGAAGATTCGGCCCGGCCAGACAATCTTCTGGCAAAGCTGATGGACCGGGCCAAACCGGGCGATGAAATCCGCTGGGTGCAGTTGTACGAACACAAATATTGGGGCGACACTTTCAGCAATCCGGTGGCGGACCCCAATCCCCGGTTGGCCGGACTGATCGACGCCGCGCGACGGGGCGGGGCAGTGCGCGTTCTGCTGGACAGTTTTTTCGACGAACCCAGCGACGACCGCAGCAACAAAGCCACAGCAGCCTATCTGCGCCTGGTCGCCCTGGCAGAAAATCTGGACATTCAGGCCGAGACAGCCAACCCCACCGGCGCGGGCATCCACGCCAAAGCGGGCACGCTGGCAATCGGCGACGAGCGCTGGGTGCTGGTGGGCAGCGTCAACGGCGGCGAAATCAGCCACAAACTCAACCGGGAGGTGAGTCTGCTGGTGAATGCCGCGCCGCTCTACGACCGGATGGTGGCCGTATTTCAGGCGGACTGGCCGGTGGGCGGCGGAGAATAGTGAATTGGGCTATGCACAATTTGCAATGCACAACACCCTCTCTTTGACCCCTCTTTCCACCCGATGCTACAATGGGTCGGTTATGCGCATTCTGACAATCAGTGACAAAATCGTCCCCTCACTCTACAGTGCCGGCATCCGCAGCCAGATCGGCGATGTGGATCTGATCCTCAGTTGCGGCGATTTACCTTACTATTACATTGACTACATTGTGAGTATGCTGGACAAACCCGCCTATTTTGTCTATGGGAATCACGCGCATGTGGCTGAGTATTGGTCCAATAACACTGTCATGAGCGCGCCGGGCGGTGCCACCAATCTGCACGGACGCACATTTTGCGAGCAGGGGCTGTTGCTGGCTGGCCTGGAAGGATCGATCCGTTATAACAGAGCGCCCTTTCAATACACAGACGGGGAGATGTGGGGCGTCATTGCCCGGATGATCCCTGGCCTGCTCTACAATCGAATGCGCTATGGACGCTGGCTGGATGTGCTGGTGACGCATTCGCCCCCCAAGGGCATCCACGACGAAACCGACCGGGCACACACAGGTTTCAAATCGTTCCTGGCCTTTATGCGCTACTTTCGCCCGCGCTATCTGCTCCACGGCCACATTCACATCTATCGCAACGACGCCATCACCTCCACACGCTATTTAGAGACGGATGTGATGAATGTCTATCCTTATCGGATTTTGGAGATCGATCCTTGAAATATCACCTGATTACATTGGGCTGTCCCAAGAACAAAGTGGACAGCGACGGCATGGAAATGCTGCTGCAACAGGCCGATCTGCGTGCCACGGCCAACGCGGCCCGGGCCGACGTGCTGATTGTCAACACCTGCGGTTTTTTGGAAGCGGCCAAGGAGGAATCCATCGGCGTCTTGCAGGAACTGGCCGGGCTGAAAAAGCGCGGGCAAATGCTCATTGCCGCGGGCTGCTTGGCCCAGCGCAATGGCGGCGAAGTGCTGGCACGCGTCCCCGGTGTGGACGGGCTGCTGGGCACACGCCGCTGGATGGATGTGATGGAACTGGTCAACGGCATCCGGGGCAGCGGGGGCAACGGCAAACCCCGCAAACTCCAACAGTACTCTCTGCTGGGCGATCCGGACGAGAGCTACGAAGCCGCTGTGCCCCGCCCGCCGGTGGCCGCGGGCAGCGCCTATTTGAAGATTTCCGATGGCTGCAACGCGCCCTGCGCCTTCTGCACCATTCCCAGCTTTAAGGGCAAACTGCGCAGCCGCCCGCTGGAAGCGATTGTGGACGAGGCCAACGCGCTGGTGGCAGCCGGCGCAAAAGAACTGGTGCTGGTGGCCCAGGACAGCACAGATTATGGCCGAGACCGGGGCGAACCCAACAGCCTGCCCCGCCTGCTGGCCGCGCTGGGCAACCGCACCAGCAGCGATCTGCGCTGGATTCGCCTGATGTACGCCTATCCCGGCCACGTCACCGACGAACTGGTGGAGGTGATGGCGAGCCAGCCGAAGATTGTCCCCTATTTGGATATGCCCCTGCAACACGGCGATCCGCGCACCCTCAAGCGGATGCGCCGCCCCAGCCGCCTGGAAATGGTCTATGACCACATGGCAAAGCTGCGCGCGGCCATGCCCGACATTGCCCTGCGCACGACGTTTATTGTGGGCTACCCCGGCGAGACGGAGGAAGAGTTCCAGGGGCTGCTCGATTTTGCCAAAGCCATCGAATTCGACAAAGTGGGCGCGTTCACCTTCAGCCCAGAGCCAGGCACGCCCTCGGCGGAACTGCCGGATCAGGTGGCAGAAGAAGTGAAACAGGAGCGCTACGGGCGGCTGATGGAAGTCCAACAGCCCATCAGTCTGCGCAAGAATCAGGCGCTGGTGGGACGGATGCTGGAAATTTTGGTGGAGGGTGAAGGAGAGATCGAAGGCAGCGGTGATCCCCTGCTGCTGGGCCGCAGCTATCGGGACGCGCCGGAGGTGGACGGGCTGGTGCTGGTCCCCGGCGTGTCAGGCGCGCCGATTGGTTCTATGATGGAAGTGCATATCAACGGAGCGATGGAGTACGATCTGGTGGGGGAACCGCTGCTGGCGGAGACGTTTGTGAGTAAAAGGGAATTAGGGATTGGGAATTAGGGATTGGGGACTGGCGAATTGTGTCCAGTCTCCTATACTATTCTCTAAGGCTTTTCCAACAAATAAATTCCCCAAATTGATTTGGAAAAGCCCAAGCCGTTCAGGGAAATTGTCGCCGGATCGGGGATTTATTTTCTTTGAACGGCCCAACTCCTTTTTACCAAAACCAGCCCCGCCGGCGCTGGCGCTGTAGCTCTACCCAATGGGCCACCTGCTGTTGCAGCGCGCCCAGGGTGCCTTCGAGTGCGCGCAGGCGGCTCTCCAAGCGCTCTTTGCGCGTCTCTTCCCGGCGCTGATACTCGGCCTGCACCCGCTCGATCTCCAACATCCGCTCGCGCAGTTTGCGGTTTTCCTCTTTCAGGTTGAAGTTGTCCTGCACCACCACCCCCAACAGATCCCGGATGGAGGTCTGGCTGTTGAGGATGGCCTTTTGGGTGTCGGTGATGGTCTGCACGGCATCACCCACGGCTCGGTTGAGCTGGGCAGGCCCCGGCGTCACCAGCGGTCGGCTGCCCCTTTCCTCTTCCCTTTCCTCCAGCGATGGATGTGGGGAGGCGTGCATCACCTTCAAGCGGTGGGCAATCTGTTCGTACGTATTGCCCTCGGCCAGCAAACCGCGTACAATACTCAGCGTCTCCACATCCGACGCGGTGAAACGGCTGCTGCTCTCTGTGGCGGTCGTTTGCAGAAAAGAGCCAAAGCGTTGAATCCAGCGGCGCAGGGTTCCCGGTGCCACGTCCAGGAGTTCGGTGACTTCGGCAAAGGTCTGGCTGGTGCTTTCGCGGTCGATGGTGACAGGTGTGTGTTCGTTCATTGGCCTGGCTGTTGGCTGGAGGGGGACTTGTTCTCAGTTTGGGTGTCAGTTTCGTTGCTGGGTTCGGCGCTGTCAGACGGGGCCTGGCGCGACCAGTAGGCCAGCTCTTCTTCCTGGCAGGTGAAGACCGGCGTCTGTTTATAGTTGGCATACTCAGCATCAATCCGGGCCAAAATATCATCCAAAAGACCGGCTTTGATCTTTTCTTCGGCTACCGTTGCTTTGGTTTCTTTGGCACCGCGCTCTGTCTGGAGATTTCCCATATCTGTAGCTCCATTGATGATAAGCCTGCCCCCAAAGTATGCGAAGGCACATCCTGCCAGAGCAGACTGGTTGCTGATCTATTCCGACAAAAAATCTTTCGTCTGCATATTGTGCTACTATACCGCTTATACGTCTACTATCAAAACGTATAAGCGGTTCTCAATCGTCCACCACTCGCCAATCCCCGGAGATTGTCTTGCCGTCGCCGTCGTCGTCCCAAACATCCCACACGTTTTTGTCAGGCTGATCCGACGGGGACGTGGCTGGCTCGGCATACCCGCCAAAGCGGCCCATCCGGCGCAATGCACGTTCCACCGCGGCGGGTGGAGCCAATTGCACAAAGACCCGGCTGGCAAAAATCATAACGGCAATATCATCAAAAGGCATACCCACCAACAGGTCGATGGGCGATATCCAATAGAGGAATGCGAAGACCGGCAGCGCCAGTTTGAGCAGCGCGGAAACCTGCGGGTCTCCCATCAGTTGCCAAGTTACGGCCATATCCCGTAAAATGTGTGCAAGATTCCAACTGTTCCCTTGCCGGTTTGTATTATTCTTTGCCATATTTTTCAACTCCCTCCACAGATGTGGAACCAGTATAACGAAAATTTGCCTGCGTGACAACAAATCCCAAAGCCGCCCTCAGCCAATCAACACAAATACTTTCTATGCCTACTACCGGCCAGATGTTTGACGACTATCCCGATATTCTGCTTCAGGTCATTGCCGAACTGCGCGGCGCCTTTCTGGATGCTGCGGAAAACCGGCGAGAGGCCATCGACTTATTGGCCGCGCAGGTGTCCGACCCCACATCCGTCCTGATGGCCTACCAGGAGGTCGTCGACTTTCATCCCCAGGCCCAGGCTGCGCTGGACGATCTGTTGGCCGCGGGGGGCGAACAGATCGAAGCCCAGTTCAGCCGGGATTTTGGCAGCATCCGCCAGATGGGGCCAGCCAAACTAGAGCGGGAACAGCCCTGGCATACGCCGGAAAGTGTGGCCGAGCTGCTCTACTATTATGGGCTATTGGGTCGGGGCTTTAAGGGGGCCGGGCAAAATGCCCATACAATTGTCTATATCCCCAAAGATGTGATCCCCTGGCTGCCCAAACCAAAATCATCGGACGAAGAGGACGGGTTGGCCGCTGTGCCCGTTCCACCCCCACCCCCTGCCCGCATACTGGCAGACGAAGGCGCTTTTCTGGAAGACGTCGGCTCCCTGCTCGGCTTTCTCCACACCGAAGGGCTGCGCATGACCGACAAGGGGCCGCACCCTGACGACGTGGCGCTGCTGGTCGAACGGCTGCAATCCGCCATTTCGATTGTCCCAGCCGACCCGGAAGAGGCGGTCGATGGACAAAACCCCGAAGACGTGCGGCTGGCCCTCCTGCTCCATCTGGTCAACCGCATGGGGCTGCTGCGCCGGGACGGAGATCGGGTGCGGCTCAACGGCAACCGGGTCTACACATTTCTGGGCCAGAAGCCAGCAGAGCAATGGTTTTCTCTCTGGGAAAGCTGGCGTGCCTCGCCCGATTGGAACGATCTGCTGCGCACACCCGGCCTGGATTGCTCCGGGGGCAACTGGCACAACGAACCCCAGCGCACCCGGGAAGTGGTGGTGCGGATGCTGGCTCGTTTGCAGCCCGGCCTCTGGTATAGCCAGGCCGATGTGATCGAAGCCATCAAAGAGGCTGCACCGGATTTTCAGCGTCCCACCGGCGATTACGACAGTTGGTACATCCGCGATAGCTCTACGAAAGAGTTTCTCAAAGGTTTCGACCACTGGGATCAGGTGGAGGGTGCGCTGCTGCGTTTCCTGTTCAGTGGGCCACTCTATTGGCTGACTGCCTTTGCCCTGGCCGAACCCTCTGCCGGGGACGATCTGCTGATTTCATTGGCTCCCGCCGGCGCGGCCTGGCTGGGCCACGATGTCCCCCCCCCTCCGGAAAAAGCCCGGCAACCGATGGTAGTAGGCGATGACTACACCGTACAGGTCCCTTTGGGCACGCCCCTCTCGGATCGCTTCCGGGTAGAGCGCTTTGCCCAGTGGCAGAGCAGCTATCCCCAATTTGTCTATCAGATCAACCAGCGCAGCCTGCAACGGGCCACGGCCGAGGGCATACCGGCAGATCGGATACTGGATTTTCTAAAACAGCGCGCCCGCCGCGTACCGGGTAATGTCCAGAGCGCGCTGTTGCGGCTGGGCGAGAAAAACGCGGCCTGACCTGAAAGGCGGGGATAATCCCGACGGACGCCGCCGCGCGCAAAAATAGTCGCCCAATTTTCCTTCTACTTCAAACGGCTTGTCACCCGCCCCAAAATGTGGCCCCTGGGCATAGAGCCAAACCCCCGACTGTCGCTGCCCGCGGGATTATCGCTGTGCAAAACGTAGCGTCCATCCTCCCGAATCTCTGCCACCCGTTTGACAATTTGCACGTCTGACTGGAAGGGATGGCGGGCAATGACCACATCTCCCACAGCAGGCGGGTTGTTGTCATAGGCAGCGGGATCAAAAAAGATCACCGCGCCCGGTGGCAGATTGGGTGTCATGGATTCGCCTTCTACCCGAAAAGCACGGCGGCGGCCCAACCGCCAACGGAACAGTTCCATCCACCCGCTTTTGGACAGTTTCTCCTGCATCGTCCCCTCCTGCCCCATCGCACATTCTGCAAACAAAAAATGAACAGTGAACAGTAGCCTCGTTGCGCCACTGTTCACTGTTCACTGATGATTATCTTCGCGTTGTAGCGGCTCTTGCCAGAACTAGGAAGCCGTGTAGTAGGTCACGTCCCGGTTTTTGGTGGCCCAGAAAATGTTGTGAATTTCCTGAATCGCGGCCATCAGTTCATTGGCGTGGTCCAGGCTCACTTCCACTTTCACAGCAGAGCAGAGCTTGGCGGCCTTCCAGAAGGTGTCGTGCAGGTTTGGATAGGCTTCCAGATGGACTGGCTTGAAGTAGTCTGTCCACAGGACAAGCAGTTCTTCCTTGGCCAGATGGGCCTGTTGCTCTTTGATGGTGACGTAACGGCTGAATGTGTTGTGATAGGCGGCCGCGGCCTGGGCATCGCCCGCGGCGGGGGGTGTCAAAGCCAGCAATTTCTTTGTCATGGAAAGCGCGGCCTCGCCTGCAATACGGGCCGACGCGGGATCATAGACGCCGCAGGGACCATCACAGTGTGCGCTGACTTCTTCCAACGGTCCGTTAGCAATCCGATTGGCGATCATTTCCTTCAGCATCGATCGTTCCTTTCTGCAAATGGTTTGAAAAAGTACCACAAATATCCGCTGATAGTATTGGCGGTATTGTTTGGCGGCTCCTACAGTATACAGGTGAAAGCAAGTCGCGTCAAATGATCCAGAAGTTCGACTTTTTCCCAAGCGCCAAACTTCACCTATGAAATTGACGGCTCCAACAAGATAACCTGTGTCTCCTCCGGCAATTGGCCCTTTGTCACCTTCAGCGACGAAGTCACCTCTGGCTCGCCTACACCCAGCTCCTTGAGAAACCTGTCCACCGGTTCCAGGGTTTCACCGATGGCGTTACCCAGACCCGCGTGCAAGTAGTGCATGGGGATGACAATACGCGGCTCCAGCATACTGATCACTTCTGTCATATGTGATGCGTCCAGCGTATTGTGGCCGCTGACCGGAACAAGCAATACATCGATCTCTCCCAACTCCTCCACCTGGCGCTGCTGAGGAATCTGCCCCAGATCGCCCAGATGGCCGACGGTAAAGCCGTCGAAGTCGAAGAAATAGACCACATTGCGTTCCGGGATTTCGCCTGCATCTGCCTTATGAAAGGTCGTAAGACCTGAAATCAGCACACCGCCCACTTCGTAATCTCCAGGGCCGGAGAACACCTTTGGCTCCCCCGTGACAGCCGACACTGCATTGTGGCCGGGCCTGTCGTGGCTGATTGTCACAATATCAGCCTTGACCCGGGGCATAGACAGACCGGTCGCTTTCTTGTCAAAGGGATCACAGATGACTGTTGTCCCCTTCTCGCGCAGACGAAAACAGGAGAGTCCATACCAGGTAATTTCCATCATCTATTCCTTTCCAGGCGAATCCACAGCCCGTTCGGGTGTGAACAAATGTTCCGTTTTGGTCCTGTCACTATACCCCAGATCAGCACGAAAAACCAAACCAGTCAGTGATCCGGTTGCGCTGGCGCGGGGCAGATGCTATCATATCTCCATCGTATCTTTCCCCGTTTCCAGGCCCTTGTGGCCGGCAAGGAGCGCGTATGAATCGGCAAGAAGTGCGCAACACAGTTACATCTCAGTTCTATCAATCCCTGGCCGACAGCGGCATAACCGTGGATGCCATTCCCCAGGCCCAACTCCAGGCCGTTGTCAATGCCCTGGCCGATGGAGTCTTTGCCGCGCTGGACAGTATTGAAAGCGAAGGTGACCGGGCCATTGGAACAGCCATCGGAATAGCCAATGCGCCGCAGAACGACGATCCCACTGCCGAGGAAGCCCTCCTCTGGGCGGGCCGTCCCCTGCTCAGCATCGGCGTCCGTTATGAGCTGACCAGCCAGCGCATTCGGGTCATCCGCGGTCTGCTGGGCCGCAGCATCGAAGAGATCGAACTGGTGCGCGTGCGGGACACGACGGTCCACCAGCACGTGGGCGAACGGGCGTTGAATGTGGGCGATGTCACCATCATCAGCAACGACCCCAGCAACCCGGAATATACATTGAACAACATTACCGATCCATCGGAAGTGCGGGAACTGATCCGCAAGGCCACAATGACCGAGAAACAGCGTCGGGGTCTTGCCTATCGAGAGGAGATGTAATTGTCCCATCCGACAAAATTGCCGGTAGACCGGGAAGATGTGATTGCCATTGCCCGCCAGGCCGGACAACTGACGGTGGAAATGCAGGCGGGTTTGAGCGCGATCCGTACCAAAGCCAATGCCTACGATCTGGTGACAGAAGCTGACGTCGCCAGCGAAAAGCTGCTGCGGGAAAAGCTGACCGCGCTGGACCCATCCATCGGTTTTTGGGGGGAAGAGAGCAACCAACCGCCAAACACAGACCTTTACTGGCTGGTGGATCCCATCGATGGCACGACCAATTATGCCTCCGGTGTGCCCTGGTGGGCAGTGAATGTGGCGCTCTATCAGGGCACGGATGCGCTGCTGGCAGTGACGCTCCATCTGCCCTATGGGGAACTCTTTTGGGCAGAGGCGGGGGGCGCGGCCTGGCGCGGCTGGGCCGATGGCCGCACAGAACAGATGCGGGTCAGCCGTGCCGAATCGCTGGCCGCGGGGCTGGTGGGCACGGGTTTCCCCACCCATCGGGGGCTGAACGAGGACAACAACTACCGGGAATTTGTGCGGATTTCGCCCCTGTGCCGGGATGTGCGCCGCATGGGTTCAGCCGCGCTCGATCTGGCCCACGTGGCCGCGGGCATCTATTCCAGCTTTTGGGAAGGCTTTTTGAATCCCTGGGATGTGGGCGCGGGACTGCTGCTGGTGCGGGAAGCCGGGGGAACTGTAACCGATTATGCGGGCAATCCCTACGTTTTCGGGGCAGGCGGGCTGGTGGCCAGCAACGGGCAACCTGGGGTACACGGGGTGCTGCTGGAAAACATCCAGCAGGCGCGCCGCGGGGAAAGAAAATGAGGCGTGAAGCGCGGGCACGATCCTACACTCCCACGCCTCACGCTTCAACTGTTACGCCATCGCCGGTACGGGTTGACTTATACCCATTTTCTGTCCAATCAGGTGATCTAGTCCGTCCAGCGCAGCCGCTACATCCACAAACGGTGTCGAGCCACCGATCAGCCCATCTGCCTCCCAGCGCAGAATCGTATTGATGGCATATTCCTGCAACCAGAGACAGTCGTCGTGGTCCAGCTGCGAAGCCAGCCAGCCCAAATCCTGGCCCGATTCCAGCCAGTGGACCCGGCCATCCTCTTCCAGCAGCGGCACAGCGGGGGTAAGGATGGAAAAGCGGGTGAAGGATTGACGTTCCAGCCCCAGCCCCAATTCCAGGGAAAGATTCGCCAGCTCCGCGTGGAGTTGAGTCAGATAGAGTTGCAGATTGTTCAGCCCGACGGCCAGCCCACTGTCGGGCGCGGTCTCCTGCAAAGCATCTTCCAGAAGGTCGAGCGGGGGATGTACACCCACAAAGCGCCCGATCTGCACCTGCTGAATGGCAGCGGCTTGGGCGATTGTGAAAGCCAGACGCAGAATGCCCGCATAGTGCAATGAATTCCCATCGGCCAGCGCGGCCTGGGCCAGTTCCATTGTCTGGCGGATGGCGTTGGAACGGATAAGCAGGGCTTCCCCGATCTGGCGCAGAGTGATGCCAAAAGCGGCGTAAAGCAGGTGGTCCAGAAACGTGCGGGTGGCGGCCAGCATCTCAGCCAGGAACTCGCTGGAAGGCACTTTGATGCTGTGCTGGGCGTCGTTGCGGGCCAGATGCAGACTGCGCATCTCGGATTTCAGAACCAGGGATTCTGGCTCTGGCAGTTCCTGGCAGATGGCTACCACCTGATCCCACAGACGGAAGAAGCCCGCCCGCTCCACCTGAAATTCCTGGGAGCGCAGGCGAGCCGGATCGGCAAAATAGAGATTGGATGACCCGCCAAAGACGGTGGGTTGGGGGAATGCCTGAATCACCCCTTCCAGCAGCATTTCCGCCGCGTGGTCCAGGCTGGTGATGGCAATAATTTTGTCGATTGTGGCAGACGAACGCGCGTGTTCAGCCGCGTGGCTATACAATTGCTTGACCAGAGCCAAGCGTTTCATCAGGGCGATATCGTTGTTGTCCATCGGGCTTCTCTCCTGTGCAGGCGCGAACGGGTGACGACAGTTGGTTGATTGACAGTGTAGCAAGGTTTTCCAGGCAAGCGGGCCGCGTTCCCGTCTGTTCGCCGTCACCGTTGCGTAACTGTAGAGCGAACCGTCAGTACGCTTTACAATGAGGAGAAGGCATGCCCCCGCGTGAAGATCGTGCGACCCGCAACGTTCGTCACAATGCACTGCGCCAGAGGCGTGCGCGCCCACCCTATTTTCCATCCCCCCATCCCCTTCGTATCTCTGTGACTTCGTGATTTTTATTTGAGGAGTGAACCAATGGCCCTGCACGAATTAGCCGGGAAACCGGCCCCACTGGAAATGCTGGTGAATGTGCCCCGTCTCGTCTCGGATTACTACACCGGCCACCCGGACGCGGCGGACGTTTCCCAACAGGTGAGCTTCGGCACATCAGGCCACCGGGGCACATCCGCCGCGGGCAGTTTCAACGAAGACCACATCCTCGCCATCAGCCAGGCCATCGCCGACTATCGCCGGGACGAAGGCATCGACGGTCCGCTCTTTCTGGGAATGGACACCCACGCCCTCTCCGAGCCAGCCCTGGCCTCGGCCATTGAAGTGCTGGCGGCCAACGGCGTGGAAGTGCGCTATCAGTCGGGGATGGGCTACACGCCCACGCCGGTCATCTCCCACGCCATTCTCGCCCACAACCGGGGACGCAAAGCCGGTGCGGGCGCGGGTCTGGCCGACGGAATTGTCATCACCCCTTCCCACAACCCACCCGGCGACGGCGGTTTTAAGTACAACCCGCCCAGCGGCGGGCCAGCCGATACCTCCACCACAAAAGTTGTCCAGGCCGCAGCCAACGCCTTTTTGGCCGACGGATTGAAGGGCGTGAAACGGATGACGCTGCGCAACGCGCTGGCCGCGGGGAACGTGCAAGCCTACGATTACGTCACCCCGTATGTGGCCGATTTGGGCAGCGTTGTGGATATGCAGGCGATTGCCGGGGCCGGGCTGAAAATCGGCGCGGACCCGATGGGTGGGGCCAGTATCCGCTATTGGGAACCCATCGCCGAGCGCTACGGGCTGAATCTGACCGTTGTCAATCCGCGCGTCGATCCGACTTTTGGCTTTATGACAGTGGACAAAGACGGCAAAATCCGCATGGACTGCTCCTCGCCCTATGCGATGGCAAGTTTGGTCGGGCTGAAAGATCAGTTCGACATCGCCTTTGGCAACGACCCGGACGCGGACCGCCACGGCATTGTCACCCGCAGCAGCGGTCTGCTCAACCCTAACCACTACCTGGCCGTCGCCATTTCCTATCTTTTCCAGAACCGTCCGGGCTGGCGGGCCGACGCCGCGGTGGGCAAGACGCTGGTTTCGTCGTCGATGATCGACCGGGTGGCGGCCCATTTGGGACGACGGCTGGCCGAAGTGCCGGTGGGTTTCAAGTGGTTTGTGGATGGGCTGGTGGATGGCTCCTACGGCTTCGGTGGGGAGGAGAGCGCGGGCGCGTCTTTCCTGCGCACGGACGGCACAGTTTGGACAACCGATAAGGACGGCATTATTCTGGACCTGCTGGCCGCGGAGATTGTGGCGAAGACGGGCCGGGACCCCGGCGAACACTACGCCGAGTTGGAGCAGCGCTTCGGCAGCCCGGTCTACAACCGCATCGACGCGCCGGCCAATCGGGCGCAGAAGGCTGTCCTGAGCGACCTGTCGCCGGAAATGGTGACGGCCACAAAACTGGCGGGCGAGCCGATTACGGCCAAACTCACCCGCGCGCCGGGCAACAACGCGGCCATCGGCGGGCTGAAAGTGACGACGGAGAATGGCTGGTTTGCGGCTCGTCCCTCGGGCACCGAGGAAATCTACAAAATCTACGCCGAGAGCTTCCGGGGCGAGAAACATCTGGAGCAACTGATCGCCGAAGCCCGGGAGTTGGTCAGCGATGCCTTCGCAGCGGGTGGGGTGTAAACAAACGGACACGGATGTCCGCGGTACAGGGATTCCAATGGAGTTAGATAAATGACTGCAAAACAGCAACTATTGCAGCAAATCGAAACCCTGCTTTTAGCTCATCCTCAAGGTTTGGGTGAGGCAGAAATCGCCCGCAGGTTGGGAGTAAATAGAACCTCCATTGCACACTTGCTTCCTCAGTTAGAAGAAAATCGAGTTTTGATATGGGAAGACAACAATGGCCAACTTGGCATCATTAGACGAGAAGTACTGCCCAAGAGAAATACGCAATTGGATAGACCTCTTCAAGAACTGAGAAATCTGCTTGAAATGAGGGATAACGAAGAAGCGAAATATCAAGAATTTTTTCGGAATTTCCCGTGGGTATTGGGAACACATTATGAATCAATTGAGAGGCATCAAAGGCTTGACAGTCACAATATCCCTGACTTTACAGGAGTTAGGGTATGGGATAACCAGCAAGATATTTTTGAAATCAAGCCACCATTCATGCCAATATTTCGTAGCGATGGGGAGTTCACTTCTGGCTTTAACGAAAGTTGGAATCAAGCAGAAAGGTATTTAGATCTGGCTCGTTTAGAAAGAGATTACCTCAGGCGAAGAGGGCTAAATTTCGATAATCCTCGATGTATTCTCATTCTTGGTTTTAACCTCCCGCAAGAATTGATTGAAAGAATAAATGCGAAACAAAGGATTACTCCTTCAATCCAGATTCTGACTTACGATAATATTCTCAAATTCATGACGCATGTTATCAGTTTACTAAAGACAATGAGTAACCAGGACGGCGAAGCCTGAGATTCGACAGTAGCATTTCTGACACATCACAATGTGGAAATCTGTTTCCTTTTTTATCTTCTTCAGGAGCACGCATGAGCGACATCAAATTTGGAACTGACGGCTGGCGGGGACGCATTGCCGAGGATTATACTTTTGCCAATGTGCGCCGGGCCGCGCAGGGCTTTGCCGATTATCTGAGCAGCGAAGGCCACGACGGCAAAGCGGTCGTCGTTGGCCACGACAAGCGCTTTCTGGGCGAACATTTCGCGGCCGCGGTGGCGGAGGTGCTGGCGGGCAACGGCTTCCACGTCCACCTGACTGACGGCGCGACACCCACGCCGGTCATCAGTTTCAGCGCGCCGAATCTGGGCGCAGTGGCTGCGGTCAATATTACCGCCAGCCACAACCCGCCGGAGGACAACGGCTTCAAAGTGCGGGACGCGGGCGGCGGCGCGATTGATCCGGCAGGGTTGAAAGCGATTGAGGCGCGCATCCCCGCAGCGGACGACGCGGCTGCTATCCGTCGCACGCCCCTGCGGGAAGCCCTGCAGAGCGGCGCGGTGGCATATTTCAACCCCAAACCCGCCTACCTGACCCATCTCGCCAAACTGATCGACGTGCAGCCCATCAAAGACGCGGGGCTGAAAGTCGTCGTGGACAATATGTGGGGCAACGGCGCGGGCTGGCTGACCGAAATTCTGGGCGGGGGCAAGACCGAAATCATCGAAGTCCACGCGGAGCGCAACCCCATCTTCCCGGAGATGTCCCGCCCGGAACCGATTCCGCCCAATGTGGACGCGGGGCTGGCTGTGGGCAAACGGGTGGGCGCGGATTGCGTCTGCATTCTGGACGGGGACGCGGACCGCTGCGGCTTTGGCGACGAGAACGGCGAGTTTGTGGACCAGCTACGGGTCTACGGCCTGCTGGCCTACTATCTGTTGGAAGTGCGGGGCGAGCGGGGCACAATCGTCAAGACCCTCAGCACCACTTCCATGCTGGACAAACTGGGCAAAATCTACGGCGTGCCGGTCGTCAACACCGGCGTGGGCTTCAAATATGTAGCCCCGGCCATGGTGGAGCACGACGCGCTCATCGGTGGCGAGGAGAGCGGCGGCTATGCCTTCCGCGGCCACGTGCCCGAACGGGACGGCATCCTCGCCAATCTCTACCTGCTCGATTTTCTGGTGCGCACGGGCAAGAAGCCGACCGAACTCCTGCGCATTCTCTTCGACACAGTGGGCGAACACTTCTACGGGCGCATCGACACCCGGCTGACCGGCGACGAAATGAAGCAGACAGCCAAAAAGCGGCTGGACAGCATCGACATCATCGGCAAAACCTTGGGCGGCATCCCCATCACCGAACTGATGACAATTGACGGCTACAAATTTGTGATGGAAGACGGCGGCTGGCTGCTGGTGCGCTTCTCCGGCACAGAACCGCTCATCCGGGTCTACACCGAAACCACCCACGGCGATCTGGTGGATGATATTCTGGCAGACGGGCAGCGGCTGGCCGGAATTGGGGAGACAGGGTGATGTGCGCTCTCTCGCGTCACTTGCTACCTGCAATCCCCCCTACTTTATCTGCATTCGCGTCTGTGATAAAATGTACAAACGATGATGCAACCGCACAGTATGTCTTCGCAACCAGGAAAAACTAATGAATCGTTCTTTCTGGTGGATAGCCATTGCCACCTCGATCTGGCCCATTTCGATGAGGACCGGGCCGCTGTAATCGAGCGGGCGCGGGCCGCGGGGGTGCGACTGATTGTCATCCCCGGCATTGATGTGGAACAGTGTCAGGGTGCGCTGGCATTGGCCGACGCCACACCGGAAGTCTATGTGGCGGTCGGTGTTCACCCCAACAGCAGCGGGGATTTTGAATCCGCCACTGTGGATGAATTGCGCGCGTTGGCCGCCCACCCGAAGGTCGTTGCTGTCGGCGAGATCGGTCTGGACTACTACTGGGAGAAAGTGACCCCAGCGCAGCAGGCCGTTGCCTTTCGGGCACAGTTGGCATTGGCCGCGGAGTTGGGGCTGCCGGTGATTATCCACAACCGGGACGCATCCGACGATGTGGCGGCGATATTGGAAGAATGGGTGCAGAGCAAACAGTTCCACAACTCACCCCTCGCCGCCCGCCCCTATGCCGGTGTGTTGCACGCTTTTGGCGGCGATCTGGCCCTGGCCGAACGGGCCTACCGTTGGAACTTTGTGCTGGGCATTGCCGGGCCGGTGACTTTCAAAAATGCACGGCAGATGCACGAGTTGGTCCCGCAACTGCGGGCCGACCGACTGCTGATCGAGACAGACGCGCCTTATCTGACGCCCCATCCCTTTCGGGGCAAGCGCAATGAGCCGGGCCATGTGGCGCTGGTGGCGGAAAAGGTGGCCGGGTTGCTGGACAAATCGGTGGACGAGACATCTCGGCGCACAAGCACACTGGCGCTGACATTCTTTGGGCTGGCCGATGGCTTTGCCAAAGGGGACGGACGAACAAATGCTGGTGGCCAGGAAGAGTATGCCTGACGAGTTGAGTGTACGCAGCAAAGCCAGACAGTCGCCACTTCCCTTGCCCCCAGGAGCGCATCCGGGCGTCAATGGCAAGTTGTCGATACCCCGCACGCCCCAAACTGTGCGCCAGTTGCTGGAGCCGGTGCAGGGCGGTCTGCGTTTGGTAGAAAAGCAGATGAAGACGGTGGAATCGTCTGTCTTCGCGCCTTTGGCCGACGCCTTTGTGGAACTGATCGGCAGCGGCGGCAAACGGCTGCGCCCCGGTCTGGCCCTGTTGACCGCCCAACTGGAGACGCCCATTGCCAACTGGGCCAACCAGCCCCAACTCACCGCTTTGGCCGCGGCGGTGGAGATGCTGCACACAGCCACTCTCGTCCACGACGATGTGATCGACGGCAGTCTATTGCGCCGGGGCGCACCCACCCTCAACGCTTCCTGGAGCCAGGGCGCCACAGTGCTGGCCGGGGATCATATGTTTGCCCGGGCCGCGCTCTTTGCCGCGCAGACGGACAACAGTCAGGTCATCCACATTTTCAGCAACACCCTGCAAATTATTGTAGACGGCGAAATGCGCCAGCTATTTGCCCGCAATGAGTATGGGCAGGAGCGGGAAAACTATTATCAGCGCATCTACGCCAAGACGGCCAGCCTCTTCAGCGCGGCCAGCGAAGCCGCCGGTGTGCTGGTCGGTTTCTCGCGGTTGCAGGTGGCCCAGTTGAAGGAATTTGGCTATCACTTTGGCATGGCCTTCCAGATTATGGACGACATTCTGGACTTCACGGGAGACGACAGAACACTGGGCAAACCGGCCGGCAGCGATCTGCGCCAGGGCACACTGACGTTGCCCTTTCTACACTATCTGCGCCAGCAGAGCGACGCGCCCGCGCTGGTGGAACGGCTGACCAGCGCTCGCCTGGCCGCAGAAGCCGGGGAGCCAGAACAATTGGACCAGGCGGTGGCAGAAGCCGTTGCCGCCATCCGCGCCAGTGGTGCAATTGACGCGGCCCGGGACGAAGCCGTTGACTTTTTGGACAGAGCAGAGGCCAATCTATCCCCTTTCCCCGACAGCCGCATCAAAGAGGCGCTGGTGGGGCTGTGTAGCTTTGTTGTACACCGCAGCAATTAATCTGCCCCTGGCTGCTATTCTTCTCACTTATGCAAAAATCCGCTGATCTCGCCATCGTCATCGTCTCCTGGAATGTGTGGGATCTGTTGCGTGCCTGCCTGGAATCCATCGCCCGGCAGAGCCAGCCAACCGACGATCCTAAGCTGCGCGGCTTTGGCCCGGACAGCAGCGCGACCCTGCGCGTGTTGGTGGTGGACAATGCCAGCCAGGACGCGACCCCCTCCCTGCTCCCCAGCCGTTTCCCTTGGGTGGAGGCTATTCTCAGCGCTGAAAACCTGGGCTTTACCGGCGGGAATAACCGGGGGCTGGAGGTGCTGGGCTACGATGTGAAGGAAAGACCGCGGACCGCAGACCGCAGACCGCAGACCACAACACGCAACTCGCCTCTCGTCCCCCGCTTCGTCTACTTTCTGAATCCCGACACAGAAGTGCTGCCCAACAGCCTGTGGACCCTCTATGCGGGGATTGCCAACGACGAATCGATTGGCGCGATTGGACCACAACTGCGCTATGGGGACGGCAGCCTGCAAAGCACCCGGCGACGCTTTCCCACCCGGCTGACCGGCTTCTTTGAGAGCACGTGGCTGGGACGGCTGTGGCCGGGCAACCCCTGGGCGCGGCGCTATTATCTGGACGACTGGTCGCCCGCGGTGCGCCAGGATGTGGACTGGCTGGTGGGTGCAGCGCTGCTGGTGCGGGGCGAAGTCCTGGCCCAGGTGGGCGGCTTTGATCCCGCCTTTTTTATGTACAGCGAGGAGACCGACCTGTGCCGGCGGGTGAAGGACGCGGGCTGGCGGGTGGTCTACGAGCCAGGCGCAATGGTCATCCACTACGAAGGACGCAGCAGCGGACAGGTGAGTACCCGGCGGCAGATTCTCTTCAACCGCAGCAAAGTGCATTATGCGGGCAAGTATTTTGGCACCTTTTGGGCGGAGCTGCTGCGTCTCTATCTGCTCCTGGAATTTCGCGTGCAGGTGGCAGCGGAAGGCGCAAAAGCACTGCTGGGTCACAAGCGTGCCCTGCGGCGGGAACGTATAGCGGCCTATCAGGAGGTTATCGCCTCTGGCCTGCGCCCGGAGAGCCACGGCTGACGGACGCACACCGCTGGGTATGAGCACTTTCTCGTCGGCGCACAACCCGCATCAATCCCGGCATCCATATAGTGGCCCAATCGCGGCCGGGAATGGCTGCGTTCCCAGCCCAGATTATGCGCTCCTTCCAACACGCCCCTATCCCTCCCCAATTCGCCATTCCTCTCCTCTTTACAAAAGTGGTACAATCTGATAGATAAATAGTAAAAATCCCCACCTTATACGAAGTTAATATACGGAGTCAACGGATGGCGAAGTTCAACACCAAACCAATCAGCGGTGCCCGGGACTTTCTACCCCAGGAAACCCTGCGCCGCAAATATGTGATAAATGTCATCGAACGGGTCTATCAGAGCTATGGCTTTGAACCGCTGGAAACCCCGGCAATGGAACGGCTGGATACGCTGCTGGGCAAGTACGGCGATGAGGGCGACCAGCTGATCTTTCGGGTGGCCAAACGGGGCGACAAATTGCAGCGCGCCCTGGAAGAAACCCCCACAGAAGAGAGCATCGCGGACGCGGGTCTGCGCTATGACCTGACTGTGCCCCTGGCCCGCATTGTGGCCGAATATCGCAATGACCTGCCCCGCTACTTCAAACGCTATCAGATTGCCCCGGTCTACCGGGCCGACCGCCCGGCCAAAGGGCGCTATCGAGAATTCTATCAGTGCGATGTGGATATTGTGGGGTCCACCAGCCCCGCGGTGGAGGCCGAGGTGCTGGCCGCGGGCGCGCAGGTGCTGCAAGAATTGGGCTTTGCCGGGAATGGACCCGAAGGCTTTGCCATCCGTTTGAACCACCGGGGGGTGCTGCGGGGGCTGATGGAAGTGGCGGGTATTCCTGGCGAGTTGGAGGGCGTGGCGTTGGTAGCCGTGGACAAATTGGACAAAATCGGCCCGGACGGGGTGGAGGCCGAACTGTTGAACCGGGGCGTCAGCGCTGAATCCACCGGCGCGCTGATGGGGTTTATCGCCGGTGTGCCCGGCGAAGAAGGCGCGCACATCGCCTGGCTGAGCGATCTGCTGGAAGGCTCGGAGCAGGGCAGCCGGGGCGTGGCCGGACTCAAAGAGGTGCTGGTTCTGAGCAGCCACGGACCCGCCGCGGGCCACCTGCGCGTGGATCCATTCCTGGCGCGGGGGCTGAGCTATTATACCGGCGCGATTTTCGAGATTGAGTTCCCTGGGCTGAGCGGTTCGGGCGGCGGCGGCGGACGCTACGACGATCTGGTGGGGATGTTCAGCAACCAGACAATGCCCGCGTGCGGCTTCAGCCTGGGGCTGGAGCGGATTCTGCTGATTCTGGAGGAACGGGAGATGTTCCCGGAGCAGTTGGCTGGGCATCCCCAGGTGCTTGTGACTCAATTTGACGAGAGCACCCAGGCAGCCTCTTTGGGGCTGGCCCACCAGCTGCGGGCTGCGGGGCTGCGGGTGGACCTCTACCCGGACCTGGACCGCTACGGTCGCCAGTTCAAATACGCGGACGAGCGCAACATTCCCTTTGCCCTGCTCCTGGGGCCGGAAGAAGTGGGCCGCGGTGTGGTGGGTGTCAAAGATTTGCGCAGCGGCGAGCAGGTGGCGGTGGAAAATGAAACAATCGGGGCATGGCTCTCGGCCAGAATCAGGAGTTGAGTGTGGACACAATTTTGCCTGACAAGAGTGGAAGCGAATTTCCACGGGTGCTTGTCGTGGACGACGATCCGGCCATTGTGCGCCTGGTGGCCAGCAAGCTGGATATGAGCGGCTATCGGGTGATGACTGCCGAGTCTGGAAGGGAAGCACTGGAGTGCATTGCCCGGGATGGCCTGCCCCATCTGGCCATTGTGGACATCAATATGCCGGAGATGGATGGATTTGCGTTTTGCCGGAGTGTACAGCAGTACGCGGATATGCCTGTGATTCTGTTGACGGCTGTGGATCAGGAGGAGGTGGTCATTCAGGGAATCGAACACTTTGCCGAAGATTATGTGACAAAACCCTTCAGCCCGCGGGAGCTGATGGCCCGGGTGGGCCGCGTGTTGCGGCGCATGGGGGATTTCGCCTACACCCTCGATCCGATTGTCCACGTGGACGAACGCCTGTCCGTTGATTTTGTCCATCAGCAGGTGGTTTTGAACGGGGAGGAAATCACGCTGACCCCGACAGAGACGAAGATACTCTTCATCCTCATGCGCAACGCCGGCCGGACAGTGACCAATGATTTTCTGCTGCGGCGTATTTGGCCCCTGGACGAAATATTTGAGGATACCCTGCGGGTTCACATCCACCGCCTGCGCCAGAAGATCGAAGACAAAGCGAGCAAAACCAAGTATGTGGGCACAGAACGAGGCATTGGGTATCGCTTTCTGGTGAAAGCCCAAGCGTAATATTTTTCGTAATTTTCCGCGTCCAAACTATTGAAAAGGGAGCAAGGAAACAATGAGCACAGAAGAAAAGAAAAGCCCGGTCGCCACCCCCCAGGACCTGGATCGGGTGCGGGATATTCTGTTTGGCGGCGTTATTCGAGAAACTGAGGCCCGCTTTACCACGCTTCAGCGAGACCTGACCCGCTTGCAGAAAGCCCTGGACCGAGCCAACGAGCAGCTGGCCGCCCAGGACAGTGCGCACAACAAACGGTTGCAGGAGACACGTCAGGAACTCCAGGAATCCACCGACGAACTGCGTAGCGAAACCCGGGATGCACTGAACCGCCTGGGAGACGAAAAGGTGGATCGGGAGCAGTTGGGCAATCTCTTTGTCGAAATAGGCAACCAGATCAAAGGCGACGGAATGCTGACTTCGGTGCTGGACGGACTGCTGAAAAGCGCCGAGTAGTTCTTTTGCCGCGTAAAACTGGACAATAGTTACCGAATGAATGGACAACCGCGCTCACAAGGCCGCAATCAGACAACCAGACGTTCTGGTATGGAACGTCTGGTTGACGTTGCGACTGACGATCTTGTCAACCGCCACACCGGTCCGCTGGCCGCGCAGATGGTGGACAATATGCCGTGGCCCGGCGGTGCCGCGCTGGGGTCGGATCAGCGCGGCACTGACGACCCGGATTTGGCAGCAATTCAGGAGATACTATTAGGCTCCGACCGGGATCAGATACACGTTCTCAGCGGGGAGATAGACGCGCTGCGCCATCAGATTAGCGACAAAGCCGCGTTGGCGCAGGCGGTGGCACCCATTTTAGGCGATGCCATCCGCCGCCAGATTCAGGAATCCCAGGAAGAAATTATTGACGCGCTCTACCCGGTCATCGGTCAGATTGTCATGCGCGCCGTGACCGAGGCCATGCGCGACCTGGCGCGTTCTGTTGACGAGAAACTAAAAGCTGCCACGGATTTACAGCGCTTTACTCGCCGTATCCGTTCGCTTTTCACTGGCGTACCCGTGGGCGAACTGGCCCTGCGCGAGGCGATGCCTATACTCGTGCAGGAAATTTATCTGATCCATCGGGAGAGCGGGCTGCTGCTCTGGCACATCACCCGAACGCCAGAACACAATGCGGATTCAGACCTGATCAGCGGGATGCTGACAGCGATTCAGGAGTTTGCAGAGCAGGTGTTGGGGAGTGGAGAAGCGCATTTGCAGCAGCTTCAGTTTGGAAATCGCGAACTGCTGCTGGAATTTGGCCGGTACGCTTATGTGGCAATGGTAGTCGATGGCGTACCACCCCGCAATTTTCGCTGGAAAGCCTATCAACGTGTTTATGCATTTGAGAAAAAACAACATGAAAATTTACGCCAATATGACGGAGATGCTTCACGGTTTCGGAGAGCGGCCCGCCGCGAATTTGAATCATTTCTATCGGTTGAGTCAGAAATCGCCCGGTAGCTCATACCGGGCAAGGAAGTGATCTGTGAGAACAGTCAGCAAAAAAGTCTGTCTTCTCGGAGATTTTGCCGTTGGCAAGACAAGCCTGGTGCGCCGGTTTGTCTATGATCTTTTTGACGAAAAATATATTAGCACTATCGGCGTAAAAGTTAGCCGCAAGACTGTCGCTGTGCCAACGACAGATGGCGTGGTGGTGGAACTGACGATGATGCTGTGGGATTTGGCAGGCAGCGAAGATTTCAACCAGATTCGGGGCAGCTATATGCGGGGCGCGTCGGCCGCGGTCCTGGTCTGTGATTTGACCAGACCAGAGAGTCTGACCAATCTGGGCAGTTATTTGAACGATCTGCGCCAGATCAACCCCCACGTGATGTTAATTGTGGTTGCCAATAAGAGCGACAGCCCGGAGCAACGCATTCTGGAAGAACAGGTGAAGGACGCGGCTGCTCGCTTGGGCGCGGATTATTTTATTGCGAGCGCACGCACTGGTGACAACGTGGAAGAAATGTTTCGGCATTTGGGACGGATGCTTGTGGGTGCATGAGCGGAGCGCTGTAGAATGGATGTCATTGCCCAGAAAATTTTCGCGGAACAACGCATTGCCTATGCGCTGACCGATGACCAGTACGCGATCACAAGCGTGCATGGCAATCCAGATATTCTCTGGGATGGCGGGAGAACCCGTACTGCTGTCGGCCAGCCTTTGCTGGATTTGGTTCCCGAATTGACCGGCAGCGAAGCGTGTGTGCATTCGGTTCTGGCTGGCGAGACAGATGCCCTGCGCTTTGAATCGTTGAATCGGACGGATGCCGACGGCAAAGACCTGTACGTTACACTTGTAGTGCAACGCTGGGAGGACGAGCAAAC
This sequence comes from Caldilineaceae bacterium, assembly GCA_019637685.1. Lineage (GTDB taxonomy): Bacteria > Chloroflexota > Anaerolineae > Caldilineales > Caldilineaceae > JACQGT01. Next base: position 49,347 of record JAHBVF010000031.1, on the reverse strand, counting down.
CGGCGCATTGGGTCTGCTGTTTGTGGTGCAAGATATCACCGAGCACGGCAAAGTGCAACAGGAATTGATGCAACGGCACAATGAACTGCGCTTGCTTCAGGGCCGGTTGGAACGTCAGAATCAGGAATTGGCTACCACCAACGCGGAGCTGCGGTTGATGAACGAGATTCGCTCTTCCTTTATCTCTGTGGCCGCCCACGAACTGCGTACCCCGCTCACTTCTATCTACGGTTTTCTGGAGCTTCTTCAGGACAGCGGAGCCGACAACCTTACCCCCGAACAGCAGGAAAATCTGGGCTGGATCGAGTCGAGCACCCAACGCTTGCTGGTCACACTGAGCGAGCTGTTGGATGCGGCGCGCATTGACGCGGACCGGCTGGAACTGGTTCTGCGCCCCACACCCATACGGGGCATCGTCGACAAAGCGCTGCGGGAATTCGAACCCTGGCTTTTGGCCCGTGACCAGCGGCTGGTTGTCGAAGTGGCAGAGGATCTGCCCCAGGCCCTCTGCGATTCTGCGCGCATGGAACAGGTGGTGGGGCATTTGCTCAGCAATGCCAGCAAATTCACGCCAGAGGAGGGCGTGCTTGTGCTCTCCGTTCAGCCCACGGCTTCCGGGGAGTTTCTGCGTCTGGCGGTGACGGATCAGGGCAATGGCATTGAGCAGAAGGAAGAGGATCACCTGTTTGAACGCTTTTACCGGAGCGAACAGGTGCGCAAAAATGGAACAGCCGGCGCGGGATTGGGGCTGTACATCACCCGCTCGCTGGTAGAACTGCATGGGGGCGAAATCTGGTACGAAAGCAAGCCAGGCCAGGGCAGCACTTTCTATGTGACTGTGCCGGCCGCCACACCCGCGCCCGATTTAACAAAAGCACTTCATCGGTCACCAAATCAAGATACCCGCCCAGCCCATTGACCGTCCAGGTCAGGCGCTTCCTCCTGTTGCGTTAAATCAAAAACCCACTATCTGACAAATTGAAAGCGTAATGTAACATTGCATAATCTCTCTTCCTGCTATACTTTACGATAGTCCGTGAATACACCTAGATATTTTGGCGCGAGGCCATGAAATTATTGCCAAAATAGCTGACTTAAAAAATAGCCACGGATGAACGCGGATAAACACGGATAGAAACCTGCGTAATCTGTGTCTTCTGCGTAAATCTGCGTTCCTATTTTCACTGCTGGTTGTGCCCCACCGGGCATATACACTATTCTGTAACCGTTTGCCGAAGAATGCAAAGCATTTGTTCAGGCAAGCCGGTTATTATTGCATAGTCTCCCAGTCACACCCCATTGGTACAGGTACTATCGCCTGGGCCAAGATTCGTTAATTTGCGTTAGATTAGTTCCAATTCACTGAGAGCGATGGAAAAATGAACAGAATCCCAAACAGCCCGCCGCCCATCCTGCGCATTAGTGTACTGGCCGCGTTTGTGTTGGCTATTGTCCTCGCTGTCTTGCCGGGGCAAATGTCTTTGGCCGCGCCCGACGCGGGTACGACCTGTATCACATTGCAGCCAAACGCATCCGCGGGCAAAGATGCATTTATCAACCAAGACAATGACAATGAGAATAAAGGCAGCGACAGCAGTCTGATTGTCAAGACGGAGAGTGGCAAACTCCAGCGCGCCTTGCTTCAATTCGACCTGTCCAGCATTCCGAGTACCGCGCTTGTCTCCAGCGCCACCCTTTCGCTCTACGTCTATGATGTCAAAGACGGCGATGCCACCATCCATGCGCATCAGGTGACAAGGTCCTGGTCGGAAAGCTCAGTCACCTGGGACTATCCCTGGTCCAACGATGGGGGCGATTTCGGTCCCAGCGTAGATTCAGAAGCGTTTGTCAAAGACGATGAAGGCAACTGGGCCAGTTGGGATATCACCAGCTTGGCAATGGATTGGAAAAGCACCCCGGCCACCAATTACGGCGTACTTCTGGAATCGCCGGTGACCAACCCCAAAAACGAGACGAAATTCTATAGCAGCGACTACACAAGCAATACGAGCCTGCGCCCCAAACTGCAAGTCTGCTATACCACAGACCTGGCAATCGCTCCAGACCGTACGGGCGGTAGCAACGCCGGTCAGACCAAAACGTATACACATAATGTTTTGGTCGGCAATCTGACCAACGAAATTGTGAATCTGTCAGCCACATCCAGCCAGGGGTGGACAGTTCGGATCTATTCCGACGGCAACAGCAACGGCCAGGTGGATGGCTTGGACACGATTATCAGCCAGACGCCAGCCATTGGACCCGGCGTCATTTACCCCATTCAAGTGCAGATTGATGTCCCCGCCAGTACAGCCGCGGGAACCAGCGACACGACGACTATCACAGCCACAGGCCAGAACAGCAGTAAAACAGACACGGCCACAGACACAACACTGGTGGGTCTGCCGGTTGTGGATGGGCTGCTCGATCCGGGCTACTCTTTTGCCGGGCGTACACCGTCCGGTGCGGACGCGCCGGGCAATCTATACAACTTTGCCGGGCCATCTCTCTGCTACTACGCATTTGTGGTGGATCGCAGCTTCAATGACAACGTCTATGCGGAAGAAAGCCTCGCCTATCCGCCTGACCCCACTACCTATCCCACAGGCAACGCCTATGTGGCCCAGGATGGCTGGAACAAACACACTTATAAGAATCTGGATGGCAGTGATCAGGCCAGTTTTAATATTTCGTACAGCGGGGGCAGCTACTCCGATCTGGTAATGGACTACATCACCCAGAATAGCGGCAATTTCAAGGTTGCCTATTTCGATGGCCCCATCAGCCAGGCGGCCACTTCGCTTGTCTGGAATATCAACAACTCCGGCTGGGGCGGAACCTATGCAGGCCAGGACGCGGACAGACGCCATTCGCCGCCCTATAACTGGAACGATGCCGCGGGCCAATATTGGGAATGGCATATGATCTATGAGTTTGCCATTCCCCGCAGCGCCATGAACAATAGCTGTGGCACTGTCACCCTGGCTGGCGCACACAATTCTCCCAGCAAAAACAACAGCTCGCTGGGCAGCATCGGCGATTATATCTGGCTGGATACCGACGGCCAGGGCGATCAGGACGAGGCAAATGCTGGCATCCCCGGCGTGCGGGTCTATCTGCGCCAAAACGGCACGATCGTCCGCACAACCGAGACAGAACCGGGCACATCCGGTCTCTATCTCTTCAACAATCTGGCCGCGGGCACCTATCAGGTGGATGTGGACGAAAGCACCCTGCCGCCCAACTCACAACTGACAACAGGCAACGAACCGCTCACAAAAGTCCTGAGCAGCGGCGAGAACTTCCTGAACGCGGACTTCGGCTACAACAATCTGATTCCCCAGTTGGCAATCAGCAAAGTGGCGTCCAGCCCGTCGGTCGTCAAAGATGACAAAATCACCTTCACCATCCGCATCACAAACACTGGCACAACACCAGTCACTGTGCTGCCGCTGGAGGACTACTACGACCCCAGCAAACTGACCTACGACACTGTTGTGGCTGGCCCTGCACCGACAACGGTTGCCGGTGGAACGATGAAATGGACGAATGTGCTGGTTCCACCGGACACACTGGTTCCGGGCGAGTGGATTGAGGTGGCGGTGCGCTTTACGGCATCGAATGTGACCAGAACAGCCGACAAGTCAGACAAAATTCTTTCCGGGGAATCTGGCCCGGCACCCGCGGCCCCGGCAGCCGACAGTTTCACACTGACAGCTCTTCCCCGGAGCAGCAACGCGGCAGCCACGACCGCGTGTACAGTGCCCTTCAACAACAATATCTACCTGAACACCTCAGACTGTAAATGTGTCAAGCCCACGTCGATGACCATCCGCTATCTGGGCGCAGGCCCGACGACGATTACGATCGGTGGCAACGGTTCGGGCGGCCCCTTCAACAATATCAACACGGGCGACACCTTTACCATCAGCGTCAACGGCAATGAACCGACCTTCACCGCGACCGGCCAAGCAGCCCAGGCCATTCACACTTCCTGCTCCGCGCCGCTCTATCCGGGCTGGACGAGCCGACCCGCGGGCAACGACAAAACCACCCAGGGCGGTCCCTTTGAGGTCGTCTCCTTCAGCACAAATGGGACGCCCTTCCAACTGGCCAATCCGGGCAGTTGTACACTGGGCAGCATTGGCAATCGGGTCTTCATCGGCACGACTGTGCCGGACAACGGCAGCGAACCGGGTGTGGGCAATGTGACGGTCAACCTCTATGGCGGTAGTTGCCCGAGCAACCCGGCCAAGCTGACAACGGCCAGCCGCCTGCGCACGACGACTACCACAAGCGGCGGTGTCTATACATTTGGCGGTCTGATACCCGGCGAATACTGTGCGGCGGTGGACAGTGGCTCGATCGCCACGCTCTATACGCTGAGCACAGCTTCGCCGTTGGATGCAGCCAGCAACAGCAACACTGTCAACACCTGTGACTTTGGCCTGCAATATGCTGGGCACGGGACCATTGGCGACCGGGTCTTCTATGACCTGAACGGCGATGGCCTGCCCGATGACGACACCAATGAGCCGGGATTGAACGGCGTTGTGGTCAATCTGCTGCTGAACGGCCAGCCCTTTGCCTCGAAAACGACCAGCGGCAATGGGGATTACCTCTTCACCAATCTGCCCGCTGGCAACTTCACTGTGGATGTGGACGACACAACCATCCCGCCAGGGCTGGGACTGACGACGGGCAACGACCCGAAGGCGGTCACACTGCCCACGGATACTTCCAGCTATCTGCAGGCCGACTTCGGCTATCGGGCTATCTGCCCCAGCAGCAGCACACCCAATTTCGCCATTGTGGACGGTGCGGCCACCAGCGTTGGCAGCCCCCCGCGGGTGTCAGACACAGCCTGTGTGATCATCGCTGCCCCCCAATACACCATCAGCAAAGTGCTGAACGGTGTCAGCCCTGTGCGCAGCGGGGAAACAATCAGCTTTACCATCCGTATCACCAACACGGGGACAGTGACCCTGACGACTGTGCCGCTGATCGACACATACGATACGAATTACATAACGTTCTTGAGCAGCACTCCACCGACAGAAGACAAAATCAACGACGGCACGCTCAATTGGACCGATCTGACACCGGGCAATGCGGACCTCTACCCCGGCCAGAGCCTGAGTGTGATCGTCAACTTTGTGGGGCGGGTCGATACAACGCAGTTGCCCGCCCAATCCCCCTGCACCCGCTTCGGCTACACCTGTAATGTAGCCACTGCATCCGGCGTCAAATACGACCCGGATGGGCCGGGCGGCGTGCCAGAGCAAGGCCCCCTGTCGCCCAAGTCGGCCTGGGCGGATGTGCAGATTGTTGTACCCACGGGTGTGGATGTGACAAATGCCCTTGCCAGCGACGAAGCCTGGGGAGTACACGTGACCTGGCAGACCCAGAACGAAGCGTCTATCATCGGCTTCAACCTGCTGCGTGTCGGCCCGGACGGGGAACGGGTCCTGAATGGGGAAAGCCTGATCCCCGCGCTGGCCAGCGGTCAGGTGACGGGGCGGGCGTACGGCTACATTGACAATTCAGTTGTTGCAGGCGAAAGTTACGACTATCGCCTGCAGATCGTGCGCACAGACAGCGATCCGGCTGATATGCCTTTGGGTACAGTGACGGCCAGGTGGCATCTCTTCCTGGCGCAGTTGGGTCGATAGCCCGGACAGCCCTGGCCAGTGGATGAGGGACGTCACGTTCTCCCATACGTAGGGATAAGAAAGCGCACGACGCAGATATTCAGCCTCTCCTTGCGTCGTGCGCTTCCTTTGCCTCTATTTTTTCACACATTCTCTTTTCCGCTGTGGCAGGCAACAGGCAACGATTGTCAGTGATCTGCAAGCGTCTTTCCGTAAACTCCGTGATACAATAACGCCAGAGTATCGGAAAACGCCAACAACTGCATAAGGTACACAGGGAGGGGGCCAGCCAATCACAATACTGTAATGATCTCTGCAACAATTCGGTACTACCCTTTTGGAAATGCAGCCTGCACACAATTCCAGCCTAGCTGCATTCGATAGTTTTGTTTTCAGTTTGCAAACAACGCAAACACACACGGAGGGATGAATGAAAGCTCAACCCATTTCACGAAATCGCTGGCGAGGCACTACCAAAGCGCTGGGCGTTCTGGTGCTTCTCGTCACACTTATGGCCCTGGCTGTTGGCGCAGGCATGGCCGCGGGCAACCAGGCCGTGCCCAATGCGCCCGACGCGCCGCTGGGCAAGTCGTCGATTGGCGACTGCGTTTGGAACGATGCCAACGTCGACGGCAACCAGACGGGTGGTGAAGTCGGCATCAATGGCGTTACCGTCTTTCTGTACAAGGACGGCGTCAATGGCCCGAAAGACGGGGTTCTCAACGAAACGGCTCCGTTGTCCACCACATTGACAGCGCCTGGCTTAACCGACGCCACAGGCACTGTCTGTGAAACGGCTGGCTACTATGACTTTCCCGTGAGCGGGGATGAAACCTATTGGGTAAGTATCCCCGTCACCAATACAAACCCCGGCGGTGCGCTGGAGGACTACGTCTTCACCAGTGGGGCCACAATCGGTGCCAATCCGTACCAAAAGTACATGCCCCTGAACCAGTTGGACTTTAACGACGCCGACTTTGGCTACGTAAAGGTCGATCTGCGCATCAGCATCAATCCACCGACAGCGACCAACAAAGTAACCGACGCCCACATCTTTACAGTAAAAGTCGAGCGGAAGATTGGCAGTGGAGCCTGGACCCCTGTGTCCGGTGCAACACCTTCGGTATCGTACAGCCCGGTGCCAAGCACACCCGGAAGTTCTCCGGTCAATTGTGGTCCGACCAATGGCAGCGGTGAGTGTACAGTTACAATCAACAGCAGTACACCTACGGTCATTACAGCCAACGCGTCGGTCACGACCAATGTTACGGTCAACATTCCCGACGGCCTGGGCGGCTTCACCCCAACACCTGTCAGCCGCACACGGGCCACCGGTGATGCCAAAAACACGGCAGCTGGCGGCACTGGGCCAGCCACCAAAACGTATGTAGATCTGCGTATTTTGCTCAGCCCGTTGAATGCTACCAACAAAGTGGGCGACCCCCACACCTTCACCGCCACCGTGCAGCAGAACAGCGGCACAGGTTGGGGCAATGTGCCCAACGGCACGACAGTTAACTTCAGTCTGCAGAACAATACAGCCGGCGCGACCTTCACGGCTGGCACTTCCTGCACGACTACGGGTGGACAGTGTACGATCACCATCAACGGTGCCAATGCGGGCAGTGTAGACCTGCAGGCCACTTCCACAGTGACGGTCAGCGGCCAGAGCATCACCCGCACCACTGGCACAGCAGCCAACACCAATGCGGGCGGCACAGGCAACGCCACCAAGACCTATGTGGACCTGCGCATCACCCTCAGCCCGTTGAATGCTACCAACAAAGTGGGCGACCCCCACACCTTCACGGCCACCGTGCAGCAGAACAGTGGCACAGGTTGGGCCAGTGTTCCCAACGGCACGACAGTTAGCTTCGCGCTCTTGAGCAACAGTGCGGGCGCCACCTTCACGGCTGGCAGCACCTGCACCACCACGGGTGGTACGTGTACGATTACAATCAACGGTGCCAATGCGGGCAGTGTGGACCTGCAGGCGACTTCGACCGTGACGGTCAGCGGCCAGAGCATCACCCGTATCACCGGCACAACAGCCAACACCAATGCGGGCGGCACAGGCAACGCCACCAAGACCTATGTGGACCTGCGCATCAAACTCAACCCGATTGGCGCTACGAATCCCGTCAATCAGCCCCACACCTTCACGGCCACCGTGGAGCAGAACAGCGGCACAGGCTGGGGCAATGTACCCAACGGCACGACAGTTGTCTTTAGTCTGCTCAACAATACGGCCAATGCATCCTTCACCGCTGGCAACACATGCACAACCACCGGTGGACAATGCACGATCACACTCAATGGTACAATCCAGGGCAGTGTGGACCTGCAAGCCTCCTCGACAGTGACTGTCAGCGGGCAAACCATCACTCGCACCACTGGCACAACAGCCAACACCAATGCGGGCGGCACAGGCAATGCCACCAAGACTTACAAGTCGGGTAGTATCGGTGACTTCGTCTGGTGGGACATCAACAAAGACGGACGCCAGGATCCAGGCGAGCCGGGTATCAACGATGTAACTGTCCGCCTCTTTACCAATCCCTTCTGCACAGGCAGCCCGACCACGACAGTCAACACGGCCAATGGTGGATCACCAGCTAAGGACGGTTTCTACGAGTTCACTGGTCTGGGTGCTGGAACCTATTGTGTGGATATTCTGGCCAGCGAGTTCACCTCTGGCGGCACCCTGGAAAACTGGTTTGCCAGCCCGAAGGATGCGTCAGGTGTGCCTGATGACAAGGACTCGGACGGCGATCCGACGACCAAACGCATCACTATCATCTCAATTGATCCGGTAGCAGGTGGCCTTTCGCAGAACAACCCGAACAATGACTTCGGCTTCTTCAAGAACAGCGGCCATACCGTGACCAAAGTTCGTGTAACCGACCCCAGCGGCACAGGTGTGCGTATCAACGAACCGATTAGCTTCACAATTACAGTTGTGAACACAGGGACAACCTGGCTGGATGTGGTGCCCATTTCGGACACATTCAACACCAACTATATCCAGTTCCTGAGTGCCACTATTTCGGGCGTGAACGCACCGGCTGATTCAACGTCGAACAATGCGCCGTATCAAACGAAGTATTGGAACGACATCACGGGTGCTGGTTCCTTGGCTCCGGGTGGAAGCATTGTACTGAATGTGGTTTTTGTGGGCGTAGGCGATACCACGCTGCTGACCCCGCAAGCGCCATGCACCCAGGCGCAGAACACCTGTAACCAGGTAAGCACCAGCAAACCCAACGGTGATGGCCCCACGGCTGACCCGGATGGTCCTGGCCCGCTGCCTCCGCTGGAGAAGATTCCGCCCAAGGATAGCCACGCCCCGGTCAAGGTTGTCAACCCGACCGCGGTGGCCCTGGCAGACTACGGCGCAGCCGTCACCCCCGGCAGTGTAACCCTGCGCTGGACATCGGTGAACGAGACTGATATCAGCGGCTTCGATGTCTATCGCATTGACAGCAACCGGGCTTCGGTCCTCGTCGGCCACGTGGCTGCCCAGAAGCCAGGCCAGTCCACTGGCGCAGTCTATACCCTTGTGGATAGCAGCGCAGCCTGGGGTGTTTCCTACACCTATGTGCTGGAAGCCCAGACCTTCAGCGGCAATAAGGGAAGTCAGACGCTCGCCAAACTTGGCTACCTCTGGTTGGCAAGTCTGACCCGATAGAACGACGTAGACCACTTCAGCCGGGATAGCGTTGTGCAGTCCCGGCTGGGGTAGGTGAATCCAAGCAGAAACAGAGAGGGTGTGGGTGAGCAGTTGTCACCCACACCCTCTCTGCTGTTCCCTATCTGTTATACGTTATGTAACCTTTGTACCTTACCCTTCCAAAGATGTAGTATAGTATAAAAAACACTACCATTTCCCTGTAGACAACCAACTCCCGTTGAAAGATGATAAAAACTGTAACCCAACGGTAACATTTATTGGGAGTTAATTCCGCTATAATCTTCAGCAGAGTCTATCTGTGGCCAATTGCTGACAAAGAATGAGGGGTACTGTGATCATACGCAAACGAGTTCGCGCTGGAATACAACTGTTGACTGTGAGTGGGGGACTATTGGCCGCGCTGGTGTGGCTGCTGATGTCAGCCAGCGGCCAGGCCACAGCCGCCACGCCAGCCGCCATCCAAGTCACCAATGCCACAGTTCCCGTCACGGGAACTGTATGGACACCCCCCAGCCCATCCTACAAAATTGTGGTGGACAAGGATGGCATCATCCAATTGAGCTATGCAGATTTGCAGGCCGCGGGGCTGCCGGTGGACAGCCTGAACCCCAAAACCTTTCGCCTGTATTGGATGGCCCAGGAAGTGCCGATTCAGGTGGACGGCGAGAGCGACAACGTTTTCAACGCCGCTGATCGCGTCCTCTTCTACGGGCGCAACCTGGACTCACTCTTTTATGAAGGCATTTGGCCGGACAACAAATATACCGGCGAAAATGTCTATTGGTTGACCTATGGGGGAGGCAACGGTCTGCGTATGTCGCCCAAAGCCAGTGTGGGCGGAGGCACAGCCGCAGGACCCTATCTCCACAAAGATCACTTTGAACGCAATATTTCTTATTTCACCGACCGCCCTTATCACGTGGGCGATCCCATGCCCCAGCGCTACGAGCCGGGCGCGGACCGCTGGCAGTGGATTTGGGTGCGGTCCGGGTTGACCTTCCGCAACTTCCCCTTTTCGCTTAGCAACATCCCTGGCGCGGCCCAAGATGGCCTGGCCACTGTGCGTCTGCAAGGAACCAGCGGACGGCAGTTTCTCTTCCAGCCACCCACGCCCCATCACATTAAACTCTACATGAATGGTACACCCATTTATGACAATCCAGCCGCTGGCTATGACTTTGAAGCCTTTACCATCACGGCGACTGTCCCCCACAACACCCTGACCAACGGCACCAACTTTCTGAAAGTTGAGTTGAATCCGGTTGGCAGTTCGTCAGAAGTCTACATCAACTGGCTGGAACTGAGCTATCGGGACAGCTATGTGGCAGAAAACAGCGCTCTCATTTTTGATGGCGAAACCGGCGCAGGTCCCTGGAACTATACAGTGTCGAGCTTTGGCGACAGCGACATTCGGGTCTATGACGTAACCGACATTTTCAACCCGATGGTTTTTACAGGCGCGACAGTGGGTGCCAGCGACGTGACTTTTGGCGACAGCAGCGGCGGACGGCGCTACATTGCAGCCTCGGCAAGCGGCTGGCTGGCTCCCCTGCGCATCGAAGCCTATGCACCCCAGACCTCGGCCTATTCTCCGGCAGATCTGCTCTCCACAATCAACGGCGCGGATTGGATTGCCATTGCCCACAAAGATGTCTGGTCCGAGGCCGTGCGGTTGGCTACCTATCGTTCGACCAAATATCGGGTGGCCCTGGTGGACGTGGATCAGATATACGCCCAGTTCAACGGCGGGATGCGATCCTCCGAATCGATTCGGGAATTTCTGCGCTATGTCTATAACAACTGGACAGCACCCAAGAACCAGTTTGTGCTGCTCTTTGGCGATGGGACCAGCGATATGCGCAATTATCGCTTCTCCGCGCCCACATTGATTCCGCCCTTTCTGGTTGCTGTGGAGCCGACTCTGGGCGAAACCGCGGCAGACAATCGGTATGTCACACTGGTGGGGAACGATCTTCTGCCCGACATGAGCATTGGGCGTTTCCCGGTGGATACCCTGCCCGAAGCCGCGTTGATGGTGAGCAAGACAATCAAATACGAGTCCACGCCCCCCTTCAACGACTGGAATCTCAACGTTCTCCTCATCGCCGACGATGGCACAGGGGGTGGCGGTGACTTCTTCGAGTTTTCCAACATCCTGGCCGATGGCTATTCGACACCCGTGCCCATCTCCACCACAAAATTCCTGCCAGCGCCCTATACATCGACAAAGATATACTTGGGCTATAACATCAACAACGAGCCAGGCACCTGTATGACAGCAGCCGAATGCCAGCAGGACATTATCGATGGCGTAAACGGCGGCGCGCTCTTCACCAGTTATGTGGGCCACGCGCAGACAGGCAACTGGGCCACAGAGCCGCTGGTGGACGCCAGTATTGTCAATCAATTCACCAACTATGAGAAGCTGTCAATCTTCCTGGGCATGGCCTGCTTCGAGGGCTTCTTTCACCAGCCAGACCTGCAACCCCTGGCGGAAACCTATCTGCTGCATCCTCTCGGTGGAGCGGTGGCAAGTTGGTCGCCCACGGGCTTTGGTGTTGCCACCGGCCATGACTGGCTGGAGCAGGGCTTCTTCCTGTCCGTCTTCCAGGACAAAGAGACGATTTTAGGCAAGGCGTCGGACGCGGGCAAACTATACCTGCACAACAACGCGCCCGCAAGCAAATATGACGATCTGATCGATACCTTCCTGCTGCTGGGAGACCCGGCCCTGCACATCCAGGGATATGTTGCGCCCACCGCGGTCGAGATGGCTGGTCTTTCTGCCCAGACCAGCGAAAGCGGTGTGCGGGTGCAGTGGGCTACGGCCAACGAAGCCGACATCCTCGGCTTTGAAGTGCTGCGTTCGCAAAGTGCGGATGGCCCCTTTGAAGCAATCACAGAAATGATCCAGGCCCGCGCGCCAGGCAGTCCTGTGGGCAACAGCTACAGTTTTGTAGACGCAACTACAGACCCGGCCCAAAGCTACTGGTATAAATTGAAGGTATTGACGCTGGATAGCGGCAGCGAAGAATATGGGTTGGCCGCAGTTGTGCCAGCGAGCAAGAATTCCCTCTTCCTGCCCACAGTCGAACGCTAAAATTTTCGGCTGAGTCCCATCGGGACAGGTTGGATTGACAGCGACAGGACTTCCTGCCCGATTGGGTAAGAAGTCCTGTTTTGTTTTGAGAAAAGGCCCTCTCTATCAGCGAACTGTAATTCCAGTCGTCATCCGTTTATGCTACACTCGTGGCAGATGGTCCGGTTGTTGCCTGTGTGTTCAGTTCCTGGGATCAATGCAAAAATGGCTCTCACCCAAAAGGTTAAGATGCGTCGTTATCAAAGAATCATTTGCCTCTTCTATGCCCTGCTTCTCGCGCTGCCGCTCTTTCCCCGGCAGGCAGCGGCTGCCCCCGCGGCCACTCTGGGGATGGAAACGGCCAATCAGATTGATTCTGTGGTTGCCACTGACAAAGAAACAACCTTCCGGGTGCTGACCACTGATTATCGTATGGAAGAAATAGTCGGCGTCGACGGCCCTTGCCAACAGATTGTGCTGGCAGGATATGAGGCCGCGGGTACAGCGGGCACACCCCAACTGCCTTCCCGTTCTTTGCTTTTGGGCGTTCCGCCTGGCGCTGTGCCCACGGTAGAAATTTTGTCCCAAAGCGCCGACCCGCTCCCCGGGACCTATCGTCTTTGCCCTGTGGCAGACGCGGTGGCAGAGGAAAATGAAGGTGATGTGGTTCGCTATGTGGAGCAGCCCGTCGCGCCGGATGCCCTCGCCTATGGCAAAGACGAGTTCCTCCCCGCCACACCCGTGCGCATCACCGAGAACGGCCAGATGGGTCGGCTCCAGTTCGTCCGGGTGGAGATTACCCCCTTCCAGTACAACCCAGCCACAGGTGTGTTGATCCATTTCAGCCAGCTTCAGGTGCGGGTGAGCCACAGCGGTTCTGCTGTGCAGATCGCTTCGGGCGGGGAGGCCGATGCCTTCGTGCAATCTGTGCAGGGGTTGCTGTTGAATGGGGAGCGGGCGAGCACCTGGGCGGGTGTTCCCATTGGCGGGATGAATATCAATGCCGTGTCCAATCAGGGCTGGGCACCGCCGGCACAATCGCTTCGGCTTGCAGTGCGCGAGGAAGGCATCTACACCCTCGGCTATGATGAGCTGGCCCGGTATGGTGTACCGGTAGCTTCCATCTCCTCCCACAGCCTGCGCCTCTATTTGAACGGCCAGGATGTGGCTGTACGGGTGGTGGATGACAACAATCAGGACGATGTGGATGGCATCTTTGCACCGACAGATCGCTTGCTCTTCTATGGACAGGGCGTGGACGAAAAATATACAGACGCCAACATCTATTGGCTGACGTGGGGTGGGCAGGGCGCTGTACACATGCTAACCCCCAGCCAAACCCCAGGCAGTCAACTGGTTGACAGCTATCAGGCAAGCGTCACCTACGAAGAAAATTTCAATTACGTCTCATCCGCGCCTATGGAGTCCGGGTACGATCATTGGTATGGCCGCCTGTTGACTGTGGCGGGAAGTGGCGTAGCAAATAGCTGGCGTATGCCGATCAACATTTCTGCCCCGGCTTCTGGCAGCCAGACAGCTTCCCTCCAAGCCGCAATGGTGAGCCGCACGCGGGGCACACATCACGTCAAGTTCTATGTGAATGAAAATTATGTGGGCGACGGCCAGTGGTCTGGTCCAACCTACGCCACCTTTGCGGTCAATTTTGATCAGGCCCTGCTCATACCAGACACCAATTGGGTGCGGGCAGAGATTGTCAATGATCTGGACGGGCAGACCGTCAGTGTCGTCTATTTTGACTGGCTGCGGCTCAACTACCAACGGCAAACCACAGCCGTCAATGACCGTATCATCCTCAACATCCCCACGGCTGGCGCGTGGACGCTTTCGGTTGATGGCTTTTCGGGAAGCGATCTGGAAGCCTACGACATCAGCGATCCCTTGCGGGTGGCCCACATTCCTGTGGCCGCGGCCCGAACAGCCAGCTTTGGGGTGACATCCACAGCCGGAGGTCGCTATCTGGTGCAGCGCACCAGCCAGCGCAAACAGGTGGCATCTATACAGACCGCGGATACAGTCGATCTTCTCTCCAGCAGCAATCAGGCCGACTACTTTATCATCGCCCACAAGGACTTTCTGGACGCGATCAGACCCCTGGCCGACTACAGAGCAGCCCGTGGCCTGAAAGTGGCGGTGATCGACGTGCAACACATCTATGACACCTTTAATTTTGGGCGCATGTCGCCCCAGGCCATTCGGGACTTCCTGCTCTATGCCTACACCAACTGGCAGACATCTGGCTCTTCCTACGTGCTGTTGGTAGGGGATGGAACCTATGACCCGCGCCAATATCGCAGTGACAGCGCACCCACATTCATTCCTCCCTATCTGGAACTGGTGGACCCCGGCCTGGGGGAAACCGCAGCCGACAACCGCTATGTGACGATCCTCGGCACGGATCACATGCCCGACATGCACCTGGGCCGCCTGCCCGCGGAAAGCCCGGAAGAAGTGACGGCAATGGTGCGCAAGATTATCGCCTATGAAAGCGAACCGGCTGATTCAGGCTGGAACAAAAATGTACTCTTTGTGACCGACGATCTGACAGGCGGCGGGGGCGCGTTTTATAATTACTCCAATGCAATTGCCGACGGCTCGATGGAAATTGATGGGCAGACAAAGCCGCTGCTACCCAGCAGCTATACGAAGACAAAACTCTATCTTCCCTACGACTGCACCACAGGGGATAGTTGCCGAGAGCAGATTGTTTCTCGGATCAATCAGGGCGCGCTGTTGGTGAGCTATGTGGGCCACAGCGCCAAAGAGTATTGGGCGGAAGAAAATCTGCTCAACAGAGCAGCAGTGACACAGATGAACAACACAGCCTATCCGGTGATGTTGCCCATGACCTGTCTGGAAGGCTATTTTCAGGAAGCCGAGAAGGGGCGCATGTCTTTGGCCGAAGCGATGGTGCGCAAGGCAAATGGGGGTGCGATTGCCTCCTGGTCCTCATCCGGGCTGGGGTTGGCCAGCGGCCACGACTATCTGGAGCGGGGTTTCTTCATCGCCGTATTTCACATCGGCGTGCGGGAACTGGGGCCAGCCACGTGGATGGGCAAAGCCTATCTCTATGCCAACGCGCCGAAAAACCGATACGACGACCTGCTCGATACATTTACGCTGCTGGGCGATCCCGCGCTGAAGTTGCGCACGCTGGACTCTGTAGCCGAGCCGCGCCAGTTTGATCTTTTCCTGCCCACTGTCGTCAGGGAAACAAAATCAGGTAGATAATCTATGACCCGCATTCTCGCCATCGAGACCAGTTGTGATGAAACCGCGGCCGCTGTAGTTCAGGACGGGCGCCGGATATTGAGCAATCGGGTTGCCAGCCAGATTGCCATGCACCGCCGTTTTGGTGGTGTCTTTCCAGAGGTTGCCAGCCGCCAGCACGTCCTCGCCATCCAAACAGTGGTTGGGGACGCCCTGGCCGAAGCAGGCGTTGACCGGGTGGCTGATCTGGGCGCAATCGCTGTGACCCACGGACCGGGGCTGGCGGGCAGCCTGCTGGTGGGCGTCAACGCGGCCAAGGGATTGGCCTTCGCCAGTGGACGCCCGCTGATCCCCGTCAACCATTTGGAAGGCCACATCTACAGCAATTGGGTGGATACGGCAGACAATCCGGGCGCGGTGGACGAATTCCCTGTGCTGGTGTTGATCGTCTCCGGCGGACACACGCAATTGGTGCTGATGACCGGGCATGGCGAGTATCGCCTGCTGGGGCGCACACTGGACGACGCCGCGGGGGAAGCTTTCGACAAAGTGGCCCGCCTGCTGGAATTGGGCTATCCAGGCGGACCGGCCATCCAGAAGGCCAGCGCAGGCGTGACAACCGGTCGCTTCTCATTACCCCGCCCGCTGATGCAACGAGGAGAGCATCGCTTCAATTTCAGCTATTCCGGCCTGAAAACGGCTGTGCTGAACCTGACCCGCCAGTTGGAAAAAGAGGGGATCGACCCGCGAGAGCCGACGACGGCGGCAGAGATTGCCGCGGAGTTTCAAGCGGCGGCAGTGGAGGTATTGGTGGAAAAGACAGCCGACGCCAGCCAGGAATACAACGCGCGCCAGGTCTGCATCTGTGGTGGGGTGAGCGCCAACCGTGCCCTGCGCGTGGCCGCCCAGGTGCGTTGCGCCGAATTGGGCATCCCCCTGCACATCCCCGCCTTTCCCCTCTGCACGGACAATGCGGCGATGATCGGGGCCGCGGCTTTCTTCCGCCAGCAGGGCGTCGGCCTGGCTGCTTTTCGCAATTTAGGGGTGGATGTACACGCCAGTCTACCGCTCCCGACGCACTGATTTCCGTGCTTTTTTACCCGGCGGTTGTTGGCCCCAGTTCCCCTTTGGCATGGGCCGAGGCTTCAGACGGATCGGCATCTTCCTCATCGGTTTCCGCAGGGGGCGCGGCGCGGGGACGAATAACTCGCCGATAAAACGAAAATCGCTTGCGACGCTGCACCGCATCGACCAGCGGAAAAGTAGGCTGCTGATCCAACAGCTTGGCGTAGAGATAGCGCACAATGACCCGCAGGCTGGCAATGGCTGGCGCGGCCAGCAGCGCACCCAGAATGCCCCCAATACTGGCCCCCACCACAACCCCACACAGCACAATAATGGGATGCAGATTGACACTGGTGCCGATGATACGCGGGACCAGTAATTGGTTTTCCAATTGCTGGATCACAAAGTAGATGCCCATCGTCAGCAGGGCAAAGTTGAAGTTGCTGATGGCCAGGGTGTCGCTGCCCTGAATCAGCGCCACAATAATCGCCGGGATGCTGGCCAGCACCGGACCGATATTCGGTACAACTTCCATAGACCCAGCCAGAATCGCCAGAATCAGCGCGCCGGGCATATTGAGAAAGCTTAGCACCACATACGTCACGACGCCAATCGTAAGGGAAAGAATGATCTGGCCCCGAAAAAAGGATTGCCAGATATGGCCCAACTCCGCCAGCACCAGTGTGGCTTCTGACTGATAGGAAAGGGGAAAAAGTCCTTCCACATAGGCCCGGATGCGGGGGGCATCTTTCGTCATATACAGACTGAGAAAGAAGAGAAAAAGCAGGGAAAGCATCACACTGAATAGCCCACCGACGACGTTTATCCCGATCAGTGCTGTGTTACCAACGACATTTGTTGTGGTCACCAGCAGCCGGTTGATATAGTCCAAAATCTGGGCCGCGCTGGGGAAAATGCTCACCGCCGCCTGCCCGCTGACTGTTGCCTGCAATTGGGTGACAGGCCCGGCAATGTCAAACTGGAAACCCAATATTTCCACACTGATAGGCAGCGTGGCGACCCACCCCTGCAGAAAACGCAGGAAGTCGAAGCTGACAGTGGGCACATCGATCAACAGCTCGGTCAGTTGCTTGATCAAAACTGGAATCAGCAGAAACGGTGTGAGGATAATGGCAACGAGGAGTACCAGATAGAGGACAACAGTGCTCAGCCCGCGCGGGATACGCAGACGCTCACAAGTGTCTATAACCGGGTTGAGGAGATAGGAAACCATGCCCGCGATGATCAACAAAGGCAGCACAGGACGGCTGATCCAGAAGATCACAGCGGCACCCACCAGCAGGACAATCACGACCATCCGCTTGTTGGCCGGATGCCAGCGGGCAGGAATCTCCACGACGCTCGGAGCGGAGCAGGGCGCGAGAGGTGGGGAGGTATTCGATTCGACTGTTGAGTTCGAATCGCTCATAGCTACATTATACATTTCTCAGGCAGGAATGGAAACTGCGCTACTTCCAGACCCTCTCGAAAACCCGCATAAAGTTTTCGCCGAGAATCTTGCGAATAGTCACGTCTGCATAGCCCCTCTCCTGCAACAGAGCAGTAATCCGGGGATAAGCAGTGGTGTCGTTCAAATCGCTGGGCGGCGTACAGCCATCAAAATCGCTGCCGATGGCGACGTGATCTTCTCCCACCAGCGCGAGCATATAGTCCAGATGATCTATCACATGGGCGATTGTGGCCGTTTCCGGCTGCGCCCGGCGCAGAAAGGCGTTGACAAATGTGACGCCGATCACCCCGCCTTTGGCTGCAATTTCAGTCAATTGGCTGTCTGTCAGATTGCGGGGATGATCACAGAGCGCAAACGCGTTGCTGTGGCTGGCAATAATCGGGTCTTCGGAGAGTGCCAGCACATCTTCCAGCCCGGCTGGGGCCAGGTGGCTCACATCGATAAGAATCCCCAGACGGTTGCATTCCTGCACAACCGCCACGCCAAATTCGGTCAGTCCACCGCCAGAACGCCGCTCAGAAACGCCGTCGCAGGCTGCATTGCGGAAGTTCCAGGCCAGCCCCAGATTGCGCACCCCCAGCCGATAAAACTGGCGCAACAGACCGATTTCCCCGTCCAGCGCTTCGGCTCCTTCCAGCCCGGCAATCGCGGCGATCTTTCCTTCGGCTTTGGCTTGGCGGATGTCGTCGGTTGTGCGGGCAATCACTAACTGATCGGGCAGATGCTCGGCCAGCAAATGCAATTGATCGAGCCGGGCCAGCGCGTGGGTGGCCGCGCCGTGGCGCTGATAGGGCACAGGCACATAACAGGCGAAGAATTGGACATCCACACCCCCTTCCCGCAGGCGGGGCAGGTCAATGTGCCCCTCATCCGAGCGGTCGCCCAGCCAGCGTTTCCCGCTCAACTGTTCGCCAATGGTATCGCAATGGCCGTCAATGACAAGCGCATCAAAGTGGAGAGAGTTGCTCACTGGTTTCTGCTTTCGCTGGGTGGATACATCAAATTTCTATGGCTGAAGAATCTCGGCTTTTCTAAACCAGTCGAACTGCGGAGAATCTCCTGTCTACAGTATAAGAACACGCCGACCCCGCTCAAGTCGCGAAGAGAAGAAACAGGTGTCGCGCATTGCCTGTTGCACAGCAGTCTTTCACAAAGTGAGGCGTGCAATCTGTGTTCGACATCCGAACACAGATTGCACGCCTCACTCTCCTACTCTCCACGCCCGCTCCCCAGCCTAGCGGCTCGCCACCGCATCCGTACACCCGACCACTGGCACAGGCAGCCGAGCGCCCAGGGTGCGAATCTCTTGGCCCCAGGCCAGCACACTGCTATGAATCACCCGATTGGGCATTTCTACCCAGAAACGCGCCTGGGCCGCGCCCTGCAACAGACCGTTGGGGTCCAGGCCGGGAAAACGCCAGACGGTATAGACAAATCCCTCTTCCTGGCGGGTCTCTGCCCGGCCCACAATCAGCTCCGGTGCGGTAATCCCGTTGTCCAGCGCCCAGCGCAATTGGGGCGGTGTCGCGGTGGAGGAGGGAGCCATGCCCAGCATTGTGTTGGCCTGCAGGAGCAGAGCAAAAACCTGAGGGCCGTCGGATGTCTCTTCCACCCACATGCGGGCGTCCATCTCGCCGTCATAACGATTGACCAGCCCATCCAGCTCAGGACGCACAGTGGGCAAAAATTGGCCGCTGGCCGCGTGGGTCCACACATTCTGCGCGGTCTCCACGCCGTCTACTTGCACGGAAAAATGCATAGGCAATTTGCGATCCCGGGTCATGCGCACATCCACATCATTGAAGTCATACACCGGGTAGGTGACACCGCTTTCTGTCTGCATTCGGCGCTGGCCCACAGCCACCTGCCGGGCCGGGTCTCCGCCAATAGCCGCCCACAGTGTGACCTCCGGCTCCCAGCCACAGGCGGGGCTGGCACCGTCTTCCCGCAGCAGCGCAGCCGTCAAATTGGCCAGGGCGGCCTCTTCGGGTTTCAGCCCGCCCTGGGGCCACAGAATACCGATACGGGCTTCCACCCGGCGGGGGGCCAGGTCCGTGCGGCTGTGGGTAGAGGCCAGAATATTCATCCGGTTCTCCATCTCATTGGCACAGGTGCGGTCCAGCCAGACGCCCAGATTGTCGCTGGCCGGGTGCATCACATAGAGTTTGCTTTGCAGCAGCACCAGCCCACTGCCGCTGTCCCTGGCTGGCTGTTTGCTCACCTGCACCTGGCTGACCCGGCTGGCGTCGGTTCCGCTGAGAATTGTGAGCAGTTGGCTGGTGCTGTCCAGTACAAAGAGATGATCGGTGATGTCGTTGTAGACCAGGCTGCTGGGCATTGTGTCCAGTGTCCAGGTGGTGGCCAGTGTCCACGTGGAGACATCCACGGCCACAATCTTCTGATCCAACCCACTGGCGACGTAGAGCATCCCGTTCTTAGGGTTGGCAGTCATCCCCACCACATCGTTCACGGGCAGGTGCAACTGCTCCTGGCGGCGGCCAAAACCATCCACCACACTGAGAAAGCCAGCCGCGTGGCCAATATAGGCCCGGCCTGAAATGACCACAATCTGGCGGGGATCAGCGCCGATGCTGAGGGTGGCGATTGTCTCTTTGCTGTTCAGATCGACCACACTTACGGCGCCGATCTGGGGGTGAAGCACAAAGGCCCGCCCCTCCGTCACCGCCAGAGGACCCGGCGCTGCGCTCAATTTGATTTCACTCTGCACAGCCCCATAGCGGCTGGTCACATAGAGTTTCTGCTTTTCGGCGTCGGTTACGTAGAGGTATTCAGTGCCCGCGGCCACATAACCGATGCGCTCGGCGCTGGTGCGGCTGCTGCCCAGCATCATATCCATGCCCGCATCCACCACCAGCAGGCTGTTCACATTGGAAAGCGCTACATAAATCCGATCATCCAGAGCCGCGTAGGCCTGGGGTTGCCCGCCCAGGCTGACTGTGCGCAGACGATTGGGCACGCAGAGCGGCTGCATCTGTACATTTGTGGTGCTGGCTGTGGCCGCGGCGGCGGACCCGGCGGGAATGGGGCTGGTTGGCCCGATGGGGCTGGGGTCGCCATTGGCCGCGGGCGCAGAGCCATTGGCCGCCACTGGCGCGGCGGCCGCGCTCTGATTTTGCTCGGCAGAATAGGAGGCCAACTGATTGGCATTTGTGCTACTGGCGACGGTTGTTTCGCTGGCCGCCGATGAACCGGCTGTCGGATCGGCTGTCGGCGCAGATGTGTAAACATCCAGAGCAGTGATGGGCACACTGGGTTGGGTCATCTCCGAGTAGACCCAACCGCTGATGCCGCTGGCTCCCTCCACCCGCAGCCACGTGCCGTCACCGTTGCGCCCCAAAACAGTCACCCGCTCTTCCGCGGATACCTGACCGACGACCGGCGCGTTGGTGCTGGGCGCGGCCCGTACATTCAACAGGGGAATTGTGACCACAGCGAAGGGCGGCGCGGGCGCGGCTTGGGCAGACGTTATAGGTAGCAAGCCGGCGCAAAGGGCCACAATGAGAAAAAGAGCAGAGATCGTTTGATGCATGGGAAATTCCCCCCGGAAAAAACAACTAGAATCGGTCTTCATTTACGTACCCGCTGAAATACAACGTTATACACTACGTGCTGCTTCCCACCCGGCAGTCCCATTCCGGTCACCGTTTCGCTGATGCCGGGCATACGCAGGGAGTAGCCGCCCAGATTGCCGTACATGGGGAAGTTGGCCGCGTATTCGGGCAGGGGCTTGTCCTCGGTGATGACAGTGGCGCTGCCGTTGCTCCACAGCACCTCCACCGGCTGACCGACAATGCGTTTCCCCGCCTCATCCAGCACTTCGATAAAGATGTGGTGGCGACCGCCCCCCTCCTGATCGTTCTGAAATTCAGCCTTGACCACTTTCCAGTAGCTCTGGCCTGCCTTGGCCGCGGCGGGTGTAATGTCAATGTTCAGATCGTCCAGGCGGCTATCCCAGACCGGCGGCTTTTCGGTGTTGACAGCAGCCACAACGGCCTCGGTCTGGCTGTCATAGGCCAGCAGCACCCGGTTTTGGCGGTCATAGAGTTGCACAATCCAGCGGCGGCCCGCCAGAGGGGTGTCGATGGCGATCCGTTGCAGATCGTCCAGCGAGAGACTGACCGGGCCATTGAAGAGAAGCTGATCGTCGGCTCGCACAGTCAGCCGCAGCCCAGCGGCCAGGGCCGCGCTGCTCACACCGGCCAGACGCAACTCGACACCACTCGCCGTAGGCAGCAGAGCCAGGGCTGCGTGGGCATTGGCCGCCACAAATTCGCCCAAAGCGGGGACTGTATACCACTGCTCGGTCCAGCGCAGAGAGCCGTTTGCGGCCAGGGAGACGGGTGTGGCAAAGTTCTTGCCCGGCCCGCCCCACAGTTCAAAGTAGTGGCCGCTATCTCCATCGGTCCACAGGCCCGTATCCAGCCCCGACCCGTAGAAAGTTTTCACGCCCGGCGCTGTGCGGGGTGGAAAGCTGCGCACCACTGCCAGATCGCCGCTGGGATCCACCAGGCCAACCGCGCCCCGTTCCGCGCCCGGCTCGGCAAAGAAGCTCAGGTGGGTGGGCCAGTTGCTCAGCAGGCTGGCATCTTCTCCATTGCCCGCGGGCCAATCAATAGTGGAACCCATAGAAAAGCTGCGGCTGCCCGCGCTGCCGTGGACGGTGAACTGGTCGGCAGGCCAGACCAGACGGCTCGCCGGGTCTACCCGGTTATCGCCAGCCGGGGCCAGCATCGCGTTGGACCAGAAGTGGGTGTTGGCGGAAAAGGGACCAGGGTTGCTCAATTCGGTGGTGACAGCAAAGAAGCGGGCGTCATCACTCAGGCTGATCTCCACAGAGACTGTCACATTGCCCCGGATTGTCTGGCGCAGGCGAACGGAGGCCGAGCGGCTCTCGGCCACTGTTTCCGCCTGCCAGGGCAGATATTCGTAGAGGCCGTGATCGGGCAGGCCCGCGCCCCACTCCATTCCACCCACGGCCAGCCACCAGCCCCGGGCACCCCATTTGGTCGGTTTCACCACCGGGTTGTGATAGAGAATATCCCGGCCTGTGATTTTGTCTTCCCAGCGGTAGATGCGCCCGCCCAGTTCGGGCAGAATTGTCAGACGCAGAAAATCGTTCTCCAGCAGCAGCGTGCGGTAGCTTTTGGGTGTCGGACCGCCCACCCGGTCGTGATCCAGCCGGGGCGCAGGGTAGATGGGATCGTCCTTGGCCGTGGGCAGGAGCGCGGATTCGTAATCGTAGGTGGGCAGGGTAAGCGTACCTTCGCTCAGCGTCACATCGCCGCGAGAAAGGACCCGGGGCGCGGGGTCGGCGCTGACAGCCGGGCTGGGGGACGATTCACCCGACGGGCGGGCGCTGCTTGGGGCAGCGCTGGTAGCATCCGATTCCTCTGGCAGAGGACGAGCCTCGGCAGGCTGCTGGGCGTAGCTCAACGGCGCGGAAAGGGGCGACGCCGACGGCGTGCCCAATGGGGCCGGTTTGCCCTGGGCCAAAGCCTGGACCGCGGCCACAACCGGCTGGGGATCGCCCTGGGCCGGAAACCAGGCGTCCCGCTCCCAGGCGCTGCCATAGCCGCCCGCGGCCCCGTTGACCAGCAGCCAGGGGGTAAAGACAAAAAAATAGTCGGGCGCGCCGTTCTGCATAAACTGATATGCCTGCACTGTTCGATCCGCCACAGCAGCCGTGCTCACCTCACCGGCCAGCGCGCCCCCTTCGGTGGAGAGAATGGGCAGGGAACGCCCTGTCTCTTCCAGCAGAATCGTGTGATAGCGCTCATAGCGGCGGAACCCGTCCTGGCTTTCCAGAGGCAAATTGCCCATATAATTCTGTACAGGCAGCCAGGCGCTGTCCAGGCTGCCCAGTTGATTCTGTTCCTTCAACGCGGCCAAAAAGCGGCGGAGAAAAGTGGCGTCGTCGATGGCCCCTGCGGGCGAAAGGGAAGGCAGGCCAGGGTTTCCCCCCGCGGCGCGCACGGCCGCGGCCGCGGCAATCCAGCGCTCGGCCAGGCCGGGGATATCAATGGCCTGGCCGCTGCGCCAACCGCCGGTCAGCCCGGCCACATTGGGATTGGCATAGAGTTCGTAGTAGTACACACCCGCGGCCACCCCGGCTGTCACCAGACTGTCCAAGTTGGCGTAGGGATCGTTGTAGGTTTTCTGCACCCGCAGGATGGGTTCCATTCCCCGCTGGGCCATCTGCCCAAGCAGATAGCTGTGTTCCAGCGCGGGCTGGTCCGGCTGCATCAGCTTCAGCCAACGGATGTCCATCCCCTCGGCCTCGGCCAGATAGCGGTCCACCACTGGGGCGGGCTGGCTCATCAAAGCCGGTGACCAGTGGATGCCCCGCCCGTTGTCATTGGCGGGCCGGGGGTAATCGGCCAGAGGCAGACGGTAGGCACGGGCCTGGGCCGGGGCAGGGATGAGCAACGCAAGCAGCAACAAGACGACGCCAGCGATCGGCCAGGGGTGATTCGTTTTCGGTTGCGTAGAACGCGGGCGGGTTGGGAAAGGCATAGCTTGGGATACAGGCTTCTATTGGTTGTAGAAACCGGGTCTCTGGCAGAAATCCGGTTTCCTGGCGGTCACGTCGTGCTGACCTGTAGTATAGAAGGCTGAACAATTCAAACGGGTCTGCGGGGAGTACGGATTGCGTAATGGGGGAAGGTTACGGGGAAGTTATGGGAAGAAGAAGTTGCAGCGTACGAATGGCGAATTGTGAATCTTTCCCACAATTCGCCATTCGTACCTCCCGCTGCTTATAATGCTGCCACTTTAGCGCACCAGATTGACCAGCTCCTGAAGCATCTCATCGCTGGATGTGATCACCCGGCTGTTGGCCTGAAAACCCCGCTGCGCCCGGATCATTTCACTGAATTCCAGCGTCAGGTCCACATTGCTCAATTCCAGAAAGCCAGCACTCATAGTAGTGCGGTCCCCAGCCTGGACAACCTGGGCATCGCCTGAGTTGCCGCTTCGGGTGTAGCCATTCCCGCCACTTTTGGTGAGGCCGGAGGGGTTGACAAATTCAGCGACGGCAAGTTGACCCAGGGTTTTGAGCAAACCGTTGCTGTAAATGGCAACAATTTCGCCGGTGTTGCTGATGTTGAAGTCGATCATCTGGCCGGGGGCACGGCCATTCTGGTTGGTCACATACAGTTCGTCTGCGCCTGGGGATTCAAGCTGGCTGAGGCTGGCGATGTTCAATGAGATATCCACATTGGCAGCGCCGTTGGTGAGTGTGCCAGTGAAGCCAATCTGGCCGTCGGCTGGGGCGATTAGTTGACCGTCTTCATCAAAAGTGACAGTGGCTGGGACAGGTGCGCTCAAGGCCACATTGGAACCGGCAGACGGGTCCAAGTCTACAGACCAAGTGTTGGTCGCTGTCTTGGTGAAGGTCATTTCCAGCGCGTTCAGACCGCCGAGGCTGTCATAGAATTGGACTGTAGTTGTAATCGAGTCGTTGATGTCTGCCGAAGCGTCCAAGTTGCCCGACAGATCGACGCCGGAAGTAGGCACAGCAGCCATGGGTGCACCGATAGGAATGGTGATATCGCCGATAGCCTTGGCTGTGTCAATTGTGCCGTCATCCACGGCTTTCCACCCCTGTACACGCAGGCCCGTTCCCAGGTTGACCAGATTGCCGGCCGCGTCCATGCCCAGCGAGCCATCCCGGCTGTAGATGGGCTGCTGAGCACCGCCATAGATAAAGAAGCCAGAGCCGGTCAGCGCCAGGTCCTGGGGACGCCCGGTGCTTTGCATAACACCCTGGCCCATATTGGTGGAGATACTCCCCAATTGCATACCCAGGCCGATCTGCAAGGGGTTGATGCCGCCCCGATTTTCGCCAGGTGCAGCGCCTACACTGAGCGAGCGGCTCAGCATATCCTGAAAAAGCACATTGCTGGATTTGAATCCGATTGTGTTCATATTGGCAATGTTATTGGCAATCACATTCATATAGGTCTGGTGATTGCGCAAAGCCGAGGCCGCGGTCAGCATACTGGATGACATAAGTTGATTTCCTCTGTGAACGAATAGATTTAGAAATTGCGACTAAACAATTTGCAACGGAATACTTACGACTGAACCGAATGGACATCTTCCAGGCGCACCTGCTTGCCGCCTATCTGCAACATCACTTGGCCAGATATCATTCGGGCCTCATCTACCAGACCCGTCACATTGCCAGCGCTCTGGCTGCTGGCTTCTACATAGCGCCCGATGAGCATTGCGCCCTGGCCCAACTGCTGGGTGGCATTGGCCTCACTCATCAGGTCCCGGATGTCCCAAAGCTGTTCCAGAGATGTCAACTGGGCCATCTGGTTGAACATTTGGGAACTGTCCATGGGGTTCATCGGGTCCTGGGAACGCATCTGGAGCAGGAGCAATTGCATAAAGCTGTCTCGTTCCAGGCTGCGGGTGGCATTTTGTTCCACCCCCGCTGCCGATGTTCGAGAGTGGGCTGTGCCCACATTGTCAACATTCATTGGCCTTTCCCTTTCTCTGCCAAAGCATACTTGCACCTGTTGTATGCAGAGCTATCTCACGCATAGTAGTCCACACCGACTGGCCCCCGGGCTGAAGAACGGCTCGCCTGGGATTGCCCAATGGGTTGCACAGTATCAACCCCAGCTTTGCCGTTGGCAGTGTGACGCTGGGCATTTTGTCCGCCCGCAAAGCCGCCTTCGCCAAAGCTGCCGCCAGCAAAGGTCGCTGGCTGGCGTTGTCCCTGGGAATCGTTCGGATTCATATCCATCTGTCCGGAACGCACCGCGGGAGCGATCTCCCGACCGGCCCCTTCCGGGGAATGTACCCGCTCGCTCCGAGCCACGGCCAACTCGCCCACCTTAATCCCCTGGCTTTCCAAACTCTGGCGCAGATCGGCCAGTTTGCTGTTGAGCAAGCGCCCCGTATCCGGCTGCTCCGCCCGGATGGACAGGTGTAGCTGTCCATCTTCCATCTGCAAACGAATGCGCACAGAACCCAAATCTTTGGGGTTCAGTTGAATGGTGGCGTCATTTTCGCCCCGGACCAAGTTCACCTGCACCTGTTCGACGATCTGGTCGGTGGGTGTGGCAGGGAGGGGGGAGGCAATGGAGGAAGCTGTCACCGTTTTGGCCGAAGCAACCTGTGGCGCAGGCATATCCAGCGCCACAACTGGGCTTTCCGTCACTTCTGAAGTGGGCGCTTTGGTTGTGCCCTGCACGCCTGCCTGCTCACCGTCCACTGCTGCCCGATCCATCATTCCACTGGCCGCTGTCCAGCTACCTGCCGTCTCAGCATCTGCTGTCCTGTTACCTGTTGTCCCGCTGTCTGCTGTCCCGCCATTCCCTGCGCCACCACCCGCTGTGGCGCCGTCCACCCTCGGCACCGGTGATTCAGCGCCCGCTGTTGCCTGGTCCTGTAGGGCAATCTGCGGGGTGCTTTGCTTGGCGATCTGGCCCTCTGGCGGGATCGGAGCACCTTCCATTGGAGAAGAATCGGTTGAGACCAGACCGGCGGTCTGCTGAGTTGTGGCAGTCTGCTGGCCTGTGGCAGCCAAGGGTAGAGGCTGCCCACTGGCTTCAGTAGCAGGCATTGGAGAACCGTTTCCCTGGCCCTTCTGCGCGCTGAGGATCGTCGGGTCAGGTTGGCCTGGCTGCACCAATTCGACAGATTGGGCAGATTGGACAGATTGGTCCGGTTGACCCGTTTGGCCAGTTGGATCCAATTGGCTGGGCTGGACCGGTTGGTCGATCTTCCCCAGAAGCACCGCGTTCAAAGTTTCCAGAGATGGCCTGACTGTCCTCTGCTCACCGCTAACCAACTCACTGGCAGGTGACTCTGCCCCAATAGCCGGCCCGCTTTTCGGCAGGGTGATGACTGTCATCTGCTGGTTCGGGTTGAGAATGCCCAACAGAGAACCCATCATTGCCTCGAAGGCCGAACGCATCTCGGCCGATGTGGCGACAACAGCTTTGCCCGATACTCCCTTGCCACCAGGCAGAGACTTTGCCTCCGCCTGTATACTGGTTGCTGTGTTCACAGCACTTTGCATTTCCACAAATAATCCCCCTGGACCGCTGGAAAGGAATGGTTGAATCTATGCCTGGTCTGCTACCTGCTCTCCTGGGCAATCATCCGCATCAATGCCAGTTTGCGGCTGGCCAGGGTAGTCAGAGATTGATAGCGCATAGCTGTCTCGGCCAGACGGACCATTTCCGTTTCGATGTCCACATTGTTGCCATCCAGCCGCATGGACGTGCCATTGCGCCGGAACATCTGTGCATCCACATCTTCCATTCGGTCTGCCATTCCGGGAGCCAGCAAATGTTCGTCGTCTGTACGCTGCATGGAAAGGCCGCCCTCATTGCCATCCATTGCCTGGCGCAGGCTCCGCTCGAAGGCCACATCCACCGCTTTATAGTGGGGCGTCTCCACATTGGCGATATTGTTGGAGATAGCCTGTTGGCGGGCCGAAAGCGCGTCCAACCCTTTTTCCAGAAGTTGTAGTGTGCTATCGTTGCTGATGCTCATAGGGAGTAGACCTGACCTGGAACTAAAAATGCCGATGAAGACAGGAAGGACGGATTTCCACGGGGTTGCCTGGAGCCTGACAAAAGGAATTGAAAATCAGGCCTGGTAGTCAAAGCCGCTGTCGCCTGCTTGATAGTAGGAGAGGACCCGCTGCACATAGGCCTGGGTTTCGGCAATGGGTGGCACGTCCCCATATCGTTGGACCGCGCCCGGCCCCGCGTTGTAAGCCGCCAAAGCCAATCGTTCATCTCCCTGGAACCGACGCATCTGCTGGGCCAGATAGGAGACGCCCCCATCAATATTCTGCGCGACATCAAAGCTATCGGTCACACCCAAATCCGCGGCTGTGCCATCCATCAACTGCATCAGCCCCTTTGCGCCCGCATGGCTGACCGCTTCCGGATCAAAATTCGATTCCACTTTGATAAGGGATTTGACCAGATCCGCGTCCACGCCGTGGCGCTGGGCAGCCTCATCGATTAGCCCATCAAAAGTGGACGGCTCCATCCCGTGGACTTCGCCTGGCTGGCGGCGGGGTGCTGTGTCTTCCAGACGGGTGTTGTAGTGGGATTTTTCCAGCAAGCGCTGAATCAGCAGGCGCTGCAGATCGTCGAAC
The DNA here is from genome assembly GCA_019637685.1 of Caldilineaceae bacterium. Lineage (GTDB taxonomy): Bacteria > Chloroflexota > Anaerolineae > Caldilineales > Caldilineaceae > JACQGT01. Next base: position 20,010 of record JAHBVF010000031.1, on the reverse strand, counting down.
ATCCGGTCATAGCCAGAGATTGCCAGAGAAGAGAGCAGGTTGGACATTGTAGAATTCCGTTCTCAATTGATCTATCGAATCGTGCTGCGGGTATATATCTGGCAACAGTGTAAAAGGGGAGTCACCCTTTGAGTATAATAAATGCGTAACTCTTGCGTTATTGGAAGGGGCAAAAACGAATGTCAGATGAAAAGACGGGCACAGGTGGACGTATTGCCACGCAAACGCGAAACGCTGCCATTTTTGGCAGCGTTTCGCGTGGCAAACAGAGACACACAATTGTCCAAACTTCGCTCACATCTGACGCGCGAAGCGGGATACGTTGAGATCGTCCAGGGCTTCCTGCTCCTTTTTCTGAAAGGCGCTGAGGAAGGATTGACGGTCATACTCTTTCAGCTTTTCCATCGTTCTGCGATCTTTGACAGCCTCGGCCAGACGGCCACGCTGGGCGAGGACTTCCTCATCGGCCTGGGCCAGTTCTTCTGCCAGGTGGTGCAGCCGCTGATCCAGGCTGGCCAAGTAGCGATAACGCTGCTCGATATTGCTCACATCCACAAAACCGGTCAGTGTTTCCCGCAACTGTTCGACTATGCGCAGCCGTTCATTTTGCAGCCGTTCCCGCTGGGCACGCAGTGCGGCCACCGCTTGCAGGGCCTGAGCCAGTTCCAACTGTCGCTCATCTTCTGTACGTTTACGCAGGTTTAAAATGGCCTGAAAGCGAAAATCCAGCGACATTTTTTACTCTTCCCCCCCAAGTTCTGTCCTGCCATCGAACAGGCCCTGCAAACGATCGACTGCTTCGGTGTAGCCAGTGGGTGTGTTCACATCCTGGCGCAGAAAGGAACGAATGTGGGGAAGCAGAGCCAGCGCGGCGTCGATGCGGGGATTGCTGCCCGCGACATAGGCCCCGATGTTGACCAAATCCTTGGCATCCTCATAGACAGCCAGGGCCTCCCGCAGCAGACCAGCGGCCTGCTGGTGGGCGGGCGTAGCCAACTGGCTGATCAACCGGCTGGCGCTATGCAGAACGTCAATCGCGGGGTAGTGGTTCTCCGCGGCCAGAGAACGGGTCAGCATCATATGGCCGTCCAAAATACCCCGCACCGCGTCGGAAATGGGTTCGTTGAAGTCGTCGCCCTCGACCAGCACTGTGTAAAAAGCCGTGATTGTGCCGGAAACGCCCGCGCCCGTGCGTTCCATCAGCCGGGGGAGCAGGGCAAAGACGCTGGGTGGATAGGCCTTCATGGCCGGCGGCTCGCCCACGGCCAGCCCCACTTCCCGCTGGGCCATAGCAAAACGGGTCACACTGTCCATCATAAAATTCACATCCAGCCCCATCTGATCCCGAAAATATTCGGCAATGGCCGTGGCCACCCACGCGCCTTTGATGCGAATCAACGGGGCCACATCGCTGGTGCTCACTACAATCACCGACCGGGCCAGCCCTTCCTCGCCCAAACTTTTTTCAATGAACTCCCGTACCTCCCGGCCCCGCTCCCCGATCAGCGCGATGACATTCACATCCGCGGCAGCGTTGCGCGCAATCATTCCCAGCAGGCTGCTCTTGCCCACACCGCTGCCAGCAAAAATGCCCATACGCTGGCCCTTGCCCACAGGCATCAGACCGTCGATTGCGCGCACGCCCGTGCCCATCGGCTCTTCAATGGCTCTGCGCTCCAGCGGGTGGGGCGCGGGATTGGAAAGGGGGACTCTTTTCTCTGCCCGCAGGGGGCCTTTGCCATCAATGGGATTGCCCAAACCGTCCAGCACCCGGCCCAAAAGCCCTGGCCCCACCGGCGCCTGAAAGAGGCTGCGGGTGGCTGTCACCCGGCTGCCCGGCTGCACCCCTTCCATCTCGCCCAGGGGCATAATCAAAGAATGGGATTTGCGGAAACCGACCACCTCCGCGGCGATGCTGCCGGAAGCAGTGTCGATCCGGCAGAATTCGCCCAATTGGGGGGAAATGCCCTCGGCTTCGATAGTCAGGCCAATCACCTGGACCACCCGGCCCTGTTGCTGAAGCGGGGTAATCCCGGCCAGGCGGGTGCGGTAGACGGACAGATCGATGGGGGGAACCTGGACAGTGGATGCAGGGGTCATAGGTGGGTAACTTCCCCTTTGGGGACATCAGCTACAGGGGCATCCGTTCCCGGAGCATCAAATTCGACCTCATCGACCTCATCGGCCTCGTCATCCAGCCGATAATCGGAAAGAGCCAGACCGGTGACAATCGATTTGAGTTGGGAAGAGAGACGGGCATCGACAGTGGCCGGGCCACAGGTCAGTACTGCTCCCCCCCGCCCAATGGCCTCGTCGGGGAGCAGTTTCCAGGCAGGCGTTTCTCCGTTGTGCGCGGGTACTTTCCAGGTATCTTCCAGATAGGCCGCATCGTCGGGATGGACACGCAGGGAGAAGGGGCCGGTGATCACCAGTTCATTCAGTGCCCGGTTGACAGTTTGAACAATCATCTCGCGCTGGGTGTGGGCCAGCCCGCCCAACACTTTCTCGGCAATCGCCATCGCCAGCGTCGCCACTTCGTGTTCGGCCTGGAGCAACAGGTGGCTGCGCTGCTGCTGCACGGCCGCGAGCAATGTCTGCACCTCTTCGATGCCGCTGACGAGCATCCCTTCGCCCACCGCCTGACCTTCGGCAATTCCCTGCTGATAGCCTTCTGCATATCCAGCGGCCTGGGCTTCGGCCTGGGCCACAAGGATTGTCGACTCGGCCTCCTGGCGCAGGGCATCGGCTTCTCTTCGAGCATCGGCAAGCGCGGACGAAGCCTCGCTCACCATTTCTTCGGCCTGCAGACGCAGGCGGCGGGCCAATTCCGCGTCGTCAATCTGGGCTTCACCGCCTTCGGACATATAACGACGCAGATGGTCCGACAGAACGATCTGGCTTCCGGACTGGTAATTACGAATCAAACGGGTCATCGAGTGATGCCATTTCTTAGATGAGTACATCCTCGGAGTTGCCCCGGGAGATGACGATTTGTTCCTCTTCTTCCAGCCGCCGCACGATTTTCACAATATTCTTCTGGGCTTCTTCCACAGTGCGCAGCCGCACAGGCCCCATAACGGCCAGGTCTTCCTGCATCATCTGGGCAGCCCGTTTGGACATATTGCGGAAGATCAGCGTGCGCACACTCTCCGGTGCGCCGCGCATGGCCAGGAGCAGGTCTTTCTTGTCCACATCGCGCAGAACCAATTCCAGGCTGCGGTTGTCCAATAGTGTCAGGTCTTCGAAGACAAACATACGCGACTGCACCTGTTCGGCCAGGTCCGGGTTGATCTCGGCCAACTCGGACATGAGAGCCTTTTCCGTCGTCCGATCCACTTGATTGAGCAATTGGACCAGAAAATCGATACCGCCGATGCTTTCCCCCTGCTGCTGCCGGGGCAACACAAGGGAGAGTTTGGATTGCAGACCGTCCTCTACCACTTTCACCACATCAGGCGAAATCCGGTCCATCATTCCAATCCGATTGACCACTTCTGTGCGGATAGTATCTGGCAGGGCGGTAAAGACCCGGGACGAAAGCGTCGGCGGCAGGTGCGCCAGGATCAGCGAAATGGTCTGGGGGTGCTCTTCCTGCAAAAAACGGGCCACTTGCACAGGCTCCACGTCGGCCAGGAAGTCGAAGGGGCGTTTGGAATCCCGATAGGTTACTCGGCTCAACAGTTCCTCGGCCCGTTCCCGACCCACGGCTTTGGAGAGAACCTCTCGGGCATATTCAATGCCGCCGTAGTTGAAGCGCCGGTGAGTCTCCAGTTCCTCGATAAATTCCTGGGTAAGCGACAGACGCACCTCTGGCACCACCCGGTTCATTGTGGACATGGCATAGGTGAGCCGTTCGACCAGCGGGTCGGGAATGTGGCGCATTACATTGGCCGACAGTTGCGCGCCCAGGGCCACCAAAATAATGGCCGCATTGCGCTCGCCATCGGTGAGTGGTGCCAGTTTGGTCATCGTTAACAATCCGGGGGCCGATCCCCCGGCGTTTGGCGTGTTGCCGTTTTTCATTGTTGCCCGCCTGCCTGTCTGTCCTGTGGATATTGTCAGTGTTGGTGAGGCCAATTAGACCGTCTGTAATTGTTCGTCTTTGCGTTCAGCCCAGGTTTGCAGAATCGATGCGACGATCTCTGGGCTGTGGCGGGCAACCGCGCGCAGACGCAGTTCCACCTCGTCGGGTGCGGGCAGGCGCAGGAAATCGTCGAACTCATTCTCGTCTACCCCCAGCGCACCGCCATAGGCCGATTTGGCGCTGTTCTGCATACTGACAGGCGCTGCCAACTGGCCCGCCACATCACCGGACAGGGCTGGTGTTTCAGATTCGACGATATAGGGGATCATACGCTTTTGCATGTCCGTAAAGATGCGGCGTACAAAGAAGAGAACCATTCCCAGTCCCAGCAGGATAGCCACAATTGTGCCGATCTGAATATAAAGCTCCTGCTTTTGCATTTGCGCGACCACTGCCGTGGCCTGGGCCTGTTGGGTGTCGTTGAAGGGAATCCGCTCCACCTGAATCAGATCGCCCCGATCCGCGTCGATACCCACAGCAGCGGCCACCAGCCCCTTCACAATCTCCACCTGCTCTGCAGGCAGGGCGTCGTTCATCATCACAGCCACAGTCATCCGCCGCACAGAACCGGGCTGCTTGACAGAATTTGTGGTTACTTTGGAAAGATCGTAGTTTGTGGTGGAGGTGCGCTTGTTATATTCACCGTTTGTTGTACTGCCCCCAGCCGGATAGTTGGGTGTGTCCACCGGCGCGTTGGCGTCTACCCCTGGCACACCCAGCGCAGCATCCGGGCCAACACCGGTCCAGCTCTCTTCGGCCTGTTGGTTGCTGCGCACCACACTGCCCACCTGACCTGCCGGGGCATATTCTTCCGAGATCGACTCTTCCCGATCCCAATCCAACTCGATATTAACTCGTACCAAAGTGCTGTTGGCGCCCAATGTGCCATCCAGCATCATTTGCACATCTTTTTGGGCCTGCAACTCCAACTGGCGTTCGGTCTCCAATTGGCTGCCTGTGGCCAGGGCCGTGCCCCCTTCGCCCTCCGAGGCCGGCACTTCGTAGAGATTCCCTGCCATATCCACCACACTGATATTGGCAGCATGCATCCCCTCTACACTGTTCGCCAGCAGAAAGCGAATGGCCTGCACCTGAGACGCGTTAAGGCGCGCGCCTGTGCGCAGTTTAAGGATAACCGATGCAGTCGGTTCCTGTTTTTGTTCCGCAAAGAGGGTCTCTTCCGGGATGGCAATGTGAACCCGCGCCAATTCCACACCCTCGATTGAGGCGATAGAACGGCCAATCTCGCCTTCCAATGCGCGCTGAAAATTCATCCGCTGCATAAAATCGGTCATACCGATTCCCGAAAGGGCATCTTTGTCAAAAAGTTCGTAGCCGGTTCCGCTCTGGGGCAGGTTCTTGGCCGCCAGCTTCAGCCGGGTGGCCGCCACCTGATCCGCCTGGACCTCAATCGCGCCGCCGCTCTCCGAAAGCTGATAGACGATCCCCATAGATTCCAATTCCGTCACGACCGCGGACGCATCCCGTTCGCTCAGCCCCCGGAAAAGCACGCCCATGGCCGGCTCTTGCATCCACAGGCCCATAACAAAGATCAGCCCGACCGCAGAGGCAAGTGTCGCGATCCCGGCAATGCGTTGCCAGGGGGCCAATTGTGCCCACATATAATTTGCCCGATTCTGCATCTCACCCATTACTTTGTCTCCGCCCTGTGTCTAGGGGTTGGGTAGTCTGTGAAAATTGGTGTGCGAAAATGCTATAACTGCATTCGCTGAACTTCTTGGTAAGCCTCGATGACTTTGTTGCGTACCTGCAACGCCAGGTTGAGTTTTACCATCGACTCCTCCATCTGCAACATCACCTGATGCAGATCGACGGGTTCGCCAGCCACCAATTGATTGATGCCCGTGTCGGCTGCCTTCTGGCTGTTGTCCAGATTGCGAATGGCGCTCTCCAGCGCATTGCCCATCCCGTCAGCCACATTTTTCGCGCTGCCCTCCAGGGGAGAACGTCGGGCCACAGACCCGTCCATACCTTGCATCTGTTGCAGCAGACTGGATGATATATTTTGGATCGCCATTGCTTAGCTCCTATGGAAAAATTGTTTGCTTACCGGTTGTCTACTTGCCGATTTGCAGGGCGGCCTGGGCCATGGTTTTGGCCGTCTGGATCACAGTGATGTTGGACTGATAGGCTTTGCTGGCTGCCATCAGGTCCACCATTTCCGTGCTGATATCCACATTGGGATATTCCACAAAGCCATCTGCATCCGCGTCCGGGTGGTTGGGGTCATACGTGCGCACCATATCCTCATCACTCTCCACAATGCGGCGCACCCGCACACCCTGCAAATTATGGACATCTGCCAGCGTGCCCGGCCCCCGCATTCGCTGCAGAGAGGACACGCCATCCTCCTGCGCCTGAAAAACCACCCGCTTGCGCTTGAATGCGCCGCCCTCGTCGGTACGGGTGGTCTGACTGTTGGCAATATTATTACTAATCACATCCATCCGCAGCCGCTCGGATGTGAGCGCCGTGGCGCTGATACGCATGGAGCGAAAGATGGAACTCATTTAGGCCTCCCGTTTCAAAACGTCAACAATTGGGCTATTGCCGTCGGGCCGAAAGAGCGCCTGATGGTTCCACGCGCCATCCGCGTGGCCCTGGCCCGGATCATTGGCAATAATCCAATAGGTGTAGGCGAAATAATAGTCCTCCCGCTGGGGCAGATAGCGATAGGCATCAGCCACAATCTCTGTGGCCTGGGATTGGGACAATGTATCGCCCGGATAGATACCGGCTTCGGTCCCCACCTGGGGCAAGCTGCGCCCCAACACCCCTTTTACAACTTTGTCGTAGTCCCGCACCCGCAAATGCGCATCCCCATAGTTGTGGACGCTGAGCCAGGTCTTGTCCAGCACGTCCTGACCGCCCAGCCGAACCACCTCTTGCAGCGACTCGCCCAGGAAGCGCAAATCGTCCATATCGCCAGGGGCAGCGCCTGGGGCCAGACCCGGCGTCGGGCTGAGTGAGCCAAAGCCGGGCAGACCACCCGCGGCCACTACTTTGCGGGCATCGGCCAGCCATTTGGCCGCATAGGCCTTGGGGTTCGGGGCCTGGCCCTGGTTTTCGATACGCAGGTTTGGTTCGTTGTACAACTGAAAATAGCGTACACCTTTGCTGCCATAGTGGCGCACCAGCGATTGTACGTCACCCTCCAAGGCTGAGCCGCCGTCGGTATACAGACGCATCACTGGCTCGATACCCGCGCCGGTGAGCTGTTCCACCAGATAGTCGTTGTCGCCCTTATTCGTTCCATCATTGAGCAGCGTCACCCACTTAATGCCCATGGACTGGGCCTCATTCACATATTTGTCCACCACATCCGCGGTCTGATGAGGGGTGGGAATCCAATGAATCCCCCGTCCGTTGTCATTGACAGGCCGGGGAAAGGCCGAGAAATCCGTCGGCCTGCCCAATCCGGTCAGGCTGGTCCCATTCTCAACCTTCGATACAGAGGGGGAAGGAAGAGGTCCAGAGACTATTGATTTTCCAGCAGCCAGCGAAAATGGATTGATCTGGGCCGCGCCCAAGGATGATTCCGCCCGTGGGGCAGCAGCGGGGATCGTAGCAGCCGGCGGTGTGTCAGCCGCTGGCTGTGCTGTACTCCGGGGCGATGTCCAAGGATTGGCAACAAAATCCGGCAATACCAAGCTATTCGGCTGGCTGAGAAAAGCCAACTGGGCAAAACGGCTGTCTGTTCCCAGCGTGCGACTCGAATCCGCGCCGTTGCCCAGGGAGGCCAGGGCTGTCTGTGCCTGGCTCTGCACCGAGGCCGCCAGCATTCGGGCGAAGTCCAGCGTCTCTTTGTCCTGCTGGCTGTTCCTGGCTGCTACCGTCTGTTCGTTTGTATGGGTTTGAACCGAAGAGATAGTTGGCATAATTTCTGGCGATATGTGTGAGTGACGTGCAGAAAGTCCCAATCTGCTGTTTTTTCACTGAATTGGTCGAATATTGCCGCCAAATGGCCCCGCCAAATGGGTCTGCGCTTTCGTTGATGTCGCCATTATAAAAGCGACCTTCAGGAGTGAGCATAACAAACCTATAAACAGCCCGTAACGGATGAGGAACAGAGACGCGTAGATGGCTGTGTCTGATTGGGATGGCGGTACTATGCACTCTTCTGCAGACCGGGCCGATACATAGAGCACAGCAGTACAAACAGCCGCAACCGACGAATACCGGCGCCGGATGCAAAGCAGCAAGAACGAATGTCCGGTAGACACAACAATCCAAAGGAGGTGATTCAACGGTCCAGATGAGAACGCAGGAACTACGTGCAGGAAAGAGTTTGTAGTCAACAAGCAGTACATTTCGAGAAGAGCCGATGCGAAGGGGCAGTTAAAGAAGGCTCACACAATCAACCCAAAGAACCCTATGATCTTCTGAAAGGATCCCACCAATGGCAGTCGCAGATTTCAATCGTATCAACAGCAATATCGGCGCCCTAAACGCCCTGAAGAGTCTGAACAACGTCAACAAGCAGATGGGTGTACACCAGCTTCGTCTGGCCACAGGCCGCCGCATCAACTCGGCCTCGGACGATCCCGCTGGTCTGACTATTGCCACCACTTTCCGCCAGCGCAACGACAACCTGAAAGTTGCCATGGACAACATCGGTGACGGCAAGAATCTCCTGAGTGTGGCCGAAGCTGGTCTGAACAAAGTGCAAGACATTCTGATCGAGATGCGCAACAAAACTGAGCAGGCCGCCAGTGACACACTGGGCGACAGTGAGCGCAACGCCATCTCCCAGCAACTCACCGAATACACCGCTGAGATCAACGATATCGTCAACCAGACCACCTGGAACGGCAAAAAATTGCTCAACGGCTTGGGCGATTTCACCAACAACGAGATTTCGTTGCAGACCGGTGCCGAAGCAGGCGAAACGACCAAATTGACATCCAGCCAGATGGGCGCTGTTGACTCCACAACTCTGGGTATCGGTGCTACGGCCGTCTCAGCGACCAAAGGCAAAATTGTCATCACCCAGTCCGGTGGTGGTGCCACAGCTTCGGCCACAGCGGGCAGCTACAGTTCGGGATTCGCCACCTCCACTGTCACAGGTAACGAACTCGCCACTGGCGATTACTATGTGCAAGTGACCCTGGGTTCTTCCAGTGGTGGTGGCAGCACAGCCAAACTCTTCTCTAAGAGCGGCACCCAGGTGAACTTCTACTCGGGTGGTACCTCCCAGGCTTCCCGAACAGTCAACGTGAGTACTGCGGGTACAACTGTCAATATGGGCAATGGTATCACTGCCACGCTCGATCTGAGCGACTTCACCAGCGCAAGCCTTGGTGATGTGGCCAATCTAAACTTCACCTACACCCGCACCGGTGCGTATAACGGCCAAGTAGATACCGCCGCTAATGCTCAATCGGCCATGAGTACGCTGGATACCGCCATCGACGATGTGTCGACCCGCTTGCAGTCGCTGGGTGCTTTGGGCAGCCGCCTGACCTTCAAAGAAGAGGCGCTGGCAGAATCCCAGGTGAACACAGAAGCTGCTTACAACCGGATTATGAATGCGGACATGGCGATGGACCAGTTGCAGGCCACGAAATTCCAGATTCTGCAGCAGACAGCCACAGCGATGTTGGGCCAGGCCAACCAGGCCCCGCAGGGTATCCTCTCCCTGTTCCGGTAGTTTCGACAGGCTGGCAAAGTTTTACAATCAATTCAAAAGGTCGGGTGGAGAATTCTCCACCCGACCTTTTTTGTTTTAGGCTACTGAAAACAAATAATAATCCACAAAACCACACGAAGTTGCACGAAGAATAAAGAAAAACTTGGTGTTCCTTCGTGTACTTTGTGGACAGTTTTTTCCTTGAAAGAGCTTAATATTACAACGAGACTTCGTATTTTTGGACGCTGATAAACGCAGATTTGCGCTGATCTTCACAATTTGATCTGCGTTTATCAGCGTCCTATTTCTCAAAGTCTCGTTGTAGTATTAATACACTGGAAACAAAGTTATTCAACTACAGAAGTTCGACTTTTCAGAAAAGTCGAACTTCTACGCCTAAAAAACTTTGTTGACGCTGCACTTGATGCTTTGGGTGTGACGTACCTGTCACACAAATTTTGTACAGGAATACCCTCCTGGCGGATGCGTCGCACCTGAGCAGATACGAATAAAGTATCCAGCCAAAGTCCCCGACACCTTAGATCCGTGCGAGCCTGTACGTTGAAATCCAGCCATCGCAGTTCGTGAAGTGCCTTAGTACACTGTAAACAAAGTTTTTATCTTAGCGTAGGCGCTGCTTATAGCTGCGCAAGGGACGAATACCCCTTCGGCTGCCTGTGCAGTTCAAAACTGCACCTACAGAAACGTCAAATCACTTAATTTACAGTGTACTTAGGCTTTTCCAACAAATAAATTCCCCAAATTGATTTGGAAAAGCCCAAGCCGTTCAGGGAAATTGTCGCCGGATCGGGGATTTATTTTCTTTGAACGGCCTTAGACGATTTGTATCCAACCGCATTACTGGGGTGCTGTCCGGTAGTCCTTTATCTATACTATCGGTGAGCACAAACATCGCCACCCATCTAAAACCCACAGATATCGAACGACACGCCCAGGTTTATTGACGAGGCGTTGCCCGGCAAGAGTGGTATCGTCGCCACCGGGCGAGAACAAGCGTTTCGACCAATTCTAAACTTGGAATTATCACACTCCGTGCCCGGCCGTTAGGGAAAGTGCGTTGCCCAGCAGACCGCCAGCCCGGTATTTTCACCACCGGGCTGGCACTGTAATATCACCAATAGAAAAGGGTCCGGCATGGAGAAAATGCCGGACCCTTTTCTATTCAGCTACAATTCTTGTTTGTCGTTCGCCTGAATTCAGTCTGGGCCGAAATCGGCTCTGGCCTCTTCTACATAGGCCCGAATCACCCCGGCGGCTTCGGTGGCCGCCTGGAAGAGGGGCAAATAGACATCAGCCAGCAGCCTGCTTTTAGCAGACAGGTCGGTCTCCTTCAGAAAACGATTGGCAACAATATTGACCGCTTGAATCTGGTGATGGATGGTGGGTGCTACCACATATTTGGAGGTCTCCAACTCGTGCATGGCCCGGTCAAAACCCCGCACTTTGCGATAGAGAGATTCATATTTGCTGGGTGAAACCGCGCCCTTATTGGCCTGATCGACCAGTTTGCGCAAAGGACGGGCGGCTTCCTGAGCAATCCGCTCTATTTCCCCCAACTCATCCAGCACCCGTTCCACCAGCACCAACATTCTGGCTGGTGTACTGGCGTTGCGCAGGCGTGCCTGCTCGGCCTGGTGAAGAGGGACCAAAGCCTGGGCGGGATCGAACGTTTCCCCGCAGATTTCATCGATAGCATCGGCCAGCGAGAGCAGTTCGGTTCCTTCGATATAGGCCCCACCTTCCGTAGCATCAATGATCCGACGACTGTTGCCCAGCTCAGCAATACGCTGTTCAAACCAAATCTTCATCGCATACATGGATTTATTGGTGAGAAGCTTTTTCCCTTCCACACCATCCACCCACGTATAGTTCTGGGGATTGGCTGTCACCTCCGCCACCATCTCCGCGCTGATGGCCCCACCGCCGGTCACATTCTCGGCGTGGGATTTGTTGCCGGTGAAGGCCAAGTCCTGACCTACAAAGACAATCGGGTCACAATCCAATTGGCGGAGCAGGTCCCAACTGAGATTAGCCACCGAAGGACCGCTGAGGATACGCCCTTTGGGTTCGCCCACAACCTCGTACATCCAATGGGAAAAAGGATAAACATCTGTGCCCATGACAAAACGCAGGCCCGGATGTTCGGCCACAATGCGGCGGTTGATAATCGGGGCATAGGCCAGAGCGAAGCCAGATGTTTCCAGCCCTTGATAGTGGCGCTCGTAGTTGATATCTTTGGGATCAAAAGAGACGACCAGATCGGGCTGAATGCCGTGGCGTTGTAAGGCACGGACCGCCTGCAGGACAGCTACAATCACAGCCCGCCCCTGGACCTTTGCCAACTGGGCCACATTTTTGTCCAAGGACGGCCCCGCGGCCACCAGAATGGCAGGCCGCCCGGCAAAGATCGAACGCAGGCTGGGCACGCCCGGATCCTCCACACTGGCACGCAGATTGGCGAAAAAGTTGCTGACCCACTGGTAGGAAAGGCTGCGATAGGTCAGCATGTTCACCACGTCCTGATTGGCGTGCTCGGCGACGAATCGCTGCACCGCCTGCCAATAGTCACCGTGGGTACGGTTGTGATAAGGCCAGGCAAAGAGCGCAGGCTTGCCCATTTGCAGATTCCCACGCAGATGATCAAACACCGTCTTGGCGGTCTGTTCGGCGCTGCCGCCTACGCACAGATAGAGATTGGGCAGGCGAAGCAGATCGTTCAGCGCGCGGTGCTGCAGGGCGGTCTCAAAAATCTGTTTATCCGGCTCCACCACAATCACCGCTCGGTCCGGGTAACGGCGCACCATCTCTTCGATGTGATAGCCGAGGCCAAAACCGAAGACAATCGCCACCTGCCAGTCATCGCCCACGGCATTGTCCACCCAATAAATAGCTTCGGCCTGGGGTTCCCGACCGCTGTGTACCAAGCGTGCAGCAGGCTTGTGGTCCACCCGAAGGGTGTCGAGGCCACTGGGCGTAGAGACAGTACGGATTCGACTGTGGAGCATAGGAGAAAAGACCCGAGACGCGTCCTGGATTGGGCTGAGCGCGGCAATATTGGCTTGCCAGATGCGAGCCTGTTTGCGGGGTGTAGCAATCGGTGGCATGGGGTTGCTCCCTAGGAACGGTTGCCCAGACGGGCAAGGGTGAGATCGACAGCCAAAATAGAGAGGGTGTCGTGGGCCTGAGTCAAAAGAGAGCGCAGGCTGAATTTCAGCAGGTCTGCCATCTCCACAAAGTCTTCCTTTTGCCAGGCAGCCAGCACATCGGACAGAGCATTGCCGAGCAGGCTGCTCAGATGCTCAACCTGGACCGAATCCAGCAGACCCCGGCTCTCCAGAAGTTGAAAAAGAGGTTCGACGCTTTGGAGACCTTCAATAATATCAGGAAGCGCGGCAAACGCATCCTCGTCGGAACCACAGCGCAGATGATGCACGACTGTGTCCACCCCTTCGGCCAGGGCCTGCATCTGGCTGACAGAGGCCGAGACAGTCTCCTCCAGCAGTGCGGTGGCTGCCACGGAGCGAATGACCAGCGGCCCCCGGTCCTCTCTGTGGGTCTGGGCCAGGAATTCCTCTACCGACGCGCTGATATCCTCGTCGCCCCAGACAATTGCCTGCACCACCTGGTCCTGGGCGGTCAATTGCTCCAATTCTCCCCACAGCCGCTCCGCCAGATCGTTCTGCGGCATAGTGGACACATCATCGATCAACACTTCGTTCATAGGATTCGCTCGTTTCCTGAATATTGTCTATACCCCAATAGGGCACAATTAGCTCGGAAGGCCAGGACGCAGATGAACACGGAAAACAAATTTACGCACACACAATCCGTGAAAATCTGTGACTATTCAGTTGTCAGTCAGCCGGTTAGCAAACGTCGGTTGAGTAGCCTGGGGCAGTTCCCAGGCGTATCGAAACCAGTTTGCGGGTCTACCCGCTGAGTTTCGACACGGCCACAAACTGCTGTGGCCTGAATAGTCACGAAAATCTATTCCATTCGTGTTTTTCCGTCTCTATCAGTGACTTTGCCCCGACTACAGTACACCGTATTGGCTCAATTCGTTGATGGCCCGTACAAAACCAGCCCCATTGTAAAGATGGCCGCTCCAGATTTCCGGAACCCACGTAAAATCCGACTGGGACAGAATGGGCAAAATGTCATCCCAATCGATCACACCCTCACCGATCTGCATCCCTTCCCCATCAATACCCGCCGCGTCCGCCACATGCAGATGCTTGACAAAAGGCAGGCAGCGGGTGACATATTCATGGAGGGAACGGCCCGCATAGGTGCAGTAGAGCTGGGCATGGGAAAGGTCCAGCGCCATCCCGCCGCCCACATCCTGGCAAAATTCCACCATCTCTTCGGGGCGGATAAAGACGTTCTGATACCACTGGCCGCCAAAATACCAGGGACGGGGGGGCAGGTTCTCCGGCATCAGCACCACACCTTTTGTGTCCAGCCGTTTCAACGCGTCGGCAGCCCTGTGCAGCAGACCAGAACGGTTGGACGTGTCTTCGTCCATACTCATCCCGCCCACGTGGACAACCATCCCCACCGGCCCAGTGAAGTGAGGGCGCAGTTCGACGGCCTTGTCAATTGTGCGCTGAAGCAATTCAATGGATCGCTCCCAATGCTCGTCGTTGGGCGTGCAGAGGTCCAACAATTGGCTGTCCATAAACTCGGGCGCGTGGACGAATAGCTGCTGGGTGTGGGGGACATCCACCGGCGCAAAAGTGTGGTCCACGTCGTGCTCGCTGAAGTGTAGCTCCACCAGCCGGGGCTTCTTCTCCAGAATCTCAGCCAGATCGTGAAAGCGGGCTTTCAAGCCCCAGGGACGGGAAAGCTGGCTGGATCGGATGCGCTGGTTGTGGTTGGCAGTCAAATCCTCTTCGGTAAAGTATTCATCTGTGCATATCTTCCGCTTCAAGCGAATACCGATCAGATCATCCACTCGCTGGGGCGACAGACCCTTGCCCGGCCCTTTCACGCCCACCATCTCCCGGCTGATTACCGTGCCCGGTTCCAGGCATTCGGTTGCGATCAGACTTTTGCGCAACACCTGCCGGTTCAAAATCTCCATTGCCGAGAGATACTTTTCTTCGGTCCCCAGGGCCACTTCCGTATTGCGGATGTCCCGGATCAGTTTAGTAATACCCGCCTCTTCCAGGCTGGCCGCGTGATCCGGTCCGGGTAGGGTGCGATCCAGCGTAATGTGTTTTTCGATAATGGACGCGCCCAGAGTTACGGCTACCACCGGCATGGTAATGCCCCGCTCGTGGCTGCTGTAGCCCACGGGCACGCCGAACTGTTTCAGCACATTGATAAAGCGCAGATTGAGATTCTCAAAAGGGGCCGGATATGTGCTGATGCAGTGAAGGATGGCAAAGTCCGCCTCCTGCTCCTCCAGAAAGTCAACTGTGCGCCGAATCTCGTGGAGCGCGGCCATACCAGTAGAAAGTATCAGCGGCTTGCCCGTCCGCACAATCGCATCCAACAAAGGGAAGTTCACCATATCCGCGGATGAGACTTTGTAGAAGGGCAGGTCCAGCTCTTCCAAAAAGTCCAGACTTTCCACATCCCACGGCGTACACAGAAAACGAATACCCTTTTTTTCGCAGTGGCTGGCAATAGTACGAAACGCATCCATATCCAATTCGCCCTGCTTTAGAATAGGCAGCATATATTGAAAAGCCCACTCGGCCGAGTTGGGATTGTCCAACAGATGTTTGGGATACAGACTCTCCAGATTCCGCTTCTGGAATTTTACAGCATCCGCGCCCGCGGCCGCGGCCAGGTCCACCAGTTGCAGGGCCATTTTCAGGCTGCCATTGTGGTTCACCCCTGCCTCGGCAATAATATAGACGGGATGTCCCTCGCCTACCGGGCGGCCATCCAATTCAATCGTCGGTTGTCGTTCCATCACAGAATCCTTTATCACACTATCAGGCATACACCTGGCTGATCATCTGTTCAATCCGCTGGGCGTCGTCCCCCCGCCCCATCCTGCGCAGTGCCTGGGCAAAACAGCCATAGGCATAGGTATCCGCGGGCGCAATCTCTGTCAATTGGGAAAAAATCATGGCTGCCTGGGGATAGGCCTCGGCCCGCATCTGGCTCAAGCCGGCCAGCAACATATATTCGCATTCCACGTCGTGCAGAAAAGCGCTGATACTGTCCATTTCGTTGACAAGTGTCTCCGACTGCGCCCCACTCCCAGCCGGTGTAAAGACGGCGCGCACCACTTCGTCGCCCAGCAGACGACGGAAACCGTGGGCCTGGAGTAAATTTGTCAGGCTTTGCAGAGTGAAGTGATAGGTGTGGGCGTTCTGCAGCATCCGCAGAAAATCGCCATTGTAGGCGTGCTGTACAAACCGGACGCCGGGCACTTCGATGGAGAGCAGTCCATTGGGGGCCAGATGTTGATGCACCTGGGCCAATTCCGCGCCGGGGTCCAGAATGTGCTCCATCACGTGGGAATAGATGATCAGGTCCGGAGCCCGGTCCAGCGTCAGGTCTGCCAACGTTCCCGGCGTCAGGTCCAGCCCATAGGTCTCCCGGCCGTGTACCAGATACTCCTCGCCCAGATCGATGCCTTTGACCACACATCCCTGTTCTTGGAAATATTTGATCACACCACCGGACCCACAGCCGACTTCCAGCACAAAATAGTCGTCCGGTGGGCTGGTGAACAGATGGGCCACATTGTGGAAAAGCTGCTTGCCCCGCTCGTATTGCAGCGCAAAGGAATTGGTCGTCGGCTTGGGCGTGCCCTCATACAGCCGCCGATATTCCACATTGTAGAATTCGTCGTAGCTGGCCTGGGTCATACGCGGGTTGGTCTGCACCAGCCCACAGTCGGAACAGATGACCACCGGGAAATGCAGTCCGTAGCGGTCCTGTTCAGCAATCGGCTCAAAAGTTGTGGATTGGCAGACTGGGCAGGGAACTGCTTCAAAACGATAATCGCCCTTCTCCACTTTGCGGTCGATCTGACGTTTCATCTGGGCCTGCAAACCGTTCATTTTTACATGCGGTGCATTGTTGCGGCTGTAGCGGGATGACAAAATAGCCATGGGTTTCTCCGTAGTTGCGATCGGCAGTGTCGTCTATGTGCTATTGTAGGGAAGAACCACCTCGCGCCTGTAAGTAGGGCATAACGCATCCGTAAATCTTCGGGGCATCGTGCCAGAGCATCGGGTCCTACAGTGGAGCATCAACCCACGCACTGTCACGACTTTTTGATATCTGGCCGATTCCGAGTACCCCAGTACCCTGAAAGAAACGCCCTTTCTGACCGATATATGTAGCACAAGGCCTTGTATACATTCGTGAATCCAATCTGTTATTGCGGAGAAATCAATGATGTATCGTCAGCAGAACGTAGTCCACCAGCAATATCGCCAGACCCAAGTAATGAGTTCCGACCCGCTTCAGTTGGTGATTATGACCTACGACCTGGCTATTGCCGGATGTCGAGAGAAGAATCTGTCCAAAGTAGCGTCTGCACTGAACGAATTGCGGGGTAGCCTCGATCACGAGGCAGGCGGGCAGATTGCTGCCGACCTGCTGGGGTTATATATCTACCTGGCCGAGGAAGCACGCCAAGGCAATTATGAAGCAGTGGGCAATTTCTTGTGGGAACTGCGGGACACCTGGTCCACGGCCAGAGAGCGTTTCGTGCAACAGCCCCAGGCGATGGCGTTGAGTTTGGCCGCTTAAGTGTTCGACCAGCAGTAGCCGAGTCCAGGAGCAAAAATGATCAACAACATTTCCAATGCTTTCAAAAACACAACGGGTTTGACCAATGACTATTATGAAGCATTGGTAAGCGCGGCCATGGAACCCAACCGATTGGCGATCAAACGCGCCAAGGAACGTCAGGATTCCCTGAAAGTGGAAACAGCCGTCTATACGGACCTGGACACAAAGATGAACGCGCTGTATGACTCGCTGAAGTCCCTGCGGAATGGTGACACTTCGGTCTTTGACGATAAAATTGCCACCACCAGCGACAAAGCGATTGGAACAGCCAGTGCCACTTCGGGCACGGCCAACGGTGCCTATGATCTGGTGGTGACGAACCTGGCCAAAGCCCATCGTGTGCGCAGCAGCCAACAGGCGGACACCAAAGCAGATCTGGGCCTGGTCGGCACATTTACTATCAACGGTGTGTCGGTTTCCAGCATAGCTACAGACTCCCTGGAAGAGATACGAGATGCCATTACCACAGCCGTGACCGCGGCCATGGAAGCTGAGACATTGACCGAAGAAGACAGCTTTTCCGCCTCGATCATCGACGGCCATCTGGTGCTCAGCGCCCACTCCACAGGCCAAGACTTTCGGCTGACAGCCACCGACGACACAGGGACTGTCCTGCAAAGTCTGGGTGTGTTGGATGGCGGGGGTGGATGGGCCAATCCGTTGCAAGACGGCGAATATGCCAGCTTCAGTCTGAACGGTGTCAGCATCAGCCGCAACAGCAACACGAATATTTCCGACGTGGCAGATGGATTGACCCTTAACCTGAAAGCGGCGGGCAGTGCCACCATTACCGTGGCCCCAGACTCCTCCGGCGCGACCACCAAAATCAACGCCTTTATTTCCAAGCTCAACGATCTGACCTCCTGGCTGGCCTCCAAGACCGGCAGCAAAGAAGGGGACAATGGGACTTATACCCGGGGCGTACTGGCCAGCAATATGGGTTTGCGCAGCTTACGCCGGACAGTTGTCCAGACAGCCTTTGCCACATGGGGCGATGCACCCTCCGGGGCAACGTATAAGCGGCTGGATCAGATGGGCATTGAACTGGGCGACCAATTGACAGTTTCTCTGGCCGATTCCAGCAAGCTGTCGGACGCTCTGGCATCCAATTACGACGAAGTGGTGGACCTGTTTGATGGCGTGATGTCGAAAGTATCCACTTTGCTGAACCCTTATGTGGATGGGTCTGATACGCTGGTAGACAAGATGAAGGCAGCGGCGGATAACTCTCTGGAAAGCCAAGGAGACAAAATAAAACGGTTGGAAATCTCTTCTGCCCGACGGGAAGAATTGATGCGTAACCAGATTGCTTACCAGTTCGCCGCCATCAGCAGCTACAACGATCAGGGCCGCTATCTCTCTACTGCTCTGTTCAGTGCCTACGGTTAAGTCGTCTTCTGGCAGACGGGCTACTCCTCATATACCAGACCAACCTTTTCAATATCAACCTTTCGTAGATTCAACATAGTAATAGAAGGATGCCCTGTGCATTTGAACAACCAGACAATAAATCGAAACAACCAAAAGCAAAGCCAACGGTTTGCCAGCAGTGGCAAACTGATTTTGTTTTTCTTGATGGCGGCGCTTCTTCTGGCTGGGTGCAGCGGTGACGGTTCCAAAAAGGTGATTCAGGTGCGAGTGCGTTCCAATCGGGTAGAAGCCCAGTCGCCCCGCAACCAATTCACACCCCAAACCTTTGCACCCGCGCCCACACAGACACCCACGCCAACCAGCGCGGCCAAAATTGTCGAGGCAACCGAAGAAGTGCGCCCCTTGTCTACGGCCACGACCATTCCGGCGCCTCTGTTCACACCCACACCCCTACCACTCCTCATTCCGATTGGGCGTCCAGAACGAATTGTAATTCCGAGTATTGGGGTAGACACGGCTGTCCAGAATGTAGAATCGGCTGCCAGCCAGATCGGTAATCAGTGGTTTGGAAACTGGCAGACAGCTTCCTATGCCGCTGGCTTCCACAATAGCTCGGCCCTGCTGGGCCAGGCAGGCAATACTGTCATTTCGGGGCACAACAACATTGAAGGCTCCGTTTTTCGGGATTTGTATCAGCTTCAGCCCGGCGAAATTGTCCAAGTCTACGCGGATGGTTTCCGTTACGATTACATTGTGGAAGACCAGTTCATTGTGCGGGAGCAGGGCGTACCCATAGAACAACGGGTACAGAACGCATCGTGGATCCGCACAACCATCGACGAACGAATTACGCTTGTCAGTTGCTGGCCGCCAGAGGGCAATGCGTTCCGGGTGATTGTGGTGGCCAAGCCCCTATCCCAGATGGCGGGCAGGGGGACAAGCGACTCAAATTAGGGAATTTATGTAGTGAGCAGGCTGATGGTGGAACGTCCATTGACTGCCACGCTGCAAGCGTGACCTACAAAGTCAGGGTGACATCCGTAGGTCCGACTTGTAGTCGGACAAGTTCCGATTCCGCCCTCAGATTGATCAGGACAGAATTAGGGAATTTATGTAGTGA
>JAHBVF010000030.1 GCA_019637685.1 Caldilineaceae bacterium | reverse complement strand
TACTGATACCGAATACAGATGAAAAAGAGGGGGGCTTCCCGGATATCCGGGAAGCCCTCCTCTTTTGTTCCCCAGGCACTTACCTCTCTGGCCTGTTTGAACTCCCCCCCGAAGTGGCGTAGAATAGACGGGCATCTGCCATTCAATTCCACCCCAACAGGAGACACCCAATGTCCTGGACATTTGAAATCCTTGCCGAACCCACGGCTGGTCTGACCGAAGGCCCCGTCTGGGACGGCAGCGGCCTGCTCTACACAAATATTCCCAACAGCCGCATCCTGCGCTATGACCCGGCCAGCGGTGAGAGTAGCGTTTGGCGGGAGGGCACAAACCAAGCCAACGGGCTGCAAATGGACAGCCAGGACCGTCTTTTTGCTTGCGAAGGGGGCGGGCGGCAGATAGCCCTTTATCCGCCCGGCAAGGAGACCGTTGTCCTGTGTGACAATTTCCAGGGCAAACGGCTCAACAGCCCCAACGATCTGGCCGTGGACAGCGCAGGTCGGGTCTGGTTCACCGATCCCCGCTACGGCGATTTTCGGGACGATATGGAACTGGACCACGAATCCATCTTCCGTCTGGAACCCCGACGGGATGGAAACTGGGAGGCGGTGCGGGTGACTTATGACACTACCAGCCCCAACGGTCTGCTCCTCTCCCACGACGAGAAGACCCTTTACGTGGCCCAGTCCAAATATGGCGACGGCCAACTGCGGGAACTGCGCGCCTATCCCATCAATTCGGACGGCAGCGTGGGAAAATACGAGGTGCTCCACAATTTCTACCCCCACCGGGGCATCGACGGCATGACCCTGGACATCGACGGCAATATCGTCGCCACCGCAGGCTGGGAAGTGAGCGGCCCCGGCGGGATGATCTATGTCTTTGCCCCCAATGGCCGGGTGTTGGAGACCCATCCCCTGCCCTGCCAGCGCCCCACCAACTGCTGCTTCGGCGGGCCGGATTTGACGGACCTGTACGTCACCAGCATTGAGGGCCATCTGTTGCGGGCCAAGACAGATCGTCGGGGAAAACGGGTGGGGGCCTAGCCATGAAAATCACATCCATCGAACCCCTCGTCCTGCAAGTGAACCGGCGGGGCGATTGGCTCCACGTCCTCGTCCATACGGACGCGGGCATCACCGGCATCGGTGAAGCCAGCCACAATATGAACGACGCGCTCTGTGTGGCCACGCTGGGCGTTTTTGCCCAGCGGCTGGTGGGCAAGAATCCCCTGGAGATCGCCAGCATCCGCCAGATGTTGCGGCAAAAAGAGGGTGGACGGGTCTGGAACACCGCGCTGAGCGGGCTGGAACAGGCATTGTGGGATATCCTCGGCCAACATCTGGGCGTGCCTGTGCATACCCTTTTTGGCGGCGCGGTGCGGGATCGTCTGCGTCTCTACGCCAACATCAATCGCCACGTCAACAACCGCACGCCAGAGGGCTTTGCCACCGCCGCGGCCCAGGCCGCGGACGAAGGCTTTACCGCCATCAAACTGGCCCCTTTCGACGAAATGCGCCACCCCTACCGCCACGCCACTGGTCCCCTGGCCGACTGGCAGATGGGTGTCGCCCGGGTGCGGGCTGTGCGCAAGGCCATCGGCGACGCGGTGGAATTAGCTGTTGATTGTCACAGCCGGATGGAGGCTTCGGTCGCCAAAATCGTCGGGCAGGAACTGGCCGACTGCAATCTCTTCTGGTACGAAGAGCCGGTCTCCCACGACCACCCGGAAATGCTGGCCGCCATCACCGCGTCCGTGCCTATGCCCACTGCTTCCGCCGAGAGTGTCTTCGGCGTGGAGGGCTTCCGTCCCTTCCTGGCCCAGCGCTGTGTGGATGTGATTATGCCCGATGTGAAGCATTGCGGCGGGATTCTGGAACTGAGTGAAATCGCGGCCGCAGCCCGGATGCATCAGGTGCAGGTGGCACCCCACAACCCAGCGGGGCCGCTTTCGGCGGCGGCTACGGCGCAGGTAGCTGCCACCTGGCCCAACTTCTACATTCTGGAATACGCCTGGGGCGAGGTGGACTGGCGGGCCGATCTCCTGCAACCCGCGGAGAAGATCGAGGACGGCCATCTGGTCCTCTCCCAGGAGCCGGGGCTGGGCCATCGGCTGAATCCCGCGCTGGTGGAGAAATATCGGCGGGGCAGCGCCAGCGCGGCGGATTCGTCAAAGGTTGTGGTGGCGGATTAGGTGATTGGGGTATTGGATGATTGGTTAGGGAGGAGTTACCCAATCACTTAACTGCTAAAAGAGTCCCCGGCACTTCGGAAAGTGCCGGGGACTCTTTTAGTCGATTTGTTCTTCCAGCGCCGCAATATACCGCTCTTGGGCTGTTATTGTTTCTTCCAATTCGTGGATCTGCCGTTCCAGAAGTGCCAGCTTACCTTCCATCACTTCGCGCAATTGCTGGGTAAGTCGATGTCTAACCAACTGGGGACGGTTTAGGTGCAACAGTGTGATGTGGAAGCGACCAGTTTCTGTCAGGGCTTCCAGTCGACCAGTCTGGAGATTAAGCCGATAATGTTGGGCCAACACATCCTGCAGAGGGTGAAGCACCCGAAAGCTGAGCTTTATTTCTTCTTTTGTCGGCCAATAGGTGTATTTGTGCTGATTGCAGCGGATGCAGGCGTAGACGAGATTATCCAGACTGTCATCGCCACCCGCCGACATGGGACAGTGATGGTCCACAGTGAGAATGCCACCGGCAGAGACTTCGCTGCCACCGCAGTAGCCGCAAGCAAAAGCATAGCGTTGGCGGATCAATGCCAGATCAGGCCGGGGCATAGGGTTCCCAATCCAATGCCTGTCCAGTTAATCGCTGGTAGTTTGCCTCCAATACAGCAATTTTCTGGTCCAGATCGGCGCTGTGTACGGTCAGTTCCGTATGCAAACTCACTGCTCGATTGATGGCAGCCCGGAGGGTCCGCAGATAGGTGACCGTTTTGCCATCAGTGGCGGCAGTCTCGCTGTCAAGCTCGCTAAGCCCTATTGCGTATTCGCGCTCCTCTTGGGGAGAGAGCGTTTCTCCTTTTGCCACACGCAGATGCAACGACCACCAGCGTTCATACTCAAGATTCGACATAAAAAAGCCTTCTTTCGCGCAACCATGGGAATAGTTCCAGCCCTATCTTATCACCAACAAAGCTGGGCCGTCAACGGAAGGCAAAATCAAAAGTCCCCGACACTTTCCGAAGTGCCGGGGACTTTTGGGTTAACTTCTACGCCAGACTGATGGCTGTAAACGACAGCGGCGGCAAGCTGAGGGCGATTTTGCCGTCCTGAATGGAGGGGTTCGCCACTTTCCGGGCGGTGAGCAGATTGGGCTGTTCCCAGCTATTGGCGGCTTTGGGGTCTGTGCCGGAAAGCTGCCAGGTCTCCGTCACCTGGGCTGGTGCGCCGCCCTGCCAGATGAGTTCGGTGTGGACCGCGTCGGTCTGGCTGCGGTTGACGACGAAAAGGGCCTGTGTGCCGCTGGCTTCGTCGTGGCTGGCCGAGACGTCCAGATGGGGCACATCGCCGTAGCGGGCGGTTTCGTGGCGGGGGGACTGCACCAGCAGATCGAGCGCTTTGCCTTTCGCCAGATTGCTCATCAGTTGGAAGGGGTAGAAGGAGACTTGTTTG
Organism: Caldilineaceae bacterium; assembly: GCA_019637685.1. Lineage (GTDB taxonomy): Bacteria > Chloroflexota > Anaerolineae > Caldilineales > Caldilineaceae > JACQGT01. The sequence continues at coordinate 79,566 of JAHBVF010000030.1, read as the reverse complement.
AGCAGCCCATCCTTGCGGGTGTGCAGCCAGGAGATGATATTGACCACCTGGGCCACACAGGCCACCTTCAGCACATCCGACTTGCGCAGGAAGACGTTCAGCCACTGGGCCACCAGCAGGGCATCCTCCAGATTGTAGATTTCCTCGCTCAGATGGGGCGCTTCGGTCCAGTTGCCCCGCCCCGACCGGTCTTTGTACCAGACCTGCCACTCGTCCCAGGAGAGATAGACGTCGTGCTTGCTGCGCCGCTTGGCCTTCGCATAGCGCAGGGTGGCGGCGACGGTATCCACGTAATTTTCCAGATCCATGGGCAGGGCCAGATAGCTGGCCGTGTCATTTTCGTGATTCTGCGCGTAGTAGTGGATGGAGTGGTAGTCCACCTTCTCCCAGGCAATTTCCAGCGCGGTGCGGTCCCAGTCGGGATAGGTGGGCATCCGGTCATTGGACGAGCCGCAGAGGACGGTTTTGATGGAGGGGTCCTGCCACTTCATCATTTTGGCCGCTTCCAGGGCTTTGCGTCCATAGGCTTCGGCTTCCAGATGGCCGATCTGCCAGGGGCCGTCCATTTCGTTGCCCACACACCAGTACTTCACCCCGTGGGGGTCCCGGTAGCCATGCGCAGCGCGCAGGTCGGCCCAATAGGTTCCGGTGGGTGCGTTGCAATACTCCACCAGATTGCCCGCGGCCTCAATCGTGCCCGTGCCCATATTCACGCCCAGCATGGGCGCGGCGTCGATGGCCCGGCAGAAGTCGATGAATTCATTGGTGCCGAACTGATTGGTCTCGATGGACTGCCAGGCCAACTCCCGGCGGCGGGGGCGATCCGCTTTAGGGCCAACCCCGTCCAGCCAGTTGTAGCCGCTGAGAAAGTTGCCGCCGGGGTAGCGCATGACAGTGTATTTCTGCGCGCGCAGGGCTTCCAGCACATCCGTGCGCAGACCGCTGGCGTCGGCCAGAGGCGAGTCCGGGTCGTAGATGCCCTCGTAGACACAGCGGCCCATATGCTCCACAAAGCCGCCAAAGAGCAGGGGCGAGATGTCGGCGATGGTGCGGTGGGTGTCGATAAAAATTTTTGCGGTGGCGTCGGCCATTTGTGTCTCTTTCTGTTGGGCGTAGGCGCGGCAGAAACGACGGCGGGCTATTTTCAAATGAATGTGGCGATGTCGGACAAGGGCTTTTTGGTGATGACCGGAACCTGCGCCTCGTCGGTGGGGTAGCCGACTACCAGCAGCAGAAAGGGGCGTTCGTTGTGGGGTCGGCCCAGAATTTCGTTGAGGAAACGCATGGGGCTGGGGGTGTGGGTGAGACAGGCCAGTCCCGCGTTGTGCAGGGCCGCAATCAGAAAACCCGTGGCAATGCCCACGGATTCCGTCACGTAATAGTTCAGGTGTTTCTGCCCAAGGCTGTCAAACTGATAGCTCTGGGAAAAAATCGCGATAAGACAGGGCGCGATTTCCAGAAAAGGCTTGTGCGCGTCGGTCCCCAGCGGAGCCAAGGCTTCCAGCCATTCCTCCGACGCGCGCTGGCTGTAGAAGGCCCGTTCTTCCTCTTCCGCTGCTTCCCGAATGCGCTGCTTGACGGTTGGGTCTGTCACAACGGCAAAGTGCCAGGGCTGTCTGTTGGCCCCGCTGGGCGCGGTGCCAGCCGCGCGTAGACAGTTCTCGATCACTTCCGGCGGCACCCCGCGGCTGGAATAGTCCCGGACGGAGCGGCGACCACGCAGTTGTTGGTAAAATGCAGCCGCGCGTGCCTGCATTTCGGGTGTGGGCAGGGGTTGAAAGTTCAGCGGGGCAAACGAACCGGCGGCCATTGACAATTCCTCTCGAAATGAGATAACCACGAAGACACGAAGGCACAAAGGAAAAGCAAAAAGACATTCCGATCTTTCTTCGTGTCTTTGTGCCTTGGTGGTTTTAGATTCTATGACGTTCCCATGGCCACGACGAAAGCGATGGCGTGGGTGCGGTCGTGGCTGAGGCTGACAGACCACTCGGACAACCCGTGGGCCGCGGCTAACTGGGCGGCCGCGTTGTGCAAACACAGGGACGGCGCGCCACTGACCTCATCCCGCACCACTTCCAGATCGGTCCAGCCGATGCCCTGCCGCCAGACGCCGGTCTGCAGGGCTTTGGCCGCGGCTTCTTTGGCGGCAAAGCGGGCGGCCAGAGACTCGACCCGGCCGCCGCAGTGGGACAACTCGCCAGCCGTGAAAACCCGCGCCAGAAAGGGATCGCCGTGGCGTTCGATGGCCTGGCGCATTCGTTCAATTTCGATGAGGTCGACGCCAGTTCGCAGAAGCATAAGGGACACGGATGGGAAGAATAGAACGCGGATTGGTGGATGTTAGAAGTTCAACTTTTCGGAAAAAGTCGAACTTCTTCTTTGGCTTACGAACGGAAACGGTAGCTCATTTCGCCCTTTTCGTTGGGCTGATAGTGGCCGTAGATCAGCGACTGGTTTTCGCGCAGCAGAGGCAACAGTTCGTACAGATCGTCCACCAATGGCAGGGCAGCCACATCCGCCACGGGAACCCATTGAAGCCCGCCTTCGACGCTGGCTACAATCTCCCGGCTGGCGCTGTGGCCGGTGAAAATAAAGACACCCACGCCGCTGGGCGCATCCCCTTCCGGCTGGACCGCAATGTTGATCAGCCCGCGCAAATTCAGGGCGACATCAGCCAGCCCGGTCTCCTCGGCCAGCTCCCGATGGGCCGCGGCCAGGAAATCCTCACCCGCTTCGATGTGGCCGCCGATGCCGTTGAATTTGTTGGCCCACAGCCGTTTGTCCGCCGCGCCTTTAATCAGCAGCATCTCCTCGCCGCCGTTGGCCGGGTTGACGCTTGTCACAAAAATCAGCGTGCGGGGAACCACCTGATAGCGAGACGGTTTGCCCTTTCCCAGGCCCTGTTCCGATGCCTGCATATCTGCACTCCTGCATAACCCCAAAGGCACAAAGACATTTCTTGCTTTTCTTTGTGGCTTTGTGGTTACTGTGTCGGATTGTCCGCTTCGTCAAAGCCGTGGGCGTGGGCGACGATATAGAGGGGACGCTCTTTCACTTCGTCGTAGATACGCCCCAGATATTCGCCCAGAATCCCCAGGAAAATCAACTGAATTCCACCCAGAAAGAGGACGGCAACCAGTGTGGTGGCCTGTCCATAAAAGGCATTGTTGCCGGAAAGCCGCAGACCAATCGTAACCAGAACACCGATAAGGCTGATGACGGCCAGACTGAAACCAAACCAGGTTGCCATGCGTAGAGGCACATAACTAAAACTGGTGATGGCGTCGGTGGTCAGGCGCAGCATCTTGCGCAGGGGGTATTTTGTCTCGCCGGCAAAGCGCTCGGCCCGGTGATATTCCACGCCAATCTGTTTGTAGCCTACCCAACTGCTCAGCCCGCGCATAAAACGGTGATTCTCCCGCAGGCTGCGCATTGTGCGTACCACCTGACGGTCCATCAGGCGAAAATCGCCCGCATCCAATGGGATGTCCACATCGGTAATCGAACGCAGCAGACGGTAAAAGGCATTGGCTGTCCACAGTTTAAAGAAGGACTCGCCCTGTCGATCCGCCCGCACGGCGTAGACCACTTCGTAGCCTTCCCGCCAGCGGGCCAGCATCTCGGCGATGACCTCTGGCGGGTCTTGCAGGTCCGCGTCGATAATGACCACCGCGTCGCCTTCCGCATAGTCCAGGCCCGCGGTGATGGCGATTTGATGGCCGAAATTGCGGCTGAAATCGAGCAGCTTTATCCGGGGATCTGTCTGGCGCAACGCCAGCAGCATCTCCACCGAGCGGTCCTGGCTGCCGTCGTTGATGCAGACCATTTCCCAGTTGATGTCGATTCCCTCCATCACGGCGGTGATGCGCCGATAGAGTTCTGGGATCACTGCTTCTTCATTGAAAATAGGTACAATAATGGAGAGAGTCACCGGGTTCGGAGCGGCCATTCGCTGTTTCCTGCTGGTAGAGGAAGGGGCTGTTTGATTTGTCTCTCTGCTATCCTACTGCAACAGCCCCCGACGGGCAAACGGCGCGGACGCGGGGAGCGCAGATACCGGGCATCTCGCCGGATTGACGGCTTTCGCGCAGGGGGGTACACTGGCAGCGAACCACCTGCTGGCGTCCAATGATTTTTCTGTTCATATCGTTTTGTACTCTTTGTCAGGAGCTATTGTGACTTATCCGCCCCACTCCACTTCAATGCTTCCCGGCCCAATGCTTCCCGGTGTCGATCTGGCGGGCAGCCGCCCCCATTTTCCGGGCCTGCCCGGCGATCGCCTTCTGACAGCCACCCGCCTGGGCCGCCTGGGCGAGAAGCGACTGATCTTCAATCAGATCGATACACCGGGACAGGTACACGTCTATCGGGCCGAATGTGAGGCCGGCGAACGACTGCGCGCCCAGATGTTCGTGCCAGTGCTGCCCAGGGGTGGCACAGCCGTGCCTGGCTTTGCAGTCATCGGCCAGAGCCTGCCCTACAGCGCGGACAGCCAGCAGGTCCCCCTGGACCTGCCCAGAGGCTACAGCGCTATTGTCGCGCCTCCCCCCGGCGAACTGCTTCAGCCTGTGGAAGACCTGCTGACCCGTGTCCGCTACTATCCCGGCCCGGTCATCGACACCCGCACCCTTGTGGGTGGCACCTGCTATCTGGCGGTGTGGAGTCCCCACAACCATATGGGAAAATATGTGATCCAGACCGGCCACCGCTGGCCCTTGCGACTTACCTATTGGGCCAGTATTCCCCTCTTCTGGTGGCAGATTCGGGGCTGGTTTGGCCTGAACCGCAGCGGCGCGGTCGGCGCGGTTGTGGGTGTGGCGCTGGTTGGGCTGCTGGCGGCCCGGCTGCTGAAACGAAAATAGGCGATTGGGGCATCGGGTGATTAGATACCCCTGCGCACGACTGCCCAATCATTCAGTCACCCAATCCCCAATCACCAATCCCCTGAAAGGACACCCCAATAGTGCGAATTATCCTCTACCTGGGCAAAGGCGGCGTAGGCAAAACCACAGTGGCCGCGGCCACGGCCCTGCGCAGCGCGGAGCTGGGCTACCGCACACTGGTGGTCAGCACAGACATCGCCCACAGCTTGGCCGACAGTCTGGACACGCCGCTCAAAGGCGAAGCCATACAAGTCGCGCCCAATCTCTTTGCCCAGGAAATTAATGTGCTGGACGAAGTGCGGGAGCACTGGGGCAAGCTCCAGGGCTATATGGGGTCGATGCTGCGCCGCCAGGGAATGGACCGGGCCATCGCCGAGGAGATGGCGATCATTCCCGGAATGGAGGAGATCGTCAGCCTGCTCAACATCCACCGGGCCGCGTCCACCGGCGACTACGACCGGGTGGTGGTAGACGCCGCGCCCACGGGCGAGACGATGCGTCTGCTCACAATGCCGGAGAGTTTCCAGTGGTATGTGGACCGCTTCTACAGTTGGGGGGATTCCGCCATCGGATTGACAGGCAGCCTGCTGCGGCGGATGATGCCGAGCAAAGATCCCCTGGCTGGCCTGCCCAAACTGGTGGACGATGTGAAATTGCTGCAAGGGGTGTTGAGCGATCCAGAGATTACCAGCTATCGGATTGTGTTGAACCCGGAAAAAATGGTGGTGAAGGAAGGCGCGCGGGCGGTCACTTATCTCTCCCTCTTTGGCTATCCGGTGGACGCAGCCGTCGTGAACCGGGTTCTGCCCGGCATTGTCTCCGACGGCGCGGGCAACGCGCGGGTGGTGGAGCCGAGCAGCGACGCCTATTTGCGCGGCTTGCAAGAGACCCAGGCCCGCTATCTGGGCGAAATTGAGCGGGACTTCTATCCGCTGCCCCTTTTTCGCAGCGCTTGGGCGGGGGACGAAATGGTGGGTTTGCCCCAATTGCGTTCTCTGGCTCTCTCGCTCTTTGGCGACGACGACCCCGGACGCATCTTCTTTGTGGGCCAGCCCCAGGAGATTGTGGAGGAGGGGGACGACTTTATATTGACGCTGCCTTTGCCCAATGTGGAGCTGAACAAAGTCAAGCTGACCAAACGGGGCGATGAGTTATTTGTCACAATTGGCAACTTCAAGCGAGAATTGTTGTTGCCCGCGGTGCTGGCCCAGCGGGACGCGGGTGGCGCTGTCTTTGCCGATGGCCGTCTGCGCATACGCTTTCCGATGAAAGCAACAAAAGACATTGCTTAACCTCAGGCGCGGCTTGTCACTGCATTTTTCTACATTTTCCACATGAAATTTTCACTTGTGGTCCATATCATGCAGTAAGCCACTGCACCTACGAAGTTATTGGACAAACGATGGGACTTCTCAACGCACTTTCTTTCGGCGTCGGCACACTGGCTGGCACACAAGTTGGCCTGCGCGCTGTCTGGCGACGCACGCCGCGACCCCACCCGCGCCTGCTGGCGTCCATTCTGGAAAATCCCCTGCGCCTGAAATACCGGGACCCTGCCCAAACCCTCGGCCCCTTTGGTCTGGCCGAAGGGATGAATGTGCTGGACCTGGGCTGTGGCACGGGTCTCTTCACCGAGCAGATGGCCCGCCAGGTGGGGCTGTCGGGCATTGTTCACGCGGTGGACATTCAATCTGCTCTCTTGGAAAAGGCCCGGCAGCGTGTGACAGAGGCCGGGCTGGCGGGCCGGGTCCATTTTCATCACAGCGGCGCCTATCGCCTGCCCCTGGCCGACGCCAGTGTGGACATCGCCATCCTTATCGCCACATTTTCCGAGGTTCCCAACAGCCTGCTCTTGCTGGAAGAACTGCGCCGGGTGGTCAAACCGGGCGGTCGTGTGGGCATCAGCGAAGAGCTGCCCCACCCCGGCTATCTTCCCGCGGCCGCTGTGCGCGGCCAATTGCGAGAAGCCGGTTTCCGGTACGGCGGACAGCAGGGCAATCCCTTTTGCTATAGTCTGCTCTATTTTCGGGAATAGGGGGTGGCGGCGGCGCGCTATCCGCCGCCTGGCCTCCATCGCTTGCCCTCATCACTTCTCCCCCTTTGGAACGTTCCTTCCTTCCTCCACCAGGCGTCTCTGCTATCCTTTCATCCTATGACAACAACAACGGCGGCTCCTTTGAACATTGACCTGACACTTCCCTATATCAGTGGTGATCTGCCTGGCGTGGGTGGCAGTTTGCGTGCCAGCACAGAACATTTCGTGGTGGAAGAAGTGCCTCTCTACGATGCGTCGGGAGAGGGGCAGCACCTCTATGTGAATCTTACCAAAGAGGGGATGAACACCCGGGATGTGGAGATGGGGCTGGCCCGGGTCTTTGGGATTGCCAACCGGGATGTGGGCATTGCCGGAATGAAGGACAAACACGCCCGCACCACCCAGACATTCAGCGTCTCGGTGGGCCACGTGGACGAGGCTTTTGTCCAGGCCGCGCCCGGCCGCATCGCCGAAAAGCTGCCCGTGACAGTCAATTGGGCAAAGCTGCACAAGAACAAACTCAAGCGGGGCCATCTGCTGGGCAACCGTTTTGCCATCACCATTACCGATCTGGCCGTGCCCCCGGAGGAAGCTCTCGCCCGTGCCCAGGCCATTCTGGCCGTGCTGGAGAAGCGGGGATTGCCCAACTTCTACGGCCCCCAGCGCCTGGGACGAGACGGTATGAATGTGCAGCGGGGCATGGAAATTTTGCGCACAAAGCAACACGTGTCAGATCGCTGGCTGCGCAATCTGCTCCTCACCAGCGTGCAGAGTTATCTCTGCAATCGCTATCTGACCCGGCGTATTCTCGACGGCAACTTTGACAGACTTCTGTTGGGGGACATTGCCAAGAAAATGGACACAGGCGGTCTCTTTGAGGTGACAGATGTGGACGCGGAGAATCCCCGCTACGCGGCCCAGGAGATCAGCTTTACCGCGCCGATGTATGGGCCGGATATGTGGGGGGCCGCGGGGCCAGCGGGCACGTTGGAGGAAGAGGTGCTGGCCGAACACGGCTTTACCATTGATCAGATGGCAAAGGCCCGGCTGAAGGGTACACGCCGTCTGGGTCGCCTGCGTCTGACCGAACTGGCCGCGGAAAGCAGCGCGGATGGGCTGGTAGTGCGTTTCTTTTTGCCCAAAGGCGCGTTTGCCACAACGCTCCTGCGGGAGCTGATGAAAAATGAGGACGGCTCTCTGGCGACTGTGCCAGAAGAAGATGAATAGGCTAAAAATTGATGACTGAGCAAAATCGCATTGGTAAGTATCGCCATTACCAACGAGACCAATGGACACCAGAAATGGAATTGCCGCTGTTCCCGCTTGGCACTGTTCTCTTTCCAGGGATGATGCTGCCGCTGCACATTTTTGAGCCGCGCTACCGAGAGATGATCAATCGCTGCGTGGATGAGAAGCTTCCTTTTGGCGTGGTTCTGATTCAGGAGGGGAAAGAGGTTGGCGAAACAGCCACACCCCATTCCATCGGAACCGCGGCCCGCATCACCCGCGTGGATCGCAAACCCGACGGGCGCATGGACATTGTGGCCGTGGGAACCAAACGTTTCCGCATCAACGAACTCAGGCACGATCGGTCCTATCTCACCGGCGTTGTCAGCCACTATCCCGTGCTGAATGGCGATACCCGGCTGGCTGGTGAGCAGGCCCAACGGGTGCGGCCCAAAATTCAGCGCTATGTGGATTTGATGACCGAAGCCACAGGTGTGCAGCTTCAGTTGGATCAGATGCCCGATGATCCCACCACCCTGGCCTTTCTCACCGCAATCGCCCTGCAGGTGAACCCGGACGAGAAGCAGCGGATGCTCAACCAGGCGGGTATTCCTGAGATTCTGGACCTGGGCAACTATCTGCTGGGCCGGGAATTGCAACTGTTGCAATATATGGTAGACAGTCAGCACATCCTTCCTTCCCTCACTGGTGGGCCGACGGGCTATCTGTTCGCCAATTAGACACAGCACAGACGCATCCAAATAGACTGTCACAGGGGTTCGACTTTTTCCCACAGGTCGAACCCCTTTTGATCCCATCGTCTTCACTTTATGGTATACTCGTCCATAAATCATTGCTGTCCATCATCCTTTCCAGCGGAAACCGCGTGTGTTATCTCTCTCTAAGAAATGCCGCCTCTTTTTCATTCTTTCTTTGGGGCTGATAGTGGCTGGCTGTGGCCAGGTGATTACCCTGACGCCCACACCCACCCCAGAGCCAACCGCCACGGTGGAACTGGCTGCCCAGGCGACGATGCCGCCCACAGCCACCCCAGCGCCCTATACGCCCGCCCCCACTGCGACACCAACCGTCACCCCCACCCCCATTTTTTATACCATCCGCTCCGGAGACAGTTTGCTGGCCGTGGCCCAGGAATATGGGGTGACAGTCGCCGCGGTGCAGGATGCCAACGGGATTCTCGATCCCCGCTCCTTGCAGATCGGCCAACAACTGGTCATCCCGCTCCCGGAGGATGAGGAAGAGAACCTGGCCAACGCCACACCCACGCCGACCCCCCTGTCCGTTACTGTCCAGAACATCCATTTCAGCGAGACGACTATCGGCGGATTGTGGGTGCTGGGCGAAGTGGAAAACAGCAGTGGCCAGCCCTTGGAACAGGTGCGGGTGGCCGTTTCCCTGTTGGACAACGACGATGCCGAGATCGCCCGCAGCAGCGGTCTGGTGGCCCTGGACTTGCTGGACGTGGCGGACCGCGCTCCCTTTGCCATTCTCTTTGGCGAGGTGCCCGGCAAATTCGCACGCTACCAGAGCTTTGCCATCAGCGCCGTGCCCGCCTATGTGGGCAGCTACTACAGAGATTTGCAAGTGGAAAACATCAAGAGTGAAGGGGAACGCTACGCCTCCTACACTGTGACGGGCACTGTGCGCAACACCGGACCGGAGGAAGCGGTCAGCGTACAGGTGATTCTGACGGCCTACGACACCCTGGACCGGGTGATTGCCATGCGCAAAGTTGTTCCCGAACACAATGTGGTGGCCCGGGGCGGGGAAACTACCTTCAGCGCGGTGCTGGTGCCCGCGGGTGGCCCCGTGGCCCGGATTGCGGCTGTGGCCCAGGGCCGACGGCTTTCCAGCACAAACCCATAATCCAATGGAGGGGATGCAGCAGGTGGCGATGGCGGATTCTACCGACTATTCTCAGATGGACTATTCGCGCTGGACAAGAAGGCAGGCTGCCTTTCGCAATGCGATTCTGTTGATTATCCGGCTGTTCACCCGGATTCAGGTGGAGGGGCAAGAGAATATCCCGACCGATGGACCCTTTGTTTTGGCGCCCAACCACATTCATATGTTCGATATCCCGGTCATTTTTGGCTATCTTCCCCGGCGCACGGTTGTCTTTGCCGCGGACAAATGGCAGAAGATTCCTGTTTTTGGCTGGCTGCTCAGCTTTTTTGGGGATGCTATTTATGTCCATCGGGGCGAGCCGGACCGCAAGGCGCTGAAATTGGCGGTGGATGTGTTGCAGGCAGGCGGCGTGTTGGGCCTGGCTCCCGAAGGGACCCGCAGCCGGACCGGCGGTTTGCAGCAGGGGCGCACCGGCGTCGTCTATCTGGCGAACCGGGGCGGCGCGCCGATTTTGCCGGTGGTGGCATTCGGCCAGGAGAAGGCCTTTTCCTGCTGGCTGCGTCTGCGCAAAGTGCCGATCTGTGTGCGCATTGGCAAACCGATCCACCTGCCGCCGGGCAAATATCGCACACCCGATCTGGACGCCCACACGGATGCGCTGATGATGACACTGGCCCGGATGCTGCCCGCTGAATATCGGGGGGTCTATGCGCGCAGGTTTGCGGCAGAAGAGGAGTAGAACGGGTATGGACCGGATGGGGCAAAGGGGGTTGAAACCCAAGGCCACGCTCTGGCTGTTGTGTATTGTCGTGCTCTGCCTCACCCTTCTGGCCGGTTGCAGCCAAGCAGACAGCAGCGGGGAAGAGGCAGCCGCGCTTTTGCCCGCGGGCCAGGATGCGCCCGCACAGGCCAACAATGCGCCCCCCCTCGGCCCCTCTTTGGGTGCAAACACAGCCGACCAGCCCCAGCGCATCAGCCTGCCTTCCATCGGCGTGGAAACGGATGTGGTCAAAGTGGGCTGGCAAGCCGTGACGCTGGCCAGTGGTCAAACGGCCAGCCAATGGGAAGTCGCCAATTTCGCGGCGGGCTGGCACAAAAACAGCAGTCTGCCCGGACAACCCGGCAATGTGGTGCTGAGTGGCCACAATAACATTCAGGGCGCGGTTTTCCGCAAACTCTACAAACTCCAGCCCGGCGACATCGCCAAAGTGTGGGCCGGGGGCAAAGAGTTCGACTATCGGGTGGAAGAGGTGCTGATTCTGCCCGAAACCGGCGCGCCCATCGAACAGCGCCGAGAGAATGCCCGCTGGATTCAACCCTTCGATGACGAACGGCTCACCCTCGTCAGTTGCTGGCCGGAAACGGGCAACAGCCACCGGGTGGTGGTGGTGGCGAAGCCGGTGAAGAATTGATGATGGGATATTGAAATGAATACAACAGAACATCTTCTGGTCTGTTTGGCCGAAGAGTGCGCAGAAGTTCAGCAAGCGGTTGCCAAGGCTTTGCGGTTCGGTTTACAGGGCGGTATTAATACGACAAATGCGGAAGAAATTGCGCGGGAAGTTTCTGATTTGATGGCAGTTCTCCAACTGCTCGAAGGGCGCGGAATTATTGAACAAAGCCATAATGTGGAAGCAATTGAGCAGAAAAAATCCCGCGTGGTCAAATATATGGAACATGCCAAGACAAAAGGAACTTTGATCGACTAACTCCACTCCATTTTGTGGGCGACTCATTCCAAAGTCAAAACCGCTCCACAAACCTGACAAACCGCGCCATCGCCGGTTCCAGCACTTCCATCCCCGGCGCATAGCAGATGCGGATGGCCCCTTCGCCGCCGTTGCCAAAGGCATTGCCCGGCGCAACCGCGACTCTTTCCTCCTTCAGCAGCGCCAACGCAAATTCAAACGAATTTTCCACCCCGTCGATCTGGGGGAAGAGATAGAACGCGCCCTCCGGCTTGGAGAGGGAGATGCGCGGGACCGACGCCAGCGCGTCGTAGCAGAAGCTCATCCGCTCGTGGAACAGTTCCACCATTCCCGCGATTTCGTCGTCGCCCTGGGCCAGGGCTGCCTCCCCCGCTTTTTGGATCATCGACGCCGCGTGGGAGACGATAAATTCGTTGAGTTGGGATGCCTTTGCAATCAGATCAGCCCGGCTGACCACCCAGCCCAGCCGCCAGCCGGTCATCCGGTAGCTTTTGGAGAAGGACTGGACGACAATCACCGCGTCCTCCCAGCTGCACAGGCGCAGGATGGAAGGGGCGACTGTTCCGCCCCCCTTTGAACTGCCGTAGTAGAGTCGCTCGTAGACTTCATCGGCCAGCAGCCACAGATTGTGGGCGCGGCAGAAATCCAGCAGCGCCTGTTGCTCGGTCACTGTCGCCACCCAGCCCAGGGGATTGGAGGGAGATGTGTAGATCAGCAGCCGGGTGCGGGGGGTGAGGGCCGCGGCCAGTGCATCGAAATCAATCGTATAGCGGTCGCCCTGGCGCACGAGGGGTATCTCCCGCGCCCGCGCCCCGAACATCTCCACAATCGCCGAACCGTTGGGCCAGTTGGGGCTGAGCACCAGCGCTTCGTCGCCGTAGTCGATGACGCAGCGGATGGAGACATTCAGCGCCTGCACCCCCGATGCGGTGATCAGTACCTCCCGCGCCGGGTCCAGGGCCACGCGGTGAAGTTGGGCATACTTGGCGGCGATGGCGTCGCGTAGGCTGGGCAGCCCCGCGTTTTCCGTGTAAAAGGTGTAGCCGTCGGCGATGGCCTGGCTGACCGCGGCCACAATATAGTCCGGCGTGGGCAGGTTGGATTCGCCGAATTGCAGGCGCAGCACACCCTCCATCCCAAAGGCCACATTTGCCAGCTCCCGGATCAGCGACGGCTGGACGTCGGCCAGGCTGGGGGCCAGGGACGGCCCGCTCACGGGGCGTCCGCCAGCAATGCGGTGGCGATGGCGTCCCACTCCTCGGCCAGTGTCGCGCTGGATTCGGGTTTGTTTGCCCGACGATACCAGTAGCGGGCGTTGGCCGGGTCGCCCTCCTTGCGGTGGAGATAGGCGTGGACCCAGGCCGAACCGTTGCCGTCGGGTTGGTCTTGCAGCGCGTCGTGGGAGGCATCCCAATCGTCCTTGCCGTCCAGCCAGAGGGCCAGAAGCGGTGCGGCCAGGCCCGGAGGCGGCGCGGCTTGGGAAAGGGTGGCTTTGAAATCGGCGAGGTTCATGGGAATGTCCTTTCGGAACGAGTGAGTTTGACTTTAGCGCAGCAACAGCACGGCAGACGCGGCCAGCAGCCCGATAATTACCCGCTCGAAGGTCTTTTTGTCGATGCGGGTGGAGAGCCAGCGCCCGACCAGGACGCTCAGGGGTATCAGCGGCAACAGCCAAATCACCTGGCGCAATTGGTTCAGGTCCAACACACCGGCGTAGATGTAATAGGGCACTTTCAGCCAATTGATAATGGCAAAATAGATCGCGCTGGTGGCGACAAAGACCCGGGGCGTCACCTGCTGCATGAGCAGATAGATGGCGACCGGCGGTCCCCCCGTGTGGGCCAGGGTGGACGTGAATCCCGCGACCGCGCCGGTGAAGACACCGTGCCAGGGCCGGGGCTGGTATGTCACAGCGGCCTGGATGCGGGTCTCGAAGAGTTTGTACGCAATAAACAGCAGGACAATGATTGCCAGCCCCTTGCGCAGCGCCTCCGGTGAGATGCTTGTGAGCAGCACTGTGCCCGCGGTGATACCGATGAGCGAAGCGGGCACGAGGAGAAGGAGCAGCCGGTTGTCCCAGCGCCGCCAGTGGGAGGCCACAGCGAAGACGTCGGCCATCATCAGCAGGGGAAGCATCAGCCCCAGCACCTGCTCCACAGGCATCACCAGCGCCATCAAGGGGGTGGCGGCTGCACCCGCCGCGCCGCCCAACCCTCCTTTGGAAACACCGATGAGAAAAATGACAAAGGCGGTGATCAGGTAAAAAGCGACAGAATTTTCAGGCATAGGAGAGCCAGACTGTTATTGTGAATGAAATTACAAACAGCCCTATTGTACACCAGAACGGATAAGAATAGAATGCGGGCGGAGAAGCAGGATTCAGCACGCAGAGACGTGCGTCTGTGGAGGGAAGGCTTGAAAAATTACGGAATTGGCTATTGAAAAAAATGGAGATTTCGTGTATCCTACCTTCACACTCTTGCATACATATACATAGATGGGCCGACAGCATAACTCCTAAGGAGCGTGGCTATGTGGCAAGAAACAGTCGAACTATCCAATCACGCTGTCACACGTATGGCGCAACGCAACCTGTCGACTGAAGATGTGGAGTATGTTCTCCAGTTTGGCTGCCGGGTGCGGAGCGGTGGGGTGTTGCACTGTTTTCTGCGTTACAACGATATTCCCAAAACCGACAGAAAGCGGGTGCGACGCCTGGAAGGAACAACGGTTCTCCTGGATCGATGCGGTCAAAATATCATCACTGTTTATCGAAATCGTCGAGGGCTGAAAGGAATTCGCCAGAAGGTCAAGTGGGAGATCAGGTCACGGACTCTTCATTGATATCAACCTCCCGGTCTCCCGTCATTTCTAAAAACCCGTGCGGTTGTTAGGCGCGGTGTTATGTGTAGCCTTTCCTCATTCTATTGCTGTCGGCCCATTTTGCCTGCCAGAGTACGCAAGAAGTCGGACCCACAAGTCCGGCTTCTTGTTTTTTGTTTTGTCAGCTTTTGTAACGAATTTGCTGATTGATTCGTGTCGGCCGCGCTGCGCGGCCGACATCCACAGAAAGTGAGAAAATATTTATGACATCTCCCCTCTTTTCCCTGGCTGGCCGGGTGGCACTGATCACCGGCGGCAACGGTGGCATCGGGCGCTCGATTGCTCTGGGCTTCAAAGCGCACGGCGCGACTGTCGTCGTCACCGGGCGCAACCCGGACAAGAATGCGGCCATTGCCGCTGAATTGGGTGACGGCCACGCGGTTATCGAATTGGATGTGCGGGATGAGCAGGCGGTGGATCAGGCCGTGGCTGATATTGTGGCCCGCTTTGGCAGCCTGGACATTCTGGTCAACAACGCGGGGATTGCCCGACGGGTGGCTGTGCTGGAAATGTCCACCGAGGACTGGAACGCGGTGCTGGAGACCCATCTGACCGGCTCTTTCTTCTGCGCACGGGCTGCGGCCAAAGCGATGGTAGCGGGCGGGCGAGGCGGCAAAATCATCAACATCGGCTCCATGTATTCCCTGCTGGGGCCGCCCAATCTGGTCAACTACGCCGCGGCCAAGACCGGAATGGTGGGCTTGACCCGGGGCTTGGGCGTGGAACTGGGCGAGCACAACATTCAGGTCAACGCACTCCTGCCCGGCTGGCACAAGACCGACCTGAACCGGGCGCTGCTCGACGGGCCGCTGGGCGATGAAATCCGCCACAAGACACCCGCCCGCCGTCTGGGCACGCCGGACGATCTGGCGGGCGCGGCTATCTTCCTGGCCTCGTCCGCATCCGACTTCGTCACCGCCACAACAGTTGTGGTGGATGGGGGATACTCAGTGACGGATCGGCGCTGGGAGGAGTAGGGCAGAGGAAGGTGGCTTGCCGACATGAGGGGGAAGCCCAAAACCAGTTATTTTCGTGGCCAATCAGCCAGACGTTCTGTGATCTGTTGTAAACGTTGGGGTGAGATAGTGCCGAGCCGTGCATTGATGGCAGAGGTTTCCACGCTGGCAAGACGGGCCAACCGGACAACAGAACGAGCTTTCAGACCAGTACCCGCAAAGTCAGCGTCAGTGGATTCGATGAACTCATCAAATTTCGGGGCTGCCTGGTACGTGCGCGAAGAAATCAGCGAAAGCAGCAAATCCGCATGGCGTCCGGGCGCTATGGCAACAACCAAAGCCGGGCGCAGTTTTCCAGCCTGTAAATCAGCCTGGGGAAAGCGAATCAGAACGATATCGCCGGGTTTCATGGCTTATAAACTTCTTTTGCATCGGCCAGGGAATAGACAACCTCGTCCTCCTCGCGGAAGAGTTGGTCAAGTGCGAAACTTTGCCACTGGTTGCTGCCCCAATCCTCATACGTGGGCGTGATTTGTCGTTTTGCCATCATAAACAGGGCAAAATCTGCGATCTGTTCCACAAGATCATCGGGCAAACTGTCGATCTGTCTGGTCAATTGTTCACGTATTGTCGTTGTGGTCATATTGTCTGCCTCGCCAGAAAAAGTCGTCGGTTTAGGAAGTGTCCTCCCGTTATGGCGTCATCTTGCTTTCGGATGAATCGATTGTACCCTCACCCGAAATGGCTGTCAACCAAACGCGCGATTGAAGTGGGCGGGTGTTTAGTATTGCCGTAGTCTCTATTAGCTTGGTGCCACTACCAAGAGCATGCGCTCTGTCTATGTGGAGGCCATGAAGGATTTATGTGGCTTTTGTGAATCAGTCGGAGCAGTGGGGGACCCTACCCACAAGGCCACCACTCAATCTCCCCAGAGCCATCGCGCAATAGCACAGCGAGATTTTCCAGCTCATCGGCGTGAAACAGGTGGCTGTGACAACGACAGTCGCTACAGCCAAAGCCAGGCAGCGGTGCATACCCCTCGGCAACACTCAGCCTACCCGCCCAGCAATGCTCCAAGCGGGCGGGTGAATGGCAAACCCAGACGCCCAGCGGCGAGAGATATCTGCGCAGATAATCGATATGCCAGTGATCGGACTTTTCCAGGCGGAAATGGCGTGCCACCCGCGCCCGCACCCCACCGGGGCCAAAGGCGCTGCCGATGTACACGTAATAGCCGGGTTGAATCTCAATTGCAGACCAGCGGCCTATCTGGACAACCTGACTCGTTTGGCTTTCCAGAATGAGCGCGTAGGTTCCGGGCGAAGAAGACGAATCTGCCAAAATGTGTGGGGAGATGGATGATTTTGGTCCGGTTGGTTTGACCAATTTTGTTGTACTCCCCTGGGTTCGGCTGATTTTACCGGCGGTCGCTGTAGATGTCGGCGAACGGGAAAGGTGCTTGCACTCTCAAAGTACACTTAAACACCGCCACCGGCAACTTGCCACATTCCCCCCTTCCGGCGACAATAGCAAGACTTTGCCCTTCACCCGCTGGATTGGACCGCCGTCTTGCCTATACACAACGAAACCCCTGCCCGCTCGTTTTTGCCCGCGTATCTACGCAACGCCCCGCCCCTTGTCCGCCGCAACGCTCTGCTGGACCTGTGGGGCGCGATGGCCTACGGCGTCTTCTTCGGCGCTGCTCTCCAATTTATTCCGGTCGTCCTGCGCAATCTGGGCGCGTCGACGGAGATGCTGGCCCTCTATACCTCCCAAACCTATCTGGGGTCGATCCTCACCTCCTTCAGCATTATTATTATGCGACAACGGCGCACAAAGAGCTTTGCCGTGGCCTGCTGGTACGCGGCCAGAGCGATCTTTCTCTTCGTCGGCCTGGTCAAGCAGATTCCCTGGCTGGTGCTGCTCATCGGCGTTTTTTGGTTCCTGGAAGCCTTCCCCTCACCCGCGTATACCCGTATTGTTCAGGTAATTTATCCAGAAGAAATTCGAGGCAAAGTCCTCAGCCTTGTGCGTCTGGGCATGACAGCGATGGTTGTCGCCATCACTCCCTTTGCTGGCTGGGCGCTGGACACCTGGGGCTATCAGATTCTCTTTCCTCTGGCCGGGGCCATGGGTATTCTTGCCACCGCCTTTTTTAACCGTATCCAGGTGGACGAAGGCCCCCTGCCGCCCCGTCAGACAAAGACTTTCGCAGGGTTGCTCGAAATTGTGCGTACCAATCGCCCTTTTGCCCTGCACCTGCTCAGCTTCACCGTCTACGGTCTGGGCGCGCTGCTCGGCTTCGCCCTCTACCCGGTGGTCCAGGTGGATCGCCTGCACCTTTCCTACACCCAAATCGGGCTGCTGGGGCTGGCCCAGTCCGCCTTCTGGCTGTTGGGTTTTCTCTATTGGGGCGGGGCTGTGGACAAGCGGGGCGGCCCGTGGGTCATGCGCATCAATCTGCTTATTGCCTTCTTCGTCCCCTTTTCCTATATCTGGGCGACGAACGGCTGGATGCTCCTGCCGGCTTTCATTGCCCAGGGCATCATCTCCGCGGGAATGGACCTGGGGCTGATCAATACGTCCATCCAATTGGCCGAGCCAGAAAAAGTGGCTGAGTACGCGGCTGTGCAGGCCACAGTTATCGGCCTGCGTGGCGCGATTACACCTTTCATCGGCGTCTGGATGCTGCGCCTTGGCGTGCCAGACACGGCCATCTTTGCTGTGGGCAGCCTTCTCATCCTTATCGCGTGGTGGATCACCGGGCGCATCCGCGTGCGCCCCACCCCCGAAGGCGCGGCCCTGCGCTATCGCTGGCCGTTGCGCTTCCGCTTTCCGCGCTTCTAATTTTGTGCTGCGTACGGCAAGCTGGTAGCCTGCCCGTCGACCACAGGTTGTCAGCTTGTGTTACAATACAAACGTTCCCAATCACCAGTCCCTACTCTCCAATCCGAATCCTATGCACCTCACCGCTGATCTTCACCTCCACTCCCACTACAGCCGGGCCACCAGCAAGAACCTGACTTTCGAGCACCTGTGGAAATGGGCGCAGTTGAAGGGCGTGGATGTGGTGGGCACGGGCGACATTGCCCATCCCGGCTGGCTGGCGGAGATGCGGGAAAAATTGGAACCCGCGGAGGAAGGGCTCTTCCGCCTGAAGGAGGAGTATACCGCGGCTGTGGCGGACGATGTGCCCGCGGCCTGCCGGGGGACTGTGCGCTTTCTGCTGGCTGGCGAGATTTCCAACATCTACAAACGCCACGGCAGTACCCGCAAAGTCCACAATGTCGTCTTTGCGCCCTCGCTGGACGCGCTGGCAAAGTTGCAGTCCACCCTGGAAAAGATCGGCAATATCCGCTCGGATGGCCGCCCGATTCTTGGCCTGGACAGCCGGGACCTGCTTGAAATTGTGCTGGAAAACGACCCCAGAGGCTATCTGATTCCCGCCCACATCTGGACGCCCTGGTTTTCTATGCTCGGCTCCAAATCCGGCTTCGATTCGGTGGAGGAGTGCTTCGGGGACCTGACGCCCCACATCTTCGCGCTGGAAACCGGCCTCTCCTCGGACCCGCGTATGAACTGGCGGGTCTCCGGGCTGGATAGCTACACATTTGTCTCCAACTCCGACGCCCATTCGCCCCCTAAACTGGCCCGGGAGGCCACGCTTTTCAACACCGAACTGTGCTACGACGCGCTCTTTGCCGCGCTGAAAAGTGGCGATCCCGCGCAATTTCTGGGCACGCTGGAATTTTTCCCGGAAGAGGGCAAGTATCATCTGGACGGCCATCGCAAATGCGCGGTTGCCTGGGAGCCACCCACAACCATCGCCCACAACGGCCTGTGTACGGTCTGCGGCAAACCGGTGACAGTGGGAACCCTGCATCGCATCGAGGAATTGGCGGATCGTCCTCTCGGCTATCGACCGGTCGGCAGCCCGGCCTTCGAAAGCCTCATTCCCCTGCCCGAAATTCTCTCAGAGATCGAAGGCGTGGGCGCTGGCAGCAAACGGGTGCAGGCCCAGTACTTCGGCCTGTTGGAGCGTCTGGGATCGGAGTTGGCGATTCTGCGCCAGATTCCCCTGGAAGATATCGACGCCGCGGGCGGCCCGCTTCTGGCTGAAGCCGTTCGCCGGATGCGGGCCGGGGATGTCCAAGCCCAGGCGGGCTACGACGGCGAATACGGCGTCATCCGCCTCTTTCGGGACGAGGCCGACCGGCTGGCGACGGTGCAGGGAGGATTGTTTCGGGGGGAAGAAATTTCAACGCAAAGACGCGGAGATGCGAAGCCGCAGAGAGAAAAAGATTCCGGGCTGACGGGAGAGGAGGAACCGCCCACCAGCGCGCCATCCCCGCATCCCCTGCCAGTGAAGGAGAGGAGCGCGCCTTTCATCCCAGAATCCCATTCTCCCACTTCCGTTGCCGAATGGCTGGCCGCGCTCAACGACGCCCAGCGCGCCGCGGCCACCCACACGGGCAGCCCGCTGGTGATTGTGGCCGGGCCGGGCACGGGCAAGACGCGCACAGTCACTGTGCGGCTGGCCTGGCTGGTGCAGGCGCGGGGCGTGGCGCCGGCGTCAATTCTGGCGATTACCTTCACCAACAAAGCCGCCGCGGAGATGCGCGAGCGGCTGGTCCATCTGCTGGGCGAGGCAACCGCGTCGGCGGCGACGGTCTGCACCTTCCACGCCCTGGGCGCGTTGCTTTTGCGGGAGTATGCCCACGCCATCGGTCTGGCCGAGGATTTTGTGATTTTGGACGAAGACGCGCGCCTGCTGCTGGCAAAGCGGGCCTGGCCGGAACTGAGCCAGCGAGAAGTTAATGAGACACTGGCGCAGATTTCCCAGGTGAAGAACCGGCAAGGGAAGGATTTCACCGCGGAGGCGCTGCGGGCGGAGAAGTTCGACTTTTTCCGAAAAGTCGAACTTCTTTCCGAAAACCCTCTGCGAGAATCTGCGCAATCTGCGTCATCTGCGTTCCTCTCATTATCCAATCGCTACGAAGCTGCCTTGGCCGAGAGCCACGCGCTGGATTTTGACGATCTGATTGCCCGTACTGTCGAGTTGCTGGAGAAAGATGCGGAAGTGCTGTCGGCAGTGCGGGCGCGCTTCCCGTGGATCACAGTGGACGAATATCAGGACGTGAATCCTGTCCAGCACCGGCTGTTGAAACTGCTGGCGGGCGACGGCCAGCGGCTCACAGCCATCGGCGACCCCGACCAGGCCATCTATGGCTTCCGGGGCGCGGACTACCGCTACTTTGCCTCCTTCCCCGACGACTACCCCGGCGCGACGACACTGCATCTGCGCCGCAACTATCGCTCGGCCCAGGCCATTCTGGACGCGGCCCAGCAGGTCATCGCCCGCAACCCGGACCGGGCCAGCCTGGAAATTTTCTCCGAATTCACCCAACAGGTGAAGCTGGATAGCTACGCCGCGGCCACGGACAAAGCCGAAGCCGAGTACGTCGTCCACCAGATCGAGCAACTGGTGGGCGGGACCAGCTACTTTTCGCTGGATTCGGGCCGGGTGGCGGACGACACCGCGCCGGTCAATTGGGCCTTTGGGGATTTCGCGGTTCTCTACCGGCTCAACAGCCAGAGCCGCCTGCTGGTGGAAGCCTTCGAGCGTTCGGGCATCCCCTTTCAGGCTGTGGGCCAGACATCCCTCTACGCCCAGGAACCGGTGCGGGAAATTCTGGCCTATCTCTGGCTGCTGCACACGCCGACCAGTCAGGTGCATTGGGAGCGGGTGACGGGGAAGAGTCTCCCGCTGGGACGCGGGGACGCGGAGAAGTTCGACTTTTCTGAAAAGTCGAACTTTTTGCAGCATCCCCAACTCGCCCCGCTGTTTGCCGAATTGGCTGCTCTCTCCCCGCTCACCGCCCGCATTGAACGGGTGGCGGCTTTTCTGGCGGAGAAGCGGGCCGACGGCTTTTCGGCTGGCGAGAGCGAACGGATCGAGCGACTGCTGCGTCGGGCCGTGCCCTTCGGCGACGATCTGCGCGGCTTTCTGGAAGCCACAGCCCTGCATTCGGAGGCGGACTATTACGACCCCCGCGCCGATCGGGTGTCGCTGATGACGCTCCACGCGGCCAAAGGGCTGGAGTTTCCTGTCGTCTTTGTGGTGGGCTGCGAGGAGGGGCTGCTGCCCTATACGCCGCCGGGCAAAGGCGCGGATGCGGCGGATGCGGAAGTGGTTGACGTGGAGGAGGAGCGGCGGCTCTTGTATGTGGGAATGACCCGCGCCCGGCAGAAGCTGGTGCTCATCCACGCGGCGCGGCGCTTTCTCTACGGCCAGGCGATGGAGAACCCCCGCTCGCGCTTTGTGGGCGACATCGAAACCGCCCTGCTGGAAGTGCAGACCGCGGCCCGCCGGGCGCGTCCGCCCGAAGCAGCGCAGGAGCAATTGCGGCTGTTCTGACCAACGGATTAGCCCTGTTACAGGCGCAATAGCTGACAATTTCCGTGATATACTGTAGACAGCTATGGGTAGGATATTTGTGTACAAAAGAGAGAGGGCAATGAGCCAACAACAGAAAACTACCTCCGAACGACTGATACAGCTAGCGCATCTGTACGAAAGTGGTCAGGCCAGCCCGCTTCTGGAGCGCACGATTGACAAAGCCCTGGCCTACGAAGCAGAGACGGCCCGTCAGCAGCTTGCTCAGATTCGCCACGATTTGCGTGATTTGGAAAGCCAATATGAATTATCTACTGATGAGTTTATGCGTTTATTCCTAACGGGCAAGGTCGGGGATCAGATGGATTTCATTGATTGGGCGTCTTTGGCCCAAATGGCGGAAGGATTGGAAGCTCGCGTGCGCTTGCTCGGGGATAATCAGCCACTGTGACAATTGATCAGTACAGCAGTGCTATCAAAGAACGGCTCTTGCGAGACCCGATCGTTGTATCTTTTCACGTTGTGCGGGAACGGGCGACGGTGGTTGATGCGCATATACGCGTCCGGCTTACCTTGACGGGAGGAAATCATCTGGATTTCTCCGAGTATGCGCGCCGGACACCTGAAGGCAGAATCGTCGTCGCTACCTATAGCTATCACTGGGCTGACGCTGAACAGAAGCTCATCTGCCGCTGGGATAACGCCCCGCACTATCCCCATCTTCCAAATTTCCCTTTCATTTGCATATTGGCGTAGAAGAAACCATCCATCCGAGTGAACCGATGGATATTTTTGCTGTGCTGGACGAAATCGCAACGAGAATGGGCATTTAAAGTGATGTTCGGTTGGAAACCGGAGTCTGACTAGCGCTGGTTGAGTCTGTCGAAACGAAGCGGGTGGGCCATACCGTTCCTCGGTTTCGACAGGCTCAACCAGCATTACTGATCAGAGACGACTCCCGGTTTCACAGTAGTACACTGTCAACAAAGTAATTTTGAATTTCTGTAAGTGCGGTTTTAAACTGTACAGCCAGCCGAAGGGGTACACGCCCCTTGCGCAGCTACAAGCAGCGCCTACCATAACGAAAAAAACTTTGTTGACAGTGTAGCAGCAGCACTATAGTAAAGTTTAGCTTCCCTTATCCAAACCACCTGTTGCCGTAGGGAAAGAAAAAGTAATGGAGCAATTAATTATAGGCTTTCGCCTGGACGAGGTGGACGATTGGGTGGCGATTCTGACCTGTGGGCACGGTCAGCACGTACGCCACGAGCCACCGCTCACCTTCCGGCCCTGGGTTCTCACCCCACAGGGACGGCAGGAGAAGATCGGCTGGCCGCTCAACTGCGTGCGCTGTGATCGGGGCGAGCCGCCAACAGAAGAACCGATGAAACCCATCGACACCGTCCACACAGAACGGCTGATCGCCGAACGCTTTCAGCCAGACCACTTCGATCTGCTCTGCCAAATTCATCGGAACCCGGCGGTGATGGCGACGCTGGGCGGTGTGCGCTCCGACGAGACGACCCGCCAAAATCTACAGGATTATGTCGCCCATTGGGAGACCCACGGCTTCGGTCTGTGGCTGCTGCGCGATCGGGCCAGCCGTGCGCTGGTGGGCCGGGCCGGGCTGAAGTGGATCGATGTGGGCGGCAATCGGGAGATCGAACTGGGCTATACCTTTTTGCCCGATTATTGGGGGCGAGGGCTGGCCACGGAGATCGCCGCGGCCAGCCTGGCTGTGGGCTTCGAACGGCTGGGGCTGGAGGAACTGGTCTGCTTTACCCTTACCACAAATTTCGCCTCCCAGCGGGTGATGGAGAAAGTTGGCTTTGTCTTCGAGCGGGAGATTGTGCATACGGGTGAAGCGATGCTGCTCTATCGGCTGACCCGGAAAGCGTATCGCCAAAACGCAACGGATAGGGAGATAGTGTGAACTTCTATGAAGACCCGGAACAGGCCGAAGCGTATGTGCAAATGGCTGTTGGCTATGACGGGCGTGAACTGATAGCGCGTTTGCGCCAGCATCTGCCCGATGGCGCCACAGTGCTGGAATTGGGGATCGGTCCCGGTGTGGATTTGGATCTGCTGGCCGTTCATTTTCGCGCCACAGGTTCGGATCGCTCTGCCTATTTTGTCGAGCGCTATCGACAGCAGAACCCAGCGGCTGATTTGCTGATTCTGGACGCGGTGACACTGGAGACAGATCGCCGTTTTGACGCGATCTACTCCAACAAAGTATTGCACCACCTGACGCGGCAGGAGCTTCGCCTTTCTCTGGCTCGGCAGGCCCAGCTGCTGAACCCCGGTGGATTGGCCCTGCATTCCTTCTGGGCGGGGGACGGTGAAGAAGAAATGATGGGGATGCGCTTTGTCTACTATACGCCAGAAACGCTGGCAGAACAGGTGGGCGGTGAGTGGACAATTCTTGAGAGCACATTTTATGTGGAAATGGAGGAGAACGATTCGCTTCTTCTCCTCTTGCGGCGCGGTTCAGGAAGCAGCAACTGAACACATCCGGCCGGTCCCAGGCAAACCGGAGACCGGCCGGATCTGTTTCAGGGTGCTGTTACTCGGCTTTGTACAACACCAGATTGTTCAAGAAAGCGATAATGTCGGCCTGGGCGGTTGCGCTGAGACCCATAAAGGTTGACCGGCTGGCCGCGGCTTCTCCGCCGTGGGCCAGAATCGCTTCGGCCAGTGTGGTGGCCCGTCCGTCGTGCAGATAGGGTGCGGTGGAGCCGACTCCCCACAGATTTTCGGTCAGATAGACTGAGGCAGGAATGCCCTCGTCGTCGATGGATTCCGCCAACTCTGGCCCCATATCGTGGCGCTTCAAATCGCCGTAGAGTGCTACAATGCCCTGGCCCGCGGCGTCGGTTGCCAGCGCGCCGAGCCGATAAATCCCATCCGTTCCACCCAAAGCTGTGGTTTCGATCTGATTGTCCGGCTGGTCGTGGGTCAGGTCGACGCGGATGGCCTGGGCCGGATCGACGCCGAGGGCTATGGGGTCCTGGCCCGCGGGGAAGCGTGCGTCCCGGTAGTTGGGATTCTGGCTCGGCTCATAGAAGACCGGGTCCTGAATAATCATCTGGGCTGCGTGGCAACTGGTGCAGCCCACGCCGGCAAACAGCGCACTGCCCCGCTGAATCGCGCCAACCGCGTCCTCGTCCAAAGGATCGATCAACCCCAAAGTTGACAGCTCCACCAGGGAGGTGGGCCGGGGCTGGGCCGCCAAATAGACCGCCAAGGCTGTCTGATCGCCGACCGTCAGTTCGTCCACCACCCCGTCAAAATCGCCGTCCACGCCTTCACCCACAATTTCCACCGACTGCATCCCCAGTTCCTGATGGGCCGCGCCCCGATTGAAGCCCCGGATGGTGGCGTCCACGCCTTTCCACTGGAAGGGGCGTACGATCAAATCCCCGTTTACACCCACAACCCCGGATGTGTCGGTATCGGCCTGACAGGGCTGGCCGCTGTGTGGCGAGACGGTCAGGCGGCCAAAATCTACGCCTTTTGTGTTCAGCGAGATAGTAACCGCCCGATTCTCTGCGCAAGCGGCAGCGATTCCGGCTTCCCGCTGGCCCTGCAATTCTTCGGTCATCTCCTCGGCCAGCACCTGCACCGCGCCCGCGCCAAAGACGTGGGGGGTATTGCGCTGGATAAAGAGAGCGATGTCGCCGCTGTGCAGGGGGTCTCGCACATTGTTGTTGGCTGCCCGCCCCGCGCCGTCGTCCATGGGTGTGCCGTGGCAGGCATTGCACGCCTCTGCATTGGGGCCAGTGATGCGCGGTGGGAAATGGGTGGCCCATTCGCCCGGTCCGTTCAGATCGGCCCGGGGCAGTTGGCTGAAACGCAGCCCATTGCCCACCTGTGCGCCCACCCCGTCCACACTGTTGAAGGTCGTTTCAAAGAGTTCGTCGCCCAAGTGAAAGGCCTCGGCAAAGGCTTCGTCCATCGCGCCGGCCTGGACCAGTGCCAATAGATCGGCCTGGTCCGCGTGCTCGGCATTGCCCGCGTGCTGTGTCATCACCAACGCCCAATCGGGCACGTTGTCAACTGTGCTGGATGGCGCATCCGTGGCGGTGTTGCTGGCTGGTTCGGGCTGCGCAGGGGCATTCGGCCCGTCCACTTCGCTGGCCGGCCCGCGTTGGGGGGGGCGGCGTCCAGTCGGCGGGCGGCGCCCAGTCGGTGGGCGCGGGGGATTGTTGCCTGGCCCCCTTCCGTGGAACTGCTCGACAATTGTGGCGGCCTGCAAGGCTTGCCCTGCAGCAAGCGATCCGCCCAGAATCAGCAGCAGCAGCAGCAGGAGGATCAGCCATTTCCATTGCCAAATACGTTTCATCGATTCTCTCCCTTTCGTGAATTTGTCCCGCGGCCCGTTCACCTGTCCCGTTGGTTTGCTGTTTGGCACATCTGTTTGATTTTTCGCCTGGTTTTCTGTGCAGTCGACGAAATGGGACGCAGGAGCGCAGATAGGCGATTGCCCAGCCAGAAAAGCAGATAGGGTTGTGGCTGGACATTCCTGGCTGCCAGTATGGGGAGATAATGTGAAGAATCTGTTAGCTTGTGGTTTGGGAAATGTGTGAGGATTGCGGAGGGCGTGCTTATGCGCGGGACAGGTCTGCTTGAATGGCAGGCAGCGGGTCGCGAAAAAGATTTCGTGGCAGCCACGCTTT
Organism: Caldilineaceae bacterium; assembly: GCA_019637685.1. Taxonomy (GTDB): domain Bacteria; phylum Chloroflexota; class Anaerolineae; order Caldilineales; family Caldilineaceae; genus JACQGT01. The sequence goes on along the minus strand of JAHBVF010000030.1, from coordinate 52,925 downwards.
GCTCATAAGTTTACGGGCTACGCGGGGATGCCCAGGTGTAAGCTACCTTGTTTGAGGGGGAGATAAACCGTAGAAATGGAAATAGTTTTCGGATTTAGATTTTTGATGGACCTATTGGCTGCTTTTTTCTACGCATTCGACGCCTGTTTTTGTGCTCAATAAATCGCTTCCGTCCTGGTCGGGGCTAGATTGTCAAACTGAAATTCGCCATCTGTTTCGGTTCTGATACCCGATTTTGCAAACTGTTTGACAGCAAACGAAGCTTGACACTTACACAAAACACGAATAGAATAAGAACCGAACAGATTTCAATAGTGCTTTATGCCTATTTTTGCTATTTGTTGCATTAATTTCATCAATATGAGTTTCTCCTGGGTCATCGCTCCACTACATCACTCAACCATCCCCAGACGAGACGCAAGGTTTACAGCCACATGCCTACCGGCAGGGTTGTTGGTTTGTTTCCTTGCTGCCTCCAAATCAAAATATTCCGGAATCCTTTTTGTAAAGGGCCTGTCTATTTAACACTTCTATCCATCTCTATTTTACTTACCTGCAAGCAAATAAGATGATGGCTTGTCGCGTCCGATATTTTCTGCTCCAATAAGAAACGCTGCTCTGGTGGTCAGACCAGAGCAGCGCGACAACAAATACCACCGTCCACGCTCCGTCGCGGCTAAGCAGACAGGAGCGTGGACCTACCGAGAGCGAACGCTATGCGTTGTGTGGCTTTATCGTTAGGTCTATTATACAGGTATAAACGCGCCTTTGCAACTGCCATGTTGCAGTCTTTATTGGCCATCCGATCCGCCACTATTCCGGACCATGACTCTGCGCGCTTCCTCGCCATTTTCCTCGTCTTTATAACTCTCTTCATTACAAAAAATCTACCTGCCCATGCCCGCCCCTTAAGCGAAGAAGAGGACCTACCGCCCACGCACGTGATTGCGGATCACGTGGTGATTAGTGAGGTGCAGGTGGCGGGAAGCGTGGCGAATGACGAATTCATTGAGCTTTACAATCCTACCGCTTCTGAAGTCGATATGACGGGGTGGCGTCTGACACGTAAAACGTCCAACGGGAATACAACCCAGAATTTCTGGTTAAGTTTTCCGTCTGGAACCAAAATACGTGCCTATGGTTATTTTCTCGTTGTATCGCCTGAGTACACAGGAAGCGTAACAAAAGACCTGACTTATGATACAGGTACACATTTGGCTCCTGATAACACCATTATTCTTTACAGCGATCAGGGTTTGACTGTCGTAGATATCGTGGGATACGGCACTATTACGAACAATACCGATGGCTATGAAGGTAGCGCTTTTCCTTCAAGCCCACCCAATGGCCAAAGCATCGAACGTAAAGCTTTCTACTTCTCAAAACAATCTGATATGAGTGATCCATATCCACATGCCAGCTTTGGAAATAGTTACGACAGTGGTAATAACGAAGATGATTTCATAACCCAAACAACCCCCAATCCCCAAAACAGTAGCAGTCCCACGGAGCGCTGTTGTACCACAGTGCAAGGCAACTTCACCCTGCAGGGACGCCCCAACCCCAGCGGCATCCAGGTGTTGATGTGGCCCGGCTCGAATCTGCGCGCCACCACCGACATCCATGGGGATTTCTTCATTCCCATGGTGCCTGCATTCGCCATCGAAGGGACGACGGCGTACACCGTCGAGGCTACTTTCCCAGGCTATCTCTCCGCCAAGGCCAACCTCACATTGTCCGAACATTTGGACGTAAATGGCCAGCTCCCCGAAAGCATAGGGTTTCAAGCCCTCCGCCTCCTGGCCGGAGATATCAACCGGGACAACCGGGTCAACATCTTTGACCTGTCGATTATCGGCAGTCAATACGGAGACGCAGGCAGTTTGACCGGCGATGTAAATGGGGATGGCAAAGTCAATATCCAGGACCTGTCACTGGTTTCGGGCAATTTTGGAACGAATGGTAGTCAGTATGCTTGGGTCCCTGAGTGAGAGAAGAGGATAAAGTCAACATCCAGGATTTGGTAAGCGTCAAGAAATAATGTAGGGGTTTCGCGGACGAGATTCCGGGAATCGGCCAGACGATTTAGGAAAAACCGAACGATGTTGTGGCCGATTCCCGGAATCATACCTGCAACTCATTTCTCGACAGTTACCTGACCATTACAACCGGGAACTACAACCGGGATACGGGTACAGCCTACAACGGTTGGTGAAGTTTGGCCTACCGAGATGTAGAGAGAGAGAGTCTTAAAGGGGGGTGATAGGGGAAGACAATATACAACTGGAAACGCGTCCTTCGGGACAATAAATACAGGGTCAGTAGTCGAAAGTGTTTTGTGTTTTATCTCGACCTACTACAAATTACGAGGAGAAGGAAATGACAGTTAAGCGTATGAAAGTCAAAGAGTTATGGCGAGGACAGGCCATACAGATATTGGCAGCTATTGCGTTGGTCCTGGGGGTGGTGCTGGCGGTTGGCTCAACGCCGGTAGTGTTGGCAGCAGAAACGACGTGGAATGTCGATCCAGACAGTACAGGTGCGTGTACAGTGGGCGATCCCAACTGTGCAACTATCCAAGCCGCCATTGACGCGGCCAGCGACGGCGACACCATCAACGTGGCGGCGGGGACATATGACGAAGAAATTACTATCGGCATAGAGGGTCTGACACTTCAAGGTTCCAACGGGGCGCAAATCAATGTAGCATTAACAAAGACAGGCATTACGATCAACGCGTCTGGTGTCACAGTTTCCGGATTCACGATTGTTGGTCCACACTCAGCCAATTATACCGATGTGGTTTGGGCAAGCGGTACAAGCTCGACTGGCATTTCAGTTTTGGGTGCCAATGCAACGGTTTCAGGCAATGTGATTCGGAATGTTCGCACTGGCATCCTGCTGAATACAGTATCGTCTAATGCCAATGTGACTGCCAACACCATCGATAATACCAAGGGTTCGATTATCGAATATGGTTCTTCCGTTGTCTCCGGCAATGCGCCTGGTACTATCGGTAATGAATGGGACATTGTGATATTGACAAGCCTTTACCCGTCTAATCCCGCAAACGTGCCGTCATATGTCCCTGCCTCGTCGACTCTACTTCCTCTCCAATCGGATGGACTATCTGCGTATGGTCAAGCAATGATGGCCCTGTCCCAAAACAATGGTGCTATGAAGATTTTGGACAGGCGTTTTCCCAACTCAAATGTTTCCCATGTATTTGTCCAAGCGGGAAGCACACCTACACCTGCTGAAGATTTCGGAGTCGGAAATGGTCTTGGCAATCTTCGACAGCCTCTGGGTGGAATCCAGCATGGCATTACTGCGGTAGCTCCTGGTGGCATCATTGCAGTCTTGCTTGGCACTTACACTGAGAACGTGAACGTCAACAAGTCTGTGACGCTCAACGGTGCGAATGTTGGGATAAATCCCAATACGGGATCTCGTATTGGAGAATCTATCCTAAACGGCTCTGTTACGGTAAGCAGCGATGATGTCACTTTTGACGGATTCACGGTCAGTAATCCAAGTGGAACTGCTGGTGTTTCTTTTAGTTCCGTCGGCGGCGCAAAGGTTCGCAATAGTATTTTTAATGGCATTGGAACTGGCAACGCCAATGGCTCGGCTCAAGCTATCTACATTTCTACCAATAACTCCAGTGTCTCCAACTTTATGATCTCGGATAATAAGATTATGAATGTGGGAAACACAGGTATGTTACATAACGGCAATGCGGGTAGCAGTGCCAAAGGCATCTATGTTGGAAACTCAGGTGGTACAGGTGACATTAGCAATGTCACTATCACTGGAAACAACATAAGTGGAATATACGCGGCTACGGTCCCGTGGGTAAGCGGCGGCGGCGGTGGTGCTGGTGCATATGGCGTATTGATAAACCATATTGCGAGTAATGCGAAGATCGTGAATAATACGATTTCGCAGCTAGAAGCACTTTGGGCACACGGCATTGGCTTAGAAGCAAATACGCCTATTGCTGTAGTTCAAGGAAATGACATCAGCAATCTGACGGACCACAAGTCCCCCTCCGATGCGATTGCCGTCTTCTTTGAAAGCAATACATCTGCAAGTACGGCCATCGTTCAATTCAATACCTTCAATAGTGTAGCGGTAGGTGTAGCAGCCGTTGCCTCTAGTACACCCATCAAGGCTACTAACAACTTCTGGGGTGCGAACAGCGGCCCAAGTGGTGGATTCACAACACCGGCTGGCTGCACGAAACCCGGCACATCGAGTGGCAGCGGTAGCATTGCCGGCCCCAACGTCTGCTTCGTTCCCTTTGTCGGGGATGCGCCACAAGAAGTGACCAGCAGTGCGGTGAGCGGTAGCGGCAGTGTCAACCTGCCCGGTGGTGAGGTATCCACAGCCTTTACGGGCAGTTCCGCTACAATCACCCTGGCCAAATATACCGGCAATCCGAGCACAGTCGGCACCTTTGGCAATGCCGGAAACTACTACGATATCAACGTCAGTGGCGCGACTACCGGTGATAGCTTGGCCATCACTTTGGATGCAGGCGGCAACACGGGCAGTCTCTACTACTATGATGGCGATGACTGGAAGCTAGTCAAAGCTCCAGACACGATTACACCGGATAACGATGGTTTTTATAGATTCACCTTGAACGACGTAAACACAACGCCACGCCTGTCTGAACTCGATGGCACACCATTCGGTGGCTTATCACCTGTAGTCTGGGCGGAGCTGGCACCCGGTTTTAACAGCGCCACATTTGGTGAGGGTGAAACGGTCGAAGTTGTGGTCAAGGCCGGTTCCTCTGCACTCTATGGTGTCGATCTGTCTCTCAAGTATGGTGCTGGTCTGGAAGTGACCAAAGTTTCCTTGGGTGGTACTTCGACCGGAGCCAATCTCTACGCTGATGCCGTGACCTATAATAACAACGACACGGGCAGCGGGGAGCTTCGATTTGCCTTCGCCCAGCGTGGGGATGTGGTTGGTCATGCAGATAATGTGGATGATGATTCCATTGCGCTGGCAACCATCACCTTCCTGGCTAAGATCGGCGGAACTGGTAGCCAAACTGTGAGCTTGAACGCGACGACTAAGCCACTCCTTTTCTCGGACAAAAATGGCAATCCAGCGACACCCACTCCAGGTGCAGATTTAGTACTGACAGTAATTCCATCACCTGATGTATACGTGAACGTCTCGCTACAAGGGCGCAATTCAAACTGGGATGGAACCTATTTGAAGTTGAGCCCACTTACCAATGAGTCTGGCAACGTACTGTACGACAATCAGGACAATTCCGGTCGTCTTGAGATCGATCCTGTCCCGGCTAATTCCAATCCTCCTTCAGACAAGACCTATAACGTTCGACTGGATGCGCCAAAGTACTTGGCAGCCATTCGTACGGTCCTTGTCAGGCCTGGTACTGATGATAGTATTGACCTGACCTCAGTAGAGTTGCGTGGTGGCGATATCAATGGCGACGACAAGATCAACATTCAAGACTTGGTGATGATTGGTGTTCGCTTCGGCAAGGTCAGTACGGACTTGGACTGGGCTACTGTCGGCGACCTGGCAAATATCAATGGCGATTCTACGGTCAATATTCAGGACCTGGCGATTGCTGCTGGTAATTTTGGTCTTGAAACTGGCAGTACCTATACTTCGCCTTGGCAGTAATCAGTAACCTATAACAGAGAGGCGTGGGTATTCTTCGGATGCTCACGCCTCCTTGTCTCCCATACCCTCGTTCTTGTGAAAGAGGACCCTATGAACACTCACTTTCGTTCCACCGCTGTCGCCGTACTTATTCTAAGCCTTTTGGTGGCCTGTCTGCCGGGCCTTGTACAGGCGGCAACGGGCGTTGTCACCCTGTCAACACCCAAAACCACCGTTGACGGCAACGAACGTTTCATTGTATCTGTCAAAGTAGATGCCCCCACGGGACTATACGGGGTGCAGATGAGTCTGGTCTACGACGATATCAAGCTGAATGTATTGGGCGTCAGCATGGGCAGTGCCTGGCCGGTGGCCAATACCTTCGTGGCCCGTGCCGTGGCATCGGGTGGTAACACACCCATCGAGAGCATCGAATTTGCGGCCACATTGACCAATGGAAGTACCCTCTCTGGCACTGACGTCGAGTTGGTTTCGATTCTGGTCGAGGCCACCAATCCTGGCGGTAGCGTATCTACTGTCATTGGTGCTGGCACCAAATTGGATCTTCTCTTCTCTGATGAAGCGGGACAGCAATTGACCGCGGTTGCGCCGGGGAACCTGACCATCACCATCAACCCCGCGCCGGTGGTTGAAGGAACTGTCACTTTGCAGTCACCGGGTCCTGTTGTTCCCCGTACTGTCGCTGTGGCGGGCATTGGCACCACCGTGCAGGGGCAGGCAAGTCAAGTAGTGGTATCTGGTGCCTTGTTTAGTTTGCCCCTGCCGACAGGTGGTGGTTTTACACTGACCGCGGTTGCCGCCTGTCACCTGACGGCTAAAAAGATAAACGTAGATTCGCCTTCTGTTACGCCTTCTGCGGTTACGCTCCTGGCCGGTGACGTGAACGGTGACAACCGGGTCAATATTCAGGATTTGGCTGCAATGGGCAACCTGTTCGGCAGTGGGCCGGGTAGCCTGCCCTGCACCGATCTAAACCAGGACGGCACAGTCAACATCCTGGATTTGAGCCGCGCGGCCAGCAACTATGGCGAAGCAGGACCCAAAAGCTGGTAACTCAGCAAGTGTTCCAGCGATTCCATGAATGAATATATTGGTCAGGCAGATGCTGAAATTTTGGACGCAGATGAACGCAGATTTGTCTCTCTGGATCAGCGTTTATCCGCGTGAATCTGCGTCCTGCCGTCTTTTCCCGGTGTCACTGACCAATACAGATTCTATGAAAGAACGAGTTTTCATGCGTGATTTTCTTCGCTATTGCCTGGTCGTGGGCCTGTTGGCTGCTTTGCTGTCGCTGCCGGCTTCTGCCCACGCGCAGCAAAGCACTGCCCGCCTTACCTGCCGTTTTGAACCAGCCTCGATTCCGGCTGGGCAATCCGCGCAGTTGGTCATCGAATTCGCTGATGTTCAGAACCTCTATGGCTATGAATTGAAGATGAATTATGATGCAGGCAAGGTTCAGGTGCAGGACGGCGACACGACCAAAGAAGGAATCAACCTACAACTTGGCACCTTTCTCAGTCCCGATTTCGTTCTATTCAACACGGCCGACAACGGTTCCGTTCAGTTGGCGCTGACCCAACTCGCCCCAGCCACAGCCAAAAGTGGTTCGGGTGAGTTGGGTCGCGTCGCCGTTCAAGGCATAGGCCAGGGGTTCGCAAACTTTGCCTTTGGGGATGTCACTCTCTCTGACGCCAACGGCAAGGCGATTGGCGTGACAAAGCAGGATTGTCTGCTGGAGATCGGCGCGGCCGGTCAGCCCACACCGACGGCTACGCAGGTCCCGACGAACACGCCCACCACAGCGGCTACATCTACTACCGCGGCTACGGCTACGCCCACTACCGTAGCTGCGGCCACCCAGACACCAGTTCCCCCGACCCCCGTGCCTCAACCACAGACGCCCACCTGGACACCCACGTCGACGCCCACTGCTACTCCTTTGCCGACGGAGAGTCCAACGCCCACCGCGACTGTGCTGATTTTCAGCACACCAACACCCAGCGCTGATTCTGCGGAAGAGGTTAATGCGGCCCAGGCACAGCCTACGCCCCAGCCGTCCGATATCACGCGCACTGTCGATAGCCCGCCCACGCCGACAACGGTTGTTGAGCCACTGGTATCCGAGCCAGTGACGCCCTCGCCAGAGGCACAGGAAAGCGCACCCGCTTCCACCACCGAGGCCACGCCGACACTGGCAGTGGATGGGGATGCAGCGTCTACCGAAGTAAGCCCACCCGTTGTAGATGCCGTCGCTCTCGTGCAACCAACCCAAACAGCTACCCCGACAGCGACTCCCATGAAAATCGCGCAGGTAGGGCAAGCTGTGCCCATGCCTGTAGAGTCTATTCAACAGCCTATAAATTCTACAGCATCTGCCAAGCCGGGCTTTTTGCGAGGCGCGGGCTGGCTCTTCTTGTTTTTCACATCGGTTTTGGCTGTTGTCGCCTGGCGAATGCGCAAGGCCTGAACCAACCGATCCTTTTAACTATTCCAATTGGGGAAATGTCATGCTGCAACTGATTTCAAAAGCATACGCCGCTCGCCATTCTACACACACGGCCAGCTCCTATTTCAGACCCTTGCGTCTGAGTTTTGGATATCCCCAGTGGCTGAGAAATGGTGTTTTGGCAAGCGTGATGATGCTGATGATTCTGTCGTTTGCTATTTCTGGTGGACAGGCCTCGGCGCAGGGATCGACTGTTCTGCGTTGCCGTCTGGACAAATCAACGGTCGATGTTGACGCCAATGTCACGCTGTTTATCGAGGCAGTCGACGTGACCAATTTCTATGGATATGAGTTGACTCTTAAATATAGTGGCACGCGTATTCATTTTGAAGATGCAGACACGACTAAGAGTGGTGTGAACCTTCAAATTGGCGATTTTTTGTCGCCCGATTTTGTAGTCCTCAATGAAGCAGACAATAGTGCAGGGCGGACAAGCCTGGCCCTGACCCAACTGAGTCCGAGTTCGGCCGTGAGTGGTACAGGCGAGTTGGCCCGCGCTACCCTGAAGGGTGTTTCCGCAGGGCTAGTCACCTTTGCGTTTGCCGATGTTGTGTTTTCTGATCCTGCCGGGGTCGCTATTCCCGTCACTTTGCAGAACTGTAGTGTCAATGTGCTGGCTAGCGATGCAACGGCAACGCCCACCATTACCCCTACCCCAACTACATCGACTGTCACGCCTACACCTACGGGGACTCCTCCTACACCGACTGCAACACCCACCCCCACGCAGACACCAACTGGAAATGGCAGTGTGGGGTTAATTAGTGGGAGCGTCTTCTTCGACGTCAACACAGATGGCGTTCGCCAACCTAATGAATCTGGAGTCAGGGCTTTTGTAGCTCTTTATCGTCTGGCCAGCGATCAACAATGGGCTGATATTACCGATGAGGATGGCAACTACGCCTTTCCCAATCTTCCTGCGGGCAGATATTTTATTGTTATCCGGACATTAGATGGGACGAGCTATGCCTACACCACAAATGTTACTCCTGAAGTGCAATTGGAAGTGGGCGGTTCCGCAATTGTCGATTTTGGGCTTACAACGACCCGATTTTATTTTATCCCTGTTCTGGTGATGGGGGATGCGCTGGTTCCCGGTCAATCTAATGAATATCGACTTTATATGCCCTATGTGTAGTACCAGCAGCAGGAAGACCAAGGCAATATATTCACTTTGAATGCTTTTGTTGCTATCCGTAGCACTGATTGTGCTTTTGGTGATGTTGTTTGAGCTTGGCAGTGGACAGGTTGTGCAGATTGAAAAACTCTGAGGTTTTCTCAGCGCGGGCTTCATCGTCGAGAAATAAAACGACAGCGACCGAGACGCCACATTTTTGGCCTACATAAAACTTACCAAACTGAAGTAGGACAGAAAACGCTTGTCGGTCCATAGGAGAGAACGGAATGATTGAACACGCCCGTGCGCGTCGAAATCTTTGGGGAACACTATCGATTGTCGCCGTCCTCATTGTGCTGCCATTTTTTGCTCTACACCTGGCGCAAGCCTCCCCCCTGGCAACGAATGTTTCGGTTAAGCCAGCCACATTGGACTTGACTTCCTCTGCTATTGTCACGGCCACCATTTGGGTGGAGGATGTGGAAAGCCTGTACGGATTGGAACTCGACATCTGGTACGATCCGTCGGTTGTGTATGTGGAGCAGATTGAGCCGGGCAGCTTTCTGAGTGCCGATTTTGTGGTGGAGCACAATGTGGACAACAGCGCAGGACACGCGTCGCTGGCCTATACCCAACTCGCAAATTCGCCACGCACGGGTAGCGGAGACATCGCTATAGTGCGATTGCGCAAGACCGATTGCCTGGGGCAATCATCGCTGAATCTGACTGATGTCATATTGTCGGATCAGGATGGAAAGGCGATTTCCCACACGCTCGTTGCCGGTCGTACAGACAGCGGAGTTGCCCCCACCATTCGCCGGCTCACAGGCTCCCTTTTTCATGATAGCAATAACAACGGAACCTGGGACCAGGCGGAAGACGCGCTGACCGCGTGGCCGATTTATTTGCAGCGTTTTCGCATCCCCCAGGAGGAAACACAGACCTTCCGACTGACAGATCAGACCGGGTCTTTTGAGTTCAGTAACATCGCATGCGGGCGCTACAATTTGTGGAGCCGAAATGGATCGGCGACTGTGTTGACCCAAACGGTGGACCTGCCGGGCGCAACCGATTTGCAGCTTTCCCCTCTCGCGCTGGTTGGCTCCCTGCAATATCCATTGAAACAGTTGTTTTTGCCTGTTCTTTCGCACAAATAGCTCTTTCGGCATAACCGACGAGGCGCATGGAAATCCCAACTGCGCAACGCTTGGCTGTGTTTCTTTTCATCTGTGTATACACCCCTGTTCCATGCCGGGCGAATGGGTGACTCTCTGCGGATCTATTTTGTCTCCCCAGCCATTTATCCCTCCTTTCTCACTCCACATCGAACAGTGTGATAAGCCCCGTCCCGGAAAATAAGTATCCACAGATGGCGCGGATTCCACAGATAATTCAGAAAAATCTGTGTACATCTGTGCCATCTGTGGATACTTACCTATCTTGAATCGCCGTAACTACCAACCCCCACCCTAGCCCTCCCCAATTTGGGGAGGGCTAGGGTGGGGTGGCTTGGCAGTTACGAATCGCCTAAAAAGTTTGCCCACTTTCCCCTCAAACTCGTCAACTGGTGCTGGGCTGCTCCATTCCGCCGTTGATCCCCATACCCCAATCCCTTTTCTCGCCTGACTGGCAATGGTGTAAAATAGAACCCAGACTTTTGCTTATGACAGATGACAATCCGTTTCACCTCTTCAATACAAAAACAATGTCGGGTATTCATCCTGGCAGCCGCACAGCCCAGGCCAATGTTGTCCGTTGGCAGGGGCAGGGCGAAATGGGCTGGGCCAGGATTTTGTGGCCGGGCGAAAGCGGCGACGCCGATGTGTTTCTGACGGAAGGCGACCGCGGGTGGCAGGCGCAGCCTACGCTCCATTTGTCGGGAACGAACGGCGAAAAACCGGTCGTCGAATTGCTCGCCGCGTTGGTGGAATCCGGGCGACAGCCCCTGGCGTGCGGAAGCTGTGGCTGGTGGCAACCGCTGGAGGATAGTGTCAATCCCGACGGTATTCCTCTGGGCCAATGCGGTTGGACCGATGACAAAGCTGCCTTCCCATCTGCCGGGAACTACGAGCAGTCCGCATTGGCAATGGCCTGCCCGCATTGGCAGGCAGACAAGCAGACGCCTGCCGCGCCCATTGAAGAAAGTGTCTCTGGAGAAAATCTTTCCCATGAGAGTGGACTCGCAGAAACCGTTGGCTGGTGGGGAGGGCTGAAAGCCAGGTTTTTGGGAAAAACAGCAGAAGAACGCCCGCAACCAGCGACTGACAGTCTGGCCGAGCGCAGCGGCGTGGGCGCGGGCACAGAACAGTGCCTGGCCTGTCACGGGCGGATCGCGAATTTGGGCGCATTGACCATTGCCACCGATAGCGACGATAAACGTACGCTGAGTGTGTGGCGCTGTCGCCTTTGCCACACATTTTATCTGAACGATTGGATCGATCGCTGGGAACGGCTGGACACACTGGAAACCGAGGAAAGTTACTATCGGATTGCGCCGCACGAAGCCCTGGGCTTATTGGCCCTCTTTCGCCAGACCAGTGGCGGCGAACATCCCAAAGAACGCCACAGCCGGGGCGCGCAGCGGGCACAGATGGATGCTTTTCTTGCGGGCAGACCCCGGCTTTTGCACCAGATCAAACAGGGCCGCTGATTATCTGCGTGCTGAGGAAACAGATTCTATAGCGCAAAGATACAAAGAATGGAAGACGCAAAGAGAAACATCCCTGCTTTGTGGCTTTTTAGGTTGATGATGGAACAAAAAATGGGACGCTGATTCACGCAGATATGCGCTGATCCAGAGAAAAAATCTGCGTTCCTCTGCGTGAATCAGCGTCCAGCTTCTTTCACTATCAGCCTGATCACTATAATTTTTCCACAATTATTGAAGGTCGATTTTGACAACTAGCACTGAAACCCCCGGAGATACCGCTACAGCAGGGGTGCATCTCGCCCTGGAATGTCGTCCCAGCGTGTTGGTGGCCGCACGCTATGACAAACTGCCCTTTCCCAACATCGGCCCTGTGCAGGAGATCGCGCTGGACCTGGGCATTACAGCCAAGAACGGCGATGCCGTTGTAAGCGGGCTGGTCTTTCAGGGCTATAACGGCCACCAATTGCTCTTTGAGCAGCGCTGGCCTGCCCGTATCATCTCCCAACGCACGGGGGAGGAAGACCTGACCGTCGGATCGGGCACAGGACTGGCTTTGCGCAGCCTGCACTTCATCCTCCACGCCTACGAGCCAATCACGCATCTGGATGTGACTGCCGTGGCTGCGCCTGTGGCTGGGGGCGAGAGCGTGCAGGCACTCCTGCCCATCCCGGTGGTGACCCACCAACAGCAGACCGATCTCCACTTTCCCCTGGAAGGCGCGTGGTGGGCTATCCAGGCCGGGGATTGGAGCGATTTTCACAAATCAGAAGTCTACAGCCAGCCCTATGCCATTGATTTTGTAAAGCTGGGGCCGGACGGCCAGACCAATGCAGGCAATGGACGCTCACTGACCGATCATTACAGTTGGGACCAGCCGGTCTATGCAACCGCCGGGGGCAAAGTGGCCTATGTCTGTTTTGATATGCCGGATATGCTGCCCGGAGCCGTGCCGGACCAGGCCATTCTGCGGGGCGATATGCGGCGCATTCTGGGCAATGCGGTTGCCATCAGCCACGCCAACGGGGAGTTCAGTTACTACGCCCATTTGCAGCAGCTCAGCCTGACTGTGAACGAGGGAGATGTGATCCGTCGGGGTGCGCTGATCGGCCGTGTGGGCAACAGCGGCAATTCCCCCGGCCCACATCTGCATTTTCATGTGATGAATGGCCCCAATCTTTTTATCGATCAGGGGCTGCCCATGCAATTCAGCCACTTTTGGGCTGGTGGACAATTCTATGAAGAACCGATGACCATTCCCACCCGGATGATTGTCGTCGGTCCGGCGCGGGAACAACAATAACTTTCTACGTCGTATGGAGAATCTTATGAGTGATAACGGTGTGGTGGCAGAGGACGGCAGCGAAGGATTCGAGATGAACACCCGGCTGACCGACGAACTCTACGAAGCGTTGGAAGAGGAAGTGTTGGGTGAAAAAGTTGTGGGGCTGGCGCTTTGGGAGGAATCCCTGGCCGATGACGAGGAGGCTGCACCCAGCGCGGACGAGCGGCAAGTCTTTGATCTTGATCTGTATCTGGAAAATAATCTCTACTTTGAGTTGTACGGCGTGATCTTTTTTACCGATCAGGATGGCGACCCCTTGCAAGGCTTGGACCGGATTGGTACAATAGTGGCAGAACTGACCGACAAGGGTGTCTGGCTGGACGAAGCTGCCGCCACTGAGGAAGACGAACTGGTACTGATTCTGAGCCAGGACCACGAGCCAAAGCTCTATCTCAGCGTGGGGGGGTGGACGCTGAACGAGTGGGATACCCTGCCCGATGACGAGTAGCCAGCGTTGTGAAAAGCCAGTAGTGGCCTTGCCGTGGCTGAGAACTGCCCACCGCTTGTTGACAATTGATTTCTGATTTATCGTTTTTACTATTTTCCCAAAGCAGCCCGACAGGGCGAGGAGAGACCCAATGATTCCTCTGACCGCAATGAGTGCATCGAAGTCCGACAGCAATCTTTGGATCGCGTCGCTGGCGGCTGCCATCGTTACTGCGGTGGTGGCCGCGGTAATGGTCTATACAGCCGGTATGTCCGTTGTACCAGCCCTGTTTGGCCTGTTGCTTGGCGCGGCCCCCCTCATCGGCTATGATCTGGCCCGGGGCAGCTTTGGCAGCAACTGGAAACCCGTCATCGGGGGGATTATCGGTTTCATCCTTTTTGTGGCGGCCCTCTTTCTGCCCGGCCCCACCTTCGGGATTGTGGCAGCGGTCGCGGGTCTTCTCTCGACCCTTCTCATCTGGCCGATTGTCGTGGGTGTGATGTCTCCCGCCCATTCAGTTGGCAAGCTGTGGCTGGCCAGCCTTTTGGGCTTGATTATCGGGCTGGTCGTTGTCAGTGCTGTGGCCGGCCAGGACCCCAATAGCTGGCTGAAAACCGCGGGTGTTCTCTTCTTTGCCTGTTGGGGCGGCACAGTCGGCGCGGCCCTGTCGGCCTGGTCCAAGTAGCCCGGCAAATTATTGGCATATAAAGCCTGGACAGCAGGACTTGCAGAAACGTGAAACGTGAAACGTAAGGACTTCCAATGTTCTTGCGTTTCACGTTTCACGTTTTCTGATTGCGCCAGACTCAAACTTTACACGGTCGGGTGATACGGGCAGATTACAGCTTTTGTCGCCTGGTGTCACTCATTTTTGCCCCTTTCGGATGGTTTTATGGTACGCGATTTGGCCACGCTGGAAGATGTCTATCGTCTTGCCCTCCCCCTGGAGACTCAGATTCTGGTGGGGGGCGAACATCTGCACCGCCCGGTCAGTTGGGCGTGCAGCCTGCGCCCCAGCCCACCGGCTTTTCCAAGCCTGACGGGCAATGAACTGGCTTTGATCGACACGGACGATCTGCGCCAGTTGGATTCCCGGATGCGGCTGGATCGGGTTGTGCAAAGCCTGCGACAAGCCAGGGTTTCGGCCATTGCTGTGCGCGGGATTGTGGCCGAGAATGCCATTGTCCGGGCCGAGCAGGAGCAGATGCCCCTCTTTCATCTGCCCGACAGCGTCTCGCTGCTGGATATCGAGCGGACCGTCATCCGTCTGATTGTGGATCGGGAAGGCTATATCGCGGCCCGTGCCACTGATTTGCAGCGGGAGTTGACCCAAATTGAGCTGGACGGCGGTGGTCTGGCGATGATTGCCCAACACTTGCAAACCTTTGCCCAGCGGCCCGTGCTTTTTCTGCGCGAAGATGGGCAACTGTCCATCCACGCGGGTATGGAGGAACTGTCCGAACGCCAACGCCAACGCTTGCTGGCCGCGCTGCCCAATCCCACATCTTTGCGCACGTGGGCCGCCTCGCAGAAGCCGCAAAATCTGGCCCGGGCAGTGGGTACAATTCGGATGACAGGGGATGGACTCTATCAGCAGGCGGTCGTCAGCGCGGTTGTGGCCGGAGAGCGACTTCAGGGCTACTGCCTGCTGCTCCGTTCCAGCGAACAGAGCAGCGCTGATCCATCGACGGTGGAAAAACTGGTGGCACGCCAGGGTGGCGACGCCGCGGCGCTGGAGTGGAGCCGTCAGAATGCAGTGGGCGAGGTGCGCGGCCGGATGCAGGCCGCCTTCATCGACGATCTGCTCGCCACTGAAGTAGCCGACGAACACGCCTGGGTGCAGCGCGGTGAATCCCTGGGCTATGACCTCACCCAGCCCCACACAGCCTGGCTGGTGGATGTGCAGGAAGCCCCGGACTGGCAGAGCATTCTCAATCAGTTTTTGCAGAATGCCAAAGTGGCAATCCCCCTCAGCCGGCGAAACGAGGGCGTGCTGCTCTTCTGGCCGGGGGACAATCCAAAGAGCGGGCGTGTTTTTAAGAACCAGGCCAGTGAACTGGTGGATATGATTCTGGCTGCCGCGCCCCACGCCCAAATCATAATCGGCATCGGACGGCCCGCGGTCAGCCCTGGCGAATGGCTGCGCAGTTTGCAGCAGGCCCGGGAGAGCTGGCATATGGGCAAATCCTGGCAAGCAGCCCCGATCACATACTTCGGCGATCTGGGACTGTATCAACTGCTCACCGCCCTTTCCAGCAATCCAGAGGCGGCCCGCTTCTTCCGCAAAACCATTCGGCCTCTGGTTGAGCACGATGAAAATCGCAATGCCGAATTGGTCGAGACCCTGGACGCTTTCTTTGCTTGTCACGGCAATCTGAGCCAGACCGCGGTGCGGCTGCATATTCACCGCAATACCCTCACCTATCGCCTGGAGCGGATCGCAACGATTACCCGCCTGGACCTGAACGACCCAGACGCACGATTTTCTCTCCAATTGGCCCTGAAACTACGGCCAGTTCTGCGTGGGAATCGTGCATTTTGAGGTTCACTGTCCGGGCATACACTGCCCGGCGCGGAATCGTCCAGGCGCGCGACAGAACAGGCTCGACGCGTCACGCGGTATAGCAGACGGGTAGCTGCTCAGGTGCGATGCACCCAACGCCCGAATCGTTGCGCAGACAGAAAGAAAAAGGGCACGAATCCAGAGAACCAGGCGGGAAATCCTGTTCTCGATTCGTGCCCTTTGTTGTAATAATTCTTTGACGCCCGCAAAAGGCGCTCAGGTGGTCAGGTGGTTTTGTTTGGCTTGCAGTGCAATTGTGACCTGCATAAGCAACTGTTCACGACTAAAGGGTTTGTCCACGTGATAGACATCTGGCTCTTCGGTGAATCGGCGCAGGTCCATAGAGACAGAACGGTCCAGCGCGGTGACAAAGATAATCGGAATCCCCGCGGTCTGGGGATCTGCTCGCAACTGCCCGGCTACTTCGATTCCTGACATATCTGGCATCATTACATCCAGCGTAATGATGTCTGGTCTGCATTTCTTCACTTGCTGAAGGGCTTCCCGACCATTTGTGGCCGTCTGGGTATCATAACCGGCTCGCATAAGCATCGCGCTTACCATTCGGCACAGCAGTGGTTCGTCATCCACCACCAACACATAGTCTTTTTCGGCTCCTTTTTCGCACTTATTTCCTGTCCTCATCGCCATAGTTGTTCCCTCCTTTTTGCATTGTGTTGCTGCATTGCGGTACTTTGACAGGCCTTTTTTATTAAAAAATCGTGAACCGCACATAACCACACCGAGCCGTAGCTGTCCATTGCATATTGCAGCTATCGTGTTCTGGCTATATTGCGGAGATTCGCGGCATATCTGTATCATACCCAACACAACCACAGGAGTACAATGTATAAATGGCTGAATTGCTTTCATCATAAAGGCGAAACTGGTACGCTAGGCCCGGTGTGCGCCTGCTGCGAGCTTGGTGCTCAGGTTGCGTACTTCGTCCACGCCCGCCTCTGATCCGGCGGCCCGCACCAGCGCAGAGCCAACAATTACGCCATCGGCAATGCCCGCGACCTGGGCTGCCTGTGCTTGGTTGCCGATGCCAAAGCCCACGGCCAGGGGCAGGGATGTGTGGCGGCGTACCCGCTGCACAAAGTCCGTCAGGTCTGGGGGCAACTGGTTGCGTTCTCCTGTAATGCCGGTGATGCTGACCAGATAGATGAAGCCCGTGGCGTGGGCGGATACCGAGCGGATGCGTTCTTCTGTACTGGTGGGGGCCAACATATAGATGGTGGCGATTCCTGCCTCCCGGCAAGCAGGCTCCAATCGCAAAGACTCCCCCGGTGGCAGGTCAGGGACGATCAGCCCATCCACGCCCGCGGCGGCCGCGTCGGCCACAAAACGCTCTTCCCCATAGGCCAGAATCGGATTGTAATAGCTCATCGCGCAGAAGGGCTGGGCGATGCCCATCCCGCGCAGTTCCCGTATCATCGCCAGACAGCCGGCCACTGTTGTGCCGCCGCGGATGGCCGTGTCCGTCGCCGCCTGGACCGTCGGTCCATCGGCCAGGGGATCGCTGTGGGGGATGCCGATCTCGAAAAGGTCTGCACCCGATTCCGCCAGGGCGGCCACCACTTCCAAAGAAGTCTGCCTGGTGGGATAGCCCATCGCGTGATAGGGCATAAACGCGGCCTGTTTCTTGGCCTTCAGTGCTGCAAAAACCTGCTGAATCCGCTCCACACCGCTCATAGTTCCTCCCCCAATACGGACATAACTGTACCCAAATCCTTGTCGCCCCGCCCGCTCAAATTGACCAGAATCGCCTGATTCTTGGGCAGCGTCGGGGCCAGTTCCAGCACGTGGCCGATGGCGTGGGCACTCTCCAGCGCCGGGATGATCCCCTCCAAATGGCAGAGCGCTTTGAAACCCTCCAGGGCCTGCTCGTCGGTGCAATAGGTGTATTCGGCCCGCTCCAAATCCCGCAGCCAGGCGTGCTCTGGCCCCACACTGGCGTAGTCCAGCCCGGCAGAAATGGAGTGGGTGAGCGCGATCTGGCCGTCCTGATCCTGCATCACATAGCTCATTGTGCCCTGTAGTACGCCCAGTCGCCCCAGTTCGGGGTCGGCAAAGCGGGCCGCGTGCTCCCCGCTCTCAATGCCGCGACCGCCGGCTTCCACGCCGATCAGCCGCACATTTTCGTGTTCCAGGAAAGGGTGAAAGACGCCGATGGCGTTGCTGCCGCCGCCCACACAGGCCACAATCACATCGGGCAGACGACCGGGGCCGATCTCTCCGTCCTGCATCTGTACCAACGCTTCCTGGCCGATAACGGATTGGAAGTCCCGCACCATTGCCGGATAGGGATGTGGCCCCAGCGCGCTGCCCAGCAGATAGTGGGTGGTGCGCACGTTCGTGACCCAATCCCGGATGGCCTCGTTGATGGCATCTTTGAGGGTCTTGGAGCCGCTCTCCACGCCCCGCACTTCGGTCCCCAGCAATTTCATGCGAAAGACGTTGGGCTGCTGGCGGGCCATATCGACTGTGCCCATATAGACCACACATTCGATGCCCAGCAGCGCGGCCGCGGTGGCCGTGGCGACGCCGTGCTGGCCCGCGCCCGTCTCGGCCACAATGCGGGTCTTGCCCATTTTGCGCTTCATCAGCAATGCCTGGCCCAGCGCGTTGTTGATCTTGTGCGCGCCGGAGTGGGCCAGGTCTTCCCGCTTCAGATAAATTTGCGCGCCGCCCAGATGCTCGCTCAGTCGCCGGGCATAGCTGATGGGCGTGGGCCGCCCCACATACGTCCGCTGCAGACGGCCCAGTTCGGCCATAAAGCCGGAATCGTTGCGGGCCTGGAGATAGGCTTCTTCCAGTTCGTCCAGCGCGGGCATGAGCGTCTCCGGCACATACTTGCCGCCATAGGGACCAAAGCGCCCGTTCTCGTCGGGGAGTGCCCGGTAGTTGATACGGGTGGTGGGTTTGGTTGGTGTCATTGGTTCCTCGATTGTGCTAATGCGTGTTTCGTACTGCGTAAGTAGTGCCGAACAGCGCGTCGATGATTGAAACGTGAACGGTGGGATCAGGCAGCCTGATTTCACGTTTCATTTTTCACGCCTCTAAAAATAGCGTGACAGGCCTGCATCCAGTAGACGTCCACATCGACAAAACCGGCTGCGGCCAGCCACTGCAATTGGGCGAACAGGGGCGACGGTTTGTCGATGTCGTCGGGATCGAAATAGCGGTATAGATTCCACTGTTCCCTCTGGAAAAGTTCAAAGCCGTCGAGATTGCCGTCCAGTTCCAACGAGCGCTGGTGTACGGCCCAGTCCCAGGCGTCGGCGGCCACAGATTCGGCCTGTTTGCCTGCGGGCGCAATCACATCGGCAATCACAAAGACGCCGCCCGGAGCCAGTATCCGGTAGACATCGGCAAAGAGCGCCTGCTTCGCTGGCCCGTCCAGATGATGGATTGCCAGGGAGGAGACAACTGCGTGGGCATCCCGGATGGCGGATCGCCAATCGCTGCTCGCCAGATCGAAATGCCGTGGCTGAAAGCGCTCACCAAACCCAGCCAGCCGCTTGTCCGCTGTGGCCAGCATCTCCGATGAGCCGTCCATTCCCCGCACAGTTGCGTCGGGGAAGCGTTCCAGCAGTGCCTGGGCCAGCAAACCCTCGCCGCAGCAGAGTTCGATAATTTCCGCCCCGCTCGGCAAAGGCGGAATCAGCCCGCAGATCGTCTCGATCTGCCGTTCCCGCTCCGGCATAAAATAGCGCCCGTAGTCGAGAAAAGTTTGGGAGTCCTCTGAAGTCCAGATGAATTGAGAAGTCGTTGTCATAAAAAGGATGATATGAATGTATCTTTTGTCTACGCTCTTCTGCAAAATTCGTTATAGACCGAACAGTCGAAACTCCACTAGCTCACTGATTTCATCAATACTGTAATCGGGTTGAAGATGGAAGTCCTGCGGCCAAGGCAGATGGCCCTTGCGCCAGACAGTACGCATTCCGACTGTTTGCGCACCACTGATGTCGGCTTCAGGGTGATCCCCCACAAAAAGACAGGCCGATGGCTCTACACATAGGCGTTCGCAGGCGCGATAAAAGATTTTCGGATCAGGCTTGCGTATCCCTTCCTTCTCTGAAATCAGCACCTCATCAACGAGCGTTGCGAGACCTGTCCGCTCCATTTTCGCCTGTTGTGAATGGGTTGAACCGTTGGTAATAATCGCCGTACGATAACCATTACTGCGCAATTTTTGCAGCAGTTCCCGCGTGCGCGGGAAGAGCAGGCAGGTACGCCATCCATTCTCTCGGAAATCGACTACAAATTGCGCGGCGGTGACAGCAACATCCAATTCGTCCACTAACTGCTCGTACACCTCCTGCCGGGGAGTGTAGCCAAAACCGTCAAGCGCCAGAAAACTATTTTCAAATCTTTCCCGCGGAATATGCGCCAATTGGGGTAGAAAGCGAACGTACTGCTCCTCGATAAAGGCTCGAATTGAGGCGCTCCGATCCAATAGCGTTTCGTCGAGATCAAAGATAACAGCGGCAATCCGCTTTTTCATTACAGACTCTGCTCCCTATATCAGTTGCCTGCTTATGAGTGTGTGTTTTCGCCTTCAAATGTCCGGCACTCTTTACCGATCAAAGACCACATTCACCGCCCGCTGCATCACCTCCACCGGAGCGTTTTCTCCAGTCCAGCGTTCAAACGCAATCGCGCCCTGGTGGATGAGCATCCCCAGCCCGCCGATGACTGTCGCGCCGTCTACGCTGGCGAGCTGAAGCAGGCGGGTGACAGCCGGGTTGTAGACCAGATCGTAGACCGTCTGGCCTGCATGGAATTCCACGTCTTCGTCCCAGGGCAGCCCTTCCAGATTGGGCGACATCCCCAGGGAAGTGCAGTTGACGATCAGTTCGGCATCGGGCGCGCTGGCGGCCACGCCGTCGGGAAAGGGCCGGGCTGTCATAGGCACGTCCGGGAAGAGTTCACACATGGCCGCCAGCAGGCTTTCGGCTTTGTCCAGGGTGCGGTTGAGCAGGACGAGCGACGCACAGCCCGCCTCGGCCAACCCATAGACAACTGCTCTTGCTGATCCCCCCGCGCCGACCACAACCACCCGTTTGCCCGCCGGGTCCACACCGTTGGCGCGCAGGTCGGTAATAAAACCGGCCGCGTCGGTGTTGTCGCCCAGCAGTTCGCCCTCTGCGCCGACGAGTATTGTATTGACCGCGCCAATCGCGGCCGCGGCCGGCGACCAGCGGTCCAGAAAGGGCATCACCGCCTGCTTGTGGGGGACGGTCACATTGACGCCGCGCAGCCCCAGCGCGCGCACGCCTGCCACCGCTTCTGCCACCTGTTCCGGGCGCACAGGCAGGGGCACATAGCGCCAGTTCATACGCAACTCGGCAAAGGCCGCGTTGTGCATCACCGGGCTGACGCTGTGGCTGATAGGCCAGCCGATCAGCCCGACGAGGGTTGTACTGGCGGTGATGTCGGTGGGGAGGGGGAAGGGTGATTGGTTGATTGGCTGTATCATTTGCCGTATTGACAGGCGGTTAGGTGATTAGGTGATTTGTCCAATCACCTAATCACCCAATCACCTATCCCTTCTCCTCAATTTCTGCGCCCAATGCACGCAGTGTCATTTCAAAGCCAGGAAAACTGTCCGCGGTGACGTGGGCATTGTAGATGGTTGTGCTGCCTTTGGCAATTAAGCCAGCGACGGTCCAGGCCATGGCCAGCCGGTGGTCCCCGTGGCTGTCTACCACCGCGCCGTGGAGGGGAGTGGGGCCATCGATGACGAAGCCGTCGGCTGTGCCGGTGATGCGTGCGCCCATCTTTTTGAGTTCGGTCACAGTGGCGTCGATGCGGTTCACTTCCTTCACCCGCAGTTCCGCGGCGTCCCGGATGATTGTGCGGCCCACAGCCTGGGTGGCGACGACGGCCAGGGTGGGCAGTTCGTCGATCATTGTGACGATCTGCTCGCCGCCAAAGGTTGTGCCCCGCAGTTCGCTGGTGGTCACCACCAGATTGGCCGTGGGTTCGCCGCCCTGCTCTGTGCGGCTTTTGTACTGGATGGCCGCGCCCATTTCGGCCAGCGCATCCACAATGCCGATGCGGGTGGGGTTGATGCCCACATCGGCAATCGTCAGGTTGCTGCCGGGTGTGAGCGCACCCGCGGCCAGCAGAAAGGCCGCGGAGGAGATGTCGCCAGGTATGGTAATGTCCAGAGGTTTGAGGGGGCGTTGGGGTCGTTCGCCGTGGATTGTACTGCCGCCCAGCACTTCGATCGGCGCACCCATAGCAATCAGCATCCGTTCAGTGTGGTCCCGGGCCGGGCCGGGTTCGCGGATGATTGTCAGTCCGTGGGCAAAGAGGCCCGCCAGCAGCACGCAGCTTTTTACCTGCGCGCTGGCCACAGGCATGTCATATTCGATGGCTTGCAGATCGGCAGGAGCAATGGAAAGGGGAGCCAACTTGCCATCCTGCCTGCCGGTGATGCGTGCGCCCATCTGGCGCAGGGGGGCCACAATGCGGTCCATTGGCCTGCGCCGAATCTGATCAGTTCCGGTGAGCACAGAAGCGAAAGGTTGCCCCGCCAGCAGACCGGTCATCAGGCGAATGGTTGTGCCGCTGTTGGCGCAGTCCAGCACATCCTCCGGCTCTTGCAGCCCGTTCAGCCCCACACCGTTCACCACCAGGTCCGTGGGGGAGCGCTGATCGATGCGCACGCCCAGTGCCCGCATAACATTGATAGTGGCAAAGCAGTCGTGGCCGTTGAGGAAGTTGCGAATGCGGGTACGCCCCTGGGCAAGGGAGCCGAAGATGACAGCCCGGTGGCTGATGGATTTGTCGCCGGGAACCCGGCATTGGCCGATGAGGGGGTGTCCGCTGTGGATGATGAGTTGGTTTGCCATAGGAGTTCCAGGGATTGGGGATTGGGGATTGGGGACAAGAGACTGGAACTGTCCAGTCTCCGCGCCCCGGCCCCAGTCCTTATTTTTTCCACTCCGCGCGTAATTTTTGCGAGTGGGACAATTTGGCGCGCAGGTCGGCTTCGTCGCCGTTGGCGAGCAGACAGCGCAGTTCGTGTAGTTGAATGTCCAGCGTATCCAACTGGGCCAGGACAGCCTCCCGGTTGGTCATCAGAATGTCCATAAACATCCGGGTGTCGCTGGCTGCCACCCGGCTGGTGTCGCGGAATCCCCCCGCGGCCAGTTGCCAGACCGCGGGATCGTCCACACCTGTGCAGTCCACTGTGTGAACGAGGGCGCTGGAGAGCAGGAAGGGCAGGTGGCTGATGGCCGCCACCAGTCGGTCGTGGCGACGCGGCTCCAGCACCACCGGCTTTGCGCCCACTGCCTGGACCAGCTCCAGGGAGAGATCGATTGTCTCCTGGCTGGTACGGGGCAGAGGTGTCAGCACCCATGTGGCCTCCCGATAGAGACCCGGCTCAGCCGACTCGAAGCCAGCCGTCTCTTTGCCTGTCATGGGGTGGCCGCCGATGGGCTGGATGTGATGGGGCAGGGCGTCCATCGCCGCGCAGATATCGCCCTTTGTGCTGCCCATATCCATCACCAGTGTGCCCGGCCAGAGCAGGGGGCCGACTTCGGCCAGCATATCCACAATCGTGCGCACGGGCGTGGCCAGGATAACGATATCCGCGCCGGCCACGCCGGTGTGCAGATCGGTGGTGGCCTGATCCACCGCGTTCTCGAAGAAAGCGGAGAGCGCGGTTTCGGCGCGACGGGCCACCCCGCGCACCTCCCGGCAGAGCTTGCCCTGCACCAGGTCCATGCACAGGCTTGCGCCCATCAGCCCCAGGCCGACGACGGTAACGCGGCAGTTGGATAGTCGTTTGGTCATTGAGTTATCTCAGCAGAAGAACACGGATTTAAGAATGGAACGCGGGTGCAGGATCTATCCCAGGGACGATGTGCCACTTGCAGTACAGCACGGTGACTGGCAATGTGCTGGCAATGTGCTGGCAATATTCCTAGACCCCGGCAACCAATTGCCGTCTGATAGCTGAAGTCCACTGAAGTGGACTGAATTTTGGTCGTCTTTAGACGACTTCAGCCATCAGACTGGGATTTATCCCAGGGCTACCCAGCGAACCCATCCACCCCAACCGTTCAGATGCCCCGTCCCACAGCCTCGGCGATGGGGCGTAGCTCTTTCATCAGTTGACCGAAGCGTTCCGGTGTCAGACTTTGCGCGCCGTCGCTCCAGGCTTTGCTGGGGTCGGGGTGAACTTCGATCATCAGCGCGTCCGCGCCCGCGGCCACAGCAGCTTTGGCCACCGGACTCACCAGTTCCCACTGGCCTGTGCCGTGGGCAGGATCAGCCACGACGGGCAGGTGGGTGAGATTTTTGAGCAGGGGAATGGCGTTGATGTCAAAGGTATTGCGGGTGGCTGTTTCGTAGGTGCGGATGCCCCGCTCGCAGACCATCACCTGCATATTGCCGCCGCTGAGGATATATTCTGCACTCATCAGCAACTCCTGAATTGTGCCACTGATACCCCGTTTGAGAAAGACCGGCTTGTTGGTTTTGCCCAGCGCTTTGAGCAGGGAGTAGTTCTGGTTGTTGCGTGCCCCCACCTGAAAGATGTCTGTGTAGTCGCCGATCAGTTCGATGTCGTCGGAACTCATCACTTCGGTGATAACGGGAAGCCCCGTCTGCTCCCGGGCCTCGGCCAGAAACTTCAGCCCTTCTTCGCCCAGGCCCTGAAAGCTGTAGGGGCTGCTGCGGGGCTTGAACGCACCCCCGCGCAGGACGGTAGCGCCGGCTTCTTTGATGGCGTGGGCGGTTTCCAGAATCTGCTCCCGGCTCTCCACACTACACGGCCCGGCCATTACCACAATTTTCTTGCCGCCGATAACCGCGTGCGGCCCCACTGGAATTTCCGACGCCGCGCCCGTAAAGTCACGGCTGGCCAACCGGTAAGGCTGCATAATGCGCACTGTCTTTTCCACGCCGTCCAGCACTTCAAATGTGTCCTGATGCAGCAGGTAGTCGTCTGCACCGATAATGCCGATAATCGTGCGCGCCTCGCCCCGGCTCAGGTGGACTTTGTAGCCCAGCTCTTCCACACGATTGACAACGGCCTCGATTTCCTGGGGCGCTGCGCCCTGTTTCATGACAATAATCATTGATAAGTCCTTTCGTTTGGGAAAGTGTTCTGACTGGGATTGATCTTCTGTAGCGAGTGAAACGTGAGATCAGACGACGATCTCACGTTTCACATTTCACTCCTCATTTACGCCAACATCGCTTCCCGCGGCCGCCCATTGCCTGCCGCCGCTTCCGGTTGGGCGGCAATCGACCGGCCCACCGCAGTGGCAATCAGACGCAACTGACCCATCAACTGGGCAAAGTTCTCTGGCTTCAGGCTCTGCGCACCGTCGCTCTCGGCTTTGTCCGGGTCCGGGTGAACTTCCAGAATCAGCGCGTCTGCACCCGCGGCCACCGCGGCCCGGGACATTGGCCCCACCAGTTCCCAGTCGCCAGTGCCGTGGGAGGGATCAGCCACAACAGGCAAATGGCTCATTTTCTGGAGCACAGGCACCGCGTTCAGGTCAAAAGTGTTGCGGGTGGCGGTCTCGTAGGTGCGGATGCCCCGCTCGCAGAGCATCACCTGTGGGTTACCGTCGCTCAGAATATATTCGGCACACATCAGCAACTCTTTAATCTCGCCGCTGATACCCCGCTTGAGCATTACCGGTTTGTTCACTTTGCCCACCGCGTGGAGCAGTCCGTAGTTCTGCATATTGCGTGCGCCGATCTGCAAAATGTCGGCGTATTCGCAGACCATTTCCACTGTTTCCACTGTCATCACTTCGGTGATGACGGGCAAGCCGGTCTGTTCGCGGGCTTCGGCCAGAATCTTCAGCCCGGCTTCGCCCATGCCCTGGAAACTGTAGGGACTGGTGCGGGGTTTGAACGCGCCGCCGCGCAGAATTGTGGCGCCGGCTTCCTTCACCGCCCAGGCGGTCTCCAATACCTGCTCCCGGCTTTCCACACTGCACGGGCCAGCCATGACTACGACATCCGAGCCGCCAATAATGACACCGTTCACATCAATGGTGGTTTTGCCGGGATGAGTGCTGCGGGCGGCCAGTTTGTACGGCTCCTGAATACGCACAGTTTTCTGCACGCCAGCCATCGCCGTGAATACGTCCCGGTCGATTTTGGTCAGATCGCCCACCAGCGCGATGACCGTATGTTCTTTGCCGTAGATGGGGTGAGTGCTGACGCCCACGGCTTCGGCTTTGTTGATGACAGCGGTAGTTTCGGCGGGAGTTGCTTCGGGTTTCATAACGACAATCATTGAGATTTCCTCCGTGTGATATAAAGTTGCGAATTGTGAGTTGCGAATCTGACGAAACGTGAGGTGTAAAGCGTGAGAAAGTCCGGACAGACTCACGCTTTACGTTTCACGGCTGGACGACCAAAAAGGTTTACCCACAGTCATTTTGGTCATCCCGTTTTCCTAATCCTCCGGTCAAATCTGTAGCACTGCCGCCTGCACCGTTCCCTCGTCCTCCACCGGCGGCGGCGCGGGCGGAAAGCTGCCCAGCAGCTTGACAAAGGCGGCCCGGTTGAGCAGACCGAGCAGGGCCGCGCCGCACTCTGCGTCCTGCCAATGGCCCGCAAAATCCAGATAGAAGACGTATTGCCAGGGCCGGTTGCGCCGGGGACGGCTCTCGATTTTCATCAAATTGATGCCCCGTTGGGCAAATTCGCCCAGACAGCCGTGGAGCGCGCCGGGGCTGTGGGGCGTGGCAAAGACGAGGGACGTTTTGGCGATCTCCACCCGTTGCGCCTCGCCTTTGCCGATGATAAAGAAGCGGGTGTAGTTGTGGCGCATATCCTCAACGCCGGACTGTACAGTCTCCAGCCCGTAGATTTCGCCGGCCAGGCGGCTGGCGATGACGCCGATATTGGGTTCGGGCTTTTCTGCCAGTTCTTTGGCACTGCCCGCGGTGTCATACCAGGGAATGGCTTTGTAGCCGTTGCGGTTGAGAAAACCTTCGCACTGGGCCAGGGCCTGGGGATGGCTGCGCACCTGCTCGATTTTGTCCCCGTTGCCGGGAATTGTCAGCAGATTGTGGCGCACGCGCAGGGCAATCTCCCCATGCACTTTCAGGTCGTGCTCCAGGAGCAGATCGTAGGCTTTGTTGATGCTGCCCGCCAGACTGTTTTCCACGGGCACGGCGCCAAAAGTGGCCGTGCCATTTTCCACCGCGTCAAAAATATGCTCGAAGGCGTGACAGGGCAGAGTGTCCACCGATTGCCCAAAATGGGAGCGGATGGCCTCTTCGGAATAAGCGCCGTGTTCGCCCTGAAATGCGACAGTTGTCATGGAAAGGCTCCTTCGTTGGGAAAATGGTCGAACAGGTGGTTCTTTCTTTGTCGAAGAAATGTGAAACGTGCTGGGTGAAAAAGGGCGGGCGATCTCACGTTTTACGCAGCACGCAGCAAAAACGAAAATCAACCCCCGATTCGCCCGGTTGTTACTTCTTCACTTGCCAGCGCGCCATCTGCTCTTCAATCCAGCGCTGCAACTCGGCCATATCCACCTCTTCGGTGACGGATTTGTCCGGGCGCAAGGATTGGGCAGCGCCCAGATAGATGTGCTGGATGTCCGACTGGCTGCGTTCGGTATTCCAGTGCAGCAAAACGCGGATGCAGCGGGGCAGGCTGCCCGGCACTTCCATCTCGTGGCTGCACAAGAGTGGCACATCCAGCCAGCCCAACTGGCGAGCCGCCAGCGCCGGGTATTGGGAGACCACATCTTTGGTGGTGGTAAAGACAACGCTGGCGACATCCTCCGAACGGATTTCGTTGATGTGGATCATCAGCGCCAGAAGTTCGCGGGTGGCCCGCAGGATTGCTTCCGGTTTGTCTTCGTCCACTGTTGTGGCCCCGCGCACGCCTCGACAGATCATTTGGCAGTTTCCTCTTCTATGCGTGTTTATCTATGCGTGTTTGCTATTGTTGGTCTTACAGATGAATTCGGTCTTGTCTACTCGTCTGGCTCTTTTTTCCGAATTTGTTCTGCCCAGAAGACACAAAAAAGAGCGTGGAGTTTGGTCTCCACGCTCTCGGTGCGTCTATCAGCTTGTGTGTCGTGCTACACAGCCCAGCGCTCCTCCGTCTGTGGAGACGAATGATCGGTCCCAAAATAATAGCCAAACCAAAAGTTGCCAAAAGAAAACCCGCGCCAGTCTTGGCGCAGGTTCATGGAAAACAACATCTCGTTGGCTGTGGGGCCATCCAAGAGAGCGATGGGCAACAGGGCAACCTCTTCTTGCAGGCGAAGGGTACGTTCGGTTTCGATTGATGTCTCGGATGGGGAACGCAAAATCATCGAAAACTCCAGGTTGCAAATATCCGACAAAGAGCGGATGGCAGCAAGAATATCACAGGGCAAACCGGATGTCAAACGCCGCAACCAAGTTTTTGCACAGACGGTAATCTTGCATAGACGGCGATTTCGCACAAACAGTCTGGACCGGCTGCCAACAACGCCATCCGCTCCCCTTTTGCCATCTGGCATTATCAATTGTGCAAAAAAACGTGCAAAGCAACTCCCCAACGTGCATTATTGTCCGTCATTTGGCACAATAGGAAGCGAGTTACTGATTTTCACAAGATGTCCCCCTGAGAGGAACTATGAGCGACGAACGATTTTTTCTGACTGGTGCGCTGGGTTGTATTGGCGCATGGACAGCCCGCAATCTGGTGCGGGATGGTGCAGCAGTGACGGTTTTCGATCTGGGCACAAACCATAGCCGTTTAGAACTTGTGATGGAACCGGAAGAGTTGGCGCGCATCCACTTTGTCCAGGCTGATATTACCGACACCGATCGCGTGCAGATTGCGATGGCGGAGAGCAAATCCACCCATATTATTCATCTGGCCGCGCTGCAGGTTCCCTTTTGCCGGGCCAACCCGCCCCTGGGCGCGGCGGTAAATGTGGTGGGGACTGTCAATGTCTTTGAAGCGGCCAAAAAGCTGGGCATTAAGCAGGTCGTCTATGCCAGCAGCATTGCAGTCTATGGCTACGCCGACGAGTACGCAGAGGAACGGGTGAGCAACGACGCCCCCCTTCACCCCCTCAATCATTACGGTGTCTACAAACAGGCCAACGAAGGCACAGCCCGCATCTATTGGCAGGATGACGGCATTGCCAGCATTGCCCTGCGCCCCTATACCATCTACGGCCCGGCCCGGGATCAGGGCATGACCTCTACCCCCACCAAAGCAATGTTGGCCGCGGCGCGCGGCGAGCGCTACGAGATATCATTCCAGGGCGTCAACGGCTTTCAGTACGCGGATGACGTGGCCAAGACATTCATCCAGGCCGCGCGCACACCTTTTCCGGGCGCGGGTGTCTACAATCTGGCTGGATCGATTGTGGATATGAGCGTGGTCATCGCGGCCATCGAAGCCGCCGAGCCAAGCGCGGCCGGGCGCATCACCGCCGCGGATACTGTTCTGCCCTTCCCCCAGGGCTTTGACGACAGCGAACTCCGCAAGATTCTGGGCGATATCCCCTTCACACCCCTGACGCAGGGCGTCGCCGAAACAATTTCTCTTTTCAAAGCAGCAATCGCAGCAGGTAAACTACCAAAGGAGACAGTCCAAGAATGAGATGGCTAAAATTTGAACAGGCAGGCACGAATGTCTATGGCATTGCCAAAGGCGACAATATCGACGTGACCGATGCGAGCTGGGCTGATATTCTGGCCGGCAAAACGGGCAAAATCACCGGCAGTGTGGCCCGCAGCAGTGTCAATCTGCTCAATCCTGTGGGACGCCCTGGCAAAATTGTGGCGATTGGCCTGAACTATATGGACCACATTCGC
Organism: Caldilineaceae bacterium; assembly: GCA_019637685.1. Taxonomy (GTDB): domain Bacteria; phylum Chloroflexota; class Anaerolineae; order Caldilineales; family Caldilineaceae; genus JACQGT01. The sequence continues at coordinate 22,818 of JAHBVF010000030.1, read as the reverse complement.
GAGACGAAAAGCACGCCCCCACCCCGTCCGCTGATCTTCACCAAGTTCACCAGCAGTATCATCAACCCCGGCGACGAAATTGTCTGGTCGCCCGCGTTGACCAAAGAGGTGGACTACGAGGCCGAATTGGCCGCGGTCATCGGCAAGACCGCCCGGCGGGTGAGCCAGGCCGACGCGCTCAATTATGTGGCGGGCTATACCTGTGCCAACGATGTGAGCGCACGGGAGATTCAGATGGGCGACGGCCAGTGGATTCGGGGCAAGAGTCTGGATACTTTCTGCCCCATCGGCCCCGGCTTTGTCACCGCGGATGAGATCGGCGATCCCCAATCCCTGGACATCCGCTGTATTCTCAACGGGCAAGTGGTGCAGGAAAGCAACACAAAGGAGATGATCTTTGGCGTGGCCGAGTTGGTCTCCTACTGTTCCCAGTCGTTCACGCTGGAACCGGGCGATGTGATTCTGACGGGCACACCCCACGGCGTGGGCATGGGCCGCACCCCCCAACTGTGGATGAAGAACGGGGACAAAGTAGTGATTGAGATCGAGAAGATTGGCCGCCTGGAGAATGTCTGCCGGGAGGAGTAGAAGAGAAGAGGTGACAAGATGAAGGGGTGACAATCGCCCCTTCATCTTGTCACACTATCACCCTGTCACGCTCCCGGCATCGGCGCGCCATCCTCCACCAGCCCCGCGGCCCGGATGTCTGCCCACAGCTGGCTGGGAATCTCCGCATCCCAGATGGCCCGGTTGTCTTCGGCTTCGCTGGGCTTGACCGAGCCGATGATCAGCCCGGTGATGGCCGGGTGGCTGCGGGCGAAGCGCTGGGCGGCCACGTGCAGGGGCACGCCATAGCGGTCGGTGATGGCCTTCAGCTTGCCGGCTTTTTCCAGGATGGGTTCCGGCGCGTCCCGATAGTTGAACTTCGCCCCCGGTGTCGGCCCTGTGACCAGAATGCCGCTGTTGTACACCCCGCCCAATACCACACTAATCTGCCGCTTCTGGCAGTAATCGAGAAATTCCAGACTGGTCTGCTCCAGGAGTGTATAGCGCCCGGCCAAGAGGAAAATGTTGGGGTCCGAGTGTTTGGCAAACTCGTATTCCATCTGCCACTGGTTCATCCCCGCGCCCAATGCACCGATTACCCCCTGTTCCCGCATTTCAATCAGCGCGGGGAAAGCCTCGTTCAGCGCCTGACGATACCCCACCTGCTCCTGCAGTGAGTCCGGGTCGTGGACGAGCAGAATGTCCACCCGATCCATTTGCAGCCGTTTCAGGCTTTCTTCCAGGCTGCGCCGCACTCCGTCCCGGCTGTAGTCAAATTCGATGGAGTCGTCGTCGCGCAGCAGCCGCCCGACTTTTGTCTGGAGGACGAACTGATCGCGGGGGATGCCTTTGAGTGCCATGCCTACCCGCTTCTCCGCAACGCCGCCGCCGTAGAGAGGCGCGGTGTCAAAATAGCGAATGCCCAAATCGAAGGATTTTTGGACGGTCTCGATGGCCTGGGCATCGGTCACGCCGCCGTACAGATTGCCGATGGGCGCGGTGCCCATACCCAGTTGGCTGACGCGCAGGGCTGTGTTGCCGACCTGCGCGCTGGGAAGTGGTTGTGTCATTACGTTTCTGTCTCCGTGGGTAGTTGAAAGAGGGCTTTTCGATCTACCGGTATTGTACTCCATCTGCTGATCTCACGCCACTGGCAGGAGAACCGTTGGCTATGCAACGGGCGAGGAAATCTGCGTTTTCCTGCGTGTATCCGCGTTCCATAGAACGCCGCTGCGATCGGCGCACAGCCGCTGGTTCCGGGGCCGCGGGTGCGTCCATCTTTCCGTCGAGGGCGAGTAAATAGAGGGCAGCGACCAGCACTCGGCAAGGCCGGTGGATTTGCGCGCTGGATCACAGGGAATACATAAAGTTGGCTATAGGGGCCGCGACCCGCCCGGTGTATTCTGTGGGCAGGCAGACAAACAATGCAACACAGCGCAGTCGGCAATGTTTCCCCTGCATTGCCGACTGCGTGTCAATGTCAAAGGCTCTGCCCACAGGTGGTGGTCACCCGACCACCACCTTTTTTTCTCTGTTTTCTCTTCTTCTGCGGTGTTTTTGCCGGGCGGTTCTCGGTCATCTTTGGCGGCTTGCCAAAGGTTCCATACGCATGACGGCCTGATATACCTGTTCCAGACGGGGCACGATCTGTTCCCAGGTGAAATGGGCCTCGACAAAATGCCGCCCTGCGCTGGACAGGGCTTGGGACAACGTCCCGGCCAGGAGGCCATTGCGGGCCTGATCGTCCAGCAATCGAAGGACGGCCTGGGCAAAGTGCTGGGGTTCATCCGCCAGCAGCAGTTCCCGGCCATCCTGCAGGCCAAGACCTTCCACACCCAGCGATGTGCTCACAATCGGCTTGCCACTGGCCAGCGCTTCCAACACTTTGAATCGGGTTCCACCGCCCACACGCAGCGGCACCACATAGACGGCCGCGGCGTAGACATAGGGCCGCACATCCGCTACTGCCCCCGTAATCTCCACGCCCGGACTCCCGCGCAGCGCGGCCAACCGCCGATGCGGGCTCATCCCCACCACCTGCAAACGTACATCGGGCTGCCGCGCCTGAATCAGTGGCAACACCTCGCCGACAAACCAGAGAATGGCGTCCACATTCGGCCTGTAGTCCATCTTGCCAGTGAAGACCAGCGTGGGCTGCTCATCTGTGTTTTGCACGGGCCGCGCAAGCGGATATTCGCTCAGATCAATCCCATTCGGCACTACATCCACAAGCCCGTCGGGCACAAACTGTACCAGCGCCGAACGGTCCGGCTCGCTGACAGCGATCACCGCGTCCGCGCGGCTGCAGATCATCCGTTCATAACGATGCAATTTGTTCCACTGGATGAGGCTGTAGAGGGCCGCGGGCCAACGCAGCGGTCGGCGCAGATCGACCAGAGCCGAGCGTTTCTGGAGCAGATATTCCACGTTGTGATCGTCAAAAATCAGTCGGGCGCGGGGCTGGATTGCAGTGGCGGCCAGGCCATAGGAGGCCATTTCGATGCCTTCCACCTGGACCAGATCGTACGTCTCCTCGGCCAGCAGCGCGGCCAGACGGGCGTGGGCCACTGGACTGGCCAGGCGCAAACCCATATCGGGACGGTTGCTGGCCAGGGTGTCCAGGCCGCGGCGGGCCAGGGAACGGGCTGGCTGATCTGCGGTGACGATCCGTTCGCAGAGCGCGGCCAGGTGGCTTTCCTGGCTGTACTGCTCGCCCGGTGCCAGAAATGTGAAGAGATGAATCTGGTGTTCCTGGGCCAGCAGCCGGATCAAATTGTAGTTGCGGATCGTTGTTCCTTGCCGGGGAGGGTAGGGCAATTGGGGCGTGAGAAAGAGTATTTTCATGTGTACATAGCGTCAGCCTGCTGTCGCGGGAATGGTTTGCCCCTGGGCAACCATCTGATAGACACCCAGCGTCTCGGCGGCAGCCCGGCTCCAACTGAAGACATCGGCCCGTTGCAGACCCTTTTGGCGCATCTCTCTATGGAGTTCGTCGTCCACCAGCAGGCGGCGAATAGCGACAGCCATCTCTTCCCAGTCATTGGGATCAAACATCAGCGCGGCGTCGCCCACAACTTCGGGCAGGCTGCTGGTATTGCTGACAACTGTCGGTGTGCCACAGGCCATTGCTTCCAACGGGGGCAGGCCAAAGCCCTCGTAGAAGGCGGGATGGACATGGCAGCGCGCGCCCACATAGAGTTGGCGCAACTCCTCGTCCGATACACGCCCGACAAAGAATGTGGAGTCTTGCAGGCCCAGTTTTTCCACACTCTCATAGACCTGCTCATAGAGCCAGCCCTGTTTGCCTGCCAGCACCAGGGCCGTCTCGGTCAGGTTATACTTTGTCCGCAGGTGATGATAGGCCTGGAGCAATCCGCCGATATTCTTGCGCGGTTCGATTGTGCTGATGAAGAAAATATAGTTTTGGGGAATAGAAAATCGCTTACTCACCGCGGCTCTGGCTTCTTCCACCGGCATAGGACGATAGAGGGACGCGGCTGCTTCGTAGATGACACTGATCTTGCTTTCGGGCACGCCCAACTGACCGATCACATCGTTCTTTGTGCTCTGGCTGGGCACAATTATGTGGCGGGCGTGGCGTACACCCCGATCGATCTGGCTGTAATAGGTGGCGTGATCGGCGGTGAGAAAGTGGGGCCAACGCAAAAAGGCCAGGTCGTGAACGGTGATGATGGAGGGGAGACTGCTGTAGAGCGGAGGGATAAAGTCTGTGCTATGAAACAGGTCTAAATTTTGGAATAGCAATTCCATCATCATCAACGGCTGCTCCAGCCTGGAATGGACTGGTGCGAAGAGTGTCTTGCGGTGGAAGTTGGGCGCGTCAACCAGCGCTTCCCTGTCTTTGCGGTGTTGGAAAACCGTATAGCGGTTTTCCTGATCCAACTTTGCCAGCTCATCCAGTAAGAAGAGTGTGTATCGCCCAATCCCCGCGCGTTGGTGATAAGTTAGTCGAGCATCAATGCCAAAGCGCATATGTCACCGATGGGTGATAGGGGCGCACTGCAACGTCAAAGGTTCTGCTGACCAGAATTTGCTGGTTCAGAATGTGCTGCTGGTTCAGAATGTGATAGTCAGGGACGGCCACAAATCGATGGAAGACTGTGAAGACTGTCGGCGATATTGTATCAGCCCGCGCACGGATGGTCAAATTATCGGCCTGAATCGCTGTTTCCGAACCAGTGCAGAGGTGGCAACCGCTCAATTTTCTGGTCAATCGTCTGGGCAGAGAGGCCGGGATCGCACTGTCGGCAACTCCCCCTGCCGGACAGCGGACCTGTTTGGGGGGAGTTGCTACAAATGGTATAATCGACGATGCGTTCATTGGCACAGATACAGCATCAATAGGCGGAACAGGACCCGGCATGGATATTGCGCAACTGGCCCAAATGGTCAATTGGCTAGACGAAGAGCATCGCCGCGATCGGGCTGAGATAGCCCGTTTGCAGCAGCAGGTAGAGGGCCAGACAGCCGATATTGTGGAACAGGCTCGGCGCATCCAGGATTTGGAAGGGCGTCTGGCCGGGACCCACGCGCAGTTGGGGCGTTTTACCCAATTGGAGCAGCAGATTCAGAATGTGAAGACTGAATTTGCCCTGCTGGTCAGCCGGGAAGAAGAGGTGCGTGCCCAGGCTGTGCGCGAAATCGAACGGGCACGTCTGGGCGATCGGGAAGCCTTGACCCGGGAGATCGGCGAAGTGCGGCGGGAATTGCCCCGCATCGGCAGGGTGGAAGAGTCGGTGCAGGTGCGCAAAGCCGAAGAAGATCGGCTGATTGAAATGATTATGACCGGGCGCAACCAGGTCAATATACTGGCCAAGGAAATTGAAGATCGTACCCGGCAGATTCCTTTCCTGGCCGAACAGCGATCGGGCGATTCCAAGCGGGTGGCCCAGTTGCAACAGGAAACGGTTGAGCTTTTCAAGCGCAGCGAAGCGGTGGTGGGGCGGATTGCTGTGGTGGAGGAAGCGACCCGGCGTCTGGCTACCGAAACCGAAAAGTGGCGGCCCGTCTTTACCCAAATCCGGGAAGAACAGCAGACGTTTATGGAGCGTATCCGCATCGAGACGGTGGAACGCCTGTCTGTGCTCAATCGCTGGCAGGAGATTATCGACGATCAGCGCTCATTGGTGGCCAAAGGCCAGGAGCAGGTCCAGGGCTTTGGCCAGCAGATCGAAGTGGCCCGCCGGGCTGTGCAGACCATCAACGACTTCCAGCAGGTCATACGCCGGGATCAGGCCCAAGTAGCAGAATTGCAACGGCTGGCCGAAGAGCGTATCCGCCGAGAGATGGACGAATTCCGGGAGGATTACGAAAAATTGCGGCGCAAGGAGGACCTGCGCCAGGAACATCTGTGGCGGGAGCAGGAAAAGATCAACAAAGAGTTCCAGGAACCGTTCCCCCCGATTTTGCACGACATAAAAGTACACGAAGAACTGATTCGGCAACTTTGGAAATTGCAGGAAAGCTACGGCGCTCGCTCCCTCAGCGCGGCCCAGGATTGGCTGGAGGGTCTGCAAGAGGCCCTGCGCGAACGGGACGAACAGATGAAAACAATGGAAGACGAATGGCAGAAGCAGCGGCGGAATGCCGAACTGTACGCCAGCCAGAACAATACCCGGCGCACAGCAGGTATCGTCACTGGCGCGCCCCCCGCGGAGCGCTAACCCCCACCCATGCGAGTCATCGCCACCGCCGGCCACGTGGATCACGGCAAATCCTCCCTCGTCCAGGCCCTCAGCGGTATCAACCCGGACAGGCTGGCCGAGGAAAAGACCCGGGGCCTGACAATTGATCTGGGCTTCGCCTGGATCGAGCTTCCTCTCCCCGGACAGGAAACCCCCGAATCTATCGGTATTGTGGATGTGCCCGGCCACATCGACTTCATCAAAAATATGCTGGCGGGCGTGGGCAGTGTGGACGCGGCTGTGCTCGTCATCGCCGCGGACGAAGGGGTGATGCCCCAGACGAGGGAGCATCTGGCGATCCTCGACCTGATGGCCGTCCCCACCGGGCTGGTAGCCCTGACCAAAGCTGACCTGATCGACGACCCGGAGTGGCTGGAACTGGTGGAACTGGAAGTCCACGAACTGCTGGAAACGACCCGGCTGGCGAACGCGCCGATCGTGCGTGTCAGCGCCCACACAGGCGCAGGGCTGGACGATCTGCGCGCTGCCCTGGCCGGTCTGCTGGGAGAATTGCCGCCCCGCCGGGATCGGGCGCGTCCCCGTCTGCCCATCGACCGCATCTTCAGCATCCCCGGCTTTGGCACAATCGTCACCGGCACACTCAGCGACGGCCATTTTGCGGTGGGCGATCCGGTGGAGATATTGCCCGACGGCCCCGGTGGACGCATCCGCGGCATCCAGAGCCACAACACCGCCATCCAGCGGTCCGCACCGGGCAGCCGGGCCGCCATCAACCTCAGCGGCGTGGCTGTGGACGAAATCCAGCGGGGGCAGGTGGTGGTGAAGCCGGGAACCCTGCGAGCCACCAAACTGCTGGATGTCTCCTTTCGCCTGCTGCCCGACGCGCCCAAACCGCTCGTCCACAATTTGCAAGTAGACTTCTTCAGCGGCGCATCCGAGACACCCGCGCACGTGCGGCTGTTGGGCGTAGAAGAATTCTCCCCCGGCGCGGATGGCTGGCTGCAACTGCGTCTGGGCCGGCCTGTGCTGGTAGCCGCGGGGGATCGCTACATTTTGCGCCAGCCCTCGCCCAGCGCCACCCTCGGCGGCGGCGAAGTGCTGGACCCGCATCCCCGCCGCCGCTACCGCCGCATGGACCCCACAGCCATCGAACGGCTGACAACCCTGGCCGCGGGCGCGCCCGACGAAATTCTGCTGCAAACCCTGGAACGTGCGCCTCTGCTTTCTGTGCCCGACCTCATCGGCCAGAGCGGGCTGGGCACAGAGCCGGGGCAGGAAGCGCTGGCCGGGCTGGAAGCCGCCGGGCTGATCACCCGTCTGGACAACGGGCGGCTACTCCTGGCACACACCACCCACGCCAGCCTGCTGGACAATCTGGCCGCGCTGCTGGCCGTCTATCACACAGCCCACCCCCTGCGTCAGGGCATGGCCCGGGGCGAAGTGCGCAGCCGTCTGCGGGTGAAGGGGGGGAATACAGCCGCGGGGGAATTGCCCCTGCGCGCCTTCAACGATTGGGTGGAGCAGGCGGTGACCGCGGGTCTGATTCAGGCCAACGACGGGGTTCTCTGGCTGGCCGGACATCAGATTCACTACAGCGAACAACAATCCCAGGCGATGGAACGCACACTGGCTGCCTATGCCGCCGCGCCCTTTTCCCCGCCCAACGCGGGCGACACCCTGGCCCTGCTGGGCAACGACGAGGAACTCCTGGAAGCGCTGGTGGAGCAGAATCTGCTTCTGCGTATCTCCGGCGGCGTCTATTTCCGTCCGGATGATTTTGACACAGCCATCGAGCGCATCGCCGCCTTTGCCCAGGAGAACGGCTCTGTCACCCTGGCCCAGACCCGCGACCTCTTCGACACCAGCCGCAAATATGCCCAGGCCCTGCTGGAAGAGATGGACGCCCGGCGTATGACCCGGCGGGTGGGGGATGAACGGGTGCTGCGATAGAAAGGCAGACCGCGGACCGCAGACGGCAACTCACTCTGGAAAAGGAAAATTTATGGCAATTCTCGACAGTTACATCGAACGCAAAGCGAAAGTGCTGGCCCAGCGCCGGGAAGATTTGACGGCCAATCCAGAGGCTGCTTTTGTGGCGCTGAAAGCCACCTCCCACGCCGCGGGGATTACGGGCGTGCGGCCTGTGCAGATGGGCCAGTACATTATCATCAGCGACTCCGCGCCGGGGCTGGCGGGCCATTCCCTCGGCCCCAGCTCCCCGGAGATGCTCCTGGGCGCGTTGGCGAGCTGTCTGGTACACACATATCTCTTGCAGGCCACACTCCTGGAGATTCCCCTGGACAGTGTGGAAGTGGAGATCACTGGCGGGCTGGACATGACCGGTGTCGTCGGCCTTCCCTACGACGGGCCGATCCGGCTGGAACGGCTGGCCTACAAACCGACCGTCGGCTCCCCCGCAGATGCCGCGACAATTGACCGACTGCACGCCACTGTCGAGCAGACCTGCGCGGTCCTCAATACATTGCGCAGCCCGATGGAAGTGACAAGGACATAATAGAAGTTCGACTTTTTCTGAAAAGTCGAACTTCTGGAAAGGAAACCCCCAATGAACTACCAAAAACTGGGCCGCACCGGCCTGAAAGTATCCCCCCTCTGTCTGGGCACAATGCAGTGGGGCTGGACCGCCGACGAAGCTGCCAGCTTTGCGGTGATGGACGCCTTTGTCGAGGCGGGCGGTAATTTTCTCGACACTGCCGACATCTACAGCCGCTGGGTGGAGGGCAACGACGGCGGTGTGAGCGAGGAAGTCATCGGGCGCTGGCTGGCCGCGCGGGGCAACCGTCAGCAGATTGTTGTCGCCACCAAAGCCCGCGGACCGATGGGCCCGGGTCCCAACGACCAGGGCCTCTCCCGCAAACATCTCATCGACGCCTGCGACGCGTCCCTGCGCCGGTTGCAGACCGACTATATCGACCTCTACCAGACCCATTCGCCCGACGCGGAGACGCCGATTGACGAGACGCTGGAAGCGATGGACCGGCTGATGCAGCAGGGCAAAGTGCGCTACATCGGGTGCAGCAACTACAAAGCCTGGCAACTGATGCAGGCGCTGTGGGCCAGCGACAGTGCCGGGACCGCCCGTTTTGACAGCCTGCAACCCCACTACAATCTGGTCAACCGGGCCGAGTTTGAGCGGGAACTGGCCGATGTCTGCGAGGAATACGACATCGCCGTCATCCCCTACAGCCCCCTGGCCGGTGGCTTCTTGACAGGCAAATACAGCCGGGAGGGGCAGACCGATTCGGCCCGGGCCGACGGCATCAAAAACCGTTACTTCAACGAGGCCGGGTGGAAGGCCCTGGACGCGGTGCGGGCAGTGGCAACAGAAACGGACAGCACCCCCTTGGCCGTCTCCCTGGCCTGGCTGCTGGAACAGCCATCGGTCACCGCGCCGATTATCGGGGCCAATTCGCCAAAGCAGTTGGCGGGCAGTCTGGCCGCGCTGTCGGTGGGTTTGAGTGAAGAACAGATGGCCGCGCTGGATGCAGCATCAGCGTGGAAGTAGGTGCGGTTTCTAACCGCACAATCTTGGAATGTCCTATCCTGTGCGGTTAGAAACCGCACCTACCGCTTTGGGAACGACAAATGGGCCGAATTCAAAACGCGGATATGCTGACAAATCACGGCCACATAGCCGGGCGCAAGGCACTGGTGGAGATTCTGGGCGCGGGGCTGGATGCCTGCGATCCGGGCCGCAATGTGCGGCGGCTGGTGCGGCGGGAGGGGGATATCCTGACGATTGGCTCGCCACACTTTGAGCCGACGGGGGACCCGCGCAGCGGCGACGAAGTGATCGATCTGCGCCAGGTGGGGCGGATTTTTGTGGTGGGCGCGGGCAAAGGCGTCCAGTACACGGCCCTGGCCCTGGAAGAAATTCTGGGGGATCGGCTGACCGGCGGCCATCTCATCGAAAAGCACGGCAGCCCCAACATTCTCTCCCGTGTGGAGATCACTTTCGGCGCGCATCCGGTCCCGGACGAGGGCTGTGTGGAGGGTTGCCGCCGCATTCTCGAACTCTGCGCCGACCTGCGGGCCGACGATCTGGTCTTCACCGCGCTGGGCAACGGCGTCTCTGCTCTGCTCACCCTGCCGGTGGAGGGGGTCAGCCTGGCCGATGTGCAGCGACTGGTCTATCTCTTTCAGATCGAGAAGGGCGGCCCGACGGTTGATCTGATCCCCATCCGCAACCACCTGGACCAGATGAAAGGAGGCAAAATCTCCCGCCACCTGCGCCCGGCCCGCTGTATCCACCTGCTGGGCCAACTCAGCCGCACCTATCGCGACCTGATGTACCACGACCTCAACCGCTGGCTGCACGTCCTGCCCGACACCCAATCCTACGCCGACGCCGTGCGCAATCTGAAAAAGTGGGATTCTTGGGACGACGCGCCCCAGTCGGTGAAGGACTTTCTGCTGGCCGCGGACCCGGCCCAGGAGACCCTGCGCCACGACGAGTACGAGGCGATGAATGCCCGGGCCTTTTGTATTATGCCCGAACATCTGGGGATGTTGCCCGCGGCCAGGGCCAAAGCCGAGGCACTGGGCTTCCGCACCCATCTGCTCTACAACAACTACGATATGCTGGCCGAGGCCGCCCAGGTGGGCAAAGTGATCGCCAATCTGGCCAAACATTCAGAGTTGGACGGCGAACCCTTTCAGCCGCCCTGCGCGCTCTTTGGCCGCAACGAACTGCTGGTGACAGTCGGCGATGCCAAAGGCATGGGCGGGCGCAACCAGGAGTACGCGGTCTCGGCGGCCCTGCAACTGGGCGAGACCCGCCAGGTGGTGATGGGGTCGGTGGATTCGGATGGGACCGACGGGCCGGGTCACCAGTTTATCGACGGCTACGAGGACGTGCCCGTATTCACCGGCGGCATTGTGGACTATTCCACCGGCCAGCGGGCCGAGGAGCTGGGTATCGATCTCTTTGACGAATTGAAGCGACATAACGTCTCGCCCCCGCTCCACGCGCTGGGCGATGGGATTGTCGCCACACCCAATCTGAGCTTCGCCGATTTGAGTGTTACACTGGTTCTGGACCGCTCCTAAACTTTCCTCACATCGAAAGGAATTTTCGCCTATGCCAGCCGAATCGATCATCACCTCTGTCAGCGCCCGGCAGATTTTTTCCGACCGGGGCCACCCCGGCGTCGAAGCCACCGTCACCACTGCCAACGGGGCCAAAGGTGTGGCAGTCGTCACCGCGGGTGTCTCCGTGGGCGTCCACGAAGTCCAGTTTGCCTATGACGGCGGCAAGAAGTGGGGCGGACGGGGCGTGCTGAAAGCCGTGCAGAATGTGGTGGATGTCATCGCGCCCGCGGTCATCGGCCTGGACGCCAGCCGCCAGCACGAGGTGGATCAGGTGATGATCGACCTGGACGGCACGCCCACCAAAGCCAAACTGGGCGGCAATGCCACGGGCAGCGTCTCGGCAGCCGCGTTGCAGGCCGGCGCGGCCAGCCTGGGCATTCCCCTCTACCAGCACATCGGCGGCGTCAACGCGGTCACCCTGCCCGTGCCCGGTGTGATTTCCATTGTGGGCAGTTGGCGTTACGGCCACGGCGCTGGTTCTGGCGGCAAGCCCAGCTATGCGCTGATGTGCTACGGCTTCGACAATTTCGCCGACGCCTCCCACGCGGCCTGGGAGACATCCAACGAATACTTCCGCCTGCTGCGCGAGAAGTACAGTGTGGACAGCATCAAAGGCTGGGCACTGCCCGCACCGGGACAGATTCAGCACGACCGCCAGTTGTGGGATTTGCAGGTGGAAGCGATTGCCAACTGCGGCTATGAGGGGCGCATCGGCTTTCAGGTGGACGTGGCCGCGGGGACCTATTACAACAAAGAGACCGACCGCTTCGAGGGTCTCTTCTCGGCGGAGCCGAAGACCCGGGACGATCTCATGCGCCTCTACGAGGAGATGGTCGCCAACTATCCCTTTGTGATTATCGAAGACCCGCTGGATGAGATCGACTACGAGGGGCACGCCATTCTGACCAAAGAACTGGGCGTGGCGATTGTGGGCGACGACCTCTTCACCACCAACCCCGAACGGCTACAACAGGGGATTGCCGTGGGCGCGGCCAATACACTGCTGCTCAAAGTCAATCAGATCGGGACGATCACCGAAGCCTTCCAGGCTGTGCAACTGGCCTATGACAACGGCTATGGGGTGATGCCCTGTGATAGTCGGGGCGAAGGCGAACTGATCGCCGATTACTGCGTGGGGCTGGGCACGGGTCACCTGCGGGAAGGGGCGCTGGGGCCGCTGGGCAACCGCTTCCTGGCCATCGAAGCGGAGCTGGGCAGCCGGGCACGCTTCCTGGGGCGCAAGGGCTTCAAGCCGTAGAACGCCCGATTCCGAGAACTGGTGTCTGTTATGGAACAGGGGTATAGAGATTAAGGCTGGCAATAAACCGGAAATCCTTCAGATTGAGCGTGTACAACTGCCAGCCTTGCTCAATAGCCGTAGCAGCGATCAGCGCGTCTGGTATGGCAAGTCTGTGACTGAGCGAGTAGCTGGTAATCAGTTGAATGAATCGATCTGAAATGGCTGGTGTAACGGGTGAGACCTGAACGGAGAGTAGCATCTTTTGCAAGCTCTGCAACTCTCGCCTATCCCGTGCGCCAAAGAGAAGTTCGGCCTGGGTGATTGCGCTAACAGCAATCTGCGTCTGTCCAATGACGCGAAGCTGCTCCACAATCACAGAATTGCCCTTGAGAAATTCAATGATGATGTTTGTGTCGCAGAGAATCATCCGTTAGCGCTCCGGCCAGGCTTCTTTGCGTATGGACTCAGCAGAAACGTCTCGATCTGCCCAGATACCTGCCAATGAGAAGAAATTCTCATCTACCGGTGGTTCGATATTTCGCCCATTCACGTCCCTGCTGATCAGTTGAATATCAGCTATAAAATCCAGTGAATGGAGCAGTTCGATGAGGAGATTTGCCTTGTCTCGATTCGGTACCAGAACTGTTATCTGTTCCATTTCTGCCTCGCAGAGGATATGACTACGACACTCAGCCCATCATACGAGAGGCCGGGCATCGTGTCAAGCAGAGCGAAGGAGTTACCAGACAAATGACAACCATTGCCATCCTATCCGACAGCCACGACAATATCTGGAACCTGGACAAAGCGCTGGCCGCGGTGAACGGGGCCGGCGCGGATGTGCTGCTCCATCTGGGCGATCTGGTGGCCCCGTTCATTGTGGCCCAGATCGCCGAAGCCTTTACCGGACCTATTCACATTATCGAAGGCAACAACGACGGCGATGGACGGCTGCAACAGGTGGTGGCGTCCAAATTTCCTCACGTCGCCCTCCACGGCCCCTACGCGGAATTGGAAATCGGCGGGCGCAAAGTCGCGCTGATCCACTACCCGGAACCGGCCCGGCGTATCGCCCAGAGCGGCCAGTTCCATCTGGTCTGTTACGGTCACAACCACCTGCAAAACTGGGAGCGCATCGGCGACTGCCAACTGGTCAACCCCGGCGAGGTGATGGGCCGCTACGGCGCGCCCAGTTGGGGATTGTATGACTGTGAAACGGGCGTCTACAAATTGCAATCGATTGGGTAGAAGGTGCTGCGTACTCCGTGCTGCGTAAGTGGTGATGATTGAGGCAGCGGCGGCAGAGATGCCTGCACCCTCTTTCAAAACCCTGCCGTTTTCATCAAAGCCGCCAGTGTCACTGCTTACGCAGCACGCAATACGGAGTACGCAATACCCAATGTCTCTTTTTCCTCTCGCCCTTATCCTCGTTTCCACCGTCCTCCACGCCTCGTGGAATCTGCTGGCCCACGCCCGCCGGTCGGACACAACCCTATTTATACGCGCCAATCTGATCGTTGGGCTGACCGGGCTGGGACCGGTGCTCTGGCTGCAATTCAGCGGCGATCCCTTCCCGCCCGCGGTCTGGCCTCTGCTCCTGGCGACGGGCCTCTTTCAGTCGGTCTATTTTCTGGGACTGACAATGGGCTACCGGACGGGAGAATTTTCGATTGTCTACCCGGTTGCCCGTGCCCTGCCGGTGCTGGCGTTGGCAATGCTGGATATTCTACGCGGACGGCCACCCTCACTGTTGGGCTGGGCGGGGATGGGGCTGGTGACCGCGGGCTGTCTGCTCGCCCCGCTTTCCAGTCTGCGCGGGGTGAGCCGGGAAAGCTATTTCAATGCGACGATCTTCTGGGTGCTGGTCACCGCCGCGGGGACGGTGGGCTACAGTAGTATCGATAAAATGGCGCTGGAAATGCTGCCGTCGGGTCTGCTTAGCGCGCTGCGCTATGGGGTACTGCAATGGCTGCTGACAGTGCCCTTCCTCTGGCTTTTCCTCCGATTTATTGCCCGCCTGCCAATGAGCGTCGGTACGGGGCGAGACTGGCGGCGCGCTGCCCTGGCAACGCTTTTTATCTCCAGCGCCTATACTCTCATTCTGTGGGTCTATCAGATGATCCCCCAGGCCAGTTATGTGGTGGCCTTGCGCCAGTTCAGTATTGTTATCGGTGTGGTCGCCGCGGTCGTCATCTTTCGCGAACCTGCGGCCAAACTGCGCCTGACAGCAGCCATTGTTATCACCGCTGGCGTTGTGCTCGTTGGATTGGCGTGAATCACCGTCTTACAAACGCGCACAGCCACGCCACCATATTTTCCATATCCCCCAGATGGGCTGTCTCGAACGGCGTGTGGGTGTAGCGGGCGGGGAAGGCGACCAGCGCGGAGGGAATGTCCGATTTCATCAGCGCGCCGCCGTCGCTGCCAAAGGAACCAAAGACCGCGTGTTGGATGGAGATGTGATTCTCGGCCGCGGTCTGTTCCAGCGCCGCGGTCAGATTGTAGTCGTAGTGGACCTGAGCGTCCTTATGCACGAGAATCGGCCCGCCGCCCAGATGGACAGGCATCATCGATTCGCCCACGCCGGGGATGTCACCGGCCAGCCCGATCTCCACCACAATTGCGGCGTCGAAATCTTCCCTGTTGCCCGCGGCATAGGCCCCCACCAGTCCGATCTCTTCCTGCACTGTGCAGGCCAAAGTCAGTTGCCACTTCATCTCTGCCGCGGGAACCCGGCGGATGACTTCGGTGATGATGGCGAGACAGGCCCGGTCGTCCAGCGCTTTGCCCACTATATTATGCCCAAAACGTTCGGTCGTCGCATCCCAGATGACGCGTGTGCCGGGCGTAACACCTGCCTGGCGTAGTTCGTCGGCTGAAAGGCCCGTGTCCACCCAGAAATCGTACCAGTCCATTTCCCGGGGTTCCGGCTGGGAGAGGGTAGCCACGTGGCCGGTGACGCTCCCGATGACACCGGGAATTTCGCCGGATCGGGCCAGCACCCGCACCCGCTGCCCAATCGCAAAACCGTTGCTGAAACTGGTGGTGCGCTGCCAAGCCTGACCGTTGGCCAGCCACAGAAAACCTCTGGGGTCGATGGCCCGCACCAGATAGCAGAGTTCGTCGGCGTGGGCGGCCATCAGCAGCTTCGGGCCGGTCTCGCCCACACGTCCCAGCACATTGCCGATACGGGTACGCTCCACCCGCGCCCCCGCCTCCCGCCAGATGGCCTCCATTCGGTCCAGCACAGCCCCTTCCTGTCCCACCGGGCCGCTCATTTCGCTCAGTTCTTTGATGAGTTCGTACACAGGAATCTCCTTGAAATTAATCTGTTTGGGTGGATTTTGTTGAACTGTTCAAGGCGGACTGAACCGCGGCCAACGTCGGTGCGATTGTTATTGGCTCTCCCGCCATCTGCATGGCCGCGGGCACATCCTTCAGCCCGCTGCCGGTGTTGATGACCACAACTGTCTCATCCGTTTTTATCAACCCGGCGGCCAGGGCAGCCTGTAGCCCGGCAAAGGCTGCCGCGCCGGCTGGCTCGGCAAAGACCGCGCCCAGCCGGGCCAAAGGCAGCATTGCGGCCAGAATCGCGCTGTCTTCCACCAGCACAAAAGCACCCCCGCTCTGCCGCACCGCGTTGAGCGCTTTCACCGGGTCCCGGGGCGCGTTGACGCTGATGCTGTCGGCGCGGGTCGTCGCCGCCACAGGCCGGGGAATCTCCCGCCCGTCGCGCCAGGCATTGTGCAGGGCTGGGCTGTCGGCAGATTGTACGCCGTAGATGCGGGGCATCCGTTCGATCCAGCCCAGGGCCAGCAGGTCCTTGAAGCCTTTGTGTACGCCGCCGATAATGCAGCCGTCGCCCACGGAGACGAAGACGGCATCGGGGGGCGCGAGTTGCGAGTTGCGGGTTGCGGGTTGCGGCGCGTGTATCGCCGACACTTTTGCTGCCCCCAACTGTTCCACAATCTCAAAACTGACTGTCTTCTTTCCCTCGGTCATATACGGATTGTAGCCGGTGTTGCGGTTGTACCAGCCGAATTCCTGGCAGGCGGCCACGCAGAGATCGAAGGCGTCGTCGTAGGAGCCGTCCACCGCCAGCACCCGGCTGCCGTAGACCAGAAGCTGGGCAATTTTGGCCTGGGGCGCGGTCTTGGGCACAAAAATCACACTGGCCTGGCCCGCGGCCGCGGCTTGACCGGCCAGGGCCGCGGCCGCGTTGCCCGTGCTGGCCGTGGCGACAATTGCCGCGCTCTTCTCCTGGGCGCGGGCCACTGCGATGGCCGAGGCCCGATCTTTGAGGGAGGCCGAGGGATTGCGCCCGTCGTCTTTGAGGAAAAGATTGGGCAGACCAATGCTGCTGCCCAGGCGTTTCGCATAGAGAAGCGGGGTGTTGCCTACGGGCAACGGGGGCAGATTTGCCCAGTGTACAGGCAGCAGGGCCGACCAGCGCCCAATGGATGCGTCCGGGTCCGCGGCGATCTGCGCAGGCGATGTGGCGGCGGCAATGGCTGGATAGTCGTACTGCACATCCAGCGTGCCCAGATCACTGCCCACATTCGGTCTGCACCCGCAGACGTATTCGATGGCGTCCGGCGCGTATTCTGTGCCACAGCGCAGGCAACGCAGGCCGGTGACATAGGGGGGCGGGGCGTGGGTGTCAGATGTCATTGGCGGTTAACCGATGGTGGGATAAGGGCAATCTGCATCCATCATCCCACCATCCCAGCAGCTACGCAAACTCTATATCCGGCACAGCAGACGCCCGGTACATCATCGGTACATCACCGATATATCAGACGTCTTTGGTGATGACTCGCTCCACAATCGCATAGGTTGTGCGCACGCAGTAGTGAAAACTCTTTTCGTGCAGACGCTCGTCGTGGGCGTGCGCCCGCTCGAAGATATGCAGGTCGTCGGCGGGGTGGGGGGAAAAGCCGAAAACTTTGATGCCCAGCGGCGCGATGGCTTTGGCATCTGTGCCGCCAGTGACCAGATTGGGCAGCAGATGGGTTCCCGGCGCGTGTACGGCCATCACTTCACTGATGGCGTCGAGAAGGGGACCCTCCAACTCGGATTCCAGGGCAATGGCTGGTTCCGGTGTGGCCCATTCGATCTCCAGATCAGCCAGGCCCGGGCCAAGCACAGCGCGGATTTCCCGTTCAAAGTCTTCCCGGCTTTGCCCAGGCAGCAGACGGCCATCGATGCCGGCTTCCGCCACATCGGGGATCACATTCAACTGTCCTCCGCTGCGCAGAATCGTGGGCATGGCTGTGTTGCGCAGGATAGCGTTCAGCGTGCGCTGCATTGTCGGATCAAAAGTGGCCTGTGCCATCAGGCTGTCGGGGTCTGCGCTCTCTAGCAATTGCTGGAAAAAGGCCGCGCTTTCCCCGGTTTGGGTGTCGGCCAAGACCTGCAAAAAGCGACGGGTGGTGGCTGTCATGTGAATGGGCAGCCAGGTGGAGCCAAGCCGGTGGACGGCATCGGCCAGCCGCACAATCCCCGCGTTGGGCATAGGAATCGACCCGTGGCCCGGTGTGCCCCGTGCCCGCAGCCAGAAGCGGCTCGTCCCTTTTTCCCCGGCCTGAATGGTCATATAGCGCACGCCGTTGATATCCGTCGCCATACCGCCCCCCTCGTTCAGGGCGAATTCTGCGTCCGAAAAGAGGTCGGCGTGATGCTCGGCCATCCACTGCGCGCCGTAGGTTCCCCCGGTCTCCTCATCCGCCAGGGCCAGAAAGATCACATCCCGCTTGGGCAGCAGTTTGTTGTCGTGAAAGTTTTGTTTGATCAGCAAAAGTGTGGCCAGGGCCGCGGCCACTGTCTGCTTCATATCCGTTGCGCCCCGCCCAAAGATCATTCCGTCTGCGCGCTTGTGGCCCGAAAAGGGTGGGTGGCTCCACTTGTCCGGCTCGGCCATCACTACGTCCATGTGGCCCATCATCAGCAGCGGCGGCAACGAGCCATCGCCCTTCAGTCGGGTGATGAGATTGGCTCGGCGGGGTGCGCTCTCCAGAATCACCGATTCGATATTGTGTTGGGCCAACACATTGGCGATGTGCTGGGCCGCGGGCCGTTCATTGCCCGGCGGATTGGTCGTGTCGATCTGGAGGAGGTCGATAAAATGGCGAGTGGCATCGGCAAGCGCCGTTGCCCAGTCGGATTCCTGCATGTAAGGCATTCTCCGGCTTCCTTTTTGTGTTTCGTTGTCTGATGCGATGTGAAATATACGGGCAATTGCAGCGTTCTGCGTCCACTCTTTATGGTAATCGAAGGCGCAAGAATACACAAAGCACTCCTATTGGCTTTGCCATCTCGTCGTTCCTTGTGTATACTTTAGACATCACTACCTTCCTCGGGTGATCGCTCGCTTGCAACGCATAGCTTCTTTCGTTGTTTCAAACTCAATGAGGAGTGGAAACGCACAGTGTCCCCTTCCCCGCAACCTGTAGCTGGTCCAATCGGTCACGGCAAATCAATTGCAGTTCTTCTCCTGGGCGATGTGTTTATGCTGCTGGTCTTTGTCGTCATTGGCCGCATCAGCCACGGCTTTGCGAATGATTGGCTGATCAATGTGGCGCGTATCGTCACCCCTTTTCTCATCGGGTGGGCGATTGCAGCGCTTTTGCTCGGTCTCTATCATCCCCGTCTGTGGGTGACGCCGACCGCCTTTCTGGCCCGCTCAGCGGCTGGGATTGTGATAGCTGACGGCCTGGCCTTTCTCCTGCGCAGTCTGCTCATGCAAGACCGAGTGACACTTCCCTTTGCATTGACATCTGTGGCCTTTACAATGCTCTTTGTGTTGTCCTGGCGTCTGCTTTTTCTTGTCCTGCATCGCTGGCGGCAGGGATCGCCTGTTTCCCCATTGCCCAATCGTTAACCTTTTCTTAGCCTGCACCGAATGCTCTTTCCCCTGTGGAAAGGAGGCGTCGGGGCCATCAGGAGCACCAATGAACCAGGCAGTACAGTCGCCGATTGTCCAGATGTCCCCCGCCCAAAGGGCCGCTTTGGCGCGTCGCCGCACCCTGTGGAGCGCTGTCGAGGGCTACCTGTATCTGGTGCCCACACTGCTCGGCCTGATCGTTTTTGTCTTCTGGCCGATTGTCGAGTCGTTCAAACTGAGTCTAAACCGCATCGCACCCTTTGGCAACCGGCAGATATTTGTGGGGCTGGGCAACTATACCCGGCTGCTCACATCGTCAGACTATTGGAACAGCGTGAAGGTGACGCTCCTTTTTGTGTTGGGCACTGTGCCCACAGGAATTATCCTGTCGGTGATGCTGGCGATTCTGCTGGCCTATCCCCTGGGCAAAATGGCGTCGGTGCATCGGACGCTGATCTTTGTGCCGGTGGTGATCAGCAGCGCGGTGGCGGGTGTGCTCTTCCGCTGGCTCTACCATCCAGTGGTCGGTTACATCAACTATTGGCTGGTCTCCCTGGGGCTGTTTGAATCCATGGGAGACGCGCCCAACTGGCTGGCTTCTACCCAGTGGGCGCTGGTGGCGGTGATTATTGCCACCACCTGGCGGCAATTGGGCTTCAATGTGATTATTGCCCTGGCCGGTGTGCAGAATATCGACAGTTCGTTCTACGACGCGGCCAAAGTGGATGGGGCCAACGCCTGGCAACGCATTCGCCACGTGACCCTGCCTCTGCTTTCGCCCACCCTCTTCTTTTTATTTATCATCAATGTCATCTACAGCTTCCAGGCCTTTGGCGAAATCCACATTCTGACCGCCGGTGGTCCCGGCCAGGCGACTACCACAATGGTCTATTCTATCTTCTATGATGCCTTTGTGGGTACGCCCCAGCGGGGGATTGCTTCGGCCCAGGCCTATATGCTGGCGTTGATGGTTGTCTTTATGTCCTTTGTGCAGTTTGTCGGCGTCAACCGAAGGGTACATTACCAATAATGGCTGTCAAAACGGTTCTGCCCAAACGAAAACCGCCCTTGACATCCGGCGATCTGCTGGTGCATATTTTGCTGCTGACGATCGGTCTGGTCATCTCCTTGCCCATTTTTGTGGCCCTGCTGACCAGTTTCAAAATTCCCACCCAAGTTATTACCTTCCCCCCCACCCTCATTCCCCGGGAGTGGACGACCGTAAACTATGTGATGGCCTGGCAGGCCACACCCTTTGGCCGCTATCTGCTGAACAGTGTCATCCAGTCCGGTCTTATCACACTGGGCCAGGTCATCTTCAGCATTCTGGCGGCCTATGCCTTTGCTCTGCTGAAATTTCCAGGCCGCAATCTCCTTTTTTATGTAGTGTTGGGCAGCCTGATGGTTCCCTTTGAACTGGTATTCATTCCCAATTTTCAGTTCATCTCCTCTTTGGGGCTTTCAGACACCTACGCGGGATTGACCTTTCCCTTTATCGCCAGTGCCTTTGGCGTCTTTATGCTGCGCCAGTTCTTTCTGGGCGTGCCCGTCGAACTCCACGAGGCCGCGCGCATCGACGGCAGTGGCAACTGGCGCTATCTCTGGCAAATTCTTGTGCCCCTCAGCAAAGGTTCCATCGGTGCTTTTGCCATCTTTGCCTTTCTCAACGCGTGGAACCAGTACCTGTGGCCGCTGATCATCACCAAAAGCGTGGAAATGCGCACCCTCCAGATCGGCATTCGTTTCTTTATGACCAATCTGGACCGGGGCGCGGACTGGGGGCCGGTGATGGCCGGCTCGATGATCGCCATGGGACCCGCACTTGTCGCTTTTCTGCTGGCCCAAAAGCAACTGGTCAAGGGCATCGCCCTGACCGGACTGAAGGGCTAGATTTAACTGCTGTGTTTTCAATCTTTCAAGGAGGAACAGATGTCTCGAACATTCAAACTGCTCACACTGTTGATGGTGTTGGCGATGGTGCTGGCGGCCTGTCCGGCCCCGGCCCCCGCCGCGCCGGCTGCCGAGGCCCCCGCCGCTGCCGAAGCACCGGCTCCAGCCGCGGACCCGACCAAAGCCCCGGAACCAGAAGTCCCGGCCGTGTCGGACGATGTAATTACCCTGGAATTCTGGCACGCCATGGGTGGCAATCTGGGCGAACTGGTCAACGAACTGACCGCTCGCTTCAACGCAAGCCAGGACGGAATCGTCGTCAATGCTACCTACCAGGGCAGCTACGACGACACCTATAACGCGCTGCTGGCTGCCTTTGAAACTGGCGGCGAGCCAAACATTATCCAGAACTTCGACATTGCCTCCCAGACAATGTTCGACACTGGTCGCCTGCTGCCAGCCTACGAAATGGGCGATCTGGACGGCTTCGACTTCGACATCTTCGTGCCCGCTGTGCGTGACTACTACTCCGACGAAAACGGGATGGTGGCCATGGCTTTCAATAGCAGCACACCCATTCTCTATTACAATGTGGATATGTTTGCGGCCGCCGGTGTGGAAATGCCCGAAGGCAGCATGAACTTCACCGAATTCCGCGCCCTGTGTGATGAGATTATGGCCGCGGATGTCGCGCCCTACTGCTTCACTTTCGGCCAGGTCGGCTGGTACTTCGAGCAGATCCTTGCCAACAGCGGCGGTCTCTACTTCAACGAGAACAATGGCCGCACCGGCCGCGCCACCGAAGCTGTCTTCAACAGCGAAAAGGGCGTAGAGGTCTTCACTTTCCTCACTGACCTGATCAAGGACGGCTATGCACCCAATCTGAGCAGCACCTGGACGGAGACCGACAGCACCTTCCAGACCCAGCAGGCCGCTTTTATGATCGACTCCACATCCGATGTGTCGATTATCCAGAATTCCGAATTCGCCGTAAAGACAGCCTTCATCCCCCATTCCGACAGCAGCGACCGCAACGGCGTTGTCATCGGTGGCGCGGCTCTGTGGCTGATCGACTCCGGCGACGCGGCCATCAACCAGGCCTCCTGGGAATTCATGAAGTTTATGGCCCAGCCCGCACAGCAGATCACCTGGCACACCGGCTCCGGCTACTTCCCAGTACGCACGGACCTCTCTGACGACCCCGATATTCAGGCCTTCTGGGCAGAGAACCCGAACTTTGTGACCGCCATCGATCAGCTTGGCACCACCAAAACTGTGCTGGATGACGGCAGCGTCAACTACGCGGTTCTTGGCGGACGCGCTGGCCCCTTCCCCGCCATCCGCCAGATTGTCGTGCAGGCCTACAGCCGCGTGTTGGACGATGGCCTCTCACCCCAGGAAGCTCTGGATGAAGCTGTTGAGAAAGCCAACGAAGAATTGTCCAACTACAATTCCTTCTTCGAATAGACGCCATTTCCGTG
>JAHBVF010000003.1 GCA_019637685.1 Caldilineaceae bacterium | reverse complement strand
CCCTGGGCCTGGGTCTGGATTTTGTGGCCCAGTTCCAGCACGTCCACCTCTTTGTTGAGCAGTTGGGTCAGGCGTAGAAGCTTCTCCTGCACGCTGTCCAGCTCCAGAATTTCCTGGGCATCGGCCAGTTCCAGCCGCATACTGCTGGCGACCAGATAGGCCAACTGGCGTGCGTTTTCCACATTGGCCGCCATGACCGCCAGCTCTTCGGGCATCTGTCCATCCAACTCGACAAGACGGCGAAAGAGGTCCTGGACGGCACGGGTCAGGGCTTCTGTCTCCAGATTTTCGTCCACCGTCTCTGGCAGAACTTCGACTCTGGCCCGCAGATAGGGATATTCCTGAATATATTCGGTGACACGGATACGCTCCAGCCCTTGAACCGCCAGGCGGATCGTTCCGTCGGGTGCTTTCAACACCCGGTGTACCTGGGCCGCGGTGCCGATTGTGTAGATGTCGTCCGGCGTGGGTTCTTCCACGCCTTCATCCTTGCTGGTGACCAGCGCGATGATGCGGCTTTCGGGCAGAGCATCTTCCACCAGATTGATGCTGCGTTCCTGGCCGATTGTCAGGGGCAGCCACATCATCGGGTAGACAACGACGCCTCGCAGTGGCAGCAGCGGCAGATCGTCCGAAATGCCAGAGTCGTCCCGTTTTTTACGCTTACGGGGCCGGCTGCTTTTGGCCGGGCTTTTCTTGCGCTTTGGCGCGCTCTCTTCTGGTTTTTCGGCTTCCGGTTCGTCTTCTATGGGATCAATTTCCATAACCGGCATTTCTTCGATCTCTTCAATCTCATTCGATTCTTGTTCTACAGTCATTTGTTTCTGCTTTGTTGA
This sequence comes from Caldilineaceae bacterium, assembly GCA_019637685.1. GTDB lineage: Bacteria > Chloroflexota > Anaerolineae > Caldilineales > Caldilineaceae > JACQGT01. Next base: position 286,369 of record JAHBVF010000003.1, on the reverse strand, counting down.
TTTGTGAACTCTGTCGCATCAGCCTGAATGTCCTAGTGTGCCACAAGATGTCCAATATAGGCTAGTGTGGGAATGACGGAATTGTACCACATCTGTCCAGATGTGAAAGTGGGTCTGCTTCTGATTCGGCCACAACTCCATTTGGCCCCCCCATTGGGAATAGAGTACAATTGGTTCGTTTGTCCACCTGTCATCATCTGACAGCCAGCAGGAGAATCTCTTGGCAACCGTACAACTTCCCGGACTCATCGATGCCCACGTCCATCTGCGCGAGCCGGGCTATACCCACAAAGAGGACTTCTATACGGGGACAGCCGCGGCCCTGGCCGGTGGTGTGACTGCTGTGCTGGATATGCCCAACACCGTTCCACCCACCGACACACCGGCGCGCTTTGCCCAAAAGGCTGCCCTGGCCGCGGCCAAAGCCGTCTGTGATGTGGGGCTGTTTGTCGGCGCGACAACCGATCAGCTTGACGCCTATTTGCCCATCGCGCCCCGCGCCTGCGGGCTGAAAATCTACGTCAGCGAGACTTTCGGCAGCCTGCGCATCGAGGATCTGGGTCTGCTGCACCGCTTTTTCCGCACGTGGGGAGAGAAAGCCACTGAGATGGCGGGCGACACACCCCATTCCGCGCTCGGCCCCGTCGCTGTTCACGCCGAAGAATTGATGCTCCCGGTCTGTTTGAATCTGAGCCATCTCTACGACGTGCCGCTGCATATTGTCCACGTGACCCGACGCAGCGAGATCGAACTGATCCGCCGGGCGAAGGATCGCGGCTATCCCGTCACCTGCGAGGTGACGCCCCACCACCTCTTCCTGAGCAGCGATGACCTGCCCCGCCTGGCCGCGCGGGGGGATATGCGCCCGCGGCTGGCAACACCGGATGATGTGGCGGCGATGTGGGAAAACCTGGCGGTTGTGGACATTTTCGCCACAGATCACGCGCCCCACACATTGGCCGAGAAAGCCGGCCCCACCCCCCCGCCCGGCGTGCCAGGGGTGGAAACAATGCTGCCGCTTCTGCTCACCGCAGTTCACGACGGGCGGTTGACGCTGGATGATATTCTGTTGCGCTGTGAGGAGAACCCCCGCCGCGTCTACGGCCTGCCCAGCCAGCCCGACACTTTTGTGCAGGTGGATGTGGATGCGCGTTACGAATTGTCGGATGCCGGGCAGCGCACAAAAGCCGGCTGGACCCCTTTTGCCGGGTGGTCTGTGTTTGGCAAAGTGGAGAAAGTGACTCTGCGTGGCCGGGTGGTCTACGACGGCGACAGGATTCTTGCCGATCCAGGCAGCGGTCGAGTTTTGTTTCAATCGGTTTGACAGAGCGACGGGACATTTGCCCCGTCGCTTTTTTGTAGGGAAGGGGATTGGGGAGCGGGGACTGGGGCACGGGCAATCCGTTGGGAACGTTGTCACTTACCAGTCGCTAATCTCCAGTCCCCAATCCCTAGTCCCCAATCCCTAACCCACAGGAGGCTACTATGCGACCCAACACACCGTCCCTGCCCACCCCTTCCTTCGCCGGGCAGGACATTCTCAGCGTCAGCCAGTTTGACAGGACAAAGCTGGACTACATTTTTGGCGTGGCCCACGAAATGCGGGTGCTGGTGGAGCGCTTCGGTGGCGCGGACCTGCTCCAGGGCAAAATTCTCGCCAACCTGTTTTACGAGCCGTCCACCCGTACCAGTTCCAGCTTTATGGCCGCGATGATGCGTCTGGGTGGGCAGGTGATCCCTATCAATAATGTCCAGTACAGCTCTGTCTCCAAAGGCGAAAGCCTGCCCGACACCATTCGCACCCTGGAAAGCTATTCAGATGTGATCGTCCTGCGCCATCCAGAGGTGGGCGCGGCGGCCACAGCCGCCCACTATGCGGAAAACCCGGTTATCAACGCGGGCGACGGTGTGGGGGAGCATCCCACGCAGGCGCTGCTCGATCTCTTTACAATTGTGGAGGAGTTGGGCAAGGTGGAGGGGCTGACGGTCACAATGGTGGGCGACCTGAAATATGGGCGAACCGTCCACAGCCTGACCAAACTGCTGGTCAACTACAACGTGACCTTCCGCTTTGTCAGCCCGGATATTCTGCGTATGCCCAGCGATGTGCTGGATGTTGTGCGGGGCGCGGGCCACAGCTTTGAAGAAGTGGAAAGCCTGCCCGACGCCATCGCGGCGTCGGATGTTCTCTATGTGACCCGTGTGCAGCGGGAACGTTTCACTGATCTGGCCGCGTATGACCGGGTGAAGGATCTGTATGTGGTGGACGAGGAACTGCTGACCCAGGCCAAGGAGCAGATGATTGTGATGCACCCTCTGCCCCGTGTGGGCGAGATCAGCTACGGCGTGGATGACGACCCCCGCGCCGCCTATTTCCGCCAGATGCGCAATGGAATGTACATTCGGATGGCTCTGCTGGCTTCCGTGCTGGGGCGGGCGTAGGGGGAGAGATTGGGAGATTGGAGATTGGGAAGTGGCGATCTGTCGATACCCAATCTCTAATCTCCAATCTCCAATCTTCTGTTCTGCCTGTCCCGCGGCGAGAGAATCGGGTCACTGACACCCCAGCCGATGGCGAGAGTCGGATCGTCCCAGGCCACACCGAATTCGTCCGCGCCGTCGTAATAGTTGTCCACAATATACGTGAGCGTGGCGTCGGTCAGCGCTACAAAGCCGTGGGCCACACCGACGGGGATGAAGACACCCATCTGATTAGCGTCGCCGATCTCGACAATTTCGGTCTGCAAATAGCCCGGTGAATCCGGGCGCACATCGGCCAGAGCCACCCGGATTGTGCCAAAGGGACAATACCAGTAGTCCACCTGCTGGCGGTGGTGGTGCAGCCCGCGCAACACACCGGCTTTGGAATCGCTGCGATTGCTCTGCACCCGCTCCCACGAACGTTCGGGAAACCACTCCTTGCGGAAGGTCTCCACAAAGCGCCCCCGCTCGTCGGCAAAGGCGCGCAGGACCGCAAACTTCACGCCGGGAATGGTGTCAGATTCGATGATTTCGGCCATTCGTACTCCTGAAAAGATGACAAAATGAAGGGGGACAGGATGACCAGTCGTGCGATTGACACTTGATACCCGACACCCGGCACCGCCTAAATGACTGCCCGCACCCGTTCAATAATCCCCTGAATTTCCCTGCTCTTCAACTGATAGGCGGCGCGATTGACGATCAGCACAGCCTGAACCTCTAAAATAGTGCGGATCTCCACCAGCCCGTTGGCGCGTAGAGTAGAGCCGGTCTCCACAATATCCACAATCAGATCGGCCAAATTCAGCACCGGTCCCAACTCCACCGAGCCGGACAGCCCAATGACTTCGGCATTGACCCCCCTTTGCCGGAAAAACTCCTGGGCCAGCCGGGGATATTTGGTGGCGATGCGGGGTTGGCTGGCATAGCGCAAAGGCGTGTCTGGGCGGTTGGCTGGCCCTGCCACACTCAGGCGGCAATACTCAAAGGGCAGCAAGAGTGGTTCGTGGACCTTCCGTCCGCTCTCACGCAACACATCCAAGCCACAGATGCCCACGTCGGCCGCGCCATATTCCACATAAGTAGGCACATCCCACGGCTTTGCCATCACAAAGCCGATGCTGCCATCTTCGTTGGGCAGGACCAGCTTGCGACTATTCGTATCCAGTGGGCCAGTTAGACCTGTCCTTTCCAGAAAGGCTAGACTCTCGTCAGCCATCCGCCCTTTGGGCAGAGCGAAAAGCAGCGGTGGGCGGTTCGCTCTGCTGGTCTCGTTTTCCTGGGCAAGAGCGGCGGGATTAGTCATCAAAAGAAATTTCTCCCTGGCTGGGCACGAAAAGGCCATCGGCATTGGGGTGATAGGCAAGGAAGCGGTCTGTTTCCCACGCCAGCACCTGGCCCACACCGATCCGCGCTGCATAGGCCAGCACATCTGTCAGCCCGCGCCCGTTGACTTCCACTTGCAGCCGATAGCCCTGCGCCCGCCAACTCTGCACTTGTGCCATTGCCGCCTGATTGTGAGCGCTGAGAACCAACGCGTGGGGCCGCGTGGGCTGGGGTGTGCTGGGCGTGCCGGACTGACGCTGGCAGGCCAATAGCAGACGATCCACGCCCAGGGCGACGCCCACCGCGGGCTGGGCTGGGCCAAAATGTCCCACCAGATCGTCGTAGCGGCCACCACTGCCGATGGAAAAGCCCGATTCCGGGGCCAGGGCTTCAAAGCTGATGCCCGTGTAATAGCCGAGGCTGCGGATTTCGGTCAGGTCCAGCACGACGGAATTGAGAATATCGTAGCCGTCTGCTGCGTCCACCACCGCGCGCAGATTGACCAGCGCCCGGTGCATCTCCCCATTCAGGCAGTGGCGCTCGGCCTGATCCATCACGCGCTGGATGTCACCCCCGCTCAGCCCGGGCAGCGCTTCCACTGCCTGACGCTGGCCCGCGCCCAGGGGCATGTCGCGCAAAAAGTCGTTCAGAGCCGGTTCGCTCTTGCGTTCGATGGCCCAGCGCAGTGCCTCGCTCTGGGCGTCGGTCAAATCGAGCGCGGCCAACAGACCGCTGAAGTAGCGAATCTGCCCCAGAACAATGCGATAGTCCCGTAGCCCGGCCACGGCCATGGCTTCGGCGGTCAGGGCCAACACCTCCGCGTCCGCATCCGGCGAAGCAGCGCCGAAAAGTTCCACCCCCGCCTGCCAGAACTCCCGCTGGCGACCGGCCTGGGGGTCCACATAGCGGAAGACACTGCCCGCATAGCAGAAGCGCTGGGGCATCGGCCAGTCGTGCAGCCGCGTTCCCACCAGCCGGGCCACCGGTGTGGTGAACTCTGGGCGCAGGGCCAGGGTTTTGCCGTCCCGGTCCAGAAAGCGGTACATCTCGGCTTGCAGGCCGGCGCTGGCCTGGGCGCTGAGCGAGGTCGCGTATTCAAACGCGGGGGGGATCACATCCCCATAGCCCCAACGACGAAAGGTCGCCAGCAGTTCGGCGATCAATTCCTGGCGTTGGAGCGCTTCTTCCCAAAAATAGTCGGCAACGCCGAAGGGGATTTGGCCGAGCATAGGGTTTATATTACCGGTTGATTGGAGGAAGGACGGAAAAATCGGTAAGCCAGAATGAAGGGATGACAAGATGACAGGATGAATGTGCTACTTATCCTGTCATCTTGTCATCCCTTCTTCTTTTTATTGGTCCGGAACTGGTCGATCTGTTCTTTGGGCAGGAAGGAGGCCATCTTTTCTGCCTGGGCTGTCTCGCTGGCGTCGGATGCCCGCTGTTCGCTGGGCGTCAATCCGCCCAATCCGCCCAGCACCGCCACCTGGGAGACGATCCGTTCTGTATCGCTGTCACCGCAAACCGGGCAGACGGGCTGTTTGCCGGCGGCGGTGGCCTCTTGCGCGGCACGCACAGTCGGCCACAATTGATCGAAGACTTCCCCGCAACTGGCGCAGGCATATTCGTAAATAGGCATTGGTCCGGCTCCTGTCGTTGGACGCGTTCAAAAGAGTATGCCAGAGTTTGACGAAATGCTCAAAGAATTGGGGGCTGGTTCGTGCTGGATGTGGGCACAGGCCGCTAGAAACAAAGACGATCCACCAAGCCACAGAAAAGAACGCGAAGCAAATTTAAAGACTTCGCGTTCCTTCACAAACTGCATGAATTGCTATTTTTTTGAAATGTTCAACTATCCAGCGGTCTACCGTCCGCCGTCCGCCATCAAACGCTGTCTACCCTGCGTCCACAACCACCCGCGTCTCCAGCGTTGTTTCGGCCACGAAAGAGTTGGTGATCAGGCAGCTCCGTTCGGCTTTGTGGAGCAATTTCTCGGCCTGCTCCGCGTCGCTGCCCCGCGGCAGGCGCAGCTCGGCCACAATCCGAAAAGCGCTGAAACGGGTGACCCGTTCCACCCGGTCGAGGGTTCCTTCGGCGTAGCAGTCCAGGGCATTCCATTCCAGGCGGGAGGCTTTGGCAATGCCCCGAAAGGTAAGGACAAAGCAATCGGCTACTGCCGCGGTCAATAGGGTCTCTGGCGACCAGAGATCGCCGGGGCCGTCGAATTCGGCTGGGGCGTCGGTATTCAGACCGGGCAAGCCGGGGGAGGCAACGGCGACTGTAGTGGTTGGCTGAGCGCTGGCGCTGGCCTGGTAGGTGTGGGGGAAGGGATGCATAGCGGTTTTCCTTTGTCAATGATGAAATCTTATGTGCAAAACTCAATCCAGACTACTCTGGCAGCGTTTCAGTCGAGTTCTTGGATTCTGGTTTGCGGCTGTCCGCTTCCTGTAGAAACTGCTCAATAATCCACACTTCCGCACCTTCTGCTGTCGATGCAAAAGCCACAAAGCCGGGGTCCAGCCGTTCATCCCAGATACGATAGCCGTCCTCGCCCTGGAAATGGCCGTAGCCGAAGGGCGCGGCAGCCAGAATCTCCTGCCGCGCCCAGGCCAGCATCGCGGCTTCCCGTTTGCGTCTGCGTTGTCGTTCCTGCCACAGCCGTATGAACATTTGATTCCACCAGAAAAAGGGTAACTGCTCAGGCGTTGGGTGCGTCGCGCCTGAGCAGTTGCCAAAAAAGGAAATTCTCCCGCAGAGAAATTCAGGCGTGCCATCCGTTGTCACCCGCGTTCATCAGTGCTTATCCGTGGCTCACTTCTCCCCCAGCGCCTTCTGCCCCGCGTCCAGCACTTCCAGAATCCGCTCCACATCATAGACGCAGCCGCCCCAGGTTCCGCCACTGACCGCCTGCAGCGCGGCCCACAGTTTTGTGTCGTCGGGCAGGCGGGGGTCGCCGGCAATGGCGGGATCGACGCCCCGGCCTGCCAGCACCTGTGCGCCCTCCTCGGGTGTGTAGCTGCGCCCGTCGTGGCCGATCAGGTCCAGGCTGCCGGTCAGGTTGCGAGTGTCAATTTCAATGCGGATGGTGTCGCCTTCCCGCACCCGGCCGATCGGGCCGCCAGCCAGGGCTTCCGGCCCGATGTGGCCGATGCACGCGCCGGTGCTGACGCCGGAGAAGCGGGCGTCGGTGATCAGCGCTACCTGCTTGCCAAAGTCCAGATAGCGCAGGGCCGCGGTGAGCTGATACGTCTCCTCCATGCCGCTGCCCATCGGCCCCCGCCCCATGAGCACCAGCACATCCCCGGCTTTCAGGCTGTGCCCACCCTCGCCTTTGATGGCCGCGATGGCTTCCCGCTCGCTGGTGAAGACCCGGGCCGGGCCGACTTTGCGGTAGACGCCGTCCGCGTCCACCACAGACGGGTCGATGGCCGTGCTTTTGATGACCGAGCCTTCCGGGGCCAGATTGCCCACGGGGAAGGTGACGGTACTGGTCAGGCCCCGCTCTTTGGCTTTGGCCGGGGACATAATGACATTGTCCGGGTCGATGCCGTCGGCTTCAAAGAGGCGCTCCCGCAGCCGTTTGCGCCGTTCGCTCCCCTGCCATTCGTCCAGCAGATCGCCCAGCGCCGCGCCGTGGACAGTCAATGCGTCCAGCTTCAGCAGGTCCAGCTCCCGCAGATGGAGCATCACCTCGGGCACGCCGCCGGCCAGCCAGCACTGCACTGTCGGGTGTCCCACCGGCCCATTGGGCAGCACATCTACCAGGCGGGGGACAAGCGAGTTGATGTGCCGCCAGTCGTCCACTGTGGGCCGGGGCAGCCCCGCGGCGTGGGCAATGGCGGGGATGTGGATGAGCAGATTTGTGCTGCCGCCGAACGCGGCGTGGACAACCATCGCGTTGTGCAGGGCGTCCGTCGTCAAAATATCCGTGGCCGTGACTTTGTTTTCGTATAGCGAAACGAGGGCGCGGGCAGAACGTTCGGCCATCTCCTTCCAAATGGGCTGGCCGGAGGGGGCCAGGGCCGCGTGCATCAGCGTCAGGCCCAAGGCCTCGGCCACCACCTGGCTGGTGGCCGCAGTGCCCAAAAACTGGCAACCGCCGCCGGGGGAAGCGCAGGTCTTGCAGCCGATCTCAGCGGCCTCTTCCATTGTGAGTTCGCCGTGGGCGTAGCGCACGCCAATCGTCTGGGCCTTGCCCGAATCTTCGCCTTCGGTGGGGGGCAGCATCACACCGCCGGGGACGAGAATCACCGGCAGGCTCCGTTGCGCGGCCAGGGCCAGCATCATCGCGGGCAGTCCTTTGTCACAGGTAGCCACGCCCATCACGCCTTTTCGTGTAGGCAGCGAGCGGATGAGGCGGCGCAGGACAATGGCGGCGTCGTTGCGATAGGGCAGGGAATCCATCATTCCGGTTGTGCCCTGGCTTCGTCCATCGCAGGGGTCGGTGACAAAACCCGCGTAGGGGACCATTTCCATGTCCGCGATTGTGCGCGCCGCGGCCTGCATGAGCAGCCCGACTTCCCAGTGGCCGCTGTGGTAGCCCAGGGCGATGGGCGTGCCGTCCTCGGCGCGGATGCCGCCCTGGGTGCTCAGAATCAGAAATTCGGGCCGGCGCAGCCAGCGGGGGTCCCAGCCCATCCCCGCGTTCTGGGACATTCCAAAGATGTCGCCGCTGGGCGCGTGGCGCAGAAAATCGTCGTCCAGGGGCAGGCTGCCCGCGGGTCCGTCCGCGTTGGTCTGTACGTCGAAAAGAGAGGAATCGCCGATGTCCACAGGAATGTGGCCGTTGGCGGAGGTGGCGGTGGTCATTGGGAGAGTCTCCTTTGGGGTGGATAGTGGGTTCCGTAGGGGAATTATCGCTGGAACGGTGGGAGAAGGCAAAAGGGAAAGAGGCAAGGCAAAAGGGGCGATGGGCAAAATGGGTGCTGCTCGGCGGCGTTGCGTTGACAGACGCTGGGGCAGACGGTTACAATGGCTCCACAGTTTTCTTGAATCCTGACCCACGCCAGAAAGTAGCCAATGCCCATCCACATTTCTCTCCTGCGCGGCATTAATGTCGGCGGGAACAAGAAAATCCGTATGGCCGATCTGAAGGCACTCTACGAATCTCTGGGTTTTGTCAATGTGGCGTCATACGTCCAGAGCGGGAATGTCATCTTTGAGACGGACGCCGCCCAGTCGCCAGCGCTCGCCGCCCGCATCGAAGCGGCTATTCTGGCCCACTTTGGCTTTGATGTGACGGTGCTTCTGCGCTCGCCAGAGGAACTGCGCCGCATTTTGGATGGCAACCCCTTCCCCGGTGCGGAGCCAAAGTTTCTGCACGTCCTCTTTCTGGCTGCAGCGCCCGATCCCGCGCTGCTGGAAACGTTGACAGTGCCTGCCAACCGCGGGGAAGAATGGCGGCTGGCGGGCCGGGAAATGTATCTCCACTACCCCAACGGATCGGGCCGATCCAAAATGACCGGCGCTTTTTTCGAGCGGGCACTGGGGCTGGCAGCCTCCGCCCGCAACTGGAATACAGTCAACGCTCTGTATGAACGAGCCATGCGTTAAGTCGTCCTTTTCCCCCGCCCTGTTTCGTGTTACACTCTCCCCACACCGCGTGTGAATTCCTTATTTTTTCCTGTTCCCGCCCTGGCGGAGAGAGGCTCTTCATGAAATCCTTCAGTGCTACCACAATGATCGCTGCTCGTCCAGAGAAAATCTGGCGAATTCTGACCGACGCTGAGAATTTCCCCAATTGGGAGCCAAATGTTACCCGTGTGGAGGGCAAAATTGCGCTGGGGGAAAAGATAACCGTTCACACCAAAATCAGCCCCGATCGGGCCTTCCCTGTGACAGTGAGCGAGTTTGTCCCCAACAGAAAAATGGTCTGGAGCAGCGGTATTCCTTTGGGCCTTTTCCGGGGAGCGCGCACCTTTACCCTGACGCCCAAAGGCAAAGGCCAGGTGGAAGTCGTCACCCGGGAAGAGTTCACCGGCCCTCTGCTGTTCCTCATCGGCAGGACAATTCCTGACCTGAGCGAGAGTTTCCAGGCTTTTGCCAACGCGCTGAAAAAACAGGCGGAAACGAAGCAGACGGCTGTGAAATAGACGGCTGTGAAACAGACAAAGGATATTTCTATGTACACAACGGATCAATATGAAGGTATGTTGGCCGAGACTGTCGTCATTTCCGGCTACAACGGCGACCCCATTCGCGCCTACTACGCGCGCCCGCTGGGACCCGGTCCCTTTCCGGCGATGGTGCTTATCCACCACTTCCCCGGCTGGGACGAGTGGTATCGCGAGGCGACACGCAAATTCGCCCATCACGGCTATCTGACGATCTCGCCCAATCTCTACGAGCGTATGGGCCACGCCACACCGGAGGATATGGGCGCGGCCGCGCGGGCTGCCGGCGGTGTGCCCGACGCTCAGGCAGTGGGTGACATCGCGGCCGCCATGCACTTTGTCAAGAGCCAGGCCCAGAGCAGCGGCAAAGTCGGCGTCTTTGGCACCTGTTCCGGGGGACGCCACGCTTTTCTGGCGGCCTGCCGCGCGCCGGGCTTTGACGCGGTTATTGACTGTTGGGGCGGGCGGGTAGTGATGCCGTCAGAACAGTTGACCGCCAATTGGCCGGTGGCTCCCGTCGATTATACCCCGGACCTGTCCTGTCCCCTTCTGGGGCTGTTTGGAGAAGAGGACCACAACCCCACGCCCGCGGATGTGGATGTGCTGGAAGCAGCACTGAAAAGACACGGCAAAGAGTACGATTTTCATCGCTATCCCGGCGCGGGCCACGGTTTCTTCTACTATGACCGGAGCGCCTATCGCCAGGAGCAGGCGGTGGACGGCTGGGGCAAAATTTGGAAATTTCTGGAGAAGAATCTGGGGAGTGGATGACCGGCCATCCCGGAGAAGGTATCGGTCGCGTAGCGCCAAATCTGATGACGGCGCCACATTGTGTACTGCCAACAACGCACGGAGCAAAACGTATGTGTACAATGATTTGCCACAGCGCGTCTATCCGCGGCAGCGGCAAAGGGCGAGACGGCTGGTTCCCCTTGCAAAATGCCAATGTCTCCTACGATCACCCCTTCAGCCTGCCCGACGATCACGCGCTCAATATCGATTTTGTGAACCCAGCCCAGGGACCGGGCGCGCGGGTGGCTGTGGAACTGAGCGTAGAGGCGGCCCGCGCGCTGGTGGCAACAATTGAGACTGTGCTGGCTGAGGCCGAAGCAGGCGGTCACCTGTGACCGGACAGTCCTCATCTGCGACGAGCGCGGATACGGCCTATGCCCAGGCTACCCGCTATGTGGCGAACAGGACGTTTGACAAAGCCGTACTCTTCTTTGCCGATGGCAGCCATCTGCAATTGCAACACACGGGAATCGACACCCGTTGGGCCAAGGCCAGTGCCGAGCCGAGTATGGCGGACCGGGTTTGCCAGTCCATGCGCCTCTTCCGGCTCAATGCCAAACACCTGCAACTCTACTTCACCGATGGCAGCGACGCCGAGTTTTTTGTTACCGCAAAGGCACAGAGCCACGAAGAAGAGGGATAGAAATTCCTCCCCTTTTGTGTCTTCGTGACTTTGTGGTTTATGTAGTACCGAGGAGAAATCGATGGCTCAGGTCCACGAACGACACGAATTTAATAGCTGGGCATTGGCCCTGGCCGCGGACGCGCTGACGCCAAAACAATTGGCGGTTTTGCAGGAAATGGTGGACGAGGGAAAGGTTGCCAATCTCAAAACCGCCGCGGATTTCCTGGATTGGCAGGGGGAAGCGCTCGACAGCGTTGAGCATCTCTACGGTCATTGAGATGTGCTGCGTGTGATCTCACATATCACCAGATACACAGCACAGATCAGCGCTCTTTCCTATCCCAATGTCCGCAGAAACGCCACCACCTGATCGGTCACTGCCCCGGTCCGCTCAGTCATCATAAAATGGCCGCCATCCTCTATGACTGCCAGTTGGCTGCCGGGGATAGCCGCGGCCAGTTCCTCACTGCGGGCCAGGGGCATCATCCGGTCTGATGTGCTGCCCACAACCAGCGTGGGCACGGCGATTTCCCCCAGCCGCTCCCGCACATCAAAGGTATTGCAGGCGGCAAAATCCCCGTATACCACCTCCAAGCCGGACGCCAGCATATGTTGGGTTGCCACCTCCCGGTAGAGGGGGCGGGCCTCTTTGCGCCAACTGAAGCTCTGTATCAGCCCGACAGTCTGGGCAAAGTGCCCGCGCAGACCATCCAGAATGGCCTGGCTCACCGGCATTGTCGCGCCCCCGCCTAGAACCACCAGCCCAGCCAGATTCTCCGGCTGTAGCAGGCCAATCGTCAGCGCAATCGCCGCGCCCATAGAATGGCCCACAATGACGGCCTGACGGATTGGCAGCGCTTGTATGAAAGCCAGCATATCTTGTGCATAGTCATCAATAGTGACGCGCGCCGGCGGCTGGGAGCGTCCGTGGCCGGGCAGGTCGAGAAAGTAGCGGGGGTAGTCGCTGATCCAGCGGGGCGTACCCCGGCGCGGGGCAATGCCCGTCTGTTGCCACTGATAGGGCCAGTCTGCCGCGCATCCTCCCGCGCCGTGGACGAAAACCAGCGCGGGCCGGTTTTCCTTGATCGGATTGTGCGTGTAGTGAATCTGATGGCTATTGTGGGCTGCGAATGGCGTCGCGATGGCTATCATACCCATAATTGTATCCTTTGGGGGTGTCTTTCCGTCTCCCGAATTCAGGTGTACGGCAAGCATAGCCAGAATACGGACGATAGGCAACTTTGCCGATTTCTGCCGCGGGTGCGTGGTATAATCAGATCATGCACATCTATCTTCTTATCGTTATTTTATTGGCCGCCGCGGTTTTGTATATCACCCGCTGGCTGGCGACAGAGATCACTGCCGCGCTGACCATCGCCGCGTTGGCGCTGACAGGGATTCTTTCTGCCGAAGAGGCGCTTTCTGGTTTTGCCAGCACAGCCACCCTGACAGTGGGCGCGATGTTTGTGTTGAGTGGTGGGCTGATGCGTACAGGCGCGCTGGAAATGGTGACGATTCAACTGGCCCGCTTTTCCGAAGGGAGCACGACCCGCCTGCTTCTGTTGTTGGCTGTTGTGATTCCTCTTGCCAGTGCCTTTATGAACAATACACCTGTCGTTGTGATGATGGTTCCTGTCATCCTCTCACTGAGCCGCCGCTTTTCAGTACGTGCTTCAAAATTGTTGATCCCTGTCAGTTATTTTGCCATTGTGGGCGGCACGACCACCCTGCTGGGAACCAGCACGAATATCCTCATTGACGATCTCTACCGCAAAGCGGGCGGACCTGGTTTTTCTCTCTTTGAATTTGCCCCTTTGGGCATTGTTTTTGTTCTCCTGTGCAGTCTGTTTGTGGTGCTTCTCAGCCAAAAATTGCTGCCGGATCGCTCTCCTCTTGCCTCCCTCGCGGGGGATCGGCATCTTCAGTCCCGATTCATTACAGAACTGGTGGTGGACGAAACGAGCGGTCTGATCGGCCAGCCCGTAGCCGATCTCTTTGAGGCTGCCCCCCGCTTTGGCCTGCCCCGGCCGGCTACCGGCCGTCACCATCGGCGGGTGGGGCGGCGTGACAGGGGCGACAGCCACGGGGGATCGGAGCAGCAGATCGAACTGCTGGAGATTTTTCGCTATGAACGAATCTACCGGGCAGAGGAGGGGGACAATCTCATCCTTCAGCAGGGGGATGCGCTTCTGGTGTCGGGGACGCCTTCTGCCATTGCCCAATTTATGGAAAAGACCGCTGCCCGCTTGGCAACTGCGCTGGAAGACGATGTGCGTCGCCCACTCAACGCCCTGGATGAGACAGTTGTCGAGGCCGTTGTTCTGCCTGGCTCGCCGGCCACCGGACAGAGGATAGCCGCGCTCTCCCTGCACAGCACCTACGACGTGAAGGTGATGGGATTGCAGCGGCGGGGTGGACATCGACGGCAGGGGCTGGCCCGCACCCGACTGGAAAATGCCGATGTGCTGCTTTTGCGGGGCACACCGCGGGGCCTGCAGCAGGCAAGTGAATCCCTGGGTATGCTGGTGATCGAAGGGGTGGAAGGCGCGATTGTGCGTTCGGCCAGGAACCGGGTGGCCCTGTTGATAATGTTGGGGGTCGTGCTCCTGGCCGCTTTTACCAGTCTACCTATCGTGATTCTGGCCTTGGGCGGCGCGGCGCTGATGGTGACTACCCAATGCCTGCGGGTGGACGAAGCCTTTCGCAGCCTGGACGCGTCCACGCTGATGTTGCTGGCGGGGACAATACCCCTGGGCGTGGCAATGGGCAGCACAGGGCTGGCAGAGATGGCTGTGGGCCAACTGCTTCTGCTGGCTGGCAATACCAGCCCGGTGGTCTTTCTCTCCGCCTTTTATCTTTTCACCGCGCTTCTCACGCAGCTCATCTCGAACAATGCGGTGGCTGTACTGCTCACGCCCATTGCCCTCTCGCTTGCCACCGGGCTGGGTATCAGCCCCACCCCGCTTTTGATGGCGATCTCCTTTGGCGCGTCGGCCAGTTTTATGACGCCTATGGGCTACCAGACCAACGCAATTGTCATGGGGCCGGGTGGGTATACCTTTGCCGATTACCTGCGCGTGGGCGTGCCGCTGACACTGCTCACCTGGCTGGCCGCTACTTTTCTGATCCCCGTTTTCTGGCCGCTGTAACCCGAAACGTATGGCAGGCCAATCAAACAAAGAGACCCCAACCAACCGGCTGGGGTCTCTTCCTGGAGCGGGCGATGAGACTCGAACTCACGACATTCAGCTTGGGAAGCTGACGTTCTACCACTGAACTACGCCCGCCTACGACTGGTCTATAGTATATGTGCAGGCACGGGGCTTGTCAAACTGTGGGCCGAGATGCTCAAAGCATCCCGGCCCACAATTGATTATTTGTTGGGATCCAACAGCCAGGCCACCAATCCTCGAATCTCTTCTTCGCTCATCTTTGTGGTGAAATCCTTGGGCATAATGCCATCGACATAACCTTCGACCACAAACGCACTGGGGTCGGTGATGCTTTGGTAAACGTAGTCTTCTGCGCTCATCCCCGCCACAAGGGTCCCGGCAACGTCAGCCAGATTTCCCAGATTCGGGCCAACCGGGCCGCGGTTGGATGCGTCCTGGGGCTGGTCCAGCATATGGCAACCAGCACAGGCCATTGCGGAAAAGAGTTGGGCTGGCTCTCGCACTGCACCCGGTTCGGTTGTGGTTCCTTCCGCGGGGGGCGGTGGCTCAGCGCCCATCAACACAGCGATGGATTGCTCACCCACAGGCTTGTGTACATCCTGGAAAGGCTGGAAGGGGTCTTCCTCTGGCGTCTGGGCCAGGGCTTCGTCCCGGTAGTTCATCACATATTTGGCAACTTCCACCACCTGATCATTGCGCATAGGCCCGCCGAACTCGCTGCCCCATGTGGGCATCTTCTGTGCCCATTGGCTATTGCCCTTGCTGGGGCGACCGGCTGCCACGGTCAAGTGTATATAGTCTTCCAGCGAGCCAATATAGCCCACATCGACCAGACGTCCTGTGTCGGTGAAGAAATAGTGGCTGTTCAGCGCGGGCGCTACACCGGTAAGCCCTTTGCCATCCGGCCCGTGGCAGGATGCACAATTATTGGCGTAGAGCAACGCCCCATTTTCGATCTCGCGGGCGGCCCAGTTGTCGGTCTGGTCGGCCATGCGCACATCTTCTGTCAAAAGCACAAGCAAGAGCAGAATGATGGATGCCAGCGCCGCGAGGATGCCCAACGCAATTTTCAGAATTGGAGATTTTATGAATATTCCCTGCATGACGTCACATTACTCCTTGCCGAAAAACATGCTGGACAGATAGTCAACAAAGACGTGTTTAAGACCGTACTGCTCCCAGTAGATGGAGTCTTCGTGCAGCCAAAAGGCACGCTTATACTCACCCGGAACCGATGCCGCGTCAAACCAGGTGATGTGCCACTCGATCTTTTTGAGGCCAGGCTGATCCTGGGTGACGGTCAAAGTGCCAACCGCGCCATTGAAATCGGCTTTTTCTTCGTCAAAGGTTTCAATGGCCGTTGTGTATTCGTGCATCAATCGAGCGAAGTCTTCATCCTCGTACTCCGCGTGCTCGGCAGTGCTGAAGACGCCCAAGGGTATATGCGCATAGCCAATCTCTTCGCGCACAGGACCAGAGCCTTCTTCGGGCATCAGTTCCTGCACAATCTCAATGGAAGGCGCGCCCTGGACTGCATAATAGGGTGTACCCATCCAGCTCAGGATGATCATTACAATACCAGCGACAATACCAGCGACAATCGCCACCCGGCGGTCCTTGCCCCGGCGGCTGGGATTCATGTCCAGATAGGGGATGCCGATCAGCAACACCAGCAGCACACCGGGCAAAAGAACGCCCGCGATGAATTTGTCAGCCACCTTCAGCAGCCCCTGCAACCAATAGAAATACCAGGGCGCCACTGTGTGCAATGGGGTGGACTGGGGATTGGCGATGTGTTCCAACGGTGCCTGGAAGAAGAAGATAGTCAGGAAGATCATGACCATTGTGAAGCCAGTGAGAAAGCTCAGTTCATCAATGGCTACATCGGGCAGATAGTAGACACGCTTCTCCGCTGGGATGCGGCTCGCTGTATCCTCTCCAACTTCTTCCTCATCTGCGGGCAAACTGATGCCGAAGTGGACGACTTTGTAGTAATGGACAAAGAAAAAGAGAATCAGGACAAACGGCAAAAAGATAACGTGGAGCAGATAGAAACGCAGCAGGCCATTCGCCCCAATATCCGGCGCACCCCGGGCCAGGAGATTGACTGTCTCACCCACAATCGCCGGCGGCACTGCTTCCGCCATAGACGTGCCAATGGTCACCGCCCACAGAGCCAACTGATCCCAGGGCAGCAAATAACCGGAAAAGCTCAGGAAGAGGGTCACAACCAAAAGTATTACGCCTGTAAACCAGGTAAACTGGCGGGGCGCTTTGTAGCTACCGGTGAGATAGGCTCTCACCATATGTAGCGTGACAATGGCTACCATCATTTCTGCGCCCAGCCGATGCAGATCGCGCAGAAACTGACCAAAAGGCACATTGGTCAGCAGTGTAATCATATCCGTATAGGCCCGATCCGGCGATGGTGCATACCAAATCATCAGAAGCAGACCTGTGATTGTTTCAATGAGAAACAGATAAGTGGAAAGCAGCCCAAGCCGGAATGTGTGATTAAAGCGGGTCACACTTTCGTGATAATAGGTCGGCTTGATGTGTAGAAGGAAAGCCTCGCTGTGGGGCTTCAGGCGTGGGTTGGGCCGGCCTGGGGCTTCACCCTGCAACATACGCCGAAATTCACCGACACTGATACCCGCGGTCACACGGGTAAAGACGTCGTCACCGATACCGGCAATCGCGCCCAGAAGACCCTTCTCCTGAATATCTTGTTGGACACCCATTGTGTCTTTCTCCTAGTTCGTCATACGGTTTCGAGCTACAATCGGGCGGAAAGAATAACCAGCGGAATATCAGGATCAACCATTGTCTTTGGCGGGCGATTCGGCTGACGGCCTGCCAAGGATACGCTTGCCTGTGTTGACGCGGATTTCAGCGCTTGGCGACGGCACCTCAGGCGGAATGGCTCCTTGATCCGACTCTGTTGTCGTGGCAACTACGCCGTTGTCATCTACTTCCACAATGAATTGATCCAATGAGCGAGGGGCCGGGCCTTCAATGTAGAAGCCTTCGCGGGAGAATTTGGAGCCATGACAGGGGCATTCGAAACGGTTGTTCGACGGTTCCCATTTGTAAAGGCAGCCCAAATGTGTACAGACCATATAAATGGCCTTAGGCCCAGCATCTGTGTTGACCAACCAGAATTTGCCACTTGTTTCTGCTTCTGGGCTGGCATCGACCGGAGGCAATACTGAGGCCGGGCCGAGCGTGAATTTGCCGCCGAACTCTCCCTCTTTGAAGCGCGGATACATAAACAGATAGGTTGCCAAACCGCCTTCCAGGGTCAACAGTCCCATTGCCGCGGCCCAGGCATAGGTGACAAACTCCCGCCGGTTCATGCCCGCCTGCCCAACTTCAGCCGGGGCCGCGGGCTGCGCAGCCGCTGCTTTGGCTGGCGCGGGTCGAGGCGCTGCGGGTTTCGGGGTCGGTGCTGCTGCCGGCGCGCCGTTGCTGGCTGCTTTGGCCGCGGCCCGGGCTTTGGCAGCGGCTATCCGATCCGCGGCTGCATCGCTGGCCGCGGCTGGCGCTGGTGCCGCTTCTGCAACAACTTCGGCTGTGGCTACCGGTGCAGCCTCGGCAACAGTTTCGGTCTGTGCTGCCACTGCTTCCGCCACCTGCTCAACCGTCGGTGCTTCTGCGGCATGGCCGCTCTCGCCCGCGGGTGCGCCCTCTGATGGGAAACGAGGTGGGAGCATTACACCCACATCTATCCCTAGTCGCTCCGCGGCTGCTTGCTGCGCCTGTCGCACACGTTCGTTCCAAAGTTCATTCGCCATTCGTCGCTGGCCTCCTTTCAATCCGTGCCCGCGCTGAGAATTGGTCGTAGTACGCTTTGCTTCGATCTAATTCTACAGGAGAATTAAGTAGGGCGATTGTAGCATAGGGCAAAGTGATTGTCAAAATTATCACAAACGGTTGGCCTTGCTGCTCTGCTGCCCTCAACCCCGTTGTTTTTCCGTGAATCCGCTGTCCGGATTCTCCACTGTACCGTTATTGTAAGGTTGCGATATCCTCCCACCGGCCACTCTCCCAGGAGCGCATTATCGCTGCCTGCACCTGGGCCAGCCGTAGCGCGTCAGCGAAGCTGGGCGCGGCCTGCACGCCTGTGGCCACCGACATCAGAAAGTTGTGGGCTTCCATAACTTTCAGGTCTTCGTAGCCCATGCCAATGCCGTCGCCGGGGTTGAAACGGGCGTGGCCGGGATATTTTGGTCCGCCCAGCAGGGTCGTATAGCCGTCGTGCAGCCCCTCCGGGTCGGGCAGGTATAGCTCCAGTTCGTTCATCCGCTCGAAGTTCCACTTGGCCGCGCCCGCGGTGCCGTTGACCTCAAAACTCATTTCGCACTTTGGCCCAAAGATGGCCCGACACGCCTCGAAGCTGCCCTGCACGCCGTTCTCAAACTCCACCAGCGCGCTTACGTAATCCTCGTTTTCCACAGGCCCCGTCGGGTCGCCGGGCTTGCCCAGAGAGAAGTGTGTTCCCTGGCCGGGGATGGGCAACGGGCGCTCGCGAATGAATGTGTGGCGATGGCTCACCACCCGACGGATGGGGCTGACGAGCAGATGGGACATATCGATGACGTGGGAGAGAATGTCCCCCAGCGCGCCGGAACCGGCCAGCCCCTGCTGGAAACGCCAGGTGAGCAGACCGTTGGGATTGCTGCCGTACATGGAAAAGAAGCGGCCCCGGTAGTGGGTCAGCGTCCCCAGTTTGCCGTTCTCGATTAGCGCTTTGCAGTGCTGCACCATGGGCGCCCAGCGGTAGTTGAAGCCGACGAAACTCATCACCCCGGCTTCCCGTGCCAGCCGCTCGATCTCCGCCGTCTCCTGGGGCGAGCGGCCCACGGGCTTCTCGCAAAAAATGTGTTTGCCCGCGGCCGCGGCCGCGCTCACCATTTCCAAATGCAGAAAGTTGGGCGCGGCAATGACGGCGATCTGCACCTCCGGGTGCTCGATCACCCGCCGCCAGTCGGTGGTGGATTCGGCAAAACCCAACTGCTCCTGGGCTTCCGTCGCCCGCTGGGCCACGTCGTCGGCGCAGATGACCAGCCGGGCGCGCACAGGGGAATCGTGGAAACGGTCGTTCACCATCCGGTAGGAACGGCTATGTACCGTCCCCATCCAGCCCATCCCGATGACGCCGATGCCGAGGGTGGTGGTCATTGGTTGCCCGTACTTGCTTGATTTTGCATGTGAGATGTGGTGACTCGCTTTGGACGTGATGACAAGATGAAGGGATGACAGGATGACAAGTTAGTCCGTAGTTTTTGGGCTGATGACCCAGGTTTCTGGGTGATTGATCATCCCAACAAGTGTTGCGATGATGGCGGCGTAGCTTTTGTATAGTTCTCTGGCCTCTGCGCGCTGGATATATTTGCATTCCACAGCGAATTCAAGCCAAACTTGCGTTTCAGCCGCCTCACTTTCGGCGATTGATAGCTTGTCGATAAAGGCTCTTTCATACCTGCGCCGTCGCCAGGCTTCCGCCAAATTGGCACAGACAGAGCGAGACGAACGTCGAATCTGATCGGTTAGCGAGTACGTCTCTTCCTTTGGAAAGGATTGCGAGAGACGAAAAATTGTCGTTGCATTCTCGAACGCTCTGCAATAGACATCCAAATCCCGGTGATTGACAATTTTCGCTGCCATTCTGGACCCGCGCTTTCGGAAAACAATCTGAGAGACCGCTCATCCTGTCATCCTGTCATCCTGTCAAAATTTCCGACTCCATTCCAGCGGCCAGCGCTCCACCACCACTTTCGTCTGGGTGTAGAATTCCACGCCGTGGCGGGATTGGGCGTGGAGATCGCCGAAGAAGCTGTCGTTCCAGCCGCTGAAGGGGAAGAAGGCCATGGGCGCGGCCACGCCGATATTGATGCCCACATTGCCCGCGTCAGCTTCGTAGCGGAACTTGCGCGCCACCGCGCCGTCCCGGGTGAAGAGGCAGGCCATATTGCCGTAGGCCCGGTTGTTGACCAGCGCAATGGCTTCGTCGATGTCTGTCGCGTGCATCAGACTGAGCACCGGCCCGAAAATCTCTGTGCGCGCGATTTCGCCGCTGGGGTTCACCCCGTCCAGAATCGTCGGGAAGACCCAATTGCCGTCCTCATAGCCGCTGACGCTCTTCTGCCGGCCATCCACCAGCACAGACGCGCCCTCGGCCGCGCCCTTGCCGATCAGCCCTTCGATGCGGGCTTTGCTCTCTGCTGTAATCACCGGCCCCATCTGCACGCCCTCGTCCAGCCCGAAGCCCACTGTGCGGCTGCTGGCGACGTCGGCGATGGCTTCGGTGAAGGGATTCTTGGCCCCGCCGACGGTAATGGCGACGGACGCGGCCAGGCAGCGCTGGCCCGCGCAGCCAAAGGCAGAATCGCCCATAATCCGGGTCGTCGTCTCCATATCCGCGTCGGGCATGACCACCACTGGATTCTTGGCCCCGCCCTGGCACTGGGCGCGCTTGCCGTTGGCCGTGGCCCGTTGATAGACGTACTTTGCCACCGGCGTGGAACCCACGAAGCTGATGGCCCGTACGCCCGGATGATCCAGCAGCCCGTTGACCGTATCCGCGCCGCCGTGGACCAGTTGGAGCACGCCGGCTGGGAAATCGGCCTGCTCCAGCAATTCAAAAATTTTCTGACTGGTCAGGGGCACTTTTTCGCTGGGCTTGAGGATGAAGCAGTTGCCCGTTGCCACCGCGTAGGGCAGAAACCAGAAGGGAATCATCCCCGGAAAGTTGAAAGGGGTGATGGCGGCCACCACGCCCAGGGGCTGGCGGAACATGTGCTCGTCGATGCCTCTGGCGATGTCTTCGTTGTTGTAGCCCTGGATCAGAATCGGCATTCCGCAGGCTGTCTCCACATTCTCAATGCCCCGGCGCATTTCGCCCACACTTTCGGCGTAGGTCTTGCCGCACTCCTCGGTGATAATGCGGGCGATGGCGTCCAGGTTTTCTTCCAGCAGCATTTTCAGGCGAAAGAGGGGCTGCACCCGATCCACCACCGGCGTGGCCCGCCAAGCGGGGAAGGCGGCCTGGGCCAGGCGCACGGCCTCGTCCACCTCTGCCGCGGGCGAGAGCGCGACAGTGGCGATGACCGCGTTGCTGGCCGGATTGTGAACAGGCCGGGATTCCGAGGCGCTGCTGCGCTTCCACTGGCCGTTGATATAGTTGAGCAGTTGCTTGGGGGCGCTCATACGTGTTTCTCCTTTGGTGTGAACCAATCGAATGGGATTCAATCGAAACTGTTCACCGCTATTGTACACCAGGCGAGACAGAAGGACGCACTCGATTACCCCAGAAAATAGCGCTCCTTCGCCCGCATTTCAGCCCATTCCTCCCGGGCCGCGTTGACGCTGTCTGACTCGCTCACCTCTGCCACGGGCACATCCCACCAGCTTTCGTAGCCGGGCACGCCCTCGTAGCGGTCGTTGGTGACGTGAATGACGACAGTTCTGTCGATAGATTTGGCTGTCTGCAACGCCGTCACTACGTCGTCCACACTCTGGCATTGGATGACGTGCGCGCCCAGGCTGGCCGCGTTCTGGGCCAGGTCGATGGGCAGGGACTCGACTTCCATCCCCGCCTGATCTGTGACCAGATGGCCGTCTTTGGGATAGACGAAACGTGTGCCAAAACCGCTCTGGCCCAGGGAACGGCTGAGACCGCCGATGCTTTTGTAGCCCGCATTGTCCATCAGCACAATCGTCAGTTTGTAGCCCTCCTGCACGGAGGTGGCGATGTCCGCCGAGAGCATCAGAAAGCTGCCGTCGCCCACCAGCACATAGACTTCCCGTTCTGGTTCGGCCATCTTCACACCCAGCCCGCCAGCAATTTCGTAGCCCATACAGCTATAGCCGTATTCCAAATGATACTGCTTGGGGTGGCGCGCCCGCCACAGTTTGTGCAGATCGCCGGGCAGGCTGCCCGCGGCGCAGACCATCACCGCGTCCGGGTCACCCCGCTCGTTGACCGCGCCGATCAGCCCGCCCTGGAAGGGCAGACCGCTCTCGGCAGTTTTGATGGCGTAGATGCGATCCACCTCGGCTTCCCAACCGTCGTGCAACTGCCGCGCCTGGGCGATATTTTCGTCGCTGTTGCGATAGTCGTAGAGCAGTTCGGCCAGCTCGGCCAGGGCCACTTTGGCGTCGCCGGTGACGGGGATGGCGCTGTGTTTGTGGCTGTCGAATTCGGCCACATTGATATTGACGAAGCCCACGTCCGGATGTTGGAATTGGGTTTTGCTGGCGGTGGTAAAGTCGCTGTAGCGGGTTCCAATGCCGATGATCAGATCGGCCTCCTTCGCCACAATATTGGCGGCGGATGTGCCCGTCGCGCCCACCGCGCCCAGGCAAAGGGGGTTGTCGTAGGCTAGGCTGCCCTTGCCCGCCATCGTCTCGCCCACGGGGATGCCCGTCTGCTCCACAAAGCGGCGCAGCGCGTGGGTGGCCTCGCTGTAGAGCACACCGCCGCCCGCGAGTATCAGCGGTTTCTTGGCCGCGCGGATGGCATCCGCGGCCCGTTGCAGCGCGCCCACATCGGCCCGGCCGCGGGGGATACGCCAGACGCGCTTTTGGAAGAGTTCGACCGGATAGTCGAAGGCTTCGGTCGCTACGTCCTGGGGCAGGCAGAGAGTCACCGCGCCGGTCTGGGCCGGGCTGGTGAGGACGCGCATGGCCTCGGGCAGACTGGTGATAATCTGTTCGGGGCGGTAGATGCGGTCCCAATAGCGGCTGACCGGCTTGAACGCGTCGTTGACGGAGATGTCCTGGCTGCTCTCCGATTCCAACTGTTGCAGCACCGGGGCCACATTGCGTCGGGCGAAGATGTCGCCGGGCAGGAGAAGGACAGGCAGCCGGTTCACTGTCGCCGTGGCCGCGCCCGTAATCATATTGGTGGCGCCAGGGCCGATGGAAGTGGTGCAGGCCAACGCGCGCAGCCGGTTGCTGTGCTTGGCAAAGGCCGTGGCCGTGTGTACCATCGCCTGCTCGTTGCGGGTCTGGTAGTAGCGGAACTCCGGGTACTGTTGCAGGGCCTGGCCTATCCCCGATACATTGCCGTGGCCGAAAATGCCGAAGCAGCCTGCGAAGAAAGATTGTTCGTGACCGTCCCGTTCGCTGTACTGGTTCTGCAGGAAACGGACAACTGCCTGGGCCATTGTAAGGCGGATGGTGGACATTGAAATTGGTACTCCTTGCTTGACGGATGTGTCAGATGATCGTATGATTACACACAACGCATCGGTTGTCTATCTCACACCGATAGGAGGAAAATCAAATGAGTGTAGAGCAGGTGATCAAAACAATCGAGCAGCTCACGGATAGTGAGAAGTTGACCGTCATTCGGGCTACCGCCGGAATGCTGCAACGAAGTGCAACCGATTTGCCCCAGATCGACACTGTTGCCGAGACTGCGCCTCTCTATCGGGTGGATGAGGACGCGGCAAAAGCGGAAAGAGGATCAGCGTCCCAGAAAGGCTCACCAGTTAGCTCTCATCCCACGTTGTCTGAGGTCATTCAGGAATTGATGAGTCGCCCAGACCCGGAGCCAGAGCAAATGTTGAAACCAGGTCTTTTGAAAGGTATCGTCTTCGACGAAGAAGATTTCCGAGCCGCAGAGTGGCATCCAAGCGAAGAGGAGTTGGAGAATGGCGGACTCTCTTTATGTCGCTGACACGCATACACTCGTCTGGCATCTCGCAGTCGATGCGCAACTGGGCAAATCAGCCTCACGAATACTCAACGATCCCGCCTCCCGGATATTGATTCCCTCTATTGTCCTGGCAGAAGCACTGTATATTCTGGAACGAAAACCACATCTGTACTCCATATCCGAAACAGAGCTTCTGCGGGAGATTGCGCAGGACAATCGTATGAAAATCGCTGTGCTGGATCAGGAAACTGTCGCGAAAACCCTCGACTGCAAGGCCATTTCCGAAATGCACGACCGCCAGATTGTAGCCACGGCGCTGCTGGCTGAGGAAGCTGGCTTCGACGTCGCCATCCTCACCAAAGATGACAACATCACCCAATCCGGCCTCGCCGCCTGCGTCTGGTAGCCAATCCCCAATCCCCAATTCTCTACAACCCGCCCCGCCCCTCCACAAAAGCCATCACTTCGTCATACGTGGGCATAAAGTTGGCGCAGCCGTGTTTCGTCACCACAATCGCGCCGCAGGCATTGCCCAACCGGGCAGCCTTGCGCCACTCCCAGCCGTGGACATAGCCGTAGATGAAGCCCGCGCCAAACGCGTCCCCTGCGCCCAGAATGTTGTAGATGTCCACCGGAAAGCCCGGCGCTTCGATGACTGTGCCGTCAGCCAAATGCACCCGCGCGCCCAGCGCACCCACCTTCTGCACCACGGCTTTGGGGCCGAGGGAGAGGAGCGTGCGGATGGCCTGCAACGCGTCGCCCTCCACTTTTGTGTCGGATATCTGGGAATGGGTCACGCTCATCTGGCTGCTGTCAGCCAGGACCGTCGCTTTAATTTCGTCGTCCGTGCCGATGACCACATCCACCGAATGCAGAATCGAGCGCACGACGACGCCAAAAGCCCGGGGGTCGTGCCACTGGTTGGGGCGAAAGTCCAGGTCGAGGATCACATCCGTGCCCGAACGCCGGGCGATCTCTGCGCCGTGCATTGTGGCGCTACGGCTCGGTTCTTTGCTCAGATTTGTGCCCGCAAACTGAAATACTTTGGCGTCCGCAATGGGCGCGGCCAGCACGTCGTCAATCGTCAGTTCGATGTCCGCGCAGTTGTCCCGGTAGTAGACCAGTGGAAATTTGTCCGGCGGCTCAATGCCGAGGACGACCGCGCTGGTGCGGTGGCCGGGTTTGCGCACGGTGTAGGAACTGTCCACGCCCTCCTTGTCCAGAAAAGCCTGGATGAAATCGCCCACCGGGTCTTCGCCCAGACCGGTGACAATGGCTGTCTTCAGCCCCAACCGCCGTCCGCCCACACTGATATTCGTCGGCGATCCGCCCACATAGGCGGCAAAACTGGTGATTTCGGGAAAGGGCGCGCCCACGTCGTTGCTGTACAGATCGATGGACGAGCGGCCCATGTGGAGGGAGTCGTAGGTACGAGAGGAGTTCGGGGTCATTGGTTCGCCTCGTGAATCAAAAGGGGATTTTTACAAGGCAAAAGGCAAAAAGAGAAGGCAAAAATGTCGTGTACCGCAACTTTTGCCTTTCCCTTTTCCCCTTTGCCTTCTCAATAAAGCGGCAATCGCTCGTCAACCTTCGTGTAGCTGTGCTTCACCCACGAATAGTTGGGGTCGTCCTGGTTGGCGAGACTCTGCGCGCTGCCAGCCAGGACATTCAAATAGTAGGTGGTGTAGCCGGGCATAGAGACGACCGGATGATAGCCTTCTGGGACGAGGACGGCTTCGTTGTGGCCCACCCGCACCAGCGCGTCGATGGGCTGGCCCGCCTGATGCAGGGGCGAGTTCTCGTCGGTGTAGACCCGCTGGTAGGCGAAGCCTTCGGGCCGGTCCATGCGATAGAAGTAGACTTCCTCCAGATCGGCTTCGATCAGATTGCCCGCGGCGTCTTCGATGTGAACGTCGTGTTTGTGGGGCGGATAGCTGCTCCAGTTGCCGCTGGGGGTGTAGACCTCCACCAGCACCAGTCGATGGACCGGTGAGCCGGGGGGCAGCAGATCGTTGATCTGGCGGCTCACATTGTCGCCGCCGCGCACGCCTGTGGGCACATCCTCCAGGCGGATGAGCCAGGGGTCGTGATCCTCGTCTGTGGGAACCCACGTGACCGCAAACTCGCCCGCTTCCTCCGCGATGACAGTCAGTTGGGTGTGGCGGGGCAGATAGAGTGCGTGGGCCGCGCCGGTGAAGACATTCGCCCGCCCGCCAATGCCCGTCCATTCGCCCCGATTGGAAGTGACGCTGTACCTTCCGGTCAAATTGACAAAGGCAAATTCGTTGTCGCCCGTGTCAAAGGACCAACTCGTGGCCTTTGCCAGCCGTCGGGCCTGGAAGGAGATATAATCCCAACCCGCACTCTCTGGGGTGATGGAGAGAATCAAATCCGGGTCGTTTGGGTCATTCTGGCCGCGCACCAGAACCGTTTCTGCTGTGTAATGCATTTTTCACCTCTGCAAAGTGCAACCACAACGGCGCAAAGACACAAAGCGAGAAGTGCTTTCTTCGGGCCTCTGTGGCTTTGTGGTTTTTCTATTGTGCGGACCGCCGGGCAAAGTAGAGATAGTCCAATGGCTCAGTCGGATGGCCCAACTGAAAGAGTGTCGGCGTCATCTGGGAGCGATGTTCGGTCGCGTGGTTCATCACGTGGCGCAGGAGATCGTCCAGGCTGAAGGAGTAGGGCTTGCCTGCCGTGTCCCGATAGGTGATCTCTGCTGCCAACTGCGCGCCGCCCAACCCGGCCACATATGCCCGAAACTCTGCCCGCACCGGGTCCCAACGGCGGCGCAGATCGGCCAGGTCCGCCACGCTCTCCATCGCGGGCAGCGCCGACGGTGAAACGCCCTGGCAGCGTTGCAGCCAAATCCAGTCTGCCCCGAAGCTGTGTACCGCCAGCCCGTGGAGGGAATGCCAAAAGAAGGGCCGTTCCGCGCAATACTCTTCCGCTGGCAGCGCGGCCAGACTGGGAAAGATCCGCTGCCACGCCCATTCATTGTAGTCGAACATTCGCAGAACCGCGTTTGGCGCCATTCGCCACTCCCTTCGCGTGGAAGTGATTGAGAGATTGGGAGATTGGACGCACACGACACAATCCCCCAATCTCCAGTCTCCCAATCTCTAATATCCCAACGACTTATTCACTACATTCTCCAGCGGTTCCCCGGCCAGAAAGTGGCGCAGATTCGTCTGCATCATATTCATTACATTGGCGTGGGTCTGGCGGGAGGTGGGCGAGCAGTGGGGGGTGATGAAGAGCCGGGGCGCATCCCACAGGGGATTGTCCGCGGGGAGAGGCTCGACATCGGCCACATCCAGGGCCGCGCCCAGCAGACGACCGCTTTTCAATGTCTCGATCAGCGCTGGTTCATTGACAATACCACCCCGGGAGACGACCATAAAAATTGCTGTGTCTTTGAGCAGTTCCAACTCCCGTGCGCCGATCATTCCCCGCGTTTCAGGGGTAATCGGCACGGTCACAATCACCACATCCGACCGCTCCAGCAGGCTGTCCAGCCCGTCCAGCAGGCCCAACTCGCTCACGTAGTCCGGCTTGTCCACGGGATGTGCGTCCACCGCGATCACATCCATCTCGAAGGCTTTGGCCCGGCTGGCGATGTTGCGCCCAATATTGCCCAGACCGACGATACCCATTGTCAGCCCGGCCAGACCGGTGAAGGGCAACTCGGCCCCTCGAATCCATTCGTGGCGTTTCTGGGCCGCAGAGAGTTCGTCGAAGCGGCGGGCCAGATGGACGAGCATTCCAAAAGTGTGTTCGGCGATGGTGCTGGCGTGCGCGCCCCGGGTGTTGGTGACGATAATATCCGTGGCCGGCAGCCCCGGCGCGTTGCGCATCCATTCCACACCCGCGCTGGCCGAAGCAATCCATTTCAGCCCCTTCAGGCCTTCCAATAGTTTTTGATCCACCGGACCAAACGCGACTTCTGCGTCTGCGCCCACAGCAATGATCTCTTCCGGTGTGTCACCGCTGACAAACTCAACTTCGGGGAAGGCGTCGAGAAACATATCCACATAACGACCTACCCAAGGGGTGGTGATGACAACTTTCATTGGGGTTTCCTCCGGTTTTGTTGGGGTGGGAAATCAGAATCGGGAACTGCTTACCGCCGTCGAATGGTGGAAGAATTAAACAGAAGCAGGCGTCACTATAGCATAGGACGGGTGGCGACTCAACCAAAGAAAAATGATTCAGACTACCTGATTGCGCAGATCGGAACGGGCCTCTTCCAGCCTGCCCAGATTTTCCAGCAGAATGTCCAGCACATTCTCCTCATACATTCGTGTTTCGCCCGCGGTGTGGGGCGTGATGAGTAGGTTTTCCAAATCCCAGAAGGGCGAGTCCGCGGGCAGGGGTTCGTCCCAGAAGTGGTCGATGGCCGCGCCCGCGATTGTGCCGTCCCGCAGCGCTGCCAGAAGCGCGGGTTCGTCCACGCAGCGGCCCCGGGCCATATTAATGAGGTAAGCGCCGGGCTTCATGGCCGCGAAGGCGGCTTCGTCGATGAGATTTGTTGTCTCTGGCGTCAGCGGGCAGGTGAGCGCGACGAAATCGGCCTGGGGGATCAGTTCGGCCAGACGATCCGGCGTGTAAACCTCATCCGCCCCGCCCTGGGCTGTGTCCGGATTGCGCTTTGTGGCGATCACCCGCATATCAAAGGCTTTTGCCAGCTTTGCCAGCCGGGACCCAATCGCGCCCAGCCCGACGATCAGCAGCGTCTTGCCGCCCAGTTCGTCCTCCCGCTGGGACAGGTCGGAGATCATCCCCCGCCAGATGTGCTGGCGCTGGTTGTCCCGTCCGGTGTGGATCTGCCGGGTCAGGGCCAGGATGCAGGCGACCGCGTGCTCGCTGACCGCGTTGCGATTGACGCCGCTGGCATTGGCCAGGCGGATGCCCCGTTTCGCCAGCGCGGCCTGATCGAACTGATCCACCCCCGCGCCGATGGACTGGATAAAGCGCAGTTTGGGCGCGTTCTCCAGCAGACTGTTCTGCCAGAAGCCGGAGACCACCAGCACATCGGCTTCGGGCAGCCGCTCAGCCAGTTCCTGACGAGACCAGACCTGGAAATGGCGGATGCCAGTTTCCCGGCGGGCAAAGGTTGTTTCCATCTGATAGGCCACGTGGGCAAAGCAGATGGTCAGGTCGGATGGATTGGGGAAAGTGTTCGTCATGGGGATTTTTTCCTGTGAGTCAGAGGGTGGGCACTTTATCGCAATCGTATGGTACTGGTTGTTGGACGACAATGCAAAGGCGTTGCGTTGTAAAGGCGTTCGCCCCGTTCGCCGAGTGCAGTTCAGAAAGAGAGCGCGGATAGCTGATTCCGGGAATCGACCACAAGCAAGCGCTACGCCGGAGATCGTTTGGTCGATTCCCAATCGGCTGCCCCAAAATTGAGTTACACCCCCATTGCGCCCTGCAATTGAGACTTTTCTCATTGTACCTGACCGCGTCTGGCCTTATACTTTGGGGCAAGTCCTGTTCGCGAGGACCAGCCCACTACGGTGGAAAAGCAAATCCGAATGGAGAAATCATTGTGAACGACTCCCTGCAGCACGAATCCGCACCTCTTCTGAGGCACAACCACAACACACCCGCTGCCGAATCCGCGGCTGTGACACGTCGCAGCTTTTTGCGCGGTGCCGGCGCGTTGGTGATCGGCGGCACTGTCCTGACGGCCTGCTCGTCAGCCTCCAGCGCTGCTGCTGACCCGACAGCCACTCTCGTCCCATCCATGGCAGTGTCAACGAAAGCCCCACCGACGGCCATTCCAACGCCAACGCCTGCATCTGTGGCCGCGGCCGCGCCTGCCGCCACTCCCACGCCCCAACCTGCCCGGCCGGTGACCGCCGATCGGGTGGCCGCGGATCCCACAAATATCCCTGGCCCAGTGGATTGGAAAGAACCAAAACGGCATAAAATCGAGTTGGAAACTGTGGAAGTGATCGCCGAGATCGAGCCAGGTGTCACATTCAGCTATATGACCTTTGGCGGTCAGGTTCCCGGCCCGATGATTCGTGTGCGCCAGGGCGATACGGTGGAGTTCACTCTAATCAGTCGAGAGAGCGATATTATGCCCCACAATATCGATTTCCACTCGGTCTACGGCCCAGGCGGCGGCGCAGAGGCCACGGATGTCTCGCCCGGCCAGTCCAATGGAATGATCTTTCAGGCCAGGTATCCCGGCGCGTTTCTCTATCACTGTGCGGTGCCGATTCTGGACTACCACATCAGTTCGGGTATGTACGGGATGATTGTGGTCGAGCCGCCGGACGGCCTGACACCGGTCGATCACGAATTTTATGTGGGACAGAACGAAATCTACACGGATTTGCCCGTGGGAACCAAAGGCCATCATAACTTTGGCTTTGCCGCCATGCGGCAGGAAAACGCCACGTATGTGTTGCTGAATGGCGAGAAATACGCGCTGACGCCTGACCGCCGGGGCGCGATGAAAGTCAAAGTGGGCGAGACGGCCCGGATTTTCTTTGTCTGTGGCGGCCCCAATTTGGCCTGCAACTTCCACCCCATCGGCAATGTTTGGTCCAAAGCCTGGCGCGAGGGAGCGTTGATGAGCGCGCCGGAACTCTTTGTGCAGACGATGTCCGTGCCGCCGGGCAGCTGTGGCGTCTTTGAAATGGAATTCCCCGTGCCCGGCCAGGTCAAACTGGTGGATCACGCCATCACCCGTGTTGTCAGCAAAGGTATGCTTGGCATTATTGAGGTGGAAGGTCCCGAACAGCCCGACATCTTCAACCCAACTTTGCCCGGTGAGCCGACCTAGCAATAGGACGAGAATGACATAGCACTGCGGCGTGGAACCTGCATCCCCCCCGTTTCACGTCGCACGGTTTGCCTTCTCCACAGCCTTCTGTACAAAGCGCTCCCTCTCCACAATCATCCGTATGTGGGTTCCCTCGCCCACCTTTTCCACTTCGTCGAAAGCCTCCACCACAAAATGTAGCTGCCGTCCGTCCACGGCTGTCAGGGTGGCGTTGGCGCGCACGCCCATCCCCGTCGGTGTCGCGGCCAGATGGCGCACATCCACATGGGTTCCCACGGAAGTTGAGCCGGGGGGCAGATGTGCCATCACCGCGTGGACCGCGGCCAGTTCCAACAGAGCGATCAGCGCGGGCGTACCAAAGACCGGGACAAGCCCACTGCCCAGAGAGGCTGCGGTGTTGGTATTGTCAACGGTTGCGGATGCTTCGCCAGTGAGGCCAGGGGCAAGAGCCATTTTTGCACCAATTTGGGGAAGTGGATGATGTATGACTTCTCTGCTATCATAAGGGAAAGGTTGCTCGTAGGCAAACCCTGAAGGTCAATTTCATACTTACCATTCCACACCCCATTCTGACTTCAAAGGAGCTTTTTATGTCTACCTACCGCATCGGTGTCATCGGCTTTGCCCACATGCACATCAACAGCCTCCTGGCCCAGTTTGCCGCCCACCCCCAGAGCGTCCTGGTGGCGGGCGCGGACACAGTGCCCGTCCGCCCGGATTTGGGCGATGTCCGCTCCACCCGTAAATGGAATATGCAAAACGCGGTCGATAAAATCGGTCTGCCCAAACTATACGACGATTACCGGGAAATGTTGGAAAAGGAAGAGTTCGACATTGTCATCACCTGTGCAGAGAACGCCCAGCACGGCGATGTGGCCGAGGCCTGTGCCGCCGCGGGTGTGCATGTAGTGGCGGAAAAGCCGATGGCAGCCAGCCTCCACGAAGGGCTGCGCATGGCCCGCGCGGCCAGGGCCGCAAATACACTGATGATTATCAATTGGCCCACCACCTGGTCACCTGAGATACACAAGGCCAAAGCACTCATCGACGCCGGTGAGATTGGCCGGGTGCTACAGGTCAAATGGCGGGGCGGCCACACAGGACCCCTGGGGCCGGGTGTGCGCCATCCCGGTGTGGTCAACCAGAGCGAACCCCTGAGCGGCACTGTACGGGGCACCACCTGGTGGCATCAGGCCGACGCGGGCGGCGGCGCAATGTTGGACTATTGCTGCTACGGCTCCAAAATTTCCCGTTGGTTTGTGGGCGATCAGGCAACGGGTGTAGTGGGGTTGCGGGCCAATCTGGACAGCCCCTGGGGCGATGCTGAGGATAACGCGGCGATGCTTGTCCGTTTCCCCCACGCCTACACAATCTGTGAAGGTTCGTGGACGACGCTGGATCACGGCGTAACCCCCGGCCCGATTGTCTATGGCACGACAGGTACACTGGTGATAGACAGCAAGGGCGATAAACCCCACGTGCGTCTGGAGCGGGGCGCGGGCCAGACTACTCTCTTCCAGGGCGATCCTCTCCCTGCCGGGCGATCCAACATTGCCGAAGAGGTGATCCACCACTTGGACACGGGCGAGGCCCTTCACCCCACGCTGGACCTGGACTTCAATCTGGAGGTGATGGCGATTTTGGATGCGGGGCTGCGCTCGGCAGCCAGCGGCCAAATGGAGCAGGTGGACAACGGCGTGTGGCGTGTGGGATAGGAAAACAGCATAGGTTTGCCGGGGGGGCAGCTTTCTTACTCCCCCGGCAAAATCGTCACGGCCAGTTTGATTTTCCCCCGCTTTTGGCGTAGACTGTGGCCCATGAGTCAACTGATCAATCATTTGATGCATAGGGCCAATCCCACCCGTCCGTTGGCCGCGCGGTCAGCAAGCGTTTCTGACTTCGCCGTCTGGGGCTATGTACTACTGCTCATTTTTGTCTTCCCTTTTATCTGCTGGGGGCAGAACGGCCGCGCCGATCATCCCCACCCACACGCACATTTTGTTTTTGCGCCCCCCTTTGCCATTGAGCCGGACACGCTGGCAGCCGGGCCAGCAGTTGTGGATCACAGCCAGCATCGTTCTCCCGGATTTGTGGATGATCCGGCTGGCTCTTTTCCGATTGACGACGTGGCCGGCCAATCCCTGCCCGCTACCCTTGCCCTCTTCTCTTTGCTCCTGATTCTGGTGGGATATCACTGGCTTCTCTATCGGTCTTTCCGACAGTCCCAGCGCATCATTTCGCCATTGGGCGCGGCCCAGGCTGTGCCCGAACCGCCCTTCTCTCCACCGCGCTTCTCCTGAACGCCATCCAATCGGATAGGAAACAAGCCGAATAATTCTGCGTGCCAGTGGGTCCGTTGTGCCGCGATACCAGGCCAAGACTGCTGGTGTGTAGCCTGTGCAGAATTTCCGGCTGGATTCGTTTATCACAAAACACCGATAGAAAGGTGATGGAATGGTACGGAGTACTTCCCCTGGACAACTGCCCAGGCATTCCCGCGCGGTACGGGCGCACTTGGCTCCTGTGGTCGCTCTCTTGTGCTTTGCTCTGTTGCTTGCGGCCTGTGCTGCTCCCCCGCCTTCGGTTGCTATAACCGGGGATGCGGTACGGGTGGATAACCCAAGCAGTCGGCCAGCGGGCGCAAGTCAGAACGGCGCGGCCTACTTTACAATTGTTAACCCAACCGATGAGGACGATCGCCTGCTATCGGCCTCCTCCGGGATTGCGAATTTTACCGAACTGCACGAGAGCAGCAACGACGGCGGCGTGATACGGATGACCCACCACGCGGACGGCGTTGCTGTGCCCGCGCATTCTATACTCAGCTTTGCGCCCGGCGGCCATCACGTAATGCTGATGAATCTGCATCAGGCACTGCGCCCAGGCCAGACATTCACCCTCACCCTCACTTTTGCCAAGGCAGGCGAGATTGGGCTTGACGTCCCGGTGAATGCTCAGCCTTAGGCTGCTTCATAGACACTATCATTGGGTACTCATTGTGCATATAATGAGTACCCAATGTCCAACGAAGTGGAGAAATTTCAATGAAACGAACAATTTTTGCCCTGGCTGTCCTGCTACTGATGGCAGCGCTGGCCCTTTCGCCCAAAAACCCCGCCATCTTCGCGGCCCAGTCAGACCAGAATAGCGCGGCCACGCCCACCCCGGCCCCGGAACCCGAAGCCAAACCTGCCGCGGTGGCAGAGAGCGCGGCCGAGCCGACAATGGCCGAACTTCTGGCCCGGCTGGAAAGTCTGGAGACAACTGTTGCCCAGCTCAGCGCGGCCGCGCAGGTTGTATCCTATGCCCAGGCCGACGCCGTCAATACAGCCGTCTATCTGCTGGACACGGCAGGGCTGCACGGGGTGGATGTGCGTCTGAACGAGGAAGACACAATCCTGCCGGGCGACAGCGGACAAATTGCCCGCGTGGCCCGGCTTCTGACGACAGTAGACTGGCCCGCAAGTCTGGCCGCGGATGCCGCTGATCTGCACGCCACCCTGGCCGCGCTCGCTGTGGCTCTGGGCGATGACGATTTGGATGAGGCCGCGCCCCTGGCCACCCAGGCCCACGAAGATGCGCACCACTTCTCCCACCACGCGCAGGAATGGCTGGCCGAAGCTGTGACCCTGGCAGCGGCTGATGCAACGGGTCAAGCCAACGCCGTCAATACGGCTATCTATCTCCTGGATGGCGCGGGGCTGCACGGGGTGGATGTGCGCCTGAACGAGGAAGGCACAATTCTGCCGGGCGACAGCGGACAAATCGCCCGCGCCGCCCGCGTCCTGACGACAGTGGACTGGCCGGACAGTTTGGCGGAGGACGCGGCTGCCCTGCACACTACACTGGCCGCGCTCGCTGTGGCCCTGGGCGATGACGATTTGGACGCGGCCGCGCCCCTGGCCACCCAGGCCCACGAAGAAGCCCACGACTTCTCCCACCACGCGCAGGAATGGCTGGATGGGTTGAACCGCGCGCCGAACCAGGCCAACCGGGTGAACACCGCGCTCTATCTGCTGGACGCTGTCGACCTGCACGGGCTGGCCGAACGCCTGACCGACGGAGGCGCGATTCTGCCCGGCGACAGCGGAGAGGTGGCCCCGCTTGCCCGTCTCTTGACAACCGTACAGTGGCCGGACGAACTGGCCGAAGATGCCAGCGCGCTCCACGACACTCTTTCTGCCCTGGCCCTGGCCCTGGCAGATGACGATGTGGCGGCTGCCACGCCTCTGGCCGGCCAGGCCCACGACGACGCCCACGAATTCTCTGAGATGGCCCAGGAATGGCTCTCTGTGACCGAAGAAGGCGGCGAGTAGACCAGCAAACGCCCTGGCGAGTACGTTTACACAGGGTACGAACCAGCGGTGACAGGGGCTTGGCCAAGCCCCTGTCACCTTCTCTGAATGGAGGTTCTCCATGCGATCTTTAACGATAGTTTTGTTGGCGGGGCTGTTGACGCTTCTGGCAGCGCTGCCCCTAACCGCCAAAGTTCTGCTGCACGCCGACTACGCCCGTTCCGAGCCAGCCGCCGACGAAGTGCTGGCTGTGCCGCCCACCCAGGTCAAAGTCTGGTTTACCCAGGAACTCTTCCGCCGAGAGGGGGAAAACTTTCTGCACGTGACTGGCCCGGATGGGGCACGGGTGGATGTGGGCGAGGCTGTTGTGGATGACGACGACCGCAGGCTGCTGACTGTCGCGCTGGCCGGGGACCTGCCCGAAGGAACCTATCGGGTGGAGTGGCGTGCTCTCTCCGCGGACGACGGCCACGCCAAAGAGGATGAATTCGTGTTTGTAGTGGGTGACGCCTCTCCGCCCGCGCAGGAATCGCCCGCGCAACAAACACCCGCGCAACAAACACCCGCACAACAAACATCTGTACCGGAAGCACCCGCAGCCACGCAGCCGCCAGTCGACACCCCTGCGGCCCAGCCGACCCTTGCCCCAGACACAGGCCCTACGCCCTCCTCTGCGCCGAGCCGCGGCTTGCCCTGCCTGGGCGCTTCGCCTCTGCTGCTGATGGCCGTGGGTGCTGTCTTGGCCCGCAAACGTCGGACCAACTGAGTGATACCCATGCGCTTTCCTTCCTTTTTGACAACCGCCCGGTTCCAGTGGTTGGCCGTGTTCATCGCTCTGCTTGGCCTGGCCGCGGCCACCCAGCCCACGGCCCAGGCCCACGCGCTGCTGGCCCGATCCGAGCCAGCAGCCAACGCTGCCTTGACCAGCGCGCCGCCCTCCATTGAAATGTGGTTCACCGAACCTTTGGAGAGTCGCTTCAGCCACGTTCGCCTGCTCGACGCCAACGGTGAAGAGACCCCAAATGTCGGTCCATCCAGCGTGGACTCGACCGATCCTACTCACATGAGCCTGCCGGTGGCGGATCTGCAGCCGGGAATTTATACGGTCGTCTGGACTACCCTTTCCAGTGTGGACGGACACGAATGGATCGGCTCTTTTCCCATCACGCTGCTGAACCCGGACGGGAGCAGACCGAGCGGTGTAGCCGCGACGATAGAAGGCGAGCGGGGCGAACTGCCCGCGCCCATAGAAACCGCGGCCCGCTGGTTTTCCCTGCTGGGCGCGATGCTTCTGGCCGGGGGGCTTGTCTTTCGGGAATGGGTGGCGCGGCCTCTGTTGCAGCGGCGACAGACCGACGCGCTGGCCGCATCTGTGGTCCGTCTCTGGCGACTGGTGGCGCTGATTGGCCTGGCAGCCATTTTTGTGGGAGGCTGGCTGAAGTTAGGCAGCCAACTCGTGGCTCTGGCCGCGCCCGAACGGTTGTTGGAATTGCTGGTAAACACCCGCCCCGGCCGTCTCATTCTCTTGCGCCAACTATTACTTCTTCCCGGTTTGGCGTTGGTACTCACCGCTGAAACCCCGGCCAGATTTGTTGAGCCGCGGTCTGCGCGCGGGCATTTGGCTGTGGCTGGCGCATGGCTGGTCGCGCTGGGTATGCTGACAACTTTTCCCTTTGCCAGCCACGCCGCGGCTGTGCCCGGCCGCGGCTGGGCCATTCTGGGCGATTTTGTCCATCTGCTGGCCGCGGCAGTCTGGATGGGGGGGCTGATCTTCCTGGCGCTCCTCTTCTGGAAACAGCGGGGACGCGACGGGGAAGTTCGCGCCAGCCTGGGGCCGGTCGTGGCTCGTTTTTCCGTATTGGCGGCCGCGGCTGTCTTTGTGTTGACGGCCACTGGCATCTTCAGCACGCTGGTGCAGTTGTCCTCCTTCGCCTCCCTGTGGACCAGCACCTACGGTCTGGTTCTGCTGGCAAAGCTGGCACTGGTTGCCCTGGCCCTGGGATTGGCCCTTCTCAACAACCGGTCTGTAGCCAGGGCGGCTGGGGCCAGCGGTTCTGCCTGGCTGCCACGGCGGGTAGGGATGGAAGCTGTAGTGACG
Source organism: Caldilineaceae bacterium (assembly GCA_019637685.1). Classification (GTDB taxonomy): domain Bacteria; phylum Chloroflexota; class Anaerolineae; order Caldilineales; family Caldilineaceae; genus JACQGT01. The sequence continues at coordinate 249,003 of JAHBVF010000003.1, read as the reverse complement.
CTGGGTCTATTGGTAACTGTGGCTATGCTGGTACAGACCCCGCCCCCGCCCCGGCCCCAGCCGCCGGTGACGCCCAATCTGCCCTATATTAATATCGCACAGGCAGGCGATCTGCTGGTCCATTTGCAGATTACACCCAATCAGCCTGGCAACAACCGCTTCTGGACCCATCTCTATCATTCCGACACCTCTCCCATTGGCGAAGTGCAATTGGTGCGCCTCTTCTTCAATCCAAAACAGGCCGAGTTGGGCCAGGGCCGAACAGACCTGCCCGCGCAGGGCAGCGACATCTTTGAAGACGAAGGCGCGTGGGTGAGTCAACCCGGCGAGTGGGACGTGACTATCTATGTGCGGCGGCGGGGGATGGATGATGCCACTGCCAGCTTCGCGGTGACCGTTCCCCCGCCCCCGGGCGCAGTTTCTCTGGGCAGCCTGTGGGAGAATCCGGCCGCGTCCCTGTCGCCGTCGTTGCTGGCCGCGCTTCTCCTTCTGTTGGCCGGGGCAATCCCTTTCCTCTGGTGGCGGCCTATTCGCGCGGCCCACCGGGACGCCGCGCCCCTCCTGGGCGGTGTGGGGGTCGCCTGCATTGTAGTGTCTCTCTTCCTGGGTGTGAGCGGCTGGGCAGAGGAAGAACCACAGACGGCTGCGGGCCCTGTCTTTTCCGTGGCCTCGCCTGACGTTGCCCCACCGGTTCCGTCAACCAGTCTTTCCCTACTGCCAACCCCGACTGCTGCGGACAGGGCCGTGTCGCCGTTGGGTACGCCCGGCCCCACACCGACACCCGCGCCACCGACACCGACGCCCACTCCGGACGCCGTCTTTCTGGCCGGCGCGGAGATTTTTCAGGCCCGTTGTGTGCAATGCCACGGGCCTCACGGCATGGGCGACGGCCCCGTGGCCACAACCCTGCCTGTCCAGCCCGCGGTTCTGCCTTTTCACATCCCGCTGCACCCGGACGAGGATATCTACGTCTTTGTGAGCGAGGGCTTTACGAATTTGGGGATGCCTGCTTTCAAAGAGACTCTGAGTCAGGAGGAGATTCTACAGGTGGTGCGCTATCTGCGTGTGCGCTTTGGGGGCGGAACGCCATAGAGTGAGGCACCAGCCAGAAAACAGCGTTTTTTGGGCTTGTCATATTGGGCACTTAGTGGCATTGTGAAGGTGAGCAGTGTCTGCTTTTTTGTCGAATCCACCAACCATTGATGACCCAGAGGAATAACACAGAGGCGCACCTTATGGCGAAACCCCCTTCTGCCCCTGCCCCTTTCCGCGTGGTGTTGGCCGGTTGCGGTGGTATCACCCAGGCCTGGCTCAATCACGCCGCGCAACGGCCTGACCTGGAATTTGTCGGTCTGGTCGATCTGTTGCCGGAGAATGCAGCCAAAATCCAGAAGCAATTCGAACTGGGCCGCGCCCGTATCGGCACAGACCTGGCCGAGATGATCCGTGCCACCGGCGCGGATGTGGTTTTCGATTGCACGATCCCTGCGGCGCATAAGAGCGTTGTCCTCACCGCGCTGGCCCACGGCTGCCACGTGCTGGGCGAAAAGCCCCTGGCCGAGTCCATGGCCGACGCCCAGGAGATGCTGGCCGCGGCCCAGGCCAGCGGCAAAACCTATGCCGTCATCCAAAACCGGCGCTATCTGGACAATATCGTGCGCTACCGGGAAGTGATCCGAGCCGGGCAGATCGGGCCGCTGACGACCCTCAACGCGGATTTCTACCTGGCCCCCCACTTCGGCGGCTTCCGGGACGCGATGGAGCACGTCCTGCTCCTGGATATGGCGATCCACTCCTTTGATCAGGCCCGCTATATCAGCGACGCCGACCCGGTGAGTGTCTACTGCCACGAATGGAATCCGCCTGGTTCCTGGTATGCCCACGGCGCGTCGGCCCAGTGCATTTTCGAGATGACAAACGGGCTGATCTTCAACTACCGGGGGAGCTGGTGCGCCGAGGGGTTGCAGACGGCCTGGGCCTGTGACTGGCGAGCGATTGGCCAGACCGGAACCGCCCGCTGGGATGGGGAGGACGAGGTGCAGGTGGCGGCTGTCGTCGGTTCCGACGGTTTCTTCCGCGCCACCGAGCGGCTGGACCCACCCAGCACGCCCCAGCTTCCCTACCACAGCCACGCCGGGGTTATCAATGAGTTTGTCGAGTCGCTGAAAACGGGGCGCGTGCCCCAGACTGTCTGCACCGACAACATCAAAAGTCTGGCAATGGTCCACGCCGCGATTGCCAGCGCGGAGAACGGGCGCAAAGTGATGGTGGAATATTGAGTGCATACGCTAAAAATCCCTATCCTCTTTTCAAATAGAAAGTGATGTGCAATGACCGAAGAAACAAAAACCCTCGATCGGGTGCTGGTGATCGCCGCGCACCCGGATGATCCGGAATTTGGCTGCGGCGGCACGATTGCCAAATGGGCCGCGGCGGGCAAAGAAGTGCGCTATCTGCTCCTGACCAGCGGCGACAAAGGCAGCAAAGACCGCAATCTGCGCCCGGAGCAGTTGGCCGCCAAACGGGAGGCCGAGCAACGGGCCGCGGCCGCGGAACTGGGCGTCAAGGAAGTCACATTCCTGCGCCACCCGGATGGCCTGCTGGAAAACAGCCTGGGCCTGCGTCGGGAACTGGCGGGCTATATCCGCAAACTGAAGCCCCAGATTGTCGCGGCCATCGACCCCTGGCGTCACTACCAGCTACACCCGGACCACCGGGCCGCGGGTATCGCGGCCATCGACGCGGTCTGGTCGGCGCGGGAATGGAATATCTTCCCCGAACAGCTCGAAGGCGATGAAGACCCCTGGCGGGTTTCCGAATTGTATCTCTTCTGGAGCGACAGCGTGGACCACTACGAAGATGTGACCGATTTCGTCGATGCCCGCGTTGCCTCCCTGGCCTGTCACGTCAGCCAAGTGGGCGAGGATCGGGAAAAGCTGGCAAATCGTATCCGTGAGCGCACAGCCAAAACCGGTGAAGAAGCGGGGATGCCCCACGCCGAAGGTTTCAAGCTGATTAAATTTTGATCCACTTTTTCCCACGAAGAGAGGCGAAACAGCACGCAGAATCAATGAAAAATTTCGTGAATCTGTGTGTGCCTTCGTGGATCAAATCTGTCTCACTCCCGCACTTCCCGAAAGGAATCGAAAATGTCAAATGTCGTCCGCTGGGGACTTATCTCCACAGCCAATATCAACAACGCTCTCATCGGTCCCATCAAAGCCGCGGGGCGCAGCGAGCTGGTGGGCATTGCCAGCCGGGATCAGGCCAAAGCCGATGCCTATGCCGCGGAGAAGGGGATCCCCAACGCCTATGGCAGCTATGAAGCAATGCTGGCCGACCCCAATATCGACGCGGTCTATATTTCGCTGCCCAACTCTCTCCACTGCGAATGGACTGTGGCCGCGGCCGAAGCGGGCAAGCACGTCCTGTGCGAGAAGCCGCTGGTTGTGTCGATGGAGGAGTTTGATCGGGTGGAGGCCGCGGCTGTTGCCAACGGTGTCACTGTCTTCGAGGCGTTTATGTATCTCCATCACCCCCAGACAATCGCCGCGCAGACGCTCATCGCCGACGGTCGCCTGGGCCAGGTACAACTGATCCAGGCCTGGTTCAACTTCTACCTCTCGCCGGAACGGGCCACAAACATCCGCCTGCGCCCGGATGTGACCGGCGGCTGCCTGTGGGATGTGGGCGTCTATCCCAACAGCCTGGCGGTGACAATTGCCCACCCGGCCAGCCCGCGCCAGATTTTTGCCAGCCAAATCGTCGGTGAGACCGGTGTGGATGTGGCGATCCGCGGCCAATTCGTCTTTGAGGGCGGCGCAGTGAGCCAGGTCTCGTCCAGCTTCCGCACGCCCTTCCGGGAAGGCGCGTATGTGGTGGGCGATGAAGCGATTCTCCACATTCCAGAGCCGTGGAAGCCGGGTGTCAAGGGCGTGGACAGTGTGATGACCATTACCAACCGGGACGGCTCCACCGAGCAGATCGTCACCCCCGCGGTGGACCCCTACCTGTGCGAAGTGGAGGCGATGGAAGCCTGTGTGCTGGACGGCGCGGACCCGGTGCTGCCTCTCAGCCGCAGCCGCCTTTTCCTCCAGTGTGTTCTGGCCCAGTATCAGTCGGCCCGCACCGGGCAGGTGGTCGATCTGTAAAATACGGACGCAGAGAGGCGATGGCACAGAGAAATGTGAATTCTCTGCGCCACTGCTTCTCTGCGCCTTTGCGTTGAAAATCTTGACTCCCCTGCAAAAAGGTCAATTTCTCCCGCGGAGACGCGGAGTCGCAGAGAATTTCAGGAGAGAATCCTTTTTTGTCAGCGTTTATCAGCGTCTGTCAGTGGCTCAAAAGGCTTTTTGCAGCAGAGTCAAATCTTGGCATTAAGAAACGTCCCACAACAGCGCGATTTCCCATCTCACCCAGGAGCACATCGAATGTCCCACCCTTCTCCCCCTACCGATCTGGAAATCTATCGCTTTGACCTGTGGGGCTATGTTCTTGTGCCCAATGCCCTTGGCCCGGCGGAGGTCGCGGCCTGCAACGCGGCCATCGACGCGCTGTTGCCCCTGCAAGTGGGCGAGTGGAACGGGTATGTCCACGGCCATCAGTTCGGGGCCAAAGATGGGCTTAACCTGCAACAGATTTACGAAGCCGGGCCAGCCTTCGAGAATCTCATCGATCATCCGGCCTGGATTGAAAAGGTGAAACACTTTGTGGGCGGTGAAGGCACTTTTGACTGGAAGCACGGCCCCCTTTTTATCGATGAGAATTTCGTCAACCTGCGGGGGCCGGGGGAGGCCATCGGCATCCACTCTGGCGGTCAGGATTCGGTGAAGCGTACCCAGTTCCGCTATCACAACGGCAAATTTATGTGCGGCCAGGTCAATGTGCTGCTGGCCCTGACCGACATCGGCCCCGGCGACGGAGCTACAATGGTGATTCCTGGCAGCCACAAATCCAACTTCCCCCACCCCAATTTTGCCCAACACACAATTGGCGTGGGCGGCTCGGTGGACGGCATCGAAGAGGCCGTGGAAGTGCAGATGAACGCGGGCGACGCGCTGGTCTTTGTCGATGCCCTCTGTCATGGCTCGGCCCGCCGGGTGACCCCTGGCAACCGGCGCATTGCCGTCTATCGCTACGGACCGTCCTGGGGCAATTTCCGCCACGGCTACCAGCCCTCGCCCGAACTGCTGGCGCGGCTTACCCCGGCCCGGCGGCAAATTGTGCAACCCCAGCAGCTTTTGGAACGCATCCCTCAAAAGAAAAAGGAGTAGCCCTGCCATGACCAGCCTGCGGGGAATTTTCTGGCGTGAACTCTTTCGCTATCAGATTGCCCACGCACCCCCGAGCACATCCATTGCCCAGATGCGCCAGAACCTGGACAGACTGGGCCAGCGGATAAAGCCGCCCCAATCCGTATCCGTTGAACGCACGTGGGTGGAAGGTTTGCAGGCCGATTGGCTGATCCCTCGGACCGCGCCCGACGACGCCCGCCTGCTCTATCTCCACGGCGGCGGCTATATTGTTGGCTCCTTTGCTTCTCACAGGGGACTGGTGGGCAACCTGGCCGCCGCCTGCGGACTGGCTACGCTTATGCCCGAATACCGCCTGGCCCCGGAGAACCCCTTCCCCGCCGCGCTGGAGGACAGCCTGCGGGTCTATCGTCGGCTGCTGGCGGATGGCATTGCCCCCCATCGGCTGGTGCTGGGCGGGGAATCCGCGGGGGGCGGGCTGGTGCTGGCCACGCTCTTTTCCCTGCGGGACGAGGGGCTGCCCCTGCCCGCAGCAGCCTTCGTCCTCTCCCCGTGGACAGACCTGGCCGCCACCGGCGACAGCCTGCGCACCCGTGCCCGGCAAGACCCCTGGTTTGATCCGGAAGGCGTGGCAGTCACCGCCGCCTATTATCTGGGCGACACGTCCCCCACAAACCCCCTCGCTTCCCCTCTCTACGGCGATCTGACCGGTCTGCCGCCGCTGCTCATCCACGTGGGCGACTACGAAATCCTGCGCGACGATTCCATCCGGCTGGCTGCAAAGGCCCGCGACGCGGGCGTGGACGTGACTCTGCGCGTTTGGGACGGAATGTGGCACGTTTTTCAGAGCCTGGCCTCCCGCGTCCCCGAAGCCCGCCAGTCGGTGGACGAGGTGGGCGCGTGGGTGCAATCCCGGCTGGCTGCGGCAGAGGCGCAAGAGAAGGGGTGAGGGGGTGACCGGATGACCGGTGACAGGACGCATTGCGTGGGGATGGCTGCTGCTATCTGGCGGATCCATACGCCAGTGTTTGTTCTGGACGCGAGTGGACAGGCTGGGCATAAAAAGAAACAGAGGCCCCGTACCTATACGGGGCCTCTGGCCGTAGACTTAAATGACTGCTCCCATCAGAAGGTATCGTCCGGTGTGGTGGTGGGACACCAGCGATGCGCGGACAGGTGGTCCAGCGCGGCGGTCAGCGCCTCGGTTGTGCCGATGCGACGCAGTGCGTCCACCGCGTTGGCACGCACGTAGCGGTTTTCGTCGCGCAGGGAGCGGGTGAGGGCTGGCACGGCCTCGGCCGCGTCGGGTCCGATGCGCTGAAGGGCCTGGGCGCTGGTGAAACGCACCTGTCCGTCCTCGTCCTCCAGGCCGCGCACCAGCGCGGGAATGGTGGCGTTGGCCGGGGAGTGGAGCAGGCCCAGAGCTTCCACTGCCGTGCGCCGCACCTCCACCGAGGGGTCATCCACCAGCTTTGCCACCGCGCTGCTGCTCTCCATCACTTCCCCGCCGATTTCGCCCAGCGCAAAGGCCGCGTACATCCGGGCCGTCTCGTTGGGGTGAGTCAGCGCGCCCACCAGTTCCGCCTGGACCGTCGGCCCCACCGCGGTCAGGCCATAGCCCGCGTTGCGGGCGGCATTGGCGTCGTCACTGGTCAACGCGCCAGCCAGCGCGCCCACCGCACTGCGCCCTTGCGAGGCCAGGCGGTAGGCCGCGTCCACCCCAGCCGGTTCGTAGTCCGATCCCAACTGGGCCGCCAGTTGGGAGATATTCTCGTCGACCGCGTCCTGGTCCCGCGCGCCGGCCTGGCCCAGATGCCAACGCCATTGGCTGCGCCAGAGTGCTTCGTGGACGGTGGGGGGCGCGTCGCCGTTCATGGCCCGCCACTGGCTGGACTGGTTGTTCCAGGCCGGCGCGGAGGGGGCTTCCATGCGCGCAAACTGGAATTTCATCATCGCCCGGTTTTTCTGGGAATTGTTGGCCCCGCCCCGATGCCAGAGGTCGTAGTGGATGAGGGCAAAAGTGCCAGGGCCACCTTCCATAAAGACGGGCTGTTCGGTCTCGTCGCCGGCACGCTTCGCATAGTATTGTGTGCCAGGGAAGATGCCCGACGGGCCCATCTCCTCGTCCACCGCGTGGGGATAGTAGAAGATCATCGCCCACCAGTTGTGGTGGTTGCGCACTTTCTGGTGACCCCAATAGCTGTCTTTGTGCCAGCCCTGGACTTTGCGGCCAGGGAAAGTGTAGTGGCAGTGGCGGTGGGGGTGCATCACATAGCCGGGGCCGACCACACTGGTCAGCGCGCCGCGGATGACCGGGCTTTGGAAAACGTCGTTGACCTCCGAAAGGCGGGGCAAAATGTTGTTGCCCCAGTTGCCCTCTTTGGTCATCACTTCGTCCAGCCGGGCGTTAAGCTGGTCGTGAAACTCGGCGGGAAAGTCGGTCTTCAGAATCAGATAGCCGTGGGAGATAAAACGGCGCATCTGCTCATCGCTGAGCAGGTGGTTTTGCAGGGACATTGGGGGTTCCTTTCAGTGTCTCAAATGACAGGACGGAATGGCATTCCGTTCGCTCTACAAATCTTACTCCACTGGAAACAAAGCTATTCGACTACAGAAGTTCGACTTTTCAGAAAAGTCGAACTTCTACGCCCAAAAAACTTTGTTGACGCTGCACTTACTCCACCACCACAACCGTATCCGCTGTATTCAGCGGCGCGTTGGGCAGCGACGCGGTGGGCAGCGTAAGCACAAGTGTTGAGCCGTCCTGGGCGACGGGGACAGCAGCACCATTCGCCAGCAGACGCGCGCTTTGCCCCGCCAGACCGTCGATGCGCAGGCTGCCATCCGCGGGCCAATCAAAGATGTGTACGTAGACTTTGCCATCTTTGCGAGTGGTGCGGATGTCGTCCCGTCCCTGGACCGGGCCGGGTTTTGTGCCGTAGACCGATTCGCCGTTGACGGTCAGCCAGCGGCCCATCTCTTCCAGCCGCTCCACACTGGGCTGGGGAATCACGCCCTCGGCAGTCGGCCCCACATTGAGCAGATAGCAGCCTCCTTTGCTCACAATATCCACCAGTTTCTGGAGCATATTGGCGCTGCTCTTCCAGTTGTGGTCGTTGACTTTGAAACCCCAGGTGTCGTTGATGGTGGCCGGGGTCTCCCAATCCAGATCGGTCAACTCGTCTGGAATAAAGTTGTCTCTGGCAGATGCGTAGTCGCCCAGTCCATTGCCCAGCCGTCCACAGACGAGACAGTCGGGCTGGATGCTGTGGACCAGTTTGAGCAGAGATTCGCTCTGGCCGCGGCTGATGCCTTTGGGTGTGTCGAACCAGATGACGGCGATTGGGCCGTATTTTGTGAGCAGTTCTGTCACCTGGGGCTTGACGTAGTTGTCCATATAATCGGCAAAAGCTTCGGGGCTGGAGGTGAAGTCCCAGTCGTTGCCGTCGCCGCCGGGGTGATGCCAGTCCTGGGTCTGGGAATAGTAGAAGCCCAGGCGCATATCCTGCTTCTTGCACTCTGCGGCCAGCTCGGCCAGCACGTCCCGGCCAAAGGGGGTGGCGTCCACAATATTATAGTCGATCTGGTCTGAGTGGAAGAGGCAGAAACCGTCGTGATGTTTGGAGGTGATGACGATGTACTTCATCCCCGCGGCTTTGGCCAGGGCGACCCAGGCCGCCGCGTCGAATTTCACGGGATTGAACTGTGCGGCCAATTGCTCGTACTCGGCCACAGGAATCTCGGCCCGCTGCATAATCCACTCGCCGATGCCGGGAATCTCCCGCCCCTTCCAGATGCCCGCTGGGATGGCATACAGCCCCCAGTGGATAAAAAGACCGAACTTGGCCGCCCGCCACCAGTCCAGCCGGGGGTCTGTGCGGGCTTCGGGGCGCTGGCTGCGGGACTCGTCGAAGACCGGGCGGTTGACTGTCTGGTCATAGCCACGGCGCAGAAGAATCGTAGCGATGTCGGAGACGGTAGCATTCTCTTTTGTCGCCATCGCGCGCATGGCCTCGGCCAGCCGTTCAGGAATGGCAACTGTCAAATCTTCCATCGAAGGCTCCTTTGTTGGGATGGGTGGTGCGTGGTGCGTACACTTGAAAATAGAGTACCCGGCGCGTCCGCAAATTTTGTCGATTGCACTACTCTTGGATCGTTAAGCGCACCAGCGTGTCCACCGGGTCTCGATCCGCTGGCGCGATAGAAACCCGGATGGCCGAATCGGTCTGCTCCACTGCTACGTCGCCGCCGGTCAACAGGACGGCATCGCCCACTTTCTGGGGCAGGGGCGGCAGGGTCAGCGTCTCTTCCGGCCAGGCGAGGATGTGGAGATAGATGGCATTGTCTTTATGGGTGGATGCACCCCAGGGGCCGGGTCGGAAAGGTCCGCCCCGTGTGCCGTAGATGCTCTCTCCATAGCGCCCCAGCCATGCACCAATCTCACGCAGCCGCTCCACCTGGCGGGGTTCGATGCGGCCATCGGGCATGGGGCCGACATTGAGCAGCAGATTGCCGTCGCCGCCTACGACCCGGGCCAGGGTATGGATGCACTCCTCAAAGGATTTCAAAATGTCGTCCGGCTTCCACGCCCATTGCTTGCAAATGGTGATGCAGCTTTCCCAGGGCCGCTGATTCTGAAAGCCGCCGATCATCTGCTCTGGTGTGTCGAAGTCGGCCCGCATCCCACAGCGGTTGTTGATAAGGATATTGGGCTGCAGGGCGCGAATCTTCTGGAAAAGCGGCTCTGAATTCCAAATCTCCGCGCTGGGATAGACCTCCACGTCCCGGAATTTCTCCACCTCTTCGGCGTGGATGAAGTGCTCTTCCAGGCCGTCGAACCAGAGGACGGCCAGTTCGCCGTAGTTGCTGCACAGTTCGGCCACCTGGGCGTGAAAATAGTCCAGATAGCGCTGGTGATTTTCGTTGCGATAGTCCGGGTGGCGCCAGTCCGGCTGGGAGTAGTAGCAGCCAAAGGGCAGACCGGCAGACCGGGCCGCGTCGGCGAGTTCCCGGACAATATCCCGGCCAAAGGGGGAGGCCGCGCTGGTGATCTTATAGTCGGTCAATGCTGTGTCGAAGTTGACGAAGCCGTCGTGATGCTTGCTGGTGAAAACCATATAGCCCATCCCCGCGTCCTGGGCAATCTGCACCCATTCCGCGGCGTCGAAAAGGACGGGGTTGAACTCCTTGTAGAGATTGTCGTAGACTTCGACAGGCACTTCGCCGCTGCCGCCCCGATAGAAACCGCGACGTTCGCCGCCCCGGGACCAGCCGATCTCTGTTCCTACCAGACTGACCGGCCCCCAGTGGATGAAGAGGCCGAAGCGGGCCGCGCGCCACCAGTCCAGCCGGGAGGGGAGATCCGATGGTGGCTCATTGGTTGTGGACATAACAGGCTCCTGTTGAGAATCGAACCGGCGGGCAAGAAGAGAGGCGACGGTGTCCTCTGACACCGCCGCCTCTCTTCAATAGGTCGTCGTTACTTGTACTTGGCGTCGTAGGCATCCTGGTAGATCGCCAGGAACTGCTCCAGCCCGGAGTCGTTCAGCGCTTCGATGTAGGAATCCCACTCTGTGTTGATGTCGTAGTTGCCGATGACAAAATTGGCAAACCATTCATCGACTACGTTATAGACTGTGGTATTCAGCTCACCAAAGAGTTTGGACTGCTCCTCTGTCAGAACCATCGGCGGCACGGCCTTGTCCGTTGTGCCATAGGGTTCCATCAGGTCACGGGTCCATTCGTAGAGCCAGCGCTCCAACGGATCGTCCGGGTTGTAGGTCTGAGCCAGGCGATATTCGTTGGTGCGGAAGGTGGGGGCCGCCTGGTTCCAGTGGCGGTTGTGCTCCTCGCCAGACCAGACTTTGAGCACGGTGTACAGGGCTTTGCCGCCGGAGATGGAGACGTCATCCGGGCCGGCACGCACCCAATCCTCGCCTTCGGGGCCGAAGACCGAACGGGTGGTGGAGTCAAAGCCATAGAAGACATCGGCCATGCGGAAGGCTGCCAACGGATTCTTGGCCGCGGATGTAATTACAAAGTTGCCCTGCCCGCCCGTGGGTTGATAGGGGGTCTGGGGTGTCTGGCGCATGCCGCTTGGCCCGGTCAGGGGGGCAATGGGGGTGAACTCTTTCCAGCGCCCACTGGGACCGCCGTTCTGGGTGAAGACGCCGTACCAGCCAGCGCTTGTTGCGCCCAGAATGGGCACGTCCGGGTTTTCGCCCAACTGGCGTAACTGATTGCCGTCGTTGGTGAAGACCTGGGGATCGATCAGCCCTTCGGAGTAGAGTTTGTTCAGGTAGATCAGTCCCTCTTGCCAGCCAGGCTCGGTGAAGGCGGCCTTAACTGTGCCATCTTCCAGAATCAGGCTGGGCGCGTTGTTGTTGGTCACGCCGTCGTTGTAGACGAAGGAATTCATAAGGAACTGGTCCAACTGGGCGTGCCAGCCGCCATTGGTGCGCTGGGTTCCGGAGAGAGGAATCTCATCCGCCTTGCCGTTGCCGTTGGGGTCCTGCTCTTTGAAGGCTTTGAGCACCTGATAGAATTCTTCGGTGGTCGTGGGTGTTTCCAGCCCCAATTCGTCCAGCCAGGGCTGGTAGAGCCACATCTTCTGGGACATACTGCAATGGTAGCAGTCGTTGATGTGGGGCAGGCCATAGATTTTGCCGTCGGCCAGGGTGATCAGGTCCTTCACCTGGGGGAAGGTCTCGAAAACCTGGCGGAATTCTGTGCCATACTCGGCGATGTAGTCGTCCAGCGGCACGACCACCCCCTGCTCAGCCAGAATCTGAAGCTGATCCAGGCGGATGTTGCAGCCGATGATAACATCCGGCAGGTCGCCGCTGGCCAGCATCAGGTTGAGCTTCTGCTGGGCGTCGGACATGGGCGGAATGTCAAATTCCAGATTGATGCCTGTCAGGTCTTCCAGCCAGTAGGTGAACTCGTTCTCTTTGTAATCCTTCACCATACTGGTAGGGCAGAGAAATGCTTTGATGGTGATGGGTTCGCTTACAACCGGGAACTCGCCAGCCGGAGAGATGAGGACCTCCGATGCCGCGGCTGCTTCACCTGCCGCGCCAGAGGCGGGCGCAGAGGCCGCTTCTCCTGCCGCGGGTGCGGCGGCAGGTTGTGGTGCGCAGGCAGACAGTAGCATAACCAGCACTGCCAGTGCGCTAAAGAGAGTCGAAAACGTACGTCTTTGCATGTAACTTCCTCCTGAAAATCTTGAACGTGAATGGGATTGAGGTGGACGAGGATAATTTCAAAAACAGAACTTTCGTATGGAACGAACCGAAGCCCACACCTGTGCAGGCGGAAAACAACAACTGATCAAACCCTACCCTTTGACAGCCCCCAGCATAATGCCCCGCACGAAATACTTCTGCACGAAGGGGTAAATAATCAACACAGGAACCGAAGCCACGACGATCAGCGCATACTTGAGCAACTCTCGCATGGCTTCTTTGGCCGCCATGCTTTGCAGGTCCTCCATCATATTCATATCCACCTGGCTCTGGATGAGGATGTCGCGCAGGATGAGTTGCAGGGGAAAGAGTGCCTTATCCGACAGGTAGATCAGGGCCGTGAAAAACTGGTTCCAGTGATTGATGGCGTAGAAGAGGGTCAAGACAGCAATAATCGGTGTAGAGAGAGGCATGAGGATGCGAAAGAAATATTGAAAGTCGTTGCACCCATCCAGACGGGCCGCCTCCAGCAGTTCGCCGGGGATGGCGGAGCGAAAGTAGGCGATGGCGATGATCAGGTTCCACACCGAGAGCGCCTGGGGAATAATCATCGCTGCCCGGGTGTTGAGCATCCCCAGGTCTTTGACCAGCAAATAGGTCGGGATCAGCCCGCCATTGAAGAACATTGTGAAGACAAAGATGCCCATAATGACCTTGCGGCCATACATATCCTGGCGGGAGAGGGCGTAGGCCGCAAAGAGGGTCAGGACGATATTGACGCTTGTGCCCACCACCGCATAGAAGAGGGAGTTGGCATAGCCCGTCCAAATGCTCTCGTACTGGAAAATCTTCTCGTAGGCGAGCAGCGAAAAATCCACCGGCCACAGCACGACCCGGCCTGAGATCACCGCGGCCCCGTCGCTGAACGAAGCGCTGACCACATAAATCAGGGGATAGAGGACAACGATCAGAAAGACGGTCAGAATGGTGTAGTTGACCAGATTGAAGACCGTCGTTTCGATAATATTGCACGCTGAAAGCGAAAATGCAGTACACTTCTGTCATGACGACAGAAATGAGTGTTCAAACAGAGCGTGTTGATGATATTCCACTGCTGATGTGGCAACAGCAGGTCATGGGAATCCCCCAGATCATTGATGACATCATCCAGCCACATAGGAACCGGGATGGATTGAGTGTCGGCTGGACGATAGCCGCATGGTTATGTTACATCGTATCCCAAGCGGATCACCGTTTGAGCTACGTTGAGAGTTGGGTGGCTGACCACCAGATGACCCTGCAAAGGCTGCTCCCACAGGCCATGTCGGTGTCCGACTTCACGGATGACCGACTGGGGGACGTATTGCGCTATTTGAGCGACGATACGGCTTGGCAGGCCATTGAAGGCGAAGTCGGGAAACAGATCATTCAAGTCTATGAGTTGCCCCAAGAGCGAGTCTATACGGATAGCACCAGTGTTTCCGTCTATCACGACCACGAGGGCAACCCGTTGTTGGCCTATGGTCACAGCAAGGATCATCGGCCTGATCTGCCCCAATTCAAGATCATGTTGAGCAGTTTGGCGCCATTCGGGTTGCCACTGGTCACGTTGCCCGTGCCCGGCAATCAGGCTGACGATGGTCTCTACATCCCTGTGATCGAGCAAAGCCGCCAGGTTCTGGGCCGAAGGGGCCTGCTCTACATCGGCGACAGCAAGATGGAGGCTCTACAGACACGAGCAGGCCTGGTTGCTGGAGATGATTACTATTTGATGCCCCTAAGCAGCAAGCACGCAGATATGCTGGATGAACTGCTCCAGCCTGTTCTGAATCAAACTCAGGCGCTCACGGATATCTATCTGCACCCGGATGAGTCGGATGAGGAGAGACAACCCGTTCGTGCTTACGAAACAGTGCGCCCCCAGGAGGCAGTGGTTGGGGGACAAACCATCACCTGGACGGAACGAATCCTGGTCGTCTACTCGCCAGCGTATGCGGCCAGCACCCGCCAAGGACTCATGACCCGGCTGCGGCGGGCAGAAGCAGAGTTGATGGCGCTTACTCCGCCGCCCGCACGAGGGAAACGTCAGTGGTCGGAGTTGGGCCCTCTGGCTGCAACGGTCGAGGCTATCCTGAAACGCTATCGTGTGCAAGGCTTGCTCACCGTTTCTTATGAGCGCCAGGAAACGCAACGGCATATCCGCAAACATAAGGAGCGACCAGCCAGGACAGAAACCATTGTGCGCTATCAGATCCAGGTTGCACCCGATGTTCAGGCTATCGAGCGGGTGCAGGAGACCTTGGGGTGGCGCTTGTATGTCACCAATTGCCCGGTCGCACAGTTGTCGGTGGACGAGGCCGTGCGTGCCTATCGCCAGGCCCCGGTCTTCGAACACAATTTCTCACGACTCAAGAATCGGTCTCTGGGCTTGCGACCGCTCTATCTCCACCGCCACGAGCATATCGTTGGCTTAGTGCGCTTGCTTTCGCTGGCTTTGCGCATCCTGACGTTGGTCGAATTTGTGGTTCGACGGGAGCTGCACGAACAAAAAGCTACACTCACCGGTCTCTATGAAGGCAATCCCAACCGAGTAACAGAGCGGCCCACCACCGAACGCTTGTTGCGGGCCTTCCAACCCATAACACTCACTCGGATCTCATGGGCGGGTCAGCATATTTCACATCTTACACCGCTGACTTCCCTGCAAGCTCGCATCTTGGCTCTGCTTGGCTTACCCGAATCAACCTACACCCACTTGGCATGTTCAGCAGTCGCCATTTCGCCTTAGGCTTCTTCAAAATTATCGAAACGACAGTGAAGATCCGGTCAACCCGGCTCTCTCGAATACGAATCTCGGTCGCGGTCATGGGGCGGACGGTAGATGCCATCGCTAGCTCTCCTCTAAAAGAGACTGGTTTCAGAGAATTTCTTGGATATCTGGTTGGCCGCCAGGAGCAGAAGCAGGCCCAGCACCGAATTGAACAGGCCAATCGCCGCCGCGTAGGAGAAGTTGGCTACGCCACCGACCAGCCCCACTTTGTAGACGTAGGTGCTGATCACCTCCGAGGTCTTCAGATTCAAGGGGTTCTGGAGCAGAAATGCCTTCTCAAAGCCCACATTGAGCAACTGACCCATATTCAAAATCAGGAGTGTGAGGGTGATGGGCATAATGCCGGGTACATCGATATGCCAGATGCGCTGCAAGCGGTTGGCTCCATCCACCAGCGCGGCCTCGTGCAGGGCCGGGTCGATGGTGCTCAGGGCCGCCAGGTAGATGACTGTATTGAAGCCCGAATTCTGCCAGACACCGGACCAGACATAGATGTCCGGGAACATATCGGCGATGCCCATGAAGTGAACCGTGTCCATCCCCAACCATTGGAGCAGCAGATTGATTGGCCCCCGGCGCAGGTCCAGAAATTGTAAAATCAGGCCCACCATCACAACCGTGGAAATGAAGTAGGGCGCGTAGCTGATCATCTGCACGCTGCGTTTGAAGATGCCTGTGCGCAGTTGGTTCAGGCTCAACGCGATGAGAATGGGGATGGGGAAGCCCACCAGCAGGGAGTAGACCGAGAGGCCGATGGTGTTGCTCAGCAGCCGTTCAAACATCGGCGAATTGAAGAAGCGGATGAAATGGGTCAGCCCCACCCATTCGCTGCCCAGGATTGTACGACCGGGCAGAAAATCCCGGAACGCAATCTGCGCGCCGTACATGGGGTAGTACATAAAGACGAGCAGCCAGGCTACGGGCAGGGCCAGAAAGACGTACAACTGCCAGCTCCGTTTGATCTGCCGCCAGGCACTGCCGCGTCTTCGTGATTGGCTGGATGCACGTGTCTTGGCTTTGATAGTGGTGGTTGCTGTACTCATAGGCTCTCGATTTTCCTCTGCCCGAGGTTGTGGTATCCGTTCATCCCTGCTGGATATGCCGCACCGCAGGGAATGTGAAAAGGAGAAAAGTTGACACCCAAAGAGTGGAATGGGTCGAACAAGAACAATCAGCCACAGACTTGACCGCCAACCGTCGCCAAGGCAGAGTCTTAGGCTTTTCCAACAAATAAATTCCCCAAATTGATTTGGAAAAGCCCAAGCCGTTCAGGGAAATTGTCGCCGGATCGGGGATTTATTTTCTTTGAACAGCCTTATGCGTCGCCAGCTACGATCTCTGGCCGAGATCGAAAAGTCAAAGCTCCATATGGCCCTGAATTTCGTAGGGTTATCAAAGATTAGCTGAAAATGGGGTCTTGTCAAATGGGCAATCGTATGGTAACGTTACCATGCCAAGCTGTTTTAGACTATACTCGAAGCCAGAACTTTTGTCAACCACCAATTTTTGGACACTCCAGGATCAACTCAATGGCGAATATCCGTGATGTGGCCTCTCTTTCCAATGTCTCTCCTATTACCGTCTCGCGTGTACTCAACAACCCGGAAAGAGTCAGTCCGGCAACCAGGGCCAGGGTTGAGGCCGCTATCGAGGAATTGGGCTATATCCCCAACCAGATTGCCCGCAGTCTGCGCTCCAGCCGCACGAATACGCTGGCCCTGGTGCTGACCGATATCACCAATCCCTTTTGGACATCCGTGGCGCGCAGTGTGGAGGATGCGGCCAGTGCGCAGGGCTTCAATGTGATTCTGTGTAACACGGATGAGGATGAAAAAAAGCAGGCAGAGTATCTCTCGGTGCTGCTGCGCAGACGGGTGGACGGTTTTCTGCTGGTGCCCGCCCGCAGCGAAGCCAGCGCGGTGGAGTCGATTCTGCGCCAGAAAGTGCCAGTGGTCGTGCTGGACCGCCGTGTGCCTGGCGCGGATGTGGATGTGGTGCGCAGCGATTCGGAGGCCGGGGCCTATGCACTGACCCGCCATCTGATCGAGCAGGGACATCGGCAGATTGCTATGCTTTCCGGTCCATTGGGTGTCTCCACCGCCCAGGAGCGGGTAGACGGTTACAGGCGGGCGCTGACCGAGGCGGGGATTCCCGTGGACGAGCATTGGATCCGGGAAGGCGAATATACGGTCGAAAGCGGCTATGCCGTAGCCAGCGAGCTGCTGGCGGAAACAGTGCTGCCCAGCGCGCTGCTGGGGGCCAACAATTTTATCGCGCTGGGCGCAATGCGGGCCATCCGCGAGGCGGGGCTGGCCGTGCCCGAGAACATTTCGGTCACTTGCATAGACGATATCCCCGCCTGGCTGGTGGGCGAACCTTTTCTGACTGTCGCCGCCCAATCCCCCTACGATCTGGGCGGTCGGGCAACCGGTTTGCTATTGCGCCAGATTCGCGAGCCGGGCGTTCACCCGGCCCAGGAGATTGTCCTGCCCACAGAACTGATCGTGCGCCGTTCCACCGCGGCTGTAAATGGAAACCACACGGAATAACCCTACTTTGCCCGCAGCGCGGCCAGGGCAGCCCTCTTTTCCGCCAGAAACTGGGCGGTCTCCGGGTCGGCAGGTTCCATCATCTCCAAAAAGGAAGCGGCCTCGGCACTGTCCAGCCACTCTTCGTATTGGGCATAGACGGCCGCGCTCTCCGTGCCCTCTTCGGCATTGAGAAAGGCCTCCACCGCTTCTTCCACAGGGGTCGCGCCCAGATTGTCCAGCACGTCGTAGAGAATATCCAGCCGATCCTGGAAGCGCAGGACAGCCTCGGCGTCGCCCATCGCGCTGGCGTGCTCGATCAGCTTGTCCACCGCGTTCTCGAATGCCGGTTCCCCCAGCAGGGAATGCTCGTCCAGCGCGGCTTCCATTTCGCCAAAGTCTTCGGCATTCAGAAAAGCCTGTAGCGCGTCCTGCGCTTCGCTCTCTTGGGTGTTGTCAAGTATTTCACTCATAGAAGCATTCTCCTGAAAGATGCAAGTGGTGAAGTGGTTCACCACAGGGACCTGCCCTCTGCTGCGTTTTTATTGCTGTCTTTGGCGTAATCTTTGCTGCCATCCTTATTGTCGTTGAAGTGAGGGTTCTGTGCAAAGGCAGAGAGGCCGCAAATAGCGTCGGCAGATGCCAGCAGTTTGCCAGCTTTGACCGGTTGTCCGCCCTGCCCAGGCCCGGCGATAGCGGGAGCGCGCGAAAAAGGCATGGCAGGCGGAATCACCCGCCAGCCAGCGCTTTTTCGACGATTTCCCGCGTCCCCGCGGGCAAGGCCAGCCCCAACGCAGCCGCGTGGCCTGCTGGCGACATCTTCTTCCACGTCTTCTGCAGAATGTCGATGAGTTTGGCCTCGTCGTGCTTTTGGGAGAAGTCGGCGAAGTAGCTTTCCAGAAAGACGAGACAGGCCACGTCCTCCAGGCATTGGGCTTCCGCGTCCCGCTTGAGATGCTCTTTGCGGATCAACCCCTGCACCCGGCGGATGGTTGCAGCGTCATAGCCCACGTCAGCCAGAATCTCCCCGGCGGTCTCGGCGTGGAACCGGGCCAGATTGCTGCGCCAGGCTTTGTAGCCGGCCTTGCCCTCCGGGTAGTCGCGGCGGGGACTCTCCCAGCGGCGGATGTGCTGGGCAGCCACGGCCAGACGCAACGCCTCCGACGCGTCCGGGGCAAAGCGTTGCA
This sequence comes from Caldilineaceae bacterium, assembly GCA_019637685.1. Lineage (GTDB taxonomy): Bacteria > Chloroflexota > Anaerolineae > Caldilineales > Caldilineaceae > JACQGT01. The sequence continues at coordinate 230,022 of JAHBVF010000003.1, read as the reverse complement.
GCCAACCGGCCATGCGCTGGCTGTAGAGCAACTCTTTGGGATATTCCGCGCCCTGCCAGAATTCCCGGTTGGGGTCTGCGGCATTGGCCGCGTCAAAACGGGCAATGGCCTGCTGGAAACGGGGCGAGTCGATGGGCATACAGCGGATTCTCCGGGGCTGAAAGGTGGCGGATGCAGCCTATGAGGCTACTGCAAAAAGGTCAATTTCACCGCGGAGTGGCAGAGGGCGCGGAGGCGACGCGGCGAGATTCAGAAGAAAAACTCTGCGAACCTCCGCGTTCCCCGCGACTCCGCGGTGAGTTTAGGGGCTTTTTGTAGTAGAGTCAGCCCATTTTACCCGCAACGGGCGGCAAAAACAACACAGGCCCGGCGTCTGATGGGACGCCGGGCCTGTGCTCAGGAGGAAATTAGCCGCAGGCTATTCACCCGCGGGGGTATAGTCGGAAGGGTAGCTACTCCACTTTCACCTCAAGCACCTCGCCGGTCTGGGCATCGATGGCGACGGTTGCGCTCTGATCCTTGCCGCCCAGCTCGATGATCCAGGCGGATTGGCCGTTGACCCGGCCCTGACCCGCTTTGACCGAAGTGATATTTTCGTCGAATCCAGCGCTGGCCGCGGCATCTTTGGCGATTTCAACGGCCTGGCCCACACTCACCGGGCCTTCTGTGTTGGCGGTCGTTGTGGCCGCAGGGCGCTTGGAGAGAGTCAGATTCACATCCATCGCCTTGCCGTTGCGCAAAATGTGCAGAGTCACATCCTGCCCCGGTTCAGTGCTGTTGAAGAGATAGCTCAACAGGTCCTCAAAGCGCTGGATGGGCTGTTCGTCGATGCCCACGACAATATCATCGGCCTGCACACCCGCGCTGTCAGCCGGGCCATCGGGGACAACCTGGGCCACGTAGATGCCCAGCGTATTGTCGTCGATCTTCTTTTCCTCGGCCAGGGCTGCATTGATCGTCTGGCCGGAAAGCCCCACAAACGAGTACTGATAGGAACCCTTGTCGATCAGGGCCGGTACAACCTTCTCCACCACTGAGGCAGGAATCGTAAAGCCCACACCGGAATTGGCGCGCACGGGCGAATTGATGGCGAAGTTGACGCCGACGACTTCCCCGCGCAGGTTGAGCAAGGGACCGCCCGAATTGCCGGGGTTGATGGCCGCGTCCGTCTGGATCACATCGGGCAGGGAGTAGCGGGCCTGACCGTCCGCCGCGTCACCAGCGGGGAAGCTGCGACCCAGCGCGCTCACTACACCCAGCGTCATTGTCTCGTCCAGGCCAAAGGGGCTGCCAATGGCAATCACATAATAGCCTACATCCAGATCGTTCTGGGTGTCCATCACCAGCGGTGTCAGCGTCACGCCGTCGGGCGGCGTCACTTTGATGACCGCCAGATCGGCCTGGGGGTCACGGGCCACCAGCTCGGCCTTGGCCCAATGGCCGTCGGAGAAGTTGACCAGAATGTCCGTGGCTTCGGCGACGACGTGATTGTTGGTGACGATATGGCCGTCGTTGTCATAGACAAAGCCCGTGCCCTCGGCCTGGGCAGGCTGTTGATCCTGCTGGGGCACATTGGGCTGCCCAAAAGGAGAACCAAAGGGAAAGCCGAAAGGAGAACCGTTGAAGGGGTTCTGCTGCTGGGGCTGGGCTTTCAGCGTCACCTGGATATTGACGACAGAAGGCGAAGCCGTGTCGTAGAGACGAGAAAGCAACTCCTGGGTGGGCAGTTCGGAGTTTGCGCTGCTGGCTGTTACATTTGCCTGGGCTGCTGTGGCTGGCGACGCAAGCAGCGGCGCGCTGTCGCCAAAGAGATGGAATGTTCCCGCGCCCACGCCCACCGCCAACATCATCACCAGCGCCACCGTGACCAGAAGTACGGATATTCGTCGATTTTTCATAGGTCCTACACCTTTCACAGAGAGAGACACAACACAAAATTGGATTTGTACCTGTGAGTATAGGGCGAAGGCGACATTCTGACTTTTAGAAGGGATAATGGGAAGATTAACTCAATCTTATGGAGAGCCGGGGCTATGGGAGTCTCTGTTGTGGATCAGGAATGGCGCAGTATCCGCGCCCGACGACGGCCCCGTTTCATCGGCTGATCCGTGGGCACTACACTGATAGAGCCATCGATCTCCAGCACAGCCATATCCACACCATCCACAGCCGAGATGCCGTGTTCGCGCAGGGCTGTCTCCAATTCATCGGTGCTGACGCCTTCCCGGCGCAGGTGGTCGGTGAGGATTTTGCCGTGTAGCACCAATAGGGTGGGGCTGCCTACCAGTGTGCGGCGCAGGCGGGGCCAACGCAGGCTGGCGCGGGAGACAAGGCCATTGAGCAAAAGCAGGCAAGCCGCGGCCACCAGTCCACCCAGCAGACTTGCATCTCCCCCTACCATCGCGTTTTGCACCCCGTTGGCAAGAAGCAGCAAAACCACCAGATCGAAGACAGTCATTTGCCCGATCTCTCGCTTGCCGGCCAGGCGCAGACCCAGCAGCACCAATAGATAGACAGCGCTTGTGCGCAGAACAATAGCGCCCAGTACACCAAGCGGTGGAAAAATATCGGCAATTGGCATCTGCTGCCTCCTATCTTTCCCAGACCGATGTCAGCCAGCCCAGGGGAAAGGCGATGAGATGGGCCAGGTCGGCAAAAAGTTTGGGTTCGGCCTGCGTCTGGCCGCTGCCATCCGGGCGAACAGGCACGAAGAAGGCAGCAACCAGAATGGCAAAAATAGCCGTCCCGGCCAGCGCGCGCCAGGGACGGGCCAGCCGGGCCACAATCAGCCCCAACGCACCAAAATACCCGGCGGACGGGCCTACGTCCCGGGTTGCGGCCAATGCGGTGCTGGTTTTCCGGCCCAGGCGATGCAGCGGCCAGATGATGAGAATGGCCTCGGCCAGGAATGTGAGCAGATGGACACCCCAAAAAGTGGCTGCGGCCCGGCGCGCGCTGGTCATCCACTCGGCCACACCCACGGCCAGGGCACTCATTACCAGGGCTTCGCCAAAGACCCATCCACCCTTTGTCACCAGCGCCGCGGTGAAGATGCGCGGCCAGCGCGCCCGCCAGATGTCCCGCGCGGACACACCCAGCCGCCCTTGCCAGCGCGCGGACAGATCACTGGCGTGGGAATTGGTCAGCACAGCCACCGTCGCCAAAATGAGCAGGAGGAGAAGGGTAAATGGAAGTTGGAAGAACCACCGCAAGGGATTAAACGAGCGAACCTGGGACATGCCAATAGTCTCCATCTGGGGAATTTCAGTCACGCAATGCCATTGACAAACGCCAATTCTCTTGCCGCATCATTGGGTTCCCATATCCACTCGCCGCTTCTCCTCATCCACGGCAAGAGGCATATCTGCCGATGGCGCGTCCGGTTTTTCGACTGGCTTTGTATCGGCTGCTTTGTGCTGTGGCTGGCTGCGCCGGACAGCCCAATATTCCTTCATCGAATCCAGCACAAAGTTCTCACCTGTCATCGCGCTTTGCAGCGCCAGCCCCACCGCTGGCAAAGAAGCATAGCCGGGGAATATCAGATAGCGGGGCGACCAGTCGGGTCGGTATTTTTCCTTGAATTCGTGCAGACCCTTGAAATTGTAGAATTGGTTGATGTGTTCGTAGATGTAATGCAGGCCCCGCTCCAGGGCAGGATCATTTTCCGCGTCGCCCACCCCAGAAAGCGCGCTCAAGCCCAGATTGAAGGTGTCGTAACCCGTTTCTCTGGCCCATTCGAAGAGCGAGACAAAAAGCAAATCCATCGTTCCGTTTTCCACTTTGGCCTGACGGCGCATGAGGTCTACAGCCACTTCGTTGCGCTGGTATTCGGGCACCAAATTGGCAAAGGCGACGAGGGAATCGTCCGGCCCGTGGACGGCCATCACCAGAGAATCCTGCACATACGCGTCATCAAAGCGACCCATAGAAAACCGCAACTCCCGACCGCGCATCATCGCCAGCCATTCATCGCTGATGGCGCGCAACTGGACCAGCAAAGAGAGCGGCAGCGGAGGGCGGTGCATCACAGCCCGATAGCCCATCCGCCCCAGTTTGTTGATATTGGCGCGGATGGTTTTGTTGCTGCCGCCACCCAGGCTAAAGGTGTGGAGGTCCACAACCCCTTCGTGGCCGATGCAAAGAGAAGCCAGACCAGCGGCCCGATAGACTTCGAGAGTGTCCTCCGCAGTTTGGTAGAAAGCCGTTTGCCAGTCATTGCGCCGGCAGAACGCGAGAAAGCCGGTCACAGTCTCCGCCACATCTTGGCTGGGGCCGATGGGATCGCCCAGGGCCAGAGCCACCCGGCCGCGCACTGTATAGGCAACGACAGAGCCGCCGGGACTGAGCCAATGGGTTTTGCCAGGGAAAAGGGTGAAGCGGGCCAGGGAGGAGTGGCCAAATTGCTCGATTACCTTCTGGGCACGGGCGCGGGTGGCCGGGGTTGACGTAGTGCGCAGCAGCACTGGACGCAGCAGGAGCATAAATGCATAGCCAAAGGTCGTCACGCCGATCAGATAGATGGAGTCGGCAAAATAGCGACCAAAGCCGGTAATCGGTTGCAGCCCTGGATCAAAAAACTCGGCAAACATCACAAATGTCTGTCGGGTGGCCGCGTTCAGGCTGAACTGTTGGCTGAAATGGCGGTCGAGCACATAAAAACCAAACACCCCGTAGGCCAGGGTAAAGAGGCCAGCGACTACCAATGTGCGGATCCCTTGCCAGATCGAAGGAGGGTCTGACAACGCCTGGAAGTGGCTGCGCTGGGTCCACAGATACAGCACCAGCAGTCCGGCCAGGCTCGCCTCCTCAAAGTCTAATCCTTTGACCAGATGGGCGGCCAGGGAATAGAGCAGCACGGCCTGGGTGAGCCACCAGGCCACCCGCTTGCGCCGCCACAGGGCCTGGGCCAAGAGCAGCAGGGCAAAGCCAGCCAGCACCGAAGTCAGACGGCTGCCTCGCTGGGCTTCCAGCGGCAAAATCTGCATCAGCAATTGCATCCGCTCGCGGGCCGCGGGCAGCGCACCCGACACCAGATTGACAATCCCCATCAGCGCGGTTGCCAGCACGGCAATTCCGATCGCGCCTTCCCCTGCCACATTATGCTCAGTCTGGCTGAAAATACGCAGCCGACGCAGCAACACAAATCCGATCAGCATGGGCAGCCAGAACCCAATGCCTCGATAGGTCAGGCTGACAATGGCCGCGGACACGCTGGGGATTCCCATCGAGACCAGCATCACCGGCATCAGTCCATCCACAATACCCACCCCATTGGATGTGGGTGAGACAATCCAAAATAGCATTGTCATCGCATACCCAGCGATGAGAATTTGGAGAGACACCGGTTGATGAAAGGCGACAAACACCGCATAGAGCGACGCCAGATTGGCGATGTGCGCGGCCAGGGATATTAAGACAGTGCGCAGCAGATGGCTGGGTTGGGCCACCAGCCGATGGGAAGTCTCGATGAATTCGTCCGCGTTGCGTTCGCTCCAATCCTCGGCCAGCAGACTGGGGTGACGAAACCAGCCGCCCACAGCATTCGTGCCGCGCTGGATGTACACAAAGACCGAATGCAACCAGTCGGGACGCCACAGCCCCAGCGTCAAGGCCACGGTCATCCCGCCGATGTAGAGGAGGAGCGCCAGGGATGCAGCGATCTCGTACCAGCGCAAGGAGCCCATCTGCAAGAGCACGAACAGCCCAATCAGCAGCAAGAAGCAGAAAGCGCCGTAGTCTGCCACCATTTGCACCAGCAGCCCCATCGCGGCTCGGGTGCGGGAGTGACCCCGGCGGGCCGCGTCGTCCACAAAGAGCGCTGCATTGGCGGCCCCACCCACGGGCGCAACCGTATTCACATAGACCCCGGCCAGGGCTACAGCAAAGATGTCCCGCAGACGCCCCGGTACATCCACCGCGGCCAGGGCCGCGTGATAGCTGGCCGCCAGACCGCCGTAGTAGAGAACCTGGAGTACAAGACCGGCCAGCAGCCAACGCCAGTCGCCCAGGGCGAAAGTGTGGGAGAGATTTTCAATTTCAGCCATTCGGGCAAAGACGACCCAGACAGCCGTCAATGTCAGAAGCGGAAAGAGCCAACGTCGCAAGAGACTTCCCCTTTATGACATCCGATAGGTTGTGCAGCAGGCAATAGAATATGCCACTATTATGCCACGGCTCAGGCCCATTGCTATGCCGGTCCTGCAGGTGATGCACAAGAAATCGCTGGGCACACCGGTTTTGGTTCAGCCAGAAGAAAGAACACCCCGCCGGCAGACGGGGTGCTCTCTCTTCTGGAGATGGTGTTGTTCTGCGGGCCTATATTATTCTTCCGGATTCATATCCTCCGGCGGTGCAGACAGGCTGCCGGACAGGGGCGCGCCATCCGCCGCGCCCACCAGCGCCGAGACCGCGTCCCAGGCAGTGGCGTTCATATTGTCAAAATTGACAGTAGCGCTATCAAACTGGGAGGCCCAGTTGATCAGGCCAAATCGGTTGCCGCTCAGGGGGGTCGAATCCGTGTAGCTTCCCAACCGCGTTCCATTGATGAAGACCCGCAGCAGATTGCCGTCCACTTCCGCCGATAGCTGATTGACCGATGTGGAGGTGTTGATCTTATCGCTGGTCAACCAGCCACTTTCCAGTTCCGGGTCCCACGTGAAGCTTGTCCAGCCCACCCCCTCCACATATTGCAGCAACGCGTATTGCTGGGTGTCGGGGATGACCAGAAAGGCATAGAAGGAAGACAGATCGTTGTTTCCCCGGAAATAGAGGCCGTAGGCCACCTGATAGAAGCTCTCGCCCCGTCTGGCATCCACGCCAAAGCGGCCATTTGACAAACCACTGACAGGCGCACCGAAGAAACAAAGATAGCCCGGACCAGTGGCTGTGCGGTATTGACCTTCGGTATAGCTGGCCTGGCAGGCATCATCCTGGCCGTGGAACCAACCGCTGCCAACCTGGGCAAAGTCATCCGCATAGACTGAACGAATTTGATTGATACGCATATCGTCGAAACCGGCAATGGAGGGCGAACTGTAGGCAGCCCAGTTGAGCAGCCCCACAAAGCCATTGGCGGCCAAGCTGTCATCCATCACCCGCTCCAGGAATCTGCCATTCACAAAGAGCAGAATCTCGCTGCCTTCCCGGCGCACGCGCAGGCGGTTTACGCCTCCCCCCCCGGCAATGGCTGTGTGATTCGTCCAATCATTGCCAGCATTGAGGGTAGACCACGCGTCGTTGACAAATTTCTGCAACGCATAGCTCTGGTCGGCGGGATCGATCCAAAGTACATAAAATTGAGTCAGCGAGCGGGCACTGGGGCTGTCCATTCCAAAGCCCAAGCCATAGATACTGCCATCATTGGATCCGTTTTTGAAAGCCGACACCTCATAGAGACCGTTGGCCTGGGCCGCGGCCGGTGCGCCCACAATGCACACCTGATCGGCCACCAGCGGCTGCACCCCATAGACGCCGTCGCCCTGGGCTGTGGTATAGCCAAAGCTGCACGCCCCGGTATTGACTGTGGGCCACCCGCTGCCAGTGCTCTCAAAATCGTCGGAATAGACGCCAGGACTGGGGGTAGGCGTGCGGGTGGGCACAGGGGTGGCGGTTGGCGTACTCGTCGGCGTTGGCGTATCCGCACCCGGTGTGCCCGCGGTGGGGGTGACGGTAGCCGTGGGGGTCGAAGTAGGCGTGTGCGTGGGGGTGGGGGTCACAGTGGGTGTACTGGTTGGCAACGAAGTGCCAGCCACCGGCGGACTGGTGGGCGTTGCCGTCGGCGTAGGCGTGTTGGTGGCCACCTGCACACCCCGTTGGAGCGAAGGCAGAAAGACCCTCTGGTTCAGGGGGGCTGGCTGGCTGGAAAGGTCCACCCGATAGACGCTACGCCCGTGGGTTCCCGCCAGTAGTGTGTTGTTGTTGGCGGTCAGAATCAAATCTACCACCGCTACATTCGCCATTCCATTGTTGAAGGGAATCCAGCTTGCGCCGTCGTCCACTGTGCGGAAGACGCCCGTGTCTGTGCCGATGTAGACAGTGCCTGGGTGGCTGCTGTCCAGCGCGATACTTTGCACCGGCACATCGGGCAGATTGCCGCTGATATTCTGCCAAGTTGCGCCCCCGTTCGTCGTTTTGAAGACGTGGCCGTCCTGCCCTGGCGTGTGGGTGTTGAATCCGCTAAAGACCACATAGGCCGTCTGCGCGCTGGTCCGAGAGACGGCGATCCGCGATACGTAGCGCCCAGGCAGAGGGGCTTTCGTTGTGTCGGTCCACTTGCCCCCACTATTGGTTGTCACCTGCACATTCCCATCGGATGTGCCTGCCCACACAGTGGCCGCGTCCGAAGGGGCAGGAGCCACCGCCGACACATAGCCCTGGCCGTTGCTCAGGTCCGGGCTGATGGCTGTCCATTGATCCCCCCGATTCGTCGTTTTGTAGACCCGGAATGTGCCCAGATAGAGGACGCCTTGGGTAGCTGTATCCACTGCCAGGGGGATGTAAAAGAGCGAGCGGTCTTGCTGATCGATACCGCTGTTCAGAAACGGCCAGAAACCGGTCTGTGCGCTGCCTTGATTGTTGCGTTGGAAGGATATGCGAAAACGGGTTCCATACCAGATTCCCGGCTCGAAGGGATCGATGGCTGCCGCGCCCCCGTCCCCCACATCCACTGCGGTCCAGCCCGGCGTGGAACCGCCATTGAGGGTAAATGCTTTGTTATTGTCCTGCAATCCACCCTGGACAATCGCGGGATTAGTAGGATCGACCGCAATGCCAGTGAACTGGAGGGTTGCCAGATTTGTGTTGCGGCTGGTCCAGGTTGCGCCCCCATCTGTCGAACGCCACACGCCGCCGTCGTTGCCCACCCACACTGTCTGCGCACTGGACGGAGAAAAAGCGATGACGTGCATATCCGGATGCAAGGACTTATTCGGCGCGGAATTGTCCGACAGATCGAGCCAATTGCTGCCGCCGTCCGTCGTCTTAATCACCACCTGGCGCACACGAAAATCGGCCTCAGAATTGCCCGAATAGTTGGCCGTGCCCCCAGCATAGAGGGTATTCGGATTGGTCGGGTCCACTTCGATAGTGTGGGAATACCAGCACTGGCTGCCACAGAAATTGTAGCCACCTGTGCCGATCTGTGCCCAGCTTCCGCCGCTATCCGTGCTGACAAAGACCAGCGCTCCATCATAATTCTGGGTGATAATTTGAAAGCTGGCATAGACCACAGCCGGGTTGCTGCGGCTGACAGAAAGGATCACCCGGCCCACATTCACCTGCTGAGGGCTGGGCAAATTGTTCGTCAATTGTGCCCAATTGTTGCCCCCATCGGTGCTCTTGAAAATCCCGTGCCCCTCGAACGCGGCATAGAGTGTATTCGGATTGCCGGCATCCATCTCCAAATCCGACGCACCGAAACAACTGCTGCAGGTAAGCAGCCCTTCCCACGTCAGCCCGCCATCCGTAGAGCGGAAGATGCCCCGGTTGGGCGTCACCGGGCCATCCTGTCCAGCTTTGGACGAGGCAGCGTAAATGAGGTTACTTTTGGTGGGGTGAACGAGAATCCGCGCCAGCCCCAGTCCATTGAAAACATTGACCCCAATCCGGCTCCAGCTTGCGCCGCCATCGGTCGATTTGAGAATCCCCGCGCCGTAATAGTTGTCCAGACCCGGCGTGGGTTCACCCGTGCCAGCGTAGATTGTGTCGGGGCTCTGCGGGTCCAGCGCCAACGCGCCCATAGACAGCGACGCCTGGTTATCGGTCAGAGGCGTCCAGCTATCGCCACCGTTTGTGGTCTTCCAGACGCCGCCCTGGGCCGCGCCCAAATAGACGATATTGGAATCGTTCGGATGAATCGCCAACGCAGTCACACGCCCGCTCACGTCGACCTTCTGCTGCCCTATCTTCGACGCCACCATCGGCGCGGGACCGATGTTTTTCCACTGGGGCAGGGTTTCGGCAGCTTCAACGGGCAGCATGGCCAGTGTGGCTTCCAAAGCTGCCACAAAACCACCCGTCGGCAGCTCGGTCAGGGGGTAGGCGCGTTGGGCCACGAAAAAATTGGAGCGTTTCAAAGGACCGCTGCCCACGCCCTCAAAGATTGTCTGAGGCGGCACAGCAGCCAGCAGTGGGTCTTTGGGCTTGCCCGCGTGGCTGGTTGGATATTCTGCACTCTCCGGGTCCCAGGGGCTGGCTGGCTGTGTCACCGCCAAGACACTGGCCAGGTCCACACCTGCTGGCACATCCGCCGCCGGAGAATCAGGCCCCCGCAACCCACCAGGACCAGCCGGGTCTATACCAGAGGGTGAAGCCGAGGGTGAAACCGGAGACAAAGGGGCGGGCGCAGGACTCACACCGCACCCCGCCAATAGTAGGGACAGAGCCAGTACAAGCAGAACCGATTTAGGAAGCTGGCGAGCAAACAAAGCACGGGATGACTGTATGGATTCGGGCATTTCTCTACCTCCTGAAAACAGGGAAAATGGAGAAGGATTTGGGGTGTAGAAACTTCGCGGAGATTATAACACAAACGGCCCGATCCAGATGGATCGGGCCGAAAAAGACAGGCAGTATGGGAGAATGGGAGCGGATCAGCCTCCGCCCAATGCCACCGAAAGAATGCCGAGAAAGGCCACGGAGCTGAGAACTGTCACAATCAGAGACATAAAAAAGAGCGGGCTATAGGGATTGGTGTTCTTTGCCCCAGACTGCTTTCCGGATCGCGGTACACGTTGGCCAAATACATACGCCGAACGAATGTTGGCCTGTTTCAAAGATTTGCCCTGCCATCGCCCAAGAATCGAAAAAACCATCTGCGTCCTCCGCCCCCATCACCTGTCCAAAAGAAATGCAATCTGTTATCTACTATAGGCAATAATAGCTCAAATCGGCATGGGAAAATGGGGCCAAATCCATACTTCTCCCTTACAGCCTATGCCAAGCTAAACGAGCGCAGAATAGAATTGCCGATAAATTCACGAATGATGGAGTTGTCAGGAACCAGTTCGGCATCGGCTGTGCGCACCCAGCGCAAAAAGGCCAGCAGACGTCGAGCCTCCACATAGCCGGGTGTATCCCATTCGATGCGCAGCAGCAACGGCTCCACCACATCGCGCAGGACAGCCAGTTCATAAAGCAGCGCCGAATTGAACATCACATCCGCATTGTTCTGAAAGGGGAAAATATAGCGTTCCTCGCCCCGACGCACACTGGCCCAGCGCCCGATAGTATCTGCCGCGCTGTACCCCCGGCTGCTGTGATCCCGGGCAATACGGCGCAACAGGCGCACATCAGCGGTAGAGACGCGATTGTGGCGATCCATATTCAGATGAGTGAGAACGCTGACATATACCCGCAGGGTCGATTCGGGGGGAATGGCTGTGGTCAACGCCGGATTCAATCCGTGAATCCCTTCCAGAATCAGCACCTGATTGGCCTCCAGCCGCACTGTTTCGCCCACCTCGCTCTCGCCCGTCTTGAAGTTATAGCTGGGCATTGTGACTTCTTCCCCCGCCAGCAGCCGGGCCAGATGATCGTTGAGCAGGGGAAGATTGAGCGCGGCGATGGACTCGAAGTCGTAGTTCCCGACTTCGTCCAGGGGGGTCTCCGTTCGATTGACAAAGTAGTTGTCCAGCGAGAGGGCATAGGGCCGAATGCCGTGGGAGAGAAGCTGAATCCCCAGCCGCTTGGCAAAGGTTGTCTTGCCGCTGCTGCTCGGCCCGGCAATCAGTACAACCCGAATACGCCGATGGGCCGCGTTGACATCTTCCCACGTCTTGGCCACCAGGCCAGAAATGTGGGCGATGCGCCGTTCGTGCAGAGCCTCGCTGATCAAAATCGCTTCGGAAATATTTCCCTGTACAATGGCATTGTTCAGCGAGCCAAGATTTTGCAGGCCCATGCGTGCCATCCACTCCCCATATTCTTGAAAGACATTTTCCAGGGCAGTGCTGGGCAGAATCGGCTGTAGTTCATTGGGCTGTTGGCGGCGGGGAAAACGCAGAAGAAATCCTCGGCCATAGACAGCCAAGCCAAACCAGCGCAAATATCCCGTACTGGGAACCATATAACCGTGGAAGTAATTTTGCACGGAATCCAGCGTGTAGATGGACAGGTCTTCCGCATGGCGGTGGGCCAGCAGCGAAACTTTGCTTTCATCGCCGCTGGCAGCAAAAAAGGAGACCATTTCCTCCACCGAAGCCCGGCGGCAGGTGATGGGCAGGTCCTCGGCCACCATTTTTTCCATTTCCCGTTGCAATCGTTCCAGCTCGGCCAGCGTGAGGGATGGGTGGCCCACCGGCGTGCAATAATAGGCGCCAAAGGGCAGGCTGTGTTCGATGGCGATTGCCATCTGGGGGAAAACGCGTTTGGCCGCGGCCAGTAGAAGAAGGGTGAGCGAACGGCGATAAATGCGTCCGCCGTCGGGATCGCTCATAGGCACTATCTGGGCGCTAGTATCCTCCCAGATGGGCGTCGTCAACTCCCGCAGACGGTTGTTGAGCAGAACGGCCATAGGCGGTGAAACGGGCGGCGTGTCAGCCACCGCGGCCCACACGAATTCTTCCACAGGTGCGCCCAGGGGACCCGCATAATACGTATCACCGATGTACACTTGCACAGTCTGGCGCTTTTTACCCGTCACCACCCGGTCGGGTAATGTGCGCTCGGCGATCCAACCGTTTCTGACCTGCCCATTGGACATCCAACGGGGCATAGATTCGGCGCTATTTGCCAACCCATTTTTGGCCCCGGTCTGATTCTGTTCTTTTTGCGACGGTGACTGCTTCATTGCTGTCCGTCTCCCTTAAAAAATGAGGAGCGCCGCCTCAGATGAGAATCCAAGACGGCGCTCACGATTTCTGGCGATTAGCTGACCCACTCGTCCTCTTCGTCGGCCAACAATTCGTCGTCTTCGTCCTCGTCATCGCCGTCGTCATACCCGTAGAGACTTTCGTCCAGGTCCTCCTCGAAGAGGGACTCGTCGTCATCCCACTCCAGTTCGTCGCCGTCTCCGCTGCCTACGGGAGTGACTTCTGTATCCATTTCTTCAAAAGTGATGCAGGCTAATGTCACTGGCGAGAGTTCGATCTCGTCAATGTCACACCACCCATTCATCCAAAAAATACAACGTTCCTGAGGACAACGCACCCGCGTCATGCCACACTCCTGTGTTGCCTGGGGCCGAAGAAAGCGGCAAGTGGAAATCCCATCCGAATCTCCGCTCTGTCCAATCTCTCTTCAGCAATCGGTGATATGAAGATAGTTGGAAGTATATCATACTTCTTAAACTGGTCAACCGATCTACCCATTTTTTCGTACTATTTCCGTTGCCAAAGCCCAAGAAGTGCGCTAGACTGTAAACAGCCGTTTTGACTGTGGCTCTCACATTTCCAATATCCAACGAGGAGTTTTTCAATGGCGAAAAACCAAACAGCAGGGCAACCCACCGAAGCGACACCAACCGCGTCTGCGCCCACCCAGCCCAGGCCAGCAGAAAAACCAGCGACTGAATCGCGGGCGGTTTCTGACAACAATGGACACAGGAACGAGGCCAACCCACATCTCCCCTCCGGCGAACAGCCGCCCCGGATTTCCCCCACCGCCAGCCACCGAGAGACATCTGTTCCCAGTGTCAGCGCCTATGCCGTGGCCCAGGCCCAGCTGGACCGGGTGGCCGCATCGATGAACCTGGAAAACGATATGCTGGAACTGCTCCGGGTTCCCCAGCGGGAACTGATTGTCCACTTTCCGGTGGTGATGGATGATACCAGTGTGCAGATGTTCACCGGTTTTCGTGTCCAGCACAATACGACGCTTGGCCCCACCAAAGGCGGCATCCGCTATCATCAGGACGTGACACTGGACGAGTGCCGCGCGCTGGCCATGTGGATGACGTGGAAATGTGCGCTGATGAATCTGCCCTATGGCGGGGCCAAAGGCGGGGTGATTGTGGACCCGCGCACCCTTTCCCAGCGGGAACTGCGGGGGCTGACCCGGCGCTACGCCTCGGAAATCGGTCCCTTTATCGGCCCGGAAAAGGACATCCCCGCGCCGGATGTGGGCACAAACGCCCAGATTATGGCCTGGATGATGGATACGTACTCTATGCACAAAGGCTATTCTGTGCCCGCGGTGGTCACCGGCAAGCCAATCGGCGTGGGCGGCACAGTAGGCAGAGAGTATGCCACGGGTCTTGGCGTAACGTATACCACCCGCGCCCTGCTCAAGCGCAAACTGGGACAGAATATCGAAGATGTGACTGTAGCCGTGCAGGGCTTTGGCAATGTGGGCAGTTGGACGGCCCGCACAATGCACGAGCGGGGCGCGACAGTTGTGGCTGTCAGCGATGTGATGGGGGGTATCTACAGTTCCAGAGGATTCGATCCTCGCCATCTGAAAGCCTTTGCCGCGGAGAATGGCACAGTCGTCGGCTATCCCGGCTCAGATACGCTGACGAATGAAGAACTGCTGGAACTGAAGGTGGATGTGCTGGTTCCCGCCGCGATGGAGGGGCAGATTACCGCCCAGAACGCGGACAAAATCCAGGCCCGGGTGATTGCAGAGGGAGCCAACGGCCCCACCTCGCCGGAAGCCGATCAGATTCTCAACGACAAAGGCGTGATGGTCATACCGGACATTCTGTGCAACGCGGGCGGGGTGGTGGTCAGCTATTTTGAATGGGTGCAGGATTTGCAGGCATTTTTCTGGGACGAAAGCGAAATCCGCCGCCAGATGGAGCGCAAACTGCTGACGAATCTGGACGAACTGACCGGCGTGGCTGTACGCAAGGGCGTGGACCTGCGCGCCGCGGCCTATACGATTGCCATCCAGCGCATTGTGGAAGCAACGAAACTGCGGGGAATTTATCCGTAATGTGTGGTGCGTAGTGCGTGAACTGGGAGTGGCATTGGTTCACGCACTACTCGTCGTGCCGCAACATTTCCACCCGCCGTGCGTAGAGTGTGACAGCGGGCATTTCGCCCCGCCCTATGCCTGACAATTACGCCCCACCGGGGCAGAAGGAAATACGCATGTCCACTCTTGGGAATCTCATCTGGCTCATCTTCGGCGGGCTGATTGCGGCCCTGGGCTATATCATTGCCGGTCTGCTGCTCTGCCTGACAATCGTCGGCATTCCCTTTGGAATGCAGTCCGTGAAGATCGGCATCGCGTCGCTTGCGCCCTTTGGCAAAGAAGTTGTGGAAGTCGAGCGGGCCAACAGCACCCTGCGGGTACTCTTCAATATCATCTGGCTGGTCCTTTTCGGCTGGGAGATCGCCCTGGCTCATCTGCTCTCGGCCCTGGTGCTATTCATCACAATCATTGGCATCCCCTTTGCCAAACAGCACATCAAACTCGTGCCCCTGGCCCTCTTCCCCTTCGGGCGGGAGTTGCGGTAGCGGGTATTGCCTATTGGGCAGTGACATTTGAGGCGCATTCGTAAAAAGTGAGCAGTAATCGGTTATCAGTGGGTCTCGTATCCGCCACTGATAACTGATTACTGCTCACTTTCGTTCTGCAAATACCCCATACCCAATACCTCCGCCTACCCCGGATAGCGGCGAATGCCGTAGAAGCCCCGCAGCCGTTCTGCGCCCCCCTTCCAGTTGAGCAGGCCCAGCCCCAGAAAAATCACAACCATCCCGCCAATCATCAGCCACGTGACCCGCTCGCCCAGAAAGAGGCTGCCGCAGGTGGCGGCCACAATCGGAATGATGTAGGAGGTCTGGGAGGAGACGGTCGCGCCAAAGCGCTGGATGATGCGGAAGCTGACAATGAAGCCGAAGAAGGTGGAAAAGGTGGCGTAGGCCAGGGCCACGTAGCCGCTGTTGACCACCCGGCTCAGGTCATAGCCGACAGTGGCGATTGTGGCCAGGTTGACGGTCAGGGCCGCTGAGAACATCCGCACCGAAGCCACATCAAAGCCATCCTCCTTGCCCAGAAAGCGCTTGGCATAGACGCTGCCCACCGCGGACGAGAAAATGCCCAGCCCGGTCCAGGCATAGCCCCGCCAGTCAGCCTGGGCAAAGGAGACCAGACCGGTCTCCCCCCGCACCAGCAGCAGCCCCGCGCCGGCAAAAGCCACCAGCACCCCCACCACTTTCATCCGGGTCAGATTCTCGTCCTGCAGAAAAAGCTCGGCCAGAATCACAGTGACCGCGGGATTCAGCGTCAACAGCAGAGAGGTGACGCCGCTGGACTGATATTGCAGCCCCAGAATCACACTGGTCATGGGGATGGCCGTGCCGATGACACCCAGCACGGCCGCGTGCTTCCACAAATAGAGGCTGCGGGGCCAGACTCTCGATCCGATGAAAAGATAGGCAGTCAGATGCAGAGAGGCAGCGATCAGCAGACGCAGAGAAGTGTAGACCCGCGGGTCGAACTGGCCGACGCTGAAGCGGGAGACGACGAGAGAAGAGCCGAAAAGAAGACCGATAAAAAGCACATAGGGAACAGCCGAGCCGCGCAGGTTCAAAAGGGGTTCTCCTGTGGATGGGTGCGAGGGCGGATTCCCACCCATCGGTGGAGACAGTATACGCTATAGCAGTGTCACTTTGAAATGTGGACTTTCGTAGGGCAGGTTTCTTACCTGCCATTAGCGGTGATGTGGAAATCCGCCCTGCGAAAAACTCCTGTTTTCTACGTGGCATTGCTATAGCCGCTCTGCCGGGGCAATACAAACCAGAAACGTGCGCCCGCGCCCGCGGTGCTGTCCACGCCGATCTGCCCGCCGTGGGCAGCCACAATGCCTTTGGCAATGGCCAGCCCCAGCCCCGCGCCGCCAGTCTCCCGGTTGCGGGACGCCTCGACCCGATAGAACTGCTCGAAGACCCGGCCCAGGCTGGCCGCGGGAATCCCCTCGCCGCTGTCGCTGATCTCCACCAACACATCCCCGCCTGTTGCCTTTGCCTGCACCCGCACCAGCCCCCCCGCGGGTGTGTGGCGGATGGCGTTGCTGATCAGATTGCCCAGCACCCGGCCAATCTTTTGCACATCCATAGCCACCGGGTCCACCCCCGCGCCCGCGCTGCCTGTCAACGTCACCCCTTTGGCCGTGGCCAGCGCGGTAAAGCTTTCCAGGGTATCTGAGAGCAGATCAGCCAGGGACGCGGGCTGGCGGTCCAGTTGCAGCCCGCCCGCGCCGATCTGGGACATCTCGAAGAGATCGTCGAGCAATAGGGAAAGGGATTGAATATCCCGCTGGGCTGTGAGCAGATAGCGCTGCTGGGTGGCGGTGTCGGTGACCACACCGTCGGCCAGGGCTTCCACAATAGCGCGGATGGAGGAGAGAGGCGTGCGCAGGTCGTGGCCCACCCAGGCCAGGAGTTCCCGGCGCAGCTGTTCGGCCTCCCGCTGGCTGCGCGCGGCCTGGGCCAACTGCGCGGCCATCCCGTTGAAGGTTTCGGCTAGTTGGGCTACTTCGTGCCGCCCGTTCACCGACACCTGCACGTCCAACTCCCCCGCGGCAATCGAATGCGCGGCCCGGTTCAGGGCCTGGATGCGGTCGGTCAGCGCGCTGGAAAAGAAATAGCCCAGGGCCATGGCAATCACCCCGGCAAAGACGAGGAGAACGGTGGCCAATTGCAGGTCGTGTTCGCTGGCAAACATCAGCCGGGCGGTGACGTAGACATTGAGAAATGTGAGCGCGCTGGCCAGGGCATAGGAACCGGCCAGCATCCAACTGAGCCGGGGTGCGCGGTCGATCCACCCCAGGCGATAGAGCAGATAGCCAGCGACGACAGAAATCAGCGCGGTGGCGGAGAGAAACCAGCCCATCGCGCGCATCTCGCCCCAGGGCGGGTTCATCACCGCAAAGAAGAGGGCCAGCCCCACCAGCACCGCGACAACAACCCCCAGCAGAAAGCGAAGGGGCAGGGCGACGGATGATTTTTCGACAGCGGAATAGTTCATCAGATAAACCTGACTGCGGAATGTGAAATAGGGTGTGCGAAATGGAGATTGGGCCGAACGTTCCAATCCCCATCCCTCGGCATCTGTGCCCTTGATCTCCCTCTACATTTCAAAGCGATAGCCCACCCCCCACACCGTCAGAATATGACAGGGGTTGGAAGGATCGGCTTCGATCTTTTCCCGCAGGCGGCGCACGTGGACAGTGACTGTGCTGGGGTCCACATATTCGGTGATGCCCCAGACTCTGTCCAGCAGTTGGTCCCGGTTGAAGACCTGGCGGGGGTGGGTGGCGAAGGCCCAGAGCAGGTCAAATTCCTTGACAGTCAGGGCGGCTTCGGTCCCGTCCACCATCACCTGGCGGGTGCGGGGGTCGATGGTAACCGCGCCGAAGGTAATGGGCTGATTGCTCCCGTCCACAGGGGCCACATTTTGGGTGCGACGCAGGACGGCCTTCACCCGGCTCACCAGTTCCCGCGGGCTGAAGGGTTTGACGACGTAATCGTCCGCGCCCATTTCCAGCCCCACAATGCGGTCGGTCTCCTCCTTGCGCGCGGTGAGCATAATTATCGGCGTGCTGGCCTGGGCGCGCACCCGGCGGGTGATCTCCAGGCCGTCCACTTTGGGCAGCATCAAATCCAGCACCAGCAGATCGGGCGGCGACGCGGCAATGGCGTCCAGCGCGGCCTGACCGTCGCGCACGACTTTTACATCGTAGCCTTCCTGGGCCAGATAGAGACTGACCACTTCGCCGATGCTGGGTTCGTCGTCCACCACAAGAATTTTGGCTTTGCTCATCACAGCTTCCTTTGGGTGATTGTTCTGTGCCAATTCTATCAGGCAAATCTTGCCAAAAAATTACGTGCTGCCGCGCACGGCCAAAGATAAGACTCTGATAACAATTTGGCTCTTCTATTGTAACCCAGAGCAGATAGAGTACAAGCCAACGAAGCACGGCCGTGCAACGTAAAGTACATTCCAACTGTACCCCAATTCCAATCAATTACCGCCGAGACCTTTTGCCATTGGCTTGCTGTGGATGGGGGTAATTCAAGTGGGGGGGGCGAGGTGCTGATTCCCGGAATGGGTTGTCCCCAATCCGAATTGCACTTGCCGTAGATTAAGGGGTTGTGGAATTGGTGGCGCGGGTTGTACAATAGAGCCATTGCATCAACGCCCCTTTTACAACTCCACGAGGAACAACAAAATGCTCAACGTTGCGATTATCGGTCTGGGCGGTATCGGCAACACCCACGCGGGTGTCTACAAAGCCAGCGACAAAGCCACGTTGGCCGCGGTCTGTGATATGGACAAAGCCCGGGCCGACAAAGCCGCGGCCCAATACGGCGTGCCCGCCTTTTACAGTGTGGCCGATCTGGTGAAGAATGTGGACCTGGACGCGGTCAGTGTCACCACCGCGGGGCCGGAGAATGGCGGCCACCACTACGAGCCGGTGATGGAAGCTTTCGAGGCCGGGCTGCACGTTCTCTGCGAAAAGCCCATCTCCAACGATATTGTGAAGGCCCGGCAGATGGTGGCCAAGGCCAGCGAGAAGGGGCTCTGCTTCGGCGTCAACCTGAACCACCGCTTTGTGCCCCCCGCGGCCAAGGCCAAAGAGTGGATGGATGAGGGCAAGCTGGGCGATCCCCTGCTAATTAATATGACGATGTGGATCGGCAACCCCAACGAATCTTCGCCCTGGTTTCACATCCGCGCCCTGCACCCCCACAGCCTGGACATTATGCGCTACTTCTGCGGCGATGTGGAGCGGGTACACGCCTTCTTCAACCGCGCGCCGGGCCGGGTCTGCTATTCAAATGTGCAGATGAATCTGGAATTCGCCAACGGCGTCGTCGGTCATCTGACCGGCAGCTACGACACCAATCCCCGTCACAACCTGGAACGCTGCGAAGTGATGGGCACGGAAGGCCGCTTTGTGCTGGACAATCTCTACGAGGAATTGACCCTCTATCCCCGGCGCAGCGAAGAGCTGACCGTCATCCGCAACAGTATTATGGGCGGGCTGAGCGGCTTCGGCGCGACCTTCAGCAACCGCATCAACCGCTGGATCGAACAGGTGGACGCGGGCGTGTCCCCGGATGAAATCGAAGCATCGGGCAAAGAAGGGCTGGCCGTGCAGGAGATTATTGAAGCGGCGATTCGGTCGTATGAAGGCGGGACAGTAGAGAGCGTGCCCAGCTAACACCAGCCGCATCTCGCCAGAGAAACGTGAAATGTAAAGCGTGAGATCGTTCGAATGATCTCACGCTTTACGTTTCACGCAGCAGCTACAATCTTTCCCACCGGCAAAGGATCATCTCTCCATGCCCCACGTCACAGTCATCGGTCGCGGCCACGGCGCGACCCGGGCTATGGCCCAAACTTTGCTTGCCAGCGGCGTCTATCTGGGCACACCCATCAACCGTTCCAGCGACCTAATCCCGCCGGGGCAGATGTACGACGCCTGCCGGGTGCTGGCCCACCACGTTCGTTGGCTGGGCGGGCTGGAATGGGACTTCTCCGCGCTGCATACAATGCCCATCCCCGCTGAATTCACCGAACTGGTCCACGGCTATCTTCACAGCGTTCTGGCCGCGCCCGCGCCCCGCAAAGGCTGGAAAATCCCCGAAACCACCCTCGCCTTCCCCTGGATCGTGCGGATGTTCCCCGACATTCGCTACATTTTCTGGGTGCGCAATCCCTGCGACAGCATTCTGGCCCGGCACAAGACCGACGATCTGGCTGACTTTGGCATCGAATATCCCCACACGGAAAGCGAGCGAGAACGGCGGGCCATCTCGTGGCTCTACCAGGACAAGCTGGTGCAGGCCACGCCCAAACCGGCTCACTGGCTGGAAGTGCGTATGGAAGATTTTGTGCTGGATCAGGAGACGACCCTCGCCCGCCTGGAAGAATTTCTCGGCTATCCCCTGGCACGCATCCCCGTGCGCCCGGAAGCAGTGGGCCGTTGGCGCACCGACGGCGAGCCGCACTATTTCGACTTCCTCGAAACACCCATGCGCGGCTACGGGTACGAAATTCCGACCCAGCCCTATCCATAAGCAGCACCCCAAAGAGATATGTGTTGTAAGATTCCTCCGCCCAAATGAACAAAGATTACGCAAAAAGGCCGGACGCTCAGCGTCCGGCCTTTTTCTCTTGCACAACTAAGTAACACTGTCCGTTTTTAGGTTAGCAGTTTCGACGCCACGATTCCGGGAATCGGCCACAAAATCACTCGAATGCCCCTTCATCTCTGGCCGATTCCCGGAATCAGATCACCCGAATTGTTTACGGACAGTTACTGATCCACTGATGTCAGTGCAGAAAAAGCAACAACTACGCGTCCCTCGCCAACAGGGCTTCCAGCAACCGGGCCGGGGACATGGGCAGCTCGGTCATGCGCACGCCCGTGGCGTCGTAGATGGCGTTGGCAATGGCCGCAGCCGGCGGCACAATGGGCACCTCGCCCACACCGCGCACGCCATAGGGGTGGTTGGGGTTGGGAACTTCGATCATAACCGTCTCAATCATCGGCAAGTCCAGCGCAGTGGGCATGCGGTAGTCCAGCAGGCTGGAGTTGACCAAATGGCCTTCAGCGTTGTAGATATATTCCTCGTTCAACGCCCAGCCGACGCCCTGCGCCACGCCGCCCTGAATCTGTCCTTCCACATAACTGGGGTGGATGGCGTGGCCCACATCTTGAATCGCGGTGTAGCGCAGAATCGTTACTTTGCCTGTCTCCTCGTCCACTTCCACATCCACAATATGAGTGGCAAAGCCCGGCCCCGCGCCGGTGGTACGCATGGAGACAAATGCCGATGGCGGCGGGTTGGAGCCAGCCAGTTTTTGGGCTGCTTCCTGAAATCCCAGTCTGTGGCCGTTGGCACTAAAGACCCCGGAGTCAAAGCTAATGGAATTCACATCCACCTCCCAGAAACCGGCCAACTGCTCGGCCATTTTGGCGCGCAGGTCCAGCCCCAACTGATGGGTGGTGATGCCGATTTTGTGGGTGACGCTGCTGCCACCTGTGCCGCCGGTGTAGCCGATGGAATCCGTGTCCACAATCTGAGGATGGACGTCCTCGGCGGGAATACCCAGGGTTTCGGCCAACATCATCGCGGCGCTGGTCCGAGTACCGCCGATGTCCGTGGAACCTTCGACGAGGTTGACTGTACCATCCGGGTTCACATTGGCGGACACACTGCTGGGGCCGGCTCCATTGAACCAGAAACCAGAGGCCACGCCCCGGCCATGTTTCTTGCCTTTGGGAATTGCATAATGGGGATGATCGATGGCCGTTTCCACTGTCTCCGCATAGCCAATGCGCTGGAAGATCGGGCCATCGGGCCGCCGGTCTCCTTCGCGGGCCGCGTTCTTCAGGCGGAATTCCAGGGGATCGAGGCCCAGCTTCTCAGCCAGCTCGTCAATGACTGTTTCGGAGGCGAAGGCGGCGTTTGTGCCGCCCGGCGCGCGGTAAGCCCCGGTCTGGGGTCGGTTGACCACCACGTCGTAGCCATCGATGCGCAGGTTTTCCAGCTTGTAGGGAGAAAGGATGACGCCTGCGCCCGCGCCCACGGGTGAACCTGGATAGGCACCGGCCTCGTAGTACAGTTCGGCCTGGGCCGCGGTGATGGTGCCATCTTTGGTGGCGCCCATCTTCACCCGAATCAAGGAACCAGAGGTGGGGCCGGTAGCCTGTAGCACTTCGGTGCGGGTCATCACAATTTTGACAGGGCGGTGGCGGCTCTTGCGAGAGAGCAGCGCGGCGGGAATGTCGGTGTAGGGTGTGAACTTGCCGCCGAAACCGCCGCCGATCTCCGTGGGTGTCACCCGAACTTGGGAGACGGGCACGCGCAGCAATTCGGCCACCGAATCCCGAATCTGGAAGGCTCCCTGGGTGGTAGTCCAGATGTCGATCTGTCCATCCGCTTTCCAGATGGCGGTGGAAGCCTGGGGTTCGATGTAGCCCTGGTGGACCATCGCGGTACGGAATTCCCGCTCCACAATCGCATCGGCCGCGGCAAAGCCCGCTTCCAGATCGCCCCGTTCGTGGCGAAGCAGGGAGGCCAGGTTGGTGGGTTTGTCGCCCTTCTCGCCCATAGAAGTGGTGCGCAGGCCGGGCAGCAAAATGGGCGCGCCGGGCTGGGCTGACTCGTAAGCATCCAACACCGGAGGCAACAGTTCGTATTCGACTTCGATAAGTTTGAGCGCTTCTTCGGCCACATGCACGCTGTTGGCCGCCACCGCGGCAATGGCGTGGCCGTGGTAGAGCACTTTGTCCTGGGCCAGAATGTTGGCGCTCAGGTACATCAGGTTGGTCACATCTTCGCCCATCTCCTGCACTTTGTCCTCCGCCGGGGCCAGGTCTTTGCTGGTCACAATGGCGGTGACACCGGGCAGGGCCTCGGCTTTGCTGGTGTCGATGGAGAGGATACGGGCATGGGCGTGGGGACTGCGTAAAATCTTGCCATAGAGCAGGCCAGGCAGCTGAGTATCCGCGCCGTAGCGGGCAGCGCCGGTCACTTTGTCCGTCCCGTCGTGGCGGATGGGGCGGGTTCCAATCACTTTATAATCGGGGTTTTTTGTCTGAATAGCCATTGGATTCTCCTGCTAAGTTGGGGAAAATAAATCGCTGGGAAAAGTATAGCACAGGTGTTGGCAAAATGCGATTGAAGATCAAGCAGAAGTCGGGGCAACCGCATACTTCGTGATAGTACGGGTTGTCAGTCAACTCCGATGAGAAATGGACACCGTCGCATCTTCTGGATGCATTACCGCAAGCCACTACCTCTGGTGGTGATCGTTGACTTTGTTTCAGGGGTATTGTGAAGAGGGGCTATTGTCTTTAATTCCCGATGCGGGTAGAATAACCGCCACTTTCTGATTGAGTTTTTGGGAAGAGTATCCGATGAGTCCCCTGCAAAAAGGTCAATTTTTCCCGCGGAGACGCGGAGTCGCAGAGAATTTCAGGAGAGAATCCTTCTCTTTATCAGCGTTTATCAGTGTCTATCAGTGGCTCAAAAGGCTTTTTGCAGAAGACTCATCGATGGCATCAACGCGAACAACGCCGTGCCAGTCAATCCCTCACGCGCGCCCAAGTTTATCTCCCGATCACCTCAGAGTCCGCAAAGGAGTCATATGCCCACCCAGCCCAATATCCTCATCCTCTTCACCGACGACCAGCGCTTTGACACCATCCGCGCCCTGGGCAACGACGCCATCCACACACCCCACATGGACCGGCTGGTGGCCCGGGGCACGACCTTCCGCAACGGCTACATTCCCGGCGGCAGCAGCGGCGCGGTCTGTATGCCCAGCCGGGCCATGCTGATGACCGGGCGCTATCTCTACCGGCTGGAAGGGGAGGGCCAGAGCATTCCCGCCGAACACCTGATGCTGCCCGAATATCTGCGGGCCAACGGCTACACAACCTTTGGCACGGGCAAATGGCACAATGGACCCGCGGCCTTTGCCCGCTGCTTCTCGGATGGGGGCGAAATCTTCTTCGGCGGGATGGACGACCACTGGAATGTGCCCGCCTGCAACTTCGACCCCACGGGCCGCTACCCGGACGCCCGTCCCCAGCGCATCGACTTCGGGCCGACCCAGCCGATCATCCAAAAGTGCTGGGATCACATCACCCCCGGCAAGCACTCGTCGGAACTGTTTGCGGAGACAGCCATCGACTTTCTGGCTGGACACACAAGCGACGATCCCTTTCTGCTCTATGTGGCTTTTATGGCCCCCCACGACCCGCGCACAATGCCCCGTGAATTCCAGGAAATGTACGACCCGGACAGCATCGACCTGCCGGAGAACTTCCTGACCGCACACCCCTTCGACAACGGCGAGATGGATGTGCGCGACGAACTCCTGGCCGCCAAACCCCGCACCCCCGGGGAGATTCGCCGCCATCTGGCCGACTACTACGGGATGATCAGCCATCTGGACGCACAGATTGGACGCATTTTGGATGCGCTGGAAGAATCGGGCCACGGCGAGGACACGCTGATTGTCTTTGCCGGGGACAACGGGCTGGCCCTGGGCCGCCACGGGCTGATGGGCAAGCAGAGCCTCTACGATCACAGCATCCACGTGCCGCTGATCTTCGCAGGGCCGGGTGTGCCCGCGGGCGTGCAGACCGACGCCCGCGCCTTTCTGCTGGACATCTACCCGACCCTCTGCGATCTGAGCGGCCTGCCCACGCCCCCGTCGGTGGACGGCCAAAGTATGCGCCCGGCCATTCAGGAGAATGCGCCGGGCCGGGACAATCTCTATTTCGCCTATCGGGATGTGCAGCGGGCGCTGCTGGGGGAACGCTACAAACTCATCGAATACTGTGTGGACGGCGCGCGTCATACCCAACTTTTCGACACGCAGACCGATCCCCTGGAGATGCACGACCTCTCCGCGCTGCCGGACTACGCGCCGGAAATTGCTGCCCTGCGCGAAGAAATGCAGCGGGCGCGGCTGGTATACAATGACGTGCAGGCGCAGGGCCAGCGCTTTTGGGAGCGGTACAAGCCCTAACCCACAGTTCCCAACCCGCCATCCGCAACTCGCAATTCATAACTCGCAACTCCAAAGGAGCTATCTCTTGCCAATCACCAAAAACAGCGTCGTTGCTTTCGCCTACACCCTCACCGACGACGACGGCGAAGTCATCGACAGCGCCGACACCCAGAATCCCCTGGCCTATCTCCACGGCCACAGCCAACTGATCCCCGGTATGGAAAAGGCCCTGGGCGGTCGGGATGTGGGCGACCAATTCAGTATCGACCTGCCCCCGGAGGAAGCCTATGGCGTCTACGACGAGAACCTGGCCGGGGCTGTGCCGCATTCGGCCTTTGAGGGCGTGGACAAAGTGGAAGTGGGGATGCAATTTCAGATGGAGTTTCCCGGCGGGCTGAAGGTGGTCACTGTGACGGACGTGGACCCCCAGCACGTGACAGTAGACGGCAATCACCCCCTGGCCGGGGAGACCCTCCATTTTGACATCGAAGTCGTCTCCATCCGGCCTGCCACGAAGGACGAAATCGAACATCGCCACGCCCACGGGCCAGGCGGCGCACACTAAAGGAACATTGACCGCAGACAGCGGACAGCGGTCCGCCGTCTACCGACACTATCGACTGTTGAAAGGGCTTATGATGGATACAATTTTGATGTGGGCACCGGCTGTATTGGGGACAACTGCTGAGCGCTGGCTGGGTTTGACGGCTAATGTGCCCGTCGAACTGTTGACCCGTCCCCCGGCCGCGGGGGAGTGGTCGGCGTTGGACTGTTTGCAGCATCTGGTGGACACCGAGCGGCTGATCTTTGCGGCCCGGGTGCGCTATCTGCTGGCAGGGGAGGACTTCCCCAGCTTTGACCCGGACAGCCAGGGCACACAACCCAATGTGGACCTGTCGCCCGCGGCGCTGGCCCAATCCTTTGCGGCCATGCGCGTGGAAAGCCTGGCGCTGGTGGCAACGCTGACGCCGGCTGATCTGCAACGACGCAGCCGTCACTCAGAACTGGGCACGGTTACGCTCTCCGAACATCTTCACGAATGGGCCGGCCACGACCTGATGCACACAGTCCAGGCCGAGCGCGCGCTGATGCAGCCTTTTATCGACGGCTGTGGGCCGTGGCAGGG
The DNA here is from genome assembly GCA_019637685.1 of Caldilineaceae bacterium. Classification (GTDB taxonomy): domain Bacteria; phylum Chloroflexota; class Anaerolineae; order Caldilineales; family Caldilineaceae; genus JACQGT01. The sequence goes on along the minus strand of JAHBVF010000003.1, from coordinate 203,471 downwards.
CTATTTTGCGGATCACGTGGCAGCGTAGGCGCGAAAATCAACGGAAAGCGAACGCGGATGGCCGCAAAGGACTGATGCGCGCCATCCGCGTTCTATGTCCAGAGTCCACTGCAAAAAGGTTGATTTCACCGCGGGGGCGCAGGGTGCGCGGAGAGATTCGGGAGAAAACCTCCGCGAAACTCCGTGTTCTCCGCGTCGCCGCGGTGGGTGTGTAGGCTTTTTACAGTAGAACCATCCCCAGGACGGGAAACCGACTTATCCGGTGCATTGAAAAGCCGATTTGACCTCCTCTTTGCTTTCCCTTACACTGCCACTATCCTCAAATTATTGGCCCGTTTGTGCGGGACTGACGGCAGATCGCTGACGACTCAATCTGACAACTCAATCTGACAACCGGTAGGCTCTCCCCCATAACCGGATCACCCAATCACCCATTTCACACCGGAGTGAACCCAATGACTGTACAACCCGACGTCTCCTCTTGGAACGCACTCAAATTCCGCTGTATCGGCCCGCCCCGGGGTGGGCGTGTGGTGGCTGTGGCCGGACACCCGACAGACCGCAACATCGCCTACTTTGGCGGCTGCGCGGGGGGCGTCTGGAAGACGACAGATGGCGGAACCTATTGGGAGAACATCAGCGACGGCTTCTTCCGCACCTCCGCGGTGGGCGCGCTGGCCGTCTCCGAGGCCGACCCGAACGTCATCTACGCGGGGATGGGCGAGACAACCATCCGGGGCGACGTGAGCTGGGGCGACGGCGTCTACAAATCCACCGACGGCGGCAAAACGTGGCAGAATGTGGGGCTGGCCGACACCCATCACATCGGGATGATTCGCATCCACCCCAAGAACGCGGATATTGTCTACGTGGCCGCGCTGGGCCACGCCTTTGGCCCCAACGCGGAGCGGGGCGTATATCGCACGCTAGACGGGGGCAAGTCCTGGGAGCGGGTGCTCCACGTCAGCGAGCGGGCCGGCGCCATCGATCTGGCCCTGGACGTGACCAATCCCCGCATTCTCTACGCCTCCATCTGGCAGGTCCATCGCCACTTCTGGGAGCTGATCAGCGGCGGGCCAGACAGCGGCCTGTGGAAATCGACCGACGGCGGCGACACCTGGACGGACATCACCCGGGCCAAAGGGCTGCCCCAGGAGGGCATTCTGGGCAAGATCGGCGTGGCGGTCTCCTCGGCCAAACCGGAGCGGGTGTGGGCGATTGTTGAGTCCGACGACGAGCAGTCGGGCGTCTACCGTTCCGATGACAGCGGCGACACGTGGGCGCTGCTCACCACCAACCGGGATTTGATGGCCCGGCCCTGGTATTACATGCACATCTTCGCCGACCCCCAGGACGCGGGCACACTTTACATCAACAATCTGAAGATGTGGAAATCCACCGACGGGGGCAAGAACTACACGGAGATCACCACCCCCCACGGCGACAACCACGCGCTCTGGATCGACCCCACCGATCCCCAGCGGATGGTGCAGGGCAACGACGGCGGGGCCTGCGTCAGCTTCAACGGCGGCGATACCTGGAGCAGCATCTACAACCAGCTCACCGGCCAGTTCTATCATTTGGATGTGGACAACCAGCTGCCCTACCGGGTCTACGGGACCCAGCAGGACAACAGCAGCATCAGTGTGCCCAGCGCCACGGAAAAAGGGGCGATCCCCTGGGGCGACTGCTACTCCGCGGGGACGGGCGAGAGCGGCTACATCGCCGTCAACCCGGACGATTCGAATATCGTCTTTGTGGGCGCGGTGGGGTCTTCGCCCGGCGGCGGCGGCGCGCTGCAACGCTACGATCACCGCACAAAGCAGATTCGGCTGGTGACTGTCTGGCCGGAACCCAACAGCGGCTGGGGGGCCAAGGATATGGTGCATCGCTTCCCCTGGACCTTCCCGATTCTCTTCTCGCCCCACGACAGCGGCGTTCTCTACACCTGCGGCAATACAGTCTTCCGCTCCACAGACGAGGGGCATAGCTGGGAAATTATCAGCCCGGACCTGACCCGCAACGACGAGAGCAAAATGCAGCCCTCCGGCGGCCCGCTGAATCTGGACACCAGCGGCGCGGAACACTACTGCACGATTTCCACATTCATCGAGTCGGCCCACGAAGTGGGCGTCTTTTGGGCGGGTAGCGACGACGGGCTGGTCCACATCAGCCGGGACGGGGGCGCCAGCTGGCAGGACGTCACCCCGCCCGACCTGCCCGCCTTCAGTCTGATAACCGTCATCGAACCCAGCGCGTTCGACCCGGCGACGGTCTATCTGGCCGCCACCCGCTATAAACTGGAAGAGTACGGGCCGTATCTTTTTAAGACGACCGACTACGGCGCAAGCTGGCAGCGCATGGACGCCAGTTTCCCCGCGGGGGAGATCACCCGCATCCTGCGCGCCGACCCGGAGCGGGAAGGGCTGCTCTACGTGGGCAGCGAGACCGGGCTGTTCGTCTCCCTGGACGACGGCGGGCACTGGCAGCGGATGCCGGGCAATCTACCCGTCGTGCCGGTCTACGACCTGAAAGTCAAGGAGAGCGATCTGGTCGTCGCCACCCACGGACGTGCCTTTTGGATACTGGACGATCTGACGCCGCTACGCCAGGCTCCAATCACCCAATCACCCAATCACCCAATCACCCAATCCCCCACCCTCTTCCCACCCCGCCGCACCCTGCGCCGCTGGCTGCTGTGGGGCTTGGGCGGCAGCCAGGGAGGGGTGCGCAACTACCGGCTCTCCTTTGGGATGCTGATCACCTATCGGGAGATGAAGGACGAGAACGGCGTGAAAGTTTGGCAGACCATCGACTCCGGCGAGAACCCGCCCCAGGGAGTGATTGTCTACTACAGTCTGCCGCCGGAACTTTCCGGCGAAGTGAAGCTGACGATTGTGGACGGAGCAGGCAAGGAAATCAAATCCTTTGGGCCAAAGCCGAAGCCAGCGCTGGGAAAGACGAGCGACGACGCGGCGGTCTATCTGCCCGCCGCGCCGGGACTCAACCGCTTCGTCTGGGATATGCGCTATCCCGAAGCGGAAAAGCTGCCCGGCGATGTTATCACCGAAAAGGCGGTGACGGGCGCGCTGGCCGCGCCGGGACACTACGCGGTGCGTTTGCAGGTGGGAGGAACGACGCTGGAAGAAGCCTTCGAGATTTACGTGGACCCGGCCACCGGCGCAACCCCGGAAGCGATGGCCGAACAGTTCGCCCTCTGGCAGACGGTCAATGGCAAAATCACCCAGACCCATGCCGCCATCAAAAAGCTGCGCCGGGTGCGGGAGCAGATGGCGCTGTGGGCGGAGAACGCAGGCAAAGCCGGGCTGGATGAGAAGCAGGCCACTGCTCTGGCCGAACGGGCAAAGCAGATCGGCGAGCAGCTGGGCGAAGTGGAGAAGGAGCTGGTCTCGGTGGATTCCAAGACCGCCTTCGACCGGCTGCGCAAGCCCATCCGCCTCAACGCCAAGCTGATCAACCTCATCAGCGTCATCTCCGCCGCGGACGCCGCGCCCACCCGCCAGACCTACGACGTTTTCACCCATCTGTCCGAACAGGTGGACGCCCAACTGGACAAACTCGATTCGATTCTGGAAGAGAGCGTGGCCGACTTCAACGCGGCGGTGAAGGATGCGGATGTGCCGGCGGTGGTGGTGTAGGGAGGACGGCGGACCGCGGACGAACGCAGGGGATGATCTTTCGCTGTTCGTCCGTCGTCCAGGATTGCGCGCAAATGAAAGTTTTGGAGGCAGAATATGAACGAAATGATCTATGAAGCTGTTGGCGGGCGGCAGGCGTTTATCGATCTGGCCCACGCCTGGCATATCCGGTGTCTGGCGGACCCGATACTGAGCCATCCGTTCTCCCACGGCTACCACCCGGACCACACAGAACGGCTCGCTGCCTACTGGGCCGAGGCGCTGGGCGGACCGAGCGACTACACCGACTCGATGGGCACGGAGTCCAATGTGCTCCGTATGCACGCGGGGAACGGCGAGCACCGGGAGATGGACGAACGCGCGCAGACCTGTTTTGTGCAAGCGCTGGATGACGCGGGCATTCCTGATGACCCTCGACTGCGGGCCACACTGCGGGCCTACTTCTGGTGGGCAATCGGGCGGATGGCAGCCCATCCCGAATCGGCGGATGCGGTCCCCGGCGGGCTGGAAATGGCGTACTGGTCGTGGGATGGGCCAGCATAGGGAGTGGATAGTAGTGGCGAAAGGAGCTATGAATGACGGCCATCCTTGACAATCAAATGCTTTGGCGGCAGTTCGGCGCGGCCATCGAAATGCTCCACGACGCGCTGGCGGACTGCCCGGATGAACTCTGGGAAACGCGTCTGTGGGAGGACCAGCCCGAACAGTGGGTGGCCGCCGGTTTCTCGTCCTTTTGGTATCTGGGCTACCACACGCTCTTCTGGCTGGACCTTTACCTGTACGGCGCGGAAGAGGGCTTTGCGCCCCCCGCTCCCTTCGCTCTGGTGGAGATGGAGGCCAACGAGGCCCTGCCCCGCACATACACCCGCGGCGAACTGCTCGGCTATCTGGCCTACTGTCGCGACAAATGCCAGACGACGATTGGCGCGCTCTCCAGCGCAGAGGCGCAGCGCTTGTGCCACTTCCCCTGGGGTGAAGTAGCCTATGGGGAGCTGCAACTGTACAGCCTGCGCCATGTGCAGGAACACGGCGCACAACTGCGCATGTTTCTGGGACAAAATGCCGTGAAATCCACCGACTGGGTGACCCAAAGCGCATGAACATTGAACTCGAATTCAGCGGTGAAATTTGGTACTGGCGCGGGCCTGCGCCCTGGTATTTTGTAACCGTCCCCGATGAGGAGTGCCGGGCGTTGAAAGCCATCTCCGGCGCGGTGACCTATGGCTGGGGGATGATTCCGGCGTCTGTTCGGATCGGCCAAAGCGCCTGGGAGACTGCCCTGTGGCCCAAAGATGGCAGCTATATTGTGCCCATCAAAGCGAGCGTGCGCAAAGCAGAAAATCTTGACGAAGAAGACTGGGTAACTGTACAACTCGAAATCCACCAATGACCCAACTATCACTTTCACAAGAAGGAAAAGGGAGAAGAAATGTCGAAATTTGAAGGAATATTCCCGGCCATTATTACCCCGATGGCAGCCGATGGGTCGCTGAACGAGGCCGCTTTTCGGCAGGTGATGGAGTTCAACATCCAGGCGGGCGTGCAGGGATTCTGGGTGGCGGGCGGTACGGGCGAAAGTGTCCTGCTGGAAGACGAGGAGAATCGGCGCATTGCCGAGATCGCCGCGGACCAGTCCCAGGGACGCATTGCCAATATTATGCACGTAGGCGCGGCGACGACAGTCCGCGCAGCCCGCCTGGCCGAACACGCGGCGAAGGTCGGCGTGGAGGCCATCTGTTGTGTGCCCCCCTTCTTCTATCGCCAGAGCGACGAAGCGATTGTGGAGCATTATCGGGTGGTGGCCGGGGCCGCGGACCTGCCCCTTTTTGTCTACAACCTGCCCCAGTCCACCGGCGTGGAGATTACGCCCCAACTCATGCAGAAGATTCAGGACGGGGTTCCCCAGTTGGCCGGGTTGAAACATTCGGCCCCTTACCTTCCTTACGTGCGGGACTTTGCCAAAATGGGGCTGGCCTGCTTTGTGGGCAACTGTCGGCTGATGCTGCCTGCGCTGACGATTGGTGCGGTGGGCTGTGTGGATGGCCCGCCCAATCTGGCCCCGGAGCGCTGGGTTGCCCTGTGGAAGGCGTACCGTTCCGGCAATCTGCACGCCGCGCAAGAGGCCCAGGAACACGCGTCCCAGGTCGCGGATCTGATTCAGCCTTTCCGCTTCCACGCCATTGCCAAAGCCATTCTCAGCGCCCGGCTGGGCATGGACTGCGGCGACCCGCGCCCGCCGATGCAAGCGCTGACCGCGGCGGAACGGGCCACGCTCCTGGACCGCGCGGCTGAGATTGGATTGGGAGAGGTTTCAGTGGCTGTGTAGGGTGCGGTATAGTTTATAGCCCTGACTGCCTCTGGACGTCGGTCTGTGACTGTCCGCGTTGCATTACGCGCGCCACTACTTACAAAATAATAATGGGTATCCGCTGTATGCCCCCCAAACCCCCTTCCCCCAACCTTCTGAAAATTACCCTGGCCGACTTTATCGTGCGCGCCGGCTACCAGATGGGCAAGACGCCGCTCTTGCCCATTCTGGCCGCGTCCCTGGGCGCGTCGGATGTGCTGCTGGGGGTGATTGTCTCTGTCTCTACCCTGACCGGGATGCTGACGAAGCCGATTTTTGGTGTGCTTTCTGACAGGCAGGGGCGCAAGTTGTGGATTGTGCTGGGCACGCTGCTCTTTGCGGGCGTGCCTTTCCTGTACCGGTTTATTCACACCCCCGGCCAACTGGTGATGCTCCGTCTGCTCCACGGCACAGCCACGGCCATCTACGGCCCAGTGACCGTCGCGTATGTGGCCGAGCGGGGGGGCAAGCGCAAAGCCGAACGCCTGGGCTGGTTTGGCATGGCCCGCGGCGGTGGCTACGTCGTCGGTCCCCTGGCCGCGGGGCTGCTCCTCCTCTGGAACGACCCGGCAGATGTCTTTGCCGTCATCGGCGGGCTGAGTTTGCTGGCGTTTATTCCCGTTCTGCTGCTGGAGGAGACAAAAGACGACGGGCATCCGACGGCAGGCCGCAGACCGCAGTTCCCGCAACTCGCAATTCGCAACTCGCTCCGTATTCCCGCGGTCTGGCTCTCCGGCGGGCTGGAAGCAACGGTCTACATCGCCACCTATGCCATCAAAGCCTTCCTGCCTGTCTACGCACTGACCGCGGGCTATTCTACTGCGCAGATCGGCCTTTTCTTCTCTGTGCAGGAAGGGGTGCATCTGCTGCTGAAACCCGCGGCCGGCCGGGCCGGGGATCGCCTGGGCTACTACCGGGCCATCGCGCTGGGCATGGGCGGGTTGGCGGGGCTGCTGCCCCTGCTGACAATCGCTGCGGATGGCTGGGTGCTGCTGGGATTGGCCGCGCTTTTCGGCGCGTGCCAGGCCCTCATCTTCCCGGCCACTGTAGCGCTGGTGGCAGACCAGATCGAGCCGGAATATCTGGGCGCGGGGCTGGGCTTTGTGGGCACACTGGACAACGCTGGCAAAGTGGCCGGACCTGTGCTGGGCGGGCTGCTCCTCGCCGGGCTGGGCTATGCGGGCATGCTCTGGCTGCTCAGCGGACTGCTGCTGGCCGGTGCGCTGGTGCTGGTCCTGTTTCCGGTGCGGGCAAAGCGTCTGCGCGCGGGGGGCGCAGACTGATTGGGCAGTTCTAGAAGATAACTGAATGTACAGGACAAGCGCCGATCCGCTATGGATCGGCGCTATTTTGTGTTCACCAGCCAGAACTGGCGTCCTGGAGGGGCTTGAGATCAGAAGGAGGATAGCTCGTGATCAGGCGCTGTATGCAAAACTGTGGGGCAGGCATATACGGACAATAGCGCCTGGTTCTCCGCGGACAGGTATGCCGCCTGGTGGAGGTATGCAACTGACAAGAAACGCATTTGAAACGCTTGGGAAGATAGGGTAGGCAAAAGCGGCCTCTGGTTGCCCCCTGGCGCGACTCTCTACAGGGAGCTGTGCAGCCAGACACGGAAAAGGTGGGAATGGTTCCGCCACCCCCCGCGGAACCTGCATTCCCTATTTAGTGCAACAGGCAAGTTCATTGAGGAGGAAGGCCATGCAGAATGGAGTGAATCGTACGGCACAGCGAAGGGGTTATTTCTGGTTGGTTTTCGCCCTGCTTCTGGCCCTGACATCGGGAGGTATCCCCAAGTCAGCGCTGGCAGCAGATGGCGATCTGGACCCAACCTTTGGCAGCGGCGGGAAGGCCATTACATCAATCGGACCAAACCACGACTGGGGAAAGGCCCTGGCCGTGCAAAGCGACGGTAAGATTATCGTCGGTGGGTACAGCCAGCAACCAGACATCGATTTTGTGCTTGTGCGCTATAACGTGGATGGCTCATTGGACACCAGCTTTGGCAACGGTGGCGTGGCTGTCACCCCTGCTCCTGGCGCGGATTATCTGCAAGAGGTACTGATCCAAAGTGACGGCAGAATTCTGGCCGTGGGCTATTCTGTGCAAGGCAGCCTGTATTACTTGGCACTGGCCCGCTATCACAGCGACGGCAGCCCAGACACGTCCTATCACGGCGGTGGGCTATGGCGCACTGTAGTCAACGGGCGCTACGGCGTGGGCTACGCTGGGGCGCTGCAGAGCGATGGCAGACTGGTCGTGGCGGGATACGTCAGCAATGGCGGCAGTGGTAATGACTTCTTTGTGGCACGATACCTTCCCAACGGTAATATGGACACCAGCTTTGGCCAAGGCGGTGTGATGATATCAGTACTCACGGGCAGCCACGACGCAGCCAATGCCCTTGCCATTCAGGATGACGGCAAAATCATCGCGGGCGGCTATGCAACGCTCTCTGGTTCCGGTCAGGACTTTGCATTGGTGCGCTATCACAGCAATGGAATCCCGGACCCCTCCTTCGGGTTCAATGGCAACGGTGTGGTTGTCACGGCCTTCACCGCTTCTACTGACTATATCAACGACATTGCCATACAGGACGACGGCAAGATTGTGGCTGTAGGCGTTGCAACGATTAATTCCTCCGACTGGGCAATGGCCCGCTACAACAGCAACGGCTCGCCGGATAACACTTTTGGCAGCGGCGGTCGGCAAACTCATGTCTTCTATTCTACTGATGACCGTGCGTTCAGTGTGGCGCTCCAGCCCGATGGCAAGCTGGTTGTGGCTGGCCGCGCCCACAATCCCGCCACTTTGTCCGATGACTTCGCATTGATGCGCTTCACCAGCGATGGCCTAGTCGATACCAGCTTTGGCAACAGCGGGCTGGTGATGACCCCAATGGGAGATGCCCCCAATAGTTTCGACAGCATCGGTTCCATCGCCATTCAGGATAACGGCAAAATCCTTGCCGCGGGTTTTGCCGACAACAGCGGCACAAACCGGGATATTGCGCTTGTACGCTACGACGGCTTTCCGGTGGCAGCACCGCCTGCCGAGGATTTTCCTGTCCTCTTCTGGAGCAATCAGGGCGTAGGCTATATGCAAACCAGCAGCGACGGCGCGACTTTCCAGAATCTCAACAGCGTGGACAGTAGCTCCGCGCAGGATGTGGAAGTCGACGCTGGGGGCGGCAAGCTCTATTGGATTGAGACGCGGGATATCAAGCGCGCCAATCTGGACGGCACAGGTGTCGAAATCCTGGCAAGTACGAACAGCATCTTCCGCGCCATTGGCCTGGATACGGTCAACGGTCATCTCTATTTTGTCGATGTTGACAGTGCTGGCGAGGACTCTGTCGGGCGAATGAATCTGGATGGCAGCAACAGTCAAACCCTTTTCTCGCCCCATACGGACCTGGCTGGCTACACAATGACCGCGGATATTGCCTTTGATCCCAACAGCGGCTATTTGTACTGGCTAACCAGCAATAACAATGATCTGGTTCGCCGCGCCTTTCCAAACGGTACAAACCGGCAGACGGTCATTGCCAACCCGGGCTACTCTCCCCGAAAGCTACGCCTGGATTTGACCAACCAGAAGATGTACTGGACATCAAACGCGGCCCCCCACTCTATCCAGCGCGCCAATCTGGATGGAACGGGAAAGGAAATTCTCGTCACAGACACGTCTGTTGCCCTGGGGTTCGACATCGACATCCCCCACGGCAAAATGTACTGGGCCAACGGCACGTACGATCACGACAGCGACAGCGTATACGACGGCGCCATCCAGCGCGCCAATCTGGACGGGAGTGATCTGGAGACACTCATCCCCGATCTGGATGTGTCCAGCTTTACAGACCTGCTGGGCCTGGCCCTTATCAGCGATGCTGGCCAATCCTCCTCTCTTCCGCTGCTGGATATTCCCGACGATCTGTCGGTGCAGAGCGAGGGAAGCTTTGACCTGCCTATCAACTTCACCGCCAATGGGGCCGGTATATCGTCCGTCGATGTAAACCTGAGCTTCGACAGCCTCTGCATCAATCCGGACCTGACCGATGATGATTTTGACGGCGTGCCTGATAATTTTCTCCTCGAACAGTCCGGCTTCCAACTGGGCGTAGATAGCAGCGATGTCGCCGACGGTGAATTGCAGATCGTCATTGGTCCTGCCAACCAGACGCCTGTGCCGACCTTCGCGGACGGCGCGCTGTTGACGATCCCATTTAGTGTAGGGGCTGGTTGCTCGGGTCCCTCCGCTTTGGGCCTCAGCGCCAACTCCTGGGGCGATGCCAACGGCCAAAGCGCCAACGGCGAAACCCAGGGCGGTGTGGTGACGGTCAACGCGCCGCCCACGGCCAGCAACGACAGCGTGGCTGTGGACGAAAATACCCAATCTGTGCTGACCGCGCAGCTACTGGCCAATGACAGCGATCCCGACGGCGACAACCTGACCGTCACGGCCATCGACGACACTGGCATTATGGGGGTCGTCAGCCTCAACAACGGCGTCGTTACCTACGAGGCCACCACTTTCTTCGACTTTCTCTCCGTGGGCGACACCGCGCCGGATCAGTTTGGCTACACCATCAGCGACGGCAAGGGTGGCACAGACACAGCCATCGTCGATGTGACCATCAACGGCGTCAACGACGCGCCCGTGGCCGAGCTGGACGATTTCGGCACGGATGAAGACTCGCCTGTGCCTGTCAATGTCATTGCCAACGACACCGACGTTGACCAGGACGATACTCTCAGCCTGCTCAGTGTAGACGACACCGGTACACTGGGGGCTGTCAGCAGCAGCGGCGATACTGTTACATACGATCCCACCGCTGTCTTCCAATATCTGGCCCAGGGCGAGAGTGCTGATGATAGCTTCGCCTATACGGTCACCGATAACAATGGCGGCACAGATACCCTGACTATCGACCTGACCGTCATCGGTGTCAACGATCCGCCCGTGGCAAACGCCGGGGCCGAACGTTACACAGGCGTGGGCGAAGTTCTCCATGTGGCTGGCAGCGTAACTGACCCGGATACCAGCGACGTTCATACTTTCAACATTGCGTGGGGTGACGGCGCGGAGACCCCGAATATTAGTGGCAATCACAGCTATAGCGCAGTGGGTGACTATACCCTTAGCGTCACCGCGCAGGACAGCCCCGGCGCCAGCCACACAGACACAGCGGCTGTCTACGTGCGTAACCGGGGCGACTGCAACGATGACGGCCCGGTGGATGCCGGTGATCTGCCCGCGCTGGTCCTGGAGTTCTTCGACGGCGACAACAACGGCGACTGGCTGGATGTGGTCAACAGCGGCACGGGCAGCTTCAACGGCAGCCCTGTGGGTTGCGACGCCAATGCTGACACTGTCATCGGGGCAGGGGACCTCTCTTGTCAGATCGCTATTCTGCTCGACTCTGCGAGCTATAGCTGCTCTACACAAGTGGCATCGGCTGCCGGCGTGGGCCAAGCAGTGCTCTCTCTGGGCGCGGTTTCCGCTGCGGCGGCTGGCGCGGAAGTAGCCGTGCCCGTCCAATTCGAGAGCGGTGGGCAGCAGGTGTCCGCTGCGGTCTTCCGCCTGAAACTTCAAGGCCTGGTCTTTGACGCCGACGACACCGACGGTGACGGCCTGCCCGACGGGTTGGAATTGCATCTCCCCGACGGCACCCAGGCCATTGCCACCCAGCGAGATGGCGGCCTGGATGTGGTGCTCTTCTCGCCGGACCTGACACCCTTTGGCGACGGTCCACTGGTCACCATTCGCGGCGTGCAGGCTGAGGGCCAGACGGCAGTAGTACGCTTCGATGGCGCAGCGCCTGCTTCTCTGGGCGATATCCACGGCTCCCGCGTGCCCTTGCGGGTGGAAGGTGCTGGATATTGGCTGCACCTGCCCAGTCTCTCTCGCTAGTTTTCACCGGGTGCAGGGGTACGGTATTCCGTGCCCCTGCACCCTTGGGAAGCACCTACAACCGTGCCCTTTTTTTGCCAGCGCCACACCCTATGAAATGCAAACGGCTCTTTCTTCTATTCGCAATCTTTGTTGTCGTTTTCTCTTTGGGGCAGCGCGCCCAGACTCTCAACGCTGACACGCCGTCCCGTCTGCCCCCCCATCTGGTCCTGGTCACGGCGCAGACCCACGCAGGCAGTGTTGTGGCCATTCCCCTGACCTTCACAGGCAACGATCACACCCTCAATGCTCTCGCCTTTGCCTTGGAATGGGATACCGCCGTCCTTACCTTCACCGGTGCGGACAACGTGCAGTTCAGCCTGCCCCGTCAGTTCAGTGCGTCGGCCTTTGTCAAGCCAGAGCAGCCCCAGAAACTCAATATTTCCATCTATACATTCGCCCGTATTGGCTTGCCCGATGGACAGATCGGGGCCATCCCCTTCGCTGCCGCTTGCCCCGCTGACGCAAGTGGAAGCATTGAAACAAGCGTGCGTTTTTCTGTCGATCCCGCGGCCAGCTTTGGCTCCATCAGTGGCGCGGAGATATCCGGCACAACCCACGACGCCGTCGTCACCATCGACTGCGCGCCTGAACCTACACCCACGCCTACTCCGTCGCCTGTGGCCAGCAGCACAGCTACGCCCAGCCCCAGCCCCACCCCATCGCCCACCGACATTCCCACAGTGACGCCTACGGCGACGGTAACGGCGACGGTCACCCCCACCCCCACCGCCAGCCCCACACCGACACCGAGTCGTTTGGCCACACCGCCCCCAAATCGTCCACCATTTGCCCTGGACGATTTGGTCAGGGGTGTGGAGGATCGTCCTTTGCGGGTGCTGCCCCTGGCCAACGACAGCGATCCTGATGGCGACAGCCTGCGCCTGCTGGCGGTGACGCAGCCCACGCGAGGCAGTGCCAGCATCGAATACAACACCCTTCTCTATCAGCCTGCAGCAAACTTCTCTGGAGGAGACAGTTTTGTCTACACTGTGGGCGATGGCCAGGGCCACACCGCCGAGGCCGTTGTGTGGATTACAATAAGCGCACTCAATGATCCGCCTGTCTCTCAGGACGACAGCGCCCAGACTCAGGAGGATACACCGGTTATTCTGTCTGTGCTGGCGAATGACAGCGATGTGGATGGCGATGGGCTGGCCATCCTCGCTGTGGAGCAGCCCAGCCGGGGCCAGGCAAGGGCTTTGGGAGACGGGACGATTCTCTACACACCGGCGGATAATTTTCACGGCAGCGACAACTTTCGCTATACCGCAGGGGATGGCAATGGCGGCGCGGCTGTCGGGCAGGTGCAAGTGCTGGTCCAGCCTGTCAACGACCCCCCTGTGGCTGTCGACGATGCTGCTGTTACCGCCGCCGATACGTCTGTGACTGTGGAACTATTGGCGAATGACTGGGACGTAGATGGCGATAGCTTGACTGCTTCGCTGCTCGAGCCGCCCGCCACTGGCAGCGCTTCCATTGCGGAGGGACGTGCCATCTATCATCCCGCGCCTGGGTTTGTGGGTGAGGTGCGTTTTCGCTATCGGCTGGAGGACGCCGCGGGGGAGAGCGACACAGCCAGCGTCTCGATCTTTGTCGTGGCAGCCGGGGGCGCTGCCACCCTCACTGCCTCAGACGATAGTTTTCGCACTGCCGAAGATCGTCCGGCCCTGCTTCCTGTGCTTGGCAACGACAGCAGCAGCCAAAGCCAACCCATCGCGCTGCTGTCTGTCGCCCAGCCAGCCAACGGCAGCGCAGTCATTGTGCGCGACGCCGCGGGCGAGCGCATTCGCTATACCCCTGCGCCGGATTTTCACGGCAGCGACACTTTCCCCTACACAGCAGGCGACGGCAGCAGCAGCGCCAGCGCGATCGTCACTATCACTGTCCTGCCCATCAACGATCCGCCCACCGCCCGGGATGACGACGCTATTACCCCCGAAGAGCAGCCTGTGATTGTGGACTCATTGGCAAATGATAGCGACCCGGACGGCGATGCCCTGGCATTGGTCAGCTTTGGGCAGCCCGGCAATGGCCGAGTGACTGTTCTGGCGGATGGACGGCTGCGCTACCGGCCTCATAGCGGCTTTCGCGGGGAGGATAGCTTTGTCTATGCTGTCGAAGACGGGCAGGGCGGCCTGGCAACAGCCCAGGTACGGGTGACAGTGCAGCCGATTGTTCTGCCGCCTTCGGCTGTGGATGACGAAACCGCGCTGGACGAAGATAATTCGATTACCTTTGATCCCCTGGGCAATGACAGGGAAGGTGATGGCCGTCGGCGGAGCGGCCATCTGCGTCTGGTTGTTGTGGGCGCGGCTGGCAACGGCGCGGCTGTTGCTAATGATGACGATAGCATTACCTACACGCCCCGGCCTAATTTCTATGGGGAGGATAGCTTCAGCTATACGATTGAGGACAGCAGTGGCAGCCAGGCCAGCGCCAGGGTGCGGGTGCTGGTGCGAGCTGTGGCTGACGCGCCTCAACCAGTGGAAGACGCAGCCGTGACAGAAGAGGATACGCCCGTAGCGCTTATGCCCCAGGCCAATGATGTGGACAACGACGGCGTGGGTGTGCAGATTGTCAGTTTCAGTCAGCCAGCCCACGGCAGTGTTGTGCAAAATGCTGATGGCTCATTTACCTATACGCCCGCGCCCGGCTTTCGCGGGGTGGATTCCTTCGTCTACACCCTCAGCGGACAGACCCGGATGGCCGCCGCGGGCAGTGGCCGGGTTACCGTACTCGTTGCGCCTGAGTTGGGCCTGGTGACCGCGACAGACGATAGCGCTGTTACTACTGAAGAACAACCCGTAACTTTGACCCCTTTGGCGAACGACAAAGGCGAAGGATTGCAGGTGTTGGGCGTGGATGGGGCATCCCACGGAGTCGTGATTCTCCACAGTGATGGCAGCATCACCTACACTCCCCATTCCGACTTCCAGGGCAGCGATAGCTTCGGCTACACTGTCGGCGACAACGGCAAAGGCGGTGATCGGGCGACGGTGACTATCACCGTCCAGCCGGTCAATGACCCGCCCAAGGCTGAGGATGACAGCATTGCGCTGACGGAAGATACCAGTCTCAACTTTGCTCCGCTGCACAACGACACTGATCCTGATGGCGACAGTCTGACGGTTCTGTCTGTGGGCCACCCCCGTTTTGGGGATGCGGTGGCCCATGCAGACGGCAGTGTCACCTACACGCCGGGGGGAGACTTTTTTGGCACGGATCGTTTCGCCTATCGGGTTGGCGACGGCAGCCTTGAGAGCGTGGGGTTTGTCTTTGTGACAGTGACGCCAGCCAACGATTCCCCAGAGGCCGCGCTGGATATGCTGACGACTGCCGAGGATACACCGATTCTATTCGATCCGCTGGCCAATGACTTCGACGCGGATGGCGATCCTTTGGGGCTGGTGGGGATTGGGCGACCACTTTTTGGCGCGGCGGCTATCCAGCCCGACGGGTATGTCTCCTATACGCCAGTTGCTGATTTTTTTGGCAGCGACGAATTGATCTACCGCGTCAGCGACAGCAGCCAGACGGTGACAGGTACAATCCGCATACGGGTAGCTGCGGTCAACGACCCGCCCCAGGCCCAACCGGATGTGGCTGTGGCTGCCTCTGCGCCGGTGACAATTGATGTGCTACATAACGACACAGATGATGACGGGGATATGCTCTTTTTGTCCCAGGTGGGGCCAGCCGCGGGCAGTGTGGCCTGGGCCGACGATCGGATCGTTTACCAGGCCGCGCCGGGTTTCAGTGGCACGGATGTTTTTACGTATAGTGTCAGCGATGGCAGGGCCAGCGCCACCAGTACAGTCAGTGTACGGGTGGCGACGGCCGCGGCTGCGCTTGTTGTGACCGCAGAACCGGCAGCAGGTGCTGGGGTGTTGCCTGGCGAAGAGGTTCGCTATGCCTTGCAGGTGACAAATGTGGGTGGTTTGCCTCTGACAGGTGTAGTGGTGGAGAGCAGTCTGCCTACCAGTACAACTGTCACCGCTATGGAGACGGAGATCGGCCCGGCTGCCAGCCGAACGGGTGACACCAGGGAACTGCGTTGGCGGCTGGCAGAGCTGCCTGTCGGCCAGACGCTGCATGTGCGGTTCACCCTGCGCACGGATGAGGATCTGCGCGCGCCAGTGGTGCTGACCGCCACTGTGCAAAGCGAACAGACCCCGCTACAACGAATCCAACCCCTGGTTCATACCATCGACCCCACGGCAGTGAAGCTGGCCTATTTCCTGGGGGAGCGGACCCCAAAGGGTGTGCGGGTTCGTTGGCATACGGTTGCAGAGTTGGAAACCTGGGGCTTTCATCTGTGGCGGGGAACCAGCGCAGACCCAGAGCAGGCAATACGGGTGACAGAGGTGCTGATCCCGGCCCAAGGTGGGGACTATATCTATGAGGATACGGATGCTCCGGCCAACGACGCGCTCTGGTATTGGCTGGAGGAGATAGAGGCCGACGGAGGCAGTGTCCGCTATGGGCCGGCGATATTGGCAAAGCCTCAGCTACAGGCTGCCCATAAATTGCTCTTGCCGGTCGTCATCAAATGATAATCCGCATACAGCAGAGGGGTGAAACGTGAACGTATGTCCTGCACGTTCACGTTTCACCCCTCACAGACCAACCATTTCCAGCGTACTGACTATCCTACATACTGTGCAGCACGCAACCTGTCTTATTGTCCCGCGCCGTGCAGTTGACCGGTCAGAATCTGAATGGTCACAAAGGAGTCGGCGTAGGGGCTGTTGATGTAGATGGGGTCGCCTTCTGGCAGCCAGCCCGCCGCAAAGCGGCTGGGAACCGGGTTGTTGCCATAACGCTCCCACAGAGGAATCTGGGGCAGCAGTTCGTTGTAGGCCTGGGCAATAACATCCAAAGTTTTAACCTGGGCAGCGGCGTCACCACCAGTGCCGGACTCTTTGGTCAACGCCCACAGGTCCACATCGCCCACGCTGTCCGTGGAGACATTCAGGTCGAAGGCCATACCGGGCTTATCCACGCTGCCGCTTTCTGCAGCACCGACGCCGGTGGCTGCCGCATTGTGATAGCTGAAGTCGATCTCGTAGGAGAAGGAAGGATGCGGATTGCCTGTGCCCCAACCGCGGATGGCCAGTTGGAACTTGCCGTCGTTGATGTCGATGGGGTGCTGCTGAAAGTTGACGCCCCGGAAGGCAGTCTTGATGCCAAAGGCGGTCAACTGTTCGGCTGTGTTCTCGGCTGCGGCCGACCAGTCGGCGTACTCAGCCGGCGCGCTCAACTCAAATTCCATGCGTGCGCCGGTGTCGTCCAGCCAGACGCCATCTGTGTCCCGGGTGAAGCCGATAGCGGTCAACATCTCTTCGGCTTTGGCTGTGTCGTACTCATAGGGATTGAGGGCTGCCCGCACATCCTCGGAAAGCCAGAGGGGTGTCAGGTTGTCGGAGAAGCCGCACATGCAGACCTGGCGTTTGGCCGATTCGCCCAACGCGATAAAGCCGTTCTCGTCTCGATTGAGAGCATAGGCCAGGGCCTGGCGGAATTCTTTCATCTCAAACGGATGAATGGTGTGGTTGAAATAGAGGGCCGGGCCGCTGTAGATCGGTGGGCGGATGATGCGGTAGCCCAGGTTGATGAACTCGCGCTCGGTGGCAGGCGGGAAGCCGTGGGTGGCATAGTCCACATCGCCAGAGAGGACGAGAGGCGTGACAACCGGGGTCTCACCGTTGTAGTTGATCAGACGATCGAACTTTACTGTGTCGGCCCAGTAGGAGGTCTCGACTTTGTTCAAAATCATCTGGGATTCGGTGATGCTGGCCGGGTCGATCTTGTAGGGGCCAAGCACAACCATATCGTCCGGGCGGAATTCGTTGAACTCCTGGAGCAGATTTTTCCACTCGTCGTCGTCTTTGGTCTTGCCATCAGCCACCAGATCGAGCACCCGCTGGGCATATTCGCCGTAGACCGAGGAGGCATGCATAGCTTCGTCACGCAGAACACGACGGGGCACGGTTGTGGACGGTTCGGTCAGCACAAAGTCGACTGTCGTGTCATCGACAGCCACGACATCTGTCAGGTAGTTCCAAACTGTGCGGCTGAGCAGACGGGCGATAGCGAAGCTGTTGACCACATCGGCCGAGGTGAAGACGCTGCCATCGCTCCATTTGGCCCCCTGGATCAGATGTACACGCAGGGTGACATCATCGGCCCATTCCCAGGACTCACCTGCCATAGGCATCCAACTGCCGTCCGCCCAGATGAACATAAACAGCGGCGGCTCCATAAGCGGCTGGTAGACAGTTCCTAGAGAGAGGCCGTTGGTTACATAGGTGTTGAAATGACCGGTGGGTGGGGGGGAATAGGGGTAGGCCGGGTGGAACTCGGCCAGGGCTGGGGCGGCTGCGGGGGCTTCGGCTGCTGCCGGGGCAGGTGCTTCCGCGGCTGCCGGGGCGGCTGCTTCGCCGCCGCTGCTTGGCGCGGCCGCGGGTTGTGCTGGTGCGCCGCAAGCGCTGAGCACCAGCGCGGCCACCATCAACAGGGCAAATAACTTACTTTTCATACGGTTCCTCCTGTGGTGAAAAAAAAGAAATGCGAGATCGGGGACTGGGGATTGGGGCTGGGCAGTAGATTGTTCCCCAATCCCCAGTCCCCGATCTCAGCGCCTCCGTCCCAGACGGACCAGAAGCGCTACGACGATGACAAAAAATAGACCGATGCCAAAAGTGATCTGTGTGATCACATATTCCGGGGTCTGCTTTTCCAAAAAGAAGAGCAGAATGCCCGCGGTGAAGGCCACGTAGAAGCCCAGATGAAAGGCCGCCTTGCCCAGCCAGGGATCAATCATGCGGCAATCAACTCAATCGATTCAAATTTGCGCACAGGGCAGGCCACACTGCCCCCTTCCGGGATGCGTTCCAGTTGGGGAATATTGGCGTCGCATTCGCCCGGCACAAAATAGGGACAGCGGGGATGAAAGGTGCAGCCGTTGGGCAGGGCCAACAGACTGGGAATCTCTGCGCTGCGCAATTCCATGTGGCGTTTTTTGTGGGCCAGTTCCGGGTCGGCCTCGGGCACTGCTGCCAGCAGAGCCTGGGTGTAGGGGTGGCGGGGGTCGGTGATGACCCGGCTGGTCGGCCCTTCCTCCACAATACGGCCCAGATACATCACCGTAATCCGCCCCCCTTCCCAGGAAAAATACTTCGCCAGGGCCAGGTCGTGGGTGATGAAAAGGAATGTCACGTCAAACTCGGATTTTAGCCGGGAGAGCATATTGAGCAGACTGACCCGGATGGAGACATCCACCATAGAGACGGCCTCGTCAGCCACAATAAACTTTGGCTCCACTGTCAGGGCACGGGCCACCGAGACCCGCTGGCGCTGGCCGCCGCTAAGCTGATGGGGATATTTGTTGAGAAAGTCGGAGACGGGTGTCAGGTCCACGATCTCCAGCAACTCCCCGGCCCGTCGCTCCGCGTCTGCACTGTTTGTGGCCTTCTTGTGGCGCAGCAGCGGCACAGTAATCATCTGGCGCACAGTCTGGGTTGGATTGAGCGAGGCGTATGGGTCCTGGTGGATGATCTGTACGGCCCGACGATAGGCTGTGTAGTCGGTGCGGGACATCTGGCGCACGTCCTGGCCCTGATAGAGCAATTGGCCCTGGGACGTTTTGAGCAGGTCCACAACCATCCGTCCTGTTGTGCTCTTGCCACAGCCGCTCTCGCCCACCAGACAGACGATCTCCCCGTGTTCGATTGCCAGGGAAATGTCGTCCACTGCGGTGACCTGTTCTTTGCCTTTGCCAAAAAAGCGGCTGACGTTCTGAAGTTCAATAATCGGAGCCATACGATTTGCTCGTCTCGTAGCTGGAGAATTTTGGATTACTTTTTGAGCCGCAAGCCATTGGCTGCGATATCATCCCGCACGGTGTCTGTGTGCCAACAGGCCGCCTCGTGCTTGTCCGCCACTCTGATCAGCCCCGGCTCCTCTTTTTCACAGCGCTCTGTGGCATAGGGGCAGCGAGGGTGAAATTTGCAGCCGCTGGGCAGGTTGATCAGATCGGGAGGGGATCCAGGAATCGAGGAGAGTGCCTCGAAACCGCCGGTGACTGTGGGTACGGCCCGAATCAGCCCCAGTGTGTAGGGGTGGCGGGGTTTGTAAAAAATATTGCGGACAGGGCCAAGCTCTACAACTTGTCCGGCATACATTGTGGCCACCCGATCGGCCAGCTCCGCGGCAATGGCCAGATCGTGGGAGATGAAAATCATTGTAAAGTGCTGCTCTTCTTTCAATTTGCGCAGCAGATCGATGATTGTCCGTTGGGTCAAAATGTCCAGGGCAGTGGTGGGTTCATCTAAAATCAAGATTTGTGGATCCAGCAGCAGTGCGCTGGCCAGAAGTGTGCGCTGGCGCATCCCACCGCTCAACTCGTGGGGATAGGAATCGATCACCCGCTCCGGGTCCAACTGGACAAAACGCAGGAGATCCAGGAAGCGTGCCCGCACAGCCGCCCGATCGTTCCAGTTGTGGGCGCGGGCTGTGTCCAGCACTTGGTCCCAGATTTTCAATACCGGGTTGAAGGCGTTGAGCGCGGACTGAAAGACCATCGCACAGTCCCGCCAGCGGAACTCACGCAGGGGGCCGCTCTTCAACCCCAGCACATCCACCTCCCTGTCGTTGCGCCGATAGATGATCTCGCCCGGCGCTACACTGGCCGTGTCTGCCAACAGACGCACGACGCTCAATCCCAGGGTCGTTTTGCCCGATCCGCTCTCACCGATCAGGGCCAGACTCTCGCCCGAATAGAGGTCCAGCGTGACCCCGCGCACGGCCTGCACATTGCCCTTGCGGGTGTGATAGTTGACATAGACATTGCGCAGGGTGAGCGGAATCTCCGCGGTCTGCGAGGTGTCGTGCTTCCAGTTGATCTGCGAATTGACGGTCATAGGATACGGTTACCAGATGGATTTGTCGATCAGAGCCGGGCTGCGCAAGAGCTGAGATACTGTGCTGTTACCCCGTATGTGTGTGCTTACTCATTGCTACGCAGCCGCGGATTGAAGATCAGCTCCAACGAGCGGGTCATTGTAATCAGTGCCAACTGGAAGAGGGCGATGGCCAGAATCGGGGCCATAATATACCAGACGCTGTCTTTGAAGAAGATAGCGCCCCGCACCCAGGCCAGTTGGATCATCACACTCCAGTTGCCGCCGGAGATGGGAACCAGCCCCAGAAAAACCAACCCCGCCTGCTGATAGACCGCGCTGGTCATGCCCAGGGTGAAACTGACAATAATATAGGGCATCATATTGGGGACCATTTCTCGGAAGACGATGTGCCAGGTGCCCAGGTCCAGGGCGCGGGCTGCCTCAATAAAGTCCCGCTGTTTCAGCGAAAGGGCCTGGGAGCGGATGGCCCGCAACAGTGCCGGCCAGTTGAGCAGCCCCATCAGAACGCCCAAAAATGTCAGGCTGTTGAGAGAGACAAACGCGGCCAGCACCGCCAGCAAAGGAAACTGGGGGATGGTCAGGATAATATCGGTGATCGACATAATCACATTGTCCAGCCAGCCACCCACAAACGCGCTGAGCGTTCCGAAGCTGACCGCAATGACTGTGGAGATAAGCGCGGCCAGAAAGGCCACATAGATTACATCTTTGCCGCCGTTGACAATCTGCGACCAGATGTCCCGGCCCTGGTGGTCCGTGCCCAGAATGTGGCTCATAGAGGGCGTCTGGTAGATCATATCGATCTTCGTCTTTGTGTCCAGGGGAATGACCAGCGGCCCCAAATACGAAATGAGCACAATTGCGACCACAGCCAGAAACCCGACAAAGCCGACCCGATTGTAGGTGAGCAGACGCAGGGATGTGCCAATGGATTTGAGAATCACAGTGAAGGGGTTGCGGGATGTGGTTTGTGTCGTCACGTAGTACCTGCCCTGGAGGTGGATACAGCCAGATATAACACCCGATGTGGCGCAAGCTGTGTCAGCCTGTGCTCCTGCGTGGTTTTAGTCCTGTGCGCCCAGTTTGATGCGCGGGTCCAGCCAGCCGTAGAGGATATCGGCGAAGAAGTTGGCGGTGATCACCGAAAAGGTGATGACCAGAAAGATGCCCTGCATCAGCGTATAGTCTCGTTGGCCGATGGCCTGGCCCAGCATCCGCCCAATGCCCGCATATTCAAAGATCTGCTCTACCAGCAGAGAACCGCCCACCACAAAACCAATACGAATGGTCAGAATTGTGAACATCGGCAGCATCGCGTTGCGCCCCACATAGGCGGCAGTAATGCGGGATTCCTTCAACCCCCTGGCTTTGGCAACCGTCACGTAATCTTCGCCCAGCGCGCTGATGGTGTTGCTCTTCATACTCAGCATCCAAAAACCCACACTGGTCAGTACGTATGTCGTCACGGGCAGCGCGGCGTGGAAGAAGGCATCTTTGACAAATGCAAAGTTCAGCCCCGGCTGCATCCCGGAGGAATACGCCCCGCGCATTGCCGCGATGGGCAGGAGTTTCCACTGCACGCCCAGCCAGACCACCAGCATCAGACCGACGAGAAAATCGGGCACAGAACTCATAATAGAGCTAAAGACCGTCAGACCGTGATCGAGCAGGCTGTCCCGGCGATAGGCCATCATCACACCCAGCGTGATGCCGATGACAAAGCTGATGAGCAGCCCCAGACCCACACTGAAAAGTGTCCAGGGCAGGAAACGCACAATCACTTCGGTCACGCTGGTCCCCGGCGAAAGCACGGACATTCCCAGATTTCCCTGCACCAGATTCTTCAGATAGGAGACGTATTGGAGAAGAACCGGCTGGTCAAGATCGATGGCAAAGAGTGCAGCGGCCTGGTCCAGGGCTTCGTGATAGGGAATGCCGTAGGTAACAACCAATTGGTTGACGTAGATTTCGATGGGGTTGCCGGGCAAGAGCCGGATGAGGAAAAAGATGATCGTTGTAACGATAAAGACAGTGAAAATGGTGCGCAATAGTTTGCGGAATACATAGGACCGCCAGACCGCGGCCAACAGGCCACGCGCGCTGAGACGATCGGTCGTCTCGCTAGGGGAGATTGCGGCTGCGGTTGCCATTAAATATCCTCCGTCGGATACTGTCTATTGGGTGTGCCGGTGGCGGATCAGATGTTTTGTAAAGTAGGCTGCCTGCCTTGGGGGAAGGAGGCAAAAGAGCGCGCAACTGGCAGTGTGCGGTCGTGGAGACCTGCTGCCAAGTGTTATCAATCAAGCGTTGAACAAGCCCAGTCTATACTATTTCTGAGATATCTGCCAAAAATGTCAAGGATAGATCGTCCATTTGTGCCACCAACTGCCGGGCCTGCTGGATGTCGGCCAGTTCGCCCAGGCTAATCAACTGCACCAGCGCATTGCCCAGCACAGTCGTCTCCACCGGCCCTGCCACCACGGGCAGACGGGTGGCATTGGCCGCCATCTGGTTGAGCAGCCGGTTCTGGCTGCCGCCCCCCACAATGTGTACCCGATCCGCGGGCTGACCTGTGAGATCGGTCAGGCTGGCGAGGACGCTGGCGTAGCGGTTCGCCAATCCCTGGAGTACCGAGCGCACAATCTCCCCCTTTGACTGGGGCACAGGCAAGCCCCGCTCCCGACACCACGCCTGCACCCGCTGGGGGTGATTCCCTGGCGCGAGGAAGCGGTTGTCATTGGGGTCAATGGCGGCTACATCGGGCGAAGCGGCTGTGGCGAGACGGGTCAATTCGTCGTAGCTCAGGTCTTCACCCGCGGCGGCCCAGGTGGCCCGGCACTGCTGCACAATCCACAGCCCCATCACATTTTTCAGCAGGCGATAGCTGCCGTAGACGCCGCCCTCGTTGGTTACATTGGCGGCCAGCGCCGCGTCGTTGATAACCGGCGCGTCCACTTCCAGCCCCACCAGACTCCACGTGCCGCTGCTGATGTAAGCTGAGTGGGGCGAGCCGAGAGGCGTGGCTGCTACCGCGCTGCCTGTGTCGTGACAGGCTGGCGCAATCACTGGAATGTCGTCGTACTCGCCCAGGCGTGTTCCTGGCTGTACAACTTCGGGGAAGATGCCACGCTGGATACCGAAGGCGTCCAACAACTCCCACGCCCAATCCCGCGTGCGGGGATTGAACAGTTGGGTGGTGGTGGCGTTGCTGAATTCGCAGACTTTGACACCAGTCAGCCAATAGTTGAGCAGATCCGGCGCTGTGAGGAATGTGTGGGCCGCGGCCAGTTGGGGCGAGCCACTCTCTACCAGCGAAATCATCTGGTAGAGGGTGTTGATGGGCATAAACTGGATACCGGTCTGGGCGAAAATATCGGCCTGGGACACTTTGCCAAAAGCCCGATCCATCACCCCGTCTGTCCGGCTGTCCCGATAGGTGATGGGATTGCCCAGCAACTGGCCCTGGCTGTCCAGCAGGCCAAAGTCGACGCCCCACGTGTCCACGCCCAGGCTGGCCGGCCTGTGGGCTTTGCCCAGGCCAATGCCCTGCTGAATATCCGTCCACAGACGCAGGAAATCCCAATGCAGCGTGCCCCGCACATTGACCGTTGTATTGGGGAAGCGGTGAAGCTCTTCGATTTCCAGGCCCTTGCCGTCGTAATGGACGGCCATTACCCGGCCCGATTCCGCGCCCAGATCGATTGCCAGAACAGTGCATTTTTTCATTGTGATCCGATGGTAGTGGAACTTATGTACCTGTTCAGGTGGAAAACCAAAGTCCCCGGCACGTCACGTACAAAAACGAGATGGGGGTGCGGGGTGCTGATTCCCGGAATCGGCTGCCCCCCATCTGAATTGCACCCCTAGCCTTGGACAGCGTTGACAACCGGCTGATCGCGCAGCACGTGCAACAATTCGCCGGTATCTTTGGTCCGAATGAACGCTGTGATCTGGTCGTCCGATTCAAAGCGGGTGGCGCCGTGGGGGATCAGCACCCGTCCGTCACGCCGGATTGAGATCAGGATGGCATCCTGGGGCAGTGTATGGCTCACCTCTTGGACGGTTTTCCCAATGGCGTTGTCGCCTTCTCCCAACACAATATCGATGAATTCTGTACCGTCTAAATTGTGTAGCTGTGCTCGTTTGGCCCGGTGTTGCAGTTCGGCCCGCCGTGTTAGGCCCACATTATACGCTTTGATGATATCGGCGCGGCGGATCACGCCCAACAATTTGCGGGGGGTTTCGCGCGAGACCACCGGTAGCCGTCCAAAACCGCGTGCGCTCATGCGGGTGAGCGCATCTCCCATGGTTTCATCCGGATAGGTGACCACTAGCTGGTCGAAGGGAGTGCCGATTTCTGATACAAGACTGCCTCGGGGCATTTTGGCGGTCACAGCCTTGTCCAGATCGTTTACAGTCACAATACCCCACAGCCTGTCCGTCTTGTCCAGCACCAGAAGGCCATGGCTGCGGGTCTGACTGAATATATCTGACAACTGAGTGAGGGTTGTGGTGTCTGAGATTGTTCGCGGGCCATCCCCCATCACATCGGCCACATTTACACCTTGCATAACGTCTACATCGCGGCCAGCACGCAGACGTATGCCCTTGAGCCGTAGTTTGAGCGTATAAATCGATTCCTGGATGAAGGCTTCTGCCAAAAAGGTCGATGTGACCGTCGCCAACATCACGGGCAGAATTAGTTTGTAGTCACCCGACATTTCGAAAACAATCAGTACAGCAGTGATGGGCGCACGGGCAGCGCTGGCAAAAACAGCGGCCATGCCCACAATCGCGTAGGCGCCGGGATTGACCACGACGGTGGGCCATAAACTGTGCGCGACGTGCCCTACGATACCGCCCAAAGCCGCGCCCATAAAGAGGCTGGGTGCAAATACGCCGCCGGAATTGCCTGATCCCAATGTGAATGTTGTCACCACCAATTTGAGAACCAGGAGCGCGGCCATAAGACCCAGACTGAGTGTGAAGTCCTGCGCGATGGCCTCACCGATAAAATGTAAACCGGGTCCCAATACCTGGCGTTCGGGCAGAAGCAGGGCAAATGTCCCGCACAGGAGCATGCCTATCATCGTGCGCACTGGCAGCGGAATCGACCAGTGGTCGAAGATGTGCTCTGCGGTGTAGAGTGCGCGGATAAAAGTGACGGCCACGATTGCCGCCAGCAGACCGAGAACAATATAGATGCCCAACTCGGCCATGTGGTTCAGCGGATAGGCGGGCACGTGGAACGCCGGCTGGGAGCCAAGAATGGCGCGGCTGACGATACTGGCCGCCACAGAACTGATTACGACCATCCCAAAATAGCGAATAGTGAAATTGTTGAGGATGACTTCCTGGGCAAAGATAGCACCGGCGATAGGGGCGTTGAAGGTGGCTGCTATGCCCGCGGCCGCTCCACAGGCAACCAGCGTGCGGGTCCACTCGCTGCTGAAACCAAATACCTGACCGAGCGTCGAGCCGAGCGCCGCGCCCACCTGTACGATGGGTCCTTCCCGGCCAGCCGAGCCGCCCGTGCCGAGTGTCAGTGAGGAAGCCAGCACCTTTAAAGCCGCCACACGCGGGCGGATTCGCCCACCCTGAAGTACCAGCGCCTCCATCACCTCTGGTACGCCGTGCCCTTTGGCCTCTGGCGCCCAGTGGTCGATCACATAGCCAACCACAAGACCGGCAGCCCCCATGGCCAGTAGCAGCCCCACCACCCCGCCCACAGCACCTTGCAATTGTTGTGTCAGGTCTCCAATGCGGCCCAGGAGCCAGATAAAGGCGACCGCGCCCGCCCCTGTGCCCAGACCTACAATCGACGCCGTACCCAGCAATGTCAGTTCTTCGGGAGTACGCCACCCAAATTCGTCGTTCAGGTGGGAACTCAATTGCCCGCTTCTGTCCGTGATAGCTGCAAACCATCTACCCACACGATCATTCATAAATCTCTACCCACCTATCTGTTCGCTGCGTCTGGACAATACGTCTTTTTCATACTGCCGAATCTCTGTCACATAACCCATCCCCGCGGGCACTTCCTGGCGCAGACAGTGGTAATCCCACACCGCGCCAAAGGGCAATCCCTTCAACTCCTCCAGCAGGGCCAGCCGTGCCGTAAAGTCGCCGTCCTGCTCCAGTTTCCGCAGTTCGTCGATTGGCTCCAACAGGGCCATCAACAGACCGCGCAGCGCGTTGCGCGTGCCGATGGCCCAGGCGCCCACTCGGTTGATGCTGGCATCAAAGAAATCCAGGCCAATGTGTACCCGGTCCAGATAGTTGCCCCGGATGATCTCCTGCATAATCGCCTGTAGATCGTCGGTCAGCGTTACCACGTGGTCGCTGTCCCAGCGCACGCCCCGGCTCACATGCAGGAGCAGGCGGGGCACAAAAAGCAGCGTAGAGGAGATTTTGTCCGAGATGGTTTCTGTGGGGTGAAAGTGGCCTGCGTCCAGGCAGAGGACGAGCTGGTTGGCGACCGCATAGCCCATATAAAACTCATGGGAGCCGACCACATAGCTCTCGGACCCCAGGCCAAAGAGCTTACATTCCACCGCATCCAGATTGTAGCGGCTGTCGAGCGATTTCGCCAACACAGCGTCCAGCGAGTCTTTCAACCGCTGGCGGGGCGCGGCCCGGTCCACAGTCATATCCTTGTAGCCGTCGGGAATCCAGATATTCGTGACCGCGGGCGTGCCAATTTCCTTGCCAAAGAAGGCACCGATCTCTCGGCTGGCAATGCAGTGTTCAATCCAGAATTGGCGAATGGCCCCGTCGCTGTGGGCCAGGGTAAAGCCGTCGTCGGCCAGAGGGTGGGAAAAGAGCGTGGGGTTGAAGTCGATGCCGTGGTTGTTGGCTTTGGCCCAATCCGCCCAGCCCCGGAAATGCTCCGGCCCGATTTCGTTGCGGGGCACAGGGCGGCTGGCTTCCAGATAGTTGGCGTGGAGATTGAGCCGGTGGTTGCCGGGGATGAGGCTATAGGCTTTGTCCAAATCCCGGCGCAGTTCGTCCGCTGTGCGTGCTTTGCCCGGATAGTTGCCCGTGGCCATAATCCCGCCGCTGAGTCCCCGGTCCGGGTCTTCAAAACCCAGCACGTCGTCCCCTTGCCAGCAATGCAGGCTGATGGGAATCTGGGATAGCAATTGCAAGCTGTGGTCGGTGTCCACGCCCAGGCTGGCGTAGCGTTCCCGGACCAAGACATAGGATTTTTCGATGTAGTTGGGGGAGGGTGAACCGTCCACAGGGGGTCTCCTTTGGGTTGATTTTGGCTGTAATTTTGGCTGAGATTCTGGACGCAAATACACGCAGAGGAACGCTGATTTCGTCTCTGGATCAGCGTCTATCCGCGTGGATCAGCATCCTGTCTTTTGTTCCAGCGTTTTTTTGAACAGCACGCAACTGCCGGTGGTCTGCCGTCTACGGAGTATACTACACATCCCTTACCACAACCAGACCCGCGCCGACCCCCAAAATCAATTTCCCCGGTCGCTGGCCGACCGCTGCCTACTGCCAATCGCCCATGGATGTCAACCCGGCTACAGATTCCACAAAGGCGTCCAGGGCCGGGTCTTGCCCCAGCAGAATTAGGCTGTCTCCGGTCTTCAGGGGACGATCTACGCGAGGATTCAGGACTGGTTCGGCAGGGGAGTGTCCATCCAGCGGGTGTTTTTCCAGCAGCCCGATCACATTCAGCCCATAGCGGGCGCGGATTTGCAGTCCAATTATCGTCTGCCCATCCCAGGCCGGAGGAACCATCACCCGGCGCGTGCTATAGCCGGGAATGAGCTGGCGGCCCTGATATTCTTCCCGCTGGGTGCGGTAGATGCTGGTGTCGTGGGTGAAGATCAGTGTCAGGACCAAAACCACCAGGGCCGGCAGCAGATAGGCCGAGCCGAAGATCTCCACAACAAAGAAAGTGGCAGCCAGCGGTATATTGACAATCGAGACCAGACTGGCAGTCATCGCGGGTATGATCAGCAGAATGGGCGGGTAGCCAAAGAGTCGACTTAGGATCGTGGCTGTCATTGTTCCAAAGAAGAGAGACGGGACGAGAAAGCCCGCCGAGCCACCAGAACCGATGGTAAAGGTCGTGGCCAGCATCTTTCCAACCAGAGCGGCGAGCGCGATTTGCAGGGTGATTTGACCGTCCAGTGCCGCTTCCACCATACGGTCGCCGGTCCCTAAGATTAGGTCCAATTTTTCGCCAGTGAGGGCAACGATCAGCAGGGCTATCACACCGGTCAGTAGTGCGCCGGTCAGATGGCGCTGCCAGTCGTTGAAATTGGCGTTTTGATAGAAATTGACAACTGCCAGGCGCAGCCGCTCAAGCAGAATGCCAGTCATGGCGACAGAAAAAGCCAGGAGGGCCAGCAGAAGGTAGTAGCTGGCTGTGATCGGTGGACGGGGCATAAATGCCGGCTCGAAGGCCCGCTGTTGACCGCCCACCACCAGATTGAGGAAATAGGCCACCAGCGCACTGATGAGCGCGAAGATCAACTTTTCAAGCACTGGACGCCGCCGGTACATTACCTCCACGGCAAAGAAGGCAGCGGTAAAAGGCGCACCCAAATAGGCCGAAATCGCCGCGGCAATCCCGGCCAGCTGCGCTGCCTGCAGCTCGTCCGGGTTGCTGGAGCTCCACCAGCGCCAGAGCTTCTGGGCCAGGGGCGAATGGCGAATCTTTCCCAGGGGTGCGCGTCGGGGTTTGAACAGTCCAGCGGACAGGCTCTCGCCGATGAGGGTGACACTGGCCTCCAGGCCGCCACTGCCGCCAGTGCCTATCGTGACGAGGGTCGCCAGAGATTTGCGCAGAACCAGAGACCAGGTGGGGAGTTTCCAGCGCACATTCACGCCTTCGTCCCCCATCATCGTCTGCTCCAGGGCGGGTTCAGACGAGTAGTAGAGTGCGATGGCCCGCTCCATGCCATCGCCGCGCACATCGACCAGCTTGTGAATGTGGCCGTCGCTCGTCCGGTAGTTGAGCATAGTGACGCCGTAGCGGGAGAAAGCAGCCATTACCAGCGCGCCGAGAAGCAGTGGCACCAAAACCCACAGCAGATTGCCTGTGCCCTCCACCCAAAGCTGGATAGTCTCAAAGGTCCAGTTCGTCGCGTATTTGAGCGTATGGACCGTAGCCCAAACAATAACGCCGATCACAATCGAACGG
Source organism: Caldilineaceae bacterium (assembly GCA_019637685.1). GTDB lineage: Bacteria > Chloroflexota > Anaerolineae > Caldilineales > Caldilineaceae > JACQGT01. The sequence continues at coordinate 173,420 of JAHBVF010000003.1, read as the reverse complement.
GTAACAAGTCGCTGTTCGACGGGATTGAGCAGCGCGGCAAAGAACCGGGTCAGTCGCATAGAATCTCCTGCGGACACCACGATAGGCTCCACGCATCATCAGATGGATAGGGCGAAGTATACTACAGTTCCACGACAGTCACCAGACCCGCGCCCGGCCCTGCCTGACACGGAAAAATCGTCGCTTCTCGTCCGGTTTTGTCCGCGTAGACTCGCCCCACATGCGTGGTAAACTCGTCCACCTGCCCATCGGGGACCAGCGAAATCACACAGCCACCCCAGCCCGCGCCGGTCAGCCGCGCACCGGCCACGCCATCGACTTCTCTGGCTGCATTTGTCAACGCGTCTAGCTCCGGTGTGCTGATGCGGTAATCCGCGGCAGCGCTGGCGTGGGCTTCGTCCAACAGCGAGCCGACCCGCCGGATATCACCGCTGCCTAAAACCTCCAATGTTTCCAACACCCGGCGATTTTCTGTCCAGACGTGACGGCAACAGGCCCGCACCCGCAGGCGCGCGTCCTCTGGCACATTGGGAAGATCGCCCAGTTCCACATTCTGGCCGCGTAGTGCCGCAACCGTCACTTCCTCCGGGAGTTGGGTCTCTAGCCCAGACCAGCCGCTATTCTCCACATCCCGCAGATGGGTGATGTGGGGCAACCCCCGACGCAAAAGGGCGACTCCAGCCCGGCAGGCCGCAACCCGCTGGTTGAATTCGTTGCGGGTGTTGGTGTGGCGCACGCCGCTGTCCATCACCAGCAGCCGGTAGCCAGCGGGCAGGGGAACCGGGCGGGTGCAGAAATCGCCGTCGTCGTTTGGGCGGCAGTCCAAAAAGAGCGCGTGTCCCCCCTCGGCCAACAGCGCGATGAACTGGTCCATAATTCCGCCCCGGGTGCCCACATACCACTCCGCGTCGGAGCAGAGCCGGGCCATCTCCGCGCCGGACCCCTTCCACCCGGCGAAGTGGGCAAAGGCAACAGCCATCGCCACTGTCAGCGCGGAGGAGGAACTGACCCCCGCGCCCCGGGGCACGCCGAAAGGGGACGCGGCGCTCACCAGCCCGTCGAAGCCTGGCACGGGTCCACCCAGCAGCCGGGTCAACTCCTGGGCCGGGCCGCGCGCATAGTTGCTCCAATCCCCGGCGCGCGCGGGGGGGATGGCGTCGCTGACTGAAAAGCTACAATCCGCGAAATCACGCTCCATATTCGCCAGCCGCACCTGCCCGTCACCGCGCGGGCGGGCCAGCAGCAGCACATCCCGGTCCAGGGCCACAGGCAGCACATAGCCGTGATTATAGTCCGTGTGCTCGCCGATAAGATTCACCCGCCCCGGCGCGCGCAAGAGATGCACCGGGCCGGGGCCGTAGCATTCCCGAAATGCGTCCAGCGCGGCACGATAGCGCGGCAGCTGTGCCTCTGCGCCGTTGCCATAAATTTCCATCAACCCATCCAGCAACTGTTCCACGAAAGAGCCTTTCTTTGAGTCTACTGCAAAAAGGTCAATTTCACCGCGGAGTCGCAGAGGGCGCGGAGGCAACGCGGTGAAATTCAGGAGAAAAACTCCGCGAACCTTCGCATTCTCCGCGACTCTGCGGTGAGTTTAGGGGCTTTTTACAGTAGAGTCTTTTTCTTTTGAACGCAGATTGTGCAGATGTACACAGGAGCAACAGGTGCAGGAATGAGCAAAAAGAAATCTGCGCAATCTGCGCCCTCTGCGTAATCTGTGTTCTTTTTATTCGGTCGCCTGCGCCCAGGCCGCCTGCAACATCGCCACACTCTTGGGCATGGCTGTGGATGCGTCCTCACCGCCCTCCATTTCAATGGAGCAATAGCCCTGCCAGCCCGCGTCCAGCAGCGTGCGGAAGATGCGGGCGTAGTCCAGATCGAGGCTGTACCAGGTGCCGCCGCCGGGATAGGTCTTGGCGTGGGCCAACCAGACGTGTGGGGCGACGGTTGCCATGGCCGCGTACATATCGTCCTCAAAGATGAAGTTGCCCATATCCAGAATTGCGCGCAGCCACGGCGAGTTGACCGTCTCGATCAGCCCGGCCATATCCGCGGCGAAAGTGGTCAGTCCCCAGTGGTTTTCCAGCAGGAGCATCACGCCCCGCTTCTGCGCGTGGGGCAGGCAGGCGTTGATGGCGTCTGTGACCCAGCCCACCGCGTCCTCCTTCGTGTGGCCGGCCCAGGGTTCGACCCAGCCTTTGGCCGCAATCAGATCATCAAAATCGCCCCCTTTGCGGAAGCCGCCGGAGTTGACCCGGATGGAAGGGATGCCCATTTCGTGAGCCAGATCGATGCAGCGCAGGGTGTGGTCGATGTGCTGCTGGCGCACCGCGGGGTCGTCGTGTACAAAATCCTGGTGGATGGAAAGATTGTAGACGCTCAGGCCCAGACGGAAGGCGTGGCGTTTGAGCTTCTGCAGATAGCTGTTCTCTTCCGATTCCATCTGGCGGTGGAGAATCTCCACGCCGTGAAGACCCAATTTGGCGGCTTCGTCCATTACAGTCTCAATTGCCACCTTCTCCGGCGTGAAATGCCAGTAGGAATAGGTGGATGTGCCGAGACGGAGGGTGGGTGTTGTCATGGGAGGGTGTCCTTTCGTGTCAGGTTTTGAGTGTCAAGTGTCCGGTGTCGGGTGTCGTCGTTAGGTGGCATTGGCGCGTTTCTCGACGGATTGTTTGAGGGCGTGAACCATTCGTTTGGTTTTGAGCGCCTGCGCGTAGTGAGCATCGAATTGCTCTTGGGAAATGTATTGTGCGTCCAGGCAGATGTAGAGTAGGGACTGTACTTCCACGGTAGAGCGGCGGGCAATCCCCAGAAAGCGGCAAATTTCTTGTGGAAGTCGCAATCGAAGCCCTCTGCGATATTTGCCATCACGGAAATCGAAGCGCGCTGGATTTGATCCCGCAACCCAAAATCCTTTGACAACAGACCAGTTCGAGTCAATCCATAGATTTGCCGGGTCAGCACCCGCGCCTCCTGCCATCCGCGAATGTCTTCAAATCGCTCGATCAAAGCCATCGGTTTGCCTCCTGACACAGTCGAAGAACTATCTTCGCACTTGCCGACATCCGACACCGAACACCCGACACTACAAAGCCACCGGCTTTCCCGTGCGCGCCGACTCATACGCGGCCAACGCCACTTCCAGTGCCTTCAGTCCGTCATAACCGGTGATGGATGGCTGGCGATCTTCCCGGATCATTCCCACAAAGTCGGCCACCAGCCCGGCGTCGGCGTTGCTGCCCCAGCCCGGCCATTGGGTTTTGCCCGCGGCGTCGGACGAGACCGCGATGTGCTGGGCGAAGGCGTCCGTGCGAATCAGTCCGTTTGCGCCCAGCACTTCGATCTTCACATCGCCCCAGGTGGGATAGCTTTTGGGTCGGCTCCAACTGGTGTCCAGTGTTCCGTAGACGCCGTTGCTCAGTTGAAAGGAGAGCAGCCCCGCGTCGTCGATGCCCAGCTCCGGGTGGAGCAGGCTGTCGCCGATCTCAGCGTAGACTTCCGTCACCTCCGCGCCCCACAGCCAGCGCAGGACGTCGATGACGTGGACTGTGTGGTCGATGACCGCGCCGCCGCCGGCCAGCTTCTGGTCGGTGAACCAGCCACCGGGCATGGAGCCGTGATTCGTGCATTTGGCGCTGTAGATTTCGCCCAGGCTGCCCGTCTCCAACTGGTCCTTCAGGTGGCGAATGGGCGGGGAATAGCGCACGGGGAAGGCAATTTGCAGCTTTGTGTTGGTTTTGGCGCAGACGTCGATCATTGCCTGGGCGTCGGCGATTGTGGTAGCGATAGGCTTCTCGCACAGAATCGCACCCACCCGCCCCGCGCAGGCTTCCACCAGGGGACGGTGGTTCACATTCTCGGCGCAGATGACCGCGCCGTCCAGATTTTCGGCCAGCAGTTCGTCCGCGCTGGCAAAGAAGCGGGTCTGCAACTTCTCAGCCCACTCCTCACCTTTGGCCGGGTTGGCGTCGTAGATACCGGCGATCTCCACGCCGGGCATACTTTGCGCGGCTCGGGCATAGCTCACAGCGTGCATGTGGGCGAAGGAAAAGAAGCCGAGACGAATGGGTGTTGTCATGTGTTACCCCTTGCTTTGTTGGAAATCGGGTTCTGGCGCTCTTTTGTCCCCGATGTTGTATAATTGAGAATACTCAGGTTGTAATCCGACCGTAGGAGGCGATGATAAAAATGAGAGTGTCACGAACAATAACTGCAATTGCGTTGCTGATTGTCAGTATGGGTATTGTCGCCTGTCAGTCAGTCATCCAGCCCAACGCCATTTCCAATTCTGTCTTGCCAACGACCTCAGACACAATCGCGATTCAAGCGGCCTTGACCTATCAAACACAATTCTTGCCGGATCGCAGTGAAAAGAGTCAGGTCGTATTTACACGTCTCATCCGCTTTAAAGACTTTTCCACTCTTGGTCTGGGTGCGTTTGTTCCTGCCGCCGGTAGCGATCCACAGCTAGAAATCGTCCTGCTAAAAGGAGACTTTGACACCAGCAATTACTGCTCTGTAAATTAAGTTTTTGCGAGTACCCGTTCGCTTGATTTCGATACGCTTCGAAGACTCGGCTACTCAATCAGCGCTCACTGGCCTATCTTTTCGTCTCGCTGCTGACTCTACGAAATCACCAAAAACTTAATTTACACTGTAATTACGGTATCACACAAAAAGTTCCTTTCACTCAGGCAGCCTATATCGTCGTTGTCTATGACTTGGAACAGAAGGCAATTGCCAATGTCACCGTTTCGGTCTACGGCGATGAAATCAAACCCCTGCTCGAAATGGCAGGCGAAAAGCCGATCGCCCCTGACTCCACATCACCGAAAAAGTAGAGCCACGCTCTCTGCCCCGGTGCGCAGTTAACGACCCGAATACCTTACGCAGTACGCAATACGCATCCCTTTCATATCGTCTCTTCAAATCCGTCAATCCGCACCGCCTCGCCCCGCCGCTGGGACTCAATCGCGGCCAGGCTGATTTTGACCGCCATCAGCCCGTCGTAGGCGGTGACGCCCTGGGGTTTGTCGTTCTCCACCGCGTCGATGAAGTGGGCCAGCTCCCGGTAGTAGGGATCGTCGGCGTCGACGAGAGGACTGGCCGCTCCACTGGCGGGCGCAGCTTCCGGATCGGGCTGGATGCGCCACTCCACCGGCTGCTGGTCCAGGGAATCCCATTCGATCAGACCGGCCGTGCCCGCCATTTCGATGCGGGTGCGCCAGAGACCGGCGGGATAGGCCCAACTGCCTTCGATGTGGCCGATGGCCCCGTTTTCAAAGCGCAGGCTGATCAGCGCGTGATCCTTTGGGTTTTTGCCCGCAAAGCGCAGTCCCCGGGCGAAGACCCGCTCCACTTCACCAAAGCACCAACGCTGGTAGTCGATGTCGTGGATGCTCACATCCAGAATCACGCCGCCGCTCTTGTCAAAGTCGTTGTAATAGGAGCGGGCGCTGCCTGCGCTGCCCCAGCCGCCGCCGCCGGGCGCGCTGCCGCCCCGCACCGTGCGGATAACCCCCGGCGCGCCGATGTCGCCCCGATCCAGGGCTGCTTTGGCCGCGGCAAACTGGGGAAAGTAGCGCACCACCTGGGCCACAAACAGCGGCGTACCTGTGCGGGCCTGGGCCTCCACAATTTCGTAGCAGTCGGCCAGATGGCGGGCCAGGGGTTTTTCTACGCAGGCGGGCACGCCGGCTTCCAGCGCGGCCAACACCGGCTCTTTGTGCGCGTTGGCCGTGGTGCAAATGTCCACATAGTCGACGTCGTCCAGCAGCGCGTCCAAAGACGGGTAAACCTTCCCGCCGTACTGCTCCACGGCCCGTTGGCTGGCCTCTGGGAAGATGTCGTAGTAACCGGCCAGTTCAATGCCCGGCATTTTCTTGATGCGGTCGGCGTGGGTGCGGGCAATGGAGCCTGCGCCGACGATTCCGATTCGTTTCATTGAAGGATTCTCCTTTGGGGACTGGGGATTGGGGAGCGGGGACTGGGGAGCGGGATGCCGTCCCAGTCCCCAGTCCCTACTCCCCAATCCCATGAAATTCGTCAATCTCCCGCTGATAGCCATCCACCGCGCCCGACAACACTTCGTCCAGCGTCACTGTGCGGCCCAGGTGGGAGGATTCGATGATGGCGAAGGCCGCGGCCAGATCGTGCAGACCCTCCACGCCGCTGGTCTCTGGGTCTTCGCCCCGACCGATGGCCTCCAGCCAGTCCAGTTGGGAGACCGCGAAGGCGTCGCTCAGGCCGTGGGGGAAGTGATGTGCCTGCTGGTCCGCGGGGACTTCGGACCGGTAGGCGTCCAGCAGATTGCGCTTGCTGCCGTCGTCCAGAATGATTTCGCCGCCTTTGATGCAGCCTATGCTGCCGTAGAAGACCGGCCCGCCGGGGAAGCTGGTGGCCTCGCCGTGGCCCGCCCAGGACCAGATCATCTGGGCCAGCGCGCCTTTTGCCGTCGTCACCGTCGCCATATACGTGTCGTCCACATCCGCCTCCACGCTGACGCCCGTAGATGGGTCGCCGTGGAGATAGCGCACTGGCTCGAAGGTGCGCACGGTTCCGCTGACGCTGGTGACTTCGCCGCAGATGTGGCGCAGCATATGCATCACATGCACGCCGATGTCGATGGCCCCGCCGCCGCCGCCCAGCACTTTGCGATGCCGCCAGGGGGTCTCGGCCACAATCACATCCGGCGACCAGAAGCCGCCGATGCCGCCGAGCAGGGCCATTTGCAGATCACCGATCAGCCCGCTCTCCACGGCCCAGGCCGCGGCCCGCACCCGCTCGCCCTGGCGCACATTCTCAAAAACGCCCAGGGTCAGCCCCTTTGCCGCGGCTTTGTCCACCAACAGTTTGGCGGCTTTGACCGAAACGGCCAGGGGCTTTTGGGTGAGCAGATGCAGGCCGGCGTCCAGGCAGGCCGCGCCGATCTGGTGGTGCATGGAGAGCGTCGTGAAGTCGTTGACCGCATCGACCAGCCCGGAGGCAATCATTTCGTTGTAGTCGCTGAAGACCGCCACATCCGTGTTCGGCTGAAAATCGTCCAGCCAGATGTGGGGCGCGCCCAGGGGATCGCCGGAGTCGTTGGGCAGGACGGGCGGACGGGGGGGCGGTCCTTCGCCCCGTTTGCGGAACATACGCGCGTCGTCGATGTTGCGCGCCACCAGCGCGGTGATGCGGAAGTTGTCGATGCCCGCCTCCCGCAGCTTGCGATAGCCGTGGAGGTGGGCGTTGAGGATGCGGCCACAGCCGACAATACCGATTCGGATCATAGGAAGTCTCCTTTGGGAAAAGAAGGGAAAGATAAATATGTGGGCAAGCGACCAGATGATGGGGTGCTGAGATGCTGACGTTTTGCAGCATCTCAGCACCCTATTTCTTACCCGCCAACGCTCACCGCTGCCTGCGCCGCCACTTCCTCCTTCTTCTGCTGCCGACGCAGGAGGAAGAAGGCAACTGCGCTGCCGCCGGCCAGCAGCGCGCAGACGGTGTAGAGGGACTGGAAGCCGAGAATCTGTACGATTGTCCCGCCCAGGAAAGTACCAATCAGACCACCCATTCCGTTGGCCGCGTTGTATGCGCCGCTGTTTCGTCCCCTGCGTCCCTGGCTGCCCCACTCCGCAGCAAAGGTCATGCCAGTGGTGGTGAAGCTGCCAAAGGCAAAGCCCCGGATGATCTGAATAATGAGCAGGGCAGGGACGACCGCGGCCAGAGTCACATAGCCGATGTGGACAATTGTAGCAAAGGCCCCGCCAGCAAAAAGAATCGGCGCACGCCCGAATGTGTCCGAGGCCACGCCGGCCACAGCCATGGACGGGAACTCGACCAGCGCGGCCAGGGACCAGAGGCGGGTGGTGATTGTCTTCGTGTAGCCAAGGTAAACCATATAATTGGGCCACATAGACGCGCCCGCGCCATGCGCAGCGGTCCACAGCACCGCGCCGAGCAGGAAAATCCAGGGCATGGGCTTTTCGGCTTGGGGCAAAGATTGGGCGGATGTTTCTGTGCCAGCGGATGGGATTGGCACAGCCGCGGGCTTCACATCGGAGACGAAAAACGCGCAGAGCATGGCAAGGACATAGATGCTGGCGCAGATCAGCAGCACTGTACTGATGGAACTGCGGTCGGCAATGGCCCCGCCGAAGAAAGCCCCCACCGCAAACATCATCGACGCGCTGCCCCGATAGATGCCCATACGCCGTCCCCGCTTGCCTGCCCCCGCCAGCAGATCGCCCATCAGCGCCAGGCTGGGGGTGAGATAGGCCGCGGCCGCGACGCCCTCCAGAATGCGCACGGGCCAGGCCAGATTGGCCGAGGGGGTGCGTCCCAGCAGCCAATAGGCCAGGGCCAGCCCGCCCAATCCCAGCACCAGCAGCGGTTTGCGCCGCCCCATGCGGTCCGAGATGCGGCCCCACGCATAGTTGCTGAGCAGAACCGTTGCCGAGTAGGTGGTCAGGATCAGGGAAATCTGCTGGAAACTCGCACCTAATTCCTGTAAATAGAGGGACATCAGCGGCGATGAGAAGCCAATGGAGAGGTAAACGAGACCGATCACACCGGTGAGAAGAAGTAAGTTGGACACGGGGGCCTCGGAAAAGGAGTATTGGATTCGGTTATTTTCTGATGGAATAGACCAGCGGGAAGGCATCGCCCTGCAATACTTCGCCATCGGCGACGGTCACGTACTCCTTCATCGGGTGGCGGCCCGCAGCCACATAGCGGGTTTCGCCGGTCATATAGTGCAGGGCAATGGCCCGGCGCGGGCGTCCGCTGGTGTTGCTGTGGGAGCCGTGCCAGGTGAGCGCGTGATGAAAGTGGACTTCGCCCTTCTGCACGGGACAGCGCACCACATTGATTTTGTGTCCGTCGTACGCAGCGGGGAGAGAATCGTAGACCTCCACTGTGCGCAGAAAGTCCATGTGGTTGCCCCAGGTGTGGGAGCCGGGAACCATCGACATACAGCCATTGCTCTCGTCCGCGTCGTCCAGAGCCACCCAAGCGGTGACTTCGGTCATGGGCGCAATAATCGGCCAGAGGGGCGCGTCCTGATGCCAGTCGGTCTGACCGCCGATCTCCGGGGGTTTGTACTGAATCTGATCGTGCCAGATGCGCAGATCGGCCGCGCCGGTCAGTTGGGCGATGGAAGAGGTGATTTCCGGGCGCGCCATCAGCCGTTGGAAGGCCGGGCTGGCCTGCCAGATATTGACGATCTGCCAGACCGGTTTGCTGTCGTCTTTGCTGAGATTGCGCAGCAGGACGGGCTGGGGAATGTCTGCGTATGCCCGCTGGTCAATAACCCGCATCACTTCGCCGCGCAATTCTTCCACTTCGTTTTCGCTCAACAGCGCGCCACCGTTGAGAAAACCGTCCTGCTGGAACTGGTCGATTTGGGTTTGGGTGAGCATTGGATGTCGCTTTCTTCAGACGAAGACTGGTTCGTAAATTAGTAGCATCAGCTGAGTGGGACGCAAGCCAATGGAATCATAGGTTCGCCCATCCTTATCGCTGAATTCTACTTCAAAGGCTTTGCCATTATCCAAAATGTCCATAACTGTGCCGACCTGTCCTCGAAACAGACCAGTATTAGGGATGTCTTCGGTCAAAGCGACGACGTCGAACAACTGAATTGTCTTTCTCATTTTGTATCCCTTTTCCTATCGCGGGAAACAGGTTGTCAGACGCGGGGTCCGCGATCCGTTTTCGACAATCCACCCGCAGTGTACAACGGCTTTTCTGCCTTTCCATTCTATCACGACATCCATTGTATACCGTTGGCCGAAACTATCGCCACGACCCAACACGACATCAGCTTTGTCGGAAGCTACCAAGAGAATGGCGCGCAGAGATTCCGCGTCAGCTTCTGTCATTGCAAGCGCGGCTGCAAACAGGCGCGCCTTATGCTTCCCCTCTGGATGGGATGGGTTCAGGCAATAGTCGCGCAGCTTGCGGATATCGATTTGGGCGTTTTCCGCATACGGCAATCGCATTGGTCATCGCGCGCCACACGCCTGCAAGCACGCCTGCATGTGGCCCCGGCTCTCGGCGGCGATGGTGCAGCACTGTTCCAGGCTGTATTCCCGTGCCCCGATGACTTCCAGATTGAGCGGGCCGCTGTAGTCATTTTCGTGTAGTGTGCGGATGTAGCCCACCAGATCGATGTCGCCCCGGCCATTGGCCTGCATCTCCGGTTTGCCCGGCCCCTGTTGGCGGCCTTTGCAGTCGCGGATGTGTACGTGTTTCACCCGGCTGATGACCGCGGCGATGGCCTCCACCGGGTTTTCGTCCGCTCGGTAGATGTGGGAGGGGTCCATATCGATGCCGAAGTTGGGAGAAGTGATGGCCTCCATCACCCGCAGGGTTGTGGGGGTGTTGTGTACCGCGTGGCCCACGTGGGCCTTGACGCAGAGAACGACGCCGTAGCGCTCGGCCATCTGGGCCAGGCTGCCCAGTTCGTCGATTGTCTGCTGGAAGGTGGATTCGTCGCCAGTATTGCCGCCGGGGCCGCAGTTGATAATCGGGATGCCGATCTCCACCGCGGCCTGCATGGCCGCTTCCATTTTGGCCGGGTCCCGGCTGGGCTGCTCCATGGCCAGCAGCTCCAGCCCGTATTCTTTGCCCAGACGCTTGACATCCGGGGCAATCTCCTGCCAGCGGTCGATGACCAGATGCTCGCTCATCCCGTCGATGGCCGAGACTTCGATGCCGTCGTAGCCGGCCATAGCCGTACAGCGGAAGGCGGTTTCCATATCGTAGCCGCCAAAAAGGACAGAATTTGCACCGAGTTTCATACGATTTGCTCCGTAGTTGTGAATTCTTGGGTAGACGACTGACGGCAGATGGCTGACTACTGACCGCAAAGTCGGCGGCTCAGTATGTCATCTTGTCATCCCTTCATCCTGTCTCTTTCTTCTTCCTGCGTGCCCGGGACTTGGCCTTCGGCTTTTTCTCCTTCGTCGCCTCCGCGGCCGCGGCCTCCTCCTCCGCTTTCAGCTTCTCCTGCAAGCGTTTGGCCTGGGACGCGTCGCCGATGTGCAGCGTATCATACGCCTGCTGGCTGCTGGTGAAGGGACCCACGCCCTCGTGCCCGTGCCAGTCGCCCTGGTGGTGGATGGGGTTGGGCAGGCCAGTTTCGGCCTCCCGCTGGCGAATCCACGCCTGCATCCGGCTGGTCAGAGCCATGACCACATCCGGGTTCTCCTCGGCCACATTGCGGTTCTCCTCCGGGTCTTCCACCAGATTGTAGAGTTCCACTGCGGGCTTGAAGTGAAAGTCCGGCTCCAGGGCCAGAATCAGCTTCCAATGGGGGGTGCGCCAGCCGTGCTTGCGCATCCACGTGCATTCGGTGATGTAGAATTCGCTCTCGTGGCTGGCGACTTCGCCCCGGATCATCGGCAGCAAAGAGCGACCGTCGAAGTCGATACCCGCGTCGATCTCCGCCAGTTCCAGCAGAGTGGGGACCAAATCTTTGTGCTGGTTGAAGCCCGCCACCCGTTTGCCCGCGGGCAGTTTGGCCGGGTAGCGCAGGATCAGCGGCACGTGGAGCACATTGTCGTAGATGCCGTGATGGTCGAAGAAGCAGACGTGCTCGTAGAGGGTTTCGCCGTGATCCCCGTTGACCGCCACAACCGTTTCGTCCAGCACGCCCCGGCTTTCCAGCGCCGTGAAGATCGTCTGGATGGCCGCGTCCATATAGGCGATGGCGCCGTCGTACTGGGCGGTCACATACGCCTGGTCGCTGATGCCCGGCGGCAGCCAACTGGCGAGGAAGTCCCGGAAGGGTTTGAAGGCCAGCACCGGTTCCATCGATTTATTCTCTGGATCGCACTCGTCGCCGCTGTAGAAGATGCGCTCGTAGGGTTCCGGCGGCAGATAGGGCGCGTGGGGGTCCATGTGGCGCAGGAAGAGAAAGAAGGGTTTATCGTCGGCCAGCAGCCGTTCCAGCGCGGGGATGGCCTGCTCATTCAGATTCTGGGCTTTGGGCAGGCGGCCCTCGTCCCAACTGCCCCAGGCGGTGTAGTCGAGATATTCGTCAAAGCCCCGGCTGCTGGGGTTGCCGCTGAAGCCCACGCAGACGGTATGGTAGCCCTGTTCCTTCAGAATTTCAGCCAGGGTTTTGACCTCTTCCCGCATCGGTCCTTTGTGACGCAGGGCGACGACTTGGGTGGTGAAAACGTCCATTCCCGTCAGCATCGAACCGTAGGCGCTGGTGGTGGGAATGTGCGCGCTGAAGGTGTTTTCAAAAAGCACCCCCTGCTGCGCGAAACGGTCCAGATGGGGCGACGTCAGCCGCTGGTAGCCGTAGCCGCTCAGGTGATCGGCGCGCAGGGAGTCGATGCCGAGGAGAACGATATTGGGTTTGTGATTGGGCTGGGAAGTGGATTTGCTCATAGGATGACCGCCTGGGAAGGGGTATTGGATAGTTGTTATGGGATAAGTGTAGCCGGTTTTGGGATTGGGCGCAAAGCAAATTTCCAGGGTGCATCAACTGCGGCAGGGGCCGGGACTGTGTGGTTCGGTCTGACAGCCCAACAACCCGACACCCGACAGCGCCGGATTGACAGTCTGTTGCCTGCGCCGGTACAATTCAACTGTTTCTACTGTCCACCCCTCGTCTCCGGCCCGTCTTTGCCACTCGAAGCAACACAATTGTGTCCAAAGGCCCGGAAATTCCAGCAATTCCACTTTCATCCAGCCCGTCCACAATCGTTTCAGAACACAACCCCAGTCAGGAGAGACAAAACCCGTGGAAAAATTTGCACCCCTGAATCTCAACCCGGAAGAATTGATTGATTATACACCCGAATGGAGCGGTGAGCGTTTTGCCGATGGCCGCCCCAAAGTGCCCGACAGCATTCTGGAGCGGATGCGTGCGGTGACGATCACCGAAGCCTGGGGCATCCTGCGCGGCGATGGCTTCCACTACCAGTACGCGGGCGATTTTATCTGTACCCATCCAAATGAAGTGCTGGTGGGCCGGGCCTTGACCGCTATGTATATGCCCCGCCGCCCGGATATGCGGGCGCTGATGGAAGAAAAAGGCGTGCGGGTGGGCGCGATCGGCGATCAGATTTCCTGGCCGATTGATATGCTCGTCCCCGGCGATGTCTACGTGGCCGATGTCTACGGCAAGATCGAGCAGGGCGCGGTCATCGGCGACAACCTGGCCACGAGCATTCTGCGCAAGTCGGGCAACGGCGTCGTCCACGACGCGGCCATCCGGGATATCGACGGCGTGGAGGAACTGCCCGGTTTTGTCAGCTTCTTCCGGGGCGTCCACCCCAGCTATGCCTCGCCCACAATTATGCTGGCCGGGGTCAACTGCCCCACCCGCATCGGCCCGGTGACTGTCATGCCCGGCGATGTGGTGCTGGGACGCAAGGACGGCGTCGTTTTCGTGCCGCCCCATCTGGCCGAGAAAGTTGTCAAAACCTCCGAACTTATCCGTCTGCGCGACCAGTTCGGCAAGCAGCGCCTGCGGGAGGAAGTCTACACCTCCGGCGAGATCGACCGGCGCTGGGAAGACCACATCGAAGCCGACTTCTCCCGCTGGCTGGAGGATCACATGGACGAACTCTCCGTGTCGCGGGACGCGATTCAGGAATTGCTCAAAGAGCGGACGTGGTAGGAGAGGACGGCAGACCGCGGACCGCGAGTCAGCGCCGGTCTGCCGTCCGCGGTCTGCGGTCAAAAAACATTTCAGAACCAATCTTCGAAAGGATATTCCCCAATGTTACGCGTTTCTGTTTTTTCTCACAATGCCGAACTGACAGACACTTTTCTGCGCCAACGGGTCGCGCTGGGCGCGGACGCCATCGATTTTGGCGGCGATCGCGAGATGCCCGGCGTGGCCGAGCAGGGCTACCCGGATTTGGAGGGTGTCAAGGCCCTGCGCCGCCGATTGCGGGCCACCGGCATAGACATCAACCGGGTCACACTGCCCAACCTGACCGATGAATTTGTGGAGGATCGGGTGGGCGCAGAGGACGAACTGGAGAATGTCTGCAAGGCGCTACAGGTCTACGGCGAAGCCCGCATCCCCATTGCCCGCCAGCGGGTGGAGGGTGATGTCTTCCGCCAGATGATGCGCCGGGAGCAGACCAGCCACCGGGGCGGCTATCTGGCCCGAGCCGAGACGCTTGTGCGCGAGCCAGCGGACATTCCCTCGCCCCAGCAGTTACAGAAGTGGTGGGACCGCTTCTCCTACGCTTTCGAGCGGATGGTCCCCATTGCCGAGGAGTACGACATCAAACTGGCCGTCCATCCATCGGACACGCCCAACATCGACACGCCCTTTGGCGGCATCGGTTTCCACCGGGTCATCGACGCCTTCCCCAGCGCCAATGTGGGCTACGTCTATTGCATCGGCACCCGGGCCGAGGCCGGGGGCAGCAGTCTGGTCATCGACGAGATCAACAACTACGGGCGCAAAGGCAAGCTATTTATGGTCCACATGCGCAACGTGCGGGGCAGTCTGGCGACTGCGGGCGGCTACGAGGAGACACTCCTGGACGACGGCGACCTGAATATGATGAAAATTCTGCGCGAACTGGTCAAAGTCGGCTTTGACGGCTGCATCAACCCGGACCACATCCCGACGATTCCCGGCGACAATGCCACCAAAGACATCGGCTGGGGCTATTCGATTGGGTATGTGAAGGCGCTCATCACCGCGCTGGTTGCCTGACCCAAAGATACGTGCTGCGTGAGATCGCCGCCTAATCTTACGCAGCACGCTTCCGCTACAAAATAGATTCACATTCTACAGGAGCTTTGCCCTATGACCTCCGCCGCCACCGAATACCGCTACAACCGCCTGACCTGGGCCGAGATGAACGACGCCATTGCCATGCAAAAGGTCGTCATCCTGCCCACCGGTTCCACCGAGCAGCACGGGCGCCACCTGCCTCTGGACGTGGACCTCTTCCTGGCCGAGTCGGTCTGCCTGGAGGCGGGCCGCCGCGCGCCGGACAAAATTCTGGTGTTGCCGCCCATCGCCTACGGGCTGAACCGTCACCACATCGACTTCCCTGGAACCATCCACATCGAGCCGGATGTCTTCATCGCCTTCTGCCTGAATATCCTCAAAAGCGTGGCCTATCACGGCTTCACCCATATGCTGCTGGTCAACGGCCACGGCTCCAACACACCCCTCATCGACCTCATCGCCCGGCGTGTGACCCTGGAAACCAATTCGATCTGCGGCGCGCTGGGCTACTTTCCCTTGGCGACAGAGGCTTTCAATGCTGTGAAAGACACGGAAGTGATGGCCCACGCCGACGAGTTCGAGACGTCCCTCTATCTGCACTTGGCCCCGGAACGGGTGCAGATGGACAAAGCTGCCGCGGACGACGACGTGCGCGGCAAATTTGTCAGTTCGGACAGCGTTTACAAAAATCCGGTGCGCTTCAACGACTACTGGGGACGCTGGACGACTCTGGGTGTCCACGGCGACCCGACCACCGCCACGCCGGAGAAGGGCAAGGCCATCTTCGAGGCCGCGGTCAACGGGCTAGTGGAGGTGGCCACCGAATGGCAGACCTGGCCCATCGCCCCGCGCCAGGACCAGCACACCGGCCCCGTGCAGTCCCACATTCGGTGGTAGAATGGGATGAGAACCACAAAAGCACAAAGACACGAAGAAAAACAAAGAACTCTTCGCTTTTCCACTGTGCCTTTGTGTTTTTGTGGTGGAACAGTTTAAGTCTTTTTCAATCAGGTCACGCTTGTCGCGTGACGGACATCCATTACCCCTCCGCGACCGGAGTACGCAACCGAATCGCACGCGGACGACACGCCGTATCCCCGCACGCAGAGGGGTGTGGGCTATTTGTCTGGCTGCTTGTGGATCAAGAAAATAATTGAGGAAGGGTAGGTGGGGCTTTTAGCCGCATGTCTTTGGACATCCCTTATCTGTGCGGCTAAAAGCTGCACCTACGCTATTGCCCGATCAATTCGTTAATGTCCAGAATGGGGGAGGCCGGGAGGGGGTCCACAAACACCAATCGATGAACTATATTTCCCTGATTCTCCAACACGCGCCCAACGCAGAAGACACCCTCCCCGGCCTGGCCGAGCTGATCCGCCGCGCCCTGGCCCTGGACCCCACCGTCTATCGGCTGCTGGCCGAGAACGGACAGGGGCTGGGCATTGCCCTGCTGGTGGTGGCGTTGGCCGGTCTCTCCGAAGGGCTGGCTCAGTCGATCGTTCTCTTCATCAACCGCATCACCCCCCGGCGCTTTGTGCTATCGCTGCTGCTCTCCGCGGCCACCCACGCGGTGGGCTATCTCTTCTGGGCGGCCACGATTTGGCTGGTGGGCATGCGTCTCTTTGGCCGGGGCGAAGCCTTTGCCGTGGTGGCCCGGGCGGTGGGCCTGGCCTATGCGCCCCAGCTCTTCGGCTTTTTCATTCTTACCCCCTATCTGGGCAGCCTCTTCTCGCTGGTGATCGCCGTGTGGACGCTGCTGGCAACGGTCGTGGCTGTCCACGCCGGGCTGGGGCTGACCATTTGGCAGGCGGTGGCGTGCAGCGCTGTGGGCTGGCTGCTGGTGCAGATCGCCCGGCGCACACTGGGCCGCCCGCTGCTGGCCTTCGAGCGCTGGGCGGAGAACCGGGCCGCGGGTGTGCCCCTGCACTGGACAGTGGCCGATCTGCGCCGCATGCGCCTGCCCGCGGATTGGCAGACCCGTTTCCGTCGCAACCGGCGGCAAGGAGGGGGCGATGGCTGAACCCCTGGCCAATCTGCTCTCCCTGCTGGGCATTGGGTTTATGGCCCTGCTGGTCTGGGCGGCTCTGGCCCCTTTCGAAGCCCTGGGCTGGTGGGCGGGCTGGTTTGGATCAAACATCCACACGGCTGATCTGCCCATCCATCTGCCCGACGCCAAACCGCGGGAAGATATCGACAGCTATCTGGTCTTTCTCTCCGGCATTGCCCAGGTGGGGGGCGAAAGCCTCAGCCGTCGAGAGCGGGCTTTTCTGGAGCAACTGGACGAAAATTTGGCCCACACAATTGTCATCGACGACATCTTTCCCTATTCGGTCAACAATCTGCCGCTGACCGGCCAGCCTGTCTTCGCCCGGCTCTGGCGCTGGGCGCTGCGCAGCAAACTGAGTGACAATTGGCTGGAGCGGCTGGGCGGCTATCTGATCAATCTGCGCAACATCTGGCAGGTGGCCATCTCCATCGACCACCGCTACGGCCCCATCTACAACCAGGCCATGGCCCGGGTGATCGCCCACGGCCTGGCCCGCCGGGGCTACAATCCAGAGCAGGCCGCGCCGGTCTTTCTCGTCGGCTACAGCGGCGCGGGGCAGATTGCCGTGGGCGCGGCGCCCTATCTGCGCGAGCAGATGGGCGGCCCGGTCTATGTGATTCTGTTGGGCGGCATCTACGGCAACGATCCCGGCCTGCTGGCCGTGGACCGGGTCTATCACCTCTATGGGGAGAAGGATACCCCCCAACGGTTGACGCCTCTGGTCTTTCCGGGACGGTGGCCTTTTCTCTGGTATTCGGACTGGAACCGGGCGCGGCGGCGAGGGCGGATCGTCTTCCGCAATCTGGGGCCGATGACCCACGGCGGCAGCACGGGGTATATGACCCGCAGCCAGACCCTGGCCGATGGGCGGACTTTTCAGGAGGCGACGCTGGACGAGATGGCGGCGATTGTGCGGGAGAATGTGGAGGCAAATGCGAAGCGTGCGGGCTGAAACCGGCTGTACGCGGGCACACTGGGGGCGGGCACATCAGAGCTGACGCCGTTTGTGCCCCTGTTCCACACATCCCCGGTGGGGCAAAAATTCGACGAGAGGCATTGGCTGTGATAGGCTAGAGGGATATGGGAAGTGAGCCGTTATCCGCGACCGGCAGGTGATCCTCCGCGAGACTGATAATTGCTCACCGTTTATTTGTCAGCCTACGGAGCAGCCAATGTCCAATCCAGCCACAGCCCGTCCCGTCCGTGTCCGTTTTGCCCCCAGCCCCACCGGCGAACTGCATTTGGGCGGCCTGCGCACGGCCCTTTTTGATTATCTGTGGGCCAAACACACGGGTGGCACATTTATCCTGCGCATCGAAGACACCGACCAGAAACGCTACGACCCCAAAAGTCTGGAAAGCCTGATGCGGGGTCTGCGCTGGCTGGGGCTGGAGTGGGACGAAGGGCCAGATGTGGGCGGCCCCCACGCGCCGTATATCCAGACCGAGCGCGCGGCCATCTATCAGCAGCACGCGCAGAAACTGCTGGACAGCGGCGCGGCCTATCGCTGCTATTGCACGGCCGAGCGCCTGGACGAAATGCGGGAAGAGCAGCGGCGCAGAAAGCAGCCCACCGGCTATGACCGGCGCTGTCGCCATCTCAGCCCGGCCGAACGGGCCAGCCAGGAAGCAGCGGGCCTGCCCTCGGTCATCCGCCTGGCCGTGCCTTTGGAGGGAAAAACAACCTTCGCCGACCTGATCCGGGGCGATATTACGGTGGAGAACCGCCAGTTGCAGGACGAAGTGCTGCTCAAAAGCGATGGGCTGCCCACCTATCACCTGGCCGCGATGGTGGACGATCATCTGATGGAGATCAGCCACGTCCTGCGCGGGGAGGAGTGGCTGCCCACCGCGCCCATCCATAAACTGGTGATGGAAGCCTTTGGCTGGGAGCTGCCGGTGCTGGTCCACCTGCCGGTGATTCTGGACCCCAGCGGCAAGGGCAAAATGAGCAAGCGCAAAAAAGTGGTGGAGGGCAAGGAATTTCTGGCCCTGGTCCACGAGTTCATCAGCGCTGGCTATCTGCCCGATGCTATGTTCAATTTCTTGACAAATGTGGGCTGGAATTATGACCCGGAGATCGAGATTTTCGAGCGGGAAGAGGCGATTGCGCGCTTCGATGTGGCCCGGATCAATCCCAAAGCCTCGGCCCTGCCCTATGAGAAACTGGACTGGATCAACAGCCAATACATCCGCCAGCTTACGCCCGCCGCGCTGAAAGAGCAACTGATTCCAATTCTGAGCAAACAGTTGAAGATTGCCCCGGCCAAATTGCAGAACGATGCCCGGCTGGACATCCTCGTGCCCCAAATTCAGGAGCGCATAAAGCGGCTGGACGAGGCGATTGGCTGGATCGATTGGGCCTATAAGACGGCTGACGAGATTGTCTACGAAGACCCCTCGCTCCTGCTGGGACGCAAGCTGGATGCAGCCCAGAGCATCGCGGTGCTGGAAGATGGCGCGGCTCTTTTGCAAACCGTCGAGCCTTTTCTGCCCGATGACATTCAGGCCGCGTTCCGAGAACGGGCTGCCGCGATGGGCGTGAGTGCGGGCGGCTACTTTGGCCCCTTCCGCGCGGTCATCACCGGCAAAAAAGTCTCGCCACCCCTTTTCGAGAGTTTGCAGGCATTAGGACGGGAAGAAGTGCTGCGCCGGGTGGCCCGGGGCATTGAGGTATTGGGTGAGCTGACGTAATAATCGGTGAGGGGTGATAGATGGCAACAGATATGCTGGCCGACGACGTTTTGACCGAGAACATTCTGGCCGATGACATCGGCTTTCTGGTGCTGGCCCAGCCCGTGACAGCCGGGATTGTGGCCCGACGGGTGACGGTTGATGGGAAGCCGCTAGTGGCGGTCAATCTGCCCCCCCTGCGCCATCACAGCGACGACGGCTTCGACTTCGGCGGTTCGGATGGCGGCAGCGCGGACCTGGCCCTGGCCGCGGTCCAGACGGTTCTCAACCGGCTCAACTATTTGGGGCCGACCCGCGGGTTGGCAGACGGCAGCCACGTCTTTGCCCTGGCCTGGCGTCTGCACCCCCATTTCTGCGCCGAATTTGTGGCGGGCGCAAGCGGGGAGACGCTCACAGTCGCCTGGCAGCAGGTCATCACCTGGGCGCGGCGGGAGATGCTGGCCTATCTGTGGCAGGAAAAGATTACGCTGCAGCAAGTGTTGGATCGCTGGCACGGGGTCGCCGCCGGTCTGCCCGCTGCCCCGCCCCGGGGGCCGATGGATCAGCGGGATATTCTGCGGGATTTGGGCAGCGAGGCAATGGAACTGTGCGGGCTGGTGGCGACGCTGACCCACTATTTGGGCCACGAAGGATAGAACGGACAGGAGAGTTGCACGTTGGGGTTGGCCGTGGCAGGCAAATCCCCCGGTGCTTACCCCTTCACACTCCCCGCGGTCAGGCCGCCCACCAGATAGCGCTGGAAAATGAGAAAGACGATCACCACCGGCAGCGCGCCGATGAGCGCGCCCGCGGCAAATACCCCCCAGCGCTGCGCGTACTGGTCCCGCACAAAGAGACTCAACCCCACGGCCAGCGTATATTTCTGCGAATCCTGCAACATCACCCGCGCCAGAACAAATTCCTGATACGTCCCCACAAAAATCAATAGCCCCACCACCACCAGAATCGGGCGCACCAGCGGGAAGATGACCAGCCAGAAGGTCTGCCAATGGCTGGCCCCGTCGATGGTGGCTGCCTCGTCCAAATCCCGGGGGATGGAGTCGAAGAAGCCCTTCATCAACCACGTGTTCACCCCCAGCGCGCCGCCCAGATAGAGCAGAATCAGTCCGCCGTGGCTGTTCAGGCTGAGCCAGGGCACATAATTTCCCAACTGCTGGAGAATGAGAAAGAGGGCCACCATATTCAGGAAATTGGGGAAGACCTGAATCAGCAGGACTGTTTGCAGCAGAGAGCGGCGGCCCCGAAAGCGGAAGCGGGAAAAGGCATAGGCGGCAAAGGCTGTCATCAGCAGCGTCAGGACGGTGGTCACCACCGCGATGCGGGTGGAGTTGAGCAGCCACTGGCGGAAAGGCAGGAGATCACTGGTGAAGAGCCTGACATAATTGTCGAAGTTGGCCCGGGGCGGAATCAGCGACTGGTTGACCAGTGTGTTGCGCGGATCCAGGGAGGCCGAAAATATCCAAATCACCGGAAAAAGCGCGTAGGCAAGCACGACCAGCGCCAGCACAATCCGGGCCGCCATTGCCCATTTGCGCCGCTTTTTCATCGAGCGAAGAGTCTGTGCCATTGAGTAGTTCCCTCTGTCCTGAAAATAGCCACTGATGAACACGGATAAATACGGATAGAATCTGCGTAACCTGTGTCCCTATTTTCATTGCTGATTATGCCCGAAATGGGCAGGTACACTGTCCTGAAAATAGGCTTGTGTACACGGCGAGAACACGGAGCAAAAATCTGTGTTCCTTTCGATCCGTGTATACAAAATTTTATTCTCTGCGGCGCAGCCCGTCGCATGGAGAACTGCTATGTCGGACCGCGGACCGCCAATGTTCAGACAGCGTGCCGTTCGCCGTCCTCGGTCCGCTGTCTTCAGTCAACCGTCTTCTACACATTCTCGCTGCGTTCTTCCAGCATATTCGTAAAGCGGAACTGGAACCAGGTGATCACCACCAGAATCAGGAAGATCGCCACAGTAATCGCGGCCGCGTAGCCCAAATCCGCGCCCCGGCCACTGCTAAAGGCCACCCGGAAGGTGTACGAGACCAGAATATCCGTGTGTCCCACCGGCGAGGGTGTGCCGCTCATGGGCGGCGCGCCCTGGTTGTAGAGATCGATAATCACAAAATTGTTGAAATTGAAGGCGAAAGAGGCCACCAGCAGCGGCCCAACAGTAATCAGCAGCAGGGGCAGGGTGATTGCCCAGAAGCGCTGGAAGATATTGGCCCCGTCGATGTCCGCGGCTTCGTAGATGTCTGTGGGCAGGGCTTGCAGCGCGCCCGTGCAGATCAGAAACATATATGGGAATCCCAGCCACAGATTGACCAGCACAATGCCCACCTTTGCCCAGATGGGGCTGCCGAACCAGGGAATCGTCACCCCGAAGGTGTTTTGCAGAAATTGGGTGATGACACCAAATTCGGGGTTGAGCAGACCTACCCAGACCGGCACGCTGATAAAGGCGGGAATGGCGTAGGGGATGAGCAGCAACGAGCGGAAGAGTTTCTGGAAGGGCAGGTCGGGATCGTCCAGGGCGATGGCCAGGAGCAGACCCGCGGCAAAGGTGGTGAAAACGGCCAAAAGCGCAAAGCCGACGGTCCACGCAAAGACGAGAATAAAGGGCTGGCGAAAGGCGGGATTGGTCAGCAACCGCTCGAAATTGCGCGTCCCCACCACCACCTGATAGCCAGGGGTCAGGGTTGAGCTGTCCTCCGCCGTGTACGTCCCCTGGACAGGCCGGTAGAGAACGCCCGTCTGGTTGTCGCGCATGGCGTCTTCGTCGGCCAGATAGGTGTAGCGCTGCTGAAATTCCGCGGCTTTGCCCAACTGGCGGTCGCTGACCTGAAAGGCTGTCTCATCATTGCCAAAAGTGATGGCTACCAGCTTTTGGGTGTGGCCCCCGCGCAGGATATCGGCCCGGGCCAGGGGTAAAAAGCCCTCGATTTCCGCGGGCGGTGTGCCTGGCTCCACCGCCTCCAGGCTGCCCTGGTGTGCAATATAAGCCTCGCTGCCGTCGGGTGCTTCCAGATAGAGGGCATACTCCGTGCCGTCGGGCGAGAGGTAGGCGGTGTAGTTGAAGAGCGTGGCCCCCTCGGCCAGAAAACGGCGTTTCTCCAACAGATGCACCACCTGGAGTTGGGTGAGCAGGTGGCCGTCGCCGTAGTTGGTAAAGGCGGTATAGACGCTGAAAAGAACGGGATAGATGACCAGCACAACGAGCAGGGCCAGACCGGGGGATATCCAGCGCAGGGGGTAGAGATCGTCCCGCAGGAAGATCAGATTGAGCAACACAGTGACGATGCCAATCGCCAACGCCAACTGCCAGATGCCATCGCTGAACATCTGGTAGAGCAGCCAAATGGCAATCCCGTCGACAACCGCCAGAGCTGTCAGGCGGAAAATCCACGAGAGGAGTGTCGGACCCGTCTGCGAAATGGGGGGCGCAGCCGCGCCCCCCACTCGACTATTGACTTCCGCACCCATTACTTTTCTGCAATGGCGGTGCGAATCTGTTCCGCCGCCTGTTTGAAGGCCACATCGGGTGCTTCGCTCTGTTGGAAGATCAGCGTGATCGCATCACCCCAGGCCGACCAGACTGAATTCATAGCCGGGATGGAGGGCATGGGCAGACCGTTGGTTCCGGCTGCGGCAAAGCCCAGCAGATCGGGATCGTCGATTTTGTCGCGCACAGCCAGATAGGCCGCGGGCCGCGGGTCTGCATCGAAGATTGACTGCATCGCATCTTCTGTGGCTACAAAGTCCAGCAGAAAAGTCTGGGCCAGCAGCGGGTCGTTGCTGAAGGCGCTGACCATAAAGCCCTGCACACTCATAAAGGGTTGGGCATCCTGGACTTCGCCGGGCAGTTTGGCGATGGCATAGGGGATGCCGGATTCCCGCAGGCTATTAAGCGCCCAGGGACCCGAAATCATCATAGCCGCGTCCGCGTTCTGAAACTGGGCGAACATTGTGTCACCACTGATGTCAGCCTTCAGGTGGCCGTCCTTGACCATCTGGTCGAGCCAGGTGGCGGCGGCAATCGAGCCTTCGCTGTCGATGCCCACATCGTCCGCGTTGTAGCCGCTTTCATCGACGCCAAAGACGTAGCCGCCAAAGGCCGTCTGGATGGGGAAGAAGTGGTAGGGGTCGCCCTGTTGCAGAATATAGCCCTGCTTCACCACGCCATCTGCCTCTAGCTGGGCGGACAGTTCGGTCACGCCGGTCCAGGTCGTCGGGACTTCCTTGACGATCTCCGGGTTGTAGATCAGTGCCACATTTTCCGTGGCATAGGGCATCCCATAGAGCGCGCCGTCGTAGATGAAGCCCTGCTTGGCCGCGTCGAGGAAATCAGCATCCTTGTCGCCCAGGTCCATCTCTGCCAGCAGACCGTTGCTCACCAAGTCGCCCAGCCAGTCGTGGGCGCCGATGATAATGTCCGGGCCTTCGCCTGTGGGCGCGGCTACTTTGAAGTCATCGCGAATATCGTCGAAGCCCTTCTCGACCACACCGACACAGACGCCAAATTCTGCCTCGAAGGCATCGCCTATCTTTCGCAGGACGGGGGCACGGTTGCTGTCCGCCCAAATCGTCAGGCTGGGCGCGTCGGCCACACAGCCGCCCTCGGCTACGGGTGCTTCTGTGGGGGCCGCGTCGGCTACTGCGGTTGGGGCTTCAGTGGCCGCGGCCGTGGGTTCTGCGGTGGGAACGGCCGTGGCTTCTGCGGCCGCGGGGGCTGCTTGCGGCGCGGGTGTAGCGGGCGCCCCGCATGCCACCAGCGCCAGACTCAGCACCATCAGCACTGAAATCAGGATTAAAGCACGATTCTTCATTGGTTTCTCCTTTGTCGAATGGAATGAAATGCAGTCACTTCAAAAAATCGTCCAGAGGGGCATTGTGGGCAGTCTCCTGCAAGCGCAACACGCAGCACCCCTATGGGGATTGATCAGGCAGACTCACGTTCAATCAGGCAGGACGCTAACAGTTGATGTCCTGTGGGCTGTTCTTCGTCTTCAATGGCATCGATCAGGAGATTGGCGGCTGCCGCGGCAATGGCTCGGTAGGGAACCTGCAAACTGGTGAGGGCGGGGGTGAGATGGGCCGCTTCCGGCGAATCGTTCGTGCCCACCAGCGCGACTTCTCCCGGCACGTCGATCCCCCGTTCCCGCAGACCGCGCAGCAGGCCAATGGCCATCAGATCGTTGGCCGCGTAGTAGGCGGTGGGGGCGTTGGACGCATCCCGGCGAGTGCGTTCCACGGCCTGATAGCCCCCGTCCTCGGCAAAGTAGCCGTAGTCGATCCACGCCTCTGACACGGGCAGGCCGGCCTGTGCCATCCCCGCGTAATAGCCTTCCAACCGTTCCTTGACCACACTGCTGTCGGGATCGCCGCCCACATAGGCAATACGTCGATGGCCTCGCCGGGCCAAATAGGCGATCACTTCCTGGGTGGCGCTGCGGTTGTCGGCGTCCACCCACGCCACATTCGCGTGCTGCGCGGGGGGGTGACCAATCAATACCAGCGGTGTGTTGTGACACTGCAAATTGCCCACCGTGTCCACATCCAGGCGGCTGCTTGTGACAAGAATCCCGTCGGCCTGGTGGGTGGCCAGAATGTCCAGAGCCTGCACGTGCTCGTCCGCATAGCCGTTGCAACCACCGACCAGCAGGCGGTATCCCCGCGCGTAGGTAACGTCCAGCAATCCTGCCATCAACTGGGGAAAAAAACTGTCGACAAAATAGCCATCGAAGACGTGGGGAACCACCACACCGATGGTTTTTGTACGGCGTACACTCAACGAACGGGCAATGGCATTGGGTTGAAAGTTGAGCTGCCGGGCAGCCTCCATCACACGCTGGCGGGTGGCTTCGCTGATCTGTGCGTTGCCGGAAAAGACGCGGCTGACAGTGCTTGGGTGTACTCCTGCCTGAGCCGCCACATCGCGTATTGTCGACACGTCAAACAACCTCTACTGGACAATTACTTGGCAATCAAAGACGGACTGTAGTCCGACAAGGGCATAGGCAACCGGTCTACAGGTAGTTGGGGTCGGGGATATCTGGCGGATAGACCGCTGTGCGTTATCAACACGCCATTCGGAAACAAAGAGAAGACTATGCAACCGATTGCATCGATTATAGGGCCGCCGTATGTGCTTGTCAAATCTTGCCAGACCGGAAGTTATACAATAATCTGGAGAAAGGGGTATGCTATACTGTAGGAATCTCGATTTCCTTTGGAGAAGGGGCCTGCCTTATTCGTGCGCTTGGGCTTATGGCCGTTTTTCCAATGATTCATCCATCAGGAGAGGGCCACTATGCAGATCACACGCCAGGGGCTGGAACACAGGGAAGAAGCATCGCTGGCCCCCTTTGCCATGCGCAGCAGCCATTCACGCGGGCGGGTATATCCGGAGGACGAGCACGCCTATCGTACGGCGTATCAGCGAGACCGGGACCGCATTATTCATACCACCGCGTTTCGTCGCCTGGAATACAAGACACAGGTTTTTGTCTATTCCGAGGGCGATCACTACCGCAATAGGCTCACCCACAGCATCGAAGTGGCCCAGATCGGGCGCACACTGGCCCGTTCCCTGGGCTGTAATGAAGACCTGATCGAGGCCATCTGTCTGGCCCACGATTTGGGCCATCCTCCTTTTGGTCACACAGGCGAGACGACGCTCAACACTCTGATGCAGCCCTATGGCGGCTACGATCACCAGAAGCAGACGTATCGTATCATCACCGAACTGGAGCGGCGCTACCCAGACCATCCGGGGCTGAATTTGACCTACGAAGTGCGGGAAGGGGTGGTGAAGCACGACACCTCTTACGATGTGGTGGATGCCCGGAACTATTGCCCCGACGAAAGGGGCACGCTGGAGTGTCAGTTGAGCAACCTGGCCGATGAGATTGCCTACAATACCAGCGATCTGGACGACGGTCTGCGTTCGGGGGTTTTGCATGCAGAGGTTGTGCTGGAACTGGCGATTGCCCGGCGGACGCTTGGCAGTTTGGGGTTGGCCGCGGGCGCGGATTTGACCGATGAACTGACCCGCCACCGCTTTATCCGTCGGCTGGTGGGGATCGAAGTCAGCGACGCTATCAGGGCCACAGCCGCGGAACTGGTATCTCAGGATGTGGATAGCCTGGCTGATCTGCGCCGGCTGGAAAAGAATGTGGCCCGCTATTCCGCTGAACTGGCAGAGGAGAACCGGGCGCTGAAAGACTTCCTGTACAAGAATTTCTACCGCCAATACCGGGTGGTGCGCATGGCCTCCAAAGCAGACCGCATTGTGCGCCGTCTCTTCGACTCTTTTGTGGCTGAACCCGAACAACTGCCCACCGCGACACAGGCGCGCATCGCCACCCAGGCCGGTGGCCTCCATCGGGTGGTCTGCGACTACATTGCGGGGATGACGGATCGATTTGCTGTGCTGGAATACAAACGGCTTTTCGATCCCGAAGAGAGGGTGTAAAAAGCTGGGGATTGCCTGTTGTAATTTGCAGAATAAACCGGGTACGCACAATACGACGTATCAGACCGCTCGGCGCAAAACCCGTAGGTCACGCTTGTAGCGAGACGGACATCCATTGCCCCTTCGCGACCGGAGTACACGACCGAATCGCACACAGGCGACAACTCGTATCCCGCACGCTGCCAGCCGGACCTGCAAAATATTGCCTGATTCATTTTTTGATCCACAAGGGACAATTCAGCCGCTCCCGTAACTGCTCAGGTGCGTCGCAGCCGTTCCTATTTGGCGGCCCTGGCGGTCATTTCTACACGCACACTGCGCAGCGGGCTGGGCTGCACATCCGGTGTCAGAAAATCAGCGCTGAGGATGCGACAGTCCAAAATCAGATTTTTGGAGCCAATGCGAAAGGTGACGCCGGGCCTGATGTCCAGTGGCTCGCCTGTAATCGTGCCCGCGCTCTTGGCCTGCTCCCCCAGTGATTCCTTGTCCAGCCCTGGGCTGACCAGATATTGGCTGGACGTGCGCACTTCAACGCCGTCGTAGAGCCAGACATCCAGCAGATGGATGTTGTTGGAATTGGCCGCGCTCTTGTCCAGGGTTTCGCTGATCCCCATACCGCAGGCCCCCAAAGGCATAGCGCCTTCGTCTGAATTGGATGTGATGATGAAGCTCTGCTCGTAGGCCAGAATGCCCGCGTGGTATTCCGCCACATACTGGGCAATCTCTCTGCCGCCGCGGCTGGCCGGCGTCGTGCTTTCTTTCTCCACCCGCCGCCAGGAACTAAGCACATTCTGGACAGTGGGGAGGAAACCTGTCTCTTCTTCCTCCTCCGCGGGCGCGGGCCTGTGCTGCCGGGTCCAGCTATCTGCGCTGGGGGTAATTGCCCCGCGATCCGTCTGTCCGGTTGAATTTTTGTCAACGGCCTGCCCATCGCCTACTTCATCCCCGCCTACTTCACGCCCGTCTACGTTATCCACGTCGTCCAGATCGGAATCGTCTTCACCGTCGAAGTCATCGTCCAAACTATCGTCAAAGTCTTCATCCAACTCTTCATCTAATTCTTCGTCTAACTCGTCCTCGTCCAGTTCGGAATCAAACTCAGAATCGTAGTTCGGGTTCCAGCCGCTGCGCATGGGGATGTCGTCGTCCAGATCGTCCAACCAATCGCCCTCTGCTTCCCCATCACTTCCGCGGGTCAGCTCGTCTTCGTCTTCGCCCTCATCCTCATCAATCGCTGCTGGCACTGCTGTCGTCGGGCGTGGCCGAATGCGCTCGAAGTGGACTTCCCCGTCCTGTGCCAGTTTGTCTTCCGAAAGAACCTCATCAGACGAACCGTCGTCAAAGAGTGTGGCTGGGCGGCTGGGCGTGTCGGTTGCGCCTGCGGCGGCTGACGCGCCGAAAAAGGGTGCTTCGTCCTGGCTGTCCCACGTCTCCACCACCACCGGATTCGCGCGCGGGGTGCTGCTTTGCTCCGGCGGGGTGATGGGCTGCCATCCACCGCCCGTTTGGCCGCGCGTGGACGGTTCCGCCGGAGGCATGGGTGGAACCCAGGCTGCCTGGCCTGCCTGGGACGGAACCGGGCTTCTGGCTGGTACTGTCGTTGGCTGTTGCCTGCCGGCCAGCAGCTTGCGTAGTATCCACCCACCGCCTGCGATCAGAAGCAGGGCTGTCAGCGCGGCCAACAGCCAGTTGAACCAGCCAAGCTCGGGCGGGGACTGATCGGAGGCGGCGGCCAATCCAGCATCGGGCGTCCCCCCCAATGCCGAGGAAAGGCTGCGCAGATTGACCTCGCGGATGGCCCGGCCGGGATCGTTGCTCTGCTGAAAGTAATCGATGGCGTCGGCCACCGCGGCCTGGGGATCGGCAAAGGATTGCAGCCGCACAAACGCCGTGGCCGGGTCCTGCCCGCCCGATGCCACATAGGCATCCGCGGTGGCTGCCAGATATTGGGCCTTGGCTTCCCGGTTCAGATCGTCCGGCGTCGCGTCTGCCCATTCCACCGGCCACACCACCCAGCCGATCAGCAGGCCACTGAGCAGGCCAATCAGAAGCCAGCCAATGCCCTGCACGCCTGTCAGCCTGGCTCGGCCACCCTTGCCAGAGGCCGGATTGGATTGAATTGCCATCATCACTCCTTTGCCGCAGACCGGCTACAGCAGATCCGCCCTATCAGCAGACCGTAGCCGCTCGACAACTGCTTTGATTTTTTGAATCTGATTTTTATGGCCGACCAGCAGCGCGTCGCCGCTGTCCACCACCACCAAATCCTCCACACCCACAAGGGCGATCAGTCGCTTTCCACCAGAGACAATTGTGCCCCGGCTTTCCACCAGCACTGTCTCGCCCTGAATAATGCAATTTCCGTCTTCATCCACAGGCAGAATTTCTTCCAGCGCGTCCCAACTGCCCACATCGTTCCAGCCGGCCAGCAGGGGAACCACCGCCACCCGCTGCGCGTGCTCCATCACCCCGTGATCGATAGAAATGCTGGGCAGTTCTTCCCAGACCTGGGCAAGCACAGCTTCTGCCTGGCTGCTGCCCAGGCTGGACTCGATCGCGGCCAGGCCCGCGTGGACAGCCGGGAGCTGCTTTTTGAATTCTGCCAGCATCCGCTCCACTCGACAAATAAAGTTGCCCGCATTCCAATAATAGCCACCGTCGGCCAGAAAGCCCTCTGCCGTCGCCTGATCCGGCTTTTCCAGAAAACGCTCCACCGCATAGACAGGCAGATGGGCGGACGGCGGCAGTGGCTCGCCTGCGCTTTTGATGTAGCCATAGCCCGTATGGGCAAAGGTGGGGGCGATGCCCAGCACAGTCAGATAATCGGACTGGGCGGCCAGCTCGGCTTGGCACAGCACAGAGCGGTAGGCGTCCGCGTCCTGAATAATGTGGTCCGCGTGAAGCAGGCCAATAATGGCGTTGGGGTCGCGTCGGTGGATGTGGGCGCAGGCCAGGCCAATGGCCGGACCGGTGTTGCGCCCGTGGGGTTCCACAATGATATTGTCGGGGGGGATACCCGGCAGCTGATCGAGGACCAGTTGCCGGTAGCGTTGACCTGTGATGACATAAATTTCGGAGAGGGACGCAATTCCTTCCAGTCGATCCACTGTGGCCTGGATCATTGTGCGGCCAACGCCGGTTACATCGCTGAACTGCTTGGGCAGAGATTCCCGACTGGCGGGCCACAGGCGGGTTCCCACGCCTCCGGCCAGAATGGCAATATACACAGTTGTCTCCTTTGACAATTTGTACTGGTAGAAAATAGTGTACTGGTAGAAAAAGATGTGCTGCCGGAAACAGCAGCACCCATCGGGGGTTGAGATGGAAGTGCTCCTGTCAACCCGGCATCTGCCCCCGCACATAGCGCAGAGAACTGACTTGGCGCACAAGTCCTTTCAGTTCCATCATCGCCAACAGACTGCTGACCTGTGCCGCGGGCATGGCGCTCTCCCGCACGATTTCGTCCAGGTGGACAGGCTCCATACTCAGATACGCCAGAATCTTGCGTTCGGTGGGGTCCGCAGGAATGCTCTGGCGGGCTTCCTGCTGTACGGCCACCTGTTCCAGATGAAGCTGTTCCAGCAGGTCATTGATTGAGAGCAGGGGCAGCGCCCCGTCCTGAATGAGCGCATTACAGCCCGCGCTGCTGGGCTGGAGAATGGAACCGGGGACCGCAAAGACATCCCGGCCCTGCTCTACGGCAAATTTGGCTGTGATCAGCGCGCCGCTGCGCTGGCCTGCCTCAATGACGACGACTGCCAGACTCAAGCCGCTGATAATCCGGTTTCGGGGTGGGAAATTGCTGGCTTCGGGTCGGGTTCCCAGCGGGTATTCGCTCACCAGCGCGCCCTGCTGGGTCAGGGCCAATCCCATTTTGCGGTTCTGGGCCGGGTAAATCTGATCCACACCGCTGCCCAGGACGGCAATGGTACGGCCACCCGCGGCCAAGGCTGCCTCGTGGGCAGTGGCATCGATGCCCAGGGCCAGGCCACTGACAACCGTAACGCCGTTGTGGGCGAGTTCCCTGGCCAGGCCCCGCGCAACTTCCCGGCCATAGGCCGATGCCTGCCGGGTTCCCACCAGAGCCACAGCCAGCCGATCCTCTTCCCCAATCTCGCCCTGCACATAGACGACCGGGGGAGACAGGGGAACTTGCCGTAGATTTTCCGGGTAGTCGTCGTCGGCCCAGGTGTAGACCCGTGCCCCAGACGCTTCCACCCGTTTCCAGACCGCGTCCAGGTCCAGCACGCGGCGCGTGGAGAGCAGACTCTCCAGCGAGCGACGATCCAGACCAGCCTCTTTCAGCCGCTGAATGGGTGCTTTCCAGGCGGCCTCCACCGATCCACACACGTCGATCAGCGCGGCCAGCCGGGCCGGGCCAATGCCGGGGACCTGATTGAAGGCAATCCAGAAGGCTTTTTCGTTCACTGTTCAGCGTTTCTATCCAGAACTTCTATTCTTCGAGCAGGCCGGGGACGAGATGAATAGTCATCGTTCCGCTGGCAATATCCACGGCCTGCACCACATTGGCAATGGCGGGGATCAGCAGTTCTTTGCCCCGGTTCACCCCTTCTGCCGGGGTCAGAATGTACACATCATTGGCGCCTGTCTGGATCACATCGGCCACCCGGCCAATGGCTTGGCCTGTCTCGTCCACCACAGCCAGGCCAATAATGTCATGCACCCAATATTCGCCAGCCGGCAGTTCCATGGCCGCGTCGTCCGGAATAAAGAGCCATTCGTCCCGCAGGGCTTCGGCTCCGTCCCGGTCGGTCACTTCGGCCAGGGTGAGGAGAATCATGCCCTTGTGCTCCCGCGATCCCCGGATGATCCGGGGGAGTAACGCCTGGCCCAGCAGAATTGTTTCACCCACCGCAAAGCGCTCGGCGAAATCCGTGTGTAGCTCCACCCGCATTTCGCCGTTCAGTCCGTGCATACCAACAATGCGGCCGATAGCCATATGGCCTTCCGGCACGTGAATTGTCCGGTTGCGGTGGCGGTATTCGGTTGTGTCTGGCTGACCGCGACGACGGCGCTCCCGCTTGGGGGCAGACGACGCGGGTGTTGAACTTTCGGTCATGGCAATCCTCTTGACGTAAATCAAAAAACAGCGGAAGGAGCCATCCCTTCCGCTGTTTCGTACCTGCAATTATCCGGGGACGCTACAGAATTTTGAGCGTGGCGTCCCGTCCATCGTTGGCCGCGGCCACCCGCATGACGGTTCGGATGGCATTGGCAACCCGACCACCTTTGCCGATCACCCGCCCCGTATCTTCCGGGTCCACAACCAGGCGCACGACGACCCGATCCCGGTAGGAACGCTGGCTGACTTCCACCGCGTCCGGGTGCTCTACCAGAGATTTCGCCAAAAACTCAACGAGCTTTTCCATCGTCCCGCCTTTCCTGACTTAAAAATAACCACTGATGAACGCGGATAAACACGGATAGAATCTGCGTAATCTGTGTCTTCTGCGTAAATCTGCGTCCCTATTTTCAGTGCTGATTGTGCCCCACCGGGCATGGATAACTGACTTAAAAACAAGAATACGAATGGGTGCGCTATTCTTCATATCGACATCGACATTTTACATCGACACTTCATATCGGCATTCCCACCGACGCCCGCGTTCTTAGGCGGCCACGGCTTCCGGGGTTTCTGCCGGAGCCTCTGCCGCAATTTCTGCTGGCGTCTCTGCCGGGGCAATGACCGAGCCATCCTCGCCCAACACGCCGATCTTCTTGAGCAGGCGGGCCACTGCATCGCTGGGCTGTGCGCCCTGGAGCAGCCATTGGGTAGCCCGATCACCTTGAATGTTGATGGTGGGGGGATCGCTCAAAGGATCGTAGGTCCCGATATTTTCGATAAAACGGCCATTCCTGGCATTGCGTTGATCGGCAACCACAACGCGGTAAAACGGTTTCTTTTTTGCACCCATACGGCGCAGGCGAATACGAACCACTGGTTCTTCACTCCTTGTGAATCAATTGTCCCGGTAAAAAATGCCGGACCTGTCGTTGGTTTACGAAAAAATCCAAATTACTGTCTGCCGAACATATCCATCAGATTGCCGCCGCCCAGGAGACCGGCTCCCGCGCGACGTCCTCCTTTTCGCCCCCGCTTTTTCTTGCGGTTGCCGCCCATCACACCCATCTGTTTCATCATCTTTTGCATATCTTTGAACTGCTTGACAAGCTGATTGACGTCGTTGACAGTTGTGCCGCTGCCGCTGGCAATGCGTCGCCGCCGGCTGCCGTTGAGCACGTGGGGGTTCTGGCGTTCGTGGATAGTCATACTGCTGATGATCGCCTCCACCGTTTTGAGGTTTTTGGTGGCCTCCTGGGGGTCCACATCTTTGGCAATCTGATTCATCCCAGGGATCATCTTCAGGAGATCGGTGACCGATCCGAGCCGCTTGATCTGCTTGAGTTGGTCCAAGAAATCCTCGAAGTCGAACTGGCCGCTGGCAAGCCGTTCCTCCATCGCGGCGGCGTCTTCTTCAGAGATATTGTCCTGTGCCCGTTCAATGAGGGTGAGGATGTCCCCCATGCCCAAAATGCGGCTGGCCATCCGGTCTGGTTGGAAGGGTTCCAGACCATCCAGCTTTTCACTTGTGCCCAGAAATTTGATGGGCACACCGGTCACTTCACGGATGCTGAGCGCAGCACCGCCGCGCGCGTCACCGTCGATCTTCGTCATAATCAGGCCGGTGGTGGGCACCCGGGCGTGAAAGCCCTCGGCCACATGCACAGCCTCTTGCCCGGTCATCGCGTCCACCACCAGCAGCACATCTGCCGGGCGGCTGACCAGACGCACCTGCTCCAACTCCTGCATCATCGCGTCGTCGATTTGCAGGCGGCCCGCTGTGTCCAGAATGACGACTGTGTGGGCCTTTTCTTTGGCTGTCCGAATGGCATTGCGGGCAATCGTCGCGGGGGGAACTTCGGTTCCCTCGCTGTAGACCGGAATGTCGATCTGTTTGCCCAGAATCTGCAACTGCTGGATGGCCGCGGGCCGGTAGACATCCGCCGCGACCAGCAGGGGGCGTTGGCCCTGCTTGCGCAGACGCAGAGCCAGCTTGCCGGCCATTGTCGTCTTGCCCGCGCCCTGCAAACCCACCAGCATAATCACTGTGGGCGGTTGGCTGGACAAATTCAGAGGCGCGGGTTTTCCCAGCAGATTGATCAGTTCGTCGTTGACAATCTTCACGACCTGTTGGGCCGGGGTCAGGCTGTCCATCACCTCAACGCCGATGGCCCGTTCTTTGATGCGCCCGACAAAATCTTTGACGACTTTGAAGTTGACATCTGCCTCCAGCAGCGCCAGCCGCACCTCGCGCAGCGCCGCGTTGACATCAGCCTCGCTCAGCTTGCCGTGGGAGGCAAGCTGGGAAAAGACAGCCTGGAGTTTGTCGGAAAGACTTTCGAACACGAAATGATGTCCTAATCGGATAATGAATGCTAAGCGTGTATTGTTGTGTATGGGCGCGGCCAATCCCTGCCGCACCGAACATCAATTCTACTCGACAACGGGCGGGTGGTCAAATGCGGGCCTATACAACCAGGGCAAAATTGACGAAACATCCGGGGGTTGCTATCCTTCCTGGCGGGGGTGCGGTGATCTGCTCTTCCCACACAGTTTTGAAACCGCATATCCCAGAAAGTTCCCATGCCGAGACCACCTGTACGTTCTATGCAAAGCCGCATCATCCTTTTTGTGGCAATTATTGGGCTGGCTATGATTTTGGCCGCGCTCTTCTTTGCCTTTTTTCCGGAAACAGAAGGGGAGACGCTGACCGGTCGGGATTTGCGGGCCACCGCGGACGCTCTGGACGAACGGGCCACAGAAGTTGCCGGGGCCGCCACTCGCCTGTTTGCCGGCGTTTCATCGCATGATTCCCAGACGCCAGCGGCCCCGCGCCCTGTTTCCACCCGCACGTCCAGTGGAAACAACTCGCGCACAGCGCCCGTGCCCCTGGGCCAGCCCTGGTCAACACCGGATGGGCTGATCATTCGGGTGTTGGGGGTGAATTTTGATGCCTGGGAGATTGTGCTGGCCGAGAACCAGTTCAACGATCCGCCGGGCGAGGGCATGCGGATGGTGTTGGCCGAGGTAGAGGTGACGAATGCCAGCGGTGACGTCGCGACACCGCGTCAGATTGATGACAGCGATTATCTGGTCGTAGGGGATCGGGGCGTCATCTATACCACCTACGCCACCGAAACCCGCTGTGGGGTGATCCCGAAAGAACTGGACCGGGAACTCTTTGACGGGGCCACTGTCAGCGGCTCGGTCTGTGTGATTGCGCCCCAGGACGAGGACGATTTCCGGCTGATTTACAAACCGGGCTACCAGTGGGACGAGGAAGTCGTCTACTTTGCGCTGGAGGAATAAGTACACTGTAAACAAAGTCTTTTCTTGTCGTAGGCGCTGCTTGTAGCTGTGCAAGGGACGAATGCCTCTTCGGCTGCCTGTGCAGTTCAAAACTGCACCTACGGCAACGTCAAATTACTTAGTTTACGGTGTAATAAGCCAAGCCCAGAAGTCAGAACGCTATTTGTCCAGGCTGGTCTGCCCGCCGGGCACACGACCGATCCGGGTGTAGACTTCGTAGATCCGTTGAAATGCCGTGACATTTGTAAAGATGGCCAACACCCACAGCGCGGGCAGAACCAGACCCAAGATCAGTCCCGCGATGAGAATCGTCAACCGCTCTGGACGCTGCAGAAAACCAACTTTGCACTCAATGCCCAGCCCTTCGGCCCTGGCTCGGGTGTAGCTCACCATCCACGAGCCGATAAGCGTCAGAAAGATCAGGAAAAGTTCGGTCTGGCTGCCGGGCACATAGGAAAAATAGAAAGCCAGGCCCAAAAAGGTAATGCTCTCCGAATAGCGGTCCAGTGTGCTGTCCAGAAACGCGCCAAATTTGCTGACCTGATTCGCATAGCGGGCAAGCGCGCCGTCCAGCATATCGAACATTGAAGCTGCCCAGAGGAGAAGGCCACCCCAGAAGAGTGTTCCCGCGGCGAGCATCAGCGTGGAGAGCAGCGTGAGCACAAAACCAGCAATTGTCACCGCATTGGGCGTCACACCCCGCTGGTGCAGCCAGTGGGCCAGGCGGGACATGGGATCGAGAAAATAGGGCCGGATGTATTTGGACATCATAATGGACAATCTCTTTCAACGGGTTCTGGGCGCGCACTCGTTTCGACCGTTGCAGTATACCATTTCTCTCCTGCGCAAATCAATCTGGTGTGGATCAAAAGAATTGTTGCATCTGTGCTTAAGGAGCGCTTGGGATGTTGCGAGGAGGCAGAATGGCTGTTGCCCCTAAAGCCTATCAGCAGGCCAGGGACCTGATTCTGGAATCAGCGCATACACTGCTCCTCACGGGCGCGGGCGTCAGCACCCGCTCTGGTATCCCCGATTTCCGTTCGCCGGGCACAGGCATCTGGCAGTTTGCCGATCCCCTGGAGATCGCTTCGGTCTGGGGCGTGCGCGAAGATCCCCAACGCTTCTATCGCTGGCTGCGCCCTCTGGCCGAGAAGATGCGCAACGCCCTCCCCAACCCGGCCCACACTGGTTTTGCCCGCCTGCAGCAGATGGGGCTGCTACATACGGTTGTCACCCAGAATATTGATGATCTCCACGAGCAGGCGGGCACCCATTCGGTGCTCCACGTCCACGGCAGCGCCCAGGATGGCTTGTGTATGGGCTGCGGTCTGCACCTGGAGGCGCAACATTTCTGGCCCCTCCTCTACCTGACCGAAACGGTCCCGGTTTGCCCCCATTGCGGCGATATTGTCAAACCGGATGTGGTGCTCTTTGGCGAAGAATTGCCCGCGCATCTGCTGGCCCAGGCCCAGCAGGCCGCACTGACCTGCGATCTGGTGATTGTGGCAGGGGCCAGCCTGGAAGTGATGCCCACCGCGGATCTGCCTTTGTTGGCCAAGCGCGCGGGCGCACGCATCCTCACGCTGAATCTGACTGCAACCCTCCTGGACGATCAGTCCGACCTGCTCATTCACGAGGATGTCACCCGCTCGGTTCCCCGGCTGGTGGAGATGTGTCTTCAACGGCGCTGAACTGTACCGTCCAGTGCCCTGGAAAAAGAGAGTGCCCCATTCATTTCTGAATGGGGCACTCTCTTTTTTGTTCTGTTATCGGCTGGGCAATGGGGAAAAGCGCTCGTTCCCAACGCCCTTATCTCTGAATACCCTTATCTCTGAATAATTGGCAGGTAGAACGGCGTATCTGTACGAACGACAGTGAACTCACTGAACTTCACATTCTCCGGGAAGGCACCGGCCCTGTCGTCGGCCAACACCAGCAGGACACCCGCGCCATATCCCTTTGGCATCAGCGAGGGTGAGATGGCGATGGTGATGGTGTCCGGTACAGTCGTCCCCGCGGAAGAGGCAGACGCCCAGGCCAGACCAGACGGCCAGTTGCTGGCCGACACAGAGCTGGCGTTGAGCAGCGGCAGACCTGTGGTTTCCACTTCCGCCATTCCATTGCCCAGTACCAGTGAGCCGTCAGCGTCCAGTCGGCCACGGGTTGGCGCACCGCCCAGCGCGGCCCGGGCCGCGTTGAATTCGGGCTGGCTCAGGATGGCTGCCGAGAAGGTCAGCCCTGGCAGACCGTTGACGACAATGTCCTGGGTTTCCGTTGTCGGGTTCGTCTTCTTCGTGGCAATGGCAAACGAAGTAGGGTTCAGGGAAAAACTGGCCTGGGTAACCGTCAATTCGATGGGAATAAAGAAGGGCTGGTTGAGTACGCTCGTATTCGAGGAGGTCACCTTCAGCCTGTCTGTGTACTTGCCAGGTGCCAGTTCCGACGCATCGAATTGGGTGACGAAGATGCTGGCCGGTGTGCTGTTGGCCCCCTGGGTAAAGCTGAACCAGGTGGCTCCGCCTTCCTTGACAACAGTGATGGGCAGAT
Organism: Caldilineaceae bacterium; assembly: GCA_019637685.1. Lineage (GTDB taxonomy): Bacteria > Chloroflexota > Anaerolineae > Caldilineales > Caldilineaceae > JACQGT01. Next base: position 135,563 of record JAHBVF010000003.1, on the reverse strand, counting down.
TGCCCCCGCTGCCCACATTCGTGATCTGAATGCTCACATTCTGGGTTTTCACAGTGCCTGCTTCCAGAGTGGTGGAGAGCGAGCCAGGATTGGCACTGAGTCTGGCCCCGGCTTTGTAGCCGTCGCCGTCCAGGTTTGCCATCTGAATGCTGCGGCGGTTTGTGCTAATGCCCGAATAGTCTGTGAAGAGACCCGTGTTGCCCGTCTCTACTGCATAAAAGTAGCGGATGCGATTGTCGCGCATGACGGCCACTTCCTGGCGACCGTCGCCGTCGGGATCGCCCATTGCCAGCGCCCGGTAGCCGTTGTCTGCGTCCAGGGGCGTCTCAAAAGCGGGCAGCGCGTCCGGTCCTCGATTGACCATTACCATGCGCACGGTGACAGTGTCGCCAACCGGCGCTTCCCGCAGCCAGAGGATTTCATCGTCGCCGTTGCCATTCACATCCCCCACCACAAGCGTAAAAGGATGGGGGAAATAGTGGGCCGAGTCATCCGTCTGGGCGTTATTTTCGTCTTCAATAATCTGCCAGGCCCCATTGATGAACTGATAGATCAGCAGGACCGCGGCCTGGGTAGTGCCGCTGAAGGTGCGCAGGAGCACTGTCTCTCCGGTCCCGCCCGCGTATACCTGGCCGATAGCGCCGTCCCGTTGTGTAAAGAGAGTGCTGTCGGCCCGGGAGTAGATTGTGGCGAAGTTGTTGTCCACCTGGTGGGCTTCCACCAGCGAGTCGCCCGCGGTTGTCCGCCCCAGCAGCAGGTCATCCGACCCCTGGTTGTCAATATTGCCGACTTTGATATACGTCCACTTGCCACCAAAGCCTTGGCTCAGGTGGGTGGTCCAGGTCCGACCGCCATCGCTGGTCTTCAACACATCCACCCGATAGGTCGTCCCACCTTCATTTACATTGTAGCCAACCACAATTTCGTCGCCCGGCGCGTTTTGGTCCAGATTGCCTGCGCCGATAATATCGGCACCGTTCAACGCCCGTTCGTACAGGCGCTTCCAGGGAACCAGATCCACATCGCCATCGGGCACGATGCTGTTATCCCGCACCACAGGATCAAACACTGTCAGTTTGCCGCCGCCAATCGCGACAATTTCCTGGTCGCCGTCATTGTTGAAATCGCCTGTGGCAAAGTCGAACCAATTGTTGTCCGGGCTGGACCATTTGATTTCCTGGGTTCCAGCCGCCACATTGGGATCAATGACGCGGATAAAATTGCCGCCATCGATATAAATGATCTCATCGTCCTTGGTTGCTGCTGGCTCGGTTGGTTCGGCCAGGGCCACAGGCACCGACCGAGCGGGCAGCAGCAGCGCAATCAGTGTCAGAACGCCAATCACCCGGGGCAAAAGTGTTTGTCGCATTGGTTTTCTCCTTTGGCGGCATCCCGCTCGGATTCGATTTTTGAGTAGAGGAAAATATGGGTAAACAACTGGGCCATGCGAACAGTCAGCGATACGCTTCTCCCGAATCTGTCTGTGCTGCGTGAGCAAAATACCCAAAAGCATCCCGTCCTGTTAATCTGAAAATAGCCACTGATGAACGCGGATAAACACGGATAGAATCTGCGTAATCTGTGTCTTCTGCGTAAATCTGTGTCTCTATTTTCAAGTCAGGCGGCACGACCGGCTGACACAGATAGCAGTGAAAATCATCCACAGATAGCACATTGGACTTTTGACAAAGGGAACACAAACGAGACAAGGGAATAGTTGACGAAAAAGGAAAACTGCGCCAGAAGAAGTGCATGGATATCAAACAGAGCACGAAAGATCTGGAGCAGTTTCGGTACAGATTGTACCAGAAGCTCGACAATCGAGCAGATACAGTCATGGAACTGTTGGACGCCATGTGTAGTACGCCCGATGCGAAATCAGTGGTGGAATATAGCCTATCCCCGGCTTTCCGACGGAGCTATTCGAGCCTATTCAAGGCAATCGACGAAGCGAATCTACCGGAGAATTGGCTGGCGGAACGGACGATTTCCTATCTGCCACGTCCCCGACAGAGGCCGTTCTGGCTGCTGATGGTGGATGTGACACCAGCCCCTCGTCCTTACGCCCAGACGCTGGAGGACCGGGGAATGGTCTATCAGCCAGAAGTGGTGAAAGGGAAACTGCCGGTGACCATCGGCCATCAATACTCAACGGTGGCTGTGGGACTGGAAGAAGAAGCCGGTTTGACCCCCAGTTGGGTTGTGCCCTTGCTCTCCCGGCGGGTACACAGTAGGGACGACAAAGAGATGGTAGGGGCAGAGCAAATCGACTCGCTGTTGGAGGATAGCCGTTTTCCCTTTGGGCGCAACCTGACTGTGGAAGTGGGCGACACCAGTTACAGCAAACCAGCCTATTTGCATCGTCATCGCCAGTTCTCCAACCTGGTCACTATAGCACGTGTGCGCAGCAACCGAACATTCCACCATCAATATCGACCGGCAGAGACAGAAGCCTCCAGTCCAGGCAAAGGGCATCCAACCTGGTATGGGACGAAGTTCTCCCTCTCTGACCCGGAAAGTTGGACAACGCCAGACGAAACCCAAACCCTATGGGAGAGCAGTCGTCGGGGCAAGCGTTACCGGATTGAAATCCAGGCCTGGCACAATATGCTCATGCGAGGCAAGCGCAAGCCCCAACAGCTGCCCATGCATGAGCATCCTTTCACCCTGGTCCAGGTTGTGCGCTATGACGCAGAAGGCAATCAGGCTTGCAAGCATCCCCTTTGGCTACTGGTCATGGGGGGGCGGCGTCACGAACTGACCTTGCTCCACATCTACCAGAGCTATGACCGTCGCTTCAACCTGGAACATTTCTTCCGCTTCGGCAAGCAGAAACTCTGTCTGATTGCTTTTCAAACACCTGATGTCGAGCGGGAGGAACACTGGTGGCAACTGGTTCACGTTGCCTATGCACAGCTTTGGATGGCTCGTCATCTGGCCGAAGCCCTCCCTCGTCCTTGGGAACGCAGCCTGCCTGTGATGAAACGACGGCTTATCTCCCCGACTCTGGTGCAGAGGGACTTTGCCCGAATTATTCGCCAGTTGGGGACACCGGCACAGCCTCCCAAACACCGAGGTTATTCGCCAGGTCGGCGTCGGGGCACCCGATTGCCCAAGCGACCACGCCAAAAAGTAGTCGTCAAGGGACCAAAAACCGCCACAACGGCCTGATTTTGGCTCCCTGGCTCACTTGTACAGATTCTTCTTTTCACTCAACGATAGTTGAGTCGTTTCGCCGTTGTCAAAAGTCCAATAGCACAGATTCTCACAGATTGAATCCGTGTTCCCTTTTATCCGTGTATACAACCCTATTTTCAGAACAGGGCTATTTGCACATCATGTGGTACCCGAAACGGGCATGAACACTGAAATCTGAATGACCGCTGGGTGGCCCAACTGCTGTCTGCGAATTGTAGCACAGCCCATCGATCAGACCGAATCGATGGGATAGCGCCAACCTGTAAAACGTTGACCTTTCCGGCAATTCGCTGTATCCTAGGTGGAACGGAACAGAGGCATTTTTTGTTCCACATTCCGAAGCTTTTCGGCCAACAGTCATCAGGGAGAACAAATAATGACTTCCCCAATTCGTGTCGCTGTCACTGGCGCTGCCGGTAACATCGGTTATGCTCTACTTTTCCGGATCGCCAACGGCGATCTCTTTGGTCCCAATCAGCCGGTCAGCCTGCACCTGCTGGAGATCACCCCGGCCCTGGCCGCGCTGGACGGCGTTGTAATGGAACTGGACGATTGTGCTTTTCCGCTGCTCCACAATGTTGTCGCCACAGATGATGCCAACAAAGCCTTTGACGGGGTAAGCTGGGCAATGCTGGTGGGCGCACGCCCCCGCGGTCCTGGAATGGAGCGCAAGGACCTGCTCAGCGCCAACGGCAAGATTTTTGTGGGACAGGGCAAAGCTATCAACGACAACGCGGCCGACGACGTGCGCGTCCTTGTGGTGGGCAATCCTGCCAACACCAACTGTCTGATTGTCATGCACAATGCGCCGGATGTCCCCAACGATCGTTTCAGTGCTATGACCCGGCTGGACCACAACCGGGCCGCCAGCCAACTGGCCCAGAAGAGCGGTCGCCCCGTTTCGTCTGTGTCGAATGTGACCATTTGGGGCAACCACAGCGCCACCCAATATCCCGACGCCTATCACGCCCGCATCGACGGCCAGCCCGCGGCCGATGTGATCAATGATGACGCCTGGATCAAAAACGATTTTATTCCTACTGTGCAGAAGAGGGGCGCGGCTGTCATCGCGGCCCGGGGTTCCAGCAGCGCGGCCAGCGCGGCCAACGCGGCCATCAATCACGTGCAGACCTGGCACAGTGGCACAGCCCCCGGCGATTGGACCAGCATGGGCATCCCCAGCACAGGCGACTACGGCTCCCCAAAAGGCGTCATCTTCAGCTATCCGGTGACTGTTGAAAAGGGTGTCTATCGGGTGGTGCAAGGGCTGGAACTGAGCGACTTTGACCGGGCAAAGATTCAGGCAACGGGCGAGGAATTGCAGGAAGAACGCTCTGCTGTGGCAGACGTACTCTGAAATCTGAGGCGAGTGGGCACAGCGTAAATGCGGGTGTAAAGACCAGAGACGGGTGAGCAGAATGAGCAGCTTACCCGTCTCTGGTCGGTTAAACTGTGCTGCCGGCCAGCGTCATTTCCATCAGCGTACGCTGTGTACCCTGGGCTGCCACCCCTTCGGCCTCGCCCACGCAGCGCAGCCGCCGGTAGCGCCCGTTGGGCAACATCTCCCACCCCTGGCGCTGGTCTTGCAGACAAATATCCAAAACCACCTGTAACTGCTGCTGCAAAGACGGCTCTTCGATAGGCACAACTGCTTCCACCCGGTCGGACAGATTGCGGGTCATCCAGTCGGCGCTGCCGATGAAATAGCGGGGATCGCCCCCGTTCTCAAAATAAAAGACCCGGGGGTGCTCCAGAAAGCGTCCGATAATACTGTAAACCTGGATATTCTCGCTGATCCCCGGCAAGCCTGGACGCAGGCGACAGTTCCCTCGTACAATCAACTGGATGGGCACACCGGCCTGGCTTGCCTCGTAGAGTTTGGCGACAATGGCGGGATCGTCCAGCGCGTTCATTTTGGCGATGATCCGCGCGGGGCGGCTTGCCAGCGCGTTGGCAATCTCCGTTTCAATCATTTCCAGAAAGTGCTGGCGCATATTGACCGGGGCCACCAGCAGTTTGCGGTAGTGTTGCTGGCGGCTGTAGCCCGTGAGAAAGTTGAAAAGGTCCATCAGGTCCGCGCCGATTTCCGGGCGGCACGTAAAGTAGCCGAAGTCTGTATACAGCCCCGCTGTTTTCGGGTTGTAGTTGCCCGTGCCCACGTGGGCGTAGGCCCGCAGATCGTTCTCCTCCTCCCGCACCACCAGCGTCGTTTTGGTGTGGGTCTTCAGCCCCACCAGCCCATAGGCCACGTGGACACCCGAATCTTCCAGCGTGCGCGCCCATTCGATATTGCGCTCCTCGTCAAAACGAGCCTTCAACTCCACCAGGACAGCCACCTGTTTGCCCCGTTCCGCGGCCTGAATCAACGCTTTCACCACCGGTGAGTCCGCGCTGGTGCGGTAGAGTGTCTGTTTGATGGCGAGGACCTGAGGATCCCGGGCCGCGGCTTCAATAAAAAGCTGGGTGCTGGTGGCAAAACTCTGATAGGGATGGTGGACCAGCACGTCGCCTTTGCGTATGACCGCAAAGATGTCCGCTGGCCGGGATTTGCGGCTGAGACCGATCATAGCCGGATGGGTCTGGGGTGTCCACGGCTCAAACTTCAGATGCGGCAGATTAACATCCGCCAGCGGGAAAAGGTCTGCCAGCCCCAGCGGCCCCTGGGTTGTGTACATATCCGTCAGATTCAGCCCCATCTCCTGCAGGAGTAGCGCACGCACGTGTTCGGGCATTGTGTCCGTTACTTCCACCCGGACAATCGGGGCGAAGCGCCGTTCCCGCAGTTCCTCGCTGATCATATTGAGCAGGTCCTCAGCCTCCTCCTCATTGCGGGCGAGGTCCGCGTTGCGGGTCACCCGGAAGGGGTGAGCCGCCACAATTTCCATACCGTCAAAGAGCGCGGCCAGATTGTGGATAATCACTTGTTCCAGGGGGACGAACCGGAGGGGGTTCTCTACTGTGACCCAGCGCGCCCGGTTGGGGGGGATTTTGACACGGGCAAAATGAGTCTCGCCATTGAGCGGATCCCGCAGTTCCACGGCCAGGTTCAGGCTCAGGTTGCTGATAAAGGGGAAGGGGTGGCCGGGGTCCACGGCCAAGGGGGTCAGGATCGGATAGATTTCCCGGTGAAAATAATCCTGCATTTGGGCCTTCTGTTCTTCGCCCAATTCGGTGTAATCCACCAGCGCCATACCTTCGACCTGCAGAGCGGGCAGCAGTTGCTCCAAAAGCACTTGGCTCTGGCTGGCCAGCATCGCGTCCACTGCCTGGGCAATCAACCGAATCTGATAGTCCGGCGTCCAGCCCAGCAGGTTTAGATTGGCAACACCGGCTGCCTGCTGTCGTTTTAACCCACCCACGCGTTTGCGAAAAAATTCATCCAGATTGCTGGCCGTGATAGCCAGAAAACGCAGCCGTTCCAGCAGGGGATTGCGCTCGTCCACGGCTTCTTCCAGCACGCGCCAGTTGAAATCCAACCAGGCCAGCTCCCGGTTATAGATGACCGTCGACGAGGCCAGATCGTCCAATGTGACCTCGGCCAGGTCCAGCGGGGGCACGTGGATCCCAACCGGAGGCATGACCCGAAAAAGCGGATCGTCGGCAAGCGGCTGGATAGGCGGAGATTCTACCTCTGGGATAGAGGCAGTTTCGGGGTCATCAAAATGGTAGGAATAGGAGGCCATAAGTTACTCTTTCTTGCAGGGAAAGGAAGCTTCTTTTCCTCTTCAGTGTACTGCAAAAGTGGCCTGTGGGAAAACTGACCTCTTTTCCGGTGTTTGTGCCCGCCTGCCATCTATGCTAGACTGCTATTATAGAGTAACTGTAGCGGTTTAGTGCCCTCGCTTTTGAACGCGGTTTTTTCAGGACATATCTATGGCTTCGCTTCCTCATTGGCGTAGAAATCTGTATATCCTTTTTTCTGTGCAAATTCTCTCCACCGCCGGTTTCAGTCTCGTTTTTCCCTTTTTGCCTCTGTACGTCAACGAATTGGGTGTGGCCTCCCACGGCTCCATCGAATTTTGGTCGGGTCTGGTCTTTTCTTCTCAGGCGGTGACAATGATGTTTACCGCGCCCATCTGGGGCACAATTGCCGACCGCTACGGGCGCAAACCCATGCTGATTCGGGCCAGCCTGGGCGGGGCCATTATTGTGGGGGCAATGGGCTTTGCCCAGAACGCCGAGCAATTGGTGCTGCTGCGCACAATTCAGGGGCTGGTATCCGGTGTCATCGCCGCTTCCAACGCGCTGGTGGCCGCGTCTACCCCCCGGGAGAAATCGGGCGAGGCCCTGGGACTGATGCAGACGGGTACGTGGGTGGGCGTGGCCATCGGCCCGCTGGCGGGCGGAGTGCTGGGCGATGCTTTCGGCTTTCGGGAAAGCTTCTGGATCACAGGCGCAATGCTGGGGATGGCCGCGATTGCTGTCATCATTTGGGTGCGGGAGGATTTTACCCCCCAGGAGCGCAAGGACCGTCCCGGCTTTCTCAGCAGCTACCGATCTCTCATCCACGCGCCGGATATGGCCAGCCTCTATTCCAGCACTTTTCTGTTCAGCGTCGCCCGCTCGGTGACTCTGCCCATCGCCGCCCTTTTTGTGCTGGAGCTGATGGGGCCGACCGCGGCTGTCGCCACTGTGACGGGAATGCTGATGGGCTTTAAGGCGATTGTGGGGTCCGGAAGCGCGGTCTGGTTTGGCCGTTTGGGCGACAGGCTGGGCCATCCGCGCATTCTGCTCTTCGGTGCAATTCTGGGCGTGCTGCTCTACATTCCTCAGCCTTTTGTCACTACAGCCTGGCAACTGGTGGTGCTGCAAGCGTTGACCGGTCTGGTGCAGGGGGCAATGGTTCCCGCGATTGGTGCGCTGATGAATCTGCGCACCCCCGCGGGTTCCAAAGGGGCAGCCTATGGGCTGAACAACAGTGTGAACGCGGGGGGACGGATGATTGCGCCGCTGCTGGGCGCAGGTGTCGCTGTCTGGCTGGGCTTCCGGGGGGTCTTTGCCCTCACCGGTCTGGTCTATGTGGGGTCTGTGCTGGTGGCCTGGCACATCTTTCGCAGCAGCCAACGCGATCCCCAGAGTTTTGCCCGGCCCATACCTGTGGAGGCGGGCGACTGAAAGGTATTCGACGCTTTCAACGCTTTCCACGTTTTCCACGAAGCCAAGCATCTGGAAAATACAGACAGCATCCCCTGCCCCGTTCCTGGCTCTTCCCTTGAAGACAGGAACGGGGTTTTTTTACCTGTCTCCCAATATCAATTCGTATAGCCACGCCTGACGCGCCGCGGCCTGGGCATAAGCTTCCCTGGCCTCCGTTTGGGGAGTGGCTGTCTCCACTACATCCGGCAGGGGGATGGGATCGACCTGTGCCAGAGTCTTAAAGGCCAGAATCGCCGCGCCCCGGCTGGTCACTTCATCCGTGTTTGTCAGGTGGACAGGTCGGCCCAGGGCATCAGCCAAAATCTGTCGCCAGAGAGGATTTTCCTGTAAGCCGCCACCACCGGCCAGAATCGGGCTGTCAGCCGGCAGGTGGGGGGCCAGCCGCTCGTTGATGAGTCGGAAGCGCAGGGCCACGGCTTCCAGCACTGCGCGCAAAATGTGGGCCGGTGTGGTGTTGGCCGTGATGCCGCTGATGGTCATTTTGGCGTCGTTGGCCCAGCCAGGGCTGCGTTCGCTGCGCAGAAAGGGCAGAATCGTCAGCCCGTGGCTGTCGGCTTCTAGGCTGGCTGCATCTGCCAGAAGTGTGGTGGGATTCGCATAGCGAAGGGTTTCCAGCAGCCAATTGAAGAGGGATCCCCCATCGGTCAGCGCGCCACCGACCAGCCAGCGCCGGTTGTCCACGGGATAGCACCAGAGGCCGTCGGGCACGATTGGCACAGCCTCGTCCGGGGCCTGAGGCAAGACAACCCGCAGCGCGCCGCTGGTTCCAATCGTGAGAGCCAGACGCGAGGCGTCGACACCGCCGCTGCCGATATTGGCTGCCGCGCCATCGCCCACGGCCAGGCAGAAACGGGCATCGCTCAGTTCGGGCCAGCGCCGCCGGTATGCGGAGGAGAGTCCAATGCTGCTGTTCGTATAGTCGAGAATGGGTGGCAATTGGCCGCGTTCAATTGGCAGAAGAGCCAGCAGATCATCGTTCCAGTCCAGATGGCTGCGGTCGAGCAGACCCGTCCAGCCGGCCTCCGAAGTGCTGACAGGTGCAAAGGGCTGCCCGCTCCACCGGGCCAGCAGGTGGGCCGAAGCTGTCTGAAAACGGGCCACTTTCGCCAGCCGTTCCGGCTCCTCCGCGGCCAGGCGCAGGAGTTGGGCCGGGGCATAGGCCACATGGATGGGTGTGCCCGTCTGTTGATGGAGTTCGGCCAGTCGGCCCGCCTCTGCCAGGTCTGCCCGTAGCTGGTCGGCATAGGGGCCGCTGGTGGCGTCGGCATAGGTGTAGACCGGCGTGACCGGTGCGCCCGCGCCGTTCACACCCAGCCAGCTCATGGCAAAAGCTGTCCACCCCACGACGGCCAGCGGCCCGATGCCCGCGGCCGTCTCCCGATAATAGGTCAGGCATTCGTCGATGGCCTCTTCCGTGCGGTCGGCCAGCAATTCTATATTGGCTGTGCCGTCCTCTTCAAAGGCAACGGGCCGCCGGGCCGCGGTCCCCGGCAGCACAACCGCGTTCGAGCGATAGACCGCGCAGCGCACAGAGGAAGTACCGATGTCGAGCACGAGGGCCAGGGGTTGTTGGGTGTGGGACATAGGGAAACTCGGAATGTGAAAGGTGGAATGGGTGTTTTGCTGCGTGAAGCGTGAGATCACCCGGCTTCTTTCACGCAGCACATTTCACGCAGCCGCTCGATAGGCTGCCAGCGCTGCGTTGAGATCGGCAATCAGATCGTCTACGCCTTCCAGTCCGATGGAGACCCGGAACTGATCGTCGCGCAGGCCGAGTTCCTGGCGCAGGGCTTCGTTGCCGTAATATTGGAAGGCCAGGGGAGAGAGCAGACTCTCGTAGCCGCCCCAACTGTAGCCCAGGCCAAAGAAACGCAGGCTGTTGACAAAAGCGGCCCGCGCGGCTTCGCCCCGCGGCTCCAGTTCAAAGCTGAAAAGGCCGCTGTCGCCGCTGGTCTGGCTGCGGTGCAACGCGTGGCCGGGGAAGCTCTCCAGCCCCGGATGGTTGACGCGCACGACTTCGGGCCGGGCTTCCAGCCAGCGGGCCACGGCCAGACCGCTGGCCTCGTGCTGTTTCAGACGCACGTGCAGGGTGCGCAGCCCGCGCAGGGCCAGATAGGAATCGTCCGGGCCGGGGCAAGCGCCCAGGGTTGTGTAGACGTTGCGAATCTTCTTCATCGCGGCGCTGGTGCCCGCGGTCAGGCCAAACATAATATCCGAGTGGCCGCCGATATATTTTGTGCCGGCGTGGATGGAAACGTCGATGCCCAGTTTGATAGGCTGTTGATACAGGGGCGTGGCCCAGGTGTTGTCGATGACCGTCCAAATGCCCTTCTCTTTGGCGAGCTTTGCCACCGCGCGCAAATCCTGAATCTCAAAGAGGCCGGTGGAGGGCGATTCCACGTGGATCAGCCGGGTGTTGGGGCGCAGATAGTCGGACAAATCCCCGCTGGCCGCGGCGGGGAAAAAGGTAGTCTCGACGCCGTAGCGGGGCAGCAAATGTTCAAAAGCCCCCCGCACCGGACCGTAGACAGTGTTGATGCAGAGCACGTGATCCCCGGCGCTGAGCAGGCCGATGAGCGCCATAGAAATCGCGCTCATCCCGGAGGAGGAGGCGATGCAGTCGTCGGCCCCTTCCAGATGGGCGATCTTGCGTTCCAGCAGTTGGGTCGTCGGGTTGTGGCGGATGTTGTAGGTGAACTCTCTGGGCTTCTCGCCGGTGGTGTTGGTCTTCCACGTCGCGTAGTCGGGGAAGGTGTAGGTGCTGGCGTGGTAGACCGGCGGGTTCACCGTGCCATAATGAGCCTGGGGATCGTCGTAGAGATGGCCCAACTCGGTGGAGACGTGGAGCGGGTCGTGGGCGTTGGGTGTGAGCACTGGGTCGAGCCTTTCGTAAGCAATTGATTACTGGCAATAGAAGTGGTGTGAGGACTAAATCTGATCGTGCGTGCTGACTACGAATCCTGACCAGCCGGGGCGCTCGTAGGCACAAAACAGCATTTGTGCGACTTTGATAAATCCCACAGTACGCGCCAGAGCATATGAGGCTGTGTTATCCAGGCTATCCGGCCAATAGGTGGGTACACATCCGACAGATAGAATTTCTTGAACTGCCCGAGTCACTACCTCTCTCCCCATCCCTTGCCTCTGATATGATGGTTGGGTACCAACTGCGATTTCACGTATTACACCCTTATTCTTGATGGCTGCGTGGGAAGCAAGTTTGCCTGCTGAATCTCGAATGGCATAGACGCCTCCGTCAAAATTTCGTAGCAATCTTTGCGCATCGGTTTGGCCTAGTTCCAGCCGAACGACATTATGGTATCTTTGGGATATGGGAAGTGTTGGCAGTTTGGGTAACGGATAATAGAACAACTCGCACTGCACCCACTCTTTATCCGGAATAATGAGTTCAGCTCGTCGCAACAGCGCTTTTTCTAAAAGCGTGCCCGGCGCAATATCTTTGAACTCCGAACCGACTTGATCCGCAAATTGTGGTGCAACAGAGCAGATGACGCTTGGGCCTATTGAGAAGAACCAAATCGGTTGTATCCAGTTTGCCCATTCTGGTTCGTTGCGAATTGGGTTCGAAACAAGTGTAAATCCACTTTTCTCAAATGCGGCTGGTGGAGCACCAAGCAGATGGGTATACCCGGTCCTTAACTTCTGTAGTACGCCATCTGTTTGAGCCAACCCTTGGCTTTTCCTACACATCCAATGCTCTCCTCTGCCGTTGAACAGTGCGCTCCACAATCTGGTCGATCAGCCCACTGAAAATCAGGCCGTGGAAAGGGTAGAGCGCGTACCAATAGACCCAGCCGAAGAGACCCTTCGGCGCAAAGAAGGCGGTCTGGGAGAGGAGGGTCTGCCCGTCCTCCCGCGGGGTGGCCTGAAACTGGATCCAGGCTTTACCCGGCACTTTCATCTCGGCCCGCAGACGCAGCAGGTGATCCGGCTCCACCTCCTCCACCCGCCAGAAGTCCAGGACCTCGCCCACCCGCAGATCGTCCGGGTCCCGCCGACCCCGGCGCAGCCCTACCCCGCCGATGAGTTTGTCCACCAGCCCCCGAATCTCCCAGGCCCAATTGAAGGCGAACCAGCCCCGTTTGCCGCCGATGCCGGTAAAGACTTTATAGAGCGCGGCGGGCGAAGCCGAAACCACCCGCTGCCGCCGTTCCAGCACCATTCCCTCGTGGACAGTCAGCGTGACCGGCGACACGTCCCCCTGGCTGGTGCTGAGGGCGTCGCTCCACACACTCTCCAGATTGCCCACATCCAGCCGGGCCAGCGCCCGCTCCACCGCCACACGATAGCCCACGGGCTGAATCTGGGGAAATAGTCTGCGTGCGCTGTCGTCGTGGACCACATTTTCGTTGCGCAGCCCTTCGATGAGCGGGCGGGCGATGGCCGCGGGGATGGGCGTGACCAGATTGACCCAATACGACGACAGCCGAGGCGTGAGCACCGGAACCTGAATCATCCAGCGTCTGAGGCCCCGCGCCTCGGCGTAGAGGAGCATCATTTCGCCGTAGGTGACGACCTCCGCGCCGCCGATTTCGATGATTTTGCCTGTGCTTTCGGGCACGTCCAGGGCCGCGGCCAGATATTCCAGCACTTCGCGGATGCCGATGGGCTGGGTGCGGGTGTAGACCCAGCGGGGGCAAATCATCACAGGGATCCGCTCGGTCAGGTAGCGGATCATCTCGAAGGAGAGGCTGCCGGAGCCGACGATCACCCCGGCGCGGAATTCGGTGACAGGCACGCGGCTGGTGCGCAGGGCGTCGCCGCTCTGCTGCCGGGAGCGCAGGTGCTCGGAGAGATTGGGGGAGGATTCGGCCAGACCGCCCAGGTAGATAATGCGCTGGACGCCTGCTTCCTCGGCTGCTGTTGCAAAGTTGGTGGCCGCGGTGATGTCCCGTTCGTGGAAATCTGATCCACCCGCCAGGCTGTGGATCAAATAGTAGGCGGCTTTGGTTCCCGCCAGGGCCGGGACGAGGGTTTCGGGTTGCAGCACATCCCCGGTCACAATCTCCACTGCATTCTGCCAGGGGCGGCCCTGCAAGCGTTCCGGGTCTCGCACCAGACAGCGCACCCGGTAGCCCAAGGCCAGCAGGTTGGGGATCAGCCGCCCGCCGATGTAGCCGGTTGCGCCGGTGACGAGAATGCGGGGACGTTCCGTTTTTTCGATTGTCATTGGCGCTTTCTGTCTCTGTCTATAGGGCCAGCCGCATGACCAATTCCCCGTCGTCTTCTTCGCCGGTGTAGGCAAAGCCCATCCGTTCGTAGAAGGGACAGGGGCTGCCCTCGCCGGGAACGCAGCTTGTGAGGAGTTCGGTTGCGCCGGGGCGGGTGCGCACGTGGGCGATGAGGAGTTCCAGGGCCTGCCGCCCATAGCCCTGGCCCTGATAACGCTCGTCAATCATAAAACGCCAGAGTCCGTATTCTGCATTGGCTGGGTCATCGTCCAGCATCAGAAAACCCACGGGCGTCTCGTCCGCGTAGACGGCGCGAAACCAGGCATTCTCCCGCTCGAAGTAGGCCTGGGCAATGGAGACGGCGTTGGGCGCAACAAAATTGCGCTGGCTGGGGGCTACTTTCAGATTGCAGATGGCCCGCACGGTTTCGGCGGTGATTTCGCGCAGGGTGACGATTTGGTTTTTTGGTCGAGAAGTGAACATTGCGTTCGCTTATTTCAATCAGAAAATAACTGCATTACAGGTCAAAAGTCAATTGTTTGTACCCATTGGGTGATCTTGTGTAGACTTCGGGTCTTGCCGCTGCCTGGAAATGAGTCAACTTAAGAGCATTTTGCAGGTTCTCTCTTTGTTCGCTGAACGTTTGTGTGGCAAGGGAAGCTGTCACATTGGAGCCAAGAGCCACAAAAAATTGGGCAGCCCCCGTAACAAATTTGTCACCCTCTGTCGGCTTATAACCTGTGGATGCGAGGCGTCTCAGTTGCTCCGAAGCAGCCGAAATCGCTATCTTGACCGCATCTTCCGCGCTTCTGGATATTCTTTTGTCGTTTGACTGTTTACGGCAAACGACAATGGCATCAATCAGAATAGGTTCTTTGGTCTGGGATTTGGGCGTGGCCGCAGCCAATTCAGCACGAACGGGATGGGCTTGTACAATACTAAATCGAGCGCCATAGACAGCATTTGCCAGAGCCAGCCATCCGTCTGCGCTGGAATGATGATAGGTAAAGATGAGCAGGCCATTATCCTTTAATACTCTCCCACACTCCTCAAAGACAAGCCGGAGTTTATCAGCGAACTGATCTGGGTTTGTATCCTGGACTTCCTGTTCCTGTCTTGTAGTTGATTGATTTCTGAAAGTAAATCCGCGCGGGTGAAGCACCTGCCAGGCATAGAAAAAGTCGGCAAGTTGCGAGTAGTGAACATTATCAAAGAATGGCGGATCTGTGACTACGAAATCAACACTGTTATCGGGTAGACCACTCTGTGCCGAATCTCCGCAAGAGAGAGCAACAGTTCCCAACTCAAAAGTACCCCACGGGGAGAGCGGAAGCGCGCCCAATGGTTTTGCAACCCCGAAAACCTTGGCTGGCTGGTTAAGGCTCACCTCGAAAGGGGCGTCTCGATATTCCAGTGCTCTCAGAAGACGGCTGCGAAAAAGGCCCGAAAACGAGCCAGAGCTTTTCGAAGTCCCCCAGACATTGGCTTCAATAGGCATCCGTTCTGGTTTTAGGGTGTGATGCGAAAACATATGGCGTACTGCGCCCGTACCTTCTCCTTTGTACGACGCAAATAGATTGTTAAACTCTAATGCGCCTGAAAACAACGACAATAGGGCGTCTCGTTCTGCGCTTTCTTTCACCTGCACAATGGCTTCGTGTAACCAGCCCAATGCCAAAAGTTGGCGGGCGTTGAAGAAATCTCGCCAAGTGTGATAGTTGTATGCCATCGCCTGGCGTGTGTTATATCCATCAAAAAGGGCTATTGTAGGAAGACGGATATGGCCCTGCGCTTCTTCTCTTGCCAATTCTTCTTGACAAAGCGTGTAGGCCACATAGTCATTATCTGTTGCAGGTAGATATTTTTTTATCCCTTCCGGCAGTAACACCAATTTCGCATAGAGTCTATGCGCTGGGGGAGCTTTTCTCGTCCGCATTGACTCAACAATGGAAAATGTTTTCCCGCACGTTCTACAATCGGCTTTTGAACCCTTTGCCGGGCCACGATTGGGGTCGAAGGTGTGCTGACAGTTATCACACGTAACACGTTTTTGGTGATGCAATGCTTGAAATATTGCGCTACAGTTTGGGCAAAAGACTTGAACTTCGGGTTTTTTCTTTGGATATGCATTCTTTGCAAAAATGTAGCTTGAAAATAGGTCAACCGCGCTGTCACAATCTGGGCATGCAGCCTGCTTCACCCAAAAATAATAGAGTACGTCGCAGGGATAGCCGTTTTCATCTTTTGTCCTATAAAGCCCCCGGATTTTCTGTCCGCCTGATTGTGCTATCTGCTGGAATGCAGATGTCAATTTTTTACGGTCAAGAGGAGTAAGCGCCACCCGTACCGATTCGGATGCAACCGGATTGATATCCCGTCCCAGGGCAGTCATCCCCAGTTTATGCGCTTCGCCAATGGTTGTCCCACTGCCCATAAAAGGATCATATACAATTGTATTGGGGGATTCATATAAACTATAGAAGGCGCTTTTGAAATCTTCGTTTTCTTGTAAGACACTGCCGAGCAGAATGCCGCGAAAGACCGAGCCAAGACGCTTTGCCCACCATTTATGGACGTGATATATCGGACGATAAATCTCTTTTCGCCAACTCTCTCGTTCTGCTATGGCTGAAATGAATTCGTAGGGAAAATCTTGACTTTCGATAAGACGAAGAGGAGTGCTGGCATTTGATACATTCAATTTGTATCTCCGTCGTTTAGATCATCTGCTGCTACGTCATTCCGTAGTACGACCGGAGTATCAAGACCATCGATCAAACGCAAAGCGCGAAAAATATGTTGGCGCCCTGCATTTGGGTTGGGTATTTTTTCTGTGTGGAGTTCGTTAGTTCGAAGGTCAAACGTATACTTTATGACAATCTCAGCTACTTCTGTCCGGATGATCTGTCCGACTTCCTGGAAGCCGTCTGGAACTATCTGCTCAGATGGAATGATCAATGTCTGATGATGCGCCGTCCCATCCAAAAGGCCGTAGGGTGTTGGCGCTACATACATTTTTCGATCACGAATCAGGATGTCGCCATAGCTGCCAAAACCCCGGACAGCTTTATTTTCGTGAACATACTCGTGATCCGCGTTGAGGAAATCTCCGTGACATAGGACCAGATCAAGCACAGGGTAGCTGTCGCCATCGGGTTGTTTTGGGTAGCGTCCGAATACGTAGTAAACTGTACGGCCATTATGGAAGCCAGTTGGCACTTGACTGTTGCTATCGTAGTTAAGCCATCTTCCCGGATAGGCCAAACCTTTTACTTCATACCCTTCGGCCAAATGGACGATTCTGAAATCGGGATAGCTATTGCGACCAGCTTCTTCGAACATATGGGAAGTTTCGCTAATACGCTCACGAACCCAATGCTGAAAATGAAATTCTTTGTCCTGGCTGCTTTCCCGCTGAATCAGCGCACCTTTGCCGATAGCCAAGACACAGCTTCGAAACAGATCGAAAATTGTCGTCATCGGACTTCCTTATCGACAGGAGATATAGTGGAGAATTGTGTTAAGTATAACATATCTACCGTTTTATCTGCTGCTCTCCTCACGCATCGTTCTTTCCATCCCCCATCTCATCCACAACCAGCCTAAAATCCCCCGGCTTGGCTGTGCGATAGGCAGCCCGGGCCATTGTGGTGGTGGCGACGGGCGCGGTGACAAAGAAGAGCGCGATCAGGGCTACCATGCGCCAGAACTCGGAAATGCCGCCCAGTTTGCCAAAGAAGATGCCCGCGGCCAGGAGCAGGCAACTGACACCAAGTGTGGCAGCCTTGCCTGCGGCGTGCATCCGGGTGAAGACATCGGGCAGGCGCAGGATGCCCAGCGCGCTGATCAGCATAAAAATTACGCCCACAGTCGCCAGGCCCAGAATCAGATAATCGGTCCACAGTTCATTCATTTATTCGTTTGGCCCCGCTCCAGAAAACGACCCAACATCACTGTGCCTAGAAAGCCGAGGACGACAGTGATAATCGCCCCTTCCAACAACACTTCCGATGAGCGCTGCACCGCGAAAAGGGCGAAGATGCCCACCGCGTGTGCCGAAATCAGGTCGAAGGCTACAGTGCGATTGGGCACATCCGGCCCACGCAGGAGCCGGAGAAAACAGATGAGGAGTGAAATGGACAGAAAGATCATCAGTCCGTTCAGCCAGAGATCAAAAAGTGCCTCGTTCACTCTTCGCCCCCATTTTCTGTGTCCGCACGCGGCCCCAACAGACCGCCATCATCGGCCATCTCGACCTGCAAGGCGTGCAGGCGCAGGATGCGATCTTCAAAACTGGTTTTGATCTCCTGGGAGAAGGTGGCCGGGTCTTTCAGATCAATCGAATGCACGTAGAGCACCTCCTGTCCCTTCCGTTGGCCCACATCCACACAGAGTGTGCCGGGCGTCAGGGTAATCACCGAGGCCAGAAGCGTGCGTTCGAAGGGGTCGGTGATAGTCAGTGGAACGGCCACAATGCCAGGACTTAACTGTCTGTTTGGGTTGAAAATTGTGCGCAAGATCAGCACGGCCAGTTTGAGATTGCTCTGCAGGATGGCAAACAGGACATGGAACAGGAACTCGATTGCAAAATAAAAGTATTTGCCATAGCTGCGCCTGACGATTGTCAGCACTACAAAGCCGAGGAGAAAGCCGGTAAAGAGCGCTGAAAGGCTATAGTCGCCATTAAGAGTAGGCCAGAGCAAGGAGAGGAATAGATTGATGATCAGCAGTCGGGCCATCAGTCGTGCCCTCCCTGTTCCGCTGGGTAGGCTGCCGGGCCAGCCACGCTCTCCGGATCAATGGGCTGGACCGCGGCAATATAGCCCGCCCGGTCCAGTGCCTGCTCAGCCGCGGTCGTCGTCATTTGGAATACCCGCTCGCCGGAAAGTCCCAGCCCCAGGCTGACCAGAAGCAGGGCGGCAATTGGACCGAGCACCAGCCAACGGCGCACGGGCGCTTCCAGCAGATGGGGCGCAAGCCGGCCTGGATGTTCATATTTGCCCCAGAAGGCTTCCCGCCACAGGCGCATCACATTGATGAGCGTCAGAATGCTGGCCGCAATACTCACCCCGGCCACCAGCCAATGCCGGGTGTCCAGCGTAATTTCAAGCAGACTCAGTTTGCTGATGAAGCCGCTGAAGGGGGGGATGCCCGCCAGAGAAATGGCGGAGAGAAAAAAGAGCAGGGCCAGAATAGGGCGTCGACTGACCAGCCCGCTGATGCTCTGCAGTCGGTCGCCGCCCATATCGATCTCCACCGCGCCACCGGCCAGAATCAGGCCCGTCTTCACAATCATATGGTGGGTCATATAGAGAATGGCCGCGGCCAGCCCAAAACCCACGGCCAGCCCTTCGCCCTGGAGGGCTACGCCCAGCCCCATCAGCATAAACCCCACGTGGCTGATGATGTGGAAGCTGAGTACCCGGCGAATAGTGGGCTGGGCCATCGCGCCCAGGCTGCCGATGAGCATTGTGGCCCCGGCGATTCCCAGGATCAGGGGCTGCCAGGCGGCCAGGAGGTCGGGGAAAAAGAGCGTAAAGCTACGGAAAAGGGTGTAGACGCCCACTTTTGTCAACAGTCCGCCAAAGAGCGCGGTGACGGCAGGGGGTGGTGTGTGGTAGCTGCTGGGCAGCCAGAAAAAGAGCGGGAAGAGGGCTGCTTTGCCGCCAAAAGAGACCAGCAGCATCCCCGCCAGCAGGACACGCACAGCCATAGGCGCTGTGTCCAGCCGTTCCGCCATGTGGGCCATATTCAGCGTGCCCAGGGTTCCATAGGCGATCCCGGCCGCGGCCAGGAAAACGAGAGAGCCGAGCAGATTGAGCACCACATAGCGGATACCCGCGTGGGTCTGGGCGGGCTGGCCCCCCACTGTCAGCAGCACAAAGCTCGCCATCAGCAGCACTTCGAAGAAGACGTAGAGATTGAAGAAATCACCGGTCAGAAAAGCGCCGTTCACCCCCATCACCAGCAGCAGAAAGAGAGGGTAAAAGGCCATGCGTTCCCGGTGCAGATCAATTGTGGCGATGGCAAAGGGCAGCACAGCCAACGCCACAACCGCGGTCAGGCTGAGGAGAATGGCAGTCAGCCCATCGGCAATGAGTGTGATGCCAAAAGGGGCCTGCCACCCGCCCATCTGCAACACCAGGCGCTGGCCGTCCAGCGTAAACTGGGCCAGCGCCAGAACGACGACCAGATTGACGGTCAGCGCGCCCGCGGCCAGCCAGCGTTGTAGGCTCAACCGTTGGCGGCCACCCCAGCGGGAGACAGCCAGCAGCAGGGCCGCGGCAAAAAGTGGAAGTGCAATAGGCGCGGCCAGAAGATTTGGGTTCATCGCTGGTCGTATTCCTCTCGCTCCAGCGCGGCGGATTCGTCCTCATCCGGCGAAACTCGACTGCCCCATTGCCCCATCTGCCCCCGTTCGTAGACTTCATCCACTTCGTAGGCCAGCCAGTCGTAGTCGCTGTTCTCCTGTAAATCGGCGGCAAAAGGATCGCCTTCCAGCAGCAACCGAACCAACTCGCCCTGCACCAAATCCGAATTGGTGATGGTGTGGCGGCGGTTGACCAGCACAATCACAAAGGCAGTGATGCCAAAACTGATGACAATCGCGGTCAGAATCAGGGCCTGTGGCAGGGGATCGGCCAACCCGCCCTGGGCCAGTTGGGCCAGAAAATTCTCTTTATCAACAAAAATCGGAGGTTCGCCCAGTGTCAGCTTTCCCGAACCAAAGAGGAGCAGATTGACCCCGTGGCTGAGCAGCCCCAACCCCAGAATCAGTTTGATCTGTCCACGGCGCATGACCAGATAGGCCCCGCAGGCAAAGAGGATGCCCACGGCCAGAGCCAGAATCAGTTGAGTCATGCGTCCACCCCTTCCGCCACTGCGTTCAAACCGAGCAGGTAGGAGGTGACGACGCAGACCACCACCGTAAAAACGCCCAAATCGAAGATGACCGGCGTGCCTATTTCCAGATGGCCCAGGGGCCCAAGGGGGATGTCAAACCAAAGCCCCTTGAAAAAGCCCGTGTCCAGCATACCCGCGGTGCCCGCGCTCACCGCTGTGAGCAGGCCGATGCCGATGCCCGGGTGCAGGAAGCGACCCACCTGCTGGCGTACCACTGCTTCGCCCCGGCTCAGAATTTGTAGCTGAAAGGCAGCCGCGGCCATCAGTCCGGCAATAAAGCCACCGCCGGGCAGGTTGTGCCCGCGCAGAAGCAGAAAAAGGGTGAGAATCAACAGCAGCGGTGTCAGAACCCGGTCGAGCAGGCGCAAATAAAGTTCAGACATTTAGTGGTTCTCCCCCTCGGCTTCAGCCGTATCCGCGCTGGCAACCCGCCGTTCCGCGGGATCGGGCAACCGCACCGCGGGCGCACGCAGCAGGGCATAGCCACCCAGCGCGGCCAGAGCCAACACAGTAATTTCGCCCATCGTGTCAAAGCCGCGGAAATCCACCAGAATGACATTGACAATATTGGCCCCGTGGCCCAGGGGCACGGAATTTTCCACAAAATAAGAGCTGATGGCCGTGCCCGCGTTCATCGCTTCGCTGCCGTTGAAGAGAACCAGCACAAAGCCTGTCACCCCCACGCAGATCGAGACAAAAATGATGCCCATCTGGCGCAGGCGACCCATTGGCGGGCGCTTTTCTTCGGGCAATTTATAGAAGACCAGCACCAGCAGAACGAGTGTCAACACTTCGATGAGCAGTTGGGTCAGGGCCAAATCCGGCGCGCTGAAAAAGACGTAGAAAAGAGTGACTGTGACACCCACGACGCCCAGACTGATAATGGCGCTCATCCGGCTTTCCGCCCGGACCGTCACCCAGGCGGCCAGGGCGAGCAGAAAGGCCAGGATCATTTCTGGCCAGCCAATCGCTTGACCGTTCATAGCCGGGAGCAATTCGCCCAGAGATGTATAGGTGAGAGCCGCCACCACCGGCACAAAAGCCACCAGCAGCACCACCGCGGATTGGGTTGCCAGTGTGTGGCCCTGGACAAGCCGGACTGTGTGATCGGCCAGCCCATACAGCCCGTCCAGCGCGCGCTGAAAGAACACAACCCCCCGCACACTTTGCGGCAGCACAGCCAGAAATCGTCGATAGTGGCTGCGGCTCAGAAAGAGCAGCGTGCCCGACCCGATGGCGAGAAGGCTGGTGATAAAGACGGGTGTGAATCCGTGCCAGAGGGCCAGATGGCTGTGAATTGTTTCATTGCTGATGGCTGTGGCCGCCGGGTCGATGAACTGGGCCAGGGGGCCAAGCAGAAAAGGGATGGCTGTGCCCAGCAAAACCAGCGCCAGGGGGGGCAGCACAAAGCCCAAGGCGGGCGGGTGATGCACGTGGGCCTCGTCGTCCACATCGGCTTCCCGGCGCAGAAAGACTTCCCACAGCAGGGTCAGGCTATAGGCCACAAAGAGCGCGCCGGCCACGGCTCCACCGCCGAAGACCAGCCACCCGGCCAGGGCTTCGCCGTGGCCAATCAGCTCCCAGCCGGTTTCCAGCAGCGTCTCTTTGGCCAGAAAGCCAAAAGTGGGGGGCAGCCCGGCCATAGAAACAATCCCCAGTACAGCCACCACACCGGTCAGCGGAATCGCCCGCAGCAGGCCGGCCAGTCGGCGGATATCCCGCGTGCCCGTCGCGTGATCCACAATACCCGCGATCAGAAAGAGCGGCCCTTTGTAGAGCGCGTGGGCGAGCACCCCCACGACAACGCCCAGCAGCGCGTACTCGCTGCCAAAAGCCAATAGCATTGTCAGAATCCCCAATTGGCTGACAGTGGCGTAGGCCAGCAGGGCTTTGATGTCGTAGTTACCGATGGCAAAAAACGCGCCGATGAGCATTGTAATGCCGCCAAAGATCAGCAGCCCCCAGAACCAGAGGGGCGTGTCGCTCAGCGCGGGGTGCAGCCGGGCCAGGAGAAAGATGCCTGCCTTCACCATTGTGGCCGAATGCAGATAGGCGCTGGCGGGTGTGGGCGCGGACATCGCGCCCGGCAGCCAGAAGTGAAAGGGGAACTGGGCAGATTTAGTGAAGGCCCCCGCAAAGATCAGAATGACCGCCGCGGTGTAATGGGCGCTTTCCCGCAGCCCGTCCGCCGCAATAATCTGGGAAATGCTGTAGCTGCCCGCGCTCTGGCCCAACAGAATCAGCCCCATCAGCATGGCCAGCCCGCCCGCGCCGGTGACGATCAGCGCGTTGCGTGCGCCAGCCCTGGCCCGGGGGCTTTCGTGGTCGAAGCCAATGAGCAGATAGCTGGTGATGCTCGTCCCTTCCCAAAAGACGAAAAGGGTGAGCAGATTGTCCGCCCAGACCAGTCCCAGCATAGAGGCCATAAAGGCAAAAAGGGCCAGATAGAAGTAGCCCTGGCGGGGTTGCTTCTCCAAATAGTAATGGGTGTAGAGCGCGACCGCCGCGCCCACCCCGGCCACAATCAGCCCAAAGAGCAGGGCCAGCCCATCCAGCCGGAAGCTGATCTCCAGGCCCAGGCTGGGCATCCATTCCCAGCGTTCGGTGTGGAAATTGCCCGCTGCAATCTCCGGGATGCGCAACACCTGCCAGGCGGTGATCAGTCCCGGCGGGAGGATGGAAAGCCAGCCAACGATTGGTTTGTTGTGGGGGCGGACAAGCCAGAGAAGGAAGCCGGATATAAAAAGGGCGAGAAGAGAGCCAAGCAGCATAAAAGGCAGTTTCGAATCCAGAAAGTTCAGGCGAAGTCGTCGATCTTTTGCCTGCACACAACGATTGATGTCGAGTTAGTGTCTATGACCGTTGTGGACATGACCAGCAATGAAAGGTATCCACAGATTGCCCGGATGAACACAGATGTATGTCTGGGCATTCGTCCCATCCGTGTTTATCTGTATTCATCAGTGGCTATTTTCAGGTTAGTAACGCCTCAAAAGTATAGTCTATAGTGAAGATTTATCAAATTTCAGGCCGATCCCTGGCCGCGGCAAAAAAAAATGGCACAGACGGCGAGTCTGCACGGGATACTCCCTTTTTCCCGCTATGGCTTCCTTCGATATGCCGAGAAATTGTCCCCGGCTCCTGATCTCCGGCAAAAGCAGGCTATCACAATGGGGGAAGGTATGCGGTTCACTTGTGGGCAACCGAGCGGCTGTCGCGATCTCCATTTCTGGTATCCCTGCTACCGCCGCATAAAGCGCCGCTCCAACTCGTCCGTTGTCAGCAGCACAAACGCGGGCCGTCCGTGGGGACAGGTGGCGGGCGACCAGGCCGCCTGGAACGCAGTCAGCAGTCCCCGCATCTCCGCCTCGCTCAGAATATCGCCGGCTTTCATGGCCGCGGTGCAGGCCGTCTTGGCTGCCAATTTCTCCCGCACCTCTTCCGGCGACAGCGTACGACAGCCGGGCAGCTCACCCAACAGCGCGTCCAGCAGATAGCGGGGATCGATGCGCCTCACCGCCGCGGGCAGACCGCGCACCAGAAAAGTGTTGCCGCCAAACGGCTCCACCTCCAGCCCCAATTCGCCCAGTGCGGGCAGAAAGGGTTCCAGTAAATCGGCCTCGCGCAGGGTCAGCGCCACCTGTACTGTCGGCGTCAGCGTCTGGTTTTCTCCCCCGGCCAGCAGCCCTTCGAAGATCACCTGCTCGTGGGCTGCATGCTGATCCACCACCACCAGCCCGTCGTGGCTGCGGGCCACAATATAGGCGTTCTCCAACTGGCCCAGGGGTTCCAGCCCGCCCGCGGCATAGCCCTCCGGCATCTCCCGCAGGCCGGCAAGTGCTCCGCCATTTTCGGCGAAAGGCCAGGCAATCCCCGTCGTGTCCTGCACGGTTTGGGGAAAGGGGGCCAGGGCCTCCTCCACCGCCCGACTCACCGCGCCGTAGACCGAACGCTCCTGGCTCAGACGGATTTCGTCCTTGCGCGGGTGGACGTTCACATCCACCAGATGGGGATCGACGCGGATGTGCAGCACGCCCAGGGGTCTCCGCTCCAAAGGCAGCCGCCCTGCGTAGGGACGTTCCAGCATCACCGCCAGCAGCCCGGAGCGCACGGGCCGCCCGTTGACGAAAAAGAATTGGCCCTGGCGATTCTGCCGCCCGATTGTCGGCGCGCTGATAAAACCTTCGACCCGCAAATCCGCTGCCTCCCATTTGACGTCGATCATCTCCTGGGCTGCTTCCCGTCCCAGGGCCACGGCAATGCGTTCCAGGGGCGAAGCGGGCGGTGCCACGAAACTTTCCTTGCCGTTGACCAGCAGGCGAAAAGCCACGCCGGGCCGGGCCAGGGCGTAGCGGGCCACGGCATCCCGCACCAGTTGGCTCTCGCGCAGGGGGGATTTGAGGAATTTGCGCCGGGCCGGGGTGTTGTAGAAAAGGTCTGTCACTGCCACGCTGCACCCGGCTGGGCTGGCCGCGGGCTGGCTTTCCACCTGTCCATCCGCGGCCAACACCCGCACGCCTTCCAACACATCCCGGCTGCGGGTCAAAATCTCCAGCCGGGCCACCGCGGCCATCGACGCCAGGGCCTCGCCCCGAAAGCCCAGCGTTGTGATGGCGTCCAAATCGGCCAGGCTGTGGATTTTGCTGGTGCTGAAGCGTTGCACGGCCAGGGCCGCGTCGTCCGCACCCATCCCGCTGCCGTCGTCGGAGACCCGGATCAGCGACAGGCCGCCGTTGCGAATCTCCACACTGATGGCCGTCGCGCCCGCGTCCAGGCTGTTTTCCACCAACTCCTTCACCACCGACGCCGGGCGATCCACCACTTCCCCGGCCGCGATGCGGTCGGCGATGGGGGCAGGCAGCACCCAAATCCGCGCAGGGTCTGTCATCTCACCCCTCCCCCCGCAGCCGCTGCTGCCATTCGTTGACCAGCACCAGCGCCCGCACCGGCGTCAGGTTCGCCACGTCCTGGCGGAAAAGCTCCCGCACCACCGCCCAGACCAGTTCATCGTCCACCGGAGCCAGCAGCCCGTCACCGGTCCGATAGGCCGGGCTTACTTCGCGCAGGGCCATCCCAACGGCTGCGGGCAGAGACGGCTCTTCCCCGTCTGTCGATGTCTGGGGTGTCGACGCCTGGGCTGTCAACGCCTGGGCCGGTGATTCGCCCGCGCCCGCCATGCGCTCCATCAATTCCCGCGCCCGCTGAACCACGTGTTCCGGCACACCGGCCAGCCGGGCCACCTGCACGCCATAGCTGCGATCCGCGCCCTCGTCCACCAGCCGGTAGAGAAAGACAACTTCGTGGCCCTGCTCCACCACCGCCAGACTCACATTCTGCGCGCCTTCCAACTCCTCGGCCAGCCCGGTCAGTTCGTGGAAATGGGTGGCAAAAAGGGTGCGGGCCGCGATGCGGCTGTGCAACTCCTCGCCCACGGCCCAGGCCAGGGCCATCCCGTCATAGGTGGATGTGCCCCGGCCCACTTCGTCCAGCACCACCAGACTGCGGGCGGTGGCGTGGCGCAAAATATACGCGGTCTCGCTCATCTCCACCAGAAAGGTCGAGCGCCCCTGGGTGATGTCGTCGCTGGCCCCCGCCCGCACAAAAATCCGATCCACCAGGCCAATGTGGGCCGAGCGGGCCGGGACAAAACTGCCCATCTGGGCCATCAGCACAGTCAGCGCTGCCTGGCGGCTGAGCACGGATTTGCCGCTCATATTTGGCCCGGTGACAATCAGCAACCGTCGCGCGGTCCCGTCCAGCCGGATGTCGTTGGCGACGAAACGGCTGCCTTCGGGAAGCAGGCGCTCCACCACCGGATGACGCCCCTCTTCGATGTGAATGGTGTCGCTTTCGTCTACAACCGGTCGGGCGTAGTTCTGCTGGACCGCGGTTTCGGCCAGCCCGGCCAGCACATCCACCTCGGCCAGAATGCGCGCGGCCCGCCGCAGCCGATCGCTCTGTGCGGCCACGGCCTGGCGCAGTTCCACAAAAAGGTCGTACTCCAATTCGTTGGCCCGCTCTTCGGTGGAGAGAATCTCGGCCTCCCGCGCCCGCAGGTCCGGGGTGATGAAACGCTCGGCGTGGCTGATTGTGGCCTTGCGTTCGTATTCATCCGGGACCTGCCCGGATTTGCTGCGGGGCACTTCCACAAAGAAGCCGAAGACCTGATTGTAGCGTACGCGCAGGGTAGCGATGCCCGTGCGCTCCCGCTGCTGGGCTTCGTATTCTGTCAGCCACGCCCGGCCCGCGGCCGCTGCCTCGCGCAGATTGTTGAGTTCCGGGTGATAGCCCGCCCGGATCAGCCCGCCGTCGCGCAGGAGCAGGGGCGGCTCGTCCACCAGCGCGGCGGCGATGAGCGTCACCACATCTGCCAGATCGTCCAGTTCACCCAACTCCCCGCGCAGAGCGACCAGCCGGGCACTCTCCGCGTTGGCCAGCATTTTTTTGATGCGGGGTATCCGCTGCAACGTCCGGCGCAGGCTGGACAAATCCCGCGCGTTGGCCGTGCCCATCCCCACCCGGCCCACTACCCGTTCCACGTCGTGCAGGCCGGAGAGAAGGGCGCGCAGGTCGGCGCGGAAGAAGGCGGGGGCTGGGGATTGGGGACTGGGGACTGGGGGCTGGGGGCGCTGCACCGATGACTGTTCACTGTTGACTGACAACTGGCCGGTCAGCTCCTCCACAGCGTCCAGCCGTTCGGTGATGCGGGGCAGGTCGAGGAGGGGCTGCTGAATCCAGCGGCGCAGCAGGCGTGCGCCCATGGGCGTGGCCGTGCGGTTGAGCACATCGAAGAGACTGCCCTGCATCCGCCCGTCGCGCAGGGTGGCGATCAGTTCCAGATTGCGCCGGGTGATGCTGTCCAACCCGACGCTGGACTCCGGGTGATAGGTCTCCAAATCCCGCAGGTGGGCCAGATCGGCAAGCTGATTTTTCTGTAGATAGTGCAGCACAGCGCCCGCCGCAGCCGTCGCCAGAGTGAGTCCCGCGCAGCCGAAGGGTTCCAAATTCTGCACGCCCAAATGGGCCAGCAGTCGGCTTTGGGCCGCGGCGGGTTCAAAGGCCGCCTCTTCCACCGGCGAAATGCGGGCCGGACGCACCCCCTGCAAATTGGCCTGCCAGCTTTCGTCCCCGGCCAGAGCCGCGGGCAGGAGCAGTTCGCTGGGCTGGAGGACGGCCAGTTCTTCCAGGGCTTGCGCCCAGGCTTCCGGGCCGTCGAATTGGGCGGTGACAAAATCGCCGGTGGAGAGGTCCACCGCGGCCAGCCCCCAGCTCGCCGCCCCTTCACTGCCTGCCCCTGCGCGGTCTGCCCGTTGTCGGCCCGGCGCCAGCGCGGCCAGATAGTTCTGGGCGGTGTCGGCCAGCAGAGATTCCTCCACGACAGTGCCGGGGGTGATGACCCGCACAATCTCCCGTTTGATCAGCTTCTTGGCCTGGCGGGGCGTCTCCATCTGGTCGGCCACCGCCACTTTGTGGCCCAGGGCCAGGAGTTTCGCCACATACGGGGTCAACTGGCGGAAAGGGACGCCGCACATAGCCATTTTGACGCTTTTGGAAAAGCGCCGCCCGGTCAGCACCAGCCCCAACTGTTTGGAGATGAGCCGTGCGTCGTCGTCGAACATCTCATAAAAATCGCCCAGACGAAAGAGCAAAATCGCGTCGGGGTGGCGGCTTTTTAGTTTGCGGTATTGTTGTAACATCGGCGCGGTATCGGCCATGGCGGATTCTCCTTGTGGAGGAGTATAGAGCAGGTATAGGGAATGTCAAAGATTGGAACTTCTGTCCACCCCACAGCGTCTATACGGATGATGAACGCAACACCGACGACCCGCTCCCGATCCGCCCAAAACCTGCCAGGTTTCAGAAAACCTGGCAGGTTTTGGCTTGCCCTGATTCCGCTTCTGCTGTTGGGCGGCTGGCTGGCCCTGCGCCTGACGATTCTGGCCGATCTGCCCTCTGTGGACGATCTGGAATCCCGGCTGGTGCGCCCCACCACCCGCATTCTGGACCGCAACGGGCGTTTGCTCTACGAAGTGCTGGACCCCAACGCGGGCAAGCAGATCGATCTGGCCGCGGATGCCGCGCCCGACAGCCGCTACGGCCTCGCGGGCATCCCCGACGCCTGTGTGCAGGCTACTCTGGCCACGGAGGACAGTCGCTTTTTCTGGCATCCCGGCGTGGACCCCATCGCGATTGCCCGCGCGCTCTGGCAGAATTGGCAGGCGGACGGTGCGATTGTCAGCGGAGCCAGCACCCTGACGCAACAGTTGGCCCGCTCCCTTCTGATGGAGCCGGAGGAGCGCTATGTGCAGAGCTATGACCGCAAGCTGCGCGAGGCGGTGCTGGCTCTTCAATTGGAGCAGCGCTATAGCAAAGCCCAGTTGCTGCGTCTCTATCTCAACCAGACCTACTACGGCCACTTCGCCTTTGGCCTGGAGGCCGCGGCCCAGAATTTCTTTGCCAAGCCCGCGGCCCAACTCAGCCGGGCGGAATGCGCTCTGCTGGCCGGGCTGATTCAATACCCCACAGGCTACGATCCCTTTGTGGACCCGGAATCGGCCAAAAATCGCCAATTGACTGTGCTGCGGCTGATGACTGATGCGCGTTTTATCACCCAGGCCGAGTCCGACCAGATCGCCGCGGAACCTTTGCGCTATCGCTCCCGGCTGTTCGCCATCGAAGCTCCCCATTTTGTGATGTACATACAGGACCAGTTGGTGCGTGCCGTGGGCGTGGATCGCCTGCGCGACGGCGGGCTGGCGGTGCGTACAACGCTGGATTTGGGCTTGCAGCGCCAGGCCGCGGCCGCGGTGCGCCGGCGCTTGGACCAGTTGAATTGCCGCGGCCAGGGCCAGAAAAAAGGAGCGACGGGGCAGGTGGTCTGTGATCCGGGCGAGGAAGTGGCCCGCAACGGCGCGGCCGTGGTGCTGGATGCAGCCAGCGGCGAGATTCTGGCAATGGTGGGCAGCCCGAACTATTTTGATGAGTCGATTCAGGGCAATGTCAACGCGGTTCTCTCCCAGCGCCAGCCCGGCAGCGCCATCAAACCCCTGACCTACGCGGCCGCTCTCGACCCGGAATGGAGCCGCCAGGCCGGGGTCGAACCCCTGACCGCCGCTTCGATTTTGGCTGATTTGCCCACGGCCTTTCCTGGCGGGCGGGGCGAGGAAATGGCCGCCAGCAATTCCTTTGGCGATGCCGGCGCGTATCGGCCAGAGAACTACGACCTGCGCTATCACGGCCCGGTGACTGTGCGCGAGGCCCTGGCTAACAGCTACAACATTCCCGCGGTCGCGGTTTTGCAGTACATCGGCGTTCCCACTTTGCAGCGCATTGCCAGCGCCGCAGGCATCGGCAGCTTCACGGGCCAATACGGCCTGGCCCTCACCCTCGGCGGTGGGGAGGTGTCGTTGTTGGATTTGACTGCCGCATACGGGATATTCCCGCGCGGTGGGGAGCGATTGGAGACAAAAGGGATATTGGAGATTGGGGATCAGAAACTGGGGACTGGGGACATGGAAGCACCCGATCCCCGATCCCCGATCCCCAGTCCCCAATCCCCCGTCATCTCTCCCCAAACCGCCTTCCTCATCACCGACATCCTCTCCGACCCCATTGCGCGGCTGCCTGCTTTTGGCGAAGGATCGGTGGTGGAATTGCCCTTCCCCGCCGCGGCCAAGACGGGCACGACCACCGACTGGCGGGACAACTGGACAGTCGGCTTTTCCAGCACCCGGCTGGTGGGGGTCTGGGTGGGCAATGCGGACAACAAGCCGATGGTGGGCGTTACCGGCATCGACGGCGCAGGCCCCATTTGGCGGGATGTGATGCTGGCCGCGCATCCCACACCGCCGCCCGCGTTCAGTCGCCCGGCCCGAATCAAAGATGTCACAATCTGTGCGCCCAGCGGTCTGCTGCCCACGCGGGAATGTCCCCGTCTGCGCCACGAATATTTTATTGCGGGCACAGAGCCAACCCGGCCCGACGACCAGTTTGTCCGTGTTTCTATCGACCGGGCCACCAACCAGCCAGCCAACGCGGACACCCCCGCCGCCCGCATCAGCGAACGCATCTACTGGAATCTCGGCCCCGAATACGCCGACTGGATGAAATCCCAGGGAATTCCGAGATTGGAGATCGGGGCGTGGGGAGTGGGGAATGGGGACTCGACTCTCTCCGTTCACAATTCACCATCCACTGTTCAGCCCTCGCTGTCCCTCTCCTCGCCGACGCCCAACTCCGCCTACGCCCTCCATCCCGGCGTGCCGCTGGAACGTCAGCGCCTGGCCGTGCGGGGCTATGCCAACGGCGGCGTCTGGTACAGCCTGCGTCTGCTGGTGGATGGGGAGGTGATCGCCCAGGCAGAGAACAGCGACGCCATCGAAAATTGGTGGCAGCTAACCCCAGGCCCCCATCGCTTCTGGCTGGAAGGCGAGCAACGCGTTGGAGGGGCGACACAACGCACGGAAGTCACTTCGATTGTGGTAGAATAGAGATATTCGTGACCTTTCCGGGCGTGGCAATCCAGACATCTGTTTTACTAAAATTTTTCACTTTAAAAATATTGTTATGAATGCCACATAATTTATGTAGGGTGAGTTTCCAGTGTTCCCCGCTGTAGGAGATAGAATGATGAAGACCCAGACCCAACGAATCACAATTGTCCTCGGCCTTGTCCTGGCTCTGTTGCTGAGCGCCTGCGCGCCCCAGCCCGTCACGGTGTCGCCCACGGCCACACTCGTCCCGCTCAGCGAAGGCGGCTCCCTGCCCACCCGTTCCGCGAGCATTTTGGCAGAGGTAAGTACGCCCATTCCTGCCTTTACCCCGGGGCCTCCGTCCGCGTGGCAGGGTCTTTCGTCCTGGTCGTTGGCTTCTGTGGCCCAGGCCGCGCCCGAGCCTACAGCCGCACTGGAAGCTACAGCAACTGATGAGCCAACAGCGACACCCACCGACGAACCGACTGCTGAGCCGACGGCTATACCCACAGCTGCACCCACAGAATCACCCACAGAAGAGCCGACCGCGACCGCCGAGACGATAGCCACCGCCACCGACCAGCCGACCGCTACGTCCACCGATGGGCCGACTGCCACCGTCGCGGAAGCAGCGACCGCGACGGACGAGCCGACGGCCGCGCCGACCAATGAACCTGCCACTGCATCATCCGGGGCCTCCGCGCCGACTGTGCCCGGCAGCACGTCGGAAAGCCCAGTAGCCACACCCGATGCTGATGCCACCCTGCCGCCGATTGCGGCCCAGATCGCGGCGGCCGCGGCGGAACAGCGGGACATTGCCGCCAGCACACCCGTGTCCGAGACGGTCACGCCGCCAGCATCAGAAACGGCTGTGCCCGTAGAAACGGTTGCGCCAGTGGTAGAAGCAAGCGCAACGCTCACGGAATCTCCCTTGCCCGAACCCACGGCAACGCCTGCGGAAGTCCCGACAGAAATTCCAACAGAAATTCCAACAGAGACGCCGACGGAAACTGCAACCCCGACGGCTACCCACACACCGGAACCGACGGCCACGCCCACGGATACGAGTACACCGGAACCGACCGCCACGTCTACGCCGACCGCGACCGACGAGCCAACTGCCACCGCGACAGCCACTGACCAGAAAGTGGTTCTCTCCCTATCCATTTCGCCGAAGCAGGCGGATACACCCACGCCCACGCAGGCCGCCGTGGCTACGACCGGAGCCGCAAAGGCTGAACCGGTCGCAGTTGCACCGCTGGCTGAGACTGCCACGCCGCTGCCAACAGATATCGAGCCAACACCTGCAGAGCCAACAGCGACGAATGCGCCCTCTCTTCCCGCCGCGCCTGAACCTGCCCTGCCGCTGGTACTGCTGTCCACCGAACCTGGCGACGGCGCGGCCTGGCGGGGAGAAGCAGTTGTCTTCACCTTCGACGCGGCGCTGGACCTGTCCAGCACAGCCGGTTTGCGTGTCGAGCCAGCCGTGGGCGGTGTTGCCGCGGTGGACGGCGCAACCCTGACCTATACAGTCGAAGAAGCGCCCCTGCCCGACACCCGCTATCGCTTCACCCTCGGCCCGCAGATTGTTTCAACCGACGGGCAATCCCTGGCCGGGGAAGTGACTGTCGAACTGGTCAGCCCCGCACCCTTTCTTGTCACCAGCACCCAGCCCAGCGATGGCAGTGAGGAAGTTGCGGCCAACACACCGATCGTTGTCATCTTCAATCAGCCGGTCGTCCCCCTCAGCGGGATTGACGATCAGACCGATCTGCCCAACCCTTTGACAATCGAGCCAGCCGTGGCTGGCAGCGGCGCGTGGGTCAACACCAGTATCTACCGCTTCCAGCCAGAGAATGGGCTGGCGGGGTCTACGGAATACAAAGTAAGCGTAGCAGGCATCCAATCCCTGGCTGGGGACGCACTGGCCCAGGACCCGACGGAATTCAGCTTCACCACCGCCGCGCCTGTCGCCATCAGTTCCACCCCGTCCGACACATCGGATGCGGCCCCCGACAGCGTTGTGACCGTGCAATTCAGCCAGCCGATGGATCAGTCCAGCACCGAAGCCGCCTTTCAGTTGCTCCACGCGCGGGGCGAGGGCGAGGCTGTCACCGGCTCCTTCGACTGGACGGCCGCGGGCGACAGTTTCACTTTCACCCCGGACGCGCCGTTGACATTTGGCGGACGCTATCTCGTGATTGTGGGCACGGATGCTCTCTCGTTTTCGGGCGTGGGCAATCTGCGTGCCGAATGGCGCAATACCTTCCAGGTGGTTGCGCTGCCCGGCATCGCCAGCACAGATCCCCAGGACGGCCGCGAGGAAGTCTCGCCGGAAGCTGGCATTACTGTGCGCTTCACCGGCAACCTGAGCATGACGACTGTTCTGGACAATGTGAGCATTAGCCCGGCAGTCACCAGCACAGCCGTCTACAGCTACTTTTCGCCCTATAGCAACGAACTCTATCTGAACTGGTCTATGCAGCCCCGCAGCGCCTACACTGTCACACTGGGCGGGGACATCGCCGACATCTATGGCAACCGGCTGGGCGACGACTATACTTTGAATTTCACCACAGGGGATCGCGCGCCGCTGGTTCAGTTGAACGTTCCTCGTTTCACCCATTTCAGCGTCTATACCGACAGCCGGATCAGCCTCTACTATCGCAATATGCCCAGCCTGGACATCGGGCTTTATAGCCTGCCCGAAGGCGAAATTCTGCGCCTGCTCGGCCAGGACCAGTGGCAGACCTGGCGCAACTATCAGCACCCAACCCCCCAGGACTCGCTGATCTGGGAGCGCACGATTCCCACCGCGGCCGAGGTCAACGAACTGGGCCAACACCTCTTCTTCCTCACGGACGACAACGGCGAACGGCTGCCCACGGGCGTCTATCTGCTGCAAGTGGCCCTGCCGCCCTCCTCCGATCCCGATGCCGAACGCTATGCTCAGGCAATGATTGTGCTGAGCAACGACAATCTGCTCTTCAAGCGGGCGGGGGAAGGCGAGAGCCTGGCCTGGCAGACCGACCTGCTCACTGGCGCGGCGGTGGCGGATCAGCCGGTGCGCTTTTGGGAAGAAAGCCGTGACATTGGCTCCGGGCAGACCGATGGCAACGGCATAGCATCGGTTCCTCTGGACGCCAATCGGGAACAGCCCTGGCTGCCGGTGATTGCCATCAGCGGCGAACCGGGCGACGAACATTTCGCGCTCACCTCTTCGGCCTGGGAAGACGGCATTGCCGGCTGGCAGTGGGGACTGTCCATCAATCTGGTCGGCGATGAAGTGCGCAGTGCTTTCTATACGGATCGCCCCATCTACCGTCCCGGCCAGACCGTTTATTGGAAGGGGATTGTCCGTCTTGTCCAGAACGACACATACCAGTTGCCACCGGTGGGAATGCCTGTCTGGGTAACCATCCGGGACGACCGGGGCAATGTGCTGGTGGATCGGGAGTTCCCGGTCAATGAGCACGGCACAGTCAACGGCGAGCTGGCCCTGGCCGACGCCGCGGCCACAGGCTACTACGGCGTGGAGGTGCGTATCCCCCTGGCTGGCGACCGTTCGGCCTATGGCGGCACGAACTTCCAGGTGGCCGAATACCGGGCACCCGAATTCGAGATCGGCGTGGAGAGCGCCCAGCCCGCATACATACAGGGCGAAACCGTGCAGATCGCGGTGGATGCCCGCTACTTCAGCGGCGGTCCGTTGGCGTCTGCGCCTGTTACCTGGCGTCTGCTGGCCGAACCCTATTTCCACTTCTGGGCCGACGCCCCCGCGGGCCGCTATTACAGCTTTGAACCGGTGGAACTGGACGACCAGAGCAGCGATCCCTTTGGCGGCTTCTCCGGCGGGCTGATGCAGGAGGGCGAAGGCGTCACCGATGGCGACGGGCGACTGGTGATCGAAGTCCCCGCGGAACTGGCCCAAGCCAGCCGCAGCCAGAACTGGACCTTCGATGTGACTGTTCAGTCCCCTTCCAACCAGTTTGTCAGCGGGCGCACAAGCGTACCCGTTCACCGCAGCCAGCTTTATATCGGCGTCAGTCCACAGGAGTACGTGGGCGTGGCCGACACGGAACTGGGCTTCGATCTGGTCAGCCTGACTCCGGACAACGCACCCCTGGCCGACGCCGCGCTGGATGTGGTGGTCTACGACTACCGCTGGAACAGCGTCTATGCCCAGGCCGCGGATGGCTCTTATTATTGGGAGACGAGTGTGGAGAAGACGCCGGTCTACACCGGCACGGCTGCCACCGACGCTACCGGCAACGGCGAATTCCTGTGGACGCCGGAAACGGGCGGCCAATATCTGGTCGCTGTCTCTGGCGAGGACGCCGGGGGCAACCCCACCAGCAGCGGCGTCTTTGTCTGGGTGAGCAGCGGTGCGTCGGGCTTTGTGGCCTGGCCCCGGGACAACAACGACCGGCTGGAACTGGTGGCCGACAAAAAGAGCTATGCGCCCGGTGACACAGCCAAAATTCTCATCCCCAGCCCCTTCACTGGCCCGGTCAATGCGCTGGTCACGCTGGAGCGGGGCGGCATTCTGGAAAGCAGCGTGCGCGTGCTGGAAGGCAACAGCGAAACATTGGAAATCCCTATCCAGTCCGAGCACATCCCCAATCTCTACGTCAGTGTCGTGCTGGTGAAGGGTGTGGACGAAACCAATCCTACCCCGGCCATGCGGGTGGGCTATCTGCTCCTGCCGGTGGACGCGGCCGAAAAGGAACTGACTATCGGCGTCGAAAATTCGGTGGAACAGATGGGGGCTGCGACCGCCCGTCCGGGTGAATCCGTCGCCTATACGCTGACTGTTTCCGACAGCAGTGGCGCGCCAGTGGCCGGTGCGGAGTTGAGTGTGGCGCTGGTGGACAAAGCTGTGCTCAGCCTGGCCGCGGGCGACAACCGCTCGTTGATGGATCAGTTTTACTACCAACTGCCCCTGGGCGTGACTACCGGCGCGCTTCTGACAATCAATCAGGACCGGCTCAACCAGCAGTTGAGCGAAGGGGGCAAAGGCGGCGGCGGCGGCGGCCCCGAAGGCGCGCTCAGCTTGCGCCAGAACTTCGCTGATCTCGCGATCTGGCGGGCCGCGTTGGTGACGGGTGTGAACGGCACAGCTACCTTCAGTGTCACCCTGCCCGACAACCTGACCACCTGGCGGCTGGCTGTGCGCGGTGCCAGCGACGACACCCGCGTGGGCGACGCTTTCGATGACGTGACCGCCAGCAAAGAACTGCTTCTGCGTCCCATTCTGCCCCGCTTCTTCACCGCGGGGGATCGGGTGCGCATTGGCGTGCTGGCC
This sequence comes from Caldilineaceae bacterium, assembly GCA_019637685.1. Lineage (GTDB taxonomy): Bacteria > Chloroflexota > Anaerolineae > Caldilineales > Caldilineaceae > JACQGT01. The sequence goes on along the minus strand of JAHBVF010000003.1, from coordinate 99,336 downwards.
CAGAACACCACCCGCGACGATTTGGGCGATGTGACGATTACCGCGGATGTGAAGGGCGCGACATTTGTCGGCAGCAACGATCCCCTGACCGCAGGGCTGGATGTGGCCGGGCAGGCGGAAATGTACCGGGTGATTGAAGTCGGCCAGGACGCCGAGAATGTGGAGATTCTTTTCACCGCCACTGCCCACAGCTTTGATGACGCCGTGAAATTGACCCTCCCGGTCGAACGCTACGCGACGCCGGAAGTCGTCGGCACATCGGGCAGCGTGCCGGAGAGCGGGCGACTGGAAGCCATCCGCGTGCCTGCCGCGGCCACGGAGAACGGCGATCTGCGTGTTGTCGTCGAGCCAAGCCTGGCCGCGGGAATGCTGGGCGGGCTGGACTACCTGAAGCACTACCCCTACGAATGTGTGGAGCAGACGGTCAGCCGCTTCCTGCCCAATCTGGTCACTACTCTGGCCCTGAAAAAGCTGGATGTGGAAAACCCGACGCTCCAGTCCGATCTGGACGAGCAGTTGAGCGTCGGGCTGCAAAAACTGGTCAACTGGCAGAACCCGGACGGGGGCTGGGGCTGGTGGGCGAATTTGATGAGCGATCGCTATATCACCAGTTATGTCCTGTGGAGTCTGTGGACGGCCAAAGAAGCGGGCTATTCTGTGCCCGACAATACGCTGGCCAATGGCATTGGCTATCTGGAACTGAACTGGCTGCCCCCTTCTCAGGTCGAGGAGTGGTACACCCTCAACCAAATGGCCTTTGCCCACTTTGTTCTGGCCGAGATGGGCGAGGGCGATCCGGGACGGATGAGCACCCTCTACGACGAGCGGGAGCGGCTGGACATCTACGGCAAAGCTTTGCTGGCTCTGGCCCTGGACAAAGTGGATGTAAAGAAAGTCGATACCCGTATTCAGACGCTGCTGGATGACATCGCCGGGCAGGCAGTGCTCTCGGCCAGCGGCGCGCACTGGCAGGAGACGAACACCGACTGGTGGTCGATGAATACAGATTTGCGCACGACCGCGATTGTGCTCCACGCCTTCAACCGGCTGCGCCCCGACGATCCGCTCCTGCCCCAGGCCGTGCGCTGGCTGATGGTAGGCCGACAGAGCGGGCGCTGGGCTACCACCCAGGAAAACGCCTGGGCTATCATCGCCCTGACCGGCTGGATGGAGAACAGCGGCGAACTGGAGGGGGTCTACGACTGGCAAGTGACGCTCAACCGCGAAGAGTGGGGCGCGGGCAGTGTGGATCGGGCCAATGTGGGCGAGGCGATTTCGCTGCAATCGGATGTGGCCGATCTGCTGCGCGACGAAGCCAACGCCCTGCACCTGAGCCGCAGCAACGACAGTGGGCAGCTCTACTACACAGCGCAACTGCGCTACTTCCTGGACGCCACGGCCATCTCCGCCCGGGACCGGGGGCTGGTGGTCAGCCGTCGCATTCTGGCCGCGGATGGGTCGCCGGTCAACAGCGCGGCTGTGGGGGATGTGCTGAGCGTGACTGTCAGCCTGAATGTGCCCACCGACGCCCACTTCCTCCTGCTGGAAGTGCCTATCCCCGCGGGGACGGAGGCCATCGACCCGCGGCTGGCAACCACCAGCAATGAGTTTGCCGGGCCGGACTTCGGCACAGACGGTCTTGATCCCTGGCAGGAATTCTGGTGGCGTCATTGGGTTCCCACTCAGACTGACATCCGGGATGAGAAAGTGGCGCTCTTTGCGGATCACCTGGCCGCGGGCAGCTACGACTATACATTCCAGGTGCGGGCTTCCACCCCCGGCGAATATCGGGTTTTGCCCGCGCGGGCGGAACTGATGTACTTTCCGGATGTGTGGGGACGCAGCAGCGGCGGGCTGTTTACAGTGACTGAAAGCGTTGCCGATTGACGCTTGTGCTATCTGAATGGTTGCTCTACAATCAACAGATGATGGCCCAGAGGGGCGGCTGTCATCTGTTGATTGCTTTTCCAAGAAAGGATTGACTGATGGTCAATGCGGTTATATTGATGAATGTGAAGCGGGACAGTATTCCGTCTGTGGCCGAGACGCTGGCCGATCTGCCCGGCGTCTCGGAAGTCTATTCGGTGGGTGGGCGCTACGATCTGGTGGCGATTATTCGTGTCGCCAACAACGACGATTTGGCGACGCTGGTGACTGAGCAGATCCGTGCTATTGATGCGATCGTCAACACAGAAACCCTCATTGCATTTCGGGCCTTCTCCCGCCACGATCTGGATTCAATGTTTTCTATCGGGCTGAACTGACGTGACACAAGCGCTGGACATCCGCCGCTATAACAGCCGGGCCTGGGATGTGGCTGTAGAACTGGGGAGCGAATGGACATTGCCTGTGGATACGGCCACCGTGGCCGCGGCACGCCAGGGCGACTGGTCGATTGTGCTGACGCCAGTCAAGCCAATTCCCGCCGAATGGTTTCCCCCGTTCGGCAACGCCCGCATTCTCTGTCTGGCCTCTGGCGGTGGGCAGCAGGGACCCGTCCTGGCCGCGGCTGGCGAGAAAGCGGGTGCATCGGTGGTGGTTTTCGACAATTCGCCCCGCCAGTTGGCGCGGGATCGGGAAGTGGCGCGGCGTGACAATCTTCCCCTCACAACGGTCGAAGGCGACATGCGCGATCTCTCCCACTTTGCCGACGACACCTTCGATCTCATCGTTCATCCCTGCTCCAATCTGTTTGTGCCCGATGTGCGTCCTGTCTGGCAGGAAGCCGCCCGGGTGCTGAAGACCGGCGGCCTGCTGCTTTCCGGTTTTATCAACCCCATTCTCTATCTTTTTGATCAGAAGAAAGCCGACGACGGTGTGCTGGAGGTCCGTCACCGTCTGCCCTATTCGGACCTGACCAGCATTACACCGGCGGAGCGCAAGGCGTATATGGCCGCGCACGAGGCCCTGGAGTTTGGGCATACCCTGACCGATCAGATCGCGGGCCAGATCGAAGCGGGCCTGGCCCTGACTGGTTTCTACGAAGACGGTTGGCCGGGCATGGCACTCCACGAATATATGGAGATGTTTATTGCCACCCGGGCCGTGAAGGTGGATAGCTCCTCTACGCTCAATAAAGAATAGTCATGCGGTCCCTGGATATTCTCCCGTCATCGCTGGCTGAACACCGATCACGTCAACTGAGAGAAAAATGTATTCCGGTTCAGAGCGACGTCAACGCAGTGGCAATTGGTTCACCCGTGGGCTGGGCTGTCTCACGCAATTTGTCGCGCTCTTTTTCATTCTGCTCCTGGCCTACTACGGCAGCTATCTGCTTCTGCGGGGACCGATTCCTGCTCGCTCGCTGGCGATTGCCCACCGGGGCGACTCGGCCCATGCCCCGGAGAATACGCTGGCTGCTTTCCGCAGCGCTATCGAGGCGGGCGCGGATATGCTGGAAATGGATGTACAGCGCAGCGCGGACGGTCATCTGGTCGTCATCCACGACACAACCGTTGACCGCACTACCAACGGCAGCGGGCGCGTCGCCGACCTCACTCTGGCCCAGTTGCAGGCGTTGGACGCGGGCAATGGCGAACAGATTCCCTCCTTTGCCCAGGTGCTGGAACTGGCCGGAGAAACCAGCATTGCCCTGATGCCGGAGGCCAAGTCGCCCGCCCGCTATCCCGGCATTGAGCAGGAGATTGCCCAGGCACTGGACGCGGCTGGCTATGGAGAGCGGGCCGTGGTGCAATCCTTTGACGCCGCCTCTCTTGTCCGCCTGCACGAAGCGGCCCCGGCACTGCCTTTGTGCGCCCTCTATGGGCTGGGCTATTTCAATCTGAGCCGCGAACAGCCCGGCAACGCGGGGGCCGTGTGCCCAATGGCGGAGATGGTTCTCCTGTATCCGTGGATGATCAGACAGGCCCACGACGAGGGACGCAAAGTGTATATCTGGTTTGGCGCGCTGGCGCATCCGTGGACAGTCCGCCTGCTGGTCGAATTCGGCGCAGATGGCGTGATTGCGGACGATCCCGGACTGGTTTTGGCTGTCCTGCGGAGCAGATAGCCCAAAGCGTAGGGAATGCGAGGGTTTGCCAGAGTTTTCATTTTTGGAAAGCTGGTCTACAATGGAGGAGAACAAGGGTACGCTGCAGACCTGTGGCACACCACCACATCACCCACTGTATCACCCACCGTATCACCCACTGCATCGTGCGGTGCAATCAGTCGGTTTTTACCGCATCCCGCAGGTAGTACACAGCGGGTGCTTGTTAAACGTAATGGAAAGAACGTATCGTTCAGTAGAAAGGAACAGTATTATGGCATTCTCGTACACTAATTCCAAGGGCCGCACCTACTTCTTGCATTCCAAGGACACGACCCTGCGCAATGGCGCCAAGCAGACCCTCTATTTCTTTGCCAAAGAGGTGAAGGACGAAGGCTCTTTGGATGCCGTGCCCGCAGGCTATTTGGTTTCCGAAAGCAAGAACGGCTTGCCTGTCCTCAAGCGCGACAAGTAAATCTACCGTCGTTCCCAGGATCGTATGATCGGTGACTGTCGCTGCTTTTGGCGACAGTCACCTTTTGTTTAGACAGCAGATTATTTACCCAGCGAAACGAAGACCGGAGGAAGCTTCCCGTATGAGCACAGAAATGACCACAGAAGAGAAACTGGCCGCCCTGCCCCCGGCCCTGGCCGAAATTGTGGAGGATTTTCAGGCAGCGGAACCCGCGGACCGGCTGGAGTATCTTCTCGATTTTGCCATGGGGATGCCCGATCTCCCGGAACGGCTTCAGTCTCGCCGGGACGAGATGGAGCAGGTCCACGAATGCCAGACGCCTGTCTTCGTCTTCACCGAAATTGTGGATGGCGGGGTCCACTTTTATATTGACGTGCCGCGGGAATCGCCGACTGTGCGGGGCTATGCCGCGATTGTGGCCGAAGGGCTGGACGGTGTGTCGCCTGACGCGGTCTTGCAAACGCCGGAGGATATCCACTATCTGCTTGGCCTGCACGAAGCCATCAGCCACCAGCGCCTGCGGGGACTCCACGCGCTGATGAGCTATTTGAAACGGCAGGTAGTGGCAGCCCTGGGTGAGGGGAACGAGTGAGAGGGACACGTGGATAATTCCCTGACTGATATCGCGGGTGTTCTGGTGGGCCACTGGACCGACGGGGCCAATGGCACGGGCTGTACGGTTGTGCTGACGCCGGACGGGGCCTGTGGCGGGGTGGATGTACGGGGGTCATCGCCGGGGACGCGGGAGACCGATCTGCTCGATCCCATCACCGGCGTGGACCGGGTACACGGGATTGTCCTGAGCGGCGGCTCGGCCTATGGGCTGGGCGCGGCCCACGGCGCGGTGCGCTGGCTGGCCGAAAATGGCTACGGCTGGCCCACTGCCGCGGCTCGCGTGCCGATTGTCTCCTCCGCCATTCTCTACGATTTGGGTTTCAACGGCTCGGCGGTCTATCCCACGGAAGCCGACGCCTACGCGACCTGTCAAACAGCCAGCGCCAGGGACACCAGCCGGGGCAATATCGGCGCGGGCACAGGCTGCACAGTGGGCAAACTCCTCGGCTTTGCCAATGCCAGCCGGGGCGGGCTGGGGCAGGCGTCGGTCACACTGCCCGGGGGCGCGGTTGTGGCCGCGCTGGTGGCTGTCAACGCCATCGGCGATATTGTGGACCCCACCAGCGCCCAGATTATCGCCGGGGCGCGGGACCCGGAAAGCGGTCAACTGGCCGATGCCCTGGCCAGCCTGACCAGCCGTTTCGACTCATTCCTCTTTCGTCGCCCGCCTGTGCGGGAAAACACATCCATCGGCGTCGTTGCCACCAATCTGCCTCTGACCAAAGCCCAGGCCACAAAGCTCGCCCAAATGGCCCAGGCTGGCATCACCCGCACCACCCGTCCGGCCCACACAATGTACGACGGCGACTGTCTCTTCGCCCTGGGCACGGGCCGCCTGGACATCCCCTACGAACTCAGTCTGCTCGGCGCAATCTCTGCCCAGGTGGTTGCCGCGGCTGTGTTGGATGGCGTTCGCAGCGCCAGCGCAGGATTCGGCCTGCCCGCTGCCGGGGAATTGAAGCCATTACCGTTGGCGAAGTAATCAGTGAAAAGTCATCAATTGCTAACGTACGCGCCACTGATAACGCTGTAAACAAAGTTATTCGACTACAGAAGTTCGACTTTTCTGAAAAGTCGAACTTCTACAAAAAACTTTGTTGACGCTGTACTGACAACTGTTTACTGCTCACCGTTCACTTTCTTCAAAACCGGCCCATCCATACACAGCACTTTGCCCTCGTGTTCGCACGCGCCGCAGATGCCGATGCCGCAACGCATATAGGCTTCCCAGGAAAGTTGGGTCTCGACGCCGTGGGCCTGGCCCAATTTCTCCAGAGCGGCCAGCATCCCGTGGGGACCGCAGGCGCAGATGGCGTCGATTTGGCCCGTTGTCAGCAGGGGCGTGAGCGCGTCGGTCACCCGCCCGTGGATGCCCTGGCTGCCGTCCTCCGTCGTGACAACCGTTTCCACACCGCTCAAGTCTGCAAATCGCTCTGCATACAGAATATCCTCCCCCCTGGCCGCGCCGATGACCGCGGTCACCGACGCGGCCACACCCAATTGGGTTCGGGCCAGCCAATGCAGCGGCGCAACCCCGTAGCCGCCGCCCACCAGTGCCAGCCGTTTGCCCTGTCCGTCTATCCCATAGCCCGTGCCAAAGGGACCGCGCAGCCAGACAGAATCCCCCGGCTGCTTCTCGTGCATCAGCCGGCTGAAGGGGCCAACCGCGGTAATCATCAGCGTCACCGGGTCGGCGTTGACCAGGGAGAAGGGCTTCTCGTCGAAACGGGGCAGCCAGGCCATGACAAACTGGCCGGGATAGGCGTCCAGGGCCGCGTCGAGGACGAAGGTTTTCGTGCGGTAGTTGTCGGTCTGAATATCGAGAATGCGCACCCGCTGGGGGAGGGCGAATTGCGAATTGTGAGTTGCGAGTTGTGAGTTGCGAGTTGCGTGGACGGTTTCCATCATTTCATAATCCCATTATCTTTTGGCTGCTTCGATAACCATCACCTGAGGTAAAAATCGGGCAATATCTCTGGTATATTCGTCCACATCCGGGTCGTCGGCCCAGCCGTCGGGCAGGGGCAGTTCCCGCAAATGTGTCACTGTAAATCCTATTTCGCGTAGCGAAGAGAACCACCACCCCAGCGTGCGGTGATGGGAAGTCATGGCCGCGTCTGTACCCACAAATGACCAGTGCAGGGGCGCGCTCTCGAAATAGCTGCGCGCGGGCAGCACCGATTCCTCCTGCATCTCCTCATCCCAGAAACAGGCGCGGATGGGATGGTCCTGGGCGAAGATCAGCCGCGCGCCGGGGCGCAGCAGCCGGGCACATTCGGCCAGACAAGCGGCCATCTCCGCCACATATTGAAAAGCGTAAATCGCCAGGATTACGTCGAAACTGCCGTCGGACAGGGGGGAGAGGTCCACGGCATCCGCGCGCAGCAGACCCACGGATAGACCGGCTGCGTCTACCCGTTGCTGGGCCAGGCCAATCTGTGCATCGCTGATGTCAACACCCGTCACCCGTGCACCCCGCCGCGCCAGCTCTACACAATTGCGCGCATCTCCGCAGCCGATTTCCAGCACATCCAATCCAGCCACCGATCCGAGCCGCGCGTTTATCTCCCGCGTCGCCGCTGTGATAGCCGGGCGATCGTCTTCGTGCAGCGAATTGAAAGCGTCAGATGCCTGATTCCAGGCGTTTCGTTGAGTCATAGGATTTGTAGTGCAAGCTGTCGGCTTGCGCTCTGCGAATTAACAGTTCGCATTACTGGGCCAGCCGCGTCAGATCAAAAACCGGGCCGTGGGTGCAGGCACGGGTGATGCCGCCATTGGCCGTGGGGATGACACAGGCCAGGCACGCGCCCACCCCACACAGAATATCGGCCTGGACGAGCACCTGGCAGAAGCCCTCTTCCAGCCGGAAACGTTTGGCCTGAATGGCCTGGGCCAGGGCCGTATAGCGTTCCCGGCCCACCCCCGCGCAAATCTGGTCTGCCCAGGGGATGGCCGTTGTCAACGCCTGCGTCCAGGCGGCCTCGTCGGGCGCGGTGTGGATCTCCACAGCGATGGGCAGATGGGAGAGTACGGCCTCGTCCAGGGACCCGTCGAGGCGCAGGAGCAGCGTCACCCGCCCGCCCCGGTCCAGCATCGGTTCCAGCAGGGCCAGTAGCAGGGCCAGCCAGCCGGGGTTGGCGGTCAGGTCGACCAGCAACAGCAGATTGCGTCCGCTGTCGGGCAGGGCAAAACCGTTGCCGAAGGGACCGAGCAGATGGACCGCCACCCCTTCTGCCCGACGCCGCAGCCAGGCGTGACCGGGGTCTTCGTCCGGCGGCAGATGGAGCAGCCACTCGTCCCCCGTTTCCTGTGTGCGCTGCTGCACTGCGTAGAGCGGGCGGCGCAGATAGAGGCTCCAGTCCGTGCGCTCGCCGTCCACTTCCTCGGCGCAGCGGGCCAGGAAATAGCGCCCGGCTATCGGCCCTTCCCGCGACGCGCTGCCCTCCGGCAAAATTAGCGGCAGACAGGGCGCGCCCGCAACCCAGCGCACGGGTCCGGCGATGTGGGCGGTGAGGCCGATGGGAAGGGGAGTCGGTGTAGACATAGGGTTTGGGATGAGCGTTTTAAGTCAACGGTAATCGATGGTGACTCCACTGCGAAAGGTTAATTTCACCGCGGAGGCGCAGCGTGCGCGGCGTTTCACGGAGAGATTCAGGAGAAAACCCCCGCGAAACGCCGCGTTCCCCGCGTCTCCGCGCTGGGTCGGTAGACTTTTCGCGGTTTTGTAGGTGGGGTGAATGCCGCCGAATTTGATCGAATGCCCCACCAGCAACACAGACATTCACCCAACAGTGACGAGTGTGTTGGGTTCTTGCCGCCCACGCGTCGGGGCGTTCGGTGATTTTCGGGCGGCGAGAACCCAACCTACAGTTCACGATTCGTGTGTGGTAGAATAACCGCGCGTCTGAACCGCGCTATTGTGGCACAAAAGCTCAGGAACTTCCAATCCATGACCCGTCAGCGCCTGCCTGCCCCCACCCGCCGCGCACCTGTGCGGAGTGCCATCACCCGTTTTCTCAACCGGGAACTGCCCCCGGACCAGCAGATTCAGCCCCGGCTGCTCTGGCCTCTCTACCTCTCCCCCTGGCTGATTCTGATCCATCTGCTCAACCCCAGCCCGATTTGGGTGCTGCTGGTGATTACGCTGTTGGGCGTCTACGCCGCGGCCTACATTTGGGTGCGCCGCCAAGTCGGGACCATCCGCCTGGAACGCCGCCGCCGGGGCACAATGTTGGTGGCTGGCGATTCCTTGCAGGAAGAATTTGTCCTGCACAACGAAGGGGTGCTGCCGCTGATCTGGCTGGAATTTGATGACGACTCCCGGCTGCCTGGCTACAACCCCAGCCAAGTGGTCAGCTGTGGAGCCAACCAAAAATATACCTGGCGGGCCGACGCCACCTGCGAGCAGCGGGGCGTCTTTCGCCTGGGTCCCCACCGCCTTTCAACGGGCGATCCCTTTGGTCTCTTTCGGGTGGAGGTGCAGGGACGGAACAGCGAAGCCCTGCTGGTATACCCCCGGGTGGCCCAATTGCCGCCTATGGAACTGCCCCGGGGCGCGCTGGTGGGGCGGGATCGCCGTCGCCGTCCCCTGGGCGGGGATGACCGTTCGCCGGTGGTGCGGGGCTATCGGCCCGGCGACAGCCTGCGCCGTATCCACTGGCCCAGCACCGCGCACCGGGGCGATCTGATGGTGAGCGAAGTGGAGGCCGAACCCAGCGGTGATCTGTGGATTGTGCTGGACCTGAACGGGGCAGCCCACCGGGGCAGCGGACCGACCAGCACACTCGAATATTCTATTGTCCTGGCTGCCAGCCTGACCGCCGAACTGCTCTCCGGCGGGGATCGGCGGGCAGTCGGGCTGCTGGCCGCGGGCACAGGACCCGACGGCCCCCTCTCCATTACAGTGCCGCCCTTGCCCGGCAAAGGCCATCTCTGGCAAATCCTGGCCGCGCTGGCCCCGGCCCAGACCGGCGACACGCCTCTGGACGCACTTCTGCGCCACAACCGGGACCTGCTGGGCCGGGGCCAAACGGTCGTCGTCATCAGCCCGGACCTGCGCCGTCCTGAGCCTGCCGAAGGGATGGAAACGTCGGCGCTGTGGATGGCCGAACTGCTCCATCTGCGCCGGGCAGGTGTGGTGGGCAGCGCGCTGCTGGTGACGCCCGCGGCCGCGGACGCGCAAGAGGGCGAGGAACAGGTGGAGGCCGTGCTGGGGGAACTGTTGACCCGCCACGAAATCACCGCCCAATTCTTGCAGGCAGGCACACCCCTGCGCGCATCCCTCACCTATCGGCGGCGGCGCACGGTTTTGCGCACAACGCCCACGGGCGGTGTGGTGGTGCAGGAAGTGGAGGAGGAGGTGGGCTGATGGCTGCGAGTGCGCTGAACGCGCGGGAGGCTCCCCACTGGTTTGCCCGCCTTATGGGCTGGATCGATCTGAGTTTCCGTCCGACACTGGGCTGGGGTGTCTTTGTGGCCGGGCTGATTCTCGCCTTTCTGCCCGCGGCCGGCGTGCGTAGTGCCCGCTGGATCAATATGCGTTCCAGCGGGGTGGCGTTGGAATGGGTCGGCCCGGTGGCGCTGCTGGTTGTCTGGCTGCTCTATTCTGCTGTGGCGCGGGTGGGCAAGCGCCGGGGAAGATTTGTTACGGGCTTCTTCGCTGGCTTCGCTCTCTTTTGGTGGCTGCTGCTGGGATTGGCAGTGCTGACACAGGTGATTGTGGATTGGCTGCCCGGCCTGGCTGCGCTGCGACAGGCCGTGGCCAGCGGCAATTGGCAGCCTGTGGCCGACGGTATCGCCGCGGATTGGCTCAGTCTGGTCTGGCGTTTTGGCGAATGGCAGCGGGGCATTCTGGCTGGCGGCGCGCACCAGGACGATCTGGTCTTTCTGTGGCTGGTCGGCGCAGTGATTTGGCTGGCGGTCTCGGCTACGGCCTGGCTGCTGTTGCGCACCCACAATGGTCTGGTGGGCAGCCTGCCCGCCCTGTGGCTGCTGGGCACAATTCAATTCTACGGCTCTGGCGAGCGCTTGCCCATGGCTGTGGGACTGGCGGTTGCCCTGATTCTGCACTTCTGGCTGGACCACCGCAGCCTGGAAGCGAGCTGGCAGGCCCGGCGCATAGATTATAGCCCCGGCCTGCTTCTGGACAGGACAGTGGTGTCCCTTGGGCTGGTGGGATTGGTGCTGCTGGTCGGGCTGCTCATCCCGCCGGTGTCGGTCAATTGGCTGGCCTGGCAGGTCTACGAAGTGATGCAGCCGGTCTACCAGCCTATGGAAGATTTGGGTGAGCAGATGTTCCCCGAATTGCAACGGCGCTCCGGTCTGCGCTTTGGGCGCATCGGCAGCGGTCTGCCCAACCGCTTTCTCTTGGACGGCGGCGCGGAACTCTCCCAGATTGTGGTGATGAAAGTCAGCACCAACGAGGGCGGCAGCGGCGGGCCGGATGTGGTCCCACCCCGGGTCTATCTGCGCAAGGCCACCTTCTCTATCTACGACGGCAGCGGCTGGGAGAATCCCCCCGCGCTGGAACGCCAGCCGCAGGATGCCAACAGCGATTGGCAGCCGGTTGCGGCTGGGGAAACCCCGCGCCAGGGACGCAAGGAACTGATCCAGCGCATCACCACCAGTTCCCCGACTGCGCTGCTCTACGCTGCGGGCGAGCCGAAGGCTGTGCTGACCGATTACAGTGTCCAGGTCCGCTCGCCGGATGATCTGGTGGCCCTGTGGGTGCAGGCCGCGCCAGTCACCCGCTACGATGTGGTTTCGTCCGTGCCCGCGGTCAGCGAGCAGACATTGCAGAACACGCAGAGTTGGTCAGAGGGTCGCCCCCTGCCGCCGGAATTGGCCGTCCATCTGGCCCTGCCCGATACAGTGACCGACCGCACCCGTCAACTGGCCGCGGAATTGGCCGAGGGGCGCACGTCGTCCTACGATATTGCCGCGGCCATCGAAGGCTATCTGCGCGGCTATCCCTACGATCTGGACGTGCCCGGCCCGCCAGAGGGCGTGGATGTGGCGGACTTCTTCCTCTTCGATCTGGCCCGGGGCTACTGCGACTATTACGCCACGGCCTTTGCCACATTGGCCCGATTGAACGGACTGCCCACCCGCTTTGCCACGGGCTATATCTCTTCCTTCTGGGATTGGGAGACCGGGGAATGGACGATCACCGAAGCCGAGGCCCACTCCTGGCCGGAGGTCTACTTTCCCGATCTGGGCTGGATTCCCTTTGAGCCGACCGCGGGCCGCCCCGCGCTGCAACGGACCGGTCTGCCCAGCATCGAATCCCGGCCCTTTGTGCCCGCGCCGGTGGAGCCGGGGATCATCGACGAAGTGGCCACCGACGGCTGGAACTGGCAGATGCTCTTCTGGCTCCTGCCGGTGATCGGTCTGCTCTGGGCGCTGCTTTCCTGGCTGGACAAGCGAGACCCGGACGACCCCTGGGTGGCATTGATCGCCTGGGGACGACGCCTGGGCCGGGGGCCGACGCAGACCGAAACCGAACTGGAATATGGCCGAGAGTTGGCCGAGCATCTGAACGAACACCCCGCGGACGAGGCCGAACGCCAACGGCGCATCATCGGCAATGTGCTGGGGCTTTCCCAGGCCGTCAGCGAAAGCCGCTACGCCACGGGCCAGTTCAGTGCGTTGGCGGCGAGAAGAGCGACAGCGCGTTGGAAGGCGATACGCAAAGAAATTAGCCGCTGGAAAAGATGAAGATACAAGCAGTTGATTGGTTGATTCGTTGATTGGTCTGTCCGCTACTCACCCAATCACCGAACAACCCAATCACCCAATCACCCAATCAACTAATCACCCAATCAACCAATCACCCAATCAACTAATTACCAAATCACCCAAAGGAACCCCCCCCAATGAAAATCACATCCATCGAAACATTTTTGGTCAATCTGGGCCACCGCAACATTCCGTATGTGCGGGTGCATACCGACGAGGGCATCTACGGCGTGGGCGAAGCCTACTCCTGCGGACCGGACAAAGCGACGGTCGAGTGCATCCGGGACTTTGAGGGCTGGCTCATCGGCCACGACCCCCGGGACATCGAAGGGCTGTGGCAGTTGATGTACGCGGGTTCCCGCTTCCCCGGCGGAATGGTGCTCAACGCGGCCATCAGCGGCATCGAGCACGCGCTGTGGGACATCGCGGGCAAGGCCGCGGGGCTGCCCGTCTACCGGCTGGTGGGGGGCAAATGCCGCAACAAAATCCGGGTCTACCAGGCGCCCCGGGGCAACAGCCCGGAGGAGCTGGCCGAGAATGCAGTCGCCCTCATCGAAAAGTACGGCTATACGGCCATCAAAATGGGTCCGCTCCCTTCCGGCTGGCAGGCCATGCCCTGGGCGAAGGCCATGCGCGAGACCGAGCGGCGGGTGGCGGCCGTGCGCGAGGCCGTGGGCGAGGATATCGACATCGGCCTGGACCCCCACGCCCGGCTCTTTGAGGTCTCCCAGGCCCAGGAACTGTGCCGGGTGGTGGCGCCCTTCCTCCCCTTCTTTGTGGAGGAACCCCTGCGCCCGGAGAACTACGACGCCATGCAGAAGCTGAGCCAGCAGGTGGATGTGCCCCTGGCGACCGGCGAGATGCTCTACACCCGCCACGAATTCCGGGAACTGTTGGCCCGCCAGGCCGTGAATATCATCCAGCCCGACATCTGCCTGATGGGCGGTCTGTGGGAGATGAAAAAAGTGGCCGCGATGGCCGACGCCCATTACGTGAGCGTCGCGCCCCACAATCCCTGCGGGCCGGTGGCCACGGCGGTGAATGTGCATTTTGCGGCCAGCACCCACAATTTTCTAATTCTGGAATATCACGCGGACGACGAGGGGCCGCGCCGGGATATTGTGGATGAGCCGATGAAACTGGTGGATGGCTATCTGGAAATCCCGGAGAAGCCGGGGCTGGGCATCGACCTGAATGTGGAGGCGCTGGCCGCGTACCCGTTCAAGTCCTGGCACCGGGGCTTCACCTTCCGGGAAGACGGCGCGCTGGCGTATCAGTAGAAGCAAAGGGAAGGGATGACAGGGTGACTTGCTCATCCCTTCCCTAAAGTCGGGGCGGGGCGGTTGTCGGTCGTTGCGCTGCCGATGGCTTGCGACTGCCTTTTATGCTATACTCCTCCCGCAACGCTGTAATCTCGTGTAGCCAGCAGATGGCTCCAATTGGCGACGGGAAGCAGACCCATTTCCTCCCCACCGCGGAGAGCCGCATGATCATCCGCATACATCTCTCATTCTTGCTTTTGATTGTAACAATGCTGACTGCCTGCGCGGGCGAACCCGTGTCGACACCTGCGCCCGCGTCTCTCTCTGCCCCCGTCACCGAACTGCCCGCGCCGCCGGACCCGGTAATCCCCACCCCGCCCGCCACTGCGGATGAGGAACTGCTCACCGGTCCCGGCGAAGGTACGCCGGATGTCTATGTGCCGCTGGCGCCCATTTCTAAAGCCGAACTGGCCGCTTTTCTTAAAACCACGCCCAGCCAACTGGACCGGCTCAACCCCGGCCTGCCCGATCCGGTCCCCGCTGATACGTTGCTGACAGTGCCCCTGGATTACATCACCGATGGAAGCGAGACGCTGGCTTCCGTAGCCGCGGCGACGGGGCTGGACGAGGCTATTCTGCACCAGGCCAATCGGTCGCTCGATCCCCAGACGCCTTTGCCACCGGATACCCGTCTGCGGATGCCCCGGCTCTTTGTGGTCTATCGACCCACGCCGCTGGACGACATTGCAGAATTGCTGGCAAAGACGCCGGAAGACTTACGCACTTTCAACCCGGAACTGGCTGGGACTGAGACGGTTGCGGCGGGAACGGTCTTGGTTGTGCCCTTCCAATAAAGACGCTATACTTCTGTACATCGGTCCGACGTACAGTCACCCTCTCGGAATTTGCAATGAAGTCCGTTCTCTCTTTCCGCACAATTCTATTCGCCGTCGTCGCTCTGGTTGTGCTGGCCGGGATTGTGGCGCGCCCCACCGCGGCCCAGACCCGCATCGATTTGGAGGTCAAACGGGCAGTGGTGCGTATTGTGCCGGAGCGCTGTTTTGGGGGGACCAGTTGCATTCCACAGAGCGACCAGCCAGGCAGCGGTGTAATCATTCATCCCAGCGGGCTGATTCTGACCGCCTGGCACGTACTCTCGGCAGACAAAGATTTCCAGCAGGAAGATTATTGGGACGATTTTGTGGTGGAAGTAATTGGCGAAGATGACGGCCTGCCGGCTGTGGCCCGCTACCGGGCCAGAATTGTAGCGACCCGGCCGGAGATGGACCTGGCGATTCTGCGTATCGACCGCACTGTTGAACGGCGACCACTGACACAGGAAACGCTGGCGGCTTTGCCCTGGCTGCCGGTCTACGACGGACTGAGCAGCCAATTGGAATCAGGCAATACCCAACTGCACATTCTGGGCTATCCCAAACCGCCCCTGCCCACAGACCCGACGACCCTCTCCACCAACCAGAATTTGAGCCTGAACCGGCGCAACCGGCTGGCCGCAGAGTTGGAGGTGCAACTCCTCTTTGACAAAGGCTACAGCGGCGGCCCTGCCCTGACCCAGCGGGAGGGCGCATTTCAGGTGGTGGGGATTGTACTGGCTTCCGTGGGTAACCGCACAAAGCTGCGGGATTTGAGCGTCGCTTTCGGGGAATTCGATTGGGTGGCCGGGGAAGAAAATGTCTATGTGGAGAATGTCAGCCTGACTCAGACAGCAGTGAATGGGATGCCCTTCCTTCAATTGGATGCGGACATACACGCATTGGGTTTGGAGGACATTCCTCTGCAATTTCAGGTTATCTTCTATGAAGCAGGAAGCCGCCAGCCCTGGCGACCCGCACGTGTTGACCTGCCCCGATTCGGCAATCGACAGGTCTACTGGCTGGAAAATCTGCGACCGGATCGTCCTGTTTATCATCCGTCTTTGCGGGTTCTGATTCCGATGGCTGGGGCAGGTATCCAGCCGGAGCGTCTGGCCTTTCGCCTGAAGTTGGCGAGGGAAGATACTTCTGTTCAACTGTGGAGTGACAACCGCTTGTACCAGGCCCAGGCAGCGCAGACGGTTGACGTGCCGATTCTGCCAACCTCTACCCCTACCCCTACACCCACCCCAGACACGCTGGCGGAAGTGGAGGCAGGTGTGCGCGCCACCCTAACCGCATCCGCACCGACAGCAACCCGCCGCCCGCCCACGGCGACGGCTACACCCACACCAACGGTGACATCTACCTTTGACCCGGCGGCACAGATCGCGGAGGCAGTAGCGGCGACGCTGACCGCGCTGGCGCCAACGGCTACGGTTACACCGACGCCGACAGATACACCCACAGCCACGCCGACGGCCAATGCCACGGCTACTTTTCAGGCCGCGGTGCGGGCGACGCTGACTGCATCGGCCCCTACCCGCACACCGACGCGGACACCCACCCGCCGCCCGCCGACCCATACACCGACGGCTACTTCCAGCCCGACGCCGGTGGCTGGCGCTGTGCGGGAGATCGACGGTATCACATTTGTTTACGTGCCCGCTGGTGAATTTATGATGGGGTCGAGTGACGCCGAAGTTGATAAAGCCTTGGAGATATGCAACCAGATTCCGTACTATAAGAATAATTGCCAGCGTGGATGGTATGCTGATGAATCGCCCCAGCATAGCGTATATGTCGATTCATATTGGGTGATGCGGACGGAAGTGACGAATGCACAATTCCGCAAGTTTGTGGATGCCAATGGCTATACTACCGAACGCTATTGGACCGCCGAAGGTTGGAAATGGCGGGATGAACAAAAGATTTCCCTACCCGGATATTGGACGGATGATCGGTTTAATGGCGCGGAATATCCGGTAGTCAGCGTAAGCTGGTATGAGGCGGTGGCCTATGCCAACTGGCTTGCAGAGCGCACAGGTCTGGCCTTGCGCCTGCCTACGGAGGCCGAATGGGAGAAGGCGGCCAGGGGCACGGACGGGCATATTTATCCCTGGGGCAGTGATTGGGATGGCAGTCGTCTTAACTATTGCGATGTCAACTGTGAACAGGAGTGGAAGGATAAAGATCAGAACGATGGCTACCAATACACAGCACCCGTAGGCAGCTATGCAGGGGGTGTCACTCCTTATGGCGCGCACGATATGGCGGGCAATGTTTGGGAATGGGCCAATGACTGGTATAGTAGTGATTACTACACAGCTTCGCCGGGGCGAAATCCGCCAGGACCGGAAGTGGGTGAGCGTCGCGTGTTGCGGGGCGGGTCTTGGTACTTCAATGCAGCGGACGTGCGGGCCGCTAACCGAGACTGGGGCGAGCCAGACCTCCGGGACCTCAATGTGGGATTCCGCCTGGTCGCCCCCGGCCTCTGATCTTCTGTTCTCTGAAATCTCTGTCCTCTGTTAATGATCGAGTGGGAGAACCAATAGGGCCGACGGCTGTTGGGGGTCTGGGGGCGTTGCCCCCAGCGCGCATCGCCGACAGGCGATCGGTTTTTGAAAATGTGAGATACAAATGGTTACGCAAGTCCGGGGCAGTTACGCGGACGTTTATGAATGGGAGAATCTCTACAGCGCCTGGCGCAAGGCGTCTCGGGGCAAACGGGGGCGGGCGGCGGCGGCGGCTTTTGAATTTCGTCTGGAGGACAATCTTTTTCGTCTGAGCACCGACCTGGAAGATGAAAGCTATCAGCCAGGCGGCTATGTCAATTTCACCATTCACGAACCGAAAAAGAGGCTGATTAGCGCCGCGCCCTTCCGGGATCGGGTGGTGCATCACGCGTTGTGCAATCGGATGGAACCGGCCTTTGAACGCAGTTTCAGCCACCACTCCTACGCCAATCGGGTGGGCAAAGGCACACACAGGGCGCTAGACACCTGTCAGCGTTGGATGGCTCGCTATCCGTATGTTTTGGCCTGTGATATTGAAGAGTTCTTCCCTGCCATCGATCACAAAATCCTGCGCCATACGCTGCACCGTCGGGTGCAGGATGGCGGTATGCGTCGGCTGATTGCCAAAATTCTGACCAGTGGGGTGGGCGTTCTGGCAGATGCCTACACAATGAACTATTTTCCCGGCGACGATCTCTTTGCTGCGAATCGTGCACGGGGTCTGCCCATCGGAAACCTGACCAGCCAGTTCTGGGCCAATTGCTATCTCAACGACTTCGACCATTTTGTTGAATGTGAGTTGGGCTGTGCTGCTTATCTGCGCTATGTGGATGACATTCTTCTCTTTGCTGACGATAAAGCGACCCTTTGGCGCTGGCGAGCGGCGCTCATCGAAAGGCTGGCGGCCCTGCGTCTGACGCTACACGAACGCCAGGCGACTGTGCGGCCTACATCCGAGGGCGTGCGTTTTCTTGGTTTTGTTGTCTATCCGGATCGCCGTCTGCTCCTGCGGCGCAAGGGCATCAATTTTCGGCGCTATCTGTACAATCTGCTCCACGAGCAACGCCAGGGCAAGAGGCGTCGGGAGACGGTGCAGGCATCCCTATTGGGTTGGATCAATCATCTGCGTTACGCCGACACCTGGGGTCTGCGCCGGGAGATTTTGCACGAGGTGGTGCTGTGAGCGAAAGTTATCGGGAAATGCCTATCTTTACGCGTACGTTTGACTTTTTGGATTGGCTGATTCCCCAAACCAATAACTTTCCCCGCTTCTACAGGCATACGGTCACCCGTCGTCTGCTGGATGCGGCTCTTGACCTGCAAGAGGCGCTTCTGACAGCAAACACTATGCGCGGGCGAGAGCGTCTGGCGCATTTGACCGCGGCGGATGCCCATTTGAGCAAAATAAGGGTCTATTTGCGTCTGGCTCATCGCCGCCGTTGGCTCAATCCAGGCCAATACCAGCACGCCGGTCAGATGGTGGCTGAGATTGGTAAACTGCTGGGGGGCTGGCAGGCGGTTTCCGCATAACAGCGGGGATGTACTTCAATGTGGCAATCTCCGATTCTCGAATCGGTGTTGCGGGGGCTGGCTGAAGCGTCGCGTGTTGCGGGGCGGGTCTTGGAACAACAATGCAACGAACGTGCGGACCGCTAACCGAAACAGGAACGAACCAGACAACCGGAACAACAATGTGGGATTCCGCCTGGTCGCCCACGGCTTTCATCTCAGAATTCTGCGTCGGCCACGGCTTGCGCAGCGCGAACAGAAGGCCGGTGCAGCCAGTTCCTGGCCGAGCTACCCTCACTTAACCTCCCCCATTGCGGGTGAGGGGCAGATTGGTGGGTGGCCGGGCATATAGCAAAGGGGCCTGCATCCTACCCGAATCCACGCTGTGGCCGGGCTGGTGCAGGTCTGCTGTTTCACCCCCACCTAGCCTCCCCCGCCGCGAGGGAGGGACTGTTTGAGGCGCGGATGGAGTTGGTCGGACAGCCCAAAACCCCACGTGTGGCCCTTCTTCGGCTGTACGACCACATAACTGACGAGCGATCAGCCCCTCCCCCAGAATGGGGGAGGCTGGGAGGGGGTAAAACGTGCCCGACGGCCCATTCATCGCCTGGACGAAATTTCAACCCCCGCCCGAACTGTGGGAACGGCTCAAACCCGTGGCTCGACAGATGCGCCGCGAGCCAACCCCCGCCGAGAATCGCCTGTGGCAGCGCATTCGCAAGCGTCAGGTGGCAGGGGCGAAGTTTAGACGGCAGGTCCCTTTCGAGCGTTTTCTGGTGGACTTTTGTTGCTTTGAAGTTCGTCTGATGATTGAAGTGGACGGGCCGATCCATCAGTACAGTGTGGAAGCCGATGCCATCCGGCAGGAGTTTCTGGGCTTTCGGGTGCTGCGTTTTACGAACCAGCAGGTGTTTTTGGGGATCGATGGGGTGGTTGGGCAGATTGGAGAAGCGGTTCGTGCAGGGCGCGGGACCCCCACCTAGCCTCCCCCAGAATGGGGGAGGGACTGTTTGAGGCGCAGATGGCATTGGTCAGACAGGCCAAAACCAGACGCCCCTTCTCCATCTGTCCGACCACATAACTGACGAGTGATCAGCCCCTCCGCCAGAATGGGGGAGGGACTGCGCATGGAGGGGGTAAAGATGGCAGAACAAAACCAACACGACGATCCCAACCCCAAACCTCCAATCCCAGACCAGCCGCCTGCACCGAACCCGACTTCTCGCCGAATAAGTCTGATTATTGTCGCTGCCCTTTCCTCTCTGGCTGGCAATGTCATCACAAATTATATCCAAATCAACCGAATCTGGCCGATAGCCGCCATCTGGTTTCTTCTATTGGCTGTGGAACTATGGCTTACGGCAACGGAAGGGAGCGGACGTCTCTCGTCCAGAATGCTCTCTCTGCTACAAATTCCGGGCCACCTGTGGCGGAAGCACCCAATCTTTACCGTCACCGCTATGCTGCTCTTCCTTTTGGCAGGGGCTGGGTTTGCTGCCTCGCAATTGCGCGCCGAACCGCCCTACTGTCCTTCCGGAAAAGTCTGTATCCTTATTGCCCACCTTTCGCCCCCAGAGACGGCCAAAGCTCAAGAAATAACCCTACACATCCAGAACCGCATACAATTTGTCTTGGGCAGAGCCACGGTCTTTGGTATGCGCGATCTGGTCGTTGCCATGGCGCCTCCCGTAGAGACAATTCAGGCTGCGTGGGCATTGGCGCGCCGTGAGAGTGCCCTACTGACAATCTGGGGTGAGGTCAGAACAACCGAAGACAAGACCGACATTCACTTTGAAGTGGCGGATCTGTTGAGTATCGGTGACAGCGCGCAGGTGCGACCCTATCGGGCGCTTCCCCTCTTTTACGACCCAGTGGGCGGCTGGCTGGAGTGTATCAATTGTATGGGTATCGCAGGCGCAGTCACCCGCCAGGCGGATGTCGTCGCCTATTTTGCTGTTGGCCTGGCCCACTATGCGGCCGGTCAACCCGAAGCGGGCCAGCCCAATTTCCTGGCTGCGCTCTACTGCGCCGGGGAAGATGTGGCGCGGGCACTGCTGCCTGAGCGCCCCGATTGCACCCCGTCGAACGAGACCGGCCCCGCCGAAACCGCTCTGATCAGCTATTACCTGGGCAAATCCTACGTCCTGCAGGGCGACTACCGTCAGGGCATCGCCTATCTGAACGCGGCTGCGGAGGCCAGTCCCAACGACCCCGCGGCCTGGATTGCCATCGGCGAAGCCTATACCAACTGGTACGGCGAGGCCCTGTCCGATCCACCCCCGGCCGCTGCTGCCTTTGTGAATGCGGAACAGGCAGTGCGCGGCCTGCCCGCAGCCACATTGGGCACGGAACGCGACTTTGCCCTAGGATTGATCTACGAATTGCAGGGCGAACTCGCCGCGGCCATGGCTGAATATCAGAAAGCGGCTAACAGTTTTTCTGCCGACGATCCGAGCGGGTACGTCTCTCTGTTGGCCCTGGCGCGCGTCCAATCCCAGACCGGTCTGAGTGAGGAAGCAGAAGCAAATCTGCGCCGGGCAACTGAATTACTCGCCGACGCGTCCTGGGCACATCTGGAACTGGCCCGCCTGCTGGTGGATGACCGGATGGAGGCAGAAGCAGCCATCGAACGGGCGCGCAGTGCTACGCCCAACGAAGCGTATGTATCTATCACGGAGGCTGAATTGTGTGCAGATTGGGGGGATCGGGCGTGCGCGGCGGAGGCTTACTTACGAGCCTTACAAATACGCCCCAATTCCGGTTGGCTGCACAGCCGGATAGGGGATTTCTATCTGCCTACGACTCCACCTGTGGCCGGGCAAAGCTGGGAAGAAGCGGAAATTCATTACCGCCGAGCCACTGAACTACGCCCGGCGGATCCGTGGGTTCACCAGCGGTTGGGCTATGTACTGCTCAACCGCAACCAGAACGGTGAAGCTGCCGTCGAATACGAAATGGCTATCGCACTTCTTCCCGATGACCCGCTGCCTGGCGACCTTTCCTGCACGCTCGCCGAAGCCCAGCGGCGGGCTGGGTTGCCTGTGACCGGCCTTTGCCCCTGATCGGCCTTTGCCCCTGAACGGACGCAGCCATCCCCCACCGGAGCTTTGTGTGAGCCAAAATCGTTCCCCGTCCTCGGTCAACAACGAAGCCCTGAGCCAGGTGCAGATTCCCGTCCAGGGGGTGATTATGGGGCTGGCAGTGGTGGGCGGGCTGATCGGTGTGGTGGGCGGCACGCCCCGCTACATCGCGGCCACTCTGCCCGTGGCCCTGCTGGTGCTGCTGCTGGCCGCCGCGGCCTGGCTGCTGGCTGGCTGGCGGCAGGCCGCGGGCGTGTGGGCTGTGCTGGCCGGGCTGGTGGCCACGGTTCTGCTTCTGCGTTTCTGGCTGGGAATCGACGGCGCGCTGGTGCTGCTGGCCATCCCCGCCACGCTGGGGTTGCTGCTGCTGGGCCACCGCGGGGGAAGCGGCGTGGCTCTGATCTGCACCCTTGTGGCTGGCTGGCTGGGAGTGACTGCGCGCGTCCCTGCCCTGGAAATAGCCCTGGCCCTGGCCCTGGTCTGGCTGCTGGCACTGGTCTATTGGTTCATATTGCGGTCGGTGGGCCAACTGGTGGATTGGTCCTTGGCCCACTACAGCGGCGCGCAGATCGCGCTGGACGAAGTGCGGGCCAACCGCGCCCAGCTGCACCAGACGCTGGAGGACCTGGGCCACGCCAACCGCCAGTTGGGGCTGATGAACCGGCGGCTGGCCGCTGCCCAGATGGCTGCCGAAGAGGCCCACAAGACCAAAGCCGCCTTTGTCGCCAATGTCAGCCACGAATTCCGCACACCGCTCAATATGATTATCGGCCTCTCGGACCTGCTCATCGAAGCGCCCCACGTCTATGGCTCCCAACTGCCCGACGAACTGCTGGAAGATTTGGAGATTGTGCAGCGCAACACCCAACACCTGTTGGCAATGGTCAACGACGTGCTGGATTTGAGCCAGATCGAGGCCAACCGGCTGGCCCTGCACCGGGAGCGGGTGCAGCCGGGCGAAGTGGTGGCGCGGGCCGCGGCCGTGGTGCGTCCCCTTTTGGAGAAGAAGGGGGTGGAACTGCGCCTGGAAGTGCCGCCCGATCTGCCCGACGTCTATTGCGACAGCAACCGGGTGCGACAGGTGCTGGTCAATCTGCTGAGCAACGCGGCCCGCCACACCGAGCAGGGCCACGTGACTGTGGATATCGCCGGGAGTGAGCACAGCGTCACCTTCTGCGTGGCGGACACCGGGCCGGGCATTGCCCCGGAGGATGCGGCCCACATCTTCGAGCCTTTCCACCGGGGGACGTATGGCGCACGGAGCAACGAGAACAGCAGCGGTCTGGGTTTGAGCATCAGCAAACAGTTCATCGAAATGCACAACGGCCGTATGTGGCTGGAAAGCGAGCTGGGCCAGGGCAGCGCTTTTTCGTTCAGCCTGCCCATCACAACGGCCCTGCCCGCCCCGGGCGAGGGCGCGGAGCGCTGGCTGGTGGAGAGCTGGCAATGGCACGAGCGGCTGCAACCGGCCAATCTGCCCGCCACCTCTACCCGGCCCCGGGTGGTGATCTGCGACCCCCACCCGGATTTGTGCGATGCCTTCACCCGTTTCAACGACGCGGCTGAGTATGTGCGGGCGGATTCCCTGGCCAGCGCCGAGGAGATTATCGCGGGGTTTCCTGTGCAGATGCTGGTGCTCAACGACGCATCGCCCCGTCTGCTGCTGGAGATGCTGGCCGATGCCCGTCTGCGCTGGCCGGAGTTGCCCGCGATTGGGTGCAGCCTGCCGCCCCGGCTGGGCCACGCTTTGGCCGCGGGCGCGGCTGGCCAATTGCTCAAACCCATCACCCGCACGGAACTGGCCGGGGTGGTGGCGCAGATTCAACCCCGCACTGTGCTGGTGGTGGACGACGACGCGGACACCCGCCGCCTTTTCTCGCGGATGCTGGCGGCTATCGATGAAAGTTTGCGGGTGGTGACTGCCGCGAATGGGCGAGAGGGGTTGGATCAGATGCGGGCCGAAGCGCCGGATTTGGTGCTGCTGGATGTGAAGCTGCCGGAAATGGACGGCTGGCAGGTGTTGGCGGCCAAAGCCCTGGACGACGACCTGCGCGCCATCCCCACTTTTCTTCTGTCCGCCCAGGACCCCGCGGACGAACCCTTTTCCAGCCAGATTTTAATTGCCGCGGCGGGCGAGCGCACGCCTTTTTACAAACTGCTGCGCTGTGCCGAAGTCATCCCGCTGATTCTGAATGACTCGTAGTACAGCCTGGCGGAAATAACTCAATACTTTCTGGCGTGGTGGGTGGTGCGTGTACCAGTTCACGGACTACGCACAACGCACAACAAAATGCAAAGGCGTAGGCACAAAGCGTGCCAGGCGAGTCCGTGCGCGTCGGTTGCGCTTGTCGAAATCAGCGGATGCGGCGGCATTTACAAGAGGGCATCGTTCAGGGCCTGCAACAGACTGCGGCGGCCCACGGGTTTGCGGATATAGCCGGTTGCGCCCAAGGCACGGGCCAGGGCTTCTTCCTGAATTACCGAGCAGACGAGAACGGGCAACCGCCGGCCCAGGGGGTGCTGGCGCAGTTGGGTCAGCAGTTCCCAGCCGTCCACGGTGGGCAGCATCACATCCAGCACCACCGCATCCGGCTGCACTTCTTCCAGGGTTTCCAGCAGCTTTTCGCCGTCGGTCAGCGAAATGATTTGATAGCGGGTGTTGGCCACAAAGCGACGATAGAAGTGGTGCAGGTCCGCGTTGTCGTCCACCACCAGCACACGCAGAGGGGGCGCGGCGTTCAGGCGCAGGGTCAAACGGGTGGTTGGGCTGGTCTGTTCCCCGGTTTGTTTGTCGGCCTGTTCCCCGGCCTGTTCCACTGCCAGCGCGACATCGAATTGGCTGAGCAACTCCTCCAGCAGGGGGTCGCCGGGCAGATGCTCCATGGGGGCCGGGCTGCCTGTGATGCGGATGAAGATTTCTCTCTCCGCCTGGCTGGCGCTGATGTCCAGTTGGCCGCTGGTCAGGTGGCGCGCCCATTCGGTGATGGCCCGCACCAGCAGTTGGCGCAGGCCAGTGGTGGGCACGGCTACAGCCAATCCGGGCCGCAGTGCCCCCCCGCGCAAAACAACGCCGGAATCGGCCAGCACCGGGGCCAGCAACTCCACGACCCGCTGGATCGTTTCGCTGGCGTCGGTGACGGCCGCGGGCGTGCCCCGTTGCAGGGCAGTCAGTTCTTCGCGTAGCTGGGCGGACCAGTCATCCGGCGGCGCGGCGGCCGCGGGCGGTTCTTGCCAGAGCAGTTGGGCCAATGCCTGCACCGCGTCGTTCTGTTCCCGGCGCAGATGGCGGGCGGTGATGTTGAGTTTTTCCGCGGCAGCGTCCTGGGTTTCGCTGTAGATATAGCGATGGACAAGCACCTGGTGCAGACGGTTGCCCCGTTCGGGCGCGGGCGCGTCTGCGGTTGGCTTCAAGCGGTGGATGGCCTGGCGCAAGGGTTCGGCCCAATCGCGGGTGGACGGCGCCAGGCCGAGGGGTTGATACAGTTCGGGTCGGGGCCGGAACGCGGGATCGTTCAGGTGGTTGAGTGCGGCTTGCAGCGCCTCCAAAAAATTTTCATAGCCTGGCATGTCCGCTTTGTGTCCGTTCCCTGTCCTTGTGCGCGATGGCTTTTTTCTCTATACTCTTTTACACGCACCCCGCGCCATTGTAGCACGCTGCAATTGGGCGGTCAATCTCCTACAAGATTCGCATCCCACACGGCGCAATCTTTTTCCCATTTGATTCCTTCTCTTCCCTTCACCTTTCGCCAGTGCAGGAGTTCCACCGTATGCCTGGAAAACCGGTTTCCGGCAGCTTTATTCACCTACTGGAAGGTGTCCCGCGTGAGCCGCTTCGGATCACCGACGTCAAGACAACCCGTCTGACCTATCAGCCGCCCCCGGATGTGTTCGTCCACGAATGCGGCCCGGTGGTGCTGACCAAATACGACGTGGCTGTGGTGGAAGTTTTTACGGATCAGGGGCTGGTGGGGATTGGACCGGGCGATGTGAACGGGACGGACGACTACGGCTATCTGATCGGCCAAAATCCCTTCGATGTGGAATTGCTGGGCCTGCCTGCTGGCCTGGATGTGGCCTGTTGGGATTTGATCGGCAAAGCCACTGGCAAGCCGGTCTACGCATTGCTGGCGACGGACAACGAGCCAAATCCCCGTGTCCACGTCTATGCCAGCGGCGGCGTGCATTGGACCTATTACGACAAGGGCGACGGCAGAGCCTATGGGGTGGACGCGCTGATTGAGGAAGCCCTGCGCTACAAAGCCATGGGTTTCGACACTTTCAAGTGGCGGCCCGGCACGGACTGGGAAGAGTCGGGCATCAATCCCCAAAAGCTGGGCGAGATTTGTCGCCAACTGCGGGAAGCCGTTGGCCCGGATTTCAACCTGGGCCTGGAGAAAAAGGGCTACGATTCGTGGACGCTGGACGAGTGTCTGGAAATTGCGCCCATTATCAACGAGCTGGGCTTTCTCTTTTTCGAGCAGCCCATGGGCGACGAAGGCCCCGCGCAGTTTGACGACTATCGGCGTCTCAAAGAGCGTATGCCGGATGTGATGCTGTGGGGTGGCGAACGTTTCCGCAGCCTGAACGAAGCCCGTCCCTGGCTGCGAGAGCACATCTACGACGCGGTGCAGACAGACGCCTATTATATCGGCCTGACCGCCAACTGGTATCTGGCCCGGACCGCGGCTTTCTATGGCGTCAAGCAGGTCCCCCACAATTGGAGTTCCAGCCTGGGCACAATGTGCAACACCCATCTGGTGGCGGGCGTGCCCAACGGTCATATGTGCGAGTTCTTTCTCTACGACAATCCCTTCCGCGAGGCACTCTTTACCGAACCCTATCGCCCGGTGGATGGCTATATCACCTTGGCGGATAAGCCCGGCTTCGGAATGGAATTGATGCCCGATCTGGACAAGCAGTTTCCCTATATTCCCGGACCCAGTGTCCTACCCAATCCCCGTTTTCCCCACGCGCTGGCGCGGGCACAGGCGCGGGAAGCAGAGGTGCGAGCGCGTTATGCAAGCTAGGAACACGAAATCTCTCCCGACAAAAAAGGGCTTCCTGACCCGTTGGATGGGCAGCCAGCGCAGTTGGGACACCAATTTCAATCTACTGATGATGGCTTTGCCGGGGATTTTGCTTCTTCTTGTCTTTGCTTATCTGCCAATGGTGGGTCTGGTCATCGCCTTCAAAGACTATCGCTTTGCTGACGGTATCTTGGGCAGTGCTTGGGTGGGTTTCGAGAATTTCCGCTTCCTCTTTGGCACAGACACCGCCTTTCGTATCACCCGCAACACCCTGGGGATGAACAGCATTTTTATCGTGACAACGACGATCGGTGCGTTGGCCGTGGCGATGCTGATGAACGAAGTCTACCAGAGCCGGATGAGCAAGTATTATCAGACAATGCTCTTCTTCCCTTACTTTATTTCGTGGGTCATTGCCAGCTATTTCGTCTTTGCCTTCCTCAATGGAGAAGGCGGCGTGGTCAACCAGATGATCGTGCGCGCTGGCGGGACCCCGCCGTCCTGGTATCGTTCTCCCCAGTATTGGCCGCTGATTCTCACTCTGGCCAATATCTGGAACAGTATCGGCTTTAGCAGCATTATTTATTTGGCGGGGATTCTAGGCATTTCTCCAGAACTTTTCGAGGCGGCCAAAATTGATGGAGCGGGCAAATGGCAGCAGATTCGCTACATTACTCTGCCGTTGCTCTATCCATTGATCATTATTCTGGTTCTGCTGGCGATTGGGCGTATTTTTAATGCCGATTTTGGTCTCTTCTTTTTTGTGCCCCGAGATACGCCTATGCTCTACAGCACGACCGATGTGATCGACACCTTTGTCTATCGCTCTCTTGTGCAGTTGGGTAATATCAGTATGGCCGCGGCTGCGGGCTTCTACCAATCAACTGTTGGCTTTGTGATGGTGATCACAGCGAACTGGGTCGTGCGTCAGATCAACCGGGACTATTCGTTGTTCTAGGCTTGGCTCTTGTATTGTATGAGTATGTATTGTGTGGACATGATATATCGTGTCTGTACAACTTCCACCCTTTTCCGAGGAATGCAATGGCAACCACTACACGTCGGGGCGCCCAGTCGTGGAACCGTTATCGAACAAAGGCACTGCTGGGGCAGGGCCTGGTTCACGGCATCTTGATTCTGATAGGGTTGGCCTGTCTGATTCCTATGATCCTGGTTATCTCGATTTCGCTGTCGAGCGAGAGTGCCTTGGTAGAACAGGGCTATCGTCTCTTCCCCGTGGGCTTTACTACCGCTGCTTACGACTATATCTTACAGAAGCCGGGTCAGATGTTGCAGGCCTATGGGGTGACGGGCTTTGTGACGATTGTGGGCACGGGGGGCGGCCTGCTGTTGTCGTCCATGTTGGCCTGGCCTCTGGCCCGCCAGGATTTCCGGCTGCGTGGACCGCTCTCTTTTTACGTCTTCTTTACTCTGCTTTTTAGCGGTGGAATGGTCCCTTTCTACATTCTTGTCACCCGGTATCTGGGGTTGAAGGATAACATTCTGGCCCTGATTCTGCCCTATCTGGTCACTGCTTGGTATGTGCTGATCCTGCGCACTTCCTTTGCCCAGTTGCCCACGGAACTGTTGGACGCGGCCCGCATAGACGGCGCGGGGGAATGGCGCATCTTCTTCCGTATTGTTCTGCCCCTTTCCAAACCGGTGTTGGCAACTATCGGGCTTTTCTATGTGTTGCGTTTCTGGAACGATTGGTTTCTGGCCCTGCTCTTTATCAACAAAGCGGTACTCTACCCGCTGCAATACCTGCTCTACGTGCTGATGCGTAATATCACTTTTATGGCCTCCAATCCCCAGACGACTGGCATGCCGATCCCGAGCCAATCGGCGCGCATGGCTCTGGCCGTACTCGCCTTTGGACCCGCTCTCTTTACCTTTTTGCTCTTGCAGAAATACTTCGTGCGTGGCATTACTATCGGCGGACTGAAGGGGTGAGGGAATGACAAGATGACAAGAAGAAGGGATGACAACGCCTGTTCGGCCATTTCCCTTTCTCCCTCATTCCCCCCATTCACTTATTCCTTCATCGTGTTATCTCTTAGTTCATTCCAAGGAGGAAATCGTATGCAGAAGAACCGTCTCTACTCGCTTTTGGCAGTGCTGCTTGTGGCTGCCCTGTTTCTGGGAGCGTGCCCCGCTCCGGCCCCGGCTGCGCCAGCAGAAGGCCAGGCGGCGGCTCCCGCCCCCGCAGCGGACCTGATTCCGATCACCTATTCTTACGGGCTCGGGTCAGGCGTTCCCACCGACCTGCAAATGGTGCAGGATGCCATCAATGTGATTCTCAACGCCAAAATCGGTGTGAATTTGACTTTGGAACCGACTGAATTTGCCGCCTACAACGACAAAATGCAGTTGCGCCTGGCCGCGGGGGAAGAGTGCGACATCATCTTTACCGCTCCCTGGATCAACAGTTACGCCAATAATGTAGCCAACGGCGTGCTGCTGCCCTTGGATGATCTGCTGATCGAACACGCACCGGGTTTGTGGGCCAGTATGCCCCCCACCACTTGGGAAGCGGCCCGTGTCAACGGCAAAATTTACGGCGTCATTAACCAGCAAATCTTCCCCAAGCCTTGGGGTGTAAATGTGCGCAAGGACTTACTGGACAAGTATAACTTCAGCCTGGACAATGTGAAGCGCTATGAAGATATGGAGCCTTTCATGCAGGCTCTAGTAGAAGATGGGGAGATCACACCCATTTATGTCAATGCGAATGGATCTCCCAGCACATGGCGCTCCCAATACTGGGGCTATGATGGATTGGATGACGGCATCGGCTTTATCGGCGTCAAGGCCAATGACGAGTCAATGACCGTCGTCAATCTGCTGGATACAGTCGAATTCGAGGAATCGGCACGGCTGACCCAGAAGTGGTACGAAGCAGGCTACTACCCGAAAGAGCTGCCGGATGTGGCGGAAGGTGACGCTGCAATGCGGGCTGGCAAGTACGCGATGATCAATCACGTGGAAAAGCCCGGCAACGATGTGGAAAATCAGGCCAAGTTTGGCTGGGAGTTCGTCAGCAAGAATCTGACTGACCCCCTGATCCTCGACACCAGCGGCGCGACAGCCACCCTCAACGGCATCTGCAAGACCTCCAAGAATCCTGAGAAGGCTATGGAAGTCTTGGAAGAGTTCAACACAAATGTGGAAGTCTACAACCTGTTGGCCCACGGTATCCAAGGTGTCCATTGGGTGTGGGCCGACGAGGGCAATAAAGTGATCAAGTTTCCCGACGGGATTGATGGATCGACCAGTACCTACAACCCCAATGCAGACTGGGAATTTGGCAACCAGTTCAATGGCTACTACCGGGATGCCAAGCAGGTCGGTGCCTGGGAGAAGACCAAAGTTATGAATGACACGGCCTTCCCGTCGGTCGCCTTGGGTTTTGTGGTGGACCGCACGCCGATCCAGACCGAAATCGCGCAGACGACTGCTGTGTTGAAGGAATTGGTGGACCCGATTGCGAGAGGTTGGGTTAGCTGGGATGACGCGGCTGCCGACGCCAAGGACAAACTGAACGCGGCCGGCGCGCAGGTCATCATCGACGAAGTGCAGCGCCAGTTGAATGATTGGGCTGCCGTCAATAAGAAGAAGTAAGCGTACACAGCCGTATGGGCAGTAATTGATATGTGAAACGTGAAACGTAAGGGGCGCACCGCATCCTTACGTTTCACGTTTCCTCTTTTCCACGCTCACCCAGCACAGACACCGAGGGAATGGCGGTTAGAACAATGAATTTAGATGGCAAGACGATTCTTGTGGTTGGCGGCGCGACGGGCATTGGCCAGGCAACCGCGCTGCTCTGCGCCCAACGGGGGGCAGATGTGATCGTGGCTGATTTCAACGAGGCAGAGGGCCAAGCCAGCGCAGGGAAGGCCAACGGGACTTTTGTTTCCGTTGACGTGACCGACGAGGCCAGCGTCAAAGCGATGGCTGCCCGCATCGCCTCTTCCCACGGCAAGCTGGACGCGCTGGTGCAGACCGCGGGCATTCTCAAAGGCGCGTATGTCAGCCTGGAGGATTTCGAGCTGGCAACCCTGCGCCAGGTGATGGATGTGAATACAATCGGCAGCTTTCTCTGCGCCAAATATACCGCTCCGCTGCTCAAAAAAGGCCAGATGCCGGCCATTATTCTGCTCTCTTCGCCCGCGGCCTATGGCGTCAGCTCGTCCTATGCCTATGCCATGAGCAAAGGCGGGGTCAGCGCGCTGGGCACCACAATGGCGGGCAAATTGGCCCCGGAAGGCATTCGGGTCAATGTACTCTTCCCCGGCGGCATCAATACCGTTATGAAGCGTTCCGTGATAGAAGAAGACGCTCTGCGCAAAGGCGAGGACCCCCAGGCCGCGGTGGAAGCAGCCCAGTCCCGCGGATTGGGCGAGCCGTCCGGTGTGGCGAAAGTGCTGGCCTTTCTGGTCAGCGACGAGGCCGACTACGTGCGCGGCTCTGTCCACACTCGCTAATAGCAGTCCATTTCCCACCCAACGAAAGTGTTAACATCCCCATGACATCCAACATCCGTGACGATTTTATGCTGCGCAAGGATTGGCGGCTTCTGAACAATGGCTCTTTTGGGGCCTGTCCGCTTCCCGTATTTGAGGCTTATCAACAGTGGCAGCGGGAATTTGAAGAACACCCCGGCGGCTTTATGTCCCGCCAGCGGGAGCTGCTGACCGAAGCCCGCACCGCATTGGCCGATTATTTGCACACAGACCAGAGCCGGCTGGCCTTCGTCACCAACGCCACAATGGGTGTGAATGTGGCGGCCCACTCCCTGCGCAGTTGGCTGAAGCCGGGCGACGAAGTGCTGACCACCAACCACGAATATGGCGCGTGCAATCACGCCTGGCAATTCAACACAGGCAAGGCAGGCGCGCACTACATCAACCAGCCCACGCCTCTGCCGACACCCGCGTCCAACGACTCGGAGGAAGCCAATCGTCTGGCGAAGGAGAACTTTGTCGAGACCTTCTGGGCAGGTGTCACCCCCCGCACCCGTGTCATCTATCTGAGCCACACCACATCGCCCACCGCGCTCACATTTCCGCTGGAAGAGCTGTGCAAACGGGCGCGGGAGGCCGACATTCTGACGGTCATCGATGGCGCGCACGTTCCCGGCCAGCGCGACCTTTTCCTGGACGATATCGGCGCGGATTTCTATACGGGCAACTGTCACAAGTGGATGAACGGACCCAAAGGCACAGCCTTTTTGCACGTGCGGCCAGAGGTGCAGCATCTCATCGAGCCGCTGATTGTGGGCCACGGCTGGTGGCCGGACAAAGCATCAGAGCAGCCGCTGGTCGATTATGTGGAGCAGTACGGAACCCGGGACATCTCCGGCTTTCTGGCTGTGCCCGCGGCCATCGACTATATGAAAACCCACGACTGGCCCAGTGTGCGCGCCCGCTGCCACGGAATGGCCCTGGCTGTCAAGCGCAAGCTGGAGGACCACTTCGACACCGAATCCATCTGCCCGGATCATTTTGACTGGTTCAGCCAACTCTGTCCGGTTCGCCTGCCCGACAATACGGATATGCCCAAATTGGGGGCCATTCTGCGTGAACAGTACCGTATCGAAATCCCGATGATCAACTTTAACGGTACAAAGATCGCTCGCCTGTCAGTGCAGATTTACACTTCCCAGGAGGAACTGGACACATTCGTCCAGGCCGTCACCACCCATCTGCCCGACTGTCTGGAATTGTAATTGCTGCGTGCTGCGTGCTGCGTGACAGCCTTCACGTAGCACGCAGCACGCAGCAGATAGCCCACAAGGAGATTCCCCCATGCCCGCAGCCCACGCCAAATCCTACGTTACCGTTACTGCCAGCACTCCCCTCACCCAACCGCCTGCCTGGGCCGTGCTGGAACGCCAACTGATCGACACGATGAGCGAGTCTGTCCATCCTTTTCTGGAAAAGTACACCCGGCCCGATGGCGAGTTGATCTGGGGTGACACCTGGAAAAACAGCCGGGATGGCGGGGACGATCTTTACGAAAGCAGCTACAATTGGCCTCTGCTCTATCTCATGGGCGGCGGCGAACATCTGCTTGCTCTGGGCCAGCGCCAGTGGGATGCCATCACCCGCCAGCTCACCCGGCTGGGTCCGGTTCTCAACGAATACGAGCGGGGCTACGACCAGTTCCACCAGGCCGAAAGTTACATCTATTTCTATCTGCTCTGCCTGGCCGATCCCACGAACGAACGCAACCGGAAACGGGCACAGCGCTTCGCCGGGCTGTATATGAACGAAGACCCGGACGTGCCCAATTATGACCCGGACAAGAAGATCATCCGTGCCCCCCACAACGGCAGCGGCGGCCCCCGCTGGGGCTTCACCGACAGCGAGCCGCCCAGCTATGGCTGGTCCGCGGGAATGCGGGTCTATGGCCTGCCCTATGAGGACGTGCCCGGCATTGCCCACTACGACGACCTCAAAGACCCGGCCCTGGCCCAGCGCATGGGCGCGGTGATGCAGGAGCGGATGGGCAAGGGCGATGTGGCGGGCAATCTGATGGCGACGAGTCTGGT
Source organism: Caldilineaceae bacterium (assembly GCA_019637685.1). GTDB lineage: Bacteria > Chloroflexota > Anaerolineae > Caldilineales > Caldilineaceae > JACQGT01. The sequence goes on along the minus strand of JAHBVF010000003.1, from coordinate 65,699 downwards.
CGCCAACGCTTTTTTGCTTACGGGAAAGGAAAAATATCGGGCGTGGGTGCGGGAGTATACAGACGCCTGGGTGGCGCGGGCCGAGCAGAACGGCGGTCTGCTGCCCGACAATGTGGGGCTGTCGGGCAAAGTGGGCGAATATATGGATGGGCGCTGGTACGGGGGACTTTACGGCTGGGCCTGGCCCCACGGCTACTACAACATCGGTATGGCCGCTACAGTGGCTGGCTGCAACGCCTTTCTGCTCACCGGCCAGTCAGCCTATCTGGACCTGCCCCGCACCCAATTTGACCGCATAATGGCCCTGGGCGAAGTGCGGGAGATGCGGGCCGACGAGATGAGCCTGGGCCACCACTGGCTGGATCAGTTCACCGCCGCGGGCCAGGAACCCCGGATGTTTCTCGTGCCCTACCGCTACACTGATTCGGGCTGGTTCGACTATCAGCCCATGGCCCCGGTCTATCCCGCGGCCATCTGGAACATCTCGGCGGATGCCGCGGATTGGGAACGGGTGGAGAGCGTGCGTCGGGCCGAGCCGGTAGACTGGCGGCAGACGGTCTCGTTTCACAACAAAGAGGACGGCGGCCACGAAAAGCCCTGGCTGCGCTTTCTGGCTGGAGAGAATCCCGACTATCCAGAGCAGATTCTGCAGGCCAGCTATCACCAGCTCTGCCGCCGCTTGGAAATGATCCGTCAGGACGAACTGGACCTGACGAAAGTCAACATCCACCACTGGCAGCAACTCAACCCGGTGACCACCGAAGCGCTGGTGCAGCTCACACTGGGCGCGCCCCAGATAATCTACAACGGCGGCCTGCTCCACTGCCGGGTGCGCTATTTCGATGTGGACGAACAGCGGCCCGGTCTGCCCGCGGATGTGGCCGCGCTGGTGAAGACGCTGGAAGCCGAGCGTACCGTCATCCATCTGGTCAACCTCAGCCCCTTTGCCGAGCGCAATCTGCTCATTCAGGCGGGCGGATTCGGCGAACATCGCTTCGATTCCGTGCGTTTTGACCGGCGCACCAGCGACTATCCCGGCGTCCAGCGGGACTACGCCGCGCCGCCCCTTACCAGCGAAACCGACGAGCAACCGGTCAACAGCCAATACCTGCACGTCTGCCTGCCCCCGGGCACGGAAATTACCCTCGATTTGGCAACAGCCCGCTATGTGAACGAGCCGTCCTATGGGCTGCCCCGGTAGACAACAATAAAGTGAACAGTGAGCAGTAATCGGTAGACATCCACGCATCCCACCGATTACTGTTCACAGTTCACTAATTACTTCATCCATTCCCGCAGCACCCGTGCGTGCTGGGGCAGTGCGACCTCCGGCTCTTCGATGTGGGGATGCCACTTTTTCTCCCACTCCGCGCTGAGATAGCCGCTGTAGCCTTTCGCCAGCAGCAGATCGACGACCTCCCGGTTGGGCACTTCACCCTCGCCCAGCAGCACCAAATCCCACTCGCCGTCGGGCCGCCGCCGGGCATCTTTGATGTGGACGTGGGCCAGCCGGTGGCCGATGTATTTCCACGTATCGGCCACGCTTTCGCCCATCCGGTAGGGGTGATGGGTGTCCCATACCGCTTTCAGATTGGGGTGTTCCACTTTCGCCAGTGTGGCTGCCACTTCTTGGCCCCGGTAAAAGGCGTCGTGGGTCTCCAGCACAACCGTCACCCCTTGCGCGGCCGCTGTCTCCACCACCCCGGCCAGCCCTTCGGCCAGCCAGTCGATTGTCTGTTCGATTGTCTGCCCTTCGGCCACCGCGCCGCCAAAGGTACGCACCATCGGCGACTCCAGATCGTTCGCCAGTTCCAGGTAGCGCTTCAGTTCGTCCTGGTTCTTGCGCCGTTCTGCCGGGTCCGGCGAGGAGAAACGGGTGGACGCACCCAAGCCAGCGATAACCAGCCCGTTTTGGCGCATCAGATCCCGAATTTCCTTGCGCCGCGCCGCGGGCATATCGGATGGGATAATCTGCCCGTCCAGCACGCGGATTTCCAGCCCCGCGTAGCCGTCGGCCTGGGCTTCTTCGATCATCCGCTCCAGGCTCCAATCCGGGCAGCCCAGGGTGCTGTAGACGAGAGGAAGTTGAGTTGGCATTGGGAGTTCTCCGTTTCTTGGGGAATTGTTCAAGCTGTCAGCAGGACAAGCCCGCTTATGTTTTGAAAGTGAATCGAATTATGGGTTAGAAGAGGCATCTCGTGTCGAAGCGCACAGGCGGCAATCCACGCATCCTGCGCAGCCATCGGTTGTCCACTGCGCTGTCGTTCCGAGCGAACCCGCGCCCATTGCCGTCTGGTCAGGTCGTCACAGCCGAGGATGACATTGCGTTGTAGTGCCTGTCGCAACGCTTCCTGCCGTCTGCTCCCCCAGTTGCGCACTTCTTCCCCAGATGTACAATTCAGCGACTGTGGCAAAAGCGATACAGGGCGTTTTACCGATCAGGTGAGACTGAAAGCTGACTGCTCGTGTATCGCCTTTAAACACAAACGACCAGACATCCGTATCCAACAAAATGTGGCTCATTTACAACGCTCGTTCTGCTTCTATCCGCAGGTCGTCCGAACGCCATACTTCTCTTGCGTGCAGGAAATCATCGACAGTTTCGTCTGCGGGCCAGAAATCAAGACGTAATTCTTCAATCTGGCTTATTGGGCGCTCTTCCAGAGGCGAAGATTTCTCGCCAAATGTTCGAGAACGCCCGATGAGCGTTTCCAGAAAGTCATCGACCAGCGACAGTTGGCTGGGTGACAGCCCACGCAGCCGTTGTGTCACTTCTTCGACTGTAACTGTTGACATAGCGGACCTCCATAAGAACCTCTCGCACGCACACTGCTTATAGTATAACACCAATTACTGCGCGAACGCGGCCAAATGCTTGTCAAAGTGTGCCCGAATCGCGGCGTCGTACTCGGATTCGTGGGCGGCCAGCATCGCTTGCAGGCGGTCGCCGTAGTGATCCAGCACCGAACCGAAGGTGACGTGGAGCACCTGGCGGGCGTCGAATTGGTTGAGCAGATCGGGCAGTTGGGCGTCACTTAGCTCCGCGGCCCCGGGCACTTTTCCCAGTTGGGCAGAGACGTGATAGCTCTTGCGGTCCTCCTCGTAGCGGCTGCGGGCGAAGTCGAGAATCTCCCGGAAGAAGGGAATGTCGATGTTCGACATCACCCGCAGGGCTTCCAGATAGCTGGTCCCGGCTGTCTTCAGATGGACCAGCCCGCCGGTGTATTTCATGGCAATCGGGTAGACACCGAATTTGTCCGAGCCGGTGTGCAGGCTCAGTTTGTAGCTGTTGCCGTAGTAGCGCATGACCGCGGCGTGACCGGCGATATTGTCGTCCAGTTCGGCCAGGTCGCCGATGTAGTCCACGCCCTTTTCAAAGCGGCCCACAAAACGGGGGGCCATACTCACGACGGAGACGCCCATCCGCTGCAACTCGCCCGCCACGTAGAGATGCTCGTGGAGAGTTGTCGTCGTGTGGGTTTCGTCCACAGACATCTCCAGATCGAAGGACTTGCCGTTCATGCGGGCGGTGAGGTGGCGGGCCATTGCTACGGTGTGGGCCACGGCCCGGGCATATTTGGCCGCGGCTTTGTAGAGCAGATGCTCGTCGAAAGTCAGTGTGCGATCGTCCAGATCGAAGCTGCGCAGATAGCGGGCGCGCATTTCTTCCACAGAGCTTTCCAGCGCGGCCCAAGGCAGGGCAGCCACTTTTTCGGTCAGGGATGCGTCGTCCGCGTGTTCGGCTGCGTCATCCACGTGCTCGCCGGGATCAATCGTAAAGAATGTATAGCCCGCGTCCACAAAGGGGTCGATGTCGGCGATGGTTTTCATGTGGTCGGCGTCCGCGCCCCAATCTTCGTGCCAGCCCATTTGCAGCACGCCCCACATGGCGTCGTCCACCACATTCTGGGGCGTGCGACCGGTGCGGGTGTTCTCGCGCACGGACTGCTGGGCGTAGATGGGTGCGACGCCTGTGCCTTGCGTCGCCAAAATGTGGCCCGGTGTCGCCACGCCCAGACGATCGCCAAAGCCCGCGGAGGTGCGCAGTCCCAGCGCGACGGGCGACGCCCAAGCCAGACGGCTGCGCAGTTGGCGGGCATTGGCCGCGGTCAGCCCGCAGATGGCGAGACCGTCGGCGGTGACCGCGTTGGGCACAAAGCCGTCGGTGTTGCCGGAGACACCCAACAATCGCTTGCCGTCTGTGTCCCGCAGCATACAATAGGTGGTGCCGTCCTGCTCCACGACAGAAGCGGGGTAGAGGGTCAGTTCAGAGGGAATGTTGAGCATTTGATCTGTCCTTGTGGGTTTATGTTGACGCCAGACCGCGGACGGCGGACCGCGTGGCCTCGCCGATTCTCATGCGGTCTGCCGTCCGCTGTCTCTTAAAAATCCAGCATCGCCTTGACAACGCCGGTCTCCGGTCTGGTCCAGCTTTCAAACTGGCCCAGCATCTCTTCCGGGCTGGCGTGATGGGTGATCCACGGGTCCACGTGGATTGTCTTCTCGGCCAGGGCAGTCAGCACCCGGTCGAAGTCCTGGGCGGTGGCGTTGCGGGTGCTTTTGAGGGTCGTTTCCCGCCGGTGAAATTCCGGATCGTTGAAGGAGATTTCGCCCTGCACCAGCCCCACAAAGACCAGTTGCCCGCCCTGGGCCACATAGCCAAAGCTGTTTTTCATCGACGCGGCATTGCCTGTGGCATCAAAAATAGTTGTGGGCAGATCATCTGCGCCGGTGATGGCGTGGAGCTGGGCCGCCACATCGCCCCGGCCATCGATTACAAACTCGATGCCCGGCTGCTCGGACGCCTGTTCCAGACGGCTGTCGGCCACATCCATCGCAATGACCCGCGCGCCGTCCAGCGCCGCGAATTGGGTTGTGCCCAGGCCGATAGGCCCCGCACCGATGACCAGCGCAAATTCGCCGGGGACAATACCGGCGCGCCGGGACGCGTGCGCGCCGATGCAAAGCATCTCCACAATCGCCAACTGATCGAAGGGGAGATTGTTGGCCCGGTGCAAAAGTTTGATGGGGACATTGATGCGCTCCCGCATCCCGCCGTCGGTATGCACGCCCAAGACTTGCAGTGTGGAGCAGCAGTTGGTTGTGCCTCGCCGACACGCGCCACATTTGCCACAGTTGAGATAGGGGCGAATGCAGACCCGATCGCCCACGGCCAGCCCGTGGGGATTTTCGTCCGGGCCAAGCGCGACAATCTCCGCGCCCAGTTCGTGGCCGAGGATGCGGGGATAGGCGAAGAAGGGCTGGCGACCCGCGTAGGCGTGGAGGTCTGTGCCACAGATACCCACCCGGCGGATGGCGACCTGGGCTTCCCCGGCTCCAGGCGCGGGGGGCGGCGCGGTTTCGGTCAGCGAAAAATGACCCGGTTCATTCAGTATAAGCGTTTTCATCGATTCTCCTGGCCCCAGTAATTTTAAGAATTATGTAGTGCAGCCTGGTGGAAATGGCCCAATAATTTCTGACGTTGTGCGTATACCAGTTCACGGACTACGTACAACGCACAACAAAATGTGTAGGCGTATTTACGCTTTTCAAGAAATTACTGGGAACTTTGTTCTGGATCTGCCTTGGAGCCAGCATTCCAGCGTCGAAATGAGGCGATCTCCCGGCCAAATGTCTCCGCCCAGCCCTCGGCGGGGACTTCGTATTCGCAGTGGATGGAGGCAGGGCCTTCAAAATCCGCCGCGTTGAGGTCGGCGAAGACGCTTGTCCAATCCACAATCCCCTGGCCCGCGGGCAGCCAGCGCACCCGGCCTTTGCCGTGCGCGCCCGCTTCTACCCGTTCCACCTGCACATCCTTCAGCGAAAGCACACTCAGGTAATCACGCGTCATTGCCAGCGCCTGGTCAAAAGGTTCGCCGTTTACAGCCAAATGGCCGGGGTCGAGATAGGCTCCGATATAGGCCGGGTCCCGATCCCGCAGCAGATGGAGGAGTGACGCCGCGTTCAGCCCCAGATAGCTGCCCGAATGGGTGTGATAGCAGATCTGTACGCCGTAGATGCGGCCCAGAATCTCCCAGTTTTCCAGGGTGCGGCGGGCGCTGTCCACCTGTTCCTGATAGGAGCGGGAGCGGTCGAAGCGGAAATAGCCCACCTTCAGCCGGGGCACGCCCGATGTGGCCAGGGCTGCCAGCAGACTCTCCGCCTCTGGCTGGCGGGGATCGGTCAGACTCGTCGGCCCGGTGACCAGCAGCACCGCCACCCCTTCCACGGCCATCTGCGCCACCGCGGCCGGCAGCGTCTCGCCCGCGTCCTCCGGGCTGACTGCATAGCCGGGACGCACGCAGAGGTCGTAGCCATCGTAGCCGTGGCTGTGGGCCAGCGCGATGAGTTTGGGAACCGAATACTCTTTCAATAGCTTGGAAAAGACGATCAGATGCACGCTGGTTGGCTCCTCTGGCTGGGCGTATGGGCAGATAGTCAGCCGAAAAGTGGATGTATGGGATTCGTGATTCTCTCTTCCACACTTCCGCTGTTGCACGTCATTCAGATGCCGCCCAACCGGTGGCACTCCTCCTGCAGCCAGATCACCCGGCGCACACTCTCCGGTGTGATGACCAGCGGCGCGCCATTGCGAATGGTGGCGTAGAGGTCCCGGTAGAAGCCCCGGTAGGCGTCGTCGGTATCCTCCGTGCGTTTCCAGCTTGCCTCCTGCCAGGGGATTGTGTCCCGGTTGTAGGAGCGGTCGGGCGTGGGCTGGGTGTCCAACGCTCGCGGCGTCAGTTCTGCGGGATCGAAGAACTTCCATTCCAGATGGCTGGTGCTGCCGTGCAGACCGCCCTGGGTTCCCAGAATGTGCCAGGACTCGTCCGGAAAGGCGTCGCAGGAAGAGATTTCCAGGTCAATCGTCGGCGCGCCCTCGGCCTTCAACACCAGCTTCACGTGATCGTCGGCGTCGCCCAGGGTCAGCGTCCGGTCCAGATGGACGAGGATTTCCGGCTCGGCTGGCCCAAAGAGTTGCAGAATCATATCCAGAAAGTGGGGGCCGGTATTGTTGAGTGAGCCGCCGCCGAACTCTTTCAGCGTCTGCCAATCCCAGCGCCGGCTCATGCGGGATTCGGTCATGCGGATTTGCACAATGCGCCCCAACACGCCGGACGCGATAATCTCCTGCACTTTGCGGAAGTCCGGGTTGTAGCGCCGGTTCTGGAAAATGGAGAGGACGGGCGCGTCGGGCTTGGCGGCCGCGGCCACCATCCGGTCGGCGTCGGCCAGAGACGCGGCCATGGGCTTCTCGCAGACCACATGCCGGCCCGCTTCCAGCGCGGCCACCGTCGAATCGGCATGGACGAAGCTGGGCAGGGCCACGACCACCAACTCTACGGCTTTGTCGTTGATCAGATCGTCGAAATTGTCATAGGCCAGACAATCGAAGCGCTCGACAGCTTCCAAACGGCGGTTGGCGTCGGCGTCAGTCACAGCGACAATCTGGTACATCTCATTCATCGGCTCCAGCAGTTTGGCGTGGATGCCCCAGCCGCTGCGTCCCAGGCCGGCAATGCCGACGCGGATTGGATTGGTACTCATAGTAATTCTCCTCAGTGGGTATGAATTTCAATGCAAAGATGCAAAGATTCCAGTGGTCTCTTTGCGCCTTTGCAACTTTGCCCCTTTGCGCTAATCTTTTTTGACTTCAGGCGCGCCTGTCGCTTCGACTCGAACCTCGCCTCTGTCCCAATGCACGAGGCCCGCGCCCATTCCAGCAACAGTCACGCTGCCTTCTGGTGTGGTCAGTTTCAGTGTGGCGGCTTCCTCGCCGAAATGGCCCGCCACCCAACGGCCCACGGATTCGCTGCCCCACAGCCACAGCCCGGCCGCGGCGCACTCCGCCACCGCGCCCGCGGCGGCCACCCGTCCCTCATTGCTCTGCTGTGCAAAATAGAGCGCACCAGAATCTTCTCTGCGCCTCTGCGCCTCTGCGGGAAAATCCTCTGAAAAAGCGCTCAGCATCGGCCAGCCCACATCGCCCCGGCTGTCCCAGCGGCGCAGAAGCCGCCAGCCCATCAGGTCGATATCAATGCCGAGGGTCTGCCCGTCCCGACTGTAGGAAGCCGAATAATGCCGCTCCCCCTCGGCGGGGAAAGTGTAGGGCGCATCCAGACTTTCGGAGAGTTCACCGCCCGCCAACGCCTGGGCCATTTCAGCGCCATTCGTGTAGTCAGAGCGATCCGACACCTCCAAATAATAGGCGCAGATGGGCACGCCCTGGAAGAACGCGCCGGGCCAGCGCTGCTCCCAGAAGCGCTTGTCCGGGCCGCGGTAGTTGTGTAGTTCCAGCACCAGATCGCCTTCACGGGCCACCAGCCGGGCGGGTGTCTCTTTGCCCAGGGCCGTGCGGGTCAGGGGGCGGATGGCGGTGTAGACATCGCCGCTGCCCACCACAACTGTGGCGCCGGGCGGCAGGTCCGCGGGCAAGGCTGTCACCTGCTGCCCGTCGATCCAGACCTCTTCCGGCTCGGCGCAGCCCGTCCAGATGAAAGTGGCTTTGGCGCTTGTTCCCTGTAAAAAGCTCTGCGCGGCATAGACGCCGATGGCTCGGTTGTCCTCCATCACCCCGTAAAACGCGCCCTCGTCCAGGAGATTGCGCTGCTGGCTGCGGTCGGTGGCGTGGTAGAAATCGCCGAACCACTTGTCGTTGAAGACGTAGCGGGTGTAGAGCACGCCGGGTTTTTCGATACTGGGCTTCTCAACACTGGGCTTCTCAACACTGGGCCGGGTATAGTGGAGCATACAGACATCGGACTGGTTGTGGGTGCTGGTGGAGGCCACACCCAGCGCCCAGGCGGGCGTGATGCGGGTGGTGAAGCCGATGCCCCGGCTGCGTTCTGCGGTCTCGCTGATTGTGTAGCGGGCCGGGCGATCTGTCAGCACATCGGCAATCCACGGCGGGATTGTGCCATCGGCTAGCCAGCCCTGCACCCGTTCCATCTCCGGCGGGGTCGCGCCCACCACTGACGGATGATAGGCCCGGCTGTGGGGCGCGGCCCAGCGGCCTGTGCCGGGGTGGATGTGCAGGGCCGCGCTCACGGCCAGGCGCGCGGCAAAGGCCCGCGCCCGGATGCGGGTGTCCGCGTCCTGCACCAATTCAGTCAGGATGTGCAGGGCGTGGAGGGTGACCGCGGTGTAGGTGGGGCTGTTGTATTCCATGGGGTGGCCGGAGCGGCAGGTGAAGCCGATCCATTGGCGAAACTTCGTGTAGCCACGAGAAGCAATCGTCGGGTCGCCCAACAGTTCACCGCCCAGACAGGTGTTCAGCACATCCAGCGCGGTGATGTTGGAATAGGCCACCAGCACATCCAGGCGGCGGATTTCGTCCAGCCCCAGGCGGATGGCGGCCAGCACCCGCTGCTGCAAGGGTTCTGCCAGCCGCTCGCTGTGGCGCAGCATCATAGGAATCAGATATTCCAGGCAGAACTCCACCGCGTTCAGGTCCTCCACGTGGCTGTCCTCGGCCATCCAATAGAAATTGCCGTAGTGGGGATCGGCCGGGTCGGTCTCCTGGCAGGCCAGCACCGCGTCCAGCACTTTTTCGGCCAGGGCCAGGTCTTGTGCCGTGCCGTTGGCGACCAGCTCCGCGGCGAAGCGGGCGGCCTTGCGGCTCTCGTGATAGCGGCCCGTCTCGACGCTGTGGACGAGCATATGGGTTTCCGGGTTGTAGTCGGATGGGAGGGGGAGTGGGGTGGGGGTGGGGGTGGGCATAGAGAATACTCGCTTTTGGGATTGGCTGGTGGGAAGTTGGATGCTGCGTGCTGCGTGCTTTACTACTTACGCAGCACGCAGCACTTCACAATCTCCGCATATGAAAGCCGCCGTCCACATTGAAAATCTCCCCCGTGGAAAAGGGGAACGCGCCTTCGGCCAAAGCAACGACCGCGGCCGCGATGTCCTCCGGCTGACCCCAGCGGCGGATGGGGGTGAGGCCGCCATCGATGAGCGCGTCGTATTTGCCTTTGACGCCGCTGGTCATATCGGTTTCAATGATGCCGGGTCGCACCTCGTAGACGTTGATGCCGTGGGGGGCCAGACGGTCCGCAAAGAGCGCGGTCATCATTCCCATCCCGGCTTTGGAGAGGCAATACTCGCCCCGGTTGATGCTGGCGGCATAGGCGCTGATGGAGCCGATATTGACAATCGCGGGGCGGGCGTCCTCCTCACTTTCGGCCAGTTGGATCATCGCCTTCGCCACCCGCTGGGTGAGGAAGAATGGCCCCTTCAAATTGACGGCCATCACTTCGTCGTAGGACGCCTCGCCGGTCTCCAGCAGGTCGGCGCGCACCCGGGGGGCCATCCCCGCGTTGTTGACCAGCAGGTCGATGCGGCCAAAGCGGGCCAGCGTCTCGGCTACCAGCCGCTCCCGGTCTTCTGCCGCGCCGATGTCGGCCTGGACGATCAGCGCCTGACCGCCCGCCTGCTCCACCAGCTCCGCGGCTTCCTGCGCGGCCGCGGCGTTGCCCCGATAGTTGACGACGACAGCCCAGCCAGCCGCGGCCAGTCCCAGACAGATGCCCCGCCCGATGCCCCGGCTGCCGCCGGTGACGATGGCTGTTTTTTGCATTGAATACGCTCCAAACGGATGATGCCAAACCCTATGTGACTATTGTATCTGGTGATGGGAGAAGGGACAAGATGCCGCGCCAAGTGTTGTGTGGATTTCGTCTGTCGCCAATCATTTTGCCGGAATTTTCAAGCCTCAGTGCTGCTCGATTGAAAACCGGGGCTTGATTAGCACGGGTTAAGCCTGTCGAAACCAAGCGGGTCCGACAAAACCGAGGAACGGTTTCGTCAGGATCAACCAGCGTATCTGGCCAGGGAAACCTCTCGGTTTCAAAATAGTATCGCTTGAGAACAGACGCACCAGAAAAATATCCGCTGGTAGCAGATGCCAGCCAGTTGACTGAACGATGCTATCCGCGCCGCCGCTGTATCCACGCCAAGGCGTGAATACGGCTGTCTTGGCTCTGGCCTTTGTGAGATGTACCGTCCCCCGTGGAAGTGGAAGGGTCGTCCGCGCTACTCATACCCCAGCACTTTACTCACCGCCTCCAGGAAGAAATAATCGCCCCACATCACACTTTCATTCACGCCCAACCCCAGGCGCTCGTGATACATCCCCTGTTTCAGCACGCCCTCCCAGCCCGGCGTCTCGTTCGCCAGAAATTCGGGGCCGGTCAGGATATCCACAATCTGCAGCGCGTAGTCGTGATAGAGCCGGGCGCGGGTCGGATCGCCGGTGATGCGGCTCAGGTTGATCAGCCCGCTGGCCGCGATGGCCGCGGCGGAGGATTCGTAGGGGTTGCGGGCATTCTTTTCTGCCCAGTCGTTGGGTGGCACGCCGTCGGCCCCGGTATTTTCGATGTAGAACTGGGCGTTGAGTTCCGCGGTCTGCAAATAGCGGGCGTCGCCGGTGAAACTGTAGGCTGTGCCAAAGCCATAGAGCGACCAGGCCAGCCCTCGCGCCCAGGAAGAGTCGTCCCGCCAGCCCTGGTGGGTGCTCTGGCGGATAAACTCGCCCGTCTCCAGATTGAACAGCCCCTCGTGGCTGGTGCTGCCGTCCCCCCGCACCAGATAGCGCCGGGTGGTCAGGCAGTGGCGATTGGCGATGCTGAGCAGGTCGGCGTCGTCGCTCTGCTGCGCGGCGTAGAAGATAATCCCCACATTCATCATAATATCGATGAAAAGGCTCTCGTCGGAGACAAAAGAGCGCAGGTATTCGCCCTTCTCTTTGAAGCGCAGACCCATCGTCTTGCCCGCCTGGATGACTGTCTCGTTGAGGGTCGGGTCGCCGGTCAGTTCATACCAGCGCCGCCAGGTGGACCAGAAGAGGAAGCCCAAATCGTGGACATTGCGGTCCCATTTGCGCTCTTCCAGATGGCGGGAGTAGTGTTCGGCTTTCTCCCGGAAATAGGCGTCGCCGGTGTGGCGATGGAGTATCCACAACTGGCCGCCCAGAAAGCCCTCGCACCAGTTGGTCCAGGCCTCGCCGCCGTGCTTCCATTGGCCGTTTTGGGTGTACATCGGGAAATAGTCGGGGTGATTTTCCACCAGATTGCGTAGCTGGCCCGCGGCAAAATCCAGGGCAGTACGGCATTTGTCTTGTAGGCGGACTGTGTCGATCATTGCGTTTCTCCAGAAGTGGGTGGTCGTGAGGCGGGATGTAGTGTAGAATTGTACTATAGTCTTTCGGTATCCTCAACCAGAACGCAGATTTCGCAGAGACCGCCGATTTCCGCAAATTTTTATCCGCGACTATCCGTCCTTTCCCTTCAACAGGCTCAGACGATGTCCTGAGTTCATTGAAGGGACACCGCTGTGTCATCCGCGTTCCATTCTGCCTTCCCATCCCACCCCAGGAGAAAATCGTGAGCGACAAACCCAATATCATCGTCTTCTTCACCGACCAGCAGCGCTGGGACAGCACCGGCGTCCACGGCAACCCCCTGGACCTGACGCCCAACTTCGACCGCATGGCCCGCGCAGGAACCCACCTGCACACGACTGTCACCTGCCAGCCCGTCTGCGGTCCCGCCCGCTCCTGCCTGCAAACGGGGATGTACGCCACCAACACCGGCTCCTGGCGCAACGGCATCCCCCTGCGCCAGGACTTGCAAACGATGGCCCATTTCTTCAAGGCGGGCGGCTACGACACGGGCTATATCGGCAAGTGGCATCTGGCCGAGAACAAATATGACGGCGCGGTGCCCCCGGAGCAGCGGGGCGGCTACGACTACTGGCTGGCTTCCAATCTGCTGGAATTCACCTCCGACGCCTACGATATGGTGATGTATGACAACGATCAGCAGCGGGTCAAGCTGCCCGGCTACCGGGTGGACGCCCAGACCGACGCCGTGATCCGCTACATCGACAGCCACCAGGAAAACCCCTTCTTCCTCTTCATTTCCTACATCGAACCCCACCACCAGAACCATCTGGACGACTACCCGCCGCCCGACGGCTATCGGGAGCGCTACGCGGGCCGCTGGACGCCGCCGGATTTGGCCGCGCTGGGCGGTTCCAGCCAGCAGCATTTGGGCGGCTATTGGGGGATGATCAAACGGCTGGATGAGGCCCTGGGCCGCATGACCGACAGCCTGAAAAGTCTGGAGATGCTGGACAATACAATTATTCTCTACACGACGGATCACGGCTGCCATTTCAAGACCCGCAACAGCGAATACAAACGCTCCTGCCACGAGGCATCCGTGCGCCTGCCCACCGCGCTGATCGGGCCGGGCTTCACCGGCGGCGGCGAAATCCGTGAGATGATCAGCCTCGTGGATCTGCCCCCCACCCTGCTGGACGCGGCGGGGCTGCCCATCCCCGCGCAGATGGAAGGGCGATCGGTGCTGCCGCTGGTCAACCGGGAGGCAGTGGACTGGCCCGAAGAAGCCTTCATCCAGATCAGCGAAAGCCAGGTGGGGCGGGCCGTGCGCACCAAACGCTGGAAGTACGGCGTCACCGCGCCGGACAAACAGGGCAGCCAGGATGCCGACTCGGACGAATATGTGGAGCAGTATCTCTACGATCTAGAGTACGACCCCTACGAATTGACCAATCTCATCGGCTGGGAGAGCCACCGCCGTACCAGCGATGTGCTGAAGGAGCGTCTGATCCGGCGGATGGTGCAGGCAGGCGAAAGCGCGCCGCTGATCCACAACGCGCCAGAAATTCCGAAGGGTCAACGCAAAGTGAGCGAGGCCGAGGCGTTTTCATAGATGAAACCATCCCTGGCTTTTGTAGCGATCAATGAGGAAAAATTGTACGGGAGGAGGCAGTTGCTTGGCTGTATTGAAGACCCAACAGAACGACGCCAGTGTGGAGGCTTTTCTGCACAGTGTGGACGAAAAGCGACGGGAAGATTGCTTCGCGCTGCTGGAATTGATGGAGGAAGCGACCGGCGCACCCGCCAAAATGTGGGGCGCGTCGATTGTCGGCTTTGGCGAGTATCATTACAAGTACGCCAGCGGCCGGGCAGCAGAGTGGTTTCTGGTCGGCTTCTCACCGCGCAAGCAGAACTTGACCCTTTATATTATGGCCGGTTTTGATCGCTACGAAGCACTGCTGGCAGACCTGGGCAAGCACAGTACGGGCAAGTCCTGCCTCTACATCAAACGGCTTTCCGATGTGGATTGGGATGTGCTGCGCCAACTGGTGATCGCGTCCGTCGCGCATATGCAGGCGACGAACAACTGACGGAAATAGAGGAGTGATGCGTGAAATGGGAGATGGCCCAAATCCTCTCACATTTCACGCATCACTCCTCACGCTTTACGCCTCACGCCCTGCTCCACTCGTACAACTCCTTGCGCGCCCGCTGGAACTCCGCGGCGGGGCGGCTGATGGAGGTGGCACCGGCTGTGTCCACTTCGATGATACGCGCGCTGACCGGCTCATAGGCGGCCCTGGGCGCGACCGCGCCTTTGGCAACCAGAATCTTCTGCTGCTGGGGCTGGATGCCCATGCACGTGATCTGGTGGATGCTCATAGGGGCCACCCGCTTGCTGTTGAGAATCAGCAGCCCGCCTTTGCCCGGTGCGCTGCGGTTGACCTCCACCACAACGGCCAGCCCCTGATCGCCGTAGCGCGCGCCCCCGTGACGGCGTTCGGTCTCTTCGTAGGTGCCGTCGTGGATGGTGCGCACCCGCCCGCTGATGGCCAGGGTTGGCCCGTGCTGGTCGTCCAGCTTGCCGCCGGTGCGCAGGTCCACCTGCCCGCCGATGCCCGCGGCCACGCATTGCGCGACGGATTCCGGGTCGTAAAGGCTCACCACCCAGCCGTCGGCCTTCTGGCGCAGCAATTCCTCTAGAATAATCGTGGCGTCCCCCGCGCTGCCGCCCCCCACATTGTCGCCCAGCTCAAAGAGCGAAACCGGAAATGCGCTGCTCCCCATCGCCGTGGCCACGGCCTCCGCCGCGCTGGGGATGCGGGGGACAAGCTGATCCCGCACGTCCCACATCATCTGACCCAGACGCTCGGCCTCCCGTTGGGCCAGGGCTTCGTCGCCGTCGGCAATGACGACAATCGACGGCCCCATCCAGGGCACATCCGCGTATTGGTAGCCCGCGGCGATGCTGACGGAGAGGATGCCCGGCTGCTGCTCCAGGGCAATGGCCGCGTCCATCAGGGGTTTCATCGGGCCGCTGCTGGTGTTGTGGAAGGCGATGTTGAAGACGACCGGTGTTTTGACAATTGCCGAAACCGGCTGCACATCCCGGCGGGCTGTGCGGGCGACCAGTTCCGCGGCTTCGATGCCCCGTTCTTTCTGGTCGATGTGGGGGCAGGTTTTGTAGATAATCAGCCCGTCCGCGTCGGCCACCAGCTGGGGCGGCACATTGCCGTGATAGTCGTGGGTGACGACCAGTGGGAAATCCGGTCCCACCAGTGCCCGCACCCGGCGCACAGTCTCGCCGTCGGCCTGGGGATATTCCTCGGCCACCATCGCGCCGTGCAGGGCCAAGAGCAGGCCGTCCAGGGGCATGGCCGCGCGGATGGAGTCGAGCAGTTCGCCCACAAGCGTCTCATAGGCTTCGACGGTCAACGGCCCGGCCGGAGTAGCGTTGGCAGAAAAGAGGGGTGCCAGATCAAAATCGTATTCTTCCGCGCCGGCAATGTATCCGGCCACTTCGTGGAAGGTGTGGGTGTAGTGGTCGATGACTTCCTGCCCCCGGTAGACGCGAAAGGCATCCAGCGGGGTGGAGGCAGCGGCAAAGGTGTTGGATTCGTGGCTGAAGTTGGCAATTCCGATACGCATGGGATGGCTATCCTTTCAAAGCACCGACTGTGATGCCCTTCTGAATCTGGCTCTGGAAGATGGAATAGACGAGGAGGGTCGGGATCATAATCATACTGACAGCAGCAAAGAGCGCGCTCCAGTCGTTCTGGTAATACTGCTGATGCAGCATATAGGCCAGGCCCTGGGTGAGCACGTAATTTTTGGCATCGCTCATCAACACCAGCGGCAATAGGTATTGATTCCACATGCCCAGAAAGTTGAAGATGCCGATACTGAGCAGCCCCGGCTGGGCCAGAGGCAGCATCACCCGGAAGAAGACCTGAAACTGGTTGGCGCCGTCGATGATGGCCGCTTCGTGCAGTTCCGAAGGGAGGGTCTTGAAGAAGCCGGTGAGAAAGAAGACGCTAAAGGGCAGGGAATAGGCCGTGTAGACCAGAATCAGTCCCGGAAAGCTGTTGAGCATCCCCAAATCTTTGACCAGAAAGAAGAGGGGAATCAGGGCCAGAAAGACCGGAAAGAGCATCCCGGCCATAAAGCCGTAGAAGATAATCCGGTTGCCGGGAAAAGGGAAACGGGCCAGCACATAGGCCGTCATCGCGGACAGGCCGAGGATTAGCACCAGAGAGGGCAGCACGACGATGAAACTGTTGAGAAAGTAGTCGCCGATGTGGGCATCCACCCAGCCCCGCACATAGTTGTCCCATTGCAGAGCCTCTGGCAGGGACCAGGGGCTGAAGAAGATTTCTTTGTCGGTTTTGAAGGATGTGTAGAGCAGCCAGAGCATCGGGAAGACGACCAGCGCAGCCCAGAAGGCCAGGACGATGTTCAGCAGCATCCGGGAGAGGCTGAAACCGGTAGGCTTGCCAGCCACTGGGGTACTCATTTTCGGTGTGGGCAGTTCCGCAGAGTTGATTGTCATGGCTAGAACTCCAGGCTTTCGCGGCGCAGAAGGCGGGTGAGGATGACGGAGATGAAGAGAGTCAGAAAGAAGAGGGCCACGGCGATGGCTGTGCCGTAGCCAAAATTGCTGTTGATGAAGGCTTCGTTGTAGAGGTAGGTGGAGAGCACCTCCGAGCCGCGGCTGGGACCGCCTTCTGTCATCGTTTGGGTGATAGTAAACATACTGGTGGCTTCAATCATAATGAAGATCAGCGCGGTCTGGATCGTCCCCCAAATCAGAGGAATGGTGATATTCCAGAAGATGTGCCATTGGGACGCGCCGTCGATCATCGCCGCTTCGTAGTAGGTGGCCGGGATCGACTCCATCGCCGCGATAAAGAGGACCATAAAGAAGCCGACCGCCTGCCAGACAGCCACACTCGAAAGCGCGGTCAGCACGTAGTCCGGGTTTCCCAACCAGACAGGCGGATTCGACATGCCAATCAATTTCAGGAAGGAATTGAGAAAGCCGATGGTGGGATGATAGACGAAACTCCACAGCACGCCGATAGCCACCATCGACATCACCTGGGGGAAGAAGAATGTGATGCGGTAGAAACGGGCAAAGCGCGCGCCCTGGGTCAGGACAAAGGCGAAAAAGAGGGCGAGGCCGATGGTGAAGATGGGCAGGGAGACAATATAGAAGGCGTTGTTGCCCAAAGCATTCCAGAAATTGCTGTCGCCCAGCATTTTGGAGAAGTTCTCCAGGCCGATGAATACGGGTGGCTTGGAGAGGCCACGCCATTGGGTCAGACTGATGTACATAGCCCGCCCGTAGGGATAGAGAACGAAAGTGACATAGAGCAGAATCGAGGGGATGAGAAAGGGGACAATCAGCCGGTATTTGTTGCGGTACATAAGTTCCTCCGTTGTACCTCCGTAGATAGAAGCTGGTACAGATAAAAACCGGCCTGCGCCCGCAAGCGGAACGCAGGCCAGTTTCTGAAGTTCTTCACCGAAGATACGGCCGCGAGTGGTCAAACGCCATCATTCTCCCTACGGCAATAGAGGCCGAGGAGAGAACGATTGTGCGTTGTGTTAGCCAGCGCGCTCGTACTTGGGGATATTCGAGTCGGCCTTGACTTCGTCGGCCTTCTTCTGCACAGCTTCGATCCACTCTTCGGGGGTAATGCGTCCGGTCAACAGGTCGCCGGTGCGATCCCGGGTCTCATCAGCCATCGGCGTGTACCAGTTCTTCCAGGAGTAGTCGAAGGTGGATTCGCCGGAAGCTTCAGCAATTGCAGAGGCAGACACCACAGCAGGGCTGAGTTCCACACCTTCGGTGCCACCCACCACAGGCATAATCGCGCTGACGTTCTGGGCAAACCACTTGGCATTTTCCACAGACATCAGACAGCGCAGATATTCCATGCCGCCGACGGAGTTCTTGCCATTGGTCGGCACAATGAAGTCTTCACCTGACCAAGCCAGAATCGAGTCAGCCGTACTCTCGTCCTGCCCGCCGGGGACCGCTTGGACAACCATATCGAAGTTGTCGGGGGTCATGGAACGCATTTCGTTTTCCAGCCAGGTGCCGCAGGGTAGAAAGACGGCTTTGCCGTTCAGCCACTCGGCCTGGGCTTCGGTGTGGGTCAAGCCTTCGGTCCCCTGCATAATGTAGCCGTTGGTATGTAACGCCTGCACCTGCTCCAGGGATTTGACCACCGCAGGATTGTTCCAGGCGCCATCAACCAGATTGTCCAGATCGATGATCAGTTGCAGGCCACCGTTTTTGTAAATCAACGGCATAAGCACGCCAAAGACCATATATTGGGGATACTTGCCCTGATAGGTCCAGGGGGCCATGTCGGTCTCTGTTTTGATCATCTCGCAGAAGGCCAGCATATCGTCCCAGGTCCTGGGGTATGTCCAGCCCTTCTCGGTAAAGAGGCTTTGGCTGTGCCAGATGCCAGAAATGGTATAGGCCAATTGCAGGGAATACTGCACGCCGCCATACTTGCCGCTCTCCTGGGAACCGGGGAAGAGGGTTTCGCCAAAAGTTTTGCCGGGGGTGTCCAGGGACGGCGCGTTGAAGAGCGGCGCCAAGTCCATCAATTCGCCGTCGGCCACCAGCGCGGCCTGGTCCAGATTGCCTGCACCGCTGTTGTCGATCACATCGGGCGGGTTGCCGCCGATGAAACGGGGACGCAGCTGATCGCCCACCCGCTGAATGCCCTCAACCGTCATCGGGTTTTCCGGATGAAGCCGGCGGTAGATGTCGGCGGCATTGTCCAGATAGCCCCGGCCAAAGCCACCCTCAAAGAAGATGCCTTCCAGGGGTTCGCCAGATACTAAGCCCAGGGGATTCATGGGGTCTACGACGGCCGGAGCAGCGGCTTCTGTAGCGGGGGCTGCTGTTGCGGCAGCCGCGGGCGCCTGGGCAGCAGGAGCCGCGGGTGCTGCTGGGGCACAGGCAGCCAGGAATGCACCTGCGCTCAGAAAAGCAGTATTTCTGAGGAAGGTGCGTCGGGTCAAACCGTTCTTTTGCGTCATTGCAAGTCTCCTTCTGTTGTATCTACGGATACTGTAAAGTTTGGGAACCGTTGTTCGAGCCTATTGGCTCAACAAAAAACAGGGGAAGTTATTAAGGCAGATGAAGTATATTTTGGTGCCAGTTAGGAACAGCAATCAGCGTCCCTTTCAAACGATCGAAGTATAGTGCGGATTTCTGTTTACGTCAATTTTTGCCCTGTCTATGACCCTACAGACCGTCAAGTCGCACGAAAAAACGACAGAATTGTCGTGCAATAATCGACGTTGCGCAATTTTCCAAAGAATTGTATACTATCCGAACGTACACGAAACCCTTCGACAAACACTTCCATAGCAAAACATTCCCCCAACCGTAAGGATACCTCAATGGCCTTTAACGTTAAGCGGCGCGGCAAAATTACTTACTATTCAACTGGCGATGCACCGGTTCTCTCCGCACTGGTGACAGAAGAGCAGCCCGACGGCGATCTCAAAATCCATTTTTCAGGACTGACCGGTGGCTATTCCGCGGCCAATGTTCTGGGGCTGGACAGTGTAACCTTTATGGACCCCGATGTAGAAATTCCGCTGGTTTTCCGTTGCTGGGAGAAATGGTTGCAGGAGGCTGGCATTTGTGATAGCATAGCCCAAGTTGATTTTATTGAAATTCATGCCTTTGGCTGCCAGCCCAAGTCCCCCCATCCCCTGGTGGACCCGGAAGGGTATGCGAAAGAGCAAGCGCGGCTGTACGAAGCCTATCGCCGGGCCTACGGAACCTTCTTCCGCGAGAACTGCCCGGACAACGGCGTGCCCGCCCGCTTTACCGTTCACGTCGTGGATGTGCCCGATAAAGCCGCTTCCTACGAATTCTACGGCACTGCCCTCTTTCAGAAGGCGTTGCAGAAGTAGGATCACACCACACACAACAGAAACGAAGGAAAAGGCATGAGCGATTCTCTCCGCTATGACTTGCTCCTGAAGGGCGGCCACACCATCTGTGCCAAAAACGGCATCGACGGACGGATGGATGTGGCAATCCGCGGCGGTACGATTGCCGCATTGGAAGCAGACATTGACCCCTCGCTGGCTAACAAGACGGTTGACGTCTCTGGCCTGTATGTTACACCCGGCCTCATCGATATCCATGTGCATGTCTATCACACCCGGGAGCCAGAAGGTCTGTCGGTTATGGCCGACTCCCACTCCTTTCGCTCTGGCGTAACGACCTTTGTGGACACTGGCACAGCGGGCGCACGCCACTTTCTCCACTTCAAACGCACAGTCATCGATCTGGCCAAAACCCGCATCTTTGCCTTCATCAATATTGTAGATCAGGGAATGATCGGCGACTTTGAACAGGACCCGGCCAACTTCGATCCGGAACTCTGCGCGGGCACAGTGCTGGCCTATCCCGACATCTGCGTCGGCGTGAAGACCGCCCACTATTGGGCACGCCAACCCTTTGACGACATCCACACGCCCTGGGCCGCGGTGGACCGGGGCGTGGAGGCCAGCAAACTGTGTGGCAAACCCCTGATGGTGGACTTCTGGCCCCGGCCCGAACGCACCTACCCCGAACTGATTCTGGAGAAGATGCGGCCGGGTGACATCCACACCCACGTTTTTGCCCAACAATTCCCGATTGTGGACGAGGCGGGCAAACCCCACGACTTTCTCTTCAAAGCGCGCGAACGGGGCGTGATTTTCGATCTGGGCCACGGCGCGGGCAGTTTCTGGTTCCGCAATGCGGTCCCGGCCATGCAGAATGGCTTCAGCCCCGACTCTATCAGCACCGATCTGCACATCCGCAATGTACACGGGGTGGTGGTGGATATGCTGACAACGATGAACAAAATTCTCAACATCGGAATGCCGCTGGCCGAAGTCATATATCGTTCCACACTGACCCCCGCCCAGGAGATCGGCCATCCGGAATTGGGCCATCTGAGTGTGGGCGCGGAAGCCGATGTGGCTGTGTTACAAATGCAAACCGGCGAATTTGGTTTTGTGGACTGTGGCAAGGCCAAAATAGAAGGTGACAAAAAGCTCGAATGCGCCATGACCCTGCGCGCGGGCGAGATCGTCTACGATGCCAATGGGCTGAGTGTGCCCCGCTGGCAGGATGCGCCTCCCGCCTATTGGACGCTGCCGTCTTGATTCTGGCGTTTTGGTTCTGTTTTATCGTCAAAAATAGCAGGTGTGGTTTTCGAACGTATATTTTTTAGATGCCCGGGAATTGTGCGGTTAGAAGCCGTACCTACGCACTGAACTGAAGGAGAAATAATGGCTGTTGCTCAAAACCAACAAAGCGTGCCTATCGGGGGGAAACTTTCCTGGGTCTCACGGGCGGTGGGGGCACGATCCAGAGTGCAAACCAACAAAGCTCTCTGGGGATATGCCTTTTCTCTGCCCTGGATCATCGGGCTGATTGTCTTTTGGGGGGGGCCGATTATCGCTTCGCTCTATTTTGGCTTCACTGAATATGGCATCACCAGCGCGCCCAAATGGGTCGGGCTGGCGAACTACAGCCACGCCTTCAACGGAGACAATCTCTTCTGGTCGTCTCTGGGACGTACTTTTTCGTTTGCCGCTATTTATGTGCCGGTGGCGATTGTCGGGGCATTGTTGTTGGCGATAATGCTCAATCAGCGGCTGATTGGCACGAATATCTTTCGTACCGTTTTCTTCGTGCCCCATCTGATCCCCGCGGTGGCTCTGGCTGTGGTGTGGACCTATCTCTTGCAGCCTACCCTCGGCCCGGTCAACGCTTTTCTGCGGAATTTAGGCATCGACAACCCCCCGGCCTGGTTCACCTCGCGGGATACGGCCCTCTATTCGGTGACGATGATCAACATCTGGGCCGCGGTGGGGGGCAACACAATGCTCATCTTCCTGGCTGGTTTGCAGGGTGTGCCCCAGGAACTCTATGACGCGGCAGCTATTGATGGCGGCGGTGTCTGGGCTAAATTCCGCCATGTCACGCTACCCCTGCTCACACCGACAATCTTCTTCAATCTGGTGCTGGCGGTGATCGGCGCTCTCAAAGTATTTACCACTGCCTGGGTGGCGACACAGGGCGGACCGTCCTACGCCACCTGGTTTTTTGCCCTGCATATCTACAACCAAGCCTTCCTTTATTTTAAGATGGGCTATGGCAGTTCTTTGGCTTGGGTTCTGGCCGCCATTCTGATCGTTTTTACATCCTTCCAGGTCGTCACATCTCGGCGCTGGGTCCATTACGAAGGCGCATAGGAGAGACCTGATGGCGCAAATGACTGTACGACAATCCCCTGGCATTCGCCTGACACCGGGCCGAATTGTGCTTTATCTGACGGTGTTAAGTCTGTGTGTGTTGTTCGGCTTCCCACTGTTTTGGACGCTGATGAGTTCGTTCAAGACACCGGTGGAGATGGCCGCGTTCCCACCGGTGATTATCCCTGATGTCTTCCAGTGGGAAAATTACAACAGCGTGCTCGTTATTCCCCGCATCCCCGTAACGATATGGGTGATGAATTCGACAATTGTTGTCACACTGACCACACTGGGCACAGTTATTACCGCGTCGGTGGTGGCCTATTCCTTTGCCCGTTTTGAATACCGAGGGCGGGATACGCTCTTTATGATCACCCTGGCCACAATGATGCTGCCCGCGGAAGTGACACTGATTCCCCAGTTTGTACTATTTTATAAACTGGGCTGGATCAATACGCTGAAACCCCTGTGGGTTCCAGCCTGGTTTGGGGGCGGGGCCTTTGCTATTTTTCTCATGCGCCAGTTCTTTCTCTCCCTGCCCAGGGATCTGGACGAGGCCGCGCTCATCGACGGCGCGGGCTATTTTCGTATCTTCTGGTCAATCCTTCTTCCCCTGTGCAAACCCATTCTGGCGACCCTGGGTATCATCACCCTTATCGGCTCCTGGAGCGACTTCATCGGTCCTCTAATCTATCTGAACTCGCCCAGCAAATTTACAGTCTCTGTGGGGCTGCAATTCTTCAACAATTCACCCGAGGTGGGTGGCGAACCTTTGCAGCATTTGCTCATGGCCGCCTGTATGCTTTCAATGATTCCTACCATCGCCCTCTTCTTTGTGGGCCAGCGTTATTTCGTACAGGGAATTGTGATGTCTGGGATTAAAGGTTAACGGATATTGGGTAGTGGATATTGGATTGGGTTCCCAATCCAATATCCACTACCCAATATCCAAGTTTTCAGAAAGGAAAAATGCCTGTCACAAGAAGCACGCAGATGATTTACCTCTATTTATCCACACTCAGAGATGAGGGAGAAGATTCACATGCAACGTAAGCAAATTACCCGTCGTTCCTTTTTGAAAGGGCTGGCAACCGTCGGCGTCGGCGCGGCCGGCGCACAGATTTTGGCCGCCTGTGCTCCTGCGGCTGCCCCGTCTGGTGGTGCAGCCGAGGCCCCCAGCACGACCAACTCCTCCGCGGCCCCCGCGGCCACAGACGTAAGCATTCGCGTGCAGATTCCGCCGGACGTGGGTCAGAGCGCGATGCCCCGCAAGTTTAGCGAACGCTACCAGGCGGACACCGGCGTTGAAGTGATCATCGAGGAGGTCGTCTACGGTGAGATTGAGACGAAGAGCCAGACCGGTTACATCTCCAACACCAATCCTGACCTGCTCTATGGCCACCACCGCTGGCTCTTCAGTGGTTTCCTCAAAGGGATCTACGGGGAAATTGGCGAGATGCTGGCCTCGGACGCGCCCGCAGACTGGGACGACATCTATCCCAGTATCATCGCCGGCAATCAACTGGACGGCAAAGACTTCAGCATCCCCGGTGTGGTCCACCCCGGCGGCAATATCGCTGTGATGTACAACAAAACTATGCTGGCGGAGAAGGGGCTGCCCGAACCCGAAGCTGGCTGGACAATGAACGATTGGGAAGAACTGGCCCGGGCCGCGGCCGATTCCAGCGCTGGCGTTTTTGGAATGGGCTTCGATGGTATGAACTCCTTCCACTACTACAGCAACACATCCCGCTCCTTCGGCGCACCTGATTCTACCGCCAGTTGGGTAATGGATGCTGAGGGCACAACCCTGACCTACAACACAGACCTGCACCGGGAAATCGCCAACTGGTACATTAAGTTGATGGACGACAAAGTGGCCCCGCGCAAGGCTGATGCCATCGACGGCGGCCTGTTCGTTGCCGGGTTGGAAGCAACCCATGCCACGATTGTCGGTGGTGTGACCACTGCCCTCGCTGCGATCGATGGCAAGTTCGATATGGATGCGGTGCTGTTGCCTGTTGGTCCTCAGGGCCGCCAGGGATCGTGCTACTCCGGTAATATGCATATGCTGAGTTCCCAATCCGAACACCCGGAAGAGGCGTGGGGCTTGCTGAAGCTCTTCAGTTCCGGCGAGGCCGGTGTCTCGATGGTGTTGGATGGCAAACTCCAGCCCAACGGTCACAAGTCGGCGTGGACCGATCCCCAGGTGAACGAAGTCAACCGGATGTTCGGCGTCTCCGACGTTCTGTTGACGGCTGGTATCGAACCCTTCCCCATGCCCAAGAACACGCGCTTCACCGAGGCCAACGATGTCTTCCGCAATGAGATCGACCTGATTTGGGAAGGCAACGAGACCTACGACGCCTACGCTCCTGTAATCGAAGAGCGGGTCAACGCTGTTCTGCAGTTGGATCGACCTTCCTAACGAAGTCGGCTTGTCCGCCGTGGGGGTAGTTTTCCCATGACGAAATACGAAACGTGAAACGTGAGTTGGCTCGAATGCTCTCACGTTTCACGTTTCGCATTCTTTCCCTGGAATCTCTGCTCTCTGCCTTTGCCCCAGGAGGCTTTCCCCATGCCCACTGCCCTCGCCGATTTCATCCAGACAACGCCCCTGTGTGATAGCCACGAACATCTGCGCTCGGAAAAAGACTATGTGGAAGATGGCCCGGACCTGCTGAAACATCTCTTTGGCAATTACGTCGCGGCGGATCTGGTGGTGGCCGGCGCGGGGCAGGCCGCGGTTGACCGTCTGTTGAATCCATCCGACCCGGACATTCGCGCCCGCTTTACCGGTGTAGAAAGGGCCTGGCAGTCTGTGCGATATACGGGCTATGGCGAGGCCGTTCGCATCATTGCCCGGGAACTCTATGGACTGGATGAGATCACAGCCGATGGACTGGAAGCCGCCCTGCCCCTCCACGCGGCACTGCGCCAACCGGGCCAGCGGCTGCACATCCTGCGCGAGCGGGCCAATTTGGATCACATCCAGACCGACGATTTTGTGCGCGCCTGCGCTGTCGATCCCTCCGGCCCGGACTTTTTCTTCTACGATATTTCGTGGGTCAGCTGTGCCAATGGCGAACCAGACATAGCCGCCATCACCGCGGAGACTGGTGTGGCTATACGGGACTTGGCCACCCTGCGCCAGGCGATGGAGGCTGTCTTTGCCCAGAACGCGGCGGCCGCGATTGCCGTCAAAAGCCAACACGCCTATAACCGCACACTTCGCTGGCAAGAGCGCAGCGACGCTGAGACCGCGCCTGTGCTGGCTGCCTATCTGCGCGATCCCCAGAGTCTTTCGCAGGAAGAGCGGCTCTGTCTGGGAGACTGGTCTCTGGCCAGGGGCGTGGAGTTGGCGATTGAGTACGATCTGCCCTTCAAAATCCACACCGGCTATTACGCGGGCCACAGCCGGATGCCCGTGGATTTCATCAAACCGGGCAATCTCTGCCCACTGCTGGCGAAATATCCCGAGGCCCGTTTCGTCCTAATGCACATCGGCTATCCCTATAACGACGAAATGGTAGCCCTGGCCAAGCACTATCCGAATGTGTATGTGGACTTTTGTTGGGCCTGGAGTATCGATCCCTTCAGCACTGGCAATTTTTTGCGCCAGTGCATTCACGCCGTGCCCAGCAACAAAATTTTCCTCTTCGGCGGGGATACCTCTTGGGCCGGGGCTGCGCTGGCCTATGCATCTCAGGCCCGGGCCTGGTTCACCCGAACCCTGCAAGCCGAAATCGATGGCCGCCTGCTCACCGAGGCCGAGGCTATTGCCCTGGCCGGTCGCTATATGCGCGACAATCAGTACGACTGTTTTCGGGTTGCAGACAAAAAGCGACTCGCGACCAGCAACCAGAAAACGAAATAACAAATCCTTCCTATTTTCTTTTGTATTTGACTTTCCTCACCCCTACCAGGACACCTGCTAATGACAATCTACGAAGAATTGGGCATTCGTCCCATTATCAATGCGTCCGCAACCCTCACCCGTCTGGGTGGTTCACTCATGCCGCCGGAAGTGGTCCAGGCGATGGTGGATGCTTCCAAAGTTTTCATCGATTTGGAAGAATTGCAGGCGAAAGTGGGCGACAAAATTGCCGAATTGACCCACAACGACGCCTGTTACGTCAGCTCTGGCGCGGCCGCGGGCATTGCCGTTGCCATTGCTGCCTGTGTCACAGGCAAGAATACGGCCGCTATCCACCAATTGCCCGACACAACCGGCCTGAAAAATGAAGTGATCGTCCACAAATCCCATCGCAACGGCTATGACCACGCGGTGCGCCAGGTGGGGGTGAAGTTGGTGGAGATCGGCTACGCTACCAGCACCGCGCCCTGGCAGTTGGAAGCCGCTATCAACGAACACACAGCAGCCATTATCTGGTTCCAGGGGGCAATGACTGGTCATGGCGACATGCCTCTGGCCAAAGTCATTGAAATCGCCGATGCCCACGGCGTGCCGGTGATTGTGGACGCGGCCGCGCAGGTTCCCCCCGTGGAGAATCTGTGGAATTTCACAAAATTGGGCGCGACCGCGGCCATCTTCAGCGGCGGCAAAGATTTGCGCGGCCCCCAATCTTCCGGGCTGGTGCTGGGCAAGCGGGAACTGATCGAGGCCATGCGTCTCAACGGTCCGCCCAACCACAGTATCGGTCGCCCCATGAAAGTGGGCAAGGAGGAACTCTGCGGGGCATTGGCCGCGGTGCGCCACTATCTGTCAATCGATCACGAAGGACGGCTCTCCCAGACAGAAGAGATCGTCGGTGGCTGGTGCGGTGAACTCAACCGCCTGCCCGGTGTCTCGGCCCAGCGCTCCTGGCCCAACGAAGCAGGCCAGCCCATGCCCCGTGCCCAGGTCCACATCGACGCGGCCAAAGCAGGCATCAGCCGCAACGAAGTAATGGCCGCGCTCCTGGCAGGCACGCCCGCCATTACCGTTGCCGGCGGGCCAGATGAGAGCATCTTTCTCAACCCGATGACCCTGGAAGACGGCGAAGAGACGGTTGTGCTGGAGCGGTTGGTGGCAGTATTGCAGAAAAAATGATGTGTCTTCCGTTCGGTTGTATTCGTGTTACAATAGCGCGTGTCAATGTTTGTAGATATTGAGGGTTTCCAGCCGAGGCAAGGCCATGCAGCAGATCACAATTGTTTCCGAGTCAGCGACCGCGCTCAAGCCCTTATTGGAATCGGCGATTCAGACTGAGCTGCGGATGATTGGGCTGGGTATCGAGCGGACACAACAGAAAATGAACGAATTCGAGCGGCAATACGAAATGATGAGCAATGAATTCGAGCGGCTGTTTGACTCCGGTACGATCGACGAGACTCTCGACTATATCGAGTGGTCCGGTGAAATCGAGACCCTGCGCAGACTACAGGCCAAGTATCAGACACTTCAACGCGCCCAATTATCGTGACTATCGACGATTACTTTCAGTCGATCGACAGCTTTCTCGCAGGCATTGCCATTGCCTATGCGCGTCAGGTAGATTTTGACAAACGCAGCCCCGACACGGGATTTCTGCGTGGACAGGTCTATTTTCTTGATGGCTCTGTTCTGCATTTCCGGGAGTTCATCGCCGCGGAGCAGGAAATCGAAAGATACAAATATGCGTATCACTACCAATCCCCGGACGGCTCTCTGATCTTTCGGTATGACAGAACGCCTCATTTCCCACTTCTTGACAATTTCCCACACCACAAACATATCGGCGAAGGACAGAATGTAATTCCTGCCGATGGACCGGACCTGTTTGAAGTCCTCGAAGAGATTCGGCAGATACTCATTGCCAAAGGATAAAATTCGATGCCACGTCCCAACCCCGCCGACTACGGCACATCTGTTACCAAACCGGCTGATTTTGACAATTTCTGGGCAGAGATCGAAGCCCAGGCCGCGGCCATTCCGCTCAATGCCACAATTACGCCGGTTCCCCTGCGTTCGACGCCCGCGGTGGAAGTCTTTGAAGTCCACTACGACAGCCTGGACGGCGTGCGCGTGGCGGGCTGGTACTGTCTGCCACGCCAGCGCAGCGATCCTCTGGGCCCCCTGCCCACAATCGTCGTCTACCCCGGCTATGTCAGCGAGCCGACACTGCCCAAGAATCTGGCCGCCCAGGGCTACGCCGCGTTTGGGGCCGCGCCCCGGGGCAAACTGCGCAGCAATGCCCAGTACAACCCCGGCTATCCGGGCCTGCTCGTCCACAATATTCTGGACCGCAACACCTACGGCTACCGGGGCTTCTATGTGGATGCCCTGCGCGTCATCGACTTTCTCGACGCCCAACCGGAGATCGACAGCCAGCGTATCGGCGTCACCGGTGGCAGCCAGGGCGGCGCGCTGACACTGCTGGCCGCGGCCATGCGCCCACAGATTGCCGCGGCAGCCGCGGGCGCGCCCTATCTGGCCGGGATGATGGATGCGGCAGTACTCACCCACACGACGCCCTATGAGGAGTTGGTTGAGTATCTACGCCTCTACCCGGAACGGGAGGAGCAGGTGCGGGAGACCCTGGCCTACTTCGACATCCACAACTTTGTGGATCGCATCCGCTGCCCGATTATCGTCCACATCGGCCTGCAGGACGACGTCTGCCCGGCAGAGACCGGCTACGCGGTCTACGAGCGGATTGGCACGGAGCAGAAGAAGCTCTACGCCTATGACGGCTACGGCCACGATTCCAACGGCTACGGCCACGGCGCGGTGATCGATGCCTTCTTCCGGGAGCATCTGGGACAGCAGCTTGCCGGTTCGCCAACTTCCATCTGATTCCGGGCAACTCTTCCCCACAGATTGGGCAGATTTCACAGAATTGAGTACTCATTAGCAGTGGGAGAAATTGTGATGATTTTATCTTCAGAGCGACCGGCCGATTTTGACGCCTATTGGAGCGCAGTCGATGGGGAACTGGCCGCGCTGCCGGTGGCTGCCGAATTGACCCATCTGCCGCTCCAATCCAACAAATATTCGACCGTCTACGCGGCCCGTTTCACCGGCATCGGTCCTTACCGCCTCTTTGGCTGGTTCAGTGTGCCGACGGGTGGCGACGGTCCCTTTCCGGCAGTCTACCAATTACCCGGCTACGGCAGTGTCGTCCACGTGCCGGCCTACGAAGTGCGTCAGCGCTACGCCGTCCTCGCGCTCCGTCACCGGGGCCAGCGCCTGAGCGACCAGCCCTATGCCGCGGCCTATCCCGGCCTGCTCACCGACGGCATCGATGACCCGGCCACGTACATCTATCGGGGCATTGTGGCCGACTGTCTGCGCGGGATGGATTTCCTGCTCAGCCGCCCAGAGGTGGACGCGTCCCGCATCGCCCTGACCGGCAACGATCTGGCGCTGATCACAGCGGCCCTGCGCCCCCAGGCCAATGCGCTGCACTGTTCGCCCAGCCTGCTCTACAACGCGGCCAGCCTGGCACCCCAGACCAGTGCCTACCCGCTGGAAGAGTTGAACGACTACACCCGGGCCTATCCTGACCGGGCCGCGGCCCTGGCTCGCACCCTGGACTACTTCAACCCGCTCCACTTTGCCGACCGGGTTGGCTGCAAGACGCTGCTGGTCACTGGCAACGATCGGGACTTTCTCTCGCCCGCGGTCCTCCAACCCCTGACCGACAGCTTGGCTGGGCCGGTCACGCCCTATGTGAGCGCCCACTCCTCCTATCGGGACGGTGTGCAGCAGGCCGAATGGCTGCGCAGCCACTTTGGATTCAGCGATACGCTCATGCCCGCCCAATGGCGGGCATGAAATCAGGACGCAGATAATGCTGAAACAGATTATTGACGCTAACAAAAAATCTGCGAAAATCTGCGTCTTCTGTGTAATCTGCGTCCCTAATCTTCTCCCCCACGAAAGGTTTATTTGTAATGACAGCCAAAGTTGAAAATGTCGAACGCATTCTCCTCGTCGTGCCCATTGTGGACCGGGTGCGCCGGGAGTTGGAACGGGCCAATATCCACACCTGGGCCGAGACCGAAGTCATCCGGGTCACCGCGGATGACGGCACTGTGGGCTACGGCGAAACCATCCAGAACTACACCTGGGGCCGGGTCCCGGACACGGATCGGGCGCTGGGCCAGAATCCCTTCGATCTGATGTGGGACGACACACTGGGCGCTGGCCTGCAAATGGCGCTCTTTGATCTGGCGGGCAAACTGGCGGGTGTGCCCGTGCATCGGCTGCTCGGCCAAAAATGTCGGGACTGGACGCCCATTTCTTTCTGGAATCACGATATGTCCCCGGCAGCCTACGAGCAGGAGGCAAAGGTGGCCGCGGGTCTGGGCTACACTTCCATCAAAATCAAGACCCGGCCCTGGTTTGATGTCTATGAAACCGTGCGTCGCATCAGCGAGGCCACGCCGGAGTGGTTCCACATCGACTGCGACTGGAACGATTTTCTGCTGGACGCGTCCACGGCCATCCCTGTTCTGCAGGAATTGGAGAACGACTTCCCCAAAATCACCATTTGGGAAGGGCCGATTCTGGCCCACGACGTCGCCGGAAACCGGCTGCTGCGGGAGCGGGTGCGCACGCCCATCGCCCACCACTACGGCTCGATTCCGGCCAACGCGGCCATTGGCGCGGGCTACTGCGATGGCTTTGTCATGGGCGGGGGCGTCAATCGGCTCTTCCAGGGCGGTATTACCTCTGCCTCGGCCAATATGCCCTTCTTCATCCAAATGGTGGGCACAGGGCTGACAATGGCAATGGCGATTCAATTGGGCGCGGTGCTGACCCACGCGCAATGGCCTGCCATCACCTGTACCGAACTCTACGAACACAATCTGCTCACGGATCGCATTCCGATTCTGGGCGGCTATGCCCACGTGCCCGACGCGCCGGGCCTGGGCGTGACCGTAGACGAGAGTGCGCTGGAAAAATATCGGGTGGAGAAAGCCGACTTCTCCCTGCCTCGGCGGCTGATCCGCTATGACCGGACAAACGGCGTCAGTGTCTATTTCAAGGACAACTCTTTCAGCGGCGGCTCCCAGATGTGGACGTACTTCCGCACAGCCAACCAGCCCCTCTACGAACGGGGCGTGCAGACAACGCTGATGGATGACGACGGCAGCGCCTTCTTTGCAGAAATGTACGAACGGGTGGCGGATGCGCCTGTGCTGATGATGGCGGAAATGTAGAGGATTGCGGCAAACCGAGATTTGTGACAGGCAGAGGCGCGTTCATACGCGCCTCTGCCTCTACTGTATGTGCATAGGGTTGGCGAGATGGACGAATTTGGCAACCTATGTCATACTATACTGGCACGTACAAACCCCTCTCCTATTTGGCAGGTATATAGTGAATCTCTCCGAAATACAGGAATACTTGGTTGAACAGAAGATCGATGGCTGGCTGGTCTATAGCTTCCGCAATCAGAACCCAATTGCCCGCTCTGTTTCCGGGTTGGCTCATTCGGGCAGTCGCCGTTGGTTCTGCTGGATTCCCGCGCGGGGAACGCCCCGCTGGCTGGTTCACGCCATTGAAACCCATATGTTTGTGGACCTGCCCGCGGATATGGCTGGGGAGATGACCCGCTATGTGGGCTGGGAGGCAATGGAGGCTGCCCTGCCCAAACTGGTGGGCGCGCCCGCGGCCCGCCCCCTGCGTATCGCGATGGAATATAGCCCGCGCAACGCCCTGCCTTATGTCAGCACAGTGGATGGCGGCGTCATCGAACTGGTGCGGGAGACGACCGGGGCTGAGATCGTCAGCAGCGGCGATCTGGTGCAGCAAATGACTGCTGTACTCTCTGCCGAACAGATTGCAGGCCATCGCCGGGCCGCAGCCGGATGTCTGACTGTAAAAGATGCCGCCTTTGCCTTCATCGGTCAGCGTCTGCGCGACGGACAGGATGTGACTGAGTTCGATGTGCAGTGTTTTATCAATGAGCAACTGGCCGCGATTGGACTGCAAACAGGTATAACCTCTCTTTGTTCGGTCAACGCAAACGCGGCGGATCCCCACTACATTTCCAGCGAGGCCCACCACAGTCTAATCCACAAAGGTGATGCCGTGCTGATCGATCTGTGGAGCCGGGAGACTGCCAACCCCGACGATTCCTTTGCTGATATCACCTGGACAGCCTATTGCGGCGCGGAAGTGCCCGTCAAAATGCGCCAGGTTTTTGATGTGGTGGCCCAGGCACGGGACGCGACAGTGCGCCACATTCAGGCGCGGATGGACGCGGGCCAACCCGCCTATGGCTATATGGCCGACGACGCGGCCCGCAAAGTCATCATCGACGCTGGCTACGGCGAGTTCATCCTGCACCGCACGGGCCACAGCCTGGGACCCACCGGCCACTGGATCGGGGCCAACATTGACAATCTGGAAACCCAGGATCGTCGCCAACTGATCCCCAATCTGATGTTCACAGTTGAACCGGGTATTTATATGCCCGATTTCAATTTTGACGACAGCCCCCAGGCCAAAGGGCTGGGCATCCGCAGCGAAATCAACTGTCTGATGCACGCTGACCGGGTGGAAGTGACAACCCTGCCCTTGCAAACCGAAGTCATCCCGATTCTGGCATAACGTACCCCAACCAAAAATTCCCCGAACCAGAAAGGAGGCGTGGTCCACAAAAAGCGGCCTGGTCCGGCCGACAATCCAATCCTATTTGGTGTTTATTTCAAAGTGAGGAGAGTTCTGTATGCGAAGAAGTTTCTCTATCCTATCAGTACTAATGATTCTGGCTATGCTGTTGGCTGCCTGCCCGGCCCCTGCGCCGGCTGCGCCCGCGGCCGGTGGGGAAGCAGCAGCCCCCGCGGCCGAAGCAGCCGCCACCGCAGAACCGGCCGGCGAAGAACACGCGGCTGAATCTGGCGGCACAATGATCGTCGGTCGCGGCGGCGATTCCGTATCTCTGGACAATGGCACAGTGACCGACGGCGAATCGGCCCGTGTCATCAACGAGATTATCGAGCCGCTGGTTCGTCTGGAGGGAACCTCCACCAAGCCCATTCCCTGGCTGGCTGAGTCCTGGGAAACCGAGGACAGCCAGACTTGGACATTCCATCTGCGCCACGGTGTGACCTTCCACGATGGCACACCTTTCAACGCTGAAGCTGTCAAATGGAATATGGACCGTTGGCGTGACCCGGACAACGAGTGGCGTTTTGGCCGTGTCTTCGAGTACTACGACACCGAATTTGGCACAGACCTGGCCATGGAAGAAGTCAATGTTATTGACGACTACACCATCGAAATCAAACTGTCGGCGCCCACCGGTCTGCTGTTGACCAAACTGGCGTTGGGCTTCACCTTTGGCATCAATAGCCCCACGGCTGTGATGGAGCAGGGCGAAGATTATGGCACGCCGGCTGGCGGCAGTGTCGGCACGGGGGCCTTCAAATTCGTCGAATGGATCCCTGATGACCGCATTGTGCTGGAAAAGAACGAGAACTGGTGGGGCGATGGCCCCAAGCTGGACAAGCTGATCTTCCGATCCATCCCGGACAATTCAGCCCGTTTTGCCGAACTCCAGGCTGGCACAATTCACCAGGCTGATCTGGCCCAGACTGATCTGCCGGCCGCCGAGGCAGACCCGGGCATTACTGTGTACACGACGCCCGCGACGAGCACGGGGTATATTGCCTTCCAGCAATGTATCGAGCCTTTTGACAAGCTGGAAGTACGTCAGGCCATTGCCCACGCGGTCAACTGGGGCGCGCTCATCGCTCCTTTCTACGGGGACTTTGGCGAGGCCGCCGGTTCCTTCCAGCCGCCAGCCATTCTCGGTTCCAATCCCGACATCAAGCCGTGGGAATACAACCCGGAACTGGCAAAAGAACTGCTGGCCCAGGCTGGTCTGCCCGACGGTTTCGAGACCGACTTCTGGTATATCCCGGTCATCCGCGGCTACTTCCCGGACTCCAAAGCCATCGGCGAAGCCATTGCTGTTGATTTGGCCAAGGTGGGCATCAAAGTCAGTCTGCAGACCGAAGATTGGGGTGCCTATCTGGACGACCGCAACTTGGGCAAGTTCCCCATGTGGATGTTGGGCTGGGGTTCTGACAATGGCGACCCGGACAACTACATCGGCTATCACTTCGCACATCCCGTAGGCGAACCCAATGCCGAAGATTGCTATGACAACGATACATTGGCCCAGCTGATCATTGATGGACGACTTGAAGCTGATCCGGCCAAGCGCGAGAAAATCTATCAGGAAGCTGAATCCATCGTTCATGAGGATGTGGCCCGGATTCCAGTGGTATGGACAACCGGCACCCTCGCCTTCCGAAACGAAGTCAAGGGCTATACGCCTGTTGTCTTCCGATCCTGGTACGAGAACCTGTGGATTAGCAAGTAAACGGTCGTTGGCGAACAGTAATCAGCGGGTGATGTTTGCCTATAACTGATTGCTCATTACTAAGACAGGCAGTGGGGGGTAGCCGTCTGCACTGAGGCTACTCCCTACTATCCTTCGTGTAGGGAGTTTGGACTGTGGCTCAATACATTGCCCGCCGCCTGATTTCGTTGATTCCCGTTCTGTTGGGCGTCTCTATCGTTGTTTTTTCTCTCATCCGTCTGATTCCAGGCGATCCTGTGATCATTATGCTGGGCGAAAAGGCGCGGGTGGAGGATATCGAACGGGTGCGGGAAGAGATGGGCTTCAATCGCCCGATTACCGTCCAGTATGTGGAATGGATGGGGAAGATTCTGCGCGGCGATTTGGGCAAATCCATTATCAACCGCACGTCGGTCATGGGCGAACTCAAAACCCGTCTGGCTGCCACCATCGAAATGGTCGTGGCTGGGATGATATTGGGAATGATTGTGGGTATTGCCATCGGCATCCTCTCGGCTCTGCGGCGTAATACCTGGCTGGATGTCGTCTCCACCTTTGGCGCGCTATTGGGTGTCTCTATGCCCATCTATTGGCTGGCGTTAATTCTGATCTATGCCTTTGCCGTGAACCGGCAGATATTCCCGCCCAGCGCCCGTCTGGATGTCGCGTTCACGCTGGAGCGGCACACGGGTTTTATGCTCATCGATACATTGCTGGATGGAGATATGGCCCTCTTTCGCAATGCCGTCTGGCATCTGCTCCTGCCCAGTATCGTCCTCAGCACAGTTATTATGCCCATATTGGCGCGGCTGACGCGTGCCAGTATGCTGGAAGTGTTGCAGCAGGATTATGTACGCACCGCCCGGGCCAAAGGACTGGCCAATCGTATTGTGGTCATCCGCCACGCCCTGAAAAACGCGCTGTTGCCCATTGTGACTGTGCTAGGTTTGCAGTTGGGCGGGTTGCTGGGCGGCGCGCTGCTGACAGAGACGATCTTTTCCTGGCCAGGGATGGGGCTGTGGACGTACCGGGCTA
This sequence comes from Caldilineaceae bacterium, assembly GCA_019637685.1. Lineage (GTDB taxonomy): Bacteria > Chloroflexota > Anaerolineae > Caldilineales > Caldilineaceae > JACQGT01. Next base: position 29,948 of record JAHBVF010000003.1, on the reverse strand, counting down.
TTCAGGGGCGTGACTATCCGATTGTGCAGGGGGCTGTCCTGGTCAGCGCCACCATTTATGTCTTTGTCAATCTGCTGGTCGATATTTCCTACGCTTACCTGGACCCACGGATTCGTTATAGTTGACCTGTGCCCGCCATTTTTGGGGAGAAAATGAATGACCGTTGACACGGCTCTTGCGCCACAAACCACACCTACTCTGGCTTCTCGCCCGCCGCGTAGCCTCTTCAGCGATGCATGGCGCCGGCTGATCTCCAGTTGGAATGGCCGGGTGGGCATCACAATCACCGGCTTGATTATTTTGATCGGACTGCTGGCCCCCGTCGTCAACCCGTATGACCCGACAATCGACTCCAATCTGGCTGAGTCGCGGGCCGCGCCTTCCCTGCAACACTACTTCGGCGCGGATCGTTTGGGCCGGGATATGTTCCGCCGCATCATCCACGGCACGCGCATCTCCCTGACCATCGGCTTTGTGGTTGTGTTCTTTTCCGGCGGCGTGGGGACAATTCTTGGGCTGTCTGCCGGCTATTTCGGCGGCTGGTTTGATTCCGTTATTATGCGTGTGATGGATGTACTCTTGGCTTTCCCGGCTATTTTGCTGGCGATTGCGATTGTGGCTGTGCGCGGGGCGAGCCTGACCAATACAATCATTGCGGTGGCAATTGTGGGCGTGCCTGGCTACGCGCGCGTGGTGCGTTCTATCGTCCTCTCCGTGCGCGAGCGGGATTATGTGGAAGCGGCCCGAATGGTGGGCGTGCGGGATCGGCGCATTATGTTTCTGCACATCCTGCCCAACAGCCTCTCGCCGATTATCGTCCAGGTGACGTTGGGCGTGGGCGGCGCGATTCTCTTTGCCGCGGCTTTGGGCTTCCTGGGCCTGGGCGCGCAGCCACCCGCGCCCGAATGGGGCGCGATGATCGCCGACGGCACGCCCTTCCTGCGCCAGTCGCCCCATATGGTGCTCTTCCCCGGCCTGGCGATTATGTTCACAGTGCTGGGTTTCAACCTTCTGGGCGATGGTCTGCGCGACGCCTTGGACCCCCAACTGCGGGACTAATGCGGGAAGACTTCAGCCGCGGATGGGTATAGAGAACGCATACTTGATGACGCCAGAGATAGAAAAGGCCCGGTTTCGGATATCCGAAACCGGGCCTTTTCTATCTCTCTCTATCCGTGTTCATCAGCGTTTATCAGTGGCTGCTTTCTTCTCTACTTCCTCAATCGCGGATCCAACAGGTCTCGCAAGCCGTCCCCGATCAGATTGAAGGCTGCCACCAGCAGCAGAATCGCGCCGGCGGGCACTGCCGTCAGCCACCACTGGGTGGTGATATAATTGCGCCCTTCGCTGATCATCACACCCCATTCTGGCGTGGGCGGCTGCGCGCCAAAGCCGATGAAGGAAAGCCCGGCCACACTCAGAATCACCGCGCCCATATCAAAGCTGGCCTGGACCAGCAACGGCGCAAGGGTGTTGGGCAGCAGATGGCGCACAACAATGCGCAGACTGGGCGCGCCGATAGCCCTGGCCGCCTGCACAAACTCCTGTTCACGCAGCACAAGCACCTGCCCCCGGATCAGCCGGGCATAGACCGGCCAGCTCACCACCGCCACCGCAATCAGCGCGTTGCGCAGGCTGGGACCCAGCGCGCCCGCAATCGCCATGGCCAGAATCAGGCTGGGGAAAGCGAAAAAGATATCTGTCACCCGCATCAACACTTCGTCCGCCCAGCCGCGAGTGTAGCCAGCGAATAGCCCCACCGCTGAACCGAACAACCCCGCGCCGCCCACCACCGCCAGACCCACAAAGAGCGAAATACGCGCCCCAAAGAGTATGCGGCTGAGAATATCCCGCCCCAGTTTGTCTGTACCCAAAAGAAAATCGGGTCCGGGGGCAGTCAGACTGGCAGAAATGTTCTGATGGATGGGGTCCTCCGGGCTGAGGATAGGCGCAAAGAGGGCCAAAAAAGTGAACATAACCAGCATGGCCAGCCCGAACAGCATTGTGGGGTCCTTCAGTAAGCCCCGGAAAAATTTTGTGCGTGCGCTGGCCGTAGTGCGAATCGCCATCTATTCTACCCCTACTCGTGGATCAACAAAACGATATCCGATGTCCACCAGCGTGTTGACAATGGGGTAGACAATCGCCGCCACCAGTGTCACCCCCATCACCGCGGGGAAGTCCAGCGTTGTCACCGATGTGGTGGCGTAGCGGCCCAGCCCCGGCCAGTTGAAGATCGTCTCAGTCAGCACCGCGCCGCTGAGCAGGCTGCCAAAGGTGATACCCATTGTGGTCAACACAGGGGGCAGGGCATTCTTCAACACGTGCCGCCAGATGACGACCTGTCCGGCCAGCCCCTTGGCTTTGGCCGTGCGCACGTAGTCCTGTTGCAGCACCTCCAGCATGGCCGAGCGGGTCATGCGTAGCAGCACCGCGGTAGAAAAATAGCCCAGCGTGGCCGCGGGCAGAATCAGATGGGCCAGGCTGTTTTGAAAGATGGCCCAGTTGCCGGTCAACAGGGCGTCCAGCGTATACATCCCTGTCAGTTGGGTGGGGGGACTGAGTACTGCGTCCAGCCGTCCCGGTCCGGGAAACCAGCGCAGTTGGCGATAGAAGAGGCCGAGGACGAGCAGCCCCACATAGAAAATGGGCATGGATCCGCCCACCAGCGCGAAGATGCGCGCGCCCGCGTCCATCAGACCGTTGCGGCGCAAGGAGGCCAGCATCCCCAGGGGTACGCCCAGAAAGAGAGAGACGAGCAGCGCGGCTAAGGACAGTTCAATCGTCGCGGGCAGAAAGTCCCGCAGATCGTCGGCCACCGGGCGGCGGGTGCGGATCGATTTCCCCAGATCGCCCTGCAACACCCGGCCCAAATAGCGCAGATATTGCTCCACGACCGGGCGGTCCAATCCCAATTCAGTCCGATAGGCCGCGATTTGTTCCTCCCGCGCGTTCTGGCCCAAGGCCGCGGCAGCCGGGTCCACAGGGACCAGTTGGGCCAGGGCAAAAGTAATCACAGACACACCGGCCATCACCAGCACAAGACCAATCAGGCGGCGGAGGAGAAAGCGGAGCATAGAAGGCAGTACCCGGAAGGTGGAATTGAAGCGGGAAGAAGACGGCGGACGATGGACGACAAACGAACCAGTGGGCCGTCTGTCGTCGTCGTCCGCCGTCTCAGGCGTTGAACAGAATCACTGCCACACGAAGAGAGCTATTTCTTCCCGATATTGGCGAAGGTAATGCCCGGTGTGTCCGACGGATCAAACGTGAAGCCGGTGATGTTGCTGCGCAGGCCGAAGGTACGGATCGGCTGGTAGAGCATCACATAGGGTCCGTTGTGCTGCACATAATCCACCAGCTCGGCATAGAGGGCGATGCGCTCTTCGGTGCTGCCCGCTTGGGCGGCCTGTTTGGACAGATCAATGGCGGTGGCGTCCTTCCAGTCGTTGCGCCAGGCCAGGGATTTGGCATCCCAGTTGGCAAAGGGCGTGGCATTGCCATCCGGGTCCGGGAAGTCGGGACCCCAGTTCATCAGCGTCAGCTCGCCGCCCTGTGCCCGATAGATGTTGAGCAATTCAGAGGTCTGCAACTGCTGAATGTTGACTGTCAGACCGACCAGTGCCAGGTCCGCCTGAATTTTGGCGCCCAGGATGCCCCACTCCAGACCGCCGGGGCCAGTGCCTGTGGGAACCATAAAGTCGATCTCTGTGCCTTCGGCCACACCGGCCTTAGCCAGCAGTTCCTTGGCCTTGTCGACGTCCTGGTTGAAGGGCTGTACGCCTGTGTAGCCCAGGAAGCCTTCGGGGATGATCTCCTGTACAATTTTGCCGTTGCCTTTGAGCAGCGTAGCAATATCGTCGTAATTGACGGCGTAACGAATCGCTTCGCGCACGTCGGGATTGTCCAGGGGTGGCTTTGTGGCGTTCATGCCCACATAGGCCAACAGTGTGTCGGTCACCTGAATGAGATTCACATCCGGGTTGCCTTCCAGGGTGGCGGCCTGCTCGGGTCCCAGGTCCTGCACAATGTCGGCGTCACCGGTCTCGATGGCCGCTTGCAGGTTTGCTAGTTCCGGGATGTTTTGCATAATCACCCGCTTCATAGCCGGTGGTGTGCCCCAATAGTTGGGGTTGGCATCCAGCACCACCTGCGCGCTGCGCTCCCAGGCGTTCAGCACATACGGTCCGCTGCCTGCCGAGTTGTCGTTCATCCACGTGGAGGCCATATCGTCGCCCATATTGGCCTCTACCACGGCCTGTTCCACCACCGCGGCCAGGCTGAACGAGATGACCGACAGGAAGACGGGCGGGCTGATGGTGGCGGGCAGATTCACATGAAAAGTGCTGTCGTCCACCGCGCTGAAGCTCTCTTTGGTCAGACCAGCCACATCTGTGAAGAGGAAGGCGGGGGATTTGTTCAGATCAATGGCCCGCGCCCAGGAGAAGGCGACATCCTGCGCCGTGACGGGGTTGCCGCTGGCAAAGACCGCTGCCGGGTTCAGATGAAAGATGATCGTCGCGCCTTCGTCGGTTTCTTCAATATCCCAGGATTCAGCCAACAGAGGCTTGACACCCGGTTGTCCCGGCTCGAAACTGACGAGCGTCTCATAGACGCTGCCCACCACCTGAATGCCGCCAAACTCATAGGCCACCGCGGGGTCCAGAGAGATCAGATCAGTGGCGTCGGCAGCGAAGATGAGTGTATTGGCCCGGGTCAGTTCTTCTGTTGCCGGGGCAGCGGTCACTTCGGCAGCAGCCGGTGCGTCGCTGGCTGGGGCCTCCGCGGCCGGTGCCGGCGCGGCCGCGGGCGCGGCACACGCACCCAGCAGCAGACCAAACACAAGAATTAATGTAAGCCAGACAAATCCCGGCTTTGCCCGCCGGGGGGTACTGCTGTGGACTGTGTACATAGAATCCTTCTCCTTTTCGAGACAATCGGAAAACCGGGGATAAACAGACAGCACAAATTGAGCGTACATCAGTGGCCAAAGGGGATTTGACCAGATCAGCCAGCAGCGAAAATTTGAAACGATACAAGCCCGCTCCAAAAAGGGAGCGAGAATTCATCGTGAGGGGGACCCACAGTATACACCAAGCCGGCATGGAACGAAACCAGAATATTTTGTGCGGGTGCATCCCAGGAATAGGGGAAGATATAAGGAAGAAAGGAAGGAAGGAAGGAAGGGATAGAAGATTCCATGCACTATGTTTTGTCGATGAGAAGAATTATACCTATCTCGTCCGTAACTTCCTTTCTTTTTTCACGATTACTACACTGTAAACAAAGTTATTCGACTACAGAAGTTCGACTTTTCTGAAAAGTCGAACTTCTACGCCAAAAAAAACTTTGTCGACGCTGCAATTACGAAAAACTTTTTAAACGCGTTCTCAGGAATAACGGTTCTCTACTGCGCCCAAAGCCAAGAGCGCCGTTCGTTGCGCCTCGCTGATGCCGGTAACGCCGGTGATGTCCATACCTTCGTATGGGCCAGGGATGTGCAGCTCGCGCAGGCAGCGGCCACTGTCTGCGTGCCGGACATCCCATAGTCGGATGGTTCCATCGTAGCCACAACTGATGACTGTAGTGCCTCCCGGCATAAACAGGGTAGCAGTGACATCTGCCGTATGGCCTTCCAGAGCGTGGACTTCCCGATCGTTTTCCAAATCCCATACCCGTACGATGCGATCAATACCGCCACTGACAAGACGCTTTCCGTCAGAGCTAAAGGCGATGGGACGAATATTGGTAACCATGGCCATGGCCGAAGAATGGACGTGAGGATACCTTGGCGCACGAAGATTCCAAAGATGGATGCCGCTTCGGCCACCGGCAGCCAGCAACTCTCCATTGGGGCTAAAAGCCAGCGACCAAAGACTGCTTACGTCTTTAAAGATATGGAGACATGCCCCGGTCACAATATCCCATAACCGCACAGTATCGTCAACGCTATAACTTGCCAGATATTGACCGTCGAGGCTAAAAGCCAGGCAACGTATGTAACTTAAGTGTCCTGTCAGAACGGTCGTCAGCCGTAATCTTTCTGTCTCACTCATCTCCCAAAGTTGAATTTGGTCAAAGTTACTGCGGGCGACTTGATTGCCGTTGGGTTGAAATGCAACCCGCGCAGTAGAGTGTTCTGCATTGTACAGCCGCTCGATGCATTTACCCGTGGCAATTTCCCATAGCCGAGCGGAATTATCATGAGCACCGCTTACCAACCAACGTCCATCAGAGCTGAAGGCAAGACTATCGACTAACTCTGAATGACCGGATAGCAAGCGCAACGGCTCTGCCTGATCAAAGTCAGGCGACAGCCCCCACAACCGCACACGACCATCATCCTCCCCTGTTGCGAAACAGTCACCACGGTGATTGAGCGCCATCATGTAGATAGGCTGTGCATTGCCATTAATTGAGTACTTGATTTGCGCGTGGTGTGGGCCTTGCAACTCCCATATGTGGACAAGCCCATCGCTACCACCACTTGCCAATATCCTGCCGTCCCCACTCAGTGCAACCGCCCAAAGCCTATGGTTGTGTTTGTGTAACACGTTGATAAGTTGGCCATCAGCAACATCCCACAGGCGAACGGTGAAATCGTCACTAGCGCTGGCAAGAAAGCTACTGTCTGGGCTAAACGCCAGAGAGCGAACCTCATCGCTGTGATTACGCAAAATATGAACAGTCACTTGTTGGGACACATCCCACAAGCGTATGGTGTGATCTGCGCTGCATGTGGCCAACAGCGAACCGTCGGGGCTAAATGCGACAGCGCGAATCGGCCTGTCATGGCCCTGTAGTGTACTGATCTGGCAATCTGCCTGTGTAGCTCCAATTTTTGCACTCTGTTCGTTGGAGGTTGGCAGTTGCCACAGGATGCATGCATCCTGATCCAAACCACTACTTGCCAGCAGCCTACCACTTGGATGAAAGGCGATATCGGTAACCCAATCGGTATGATGTTGAAGGATCATCAGCAGTTGACCAGACTGCCTGTCCCACAACCGGATGTCGCCGTCTTGTCCACCGCTGGCAATAACGGAACCATCGGGGCTAAATCTCACCGCCTCCACGCCACCTTGATGACCGTGCAGTCGGGTCAAGGCGCTGCCACGCTCTACATCCCACAGGACAACCGCCGCATCCAGAGAACTACTGCTGACCAGTTGGCGACTATCCGGGCTGAAGTCCAGTGAAATGACCAGGCTCCGATGACCCTGTAACGTATGGACCTGCTGGCCGTCGGCCAGCCGCCATATTCCGATTGCCTTGTCATCTGTGCCTACGGCCAGGAATTGACTATCTGGACTGATCGCAATCGCCTTTACGCGTCCGAAACTGCTGGAAAATGTGGAATCTATCATCTCAGCGTGGGCAAAATTGACATTGGGCAAAGACGCATCGGACAGATATGCCTGCCTGATCGGAAGCGATGAGAAGTTGGTCCCTTCCGGATCGAGATTGCATTGCAAGAGCAGGTTGAGGAGATTGCCGGCAGCATAGCTCGATCTGTGGGGCTGGGCTTCACGCAATTTCGCCAGATTTTCGTCGAACTTGGCGCGCAGGCGAGGCCCACCCACTGTATTGTGAAGTTGTTTGACGATAGGCGACAAAATCAGGCGCGCCTGGCTTTCACGCACATACACTTTGCTTTGCGCTTTCAGCAGGGCATGTCGATGTAGCAGGTGAAATTGTCCAATCTCAATTTCCTGGGTGATTGCTTCCACCAGCCGTTCAGTCAAATATTCGGTGACGACATTCTGCAGGGTAAAGCTGGTTTCAATCTGCTCCACCAGGGAGCGCCGATGCAGTTTGCGCAGCGCTTCCAGAAAATCGTGCTGCATCGGTGGCTGCAGAAGGTTCCGGCGGAGAGCTTGAGGCGAGACCGGTTCACGTTCCACCGCCAACCAATAAAGAATTTGCTTTTCCAGATCAGTCAGCCGCTCGAAGTGCTGATCTAGCACAGCGCGAATGTCATCAAAGATCAGAGTGTCATCGCATAGGAATTCGTTGAGATCGCCGCCAAAGATATCTTCAATTGTATCTGCAACGAGTTTGAGGGCCAACGGGTTACCTGAATAACGCTTCACCAACGCCGCTTCTCTCTCTCCTTCGCCTTGCATTCCCCTTTGCGCCAGCAACTCAAGCCCGGCTTCGCTGTCTATACCGGCCAGTTGAAGAATTCGCACCGACATGCCGTCCCGTTCCATACGACCGTACCCGTGCGGTCGTTCGCGGCTGGTCAACAGCAAATGGCTCTGATGATCCAATGCCGCCATCTGTTGAATGAACTGGCCGTAGCCCTCGTAGCCGGGACGATAAGCGCCGGCATCCAGAATGCTCTCCATGTTGTCAAAGATCAGCAGCACCCGTTTTCGGCGCAGATAGCCAAGCAAGAGACGTATCTGTTCGTCGAGGCTGCTGGGGATTTCTGTCAATTGCTGCTCAGAGATGATTTGGAGCAGGGGTGGCAGCAGTTCGGTCAGCGGCGGCGCATTGACCAGCGATCGCCAGAAAACAGCATCAAAGGGAGGGCGCTCGGTAGAATAGTCGCGAGGCATCATCGCCATATCATAGATACACTGTGCTGCCAGCGTGGTCTTGCCCATGCCACCCAGCCCCAGGATCGCCACAACGCGAGAGTGTTCGTGCAGCAACCACTGCGCCACTTGTTGTCGCTCGCGTGTCCGCCCAAAAAAGTCAGAGGGCAAGGGGATGTCCCGCAGATCGAGGCCCGGCGACGGCATGCCCGAGCGAGCGGGGGCAAGATCAACCGGTTCAATCATGGCATCTTCAGCCAATCGCCGCGCCGTTTGCATATAGACACCGCCCGCGATCTCCTCTGCCAGCGCCAGCGTCTCCGCTGAAGGATCGACGTTGAGGTCCTTACGCAGAAGTTGACGCATCTGCTCAAGCTGCTGCAACGCCTGATCCGCCCGTCCCATCCGCGCCAGGAGGCGCATGATCTGACGGTGGGTTTCTTCCAGATATGGGTCGAGGGAGAGCAAGCGCCCCGCCGTGGCGTAGGCCCGTTCGTAGTTCCCCGCTGTTTCGTGATGATCGATCAGGCTGCTGAAGGCCACCAGCGACTGTTGGTGCAGCAACTCCCGACGCAACAGCAGCCATTCCTCAAAGGGCATGGCATCGGATATGCCGAATCCTGTCAGCAATTCCCCGCGGTAGAGGTTCACCGCTTCCTCTAACTGCTCGATCCTGGACGAGGATGGGAAAGAACTGCTTTCCAATAACTTCTGCATACGCAATACGTCGACATCCGCATGCTGGACTTGGAAACAGATGCTCTGGCGGTCCACGCGCAGCAGAGCGTCCGCGCCGTCGGGCACAGCGGCGTCCAAGGTCTGGCGCAGGCGATGCAGCGTGTTGCGCAGGTTGGTCAGCGCGTACTTGTGGCCGATATCGGGCCACAAGAGGGCGGCCAGCGCCGTTCGCTGATGTTTATATGGTTCTACGGCCAGGTAAGCCAGCAGTGCCCGCACCTTATCTGAACGGAAGTCGGTGATGGGTTTTTCTTGGGCACTGACGTGAAAGGAACCGAGGAAACGCAGGGAGAATGGGGGCATGGTTGTTGTCCTCTACATAGAAGACACACGACATTCATTAGGGTTTTCTGAATACTGACCGTTTGGATGCGATTGGATCGTCGCTTGGGTGCGTTGACGCCTCGCCGCCAAAACGATCTGGATGCGATGACACATTACCATGAAAGCGAGCAAATAACCACATCGCGCCGCGAAAGAAGAACGTTGATATGAGCCACTCCGACGACGAGCACACGAGCCGTCTGTTCTACCGAGCCTATCTGGTGCGTCTCTGGCAGGAGACACAAGAGAGTCCGTGTCGCGCCTCCGCCCAATCGGTGCAGAGTGGGGAAACGGTGCGTTTCAGTTCATTGGGTGGACTATATGCCTTTTTGGATGCACAGGTGGCCGACGACAGGCGAAGCAGAACGGAAGATGACGCGTCGGCAGAGCATTGAAGCCTGTTGACACGGCGAGCCTGACCTGCTTCGGATTCCTCGCCGGCGAGAACGTGACCAGCGATTGGGGCGAATCCCATTCTAGCACAGGAGATAGGCGTATGTTTAGTGCAAAAAAACTTAGCACTTCTGTCTGCATTTGGATCGTCGCGGTAGGGCTGCTCGCCCTCGCCACCGCGTTGATGTGGCAGCCGGCGCGGGCCTATGTCCTGCCCCAGAGCGCGTACCAGCGACTGCAAGCCGCCTGGCAGCGGGCGGGCGACGTGGACGCCTATCATTATCACAACACCATCTTTCAGACCGTCTACCCTGCCGCCACACTGAACAACGTCGGACGCAGCCCCCAGACCCAGCGCGTCCAGATTGAAGGCACTCTGGACAAAGCCGCCGCAGCCATGCAGATGCGTTTGCAGGTGGGCCAACAGCCGGCGATTGCCGTCAAAATCGAGGACGGCCAAGCCTATGGCCGCGCTGGCGACAACGAAGACTGGATCGAACTGGAGGAGGTGCCGGAACTCTTTGCGCCCGGGCGCGATCCCTTGGGCTTCCTCGCCGCGGTGGAGAATGTGCACGAAGTGAGCGCGGATGAAGAGGACATGACGGATTTGTCCGTGCCGGCGGAGTTGCTGAATGCAACCCAAAACGGCGAAGGGATTGTCCGCTACGCCTTCGACGTGAGCGGCCCCAAATACGCCCGCTTCCTGCGTGCCCAGATGGAAGCGGAACTGCGCCGCAAGGGTGAATTGCCCCCATCCCTGAGCCTGAGCACATCCAGCGAATACGAAACGATGACCGGCTCCGGCGAAATGTGGCTGGACGCCGACGGATTGCCCGTGCGCCAACTCATCCACATTGAATTCGCTGCCCAGGTCAACGGGCGCGGCCCCGTCTCTGCTGACATCAGCACTTCGTTCTCCGGCTGGACCCAGACACACGAGACTCTCTGGTCACAGCTTCGGCAAGAGCCGACATTGGTTCTCACCCGGCCTTTCGCCGTCATCGGCGTCAGCCCGCGGGCGGCGCAGCAGGGGGCGCTGAATCTGGGCATTGTCCTTTTCCTGCTTGGGCTTGTTGCCCTGGGGGTGACCCACCGCCGTCTGTTGGCCGTGCGCATTGCACTCTACGGCGTCGTGATCCTCTCGCTGGTGGCCACGCCCCTGTTGCGGGCGGGGGAGGTGAACGCTTTTTATGACCGGCAAGAGGAGCGCGCCCCCGCTGCTGTGCCGTCAATCCCGGAGACCGTACAGAGCAACACCTTCAATCCTCACGAGAACCCCGTACAGCTTGTCGTACAAGAAAGTGGCTTGGCTGTGTCTGCGGCCACAACCAACCGCACACTCGCCGCGCAAACGACAACAGATTGTACGGTCACCGAGAGCAGTGACTGTGACGGCGACGGTCTCATCGACCAGGTGGAGATCCACCAACTCGGCACCTTCGTAGACGACGCGGATACGGACGGCGACTACATCAGCGATTACGCCGAAATTCAACCTTTCACCGTGGACGGGCAGGTGTGGTATCTCGACCCGCGCAGCGCCGACAGCAACGGCGACGGCCTTTCTGACTCTGCTGAATGTATGACGCGCACCACACTCAGTTTAGATGGCGCAATCGACACGACAATTGATGTATCGGGGATTGTCTGCGCTGACACAGATGGCGACGGTATACCGGATGTCTATGATTTCGACAACGACGGTGATGGTGTGCCCGACAACGTAGACGCTTCGCCATTCGCCACTCAGACCGTCACCGATGGCGTCTTTGGACTCAACATCGCCAACTATGCCGAGGACAAGCACATCGCCGTCGATTTCCAGATTCGGCCCATCGATGACCGCCATCTCTGGTGGGCCGATTCTTACCTGGATTGGCCCGATAACGATGTGGAAGGACAGGTGCAGCGTGTCACCGACGAGACGATATCAGATTTGGGCGATATGCAGCTAAATCCGGTGTTGGAGATTACCATCCCCTACGACGCGGCCAACCCCACCCGGGGTCTGCCCGTCAAGGACGGCGTGGACATTGCCGCTATCGGGCAACACAGCGCGCTGGCCGATTGGCTCGACACCGAAGCGGTCGAAGATATGGGTCTCTCGGTCACCGAACCGGCGCTCGAAGACGGGGTCATCTACGCCTACGTCATGTTGACGGCAGTGGAAGATAGCGTGGGCGATACGCCGGTGGCCCTGGCCGGTCGCATGTTATATGAGATGCCCACCGGTGCAAGCGGCTGGGGCGCCGAACAACAGGTCCGCCTGCTCTGGCTGGTCAATGGCCTGGCCGATAGCTGCACCGTGCCGGACGGTCTGAGCGATGCAGAGGCGGACAGCTATTGCGATGACTACGCCAACTGGACCAGTGAGCAGACTGTCCTTCAAAGCTACTACGACGATTTCAGCATTGCCAGCTTGACGGCCAAGGAAGATTACGGCGCGTCCGCGGCAATCTTCGCCCAGCCCAGCGCCGGAGAATACTACGATACTGATTTATGGCATCTGGCCGATGTCTTACAGCAGACCTATCTCACCCGCGGCGTTGATGCTGATACGGGCCAGCGGCTGCGCGCCGATGACATCGACACCCATCTGTCTGCCTGGGGTGTAGGCGGTCTCTATGTGAAAGAGTTGCCCACCTTGGCCGACGAATTGACCCTCGTCAATGAACTGACGGGGGACAATATGCAGTCGATTCTTGCGCAGGTGCGTTCCGCCCCCGCCGATGGCGACACGGCCAACCTGCTTTTTGCGCTGGAACAAAGCAGTCGCGCCGTCAGTCTGGGCGAAGAGAGTGTTTCCTTTACAAATGGCAGCGCCACACTCAACTTTGTCGATGCCCAGGTCAAAACCATCGGCTCGCTGCGCTGGAGTCCATACACCTATACCAGTGGCAATTGGGACAATACAACGGTCACATCAGACGATGGCGCGATGAGTGGACTCCAAAGCGCCATCCAGAACGTCTTTACTGATGGTGTATTGGATGGCATGGCAAGCGGCAGCGATCCCGTCGCCGATTACGATCAGGCGCGGCAGGGCGCGGCCATTTTGGCAACCAATTATTATTTGTCCTTGTTTTTGGGCGCGTCGGTGGTGCTCGAAAGCGACGCCACCCAGAACGGCGAAACCCTCATCGACAGCAACTATGCAAAACCCAGCGAACTGGTGGTCACAATCGTCTCCCGTCTCGTCGGCCTGGTGCAGGATTACTACACCCAGACCAGTCTGAGCAATCTGTCCATTGCTACGACGGATGCCGAACTTCAGTTGGTGGCCGACAGCACCTGGGCCAATCTGGGCGAGTCACCCGGCGCAGTGCTGGAGGATATTGGCGCAATCCTTACCAACGACAGCGCTGAAGTCGTCTTCCAATCATTTGACAGCACTGCCGAACCGCAACAGACCCAATTCGCATTGGATCAAGGCGCATTAGTTGCGATGCAAGCGGCGGCCCATTACGCAAAATGGGGTATCACCGGCGCTGAATTTCTGCATTCGATCCGCCACCTGTATGAGGTGGCAAGGAGAGTGCAATCTCTGCGCGCTCTACAATCTCAAAAGGAGCAGTTCTCCTTTGTGGCGGAGTTCAAGGAATACGATTTCCAGTTGGGGCTGAAGGGACAACAGTTCCTCAATGGCGTCAGCCAGGAGCAGACACAGATCATTGAGGCAGGCCGCAAAGCAGTCAAAATAGGTCTGGTCATTGAACTCGCGCTGATTGGCATTGAATTTGCCTGGACACTGGCGACGCTGGATATCCCCACCGATTCGGTCGATTTCAACCATCTCATTGCCAATACAGTCGCCAAGGTCCTCTGGGCAGGGATTCAGTTCGCCTTGAGCTTTAATCCCTACACGGCGCTTTTCTTTGCCGTAATTCACACAATTGACGCCATTTTGTCTATTGCGTGTTCGATATATGAAGAAACGCAAAACAGCCCGAATCAAGGGCAGGAGAATACCGCGGAGAAGATCATCTGTCCGGGGATCAGCGGCTACATAGTGGAGGGCATCACACTGGCGATAAACGACACGACACTGCTGATGGACCTGGAGAAGGAGGACCAGTTTGAGATGGTCTTCGATTTGCCCGTTGTCACGGGTGTGGACCAGGCTGGCGGCATTGCCGTGGGCAACACCCTGGCCCTGAGCGCCACGATTACAGCCAACGCCTACACTGGTCACCCCAACTGGATGGGCTACATCTACAACTGGCAACTGCGCGACGAGAATGTGAAGGAGACCGCGGTCGACTTTCGTTTGCAGACGAGCAAGACAGACTTCGACAACAGCCTGGACTTCGGCGATACAGCCTGGGCGCGGCCAGCCAACTACCGCATCGTCACCGATAGTTTGGGCACGCCCACCAACCCGCAACCGGGCAAGCGCTTCCAGGCGACATTCCAACGCTCTGTGGAGTATACCCTCCAGGAGCCGGGCGTCAATGTGGGCCTCAGCGGCATCTACTTCTCCCAGGCCGTGCGGGTGAAGAAACAGGACTGCTGGCTGGCGCCGGTGACCCTCCCGCCGTTCTTCTTGCCCTTCTGCGGCACAGACGAAATCTTCGACGACACCTTCCACCAATCCCTGGAAGACGCCTTCGTCTACGACATCTTCCCCGCCACACTGGACGACTTCCATACGCTGACGCAGAATGTGGCGGGTGAACCGGGCTACCGCCTGGCCTGGGACGACGCCTTCCCGGTCCTGCGCGACGGCGACGGCGACGGTCTCGTCAGCAAGGCGTTCAACGGCCCGGACCCGGACGACAACAATCCGGACACCGACGGCGACGGCCTCAGCGACTTCTACGAATACCAGAATGGCTTCAACCCCAGCGCTGCCGACGGCGACTGCGACGGACTCACCGACTACTGGGAAGCCTTCTACAACACCGACCCCAACCACGGGGACTCGGACTACGACGGCCTGCTCGACGGCCGCGAAGTCCTCCATCCCAACATCCGCTACCCCTATGAGAACAGCGTCTTTAGCAACACCACCGTGCCCACCTGTGCCACGGAGAATGGGCTGACTGGCAACTACGCCGGGGGCTGGGGGATGGTGTACGCCTTCAACGGCAACACAGCGCTCCACTTCTGGGTGAGCGCCGACCCCAACGACCCAGACTCCGACGACGACGGCCTCACCGACCGGGCCGAAGCGGTCTACGGCTACAACCCCCACGCCCCCTCGGAACTGGACGTGCTGGCGCTGGAGACCAGCGTGCGCACAAGCAGCAGTCTGGATTCTTACGTGGGTCTGGACGGCAGCATCGACTACGTTGCCACCGTCACCAACGACCTCTCCGACCGCTACCTGCGCGGCCTGCTGGAAAGCGAACTCCCCACCGACACCGCCATCAAAACCCAGGAAATTGACCTGCTGTCGCCCTTGGCCGCCTCCACCCTCACCGGCACCATTGCCATCGCCGATGCGGGCATCACGGCCAGCAGCGCCACCAGCATGACCCTGCGTGCCGGTGTTATCGTCGACGAGGCTACGGAACAGGTGCTGTGGCTGCGCATGAACGAATCCGCCGGCGCGACTCTCTTCAACGATGCTTCTGTGTATGGGAATGACGCCACCTGCACAGCCTGCCCAACATCGACAGGAGACTATCTGCGCTTCTCCGCCAAGGGACAGACGCTCTCGCTGCCCCAAAGCAGCGATCTCGACGCCGCCTCATTTTCGGTTGGTGCCTGGATTCGCACCGACGGCAACTGGGGTGATTTCAACATCTACAACGACAACGGCGATTTCCATTTCTGGATCGAAGGGGACGGCTTCGGCGGCGGCTCGCTGTGGGCCAATGTCCAGGGCTGGAAGCAATTCGTCGAATACACACCTTACGGGGACGGCAACTGGCATCACTTCATGGCGACCTACGATGGGGAGAGCACCCTGGTCTCCCTCTATGTCAATGGTGAACTCATCCACTCTTTCACCACAAAGAAGATGAGCCGCCAGAACAGCAGCATCCAGGTGGGGCAGTCGGGACAGTTTGCCACGACCTTTGCCGTGGACATGGACGACCTGGAATTCTTCCCCAGCGCGCTGGACGCCGACACCATCCGCAACCGATACGGCAATGCATCCGTGCGTTTCGACCTGACCAGCACAGGCAACGGCGTCACGTGTTCCGGCGACCGCTGCCCCAGCCTGAGCCGGGATGGGGCCAGCTTTGACCAGACCAAAGATATGACCCTGGACACATCGAGTCTGAGCTTCAGCAACAACCAGTTCAGCATCGCTGTCGATGTCAAGCCTGTGGCGCGCGCTCACCCCTTCGACACGACGGCAGGCGCCTACTTCGGCATCGACACCAGTCAGGATTGGCAGGGGGTCTACGGCTATCAGGACCCCGGCAACGACAAGCTCATCTTCCCCAGCCTCTTCATCGGCAGCGCAGGCGCACTGCGCGTGGACATGGGCGACGGGGTCGATAGCTGTAGCTACCAGACCAGCAACGGCGTTATCGACTTTGACGCGGAACAGCAGGTCGCCATCAGCTTCGATGGCTCCGCCTTCACCGTCTACATCAACGGCGAGCAGGCGGCTGGGGGCGCGTCCTCTGCCTGTGGCAACGTGGAGATTCCCACGGTCAGCCAGCTCTACGCCGGGCGGCCCAACAGCGCCGGCTACTTCTTCTGGGAGAAGGTGAACTATACATATCTGGACGACCCAGGCGACGGTGCCGAACTCTGTCTCAACTTCGACGACAACAGCACGGATGGCGCGCTCTGGCACGATTTCAACGTGACCGAAGTCGACACATCCCACCCGCGCACAGACGTGCTCAACATCGCCAAACGCATTGTGGACGACAGCGACCACTGGTTCCGTTTTCAGGAGGATGACAGTTCCACATCCAATTGTAACTACAGCACAGCGGCCGGTGACGACGAACTGGTCTACCGCAGCGGTCTGTCCAACGTGAGCGTATTGGGCAGCACCGAAAGCCCATTCAGCGAGTGCTTCAACTGTGACGAAGGGACCCTGGACTGGTCGCTCTCCAACCAATTCTTTGCGGGGACTCTGCGCAGCCTGAGCCTCTTCGACTATGCGCTCTCGCCCCAGGGCGCGGCGCGGCTCTACAACACCGAGACCTTCGCCCTGCAGATGGACTTTGACGAGGCCCCCGGCGAAACACTCTTTGTCGACAGTTCGGGCAACTATTTCGAGGCCGGTTGCGGCGGCGCAGCCTGCCCGGACAGCGGCATCCCTGGTCGCTGGAACCAGGCCCTGCGCTTCGACGACGGCCTGGGTCTGGTCGCCGACGGCGACAACAACGACGACGTGGTCGACTATCTGACCCTGGTCGCCACCGACACCGCCCTGGGCTTTGACGGCAGCTTCACCCTTATGGCCTGGGTCAAACCAGACACCGTCTCCACACACTGGCAGCGCATCATCGGCGCGGGCAAGGCCAACAGTGCCAACGGTGTTGGCTTTGGCCTGCGCGCAGGGGAGCTTGCCTTCACCACCTTTGGCATCAAAGATTACATCAGTGCCGCGGCCGTCCCGGCGGGCGAGTGGACCCACGTGGCCGTCAGCTTCGACAGCAACCACGACGCTACTTTCTACGTCAACGGCGAGCTGGTGGGCAAAGTGACGGGCAGTGCGGCCCCGACCGCCAACACCGACGACGCCTACACCATCGGCGCGCTCATCGCCCAGGACGGCAGTGTCGGCGAAGCCTTCGACGGCCTCATCGATGACCTGCGCATCCTGCGCTTTGCGGCCGGCGCTGGCAACATCCAGGCGTTTATGAACGAAGCGCCCCTGCTCAACCTGCACCTGGACGAGGACCTGGAGACCACCCGCTTTGTCAACGATGCACCGGCCACCGCCGACGCCACCTGCGATCTGGCCGCGGAGACCTGTCCCGGCGCAGGGGACAAGGGCGCCCTGCGCGAATCGGCCACCTTTGACGGCGTGGACGACCGCATGGAAGTGGCCGACAACGACCTTCTCGACCTGGACACCTTCACCATTGCCCTGTGGGCCAAACCCACCCAGACCCGCAGCGACTATCAGGCCATCCTGACCAAAGAATCGTCCAAAGACGACCGCAACTACGGCCTCTTCCTCCACCCCGACAACCTGCGCCTCACCTACGGCATGGCCAGCAACTGCGCCAACGGGGTCGGCCAGAACAGCGTTGGTGCTTTGCTCCAGAACCAGTGGAACCACGTGGTCATGACCTACGACGGTGCCCAGGCGCGGGTCTACATCAACGGTAGTCTCGACAGTTCGGTACTCAATGTCACATCCCCCTGCCACAACGACCAGCCAGTGCAGATTGGCGACGCCATCCAACGCTACGCGGGTTTCGCTGGCAACCTGGACGAAATCACCATCGAAGAAGGCGCACGCAGCGCCGAACAGGTGGCCGCGCTCTACAACTACCAGTCGGCCTGGTACGACGACAAAGAGCAGCACACCATTCTTGTGGATGCCGATGCCCCTGCCGTCGCGGTGGCGCTGAACGCGGCCTTCATCGAGCCGGGGCAAGTGCTCTTCATCGACACAACGGACCCGGTGGTCAACGGCGTGGCTTCGGGTATAGCATCCGTGCAGTACAGCATCGACGGCGGTCCGTTTGTGAATGCTGCCGTGGACACCAACGCCTATCTCATCCCGGCCTCGGCCACCCAGAATCTGAGCGAAGGCAGCCACACCGTACAGGTGCGGGCCACCGACGCCGTGGGGCTGAGCACCACCAGCGGTCAGGTCCGAGCCGCCCAGACTGTGCAGGTTGACGCTACCGCGCCGCAGCCCGGTCCTGGTGTGAACATGGCCGACGACGTCATCACCGTCGTCCGGGGCAGCATCAGCCTCTTTGGCGTCGCCACCGACAACCAGGGCGCGGTGCAGAGTGGCGTGGCAACAGATTCTGTGCGGGCCAGCCTGCGGGACCACAAGGGTGCCATCGTCAGTGGGCCACAAGTGGTGGACTTCCTGGACACCTCCCAGTGGGCTACCAGTCGGCAGATGGACGTGGCGCCCTACGGACTGTACACCTTCGAGGCCACGGCCAAGGATGTGGCGGGCAACGAGGGCTACGGCAGCGACACCGTCTGGCTCGACGGTCTGCCCGGCTATGGCGATATGCTCATCAACGCCAACGTCATCACCGGCACAGAGGCCGTCATCGGCGGTCTGGCCAGCGACATCCCCTACCCGCAGACCGGGCGCAAGCTCCACTTCCACTTTGAGGAAGCCGCTGGTTCCACCCTCTTCTACGACGGCAGCACCAACCATCTCAACGCTACCTGTGACGGCGCAACCTGCCCCACAGCAGGTGCAGCAGGCCAGAACGACAGCGCCCTCTCCTTCGACGGCGGCGACTTCCTGACCATCGGCGACCAGGCGGGTATCAGCGCGGCCGAGGTGGCTGGTCTCAACGGCAGCTTCACCCTTGTGGCCTGGATTAACCCCAGCGCCATCGGCGGCAAGCAACACATCCTGGCCACCGAGCGCACACTGAGCAATGGCGGCATCGGCTTCGGCCTGGATGGCGACCGTCTCATGCTCACAACCTACGGCGTCAAAGACTACGTCAGCACCCAGCCCACCGGCCTCGCCGCGGGCGTGTGGCATCACGTTGCCGCCAACTTCGATGCTTCTACCAACGACGTCACCTTCTATGTGGACGGCAACCTGCTGGAGACAGTGAGTGGTGATGCCGACCCCATCCTCAACTTCGACGACGCCATTCGCCTAGGCTCGGCCACGGCTGTCGGCGGCGCAACAGAAGAAGCTTTTGCAGGTGTTATCGACGAGTTGGCCCTCTACAGCACCAATCTGAGCCAGGAAGCCATCTACGACGTAGCCAATCCTGTGCCCAACAATACCAGCCAGGTCAAGGTGCGTTACCGCCACGCCAGCGGTGTGGTCTGGCCCTATCTCGACCCGGACGGTCTCGCCCTCTACCTGCCCTTGGACGACTCTTTCGGCAGCGACAGCTTTGAGGACCTCTCGGTCTATGGCCGCAACGCCACCTGCAGCGAGGAACAGTGTCCCATCGCCGAGCAGAACGACGGACTCCAGGCCATCGAAACCGGCTCCCATCTCGATTTTGACGGTGTGGACGATTATCTGAGCACGCCTACAGTGCTCGACCCGGCCAGCAGCGACTTCAGCGCTTCGGTCTGGTTCAAAGTCTTCAGCCAGGAGGGGGGATACATCCTGCAACAGGCCGACGGCAGCGGCGTGGGGCGTAGCTGGCTGCTGCTCACCAGCAGCGGTATGTTGCACAGTTTCCTGGGCAACACCACGCTGGAACATCCCACCAAAGTGGCCGACACCCAGTGGCATCACGCGGCCCTGACCTATGCCCACGCGATGCAGACACTCACGCTCTACCTCGACGGCGTCCCCGTCAGCGCCACGCGCGCGTTGGAAGCTGCCGACGGTGCCATGCTGGTGGGGGCGAACAAGAACTTCACCAGCTTCTTCTACGGCCTCATCGACGAGGTGGCCGTCTTCGACCGGGCCCTCAGCGCCACAGAAATTGGCTATCTGAGCCAGTCGCCCTGGTACAGCGCTTCGCCCATTTACAATGGCGATGGGGGCGATGTTCTCGGCAACGACGATGTGCTGCGGCCCTGGTCCCACACTGTGCCCGAAGGTCTCGAAGGACCCTACAAAATCGATCTGCTCGTCTCGGATGGTCCTGTTCCCTTCCAGCGCGAGGGCGTGAGCCACGCGGTGTGGACAGGCGAAATCGACACCCTGGCCCCGCGAGTGGCCCTGAGCTACACCCTCAGTACGGACAGGCACAGCGTCGCCATCGCCTGTGCGGCCGCCGACCTCAATCTCAGCGAAGATGGCTGGGCCTGCCCGGTGGACGCCACCAACCGCTCCAGCCACTACAAGGATGCAGAGTGGTACAGAGCCATCTTCAGCGACACCGAGAAGCTGGTCGGTTTCACCACCGCCGAGGAACTCTTCACGCCGGGGCCTGGACTCTACGTGGCTGCCTGTGACATCTGGGGGCAGTGTACAACCCTTGCCCCCGAAGACACCGACGGCGATGGCATCCCCGACACTGTGGAAGGGGAGGGCGACCGCGACAACGACGGCATCCTCGACGCCCACGACTACGACCCGGACGGTCATCTGTATGAACTGGGCACAGGACGCATCCTGGCGGGCGGCAGCATCACCGTGGCCGGGCCGGGCGAAGTCAGTATCGACCCCAACGGCGACACCGGCTACTACGATTGGACCACCGACGGCACTCCTGGACTCTACGCCATGACGGTTACGCCGCCGGCGGGCTACGTGGTCAGCCCGGACTGCCCGGCACAAGCGGGGGCGGTGACCCCCACGGGCACAACCGCCGACATCCTGGGTTCTTCGGAAGTATCCAGCACAAGGGCGCTGGCCGACGGCTCCTGTACGGGGAATCCCTACTACTTGCAGTTCAACGTGGCCCAGGGCGAGCCATTCATCTTCAACAACAACATTCCGCTCACCCGCATTGCCCCCAGCGGACCCACCACGCTCTTTCTGCCCAGGCTGCAGCGGCAGGTGACCACAGCGGCGGCGACGCCCGCGGTTGACCTGGTGGCCTCCATCCAGACGGAAGGGGGGGTGGTTGTCACCGTTCGCAATGTGGGGGAACAGCCCATTGTAGATGGCTTCTGGGTGGATCTGTATATCAACCCCCACACCCAGCCCACGGGCGTCAACCAGGTGTGGCCGCTCATGGCGAACCAGGGCGCGGTCTGGGGCGTGGACGGGAATGTTCTGCCGCTGGCGCCCGGCGGGGAACTGGTGCTGACGCCGGGGGATGCTCTCTTCTGGCCCAGATTCAGCCAGATAGCAGAGACTCTGCCCGCGGGTACGTCCTTCCTGGTGCAGGTGGATTCTGCCAACATAGAGACGACGTATGGCAATGTTCGGGAGGACCACGAACGCGATGGGGGGACCTACAACAACATCGCCGGTCCTGTGGTGTCTACGGCTGCGCTGGACATGTCTGCGGTGCAGGCGATGGGCGTGCAGACGCAGGTGGCGATGTCCGCGTTGCCGGCACGCAGCACACCCACCCCACATTCACAACCCGACCACACCTTCTGGATACCCCTCGTCTCTCGCTGACAGACCTTGGACAAGAGAAGGATGCGAGAGATGCTCCCAACCACTCCCGCATCCTTCTCTTGCAGCATTGGACACAGTGCCTATGTCTCCGAAAAATGGCAATGACATAAAGAGATCGATATGCCTTTCCAACAAGATCGACAAGACATTGGGCCGTAGAAAACGACAATATTGCACTTGACGCGATGACCAGCTAGGGAAGGGATGCCCACTGATTGTTTGAAACTCTATAGAACAAGGAGACATAACGATGCGAACTATTGTGATTGCGTTCTTGTCCATCTGCTGCCTGGCCGCCTGCGCCCTTCCAGTTCCCAGTGAAATGAATATGGAAAGCTCTATCCGTCGCGACGTAACGGATACGGCTGCGCCCATTCCAGTTACCATAGCCGTCGGCGCGCCGCATGTGCCCGTCTATCTCAACTTTGATCTGGCGCAGGCGCTTGGATACTTTGCTGAAGAAGGGCTAGCCGTAGAAATCCAATACTTTGAGGGAGGTAGCGATGCGGCTGCAGCGCTCAAGAGTGGCGCGGCGGACTTCTCAGGCAATGCAATGGATCATGTATTGGAGGCGCAAATCGAAGGATACAATCTGCCGATGGTCATGAATTTCTTGGATTATCCCTGCGTCACCCTTGTCGTGCGCAGCGACCTGGCCGACACAATTCGGTCCCCGGCTGATCTGGCAGGACGTACTGTGGGTGTCACCCGCTTTGGCTCAGCCACCCACACATTGACTGTCTTTGTGGCTGCCAAGGCCGGTGTGGCCGCAGACGACTTTACGGCGGTTGAAGTGGGCGTGGCAGATATGCCCGATGCCTTACTTGCCGGTGACATCGACGCCGCTATGGGCGCAGCACCCTACACCACTCGTTTGGTCAATGCAGGCGAGGCAACGGTTCTGATGGATCTCTGCCAACCGGCGGCAGCGCAAGCGTTCCTGGGCGGCGGACTGCCCTTTACCGGGCTGCTAACACGTGAAAATGTCCTTACAGAGCGGCCCCATGTTGTGCAGCGTGTGGTCAACGTGCTGGCGAAGGCCCAACACTTTGTCACGACCCATTCTGCCCAGGAGATTATTGCGTCGTTGCCGGCGGAGGCAATCGGTGACGATGCAGCCGCGTACACGGAGGCGCTGGTTGCAACGCTGCCTGCTTTCAACCGCGCGGCCGGTTGTGTCGAGCGAGCAGGACTGGATCGTTTTCGGGATTTACACGAGGTCTTCGGCACTATCTCAGCCGATACGCCGGTCGATCTTGACGCGCTCTATGACAATCAATTTGTCGTCCGCTGGTTGGAGACGGCGTCTCCCGTCGACCGAATCTCTCTGATGGCAGGTTGCGCACCTCACACGCCGATACCGGTGACAGATTCCCACACGCTTTTTCAGACGTCCACGTTGAGTGCGCTCGAATCCGGCGTTTACACCGGTGAAATGTCCATCGGCGAGCTAAAACAACACGGCGATTTGGGGTTGGGCACCTTCGAGGCCCTCGACGGCGAAATGGTGATGTGGAAAGGCACAGCCTATCGCGTCGACAGCCAGGGGGCTGTGCATGTGGTTGACGACGCCACAATCACGCCCTTTGCCGCGGTCACCTTCTTCAATGCGGATGAGACAACAGCATTGCATGCAACCTTCACCTGCCCCCAGTTACACGACTACCTGGATGCCCGCTTCCCACGGATGGATCGTCCTTATGCGTTTCGCATAGAAGGAAGTTTTCCCTCGTTGACGGTACGCAGCGTCCACGCGCAGGAGCCGCCATATCCTCCTCTGGCGGAGGCATTGGTCGGGCAGGTTGTCTTTGAACAACAGAATATCAGCGGCGCTTTGGTCGGCTTTCGTCTGCCTGCTTATCTGGCCGGAACCAACGCGGCCGGCTATCACTTCCACTTTATCAGCGACGATCGCCAGGTGGGCGGTCATGTGCTCGATTGCGTCGCCGACGCGGTGACAGTGAACACCGACGACATCGATACCATCCAGGTTGACCTGCTGTCAGAAAATCCGGCTGGAACAGAGCAGGCCGACGACGACGTGGAACCGCTGGTCGTTTTCGGCGCTTACGGCACATCCGTCGCCGAACCCTGGAACCAGGCCGTCCATCTGGCGTTGTTGGCGGCAGAAGCCGCGGGCGACATTCAATACAGCTATGTCGATCAGATCGGCTTTGCTGGTGACATTGGTCTGGTCCTGCGCACAGCCATCAAAGAGCTTTCGCCCGCGCTTGTTGTCGGCGATGCTTTTGGCAATGAAGACATCGTCACAGCCATAGCGCAGGAGAACCCCGACGTTGCTTTTGTGTTTGGCTCCGACGAGAAACCCAGGACACCTAACCTCTCGACCTTCGATAGTTGGCTCCAGGAACCGGCCTACCTCGCTGGTATGCTGGCCGGCGGACTCACCCAATCCAATCGGGTGGGCATCGTCGCCGGGTATCCCGAAGGTTCCGTCAATCGTACCATCAACGCCTTTGTCGCCGGTGCTGAAGCAGTCAACCCGCAGGTGGATGTACGCACCGACTTCATCAACACCTGGTACGATCCAGCGGCGGCGGGCGCGGCGGCACAAGTGCAGATTGCGGCTGGGGCCGACGTCATCTTTGGCGAGCGCGCCGGTGTGATCGATGTTGCGGCAGCGGCCGGCGTCTACGCCATCGGCAACTACGCCGATCAAAGCGAGGGCGCGCCATCGACCGTCGTCGCCAGTATCATTTGGGACATGCGGCCTGCGCTCAACTACGTCATCGAACAGGTGCGGAACGGCAGATACGCAGGGCAAAATCTGGTCGACTTCAGTTCTCTGGCCGTCGGCGGCGCTTATTTGACGCCGCTCAATCGGGCGGTGGATGGCGGCATTCCAGACGAACTGGCAGCTCAGATTGCAACCAAAGCCGAGGAAATTGTCGATGGCCGCTCTGTTGTTCCCATGGACAGCAGTGAGCCGGCCGTTGCCAGCAAACCAATTGTCTTGGCCGCGCTCTACAACCTGACCGGTGCGCAATCTGAATTGGATACGCCCTCTGCCCAAGGGGCGCAGCTTGCCGTAGACGAGGCGAACAGGCGAGGTGGTGTGTTGGGCCGTCCTGTGCAACTGGTCGTCGAAGACGGGGGGAGCGATCCGGCTGTGCTGGCGGCCAAGACAGCAAATATCCTCGCTGAGCATCCAGATGTGGTGGCATTTCTGGGGTTGTCCGACAGCGATATGGTCTTGGGCGCGGCGCCAGTGGCGGCGGTAGCGCGGCGTATCTTCGTGACATCGGGTGCTACTACGCCCGAATTGGTGGCACAGGTGCCGGACTATCTCTTCCTGGCCTGTTTTGGGGACAATGTGCAGGCTGCCGCTGCGTCTGAGTGGGCGTACGATGAACTGTCGGCGCGTACGGTTGCGATCCTGTACGACGCGGACATGCGCTACACCCAAGGATTGCAGCGCTATTTCGCAGAGCGGTTCGTTGCGTTGGGCGGAGAAATCTCTTCAGTCCAGGATTACAACAGCGGGGATCTGGTGGGGCTAGCGCGGGCAGTGGACAATCTGACCGAAGCCGACGTGATCTTTGTGGCTGCCGGCCCGCAGGACGCCCCCGAAGCGGCGCGTCTTTTGCGTGCCGGTGGATTCACCGCACCGATCCTGGGTGGCGACGGCTTCGATTCCGGCGCGTTGTGGCAGCAGTATTCTGATATCGAGGATGTCTACTTCACGACACACGCCTATTTGGGCGCGGACAATCTCAACCCCACTGTTCAGGCGTTTCGTGAACGGTATTTGGCTGCCTACCCTGATGCACAACCCGATGCGTTTTCAGCACTGGGCTATGATGCCGTCAATCTTGTGATAGCGGCATTGGCGCAAGCAGGCAGCGCCGATCCGGAAGCGGTACGCGATGCGCTGGCTGCCTTGGAAGCATTTGAAGGCGTTACTGGGCGCATCTCATTCGCCCCCGGCAGTCCGATTCCTACCAAATCCGTTACGATCCTGGCGGTAGAAGCAGGTGAGTATCGTTACGTCACCGAATTGACGCCGGTCTCTGTTCCAGCGCCATAAGTGGTAGAGAAGTAAAGGTGAAGGAGAATTTTCATCGACGACGACTGTTATTTTTCGCCAGGATGGGTTCGCAATTTTGCCTGCGGACAATAGATACCTTTCCAGTAGCTGCTCAGGTGTGACGCACTCGCCAGAAAAGTATTGCTGTGCAAAAAATTGGGTGACGAGTGCGTCGCACCCAAAGCCTGAATAGGCACCCTTTCCAGATCGTTGGAGCGAAAACCCGGGCTGGCCAAGCACGAAAAGCCCACGTCTATCGAAATTGGAGGACGCTTTATGTACCGCCGCCCGACTTGCCCACCCATTGACTCCCGGCCTACCACCCCTAGCCCTATGCAAAGGAGTCGGTCTATGTATGCGAAATCTCGTCTGGGCCGCATCCGTACAGGGCTTCTCGTCATTTTGCTCCTGCTCTGCGGCTTCTGGGCGATGGATGGCAGCGGTCGGGTGGTCTGGTCTGCCCTGGCGGGCCTGCCCTTCAGTGAAGATTTCGTTGACACGGCCTCGCAGGACCCGGCGTTGACCAATGCCAACTGGTCCACCAAAGAGCAGGCCCTGGTTCTGGCCTGGCGACACCGGCAGTACGGGGCCTTTGCCAGTGGGCTAAGCGGCAACGACATCAGCACCGACAGCCACAGTACGGATTCCGTGGCCCTGGGGGATGTGGACGGGGACGGCGACCTGGACCTGGTGGTCGGGAACTTTTCCCAGACCAACCGACTCTATCTGAACAACGGCACGACTGACCCCTGGAACGGGGTCTCCGGCAGCGACATCACCAGCGACAGCCACGGAACGTTCGCCGTGACCCTGGGCGATGTGGATGGGGACGGCGATTTGGATTTGGTGGCCGGGGATTGGAACCAGCCCAACCGGCTCTACCTGAACAACGGCACGGCCGACCCCTGGAACGGCGTGACCGGTATGGACATCACCAGTGACAGCCACGATACGCGCTCCGTGGCCCTGGGGGATGTGGACGGCGACGGCGACCTGGACCTGGTGGTCGGAAACGGCAGCCAGACCAACCGACTCTATCTGAATGACGGCACGGCCGCCCCCTTCAACAGTGTCACCGGCAGCGACATCAGCACCGACAGCCACAGTACGCGGTCCGTGGCTCTTGGCGATGTGGACGGCGACGGCGACCTGGACCTGGTGGTCGGGAACTTTTCCCAGACCAACCGACTCTATCTGAACAACGGCACGGCCGACCCCTGGAACGGGGTCTCCGGCAGCAACATCACCGTCGACAGCCACAGTACGCGGTCCGTGGCTCTTGGCGATGTGGACGGGGACGGCGACCTGGATCTGGTGGCCGGAAACATCCACCAGCCCAATCGGCTTTACCTGAACGACGGCACGGCCACCCCCTTTGCTGGGGTGACAGGCAGCAACATCACCGCCGACAGCCACGAAACGTTCGCTGTGGCCCTGGGGGATGTGGACAACGACGGCGACCTGGACCTCATCGCCGGGAACCTCGGCCAGCCCAACCGGCTCTACCTGAACAACGGCACGCCCGACCCTTGGAACGGGGTGTCGGGCACGAATATCACCAGCGACAGCCACGATACGTACTCCATGGCCCTGGGCGATGTGGACAGCGACGGTGACCTGGACCTGGTGGCCGGAAACGCCTTCCAGACCAACCGGCTCTACCTGAACGATAGCAGGGCCGACCCCTGGAACGGCGTGACAGGCAGCGACATCAGCACCGACAGCAATCAACCGGGCTCCGTGGCCCTGGGGGATGTGGACGGCGACGGCGACCTGGACCTCGTCGTCGGAAACATCAGCCTGCCCAACCGGCTCTATCTGAACAACGGCACAGCAGACCCCTGGGACGGCGTGACAAGCAGCGACATCAGCACCGACAGCCATTATACGTTCGCCGTGGCCCTGGGGGATGTGGACGGCGACGGCGACCTGGACCTCATCGTCGGGAACAGCAACCAAACCAACCGGCTCTACCTGAACAACGGCACGGCCGACCCCTGGAACGGCGTGACCGGCAGCGACATCACCAGTGACAGCCACGAAACGTTCGCTGTGGCCCTGGGGGATGTGGACGGCGACGGCGATCTGGACCTCATCGCCGGGAACTTCGGCCAGCGCAATCGCCTCTATCTGAACAACGGCACGGCCGCCCCCTGGAACGGCGTATCTGGCACGGACATCACCAGCAATAGCCACAATACGCGCTCCGTGGCCTTGGGGGATGTGGACAACGACGGCGACCTGGACCTGGCCGCCGGGGACGACGGCCCCAGCCATCTCTACCTGAACGGCGGCGCGGCCGACCCCTTCATCGGTGTCGCCGGCAGCGACATCACCGTCGACAGCCGCGAAACGTTCGCTGTGGCCCTGGGGGATGTGGACGGTGACGGCGATCTGGACCTCATCGCCGGAAACTACGGCCAGCGCAACCGGCTCTACCTGAACAACGGCACGGCTGACCCCTGGGACGGGGTGTCTGGCAGCGACATCACCAGCGACAGCCACAGTACGACCGCCGTGGCCCTGGGTGATGTGGACGGCGACGGTGATCTGGACCTGGTGGTCGGCAATGAAAATCAGCCCAACCGCCTCTATCTGAACAACGGTACGGCTGACCCCTTCAACAGTGTCGCCGGCAGCAACATCACCAGCGACAGCCATTTTACGTATTCCGTGGCCCTGAGCGATGTGGACGGCGACGGCGACCTGGACTTGGTGGTTGGAAACGGCAACCAGACCAACCGACTCTATCTGAATGACGGCACGGCCGCCCCCTTCAACAGTGTCACCGGCAGCGACATCACCAGCGACAGCGATTTTACGCTTTCCGTGGCCCTGGGGGATGTGGATGGGGATGGCGACCTGGACCTTATCGCCGGAAACTACGACGAGATCAACCGACTCTACCTGAACAACGGCACGGCTGACCCCTGGGACGGGGTGTCTGGCAGCGACATCACCAGCGACAGCCACCGTACGTTCTCCGTGGCCCTGGGCGATGTGGATGGGGACGGCGATTTGGATTTAGTGGTCGGGAATTGGAACCAGCCCAACCAGCTCTATCTGAACAACGGTACGTCCGACCCCTTCAATAGTGTCGCCGGCAGCGACATCACCAGCGACAGCCACTATACGCGATCCGTGGTCCTGGGGGATGTGGACAACGACGGCGACTTGGACCTCATCGCCGGGAATAACAACCAAACCAACCGGCTCTACCTGAACAACGGCACGCCCGATCCCTTTGATGGGGTGTCCGGCAGCGACATCACCAGTGACGCCCATACTACCAATGGTGTCGTTTTAGGCGATGTGGACAGCGACGGCGACCTGGACCTGGTGGCCGGAGACTACAGCCAGACCAACCGGCTCTACCGCCGACATATCTACGATACCAGCCGGGGCTGGGCCGGTTCTCTGCGCGTGGACAGCGAGAGCAGCCCAATTACGAATGTCACCTTGACCTCGACGGCTGTCGTACCCGACAATACAGCCATCGACTATTGGCTCAGCAACGACGGCGGCAGCCGCTGGTTTCGGGTGCATCCTGATGTCAATTTCATTTTCCCCACCGTGGGCACAGACCTGCGCTGGCGGGCGCAACTTACCTCGCTCTCCTCAGTTCTTACACCCCGACTGGAGAGTCTGAGCCTCGATACGCTGCGCCCGGATGTCGCCATCGCCAAAACGGTGGAGCCAGTAGTGGCTGTACCGGGTGACGCTATCACCTATACCCTTTCCTTCAGCAATACAGGTCAATACATCGCTTCTTCGGTTGCGC
>JAHBVF010000029.1 GCA_019637685.1 Caldilineaceae bacterium | reverse complement strand
CTGGAGAGAGCCGAGGGAAGAATAGCCCGTGCCAAAGTCATCCAGGCAGAGTTGGATCTGCATATCCCGCAGCCGGGCCAGTGTCTTGCGCAGGTGATTGATCTCTGTGTTGATGACAGTTTCGGTGATCTCCAGCTTGAGCGTGCGCGGGTCTACACCTGAATCCGCTATTACCTCTTCCATAAGCGCGGGCAAGTCCTGCTGGTTGATCAGCCGATCAGAGAGATTCAGGCTGAGAAAGAGCGAATAGTTGTTGGGATACTCTTCCTGCCAGCGTTTGAGTTGCCGGGTTCCGGTGCGGATCATCCAGCGGTCAATCGTCGCCAGCAAGCCCGTCTCATCGGCCACAGCCAAAAAATCAGATGGAAAGAGCAGCCCCCGCTCCGGGTGATTCCAGCGCACGAGCGCTTCGAACCCAGCCAGCCGCCCCGTGTGAAAAGAAACAATGGGCTGGTAATGGATGCTGAATTCCTGGCGTTCGATCGCCCGGCGCAGATCTGTTTCCAGCCGCAACAACGCCACCGCGCGGGTATGCATCGCGCTGTCAAAAACCTGGTATTGGCCCATCCCCGCGGCTTTGGCCCGATACATAGCCGTATCCGCATCCCGCAGCAGTTCCTCCGGGTCTGTATACAGTTCATTGCTCAGTGCGATGCCGATGCAGCCACTGGTGAAAATGTCATGGCTTTGGATATGAAACGGATGCTCCAGCGCGCTCAGCATGCGCTTGGCAACCCGCAAGGCGTCGGCTGGAACCGAGATAGAATCGAGCAGAACTGCAAACTCATCGCCGCCCAGACGCGCAATCGTTGTATCCGGTGACACACAGTTTTCCAGTCGCCGGGCAATCGCGTTCAACAATTGGTCACCGGCCATGTGGCCCAGGCTGTCATTGACGGTTTTGAAGCGGTCGAGATCGATGAAAAGAACGGCAAAACCGGCCAGCTTCCCCATTTTGAAGCGGCTAAGGGCTTCCTGCAGGCGCTGGCGAAAGAGGACCCGATTGGGCAGCCGGGTCAGCGGGTCGTGCTGCACCTCGTAGATCAGCCGTTGCTCTGTCTGCTTGGCCGCCGTGATGTCCGACTGGGAGCCTGCCATGCGATAGGGTTTGTTCTGGCGGTCAAACAGCGCCGCGCCCCGGCTTAGCATCCAGTGATAGTTGCCGTTGCGGTGGCGCATGCGATATTCGATCTCGAAGTGGTGGTTGTTTCCGTGCAGATGATGCTGGATGGCCTGTTCGAGCAGGGGGAGATCGTCCGGGTGTACCCGGTCGAGCCACTCCCGGGGCGAAGCGCTGATCTCGGCCTCGCCGTGTCCGATCATCAGACACCAGCGGGACGAGTAGAAGATGTTGTCCTGGCGCAGGTCCCAATCCCACAGGCCATCACTGGCGGCCAGCGCGGCCAGGGCATAGCGCTCTTCGCTCTCGCGCAGGGCCTCCATCGCCTGAAAGCGTTCCAGCGCATACAGAATGGATTTGAGCAGGGCTTGCCGGGTTACCTGACTCTTCACCAGATAGTCCTGCGCGCCCACGCGCACAGCCTCCATGGCGGTAGTCTCGTTGCTGATGCCTGTGAGGACGACTACTGGCAAAGGGTGTTCCCGGCTCATCACTTTGGTCAGCGTGGCGATGCCCTGGCTGTCGGGCAGTGTGAGATCGAGCAGGATCAAGTCGAATGGGTTCTGATCGAGCAGGCCAAGCGCTTCGTCCAAACTGCCGGCACTGGCGATGGAGAAACGATAGTTTTTCACTGCCTGAAGATGCTCGTGCAGCAGCCGTTGATCGCCGGGGTTGTCTTCGATCAGCAGCAGTCGTATTGCCTGTTGATGCTTTGGCTGGAAATTCATTGTCTATTGGCTCTTCCCCATATTGTCAGGGGTACACAGGGTAAAATGGAAGGTGCTGCCCACCCCTTCCTGGGATTCAAGCCAGATTGTGCCGCCGTGCGCCTCTACAATCTTTTTGCAGATGGCCAGGCCAATCCCATTGCCGGGGTATTCGGAACGGGCGTGCAGCCGTCGAAAAGGGGCAAAAATCTCCCCTGCTTTCTCCGGAGCAATCCCGATGCCGTTGTCGGCTATGCTGAAGCGGTAACAGTCACCTTCACTTACGGCTGTGATGTGGATTTTGGCGGGGGTGTTGCCACGGAACCGGATGGCATTGCTCAGCAAATTTTGGAACAATTGTCCCATTTGGGTTCCATCCACCGCCAGGGCCGGCAGCGGATCGCGGGTGATGACCGCGGCGCTTTCCAGAATGGCCGGCAGCAGATTTGCCATTGTGGTGTCCAGGACCTGCTCAATATCGATCAGGTCGTTGTGAGAGCGATTCTGCCCCACTTGGGAGTAGAGCAGCAAATCCCGAATGAGGATATCCATCCGGTCCACCCCATCGAGAATGTAGTGCAGAAAATCATCTGTGTCCGCGCTGTCACCGCCATAGCGGTGGGCCAGCAGCCGCGCGTACCCCCGGATCATACGCAGGGGTTCCTGCATATCGTGGGAGGCGACGTAGGCAAATTCTTCCAATTCCGCATTGGACCGTATCAACTCATCTGTACGCCGCTCCGTCTCTTCAAAGAGACGGGCATTTTCAATTGCCACCGTTGCCTGATTGGCAATCACCATCATCAGTTCCATCTCGCGCTCGGTAACAGGCGGATCACTGCGCAGGCCGATGGCGGTCATTGCGCCCAGAACTTTGCCCCGATAGACCAGGGGAACAGTCGCAACCGCCGCGAAATTATGGCCCTGGGGGTGTTCCAGAAATGGGTTGCCTGCTGAAAGCCCCAAATAGCCTTCGCCCAGGGGCCGGTGTGCGTTTTCAAGCGGTTGAGAGGAGGGCCGACGCAGGTGGATGGGTCGTTTTTCCTGGATAACCATTTCCACCAATTGGGGCCAATATATGTCCGGGTCAATGTAATCAGCACTGTTGCGGTCCTGGCCACTGTGGTTGTGTACGCCTGGGTGCAGCCCGCCATTTTCCCGCTCCGTAATATGCAAAAAGACGTGGCTGGCCGTGATTACCTGTCCAACTCCGTCCACAATCGCTTGCAATACATCGTGGACATTGACGGATGCCATCAGCGAACGGTTGATCTGATTGTGCAGTTCAGAAGTGAGCAGCGCTGTCTGGGCCTGCTCGAAGAGATCCCGATAGCGCTGCTCTGACGCGCGCAGTTCGCTCTCCACACGCTTGCGCCGGCTGATATCCCGGAAGACCACCACAGACCCAACCAGCCGCCCGTCTTCCAGCAGCGGGGCAATCGTGCAATCAATGGGCACACTACTTTTGTCCGGCAGGACCAGCGTACAGTCCTCGCAGGAGCGCACACTCTCGATGTCCGATTGGGGCTGCACCACATGCACCGGCTGTATCCGCCCGGCTGTGTGCCCAAAAATCTGCAATACGTGCTCGAAGAGCATCCCGCTGCTCTCCTCAGACAGGCAACCCGTCAGTTTTTCTGCCACTGCATTCATAAAACTGATGCGTCCGACCGCATCGGTTGCAATCACCGCATCCCCGATACTGCGCAGGATAGTGTTCAACCAGCGCTCGTTCTCCTGCAGACGCCGTTCCATTTTGTGATGATGGAGCGCCATCTCAATGGTCGAGTGCAGTTCCTGATCCTCGAAGGGCTTGAGAACATAGCCAAAGGGTTCGGTCATTTTGGCCCGGTCCAATGTCCGGGCATCGGCAAATGCAGTCAGATAGACGATTGGCAGACGCTGGTCACGGCGGATTTTGGTGGCGGCTTCAATGCCGTCCATCTTGCCCCGCAGACGGATATCCATCAGCACCAGGTCCGGCTGCCACTGTTGGGCAGCGGCCACCGCTTCTTCGCCCGTGGCCGCCACTGTGGGAACTCCATAGCCCAGCCGGTTGAGACTCTGGCGGATGTCCAGCGCCACAATATTTTCATCTTCGACAACCAAAATTTGCCCCTTTTGGCCGCTCTGCTCCATGACTTGCTCCTAGGCTGTCTGTTCGTTCAACCAGGCAAAGGCTGCATTGGCCATCAGCGCCACGCCCGTGGACAACATCCGCTCGTCAAAATCAAAGGTGGGGCTGTGATGGGGGCTGAATAGTCCCTTCTCTGGGCTGGCCGCGCCCACCAGCACAAAACAGCCCGGCGCACGGTTGAGAAACTCGGCCATGTCTTCGCCCACCATCATCGGCGCAATTTGGGCTACTTGTTCAGAACCCACGACTGCCTCTGCCACCTGTTGCATCAGCGCGGCACCTTCTGGCGAATTGACCACCGCCGGGCAGCCGCCGGGCACACTGAATTCATGCGTGGCACCAAAGGCCTGGCAGATGCCCCCCGCGACTTCGTCGATACGCCGATGCAACAAAGCGCGGATATCGGCGTTGAAGCTGCGCACGGTTCCCTGCAGGACTGCTTTCTCGGAGATCACATTGCCCACAGAACCGCTCTGAAAACTACCGACCGTCACAACGGCTGTCTCGGTGGGATTGACATTGCGGGCGACAATACTTTGCAGGGCCACCACAATCTGAGATGCGACGAGTGTTGTGTCGATGGTGTCGTGGGGGGTAGCGCCGTGTCCACCCCTGCCGTGGACGATCAGATCGAATTTATCGGCGGCCGCCCACACCGGCCCTGGCTGGACGACAACCTGATTGAGCGGCAAGCGGCTCCACAGGTGCATGGCAAAGGCGGCAGCAGGCTTCGGATTTTCCAGAACGCCATCGGCAATCATCGCGGATGCACCGCCGACGCCCTCTTCCGCAGGCTGAAAGACCAGCTTTACCCGGCCTGGCAACTGTTGCCGGTGTTCGGCCAGCAGGCGCGCCACCCCCATCCCGATCGCGGTATGGCCGTCGTGACCGCAGGCGTGCATTACACCGGGCGTTTGGGAGGCAAAGGGCAGCCCTGTTTCCTCGTGAATAGGCAGCGCGTCCATATCAAAGCGGAGGAGAACCGTCGGATCATCCGGGCTGGCGCCGTCCCGTTCTACCATTGCCACTACACCCGTCTTGCCAATGCCTGTGCTCACCTCCAGTCCCAGGCTGTGCAGGTGTTCGGCCACAATGCCGGCTGTGCGTGTCTCCTCAAATCCCAATTCGGGGTGGGCGTGGAAATCCCGACGCCACGCCACAAGCTGGTTGTGAAGGTCCTGGGCTTCGGTTTTAAGACGTTCTTGAAGGGTAGTCACAGGGTGCTTCCTTTGGCAATGCCGGTAATCGAATAGCTGGGTTTGGGGTATGGCTCTAGTGTAGCTTCGCTGGGCCGGGGATGCAAATGATCAGCTACTCCAAAGGTGAAACAGCAGCACCGGCAGATGCCCTTGCTTACAACCACATCATAAACTGTGCGGATAGCAGTTGTCTATGCCGCGATTCCGTGGTCTTTTACCCAATATTATGCTTGCCCCGCCGGCTGTCAAAAGAGAGCGCCGGGTCAGTTCACCCGGCGCTCTGAGCAGTTTCTGTCACAGAAACTGGATAATACTTATTCCGTTATTTTTTCAATTGTCTGTCATTGGGCTTCTTTGCCAAGGCTATTGCGGCCCTCCTGATTCAGGGCCAAACCGGTGCCTCACACCGGTCTAGCCATAGACCAGATCTTTTTCTCTTTTCAGCCTCTGTCCCAGAGAAATCAGGGTGTCCCCAATACGCGCTTTCAGGTGAGAGAATTGGTGCGGATTGGACTGAGGCTGGTATTTCTGTACCTGCCTGGCTTGGCGTTCCAATGCCGCGTCCCGCAACCGTTCGTTGTACATGGCACGGGCTTCAAAAACTTCCAACATCATAGGAGCCTCCTTCCGAATGCTCAGTGGCTTCCTGTTTTAAGAGGGTGGGACGCACACGCGACCCACTAGTATACGATGGCAAAATCCTAAAACGGACCTTTGAAAACCGGTTTAGTTCTTCGCCAGTTACGCTATTTTCAACAACGCAACCGGTTGCATTATAGACGGATAGACGGCGTCTGTCAAGTAAGCTCGCTTCCAATGCTTGCCAGTGCTCTATTCAATACTGTCGAAAATGCGGTCCAACTGGGCGTTGGCCTCTCGCACCTGTTCGTATTTGCGCCGGGCCTGATCCAGACGATCGCCCACTGCTGCCAGCCGCCTCTGCAGCTCCTCTTCGCTCTCCGCGGCCTCCCAAGCCTGGCGCAGCATATCCTCAAAAGAATCTGATCCTTCCAGCCCGCCCAGGATCAGGTCCAACTCGCCGATGACCATCTCGAACATTCGGATTTTGCGGGCCAGCAAGTCCACAATGTGGGCTTCGATTGTTTCGTGACAGCTCAGATTGAAGATTGTCACATCGCTTTCCTGGCCCAACCGGTGCAGACGGCCAATGCGCTGCTCCACCCGCATGGGATTCCAGGGCAGGTCGTAGTTGATCAGCTGGTGGCAGAATTGCAGATTTCGCCCTTCCGCGCCACTCTCTGTGCTGACCAGCACCCGCACGCCGTCAGCACTATCGCCCGCGCGGAAACGGTCGATGGCCGCCTCCTTCTGGCGGAGGTTCAGCCCGCCGTGGAAGCCTTCGGCACTGATCCCCCATTCGGCCAGCCGGGCCAGGATTGTTTCCAGGGTTTGTCGGTATTCGGTGAAGATAAGGAATTTGCCGGGGAATTTCTCCAATATATCCCGCACCGCGTGGAGCTTGCGGCCTGTGTCAATGCTCTGGGCCAGGGCCAGAAAACCGTTGAGTTCGGCCCGCACCGGATCGCTGTAGGAGCGGTCGTCCGCCATTTTTGCCAGTGTGTGGGCCACCGCCTGGGGGCTGCTGCACAGTTCCTTTTGCAGGGTAATCAGTGTCAGGCGCAGATGTTTGTCGCTCTCCGGGTCCCGGAAGCGGCGGCGGATGTAATCGGTTACACCCGTGTAGAGCTGCCACTCCTGCTCGCTCAGGCTCAGGTGATAGATGGCTGCCCGCCGCCGGGGAAAGGTGACATCCACCGAACTGCGCCGGTTGCGGATCATCACATCGCTGAGAAGCCGGCGCAGGGCCGTGGCATTCTTGGGCTGGCGGGGGTCGGCCTGTTCCAGAAAGTGGCGGCGAAAACCCCGCACCGTGCCCAACTGGCCGGGGGAGAGAATTGTGATGAGGCTGTAGAGTTCCATCAGATCGTTCTGCACAGGTGTGGCGGTCAGCATCAGCACATAACGCTTGCGGATCTGATTGACAAATTTCCAGGCCAGTGTGCTGCGATTTTTGAGTTTGTGGGCCTCGTCCACAATCAGCAGGTCAAACTCCCGCTGCAGAATTGCCTGGCTGTATTTCTTCATTTTGGCCCGGTCCAGGCTCATCAGCCAGCGCCCATTCTCGGCTTTGGCCGCGGCCTTCCACTGGGCCAGGCTGTTGATGACAGTGAACTCTTCCCGGAATTTGGCCGACAATTCTTCGCGCCACTGCTCCGTGAGCGACGCCGGTGTCAACACCAAAATCGTGCGCACCAGCCCCCGCTCGATCAGTTCCTTCATCACAATGCCGGCCTCAATTGTCTTGCCCAGCCCCACTTCGTCGGCCAACAGCGCCCGCCCGCGCATCTCCTGCAGGGCGCGCAGGGCCGTCTCCAACTGGTGTTCGTAGTGTTCGACCGCGATGTCTTCCAGGCAGATCAGGTGATCAAAGCCCTGGCTCAGGCGCAACTGTTCGGCCTGGAGCCGCAGTTGATAGAAATCCAGCGGGCCAGGTGGCTGCTCTCTGCCGTGGATACGGAAAAAATTCTCCAGGTTCTGGGGCGTTTCGATCAGGCGCGGGGGCAGGCTGACGCCCAGAGACTCAATTCGCGCCGCCATCTGCTGGTCCACATTAAAACGGTGACCGCAGCGGAAGCAGACCGTCGCGGTCTCCTCGTCCAGCCAGTTGCACTGGGGACAGCGCTTGCCCAGCACGGCTTCGGGTGTTCTGTCTGTGTTTGTGGTTTGGTCTTCCATCCCATCCGGGATTTCGAGCCATTCAAAGCGTTCCTGTGCCATACGCTATCCACTCGCTCCCCGTGCCCGCTGGCTGGCCCAGGCCCGCAGTTCCGCGATTTCTTCTTCCATCATTGTGCTCAACGGAATCGTCTCCTGTAATACGCTCAGCAAATCATCCATAGCCAGGGGGCGGTTCTGGTCAAAGGCGTCGTAGAGCGCGGCGATAATCGCCTGTTCGATCTCCGCGCCGGAGAGTCCGTCCGAGGCCATTGCCAGGGAGTTCAGGTCGAAGTCGTCCGGGTTGCGGTTGCGTTTGAGCAGATGGATGCGCCAAATGTCCGTCCGCTCGGACGCGTCGGGCAGGTCCACAAAGAAAATTTCGTCGAAGCGCCCTTTGCGCACCAGCTCCGGCGGCAGGTGCTGGACAGCGTTGGCCGTGGCAATGACAAAGACGGGAAGCTGCTTCTCTTGCAGCCAGGTGATGAAACTGCCAAAGACCCGGGCTGTCGTGCCTGCGTCGCTCACGTGGCTGCTGCCCACGCCGGAAAAGCCCTTCTCGATCTCATCCACCCACAGCACCACCGGCGCCACCGATTCGGCCACGCGGATGGCGTTGCGCAGATTTTCCTCGCTGGAACCCACCAGCGAATCGAAGAGCCGCCCCACATCCATGCGCAGCAGGGGCAGCCGCCAGGCGTTGGCCACGGATTTTGCCACCAGCGATTTGCCGCAGCCCTGCACACCCACCAGCAGAATCCCCTTGGGTTCGGGCAGACCAAAGGCCCGGGCTGAATCGGAGAAGGCCCGCACCCGTTTGCGCAGCCACTCCTTCAACACAGCCAGCCCGCCCACGTCGTCCAGCCGGTCGCCCCCTGCGTAGTATTCCAGCAGCCCGCTCTTGCGGATGATCTGCTGCTTCTCAGCGCTGACTGCCTCAATCGCGCCGCCATCCAACCGACCGCTGGCCTCGATAATCGCTTTGGCAATGGCGTTGGACGCCTCGTTGCTAGTCAATCCCAGGCAGGCCCGCACCAATTGATCCCGCTCCCGCCGGTTCAGTTCGACGGTAATCTGCCCATTCTGCCCCGCGCTGGTTTCGATCTCCCCCAGCAGTTTGCCCATTTCCTCCGCCGAGGGCAGGGCAAAATCGACGACAGTAATCTCTTTCTCCAGTTCCGGAGGAATTTTCAACACCGGCCCCAGGAGCAGAATTGTTTTCTGGCTGCGTTGCAGAGCAAAGGCCACCTCGCGCAGGCGACGCACCACCGCGATATCTTTGAGAAAGGGGTGGAAATCCCGCAGCACCCAAATGGCCGGTTCCTTCTCCTCCGCAATGGCGTTGAGAATGGCCTGGGGTTCTCGCCGGGTCCGTTCGCCCCGACTGCCCAGCGCCGGGTTTGTCTCGCCGCTGGTCACGCTCCAATGAAAGAGACGACGGCGCAGGCTCACTGCCAGCTTTTCGATTTCGGCCAGCGCCCGCTCCTCCTCCGGGGTGACAATCCAGAGCAGCGGGTAGCGGGCGCGAATGTAGATTTCCAGTTCTCGACGCATAGGAGAATAGCCACGGATGTACGCTGATAAACACAGACAAAATTTATGAAAGCTGGCGGATTTGGATGTAAGCCAGGCTGATGGCGGCCTGCTGGTCAGCCGTCTGCCGTCCGCTCTTCTCTAGCGCATCACAGACGAATAGGGATAGACGTGTATTTTCTGCACTGCTTCCCCGTTGACATACACCCGCACGTTCGACCAGCTTTCCATATAGTTCCACAGACGCCAGAAATTGCGCATTTGCCGCCTGCGAAAGTGGACCCGATGGACCAATTGTCGGGTCTCGTCCATCAGTAGCCGATAGCCCGGCTGTTTTCGTGCCAGATGCACAACGTAATCGTAATGCTGGGATCGACTGTTGCCAAATTCCAGAATCATTCCCCATTCTGCCGGGGGAATGGGCTGCCCCGCGTCTGAACCGTTGTCCGTTGGCCCTGGCACGGTTGGCCGCGCGACGGGCAGGGAAGCAAAGAGATCGACCAGCCGCGGTTCCAGGGCCGGGCGCAGATTTTCCTGGGGCAACAGCAGGCGGATGTCCCGGTGGGCCGTGGGCCAGGGCTGCCACACACCTGTCTTTTTGTCGGGCTGCTCTGCCTGGCCCTCTGCCCGGCACGCGGCCAAAGCCCAGGCCAGGGGATCGGCTCCCAGTGTATTCGCCAGGGATGTGATGCGCAGTTCGAGCAACGGACTATCGCTCTCCGCGTGGAAGTCTGTCAGTCCCGGCACGTGCAGGTTCCAGCCCCGGGCCAGGGCCAGCCCACATTCTGCGTCCAGCGTTCCTCCCAACTGGGCCAGCCAACCCGCGGCTGTGGCAAGTTGGCTGGGGGATAATCGGCCCAGGGCCATCACCCGGCTGATCATCTCTGCGTCCTGGGCCAGCCACCCGGCCAGCAGAGCCGCGTGGGCCAGCCGACTGTCATCCCGCCAGCCCGCCGCTGCCAGCAGGGCGCTGAGTTCGCGGGTGGCCCTGGGCCGTCCCGCTTCTTCCAGCAGGGCCGTCTCCAGCCAGGCCACATAAATCTGGCGAAAGGCTACTGGTCCGGCCATCTCCGGCGCGGCCAGCCAATTGGCGAAACGGCGGCGCTGCACAGGGGAGAAACCCGCGTAACTGGTGTTGGGCAGGGGGTCGGCTGCGGACGCATCGTCCCTGGCCAAGGGCAGAGACGGATCAATTTGCGCGTAGTCATCGACCGATGTATCTCCCTGAATCCGGGAATCGACTCGAAACAGAGTGCTGCCACGCCGGGCTGCCGCGGCAATCGCTGTGCTGGCTGTGGGGTCTCGCCCCAGCAGGCGCAGGTGTAGATTGGGGTGTTGCATCCAAAAACTCGGATGCACAGTTGGCCCGACTGTCGGCATAGGTTCTTCCCGCGGAATCGTGTATACTATGACGGATGATAGCACACGCCACCCAGAAGTCGAACTTTCCGGGAAAGTTCGACTTCTCCCGTGAAAAGGTTCGCAAAAATGTCCCACATAACCGGATTGGCCGAGATTGTACTCTGGACCGCCGACAAAGAGAAGTCGTTGGGCTTTTATCAGGAATTGCTGGGGCTGGAACTGATCTCGCCGCCCAGCCTGCGCAATGCTTTTTTGAAAGCCGGGGATGGCGCGGCCGGGGTTCCCCAAATGATTGTGCTGGTGCCAATGCCGCCAGAGATCGCGGCCCAGCCCCGCAGCGGGCAACTGCATCACATCGCCTTTGAACTTTCGCCGGCGGGTTTCGACGCCCAGAAAGCTGAGTTGGAGGCTGCTGGTTTTGTGCCCAGGGGCGGCAAACACCCGGTTCTGGCCTCCCGCACAATGTATGTGGACGACCCGGACGGCAACGAAATCGAATTCATCTGCAAGGAGTAGGCGCGGATGGCTGAATCACCCTATCCTATGCTTTCTGTGGAAGATGCGCTGGCCGCGGTGCTGGCCCAGTCCACACCGCTTCCGCCCGTCCCCGTGCCTGCCCGTCAGGCGTTGGGGCAGATTTTGGCCGTGGACATTCAGGCAGGCGAGCCTCTGCCCCCCTTCCCCGCCTCTGTAAAGGATGGCTACGCGGTTGTCGCCGCCGACGGGCCGGGAACGTATTCGCTGGTTGGCGAAGTGACCGCGGGCCGGGTGGCAGATTTCACTGTCACACCCGGCACTGTAGCCTATGTGACGACTGGTGCGGCTATGCCCCCCGGCGCGGACGCAGTCGTGATGGTGGAGGAGACCGAAAAGTTCTGGGCGCGCAACGGCCCGGCCCAGATCGAAATTCGGGCACGGGTGTCTGCTGGTGACGACGTGCGTCCGATAGGCGTGGATGTGGCTGTGGGCGAAGTGGTCCTGGAAGCGGGAACTCGCCTCGGCCCCGCGGAGATCGGCCTGCTCGCCACCGCCGGGGTGACAGATGTCTCCGTCTATCCCCGGCCCCGCGTCGCGGTTCTCTCTACAGGTGACGAATTGGTAGAGCCAGGCACACCCCTGGGGCCAGGCCAGATTCGCGACAGCAACCGAGCGATGCTTATGGCGGCCATCGAAGCTGTGGGCGGAGAAGCTGTCGATTTGGGCATCTCCGGCGACAGCCAGGCCAGCCTGGAAACGGCTGTGCGCCAGGGACTGGTGGACGCGGATGTGCTCCTCACCTCCGGTGGCGTTTCGATGGGTGATCTGGACCTGATCAAACCTTTGCTGGAAGAAGCAGGCCAGGTCCACTTTGGCCAGGTGCGGATGAAGCCGGGCAAGCCCATCACCTTCGCCACCACCCGTGGGGGGAGGCATTCCTGTCTGGTTTTTGGTCTGCCGGGCAATCCGGTGAGCAGTCTGGTCACATTCTACCTGTTCGCTGTACCGGCCATCCGCAAGCTGGCGGGCCATCCCGCCCCCCAATTGCCCAGCGTAGAGGCCCGTCTCGCACACACATTGCCGCTGGACCCGGCGCGCCCGGAATATCACCGGGCCAGCCTGGCCTGGGACAGGACCGAGCATTGCTTTGTGGCCCAAAGCACCGGCAGCCAGTCCAGCAGCCGTTTGCTCAGTATGCGCTCGGCCAATGCCCTGCTGGAACTGCCCCAGCAGGCCGGGGAACTGCCCGCGGGTTCGCTGGTCACCGCACTGCTGATCGGGGAGATATAGCGGGAAGCCGACACCTGACACTCGACGCTTGACACCCGAACAGGAACACCCGAACAGGAACACCCGATGTCTCAGTCTCTTACGCACCTCGACGCCCAGGGCCACGCGGCAATGGTGGATGTGGGCGAAAAACAGATCACCAGCCGGGAGGCCATTGCCCAGGGCGAAGTACAGATGCTGCCCGCCACTCTGGCCGCCATCCGCGACGGCAATGTGCCCAAAGGGGATGTGCTGGCCGCGGCCCGCATCGCCGGTATTCTGGCCGCCAAAAAGACGCCCGATCTCATCCCCCTCTGCCACACACTGCTCCTGACCAAAGCCGCGGTCGATTTCGCCATCGACGAAGCCGGGAGCCGGGTGGTCATCACCGCCACTGTGCGCTGCAATGGCAAGACCGGCGTGGAGATGGAGGCACTGACCGCGGTCAGTGTGGCGGCCCTGACTATCTACGATATGGCCAAGGCCCTGGAAAAGACAATGACAATCGGCGACATCCGCCTGCTGGGGAAGCGGGGCGGCAAGTCGGGGGATTGGACCCGCGAGGGAGGAGAGTAGCCAATGGAAGTCCGTCTGCGGCTCTTTGCCGGACTGCGCCAAGTAGCCGGTTTCAAAGAAAAGGCCATCACTCTGCCCGAAGGCGCGGTAGTGGCCGATCTGCTGGAACAATTGCCGTCGTCCATTGTCGGGCGCACCTTTTACATCGCCATCAACGAAGAATATGCCCGCCGGGATTCCCTTCTGAAAGAGGGCGATCTGGTGGCCCTGCTCCCGCCTGTTTCTGGTGGGTGAGCGCCCGTATCACTTCAAAGTATTTCCATTTTGCCAATTCCCATTTCACCACCGACTGTTGCCATGCAAAACGCCAAACTTTTCGAAATCACCGAAGCGCCCCTCTCCCAGGACGACATCCTGCGCCGGGTCAGCCGCGCCGACTGTGGCGGCGTAGTGACCTTTGCCGGGACTGTGCGCGGTACCACTGCCACCGACGGCGGCGAACGGGGCACGGACTTCCTCGACTACGAAGCCTATATTCCTATGGCCGAAAAGATGATGGCCCGCATCGGTGATGAGGTGATGGAACATTGGCCCCAGGTGAAGGCCGTCAGCATTCTGCACCGAATAGGCCGTTGCGAAATTGAAGAACCGACTGTCCTGATTGCCGTTGCCACCCCCCATCGGGGCGACGGCTGCTTTGAAGCCTGCCGCTATGCCATCGAACGGCTGAAAGCCATTGTGCCCATCTGGAAAAAGGAGAATTGGGCCGACGGCGAAGTTTGGATCGAAGGCCCCCGCCAGCCTGAGCTGCTTGCCGACAACGACGGCCAAACAAGT
This sequence comes from Caldilineaceae bacterium, assembly GCA_019637685.1. Taxonomy (GTDB): domain Bacteria; phylum Chloroflexota; class Anaerolineae; order Caldilineales; family Caldilineaceae; genus JACQGT01. The sequence goes on along the minus strand of JAHBVF010000029.1, from coordinate 72,868 downwards.
CTGTAAGGCTTTTCCAACAAATAAATTCCCCAAATTGATTTGGAAAAGCCCAAGCCGTTCAGGGAAATTGTCGCCGGAGCGGGGATTTATTTTCTTTGAACGGCCTAAAACGCCTGGCCTGGCAAGGCCAGAGCCAACGAGGGTTGTATACACGGATGGAAAGGAACACGGATCAGAAAAATCTGTGTTCCTTTCCATCCGTGTATACAAAAATTTCATTTCTTACACAAACAACAAGAATTTCACTGTTGGGTACAATCGTTTGACAATCCCCCCATCTGACACCAACTTGTAACGTTCTCGTTACGATTTTCCCGTATACTCTGGTCATACACCTGATCTTCGCAAGGATCCGCCTCTCCGCCGCGGACTTACTGACAGCTACAGGGCCAGTTTATGTCACGAACAACACCCCTTCTCCGCCTGTTTCTCGCACTCTCCATCCTGCTGGGGATGCTCCCCGCGCCCCGGCTGCGCGCCCAGGAGCCGGTGACGCCCGATGCCCCTCCGGCTGATGCTTCGCCCGCCGGCAGTCTCTTCCTGCCGCTGATGGCTGGCGGCGATGGCAGCGTTCCACCGCCCGCCACCGACAGCAGCGATGCCTCCTTTCGCTTTCGGGTGGACCCGGTGCAGCAGACAGTTGTGGCCGACGAACCCCCCGCGGCCCAGGCCCGCCCGGCCACACCCCGCAGCAGCAGCCGAATTCTGCTGGCGGGCAGCGAACTCAATCGGGTGCAGTTCACCTACGAATTCCAGACCGGCAACCGGTTGGTCATCCGCGCCGCCTACAAAAATGTCACCAGCGACGCACTCTTTCTCCAGCCCTTCTTCTTCAGCCGCAACAGCCGTACAGAGAATATCGTCACCAGCACCGAACCGGTCCTGGACGCCGACGATCTGGGCGGGGATGGCGTGCTTGGCCCGGACGAGACGACCCGTGTGGTTCTCTTTGAGGTCGTCCACAAAGGCCAGCCCTTCACCTACGCGGTGGACGCCAACGCGCCCGTCGAACTGCTCTCCGCCCAAAGCGGACCGATCAGCCCCGCGGTCTTCACCGGCGAGGTCTACGACGACAGCACCGGTCTGGCCCTGGCCGGCGTGACAGTGGAAGTGGTGACGAAAGCCCGCAGCCTCTCCCCCACCGTCACCCGCACGGCCACCGATGCCCGCGGGCGCTATCGGCTGGTCAGCGAAGACCGGGACGCCTGGGTGCGTTTTTCCAAAGACGGCTACACAAGCAGCGAACGGGCCGCGTCCGCGCCGGGGGATAGCCGGGTGGAGCTTTTCGACGCGCGCATGACGCCCCTGGACAGCAAACAGACGACAATTCCCGCGGTCTCCGGCGGCACAGCCACGGCCAGCGACGCTCGCTATTCTGTCACCTTCCAGCCCTTCGCCCTGCAAAACGACACAACACTGACTCTCACCCCCATCGGCGGCCAGAGCATCGCCGGTCTGCTGCCCAAAGGCTGGTCGCCGGTAGCTGCCGTTCAACTCGACCCGCCCGGCCTTTCTTTCAGCCCCGCGGGCGTGCTTTCTGTGCCCGCGCCCAATGGGCTGCCCGAAAGCGGTCGCATCGTCGCCGCGCGCTGGGAGAGCAGTTTGCAGGGCTGGGTGGCTGTGGCCGACGCGGCACGCAACGGCGACAACACCGCCCTGCAACTGCCCGTCTCCGCCAGCGGGCAATACGTCTTTCTGCTGGCCGATGCCGCGCCCTTTGCGCCGGAAGACCCTCTGACCGGCGCGGTGCTGCGCCAGGCCGCCGCGCCCCGCAGCCTGCCCGGCGACCCGGAGGTGGCAATGTCTCCCTCGGATCGGATTTTGCTGGCCGAGCAGGGGCGCAACACAACCGTCGGCGTCACCGCCATTGCCAGCGAGGCGATGCAGAGCGGAATGGCCTATCAGGTGGAGTTTGCCGAGAGCTACGAATTTGTGGATGGCGAGACGATCTACCCGGAGCCGAACATCCAGGATTTCGTCTTCTACGCCTTCCCCGGCGGCCCCTATCGGCTGGAATCGGACTTCACCGTCACCCCCTCCCGCCCCTTTGAACTGTCTACCCTGCGCCTGGGCGCGGTCAATCTGCGCCTGCGTGCGCCTGTGGGACTGGGCTTGCCCAGCGGCGAACTGGTCAGCCTGACCGGGCGGACCGTCACCGGCGCGGGGGGCGAATCCCTTGACTTTCCCGCCGCGGCGACAATCGCCACCCTCCCCGTCGTGCTGACCGCGCTCGACCAGAGCGCTTTTCCCATCGCCCTGCCCGCGGATTTCACTTTTTTGAAAGGCGTGCAGCTCGACTTCGCCGGCGGAGCTTTGCAGCGCCCGGCTACCCTCTCCACGCCTGCCCCCAGCGGGCTGACCGCCAACGATCAGCTCCTTCTGATCCGGCTGGTGGAGGTGGGCGGTGGCAGTCGGCTGGTGCTGGCGGGACGGGCGCAGTTGCTCGACGGGCGGCTGATTGCTGGCCCGGAGAGCAACGATGGCCTGCCCTTCTACGGCGTGCGTCGGGAAGGGCGCTACGCTTTTGTGAAAGTATCGCCAGCCCGCAGTTTTGTGTATGGCGTTGTGGCGGGCACAAATGGGCAGCCCCTGGCGGGCGGGCTGGTGACTGCCGAGAATCGCCGCCTGGCCGCGCAGACCGATCCCAACGGCCAGTACGTCCTCGCCGTGCCCCCCGGCCCGGTGACGGTCGTCTTTGCCAACCCCCAAACCAACGATCAGGCCAGCCGCGGCGGGGACGCGGGCGGGACACCCCTGCAACTGAACGTCTCTCTCTCGCTCACCCCGCCCAGCGTGCAGAGCCTCTTCCCGGCGGACAACGCAACCGGTATCAGCCTTTCCAGCGCGGTCGTCGTCACCTTCACCGAACCGATTGACGCCGCGTCTGTCACACCCCAGAGCGTGCGTCTGCTGGTTGCGGGCGAAGCCTTGCCTGCCAGTCTGTCGATTACCCCCAACCGCCGGGTGGTCGTCCTGCGCCCCAGCCAACTGCTGACGAGCGACACTCTTTACACCATTGATGTGACAACAGCCATCCGCGATCTGAACGGGCGTCCATTGACCGAAGCGGTCGCGGCCAGCTTCCGCACCGCCGACACCACACCCCCGCCCCCGCCGCCCGCGGGCAGCGTCACCGCGTCCGTGCCAGCGGGCGGCTTCTCCACCGTCACCGGCAGCCAGGGAACCGTCCAGCCCGACTGGGTCGTCGTCATCAAAAACCTGACGACAGGCGCGTTGACGTCCGTCCTGCCCGAAGCCGACGGCAGTTTCAGCGTGCGCGTGCCTGCCCAAAAGAATCACAAATTGCAGTTGCAGATGCAGGACGCGTCGGGCAACCGCACGGAAGTGGCTGTAGGCCGTTTCACCAGTCCGGACGGTTCTGTCGTCATCGGCGGCGAGGGCGGGACGGTCGCGGGCGATGGCGGCACAGCCGTAGACATCCCCGCGGGCGCGTTCCCGGACGGGACGCTCGTCAAGGTGTCGCCCATCAGCGAGGCCGCTCTGCCCATTCCCGCGCCGGGGAGCTATCCCTTTGCCGGAGCAGTCGAGTTGTCCACCGACGGCGCGCGGGCCAACAGCGCGCTCAACCTGAGCGTGCCCGCGCCCGCCGACGCATCCCCGACGGATCAGGTAGTGGTGGCCCGCTATGTCACTTTTGCGGGCGGCTCCGGCTGGACGGTGGCGGACCGGGCCGTCTTGCAGGACGGACGCTATACGACGGCTGCCCCCGCGGCCAGCGCCCGGGCCGGGGGCGACGGCTGGAACAAAGGCATTCTGGGGCCGGGGCAATACGCCTTCCTGCGCAGCAGCGGCAACTGCACCAGCTATGTCTCGGTAGAGTGGAATATCGGCTTCGACTTTGTGGCAGTCAGCCCCGTTTCGCCCTATATTATTGTGCCCGGTTTCTACGGCTCGGTGGGGGTCAGCTATTTCCCCGCCACCTGCAACACGCTGCTTGAGATTACATTGCAGGAGATCAACACCGGGCGGGTCTTCCAGCGCATCAGCCAGACTGCGCCCAGCATTCGCAACGGCATTGCCGCGGCTGTGGAAAAGAGCATCAGCGACGACAAAAGCCCACCCACAATCGTGCGCCACAATCTCTACAACGGCTACCAGATGGAGCGGGCAGAGATATATTTTTCAAAGGTGATGAACCCGGATTCGGTGCTGAACGGTCTGCGTCTGACCTCTCACATCGGCCCCGCGCCCGCGGTCGACGCGGCGATGGCCTACAGCGATACAGCGCTTCTTATCACTCCGACCGTTCCCTTCCAGTTCGGTATCCAATACACATTAGAATTGAACGACGTCGAGGACAGTGTGGGCAATCTGCTGACATTGAAGGAGCCTCTGCGTTTCAGCATTTTCGAGCCGCAGGGGATCGCAGACCTGGCCGACATCAGCGGCCCCGCGCTGGGGTCCGAGGCCGTGGCCCAGATCGGTGAAATGCTCTTTGTGGCCCGCACGCCGACATTGACCAACACCACCGGGCTGGTGGTGGATATTCCGATTCAGGAATTACGGGTCTATTCCACGACAGTCATTACAAAACCTGTGGAGATGGGGATGGACTATACGGGCCTGCGCCACCTGCGCGGCCTGACCCCCATCGCCGATGTCTTTGCCAAATCGACCGACGCCAGCCAGACCATTCGCCCCTATGCCATTTTTACCGTTACGGTGGCGAGTCAGGCCGAAGCACTGACAATTACCACCGGTCTCAACAGCGATGTCATTTCGCCTGCCCTGGCCTCCCTCTTTGCCAGCCAGGCGCTCACTCTATCGCGCAAGGCGGAGGTGGAGCAATTCACGCCCCAGCCGGGGACGAAGTGGTTTATTGAGAGCCGGGACCAGTGGTATCAGGTGGAGAAGCTGGACGACAGAACCTTCCGCGCCTCGGTGGGGCGGGACCTGTTGGTGGTGCTGGGTACAACCGAACCGACCACAGGCAAGATGGAACTGCTGGAAATCTACGACGTGACGCCCTGCACAAAACCCCAATTTGTGCCTGCCGTCCATCCGAATTCGTCCAACTGTCTCGATATCGGGCGTATGACCATCAGTCGTAAAGTGCTGACCGATCCACAGACGATTATTCCGATCAATCGTCCGATCCCCAACCGGGGAATGATTGCCCGGGAGATCGGTGTGCCCCTGCAGATGGCTGTGCTCCACCAGCGCGCCAGCGATACGGTCGCCGTCTACGTCGTCACCTCCGGCGTGGGCTTGCAGGCCATCGATATCACCCGCGCGCCCAATATGCCCAACCCGCTTTTTACTGATCCTGCGCCCAACGCTTTCCTGCGTGGCCGCTTCCGGGACGTGGCGGTGTTGAAGAATTTGGTGCTGGCCGGGGAAGAAAGGGACGGTACCAATTTCCCCAACCTGTCGCTTTTCACGCCAGAGTTGACCCGAATGAAGAAGCCCGGCGGCACGGACGATCTGGTGGTTCCCTTCCGGGGCTTTTTGGCGGTGGCGACCGCGGAGAATGTCCACTACGACGTGGACGCGGACAATAATTTCGGGTCGGTTGAAGATGACGACGGCGACGACGGCGTGCGGGCCGTGGATGAACTCTTTGATTTGGCGCTGGTCACAACCGGGCGCATTGAAAACGACCGCAATCTGCTCTGGGTGGTCGATCTGAGCGACTATACGGACTTGACTGAGAATAAATTTGCTAAGGACAAAGGGCCGCGGGTGATCGACGGCGTCTATCTGCCTATGCCCGCGCGCACACTCCAGGCCCATCCCGACTCCCGCACCGCCTATGTGGAGGTGGATGGGGACGGTCTCTATGCCATCGATCTGCGCGGTCTGGTCTCTGGTCTGACCAGCAGCGACACAGTCGACAGCCTGAGCTTTCCCACTTTTGACGACGCAGACGGCAACAATCTGGACGACCGCATTCTGGGGCTGCACCGGCTGGTAGGCATCAGCAACCGTCAGGAGATCGTCGTCGATCTCGGCGACAATCGGCCCCTGGCCTATCTCAACGAATTCAACAACGGCCTGCAAATCGTCCGCATCTGCAATAGCTGTCAGGAATTGACCCTGGATTTTAAACGGGGCAAGTACGAAAACTTCGTGGACGAGGACGCAGACCCCAACGCTCCGCCGGAGAGCAAGACCGAATTCTTTGTCAGCGCGCCGACGGAAGAGGGCGCCCCCTCTGGGCTGGATGGGGGTGACAATTCCAACAAAGATGCGGAAAAGGTACGGGAACTCTACGCCGAGCGAGAGACACTGATGATTCTCTTGGCCGGTTCGGTCTACTCCCTGACCCAATCCATTCCGGGTTTGCAGCCCAAAGATGTCTATATGATTGAGCAGGGCAGTGGGGCCTGTCTCTGGCGGGATGATTTTGTGCCCAACCGCGAATTGCAAGTCTGCTCGGCCTTTACTCCCGGCGTCAGCGATCACGACTTCGAGATTTTCCTGCCTGCCCACTTCGTGCGTCGGGGCCAGGGCGTGCTGGATGATTTCGTCGCCAATCCACCCACGGATGAATACAGGCGGCTCATGAAAACCCTGGACGACTTCTCTCTCTTTGTGATGCCGTCCGAACCCTTCAGCGCAGGTGTGCTGCTCAGCTCGCCGCCGATGAACAAAGAGGGAGACACCGCGGGCGATCTGGGCCTGGGCCGCCAATCCCTCTTTCTGCTCTGGCTGCTGACCACCGGGGATTATATCCGCTTCAATGGCGAAGGCACATCCCTGGCCGGTCGCCTGCCTGTGGACACCTACGGTCTTGGCCCCAATCTGGACCGGATTGTGGAGTGCATCGGCCTGAATCAGCTAATTACTCTGGAAGAGGGCGACAACGGCCAGGAAGAATGGCGTTGCGATGATCCCGACAAGCCGATGTTTGCCGGTGAGCCGACGGGCATTCCGCTGGTGGAGGGCTACGAGTGGGCGCGCTTGCAGGAGTATAACGTCTATAAAATGAGCGCGCTGCTGCGGGTGAAGGACGGCTGCGATTTTGTCGATGGGAAACCCCAGGGCGAGGGACTCTTTGAGGAGCGGGACAGCGATTCGATCCTGCCCCCCAACGACCCGGACCGTTTCTTTGAGGACAACGAAGCCTTCCGGGACGATTGCAAATCCCAGGTGAAGACGATTGCCAAGTCGGCCATCCGTACTCTCTTTGCCCGGATGGTGGGGGACGAGCGCACGAACGCGCTGCTCTTTGACGGGGTGCGCCGATACAACCCCGACGGCACGCCGATCCGCAACCCGGAGACTGACGAAATCGAGGTGATCCCCCTGACCCGCAGCAATGTACAAAAGGGCGAGTTCTGCCTCACCGAACTCCAACCCCCGAATTTCGTGGGCGCACCCGTCAATCCCAATCTGCCGCCTGTTGCCCCCGCAGACCCTTTCGAGTATTACCCCAAGCGATGCGAAGGTTTTGAAGAATATATCGCGTCGATGGCGATAGAGAGCGTGCGCCGGAATTTGGGCGTCTTTACCAAGGCGGAGTTGCCCCTGCTCTGGAGTCTCTGGTGTGTTAAAGTCTGGAAGGGCTGTCAGGTGGGCGGCACAAGCGTCAATTATATTCAGCGCGATGAGGACGCCAACAACTTCATCCGGGCCGCGCTCGACTTTATCGAGCGTACCCAGACCGCCACCCTCGCGGTCTACAACGCGCGCACCGCGACGGATACAGTGACACTGGGCCAGATCACCCAGGAATTGGGCATGCAGGACTATCCCTTCATCCGGGAAATCTGCAATCTCTGCCAGGAGTTGGGCATTCAGGTGGACCTGAACGCGGGCCGCTCTGCCCTGCGCAAGTGTATCCTGCGCCAGGCCGACATCAAAGTCAACGGCAAAGATGTGAACGCAGGTCTGGCCCTCTTTGGTGATTCGTATGTCCTGGGGCCGGATTCCGGGCTGATCGGCAAGGCCAAAAAATATCTCGGCGTCAAGAACAGCGTCTTTTGGGCCTTGCAGACCCGCCTGAGCAACGAAAGCCCCAACAATCTTTACGACGTGCCTCTGGCACTCTACGAAGGCCCCGGCCAGGAGAACGGCGCGTACACCGACGCTCTGATCTATCACGAAGTGCCCTTTGTGCCTGCTGGTGGCCGCAGTGTCATCAATCAGAAGAAAATAGCCAAGCAGCCTGCGGTCAGCCCGCCTTTGTCACCGGCCTGCGCTGCCATCCCGTCCAATGAACTACCCGACTACGACGGCCAGGTCAAGACGTGGACCCAATCCACCCTTTTCCCCCTGCTCTTTGCTATTCCCAAAGTCCAGGAGAAGGTCGGCACAGGTTCAGACAAGTTCCATGCGGTGGCCTTTGTGGCCGACCCGGACCACGAATATGTAGAGGCGGATCGGGAAAACAACCAGAGTGGATTCTACTACTATATGTTGGACAAGACGCAGATCCATCCGCCCGTGCCTGCGGTGGATGGACGTCCGGCCTTTGTGCTCAGTGAATTCGCATCCGACGCCATCTGTCTGGATGGGCCAGCCCTGGATTTTGATATGACGCTACGCGCCAAGGGCAGCAATCAAGCGGGCGTGAAGATTCTGGAAGTGACGGTGGACACAGAAGTGGAATTGCTATTGACCGTGCGCAACAACGGCGAGACGCCTCTGAAGAATGTGCGCGTCTTCTCGGACCGGGAACGACGCATCGAAAAAGCTCTGTTGCCGCCCGGCGAAGTCTTTGAAACGATTCTGGCCTTGCCCGCGGCCAATTTGGGGCGCTATGCCGAATACGCCTATGCAACCGCGCGGGATGAAGCGAATAACAGCATCGGTCCTGTTCACGACCGGGCCGATCTCCTCGTCGCGCCCAAATTGAAGGCTTTCCAGATCAAACTGATCGACGCTTCGCCTCTCAACGACAAGAGCCACCCCATCTCCCGCTACCCCGTCCTGCACATGCGGGACAACGGCGAGGATATTCCTGTGGCCGGTGCCACCACCGATCCCCAGTCCCGCCTGCGTATCGATATCGCCGTCGGCCTTGCCACCACTTTTGGACCCAACCAGACCGAACTGCCCGCGGTGCCGATTTCCCTGACGCTGAAAGATGCAACTGTCTTTGAAGCGACCGAAGGCTTTGGCTATCTGGTCCATGAGGACCTCTCCGGGCAGGTGCTTGTGACCGGCACACAGATTACTGTCCAGGACCCGACAACACTGGGCAAAACGACGAATATCTATTACGTCCCGCCTCCCGTCTTTGTGCGCAAGGAATTCTGGCAGCAGGACTCCTTTGAGTCGCCCAACAAACCGCGCAAACAGCGCAAAGTGCGTCTGGAGATCGTCCAGACCGATGTCGGCTCCGGCGTCAAAGACATTACCCTCATCCGACCCCCTGTCTTCGTCTTTCACGGGCTGGGCGGCTTCCCCACCACCTGGAATCAGTTCCGCCCGATTGTGCCGGACCGGGGCGTTAGCCTGGACAGGGCCTGGCCGGTGGCCGGCTACGATGGCCGTTTTATGCTCTATGCAGCCGGTTCCAACGGTTCTGTGGAACCGATTGCCATCGAAGCTGAAAAGAATTTTGCCATTTTCCAACAGGCGCTGACAGGACCGCCCCTGAGAAAATATGCCGTAGCCCGGGTGGATGTGGTGGGCAACAGCATGGGCGGTCTACTCACCCGGGAAATATCCCGCCAACTTCTTCAACGGTACGACGTACAGCCGATCTTCCGCAAGCTGATAACGATCGGCACACCCCATTTGGGGTCGCCGGTTGCCAGTAAAATTGTCGAGATCAGGGATTTTACCCGTCTGGACCCGAATTTCGATTGGCTCGATGTCTTTGCCTCGGACGATGCCGGACGGATTTCAGACAGTTTGTCCCAAAAGCTCATCTGTATATCAGTGCTGCAAAATCTGACGGCTGTCGGTTCCCAAGGCTTCAGCATCTTTGGCATCCATCTGGACTTCCCTGAGCTTAACATCTATAGCGGCGCGGTGGAAGACCTGGCCGAGGGCAGCGTGCGTATTCAGGCCTTACGGGCTGCAGGCGTGCTGGTCAGCAGCCATTATATTGTGGGCGAAAACACAACCTCCAATCTGGGCGGGGGGGACGGGCTGACCGACTTTACCCAAATCGGCGCACTCTGGGCAGGGCTGGCAATTGCCTGCAACTTTACCCCGGACACCACAACAATAGACCGCACCAATCAGATTCGCTCGACGCCCAGTCTGGTTTGGAATCTGGCGAAGTTTCTCTCATCCGGCAATCCGCGCGCGTTTAAGGAAATCGTGAAAGCGCTGATGGAACTCTACACCAACGATCCCGAACCAATTTTGCCTGTGGGAAACGATCGCATCGTGCCGGCGGCCAGCCAGCGAGACGGTCTCGTCACGAATCACAATGCCATTACCCTTGTGGCCGCGCCGTTGGACCATTTGGACATCAAGTCCTATCCACCCGGCACCCGAGACGCCATCCTGTCCCGCTGTCAACTCTATCTGCAACAAGTTTGGCAAAACCTGAATGGTAATGTGCGCCACGGGTTCAACGATCGCACTGACACAGCCTGTCAGGTGGCCGCTCTGCTGGAAGCCGATCCCAGTGCCGACTTCTTCCTCCAACCCTCGCCCGCGCCGGCCAGGGCTGCATCTCGCGAGGTCGAAGAAAGAGCAGCGCCGGCTACTCTGCCTGCCTACCGCGCTTCCACGCCGGCCACCGCACGCACCGGGGCGCGTGCGGTCACCACAACTCCTAATCTGATTGTCATTGCGCCCGCGCCAGACACAATTGTGCGTCCGGGTCAGATTATCGATGTACAGGTGCGTGCGCCCGCGGGGGTGGATCTCACCGAACTCTTTGCCGGAACTCTCACGGGCGACAGCAGTCTGCTCTCCATTGCCCCCGCCAGTGGGCTGACTGTAACAATTCCGGTCACTGTGCCAACCGACGCTGCCGGCCCGGACATCATTCTCGTCATGGGCCAGGACGCAGCAGGAGAGACGTATGCCGCTGGTATCGATGTGCTGGTCAACCCCGGCACGTTGGAATCTCTCATCATAGACGCACCCACTCTGCTCTTGCATCCTGGTCAAGTAGATCGGGTACTCGTGACCGGCCGCTACGCCGACGGCGTGGAGCGGGATTTGACCGCGCCAGGCCGGGGCACAACCTATGAGAGTACCAAACCCGATGTGCTGGCCGTCAGCCCGGACGGGCGCATCCAGGCCCGCAGCAATGGCCGCGCCACCCTGCGGGTGACAAATATCCACCCCGTCACCGGCGCTCGCTATGTGGAGACCCAGGAAATTACTGTGCAGTTGGATAGCGCCCAACCCAACGGTATACCGGTTGCCGACGCCGGCCCGGCCCAGACCGTGCCCACCGAAACGGTGACACACCTCTCCGCCGCGGCCAGCAGCGATCCCGACGGCGACCCGCTTACCTATCGCTGGCAGCAGACCGGTGGACGCATTGTCTATGTCATCGACGCCGACACCGACGCACCCTACTTCGTCTCGCCGCTTGTGGCCGAGCCGGATGTGCTGGCCTTCGAGTTGGTGGTGCGGGACGACAAAGGCGCGGAGACGTTGCCGGTGGAAGTGAAAGTGACGGTAAATCCATAGCGTATTGCGTACTTCGTATTGCGTAAGTAGTGGAAAAAGGTTCGAGAAATGGCACAAAATCGTAGGTCCGGCATCCTGCTGGACAACACACCCAACGATACCGGATGGAACGCAGAAAGCGCGCTGAATGCCCACGCGTCCAATGGCCCTACCCGGCCAACACCCATCAACGCGCCCAACGCCCGCCACCTACGCAATACGCAATACGTAATACGCAACACGACTCTCACGTTTCACGTTTCACGTTTCCTCCTGGTTCTAATTTTCATCGTATCTTCTATTTCTCCCGCCTTCGCCCAATCCATTACACCTCCGCCCCTGACCCAAGAGACAATTTACGTCCTGGGCGCGCAGCTTCTGCCCGACCCCATCCACCAGACGGTTCCCAAAAACACGGCCACGGGGATTCGTATGGACGTCGTCGCTTCCGACCCCTCCGTCGGTGGGCTGCCTGAACTGCCCGCGGACGCGGTGGTGCGCGCCTCTATGCGCGGACCCGCCTTCCAGCAGGCCATCGAACTGACCGGTCTGCCCGGCCAACTGTTGATGATCCCGCCCATTCCCCTGAAGGGACTGTATGTCGTCGAGAATATCCGGGTGGAGAGCCGTGGGGCCACAATTTTGCAGGGCGAGCCGGGCGCGGTGAGCATTGAAGTCATCGACAAAGTGATCGTCTCCCAAGTGACGACCCGCGCCCTCAGCGCCGATGAAATCGAGGAGAAGGGCATCTTCTTCGACGAAGAGAACTTCAGTGCCGTCGATTTTACCGTCGCCATCGGTGTGGAGGGCAAGAAAGTCCCCATCAGCTTTCCGGTGCTGATCCCCAAAGTGAAAGACCTGTCCCCTCGCGCGCCCACCTACCGTCCGCCTCCGGGCGGATTGGGCCAACAGAAAATCGCGACAGCCGTCTTCCGCCCGCCCCAACTGGAATACACCAGTCTGGGCATCTCCGGTTTTCAGATGGACTGTGCCAGCGACTGCAACCCGGAGACACGCAGACTGGTAGCCAAAGTCCCCGGCGTCATCCTCTTCCCCGGACGCATCGCCTATCTGAACCAATTCTTCAGCGCACTGCTGCTGGTCTCGAACATCGCGCCCGGCACATCCAATCTGGTGGTGCGGGACATCCAGGGCGAGATTCTACTCCCCGGCGGCAGAGACGGCGTCGTCGGCTCCCAGGACGATCCCCTGCGCATGGCGCGCATTGGCAACCCACCCCAATCCCAGCCGAAGATTCTATCAGTGAAGCAGCCCGGCCCGGACGGGGAACTGGGCACAGCCGATGACATCCCCTTCCTGGCCCCCGGCAACGACGGCAACGCCGAATTTCTGGTGGAGGGTCTGCGTGAGGGCGTCCACACCGTCCAGATTGAGATCACAGGCCAACTCTACGGCCTGCCCACCGGCCCGGTTGCCATCAAAGGCAAAGCGGTGGGCACGCTGGAAGTGCGGGACCCCCAGTTCACCCTCACCTTCAACCATCCGCTGACGATCAACCAGGGCGAGGACTACGACTTCCACGTCACTGTAACGAATATCTCCGATGTGCCCGCCAACTTCGCCACCCTCTCTCTGCTCCCCCGCAGCCTGAGCGGCGCGCAACTGCTCTCCCACGAGACAGTGCAGATCGATACGATTCTGCCCGGCGACTCGTCCACGGCTACCTTTCGCCTGCGCGCCCTCCAGACCGGCTCTGTCGTTGCCAGCAGTTTGGCCTCGGAGAATACGCCGGGCAAATTCGAGTTTCGTATGGATGTGGGCGAGTTGGGCATTCCCCTCTCGCCCAATGTGCTGCAACTCCCCAACGAAGTCAATTTCGTGCCCGCGGGCATCCGGGCCGAGGCCATCAGCCTGCTCAGCCAGGCCTTTGCATTGGCGACTTCACCCATCACCCCCATCGGCCTGCTCCCGGTGGACCAGTCGATGATCTACGAGCGGGCCTTCGATCTGGCCGCGGTGGGCCAGCGCATCAGCCTCTTCGAGCCGGAGCTTTCCGCGGCCTGGGATTTGGCCCTGGACTTCTCCGGCAACAATCTCTCCCGGCTGACCGGCAACGAGCGCATCACCGCCGACGACTTCGCCGCCTTTGACGAACTGCTGCGCAAATCCCGCCGGGGCGAAGCGTTGTCCCGAGAGTTTGCCGCCGTCTTTGGACAGGCCGTCGTGGGCAGCAGCGCGCTGAATTTCCAACAGCGGATGGCGACAGCCACCCTTTCTCGCCCACCCTATTTTTCTGTCATCACCGGCCAGGACGCGGGTGGCGGACCGGTTGTGCTGCGCGTCACGGCTCCCGACGGCAAGCAGATGGGCAAATCCGCGGCCAATGCGCCCATTCAACGCTCCATTCCCTACGGCCAGTTTTTCGACTTGAGCGGAGAGACTGGCAACTACAGCCACTTCGCCTTCATTGCCGCGCCCCAGCCAGGCCGCCACACTGTCGATTTGACCGGGGTGGCCGCTGGCACATTCGATGTGGGCGTACTGATCCCGACGGCCAGCGGCCAGCGTCTCGTCCAGTTCGAGGATGTGACAATTCAGGCCGGTGGCCGCGCCCAATTGTCCGTGCCCGTCTTTGATGTGGGGCGCAACCGCTCGTCCCACGAGATTGTGCTGAATGTGGATGCTAGCGGCGACGGTTTTTTTGAAGGACAATTGACACCCGCCAGCGACAATCTTCTGCCCGAAGCCGGCCCGGATATTATCAGCGCGGTGCAGGTCGCCAGCCGGGACCGCTTTGGCCGTCTCGTCGCTGTCCTCTTCGACGAGGAGATCAGCCCGTCGGCTGCCCAGCAGGGCAAGCAGGCCGAGGAGATCACAAACTTTTCTGTCGATGAGAATCAGATTCTGGCGACTTCCCTCCAGCCCAGCAGCCGGGTGGCCTTCCTGCGCCTGCGCGACGGTATCGGCCCTTTCATCCCGCGCAGTGTGACCGTCGCCAACGTTGACGACCGCCACACCAATCTGATGTCACCCCTGACTGTCACCCTGCCTATTTCCATAACCGTCACCGGCACGGGCGGTGTAGTGGACGGCCAGGTGGTGCAGGCGGACGGCACGCCAGTGCCCAACGCGGCCATCCAATTGATCCAAAAGATTCTGGCGGGCGACAAATTCCAGTGGGTGACCATCACATCCAAAGCTGCCGATGCAGACGGGCGCTTCCATCTGGACTACGTGACCGCGGACCCGACGCGTTTTGTGGCCGCCAACCCGGAGACGGGTGAGCGGGTGAATGTGGGCACGACCGTCCGTTACAACGGCCAGCGGCTCGATCTGCGGCTGATCTTCTCCGGCAAAGGCACAGTCGCAGGACGTATTTATGCGGCGGATGGAACGACGCCCCTGCCCGGCGCGCAGGTGGGACTGACCAGCCTGACCAGCGGCCAGACACAGGTGGCAACCAGCGACGCCAGCGGCGGCTATGTCTTTGGCAATGTGCCTGTGGGCAACGCCAATCTTATTGCCGTCCACAAGCCCACCCGCGCCCAGGCCCAGGCCGTGGCCAACGTGGCCGCGGATGGCGGCACGACGCTTGTCGATCTGACACTGATCAATGTGGACCGGGTGCAGCGGGAGCGGGGCAGTGTCAGCGGGCGGGTCTACCGCAGCGACGGCGTGACTGCGGCCGAGGGCGTACCCGTCTATTCCACGCTGGGCGGCTACACCATCACCGACAGCAGCGGCTACTATCAGCTTACCGGTCTGCCGCCGGGCAAAGTGACGGTCTCTGCCTTCGACCAGAGCCAATTTGAGACTGCCGAAGCCGCCACGACGATTGTGGCGGGCCAGGACGTGACTGCCAACCTCATCCTTTTTGGCGGCACAGGTACGATTGAGGGCACTGTGCTGGACGGCGCGGGGCTGCCTGTGGCCGATGCGACGATCGGCGGTGGATTGCAATTGGTGAAGAGTGACGCCGATGGGCGTTTTGTCATTCCCGATATGCCTCTGGGCAAACGGACTATTCAGGCACTGGTCACAGAAGGGGAACTGCTGGCCCAAGCGACGGTCAATCTGCTGCGCCCGGGCGAAACCGCTTCGGTGATTCTGCGCCTGCCTGTCGTCGGGCGCATCGCCGGCCGCGTAACCCAGGCCGACGGCACGACACCCGTGCCCAATCTGGAGATTCTCGCCATCGGGCCGCGGCTGCTGGGCAGCAGGACCGACGCCAACGGCTTCTACCTCATCCCCTTTGCCGTGGAGGGCAATTACATTCTCAGCGCCTTCAAGCCCGACTTCAAAGATGGCAACGCCCGTTCTGTGCGGGTCTCTGCCCACAACCAGACGGTCAATGGCGATATCCGCTGGCAGGGCAAGGGCCGCTTGCACGTGACGATTCTGGACGACGACAGCATCACACCTCTGGCCGCGCAGGTGGGGCTGAGTGAGTTGCAGGTTGTGAAGAATGTCATCAAAGACGACGGCAACCCCAGTTGCTATCAGGACGTGAAGATCGGCGATACCGTCGTTCACTTCACCCCCTGCCAGACCGTCGGCATCGGCTACACCACCAAACAGCTCAACCGCATTGTGGACAACGACCCGTCCAGCGGCTCTTATCTTTTCGAGGATGTCTTTGTGGGGCCGGTGTCCATTGCCGCGGTCAACGCCTTCAACGGCAAAGTCGCCACCAACACAACCGTCAAACTGGGCGAGACGACATACATTACCCTCTCCCTCAAAGCCACCAGTTCCCTGAGCGGCACTGTCTACCTGCCCGACGGGGTGACACCGGTCGGTGAAGGCATTGTCGTCCGTTTCAACTCCCGGACAATGCAGGATGTGCCTGTGGCCACCGATGCCAGCGGTGTCTATACGGTGCCACTGATCACAGCGGGCGGATTCAACGTCACCGCGCTGGATGAAGTCAGCGGGCTGACCGGACGCAGCGCTGGCGGCGTGGGTGTGGGCGGCCACGCGGTGGTGGACATCCGACTGCTCGGCCTGGGGAGTGTAGCTGTGAAAGTCGTCGGCACAACCGGCGCGGCCATCCCCAACGCACCCCTGCATCTGCGCGAGAGCAATTTCACAAAACAGAGCCGTACGGGCCAGACCGACAGCAACGGCAACTTCACCTTCCCCGTCGTACGCGAAGGCCGTTTCAGCGTCTACGCCAACAACCCGGCCAACGGCGGCAAAGGTTTTCGGGGGGGCACACTCCCCGCGCCGGGCGAGACTGTGACCGTCACTGTGACTGTCCCCGACGAGTTCGGCGCAGTCACGGGTCGCTTTTTCCGGGCCGATGGCACGACACCCATTTCTGACGCCCAGATTCACCTGACCAGCAGCTTTGACGGGCGAGACATCTACGAAGTCACCGACGCCTCCGGCATTTATACTTTCACCGGCGTGCCCAAAGCGGGTTTCAGCCTGGACGCCTTCGACTTTATCACCGGGCGGGAAGGCCGGGGCAGCGGCGCGATTACGGCCAACGGTCAGACGGTCACCGTCAACATCGGCGAGCGGCCCCAGGGCGAAGTGCGGGGCTATGTCGTCGAGAGTCTGACCGGCGCGGCCATGCCCGGCGCGACCGTCAGCCTATCCTCCAACGACAACGGAAAACTCTACACTTCCGCGGGGCCAGACGGCGGCTTCGTCTTTCCCGGCGTCAACGCGGGCAACTTCCGCGTCAGCGCCAGCGACAAACCTACCGGCTGGAGCGGCAGCGCATCCGGCAGCCTGGCCAGCGAAGGGCAGATCGTCACCACAACTGTCGCCCTGCAAGTACCGGAGCGGGGCACAGTCGAGGGGATTGTCACCGAAGCTAATGGCAGCCCCTCCACCACCGCCCAGGTGCAGGTGAGCTATGGCCGCACTGTCCGCTCTACAACTGTGGACGGCAGCGGCTTCTACCGGGTGGAAAATGTGCCGGTGGGCGGTTTTTCTGTCACAGCCCTGGCCCAGGTGGGCGGCGACGGCGGGCGGGGAAGCGGGACGATCAGCTATCACACGGAAGTCGTGACAGTCCCCGTGCAGTTGCTCGGCACCGGCACAATTACCGGTGTCGTTGTGGATGGCAGCGGGAATCCCGTCGCCTCTGCCGAAGTCAAAGTGCGGCGCAAGAGCAGCGTGCCCCGCAGCTTTGCGGTCTCCCTTCTTTCCGGCATCGACGGCACTTTCCGGGTGGACAACGCGCTGCTTGGCGATTTCAGCGTCAGCGCGCGCAACCCCGCCAACGGGCTGGGTGGCTCCGCGGATGGCGTACTGGCCGCGTCGGGTGGCAGCGCGAGTGTCACAGTTGTGCTACAGGCTGCCGGTTCTATAGCGGGTCGGGTTCTGCGCGAGGACGGCACGACCCCCGCGCCGGATATGACCATCACTGTGCGCAAGAGCGGCAGCACCCGCTACGGCGTCAGCGACGGCGACGGGCGGTTTACTTTTGAGGATCTGCCTCTGGGTAGCTATACAATTTCTGTGGAAGACCCGCTGGGCAGTGGCACAGCCAGTGGCAGCGCGACGGTTGCCAGCCAGGGTCAAACCGCCGACGCTGGCGACCTGCGCCTGGACGAGAGCTATCCGTCCGTCGTCAGCATCACCCCCGCCAGCGGCAGCAGTGGCCAGCCGGTCACCCGCACGATTGAGATCGTTTTCTCCGAGCCAGTGGACAGTGCGACCGTCAATGCTGCCAATGTGGAAGTCAGCGCGGGCGGCGCGCTCGTCTCCGGGAGTCGGGCATTGAACGGCGCGGGCGACCGGCTTACATTCACGCCATCGACTGCTTACCCGGACTTTGCGACGGTGAACGTCAAAGTCAAGAGTGGCGTGAAGGATTTGTCCGGCAAGAATTTGTCCGCCGAATTTGCCGGCAGCTTCACTACCCAGGACACGACACCCCCCAGCATCACCACCTTCAGCCCGGCGGACAACGCCCAGAATGTGCCCCTGGAATCGGTGCTGCGGGTCCAGTATTCCGAAGCGCTCAACCCCGCGGCCTACAGCGCGCCCGCTGTCCAGCTTTTTAAGAGCGGCATCGCTGTAGCAGGTCGCATCGATTTTATCCAGAACAACAGCGTAATCGTCTTTACCCCCAACGCGCCACTGCTCCCCAACGCGGTCTACACGGCCACAATTCTGCCCGCCACGGATCGGGCCGGGAATCGCCAGCCCGCGGGCCGCACCCTCAGCTTCACCAGTCTGGACATCATTCCGCCCGCCATCGAAAGCCTGACCAGCAACCGCAGCCCATCGGTAATCGTGGGCGACAGTCTGATCGCCACGGCGCAGATCGCTGCTGGTCACGACGACATCCGCCAGGTGGACTTTTATGTCAACGGCGTCCTGCGTCGTAGCGATACCCAAGCGCCCTACGAACTGCTCCTGCAGGTGGAGAGCGCAATGGCCCCGGTCCTGACGATTGGGGCACGGGCCATCGACAACGCGGGCAATGTCAGCCCGGATAAGGGCGTCGTCCTGAATGTTTTGTCGGACACGCCGCCGGTGGCGACACTTTTTGCACCGCTGGCGACGACTGTCGAAGTGGGCTACCCCTTCAGTGTCACTGTGGGCGCTGTGGACGATCTGGCCGTCAACCGTCTCTTTGCCCAGGCCACCGGCGGGGTGACGACGACCTTCGCGGCCACAATCGACCCGGCCAGTCCGACGGTCTCCCGCACATTTGTGGTGAACGTCCCCGCCAACGCACGCTTGGGCAGCGCCATCGCCCTGCAGGCCAGCGCCGCCGACGGTAAGAATCAGGTGAGCAACTTCGCCCAGATGACCGTCGTCATCACCGGAACCCAACTGGCCTTCACCGGTCCCGCGGATGGAACGGTCGTCACCCCCGGCGAAACCGTCACAGTAAGCGCGCAGGCAACGGATGTGGACGGCATTGGGCTGATTTCTCTGGCGGCTTCCGGCGCGGCCAGCTTCGCCGACCAGCGCACAGTCGCCCCGGCCCAGACAAACGCCGCGGCCAGCTTCGCTCTTCCCATCCCGGCCAATGCGCCGTCGAACGGGATTGTCACACTCTCCCTGCGCGGCCAGGACAGCAAAGGCAACCTGTCGATTCCCATCACGCGCACCCTGCGCATACGGGATATTGTGCCGCCTTCCGTGACTCTGACCGCCGCGGGCAACGCCACCTCCCTCATCCAGGGCACCAGCCTGGCCGTGACTGTCGCGGCCGGCGATGATGTGAACCTGGCCCACATCGGTTTCCGGGCAGCGGGTGTTTTCAATGACGGCGTAGTGACAGGTGTCACGCCTGTCACTACAAATGCCAATCGTACCTTTACGATTACCGCGGAGATGAACGCGACACCCGGCCAGCTCCTCGTCACAGGCGTCGCCACGGACACCAGCGCCAATGTGGGCAGCAGCAGCCCGCTGACGCTGACTGTGCTGGCCGATGCGCCGCCAGGTGTCGTCTTCACCGGTCCGGCGGAAGGGGCGAAATTTGGCCCCGGCCAGCGGGTGACAGTGACCGTCGCCCTGACCGACGATTTGAGCCTGAGCAGTGTCGGGCTGGTCGTCACCGGCGCGGTGAGCCACACAAGCAGCTTCTCCCTTTCCGGGACAAGCGCCACCCGTAGCTTTGGCTTTGATATTCCGGGCAGCGCGGTGGGTAGCCTGCAAGCCACAGTCACTGTCACCGACAGCCGGGGCTACGCCACCAGCGCGGTGCGCAATCTGACCGTCGGCGATGTGACACCGCCCGCGCTCAGCTTCATTGGCCCCGCAGACAATAGCCTGCACAATCCCGGCGCGTCCGCTGATGTGCGTGTGCTGGCGACCGACAACGACGCCATCGCTTCTGTTGCCTTCACCACCACCGGCGTCATCTCCGGTGTGACTAGCTTTGCTGTCGATCCGGCCAGCGCCAGCGCACCGGTAACGATCAGCCTGACAATTCCGCTCACGGCCACGGGCAACCAGAGCGTTCTCGTGCGCGCTGTGGCCTTTGACCGGGAAGGCAATCCCAGCCCTTCGGCCAGCCTGACTCTGCGGGTGCGGGACATCCTCAGTCCGACAGTCTCCGTCAGTCTGCCTCTGACACAAGTCGTCCAGGGCGACGGGGTGACTGTCACTCTCAATGTCAGCGACGAAGTGGGCGTGGCGTCGGTGGGCTACGCGTCCGTCGGTGTGGCTTCGACAGGCTCAGCCACCGTCAGCCCCGCGCTGATGACCGCCAGCCGCAGTTTTTCATTTACTGTGCCCGCCAGTGTGGGTGCAGGCACAGTCGTTACTGTCACCGGCACGGCTACGGACACCAGCGCTAATCTGGGCGTCTCGTCGCCGGTCACTTTCACCGTCATCAGCGATGACCCGCCCACGGGCAGCTTTACCAGCCCACCACAGGGCAGCCGTGTGGGCAGGGGTGCAGATGTGCAGGTGCGCCTGACCATCACCGACGATCTGAGTTTGGCGGGCGTGACGCTGGACGCCTCGCCCGCGGTCACGCCCAGCCAGAGTATCGGTGTCAATGGGCGCACAGCCAGCCCGCTCTTCACCGTCTCTGTCCCGGCCAGCGCCGCACTCGACAGCACGCTGCTTCTGACCGCAACTGTGCGCGACAGCCGGGGACAGAGCGGCGGGCTGATCACGCGCACGCTGCTGATCAGCGATGTCATCGCCCCGGTTGTCAGTATCACCAGCCCGGCCAACGGCGTACTGGTGGACCCCGGCGCGGAAGTGGCAATTGTCGTGGAGGGCAGCGACAACGAAGGGGTGACGGCATTGCTCCTTTCCGCCTCCGGTGTGGTGGTTTCGACAGACTCAACTGGTGTCGATCCGGCCAGCACCAGCGCACAGAGGACGTTTAGAGTCACAATTCCGGCCAATGCCACGGGCAATCAGTCCCTGACTGTACAGGCCCAAGCGGTGGATATCGCCGGCCAAGCGTCGCCGTTTGCGTCCATCAGCCTGCCTGTGCGGGATGTTTTCAGCCCGGCCGCGACGCTGACCGTCAGCCCGCCCGACAACCGGGTAGTGCAGGGCGTGGCGCTGGGCCTGACGGTGGACGGCGCAGATGAAGTGAAAGTGACAGCGGTCGGCTATCGCAGCGAAGGCGCGGTGCTTTCGACGGGCGCAACCGTCATCAATCCGCCCGCCACCAGCGCCAGTCGTGGCTTTTCCCTGACCGTCCCGGCCAGCCTGGATGTGGGCGCAGTGCTGACTGTAACCGCGGTTGTCACCGACAGCAGTGGCAATGTGGGACGCGGTATACCTTTCACCGCGACGGTCGTCGCCCCCGGCGGCCCGTTGACCGGAACAGTCCGTTTCAGCGGCGGCGCGGTGATTCCCAATGCGGCGTTGAGTGTCGTCGCCAGCAATGGCAGCTTCACTGCCACCAGCGATGCCACCGGCGTCTATACTGTGCCCTTCCTCCTGCCCGGCAGCGTGGCCGTGGACGCGGTGGACCCGGCCAGCGGCTTCCGGGGACGTTCTACGGGCAGCTTTGGGGCCTATGCCCTCAGCCTGCGCCTGGATGTGATCCTCTCCGGCGACCCGCTGGTGAACATCACTTTCCCGACCGATGGCTATCCGCTGGTCCACGGCGAGACGACAACCCTCACCGCGGACGCGGGGGACGATACGGGCGTGGCCGCGGTCACTTTCCTGGTGGACGGCGCATCTGTTGGCACAGACACAACCGCGCCGTATGCAGTCGCCTACCCGGTCCCCGCCAGTGGCAGCAGCCTGACTGTTGGCGCGATTGTCACTGACACGGAAGGCAACAGTGGCTCCGCGCCGCCCATCAGCGTCAGCCTCGGCCCGGACCCCGGCACGACAGTCACCGGCCGGGTGGTGGACGGCAGCGGCGGGGTGAAGGCGGGCGCAACCGTCACCGTCACCGGCGGCTATACGGGTGTGACCGGTGGAGACGGCACATTCAGCATTGCGGGCGTGAGCACAATTGTCGGCAACCTGCGCGCCGACACCCGCGTCCTTTCTGGTACGGTCTACCTGAAGGGCAGCAGCACGCCTCTGCCGCCTGTGCGCGCCGGGACGACCGCGGTGGGCGATATTGTCGTGCGCGAGCAGGTCAACTTCATCGGCCCGGCCAGCGGCAACCTGCTGGACCCGGCCAACTGGAGCGGCGGTCTGCTCCCCGGCCCGGTGGACGATGTGGTCATCCCCAGCGGCAAAGGCACGCTGGCCCTCAGCGGCGGAACGCTGCAATTCTACAGTCTGGCCAGTGCCAGCGCTGTGCGTATCAACAGCGATGGCGTGCTGGACGCGGGCGGGCCGGTGCAGGTCAATGCTACGTTTGAACTCAACGGCGGCACGATCCGGGGGGCGCAGATTCTCCCCGGCACGGGCGGCCAGGGGCTGTCTGTGCGCAGCGGCGGCGGCACGCTGGACGGGGTGCGGATGGATGTGGATTTGACAGCCGGTGTCGAGGATGTGGCGGGGGTTAGTTCCAACACCGGGACGCAGGTGGATGTGCGCAACGGGCTGGTGTTGAACGGGACAGTGACGCTGGGGCGGGGCAACGACTGCGAGTGGGGTGTACTCAACTTTATCGGCAGCCAGACGCTCTCTGGGACAGGAATGGTCGTCTTCACAGATCCGAACAGTAGCTGGTGCAACAGCTCAGAGCGCAACGGCGTACGGGTGGCGTTGGACGAGACGACACTGACGATAGAATCTGGAGTCACTATCCGGGGCAACCGGGGCTTTATCGGGAGCAGCACTTTCCACGGTGGGCCGACGGCAGTGGATGTGGTGGGCCGGGGCCGGGTGGCGACAGACAGCAGCGGGGGTGCGGTTATTTTGCGCAGTCGCTACTGGACGAACGACAACGGCACGTGGGCGGCGAGCAGCGGCGGGTTGTATGTCTACAGCGTTGCCATCACGAATACGAATGTGCTGACGTTGACCGGCAGTCAGTTGTTCAGCTTCCAGGGGGCAGGGGTGACGGGCGGTGTCATCGCGAGCAGCGACAGCGCCCGCATTACCTTCCGCACCAGCGGTCTTCTGGACGGGGTGACGCTGCAGGGAGTGAATCTCAGCCTGGGCACGGAGGATGTGGCGGGGGTCAGCTCGAATGCGGGGACGCGGGTGGACATCCGCAATGGGCTGACACTGGACGGGGCGGTGACACTGGGACGGGGCGGCGACTGCGAGTGGGGTGTGCTGAATTTCGTCGGCAGCCAAAGCCTGAATGGCAATGGCAGTGTGAGCTTTGCTGATATGAACAATAGCTGGTGCAACAACTCCGAACGCAACGGTCTACGCATCGACCAGGCCGATACGACGCTGACAATTGGGCCAGGAGTGACTGTCGATGGCAGCCAGGGCTTCATCGGCAGTAGCACCTTCCACGGCGGGCCGACGGCGGTGGATGTGCTGGGCCGCGGGCGGGTGGACTCGACCAGCGGCGGTGGGATTATCCTGCGCACCCGATACTGGATAAACGACAACGGCACAGTGTCCGCCAGCAACGGTGGCGTCTATCTTTCCGGCGTTGCCATTACAAACACGAACACACTGACACTGACTGGCAGCAGCCTCATTCGTTTTACTGACAGCGGCGTTATCGGCGGGCTGGTGACCAGCAGTGACAGCGCCCGCATCACCTTCCGGGATAGTGGATTCCTGGACGGCGTAGCACTAGAGGGTGTGAATATCAGCGCTGGCACAGAAGACGCGGCGGGGGTTAGTTCCAACACCGGCACGCAGGTGGATGTACGCAACGGGCTGGTGTTGAATGGGACAGTGACGCTGGGACGGGGCAACGACTGCGAATGGGGTGTGCTCAATTTTATCGGTAGTCAGACGCTGGCGGGGAACAGTACAATCACCTTCGCCAATATGAACGATAGCTGGTGCAACACCTCTTTGCGCAATGGGCTGAAGGTGGCCGAGAGCAACACAACCTTGACGATTGAGCCGGGTGTGACAGTGCGGGGCGGCCAGGGTTTCATCGGCGAGAGCAGTTTCCACGGCGGGCCGGCGGATGTGGATGTGGTGGGCCGGGGCGTGGTGGCGTCGGATGTGAACGAATGGATGAGTATTCGGGTGCGCTATTGGACCAACGATGGCGGCGAGTGGAAGTCCACCCAAGACGGCTTGTATGTCCAGGGCGTAAGCATCACCAACACGAATGTGCTGACTTTGACAGGCAGCGCGCTCATCAACTTCGAGAACAGCGGCGTCACCGGCGGAGTGGTCGCCAGCAGCGACAATGCGCGGCTTACCTTCCGCACCAGCGGTCTTCTGGACGGGGTGACGTTGCAGGGGGTGAATCTTAGTTTGGGCACAGAGAATGTGGCGGGGGTCAGCTCGAATGCGGGGACGCGGGTGGACATCCGCAATGGGCTGACACTGGACGGGGCGGTGACACTGGGACGGGGCGGCGACTGCGAGTGGGGTGTGCTGAACTTCATCGGCAGCCAAAGCCTGAATGGCAATGGCAGTGTGAGCTTTGCCGATATGAACAATAGCTGGTGCAACAACTCCGAACGCAACGGTCTACGCATCGACCAGACCGATACGACGCTGACAATTGGGCCAGGGGTGACTGTCGATGGCAGCCAGGGCTTCATCGGCTACAGCACTTTCCATACCGGCGCGCAAGGCTTCAATCTGATCGTTCTGGGCCAGATCCGCTCCACAGTTTCCGGCTCAATAATCATCCGTGACCGGCTGATCACAAATTACGGCGAAATTGCCCAGGCCGGTTCGACAGTTGATGTCGTGGGCGATCTGATCAACGCGGGCATCGTCCGCCCGGCCCGCAACGGCAATCTGGACATCAGCGGGCGCTACACCCAGACGATTACCGGCACGCTGGCTGTGGAAGTGGCCGGGACGACCGCAGGAACCCAGCACAGCCGTCTGGCCGTCACCGGCAGCGCGGACCTGGACGGTATTCTTGCCATCGAACGCACTGCTACCTACACGCCGACAATAGGCAATACATTCACTTTCCTGACCGCGGCAAACCGGGCCAATACCTTCCCGGTAGTGACAGGGCGGGCGATTGACAGTGGGCATTCCTTCAGTGTCGTCTATAGTACAACAAAAGTGGAGTTGAATGTTGTCGGTGAATCAGCGGCTACAGATGTCATCAACGACATCGGCGGTGAAGTCGGCGGTGAACTGCCTGCCCTCTTCTTGCCTTTCATCGGCGGCGGGGGGGGAGTGAGCAGTCTGGGTGAGGAAACGACGCCGCCCAATCAGACGATTTTCCTGCCGGTGACGGGGAAGTGAGGAGCGAAACGTGAAACGGGAGCTCGCCTTTCCCTATCCAGCAATCGTACGTACCGGCCTGAGCACTGCCTTTGGCCTTTGCCTGCTGATCGCGCTCCTCTGGTCTGTGACCCAACCCGCCGCGGCCTTTGCCATCACCGCGCCCTGGACGGTCAACGGGCAGACGGGTGACAGTCTGGGCCAGTCTGTGGCCTGGGCCGGGGATGTGAACGGCGACGGCTACGCGGATCTGCTCGTTGCCGCGCCCGGTGCTGCGAGTATCGCCGGGGAGATCTATCTCTACTTCGGCAACTCAACCGGACTGGCGACGACCCCCGGCCTGACGATTATGGGTGGCTTTGGCGGCGACGCTTTGGGCACATCACTGGCGGGCGGCGGGGATGCGAACGGCGATGGCTACGCCGATTTTCTGGTGGGCGCGCCGTCTGCCGCGGCTGGCAGCGGGCAGGTCTATCTGTTTTTGGGTGGGAGTTCCATAGGCTCAACCCCCGCTTTGACCCTCACTGGTATCTTCGGCGAGGGGCTGGGCAAAGTTCTGGCAATGGCCGGGGATGTGAACGGCGACGGCTATGCCGATTTTCTCGTCGGCTTGCCCGATGCCAACGGCGGCGCGGGGCGGGCGCTGCTCTATTTTGGCGGGGCCGCGCCGGACGGGACAGCCGATCTGACGCTCGGCGGCGCGGCTGTCGGGGACACATTTGGCAGCAGCCTGGCCGGGTTGGGCGACACAAATGGCGATGGGTACGCGGATTTTGCCGTGGGCGCGCCAGGGGTGAACGGCGATACGGGTCAGGCGCGTCTCTATTTGGGCGGGGTTTCCATAAGCTCAACCGCGGCGGTGACATACAATGGCGCAAACTTCGGCCACCGCTTTGGCGCGGCGCTGACAGGTGGCGGGGATGTGAACGGCGATGGCTTCACCGATTTGGCCGTGGGCGCACCGGCCTACAACGCCTCCACCGGGCGGCTCTATCTTTTCAATGGAGGAATTGGCGGACCGGATACCACCGCCGACGCCACCCGCACCGGCAGCAGCGCAGGCGCACAGTTTGCCGCGGCTCTCTCTGACGCGGGTGATGTGGACGGAGACGGCTACGCCGACCTGCTCGTCGGCGCGCCGGGAATGAACAGCAACGCCGGACAGATTTTTCTACACTACGGCACTGCAACCGGACTCGGTGAATTCGCCCCCCTCCCCCATTCCGGAGGAGGGGCTGGGGGCGGGGGTGAGCAGTTCGGCGCAATCCTCGCCGGCGGCGGCGACGCCAACGGCGACGGTTTCGCCGATTTCGCGGCGGGCGGACCGGAGGCCAACACAGCCGCGGGGATGGCCCGCCTCTTTCTGGGCAGCGGACGCGGCCCCAACAGCGCCTATGCCGCGGCCATCGACGGCGCGGGGGATGGCGCGCGCCTGGGCCGGGCCGTGGCGCTGGCCGGGGATGTGAACGGGGACGGTTTCAGCGATCTGCTGGTGGGGGCTTTTGCCAGCGCAGCTGGGGGCGCAAACAGCGGCCGCGCCTGGCTCTGGCCCGGCGGGGGGACAGGCGGTGTGGGCGCGGCCAAGTCTATCGGTATGGGCAGGTCGGGGGATTTCTACGGGCGGGCCGTGGCCGGTGTGGGGGATGTGAACGGCGACGGCTATGCGGATGTGCTGGTGGGCGCGCCCCAGAACGATCCGGACACGACAATCGGCGATTTCCGTCGGGCCAGTCTGACTGATCCCGGCTACGCTCAACTCTATTTGGGCAGCGCAACTGGCTTGGCCGCGTCTCCTTCCCTGACCCTAACCGGCGAGGCCGACGACGACCACTTTGGCTATGCCATCGCCGGGCTGGGGGACACAAACGGTGACGGCTTCTCGGATGTGCTGATCGGCGCCTTCAAAAACGACGCGGCCGGCGCGGACGCGGGCCGGGCCTATCTCTTTCTGGGCGGGGTTTCGACCCTTCGACAGGCGCAGAACGGCGCAGGCTCAGGCGGCGGTCTGCTGCCTACGCCGGTCTTTACGGCCACGGGAGAAGCGCCCGGCGATTTCTTTGGCTATTCTGTGGCAGCGCTGGGAGATGTAAATGGCGATGGACTGGCCGACGCGGCTATCGGCGCGTATACAAACGACGCGGGCGGGCCGGACGCGGGCCGGGTCTACCTTTTCTACGGCACTCTGGCCAGCGGTCTGCAGAGCAGCCCGGCCCTGACCCTGACCGGCGGCACGGCCGGCGATCTCTTCGGCTTTGGGCTGGCTGGCGCAGGGGATGTAAACGGCGACGGCTTCAACGATCTGCTGGTGGGCGCGTTTGGCCAGGACGGCGCAGGCGATGGCGCGGGTCGGGCCTGGCTCTATTTTGGCAGCGCGGCTGGGATTGATCCCGCGGGTGTTGTGGTGGGCAGCGGACAGGCCGCGGGTGATGCGTTCGGCTATGCCGTGGCGGGCGCGGGGGATGTGAACGGGGATGGCTATGCAGACCTGCTCATCGCCGCGCATCTGAACGACGCGGGAGGCGACAGCGCGGGCCGGGTCTATCTCTACAGCGGCGCGCTGGTTTCGGCCCTTCGGCAGGCTCGGGACGGCGCAGGCTCCACCGGCGCGCTGGGTGTCTCACCGGTTTTCACTGCCACGGGCCAGGCCGCGGAGGATCAGTTCGGTGTCTCCGTCTCTTCTGCCGGGGATGTGAACGGAGATGGCTTCGCCGATCTTCTCATCGGCGCGGCCCGCCACGACACGGGTGGGGCCAACGCGGGTCGCGCCTATCTCTATTTGGGCAACGGCGGCGACGCGCGGCCTGTGCTGGCCCAGCAGTTCGGCGCGACGGGCAACCTGGCCCAGCCCTGGGCGCTGAGTGGTGGGGCGGATCGCTTTGCCGATCGATTGCAGGGCAGCAGCAGCGCGGGTCGTCAGGCGACGAGATTGCAGACCGAAGCCTGTCCGCCGGGCAAAGCCTTTGGCGATGGCGCGTGTACTGTGCAGAGCAGTGGCCAATGGGCAACGAACGGCGTCTCTCTGGCGTATACAATCACAGGGCTGACAGACGATACCCTCTACCGTTGGCGTTCCCGACTTCTCTATGCGGGTTTGACAGTGACCGCAACGGGCATCACCCCGCCACCCAATCCAGCCCACGGCCCCTGGCGGCAATTGGAGGGGCGAGGCGTGGAGAGTGTGATCCGCACAGGGCTGCCCCCGGCACTGGTTATCACAAAGACGACGACGGCTGCCCAATCCGTGGCAAAGGGCAGCCGCTTTGCCTATCAGATTGTCCTGGAAAATCGGGGCAGCGGCCCGGCGCGGGGCGTGACGCTGCGCGACGATCTGCCCGCGGCCACAACATTTGCCGGGTGGGTTGACCAGCCCGCGGGCGCGTCCCAGGCGGATGGACTGCTGTTTTGGCGTGGCGACATTCAGGCTGGGCAGGCGCTGACGATTGGCTATACTCTGCAGCATACAGGCGGCTACGGCGAGAGTCTGCACAATCGAGTCGACTTTACCCATACGACTGGTGTGGGATCGGCCTCTACGGGCGTGCGGATTCTCGGCGCGCCGATTCTGACCGGGACTGTCACTGCCAGCGATCTGACACCGCGGGAAGGAACATCTGTTACGGTCACAATTGTTTTCTCCAACACCGGGGAGAGCGACGCGACCGGCGTGCGCGTGCAGGCTCCCGGCTTTGGGCTGGACGAGACGCTGCCGTTTGTGGCGGCTGGCGAGACAGTGACACGCACAATTGTGGTGGCCGGGGCGGACGGGTCAAGCACCGTAACCAGCAGCGTCGTCTTTTCTTCTGCGGAGACTGGGCCAATCACCACAGGCCCGCTGACGATCGATGTGCTGAATGTGCCGCCGGTCATTGCGCTGGCTGGTCTCGTCAGCGGGACAGTTGGCCTGCCCTATCGTCTGACGCTGGGGGCTGTCACCGATCCGGGGCAGGATACCGTCAGCCTGTGGATTGTGGACTGGGGCGACGGCAATACGGAGTCCTTCACCGGCGACGGCGAAGTTGCCCACACCTACGCCGCGCCCGGAGATTATGCCATTCGGGTGGCGCTGGTAGATGAGGACGGCCAGCACGACGGCGCGGGATTGCAGCAGATTTCAGTTGTTGCTGGGGCTACTGCCACGCCAACCGCCACGGCAAGCGATACGCCGACGATCACACCGACGGCTACGCCCACTGTGACGGGTACGCCGCCGACTGCCACGCCAACCGCCACGGCAAGTGAAACGCCGACGATCACACCGACGGCAACGCCTACTGTGACGGGTACGCCGCCGACTGCAACACCAACCGCAACGGCAAGCAATACGCCGACGATCACACCGACGGCTACGCCCACTGTGACGGGGACGCCGCCGACCGCAACGCCGACGACTACTGCCAGCAATACGCCGACAATCACACCGACGGCAACGGCTACTGTGACGGGGACGCCGCCGACCGCAACGCCGACGGCTACTGCCAGCAATACGCCGACAATCACACCGACGGCAACGGCTACTGTGACGGGTACGCCGCCGACCGCAACGCCGACGGCTACTGCCAGCAATACGCCGACAATCACACCGACGGCAACGGCTACTGTGACGGGTACGCCGCCGACCGCAACGCCGACGGCCACCCCCACGCTGACCCATACACCGGTCACGCCGGGCGCAGCGACAGACACGCCCGCGGCTACGGCTACGGCCACCTTGCCCAGCCCGGTGACAGCCACCGCTACGGCCACGCCTCTGCCTGGCGTGACACCCACGGCCACGCCCACCTTGTCCGCCAATGCCGGGCTGGCCGGTGTCGGCGTTTCCATTCCGCTGCCCGACAGTGGACTCGCCGAGGATGGGGTACTGGCCGTGGGCCAACAGTTTACTGTGACTGTGCTGGTGGAAAACAGTGGTGATACGCCTCTCGCGCACATACCCTTGGCTGTGGCCTATGACGAGAACCGGCTGCATCTGTTGGCTGCCGCGCCCGCACCCACCGCTCTGACGCGTGGTGGTCTGGTGTGGGATGATCTGCTCGGACAGGCCGTGCTGTTGCCGGGCGATGCAATGGGTGTCCAGTTGGCCTTTGCTGTGCTGATGTCGTCGGCAGGTCTGCCTGATGGGCTGGCTATCTTCGCCGCCAGCGCGTCGGGTGTGCGGGATATCTACGGGCAGACAGCAGCGATTAGCGAGGGCACTCTCCGCCTGCGATTGACCGATCCGCAGATTCGTGTGGAGAAGGAAATGGCAGGGGGCGGCGCAAGTATCGGGCTTGGCTCGTTGGTAACCTACACCATCCGCCTGACCAATCCCGGCGACACAGGGCTGGCGAAGATTGGCATACGCGATATCTTTGAACCCGAACACCTGCGTTTTGTGGAGGCGTCCATCCATGCGCCGGAGATTCAGAACCGGGGCAACCAAAGCCTGCTGATCTGGGAAGACGTGACGGAGGATTTGGGCGACATCCGGCCCGGTGAGAGCACTGGTTTTACTGTTCGCTTTGCGGTGGAGAGGGCGGGTATTGAAACCACCAATGAGGCGGAGGCTGTCGGTGTTCTGGATGTGTATGGAGATGGGGTGCTGAATGTGTCGGGCAAGGCGAGCGTAACCTTGCCCATTGCCGCGCTGGGCCTGGCTGTGTCGTCAACGCCGCCGGCAGGGAGCGAAGTGCAGGGCGGAGACCGGATTACCTATACTGTGCGCATCAGCAACACCGGTGGGGTGGACCTTTCGGCGGTCTGGGTGCAGGCAGAAGTGCCGACGAATACTGAATACATCCCTGCCAGTGCCTCCCCACCCGCGCAGGAGTCGCGGCAGATCAGCAGCAGATTGTCCTGGCGTTTAGTGGGCCTGGCTCGGAATGGGGAATTTGTGGCGGAGTATGCGGTGCAGGTGAAGGCGAGCCAACAGGCCAGTGTGGTGGTGAGCCGGGCCGAAGCCGCCAGCGATCAGACACCGGTCGGTCGCCGGACGGTGGTTGTCCACACCGCCGCGCCTACGGCAGTCGAACTGTTGCGCTTCGCAGCCATCTCTGGCGCGGGGGGGGTGCTGGTGGAGTGGGTGACGGGTGTGGAGATGGACTCGTGGGGCTTTCACCTGTGGCGTGGCGACGACGAATACTTTGCGCATAGCCAACAGGTGACAGAGAGACTGATTCCAGCGACGGGGGCAAATGGGGGCGCGGACTATCGCTTTGTGGATACTCGTGCCACCCCGGGCGGAGTCTACTGGTATTGGTTGGAGGAGGTGGAAAGCGATGGGGATCGACTGTTATATGGGCCGGTTCGTTCTACACTGTCCGTTTCCCTGGGTGAAGGCTACCAGCTTTTTCTGCCCGCAGTGGAACGGTAGAGAGTCAGATGCTGAAGAGAAAGGGACAGATTAGCTGGGACATTCGGTAAGCATATTCAGCAATTTTTCTGTGATCGTTGCCAAGTCTGCCCGCGGGTTCAAGCCCGCAAGACGCTCATCGGATGGTACACTTTCCACCAATTCTGCCAATCGGTCCATTGCCACTACCGCGTACCAGCGGGAGTTGGCGATGTGGGGATAGTGTAAAGAGAACCGGTAGAGGGCAGCCGCCTGGGGCAACTGACCGGCATAGGCGAGCACCAGACCGGCCGCGGGCAGGCTTTTGATGATTGTGGAGTATTCTCCGACTGCGTGCATCTCCCCGATGCCTTCGATCAGGCGGGCGCGTGTTTCTGTTGCTTTTCCCACCCCAAGTTCGGCATAGAGCATATCCTCTACGTGCCCCTTTGTTTGGGCTGCTGCCGTACGCACATTTTGATTTTGAGATGTGTGGATGTGGGCGAGGATGCGATGTCCCTCCTCCCATTGGCCCAGCCCCAGACGTGCCCGCCCTATGGAACGCAAAAAGAAAAGATTCTCCCAGCCGAAGAATCTTTTCCAATCCTCCAGGCTGGTGGTAGCCAGTGCGAGCGCCCGTGCATAGTGGCCGAGATGGATTTGTATCCGGGCCACGCCATTTCTGACATGGGGAAATACGGTAGTGTGGGTAAGATTTAGCTGTCGATAGCGCTCGACCACCCCTTCCATCTCAATCGCCGCTTCCTGAAAACGACCAGCCGAGTTGAGTATGAAACCCAGCCGGATGTGT
The DNA here is from genome assembly GCA_019637685.1 of Caldilineaceae bacterium. Lineage (GTDB taxonomy): Bacteria > Chloroflexota > Anaerolineae > Caldilineales > Caldilineaceae > JACQGT01. The sequence continues at coordinate 40,040 of JAHBVF010000029.1, read as the reverse complement.
AGATTCAAATAAAAGGGGAGATCGTTCTGATTCAGAACAATTGCTTTGTTGACCAGATGCTCGGCTTCCTCCAATTGACCGGTGACTTCGGCCAGATGGCTCAATCGGTCCAGAACGTTTACCAGCCCGCTGCGGTCGCCGATCTCCTCTGCGATGCACCGGGCTGTCGAGAGATTTCCTCTGGCAGCTGCATAGTCAGAGTCAAACACTTGCCGATTGCCCACGGCGCGCAGTGCCCGAACCAACCACCACTTATCCTCCAACTCTTCGTAGAGAGCAACGGCCTGGGCCTGCTCCCGGGCGGTGCGAGAGCGGTGAAGATCGCCCAATATCTGTCCGCCCCGGTGAAGATGGAGAAACGCGACCAGCCCGCGGGTGTCCAATACGGCCAGGTCCGGGTGGCTCAGGCCGGCGATGCATTGTTCCATCAGCGCGTTGGATGCCTGGGTGTGGCCGGCGTAATGCAGGAAAATCGCCTGCCAGCCCTGAATCCGCAGCAGCAGCACGCGCTCCGCCTCGGTCTGCGGTGTGCCTATCCCCTCAGCTGCCTGCCCCATTGGGATAGGGCCTTCCCTCTGATATTGGGTCCGGTTGTAGAAGATGCCCAGGCATTCCAGGGCTGAGTTGATGGCCGCTATATCCCGATTTTCTGCTGCCCAACGCCAGGCCAACTGGACGTTCTGTAGCTCGACCTCAATTTCTGCAAAAGCGATCTCCTGTCCTCGCCCTTTGATCGCGGCTTCGCGCTGGGCTACAAAGCCGAGAAACCAGCGACTGTGGCGCTGGCGTACTGCTGTGTATTCATCTTTGGTGTCGAGCTTCTCCCCGGCGAACTGGCGTACCAGTTGATGCAGACTGTAGCGTCCATCCTCCCTCCGAACGAGCAGCGACCTGTCGGCCAGGACAGCCAGCGTGCGCAGGGCCGCGCCGGCCACGGCCTGGGCTGCCTCCCGGCTAAAGTCGTCCGCAAAGACCGACAGGGCCATCAATGCCGAACGATCGGCTCTGTCCAGCCGTGCCCAGCTCTGGGCAAGAACCCCTTCTATACTGCGATGGCGAACGTCTAAATCGGCCAGTTCCGCGGCCAGTGCGCCCAGTCCCTGGCTGATCTCCGCTGCAATCTCCGCGGGCGAGAGTATGTCCATCCAGGCCGCGGCCAGCACAAGACCCAGTGGCATCCCGCCCACTGCCCGGCAAATGTGGACAATCGCGTCCATCTCCGGCTGCGGGTCAAAGTGCAGGCGCAAGCGGCGCGCGCACTGGACAAAAAACGCCACAGCTTCGTATTGTTCTGTCGGCTGATTTGAATTTCCTGGCCCGACGGGATAGCCCATTCCCGACAGGCGGAAAAGTGTCTCGGCTTGCAGCCGCAGCCGCTCTCTGGATGTGACTATCAGTTGTAGGCCGGGTGCGGCCTGTAGCAGTTCGACGAGCAGCTGTGCGCCATCCAACAGATGCTCGAAGTTGTCCAAAAGCAGCAGCAGGCGGCGGTCTGCCAGATGGGCCAAAAGCTGCTGCTGCAAGGTGCGGCTGTCATCGGGAAAGCGAAAGTGGAGCGCGGTCATAATAGCCGACACAATCGCTGGCGCATTGTCTGCACCAGCCAAAGGCACGAAATATACGCCATCGGGGAAGTGGTTCGCTTGGGCCGCGGCCGCGGCCAGGGCCAGTCGGGTTTTGCCCATGCCACCCGGCCCCAGGATTGTAATCAGCCGGTGGGCGGGGTCGGCAATCAATTCATTGAGCGCCGCCACTTCCTGTGTCCGGCCAACAAAAGGTGTAGTCTGCGCGGGGAGGGCCGAGGCAGTGGCGCGGTGAACGGGTGGCAAGGCGACAGAAGGATCGGCTGAGATGCTATCCATCTTGTCAGGCCGGAATCCACTGCGATAACGTTCGTACAACGCTGCGGTCTCCGGGGAAGGTGGCACACCCAGATCGCGTTCCAGCGCGTCCACGCAGCGCTGCCAAGCTTTGCTTGCCGCGGCTGTGTCGCCGAGAGCGGTGTGCGCGGTCATCAGCGCCCGGTAGGCGGCTTCCGGGGTCTGACCAAATGCGATCCAGCGTTCGGCCTGGTGTAGAGCATCCCACCAGCGCCCCTGGGCCAGCAGTAATTCGAGCAGGCGGGCGGCCTTTTCCTCAAAGCGGGCGTGCAGCCGCTCCCGTTCCAGCGTCACCCAATCCTCGTAGAAACCGGGCAGGAGTTCCCCGCCATAGGCCGCTACGGCCAGGGCCACCTGATCGGCGTTCTCGGTTGTCTCTCCGTTGTGCAACAACAAGTCCACGTCAAGCTGATAGGCCGTACCCGAATGCCAGGTAATGCTCATCTGGTCGGCCTGCACATAGCCATCGGGGATGGCCTGGCGCAGTTCCCACAGGGCGTGGCGCAGGTTGCCCCGGGCGTTTTTCTCGGTTGAATCGGGCCAGATTGTGCCGGCTATGTGCTCCCGGCGGTGGGTGATGCCGGGCTTGAGCAGCAGCCACGCGGCCAGGGTTTGGCTGGCGCGGGTGGGCAGGACGAGCGGTTCGCCGTTGGCACGAATCTCAAATTGGCCGAGCAGTTTGATTGTTAGCATTGCCGCTGTCACCGTTTTTTGCCCGCCAGACACGCTCTCACAACGATTGGCCCACGTGCTCCGACGCGCTGCCCCTATTCTGAAGTGTAGCACAGAGGCTTTGGTTGGGAAACGGAGGGAAAAATGGCCCGGAAGATTGAGATGCGCTGGGATGTCCTGTGTGGGGAAGATGGGTGGGCCGACGCGGGCGATCAGGCGTGGCCGCCGGTTGTTCCCTGCCCGGTTCGACGAAGGCGCGTGCCCGGCAGTGGGCTGATGCTGGCCGTGTTTGCGCTGGTCGGCTGCGCCTGGCTATGGATAGGTGGCCCTTACGCGCCTGGCCCTGCCGAGGCTGGGATAGGCGTTGTTCTTGCCCGTGAGATAGAGCATTCGGCTGTGTCCACCGCCAGTGGACAGCCTGTCTCAACAACCCAACTATCAGGAATAGAAGCCGGGCCGGCCTTCTCTGCCGTGCAATTGACTGTCGCGCAGAGTCGGTTTTTGGGCAGCCAGGCGATGGTTAGCGTGCGGGTGGTGGACGCTGCGCGGCCCCTGGCCTATCGGGAGAGCCGCTTCTACGAGGAATCCACTGCCGGCTGGCAGCGGATTCCCCCCATACCCGCTTTCTGGGGGCGAGGGCAAACGGCAAGTAGCCAATTCTTTGACTTTCACTACCGCCGTTTGGATTCTCTGGCCGTGCAGCAGGCCGCGTCCGTGCTTGACGACCGATACGTCGCATTGCGTCGGGCCTTTGGCCTGTCCTTGCCCAATACGGGGGAGAATATCCGGGTAGAAGTGGGGCTGGACTCCGTCTACGGCGATCGCACCCAGCAGCGGATGCGCCTGCGTTCGCCGCTGCTGTTGCCTGTGCCAGAGCCGTTGACAGATGGAGAAATGCTGGTGCAGTCGGCCCAATTTGTATTGGTGGATTGGACGATATCCGAGGCCCTGCGCAGCCAGACTGCCGCTGGCGCGGCGCAGCTTTCCATGCCGATGCGCGACGGGCTTCGGCTGTGGGGGCACTGGCAGGTGGGTGGTCCGCTGGCTGAATATCGAGTGGCGTTGATGCGGGCCGCCTTTTCACTCGGCACGGAAGCAGCCAACGAAATTGCCTCTATTTGCCAAGTTTTAAAGGGTTGGCAGATGGAAGTACAAAGTGCAAGTGTCGGCGTGGTTTGCCCACTGTCCAATGACATCGTAGCCGGGAGCGTTGCCGAGCCAACGCGTTTGGACAAAATGCCAGATGTCTGTACGCTCTCGCCGGACGCGGCGGAAGCGGCTGCCATTGATCCTGGCCTGTCGCCAATTGTACTGGCAACACTGCTGGACTACGCCGCTGAAACCTTCGGGCCTGGACGGCTGCCTTTGCTATTGGGCAGCGCATCCGTTACCTGCTCGTGGGAAGCGCTTATCCCTGCGGTCTTCGATATTCCAGTGGGGGAGTTTGCGTTGGGCTGGCGGGTCTGGCTGGAGGAAGAGTACGGGTTGTAATGTGAACTGCCATTGGAGTTTTGCTGACAGGAGCAGCGATCTGTTGGTGATCGCCAAAAACCCTATTTCCGGGTGTGTGCTTCTGTCCTGACGCGCACATCCGTGGGCTAATTTGGGTGTGTTCAAAATGAGTTAGAGCAGGATTAAGCAGCTAAAGGTTCAGGTGAAGACTGGGCAGATGTAAAGTTGAAGTGAAATGTTTGGGTAGGCTTAGTAGATAGGGATGTCAAGGCAATATCCTCGGCAATGGGTTGCTGGGGAAAAGGCAGATGATAGAGACGTTGATGTCGTTGATATTTTCGAAACTGATGATAGTCGTCCCAATCGCCGTTGATGGCGACACTCCGTAGACGGAGAAGGTTTTCGGCCCCAGCCTGAGTCCAACGCATGCCAGAGAGTTCAAGGCGGTCTTTGACGATGTGACGACAGGCCCCCTCAATTACACCGGAGGCAATGGGCCACCCTCGAGCCAGATAAGAACGGTAATCCATATAGGCAAGATTGCGCTCAAAGTAATTGGCGGTTTTTTCGAGTTGTTCTTGCTGTGTTTTGTTGGTGTCTGGTGCTTGGGCCAGGGTATGCAACTCGGCGATGAGTTGTTCTGTTTTGCCTGAGAGAATTTGCAAAGTACGTGCTTCAACCCACTCCGCCCGGTGGGGGTCTTTTTCCGAGTAGAAACAATTGCCCACCTTCCATAGATACTCATTGGCGTGAATGAAGTCCAGAATCAAGGTAAAATCAGGACAATGCTCCTTGACGCGCACCTGTAACGCTTCGGCTCCGTCAGTCAATGCCAACCGATGCTCGATGTGAGTACCGTCTCGGACGGCAACCTGACCGGCTAGGCGCTGTAAAGCCGTATCCTTACCTGCCAAGGTAGCCCACACTTGCTTGTGCTGTGGTTGGACAGGAGCGGCTCTTCCTTTCTGACTGGCCGACTGCTCGTCTTTGTGAAAGATACTGGCTACTACATCTTCCGGGGTACGCGGTTTCGGTTCGATGGTGTAAATCGCTGTAACGATGGATTCCTTCTTCTTTGTGCGTTTGTCGCCTTTGCCCAAGCGTACTTTGGCAGGGGCTGGCGTTTCACGTACCATAGGTACACCCTTGCCGTCAGCCTGTACAACCAGAATCCGACCCTCCTTCTCCGGCTTTGGGGCCGGTTTCTGTTCATAGTAGGCTACCACATCCTGGGCATCTTCAGTCACCATGCCCTGAATGGTATTCTTGGAGATAGATTGTCCGAACATATGGGCAAACAGACCTTGGGCTTTCTCATAGGGCACATCGACTCCCACATACTCAAGCATCTCTCGTACTAAATCTGAGTAGCAGTCTGCACCCAGGCTTAGTTGTGCATCCAATGGCGTCGTACCACCTATCCCAGCCTGATAGAAATAGGGACGTTCGCACGACACCTTGCCAAATAGGGAGAAATAGTCCCGTTTTCTTTCCCCATAGTAGGGCAATTCATTGCCGTTCTGGTCTGTGTCCGTTGTGCGCAGAGATTCCGCCCCACGTATGACAAAGAACAGTTGCATCAACTGCTGGCCCATCCCTAGCAGTCGTTCAAATAACTGGCGTTCTACCCGATCCGCAATCTCATCATTTGCTTTCTCTACGTAGCTCACTAGCGACTCGAACTCTTGACGAATATCTTGTACAATGTTGCTCGAATTGGATGACATGGTTTTTCCCCTAGATAGATCTGTTGGCTTGCTCTGAACTCGCCTTCAGTCTATCTGTGAATTTCCATGTCTCCAACTCATTTTGAACACACCCGGCTAATTTGGTGTCGAAGGGCAGGACAGGAGGGAGATAAAACCACAGGACGCTCTCACCTCTCTCCTGCACCACTGGATCCCAAAATTGTTGCCCAAACCGTCTCCTTACCCCTTCACTGCGCCTGCGGAGAGGCCGCCCACGACGTGGCGCTGGGCCAGGATGTAGAGGACGACGACAGGGGTCATCGCCAGCAGAGAACCGGCCATCATCGGTCCGATCATATAAATGTCGGAGCGCTGGAAGTTGGCCAGACCCACGGAGATCATTTTGTGCTGGTCATCCTGGGCCAGAACCAGCGCGAAAATATATTCGTTCCAGACGTTGTTAAAGATGAAGATGGAAGCGGTCACGATGGCTGGAATGGAGAGGGGAATCACAATATGCCAGAGGGAGCGTAAACGGGTGCAGCCGTCGATCAGCGACGCCTCTTCTATCTCCGCCGAAAGCGTGCGCAGATAGCCCATCATCAGCCAGGTGCAAAAGGGGACGCTGAAGCTCATCTCCTCCTGTGAAAAGGGGTGTAGGGTAGAACGAATGGATGCGTGACGAGTCTGGGGGGCCGAGACAATTGCATGAAGCAGTGCCATTGTACAAAGCGCTGCTCTGGATGTCAAACGGCCAAAATTGGCCCCAAAACTGGCAGGGAACGACCCTTGGCCCTACGCTCTGCCCTGGGCTGTACCGCTGACGAATGCCTTCACCCGTTGCGCGGTTGCGCTGTCGATCTGCCCACCCGCGGTCAGTTCGCCCAGCAGGTCGGACAGGCGATAGACAGCGTGGCCCCGAATGCCCGCCGCGGCCAGGTTTTCCATGCCGCCCTGCTCCCGGTCGATGAGCACAATCGCATCTTCCACCACCAGCCCGGCCTCTCGCAAGCGCTCTGCCCCCTGAATCAGACTGCCGGCGCTGGTGATTAGGTCCTCGATAACAACCACCCGCTCGCCTGCTTGCCAGGTGCCTTCAATACCTTTGCCCGTGCCGTACTGCTTGACTTCCTTTCGGGGATAGATGAGGGGCGCGCCTGTGGCCAGGGAGACAGCCACGCCGATGGGCAACCCGGCATAGGGTATCCCCGCGATACGGTCGTGGGGCAGCGTGCGCAAAATTCTCCCATAGGCGGCCGCGGCCTGAGCCAGCAGGGCCGGGCGACTGACCAGCAAGCGCAGGTCGATGTAAAAGGGGGACTGTATGCCGCTGGCCAAAGTAAAGTTGCCAAATTGGACCGCGCCGAGTTCGTGGAGCGCGGCGATCAGCGATGGGGAGCGGGCAGGGACGGAAGAGGTGGCGGGCAGGTTTTGGCGAATCTGGTTGATTTCGTCGCGCAGGGCAAGCGCGGCTGCCCGGTGATCCGCCGCACCGGTGACGCCCCGGCTCACGGCCAGGAGTACGCCCGACCCGTCGGCGCGCAGTCCTCCGGCCAGGGACCCGGCCAGATCGCCCCCCTGCGCGCCCACGCCGGGAACCAAAAACCAGGCGTTGGGCGCGGCCGCGCGTATGTCGGCCATCACGTGGGCAAAGGTGGCCCCCACCACCAGCCCCACCTGTTTTGACCAGCCAGTGGCTGTTTCGGCTACTTCCACATACAGAGGCCGACCTGTGGGCTGGGGAAGTTTCTGGAACTCGCCCGCGCCCGGGTTGGATGTGTGGCAGAGGACGAACAACCCTTTGTCTGCGTAGGCCGCGAAAGCGTCGATGCTGTCCCGGCCCAGATAGGGGCTGAGCGTGACGGCATCCGCGCCCAGTTCCTGAAAGCAGGCCTGGGCATAGGCCGCGGCAGTGGAGCCGATGTCGCCCCGTTTGGCGTCCAACAGCACGGGGATATGGCTGGGAATGGCCGCGATCGTCCGGCGCAGGACATCCATTCCTGCCGCGCCGTGGGCTTCGTAAAAGGCAATATTGGGCTTGTAACAGCAGACCAGCTCAGAAGTCGCCTCGATCACCGCCAGATTCCAGCGCAACAGATCGTCCGGGAGTTCACCGCTGGAACGATAGCGGTCGGGCAAGTTCTGTGCTGTGGGGTCCAGCCCCACACAGAGCAGGGAATTGTTGCGCTGGCTGGCCGCGGCCAGCTTGTCGTAAAAGTTCATCGAGGATTCTCCTGTGGGGGGTGCGAATATGGATTCAAGGGATGACTCAACTGCAAAAAGTATTTCAGCCACGGATGGACTCAGATGTGCGCGGATAAAGACCGATGTCACTCCTGAATTTCTCAGCGTCTCAGCGTCTTGGCGGGAGAATCTGAGCTTTTTGCAGTGGACTCACGGATGGGTCTTCATTCGATTACCACTGGTACTTCCCGCTCCAGCCAGACCCGGCTGGTGGTGACGCCACAGGTGTAGGCATAGAATTCCACCCCCTGGCGCTGGGCGCGGACGACCGCGCGGGCAAAGTCCGGGTCGGTCGTCTGGTTGGCGGCAATGGAAATGGCGTCTGGGCGCTGGATGATAAAAACGACCGCGGCCCGCACGCCGGTCGACGCCAGATGGGTCAACTCTTCCACGTGGCGACGCCCGCGCAGAGTGGGGGCGTCGGGGAACCAGGCCCGCCCGTCGTCGTGTACGAGTGTAGCCGATTTGGTTTCCACCCAACAAATACGGCCCTCTTCCGTGGACAATCGGAAATCGATGCGGCTGGTCACACCCTTTGCCCCGGTTGGAAGCGCCACCTCCCGCTGGTGGTTCGTGTAGCCATTAAAAGGTGCAAAGAAGCCATCGCGCAGTCCTTCGGCGAAGAGGTCGTTGGGCAGTTGGGTGTTCAGGCTGATTAGCTGGCCGTTGGCCGGGTGCTCCACAAAGCGCAGGGAATAGGGCGTGCGCCGGGCCGGATCGTTGGCCGCGCTCAGATATACCAGCGCGCCGGGAATCATCAGTTCGTGCATACGCCCCGGATTGGGGCAGTGGGCGCGCACGTTCTCTCCGCTGCTGTGCAGGCGGGCGTGGATCACAAACCGGTTGGGGCGTTCCAGAAAGGTGGCCGGTTCGACGGGAAAGGGGATGTTCACTTTTCCGTCCCCAGCACCCGTTCCAAATCGCCCGCGCTGGTGAACCAGCGCACTGTGTGGAGAAAACCCGCGATGTCGTCGGGGGTTTTGATGCGCTGCAATTCCTGTAGCTGGTCACCGATGGGGCTGGAACTGGCCCCGCCTGTGGCGTAGCTGCCGTGGAAGGCAAAGTAGGCCTGGTTCAGTACCCGCAGATGATAACCGTTTTCCACAAAGACCTGCCGCCGGGCTTCCATATAGGCTTCTGCATCAATATAGCGCCCTGCGGCCAGCAGTTCATCCACCCGCAGCCGGGTCGTCCGCATCTCCCGGTTGAAGTCGAAGGGGGGCGGGTCGGGTTCGGGCAGGGGCACGGACGGCTCTGCACTCTGCTCTGGAGTCTGCCCGGCCTGTGTCGCTTCTGGCCGCGCAAATTCGGGATAGTAGCGCACCAGCACCCGCCGCCCCACTTCGTCCCCCACAATATCCGCCACTGTTTCGTTGAGCGTCGTCAGTTCCGGGCTGCTGCCAAAACGCATGCCCAGCGGAAAGAGCGTCAGGTAGTTGTGTACCCATTCGTGGACGACAGTCGAAACCACCCATTCGAGATTTGTGCTCTCCACAACCATTGTGGGGTATGCCCCCAGCCCGCCGATACGGGTGATGTAGGCGGAGAAATCCGTGCGCTCGGCGATGTCGGCTTCTTTTTCGCCTGCCTCGGCGCTGTCAATCTGGGGGACAAGCATTTGGGCGCGAATGTTGCGGATTTCCTGGCGGGGACTGATGATAAGAATCTGGGGTGGTTCGGTGAAGGTGAAGTTGACCGGCGGCACGGGCGACCCGCCCACGCCCAGCCCCGCGTCGGCCAGCACATCGGCCACCTGGCGTTGGATGACTGCCTCCACCAGTGGCCGGCGTGCCTGCTGGCGTTGGCGCAGATCGGCCAGTTCTTCCTGGGCCTGGGCCACCTGGCTGTCTGGTGCGTTCACACTCACCAGCCGGTTGATGTGCTCCTCGGCCTGGCGCATCCGGCGAATTCCCTCGATATAGCCCAGGACGACCGCGCGCGCTTGCTCCCGTTCCAGCCCCGCGCCTGTATTCGCTTGCCAGGCCGCGATCTTTTCTCCCAGCGCGGCGAACTCCCAGCCGACCAGACTGAACTTGCGCCCGGCAATCACTTCGTCGATGGCCTGAAAGCGTACCTGCCTGTCGGTGGGCGCGCTGCTGCCTGCAAAACCGAGGGTGATGCCCACCGCCAACAGCAGAGAGAGAAAGGCGCGGCCAGCGCGCAGCCCATCGGCCAGGGCCAGGAGCGTCAGCACAGATTGGGGCATTTGGCCTGTCCAACGGGCGATGTCGGACAGACGTTCGGTTGCTTTGGAAGACAAATTGACCCCTGCGTCACAGAATGGTATAACGTCCGGTGAAGGAGTATACCACACGCGATTCGAAGTCGGACTTTTGCCAAAAGCCGGACCTCTGAAGGAAGGACCCGAAGTTGAAAGCCACCCGCGATTTTATCCGTTTCATGCCCAAGGCAGAACTGCACATTCATTTGGAAGGAGCTATCCAGCCGGCCACTGTGCTGGAACTGGCCGCGGCCCACGGGATGCTGCACACTTTGCCCGCGCCGGATGTGGAAGGGCTGCGCCGCTGGTTTGTCTTCCGGGATTTCGATCACTTTGTGGATATTTTCTGTGCGATTCAGGAACTGCTGCGCACAGGAGATGATTTCGCTGCGATTGCCTATCGTAACGGCGAAGATATGGCCGCGCAAGGCATCCGCTACCGGGAATTGACAGTGACCTCTTTCACCCACACCCATTTGCAGGGCAAGAGCATTGGGATTGAGGAGATTTGGGCCGGGCTGGAGGACGGGAGACGGCGTGCCCGGCGGGATTTCGGTGTGGAGATGCGCTGGGTAGTGGACATTCCCCGCAATGTCAGCCTGAAAGCGGGCCAGCCCTACAACCCCTTCCCCGCCGAGACAACACTGGCCCACGCCCTGGCCGGGATGGCATACGGCGTCATCGGCTTTGGGCTGGGGGGCAACGAAGTGGGCGCGCCGCCCGAACCCTTTGCCCACGCCTTTGCCAAAGCCAGGGCGGCTGGTCTGCATTCCCTGCCCCACGCCGGCGAGACAGTCGGTCCGGCCAGCGTGTGGGGGGCGTTGAACGCGCTGGGCGCGGAACGCATCGGTCACGGGGTGCGGGCGATGGAAGACCCGGCCCTGCTCCTACATTTGAAAGAGCGGCAGATTCCCCTGGAAATCAACCCATTCAGCAATGTGCGCCTGGGCGTATACCCCAGCGCCGAACAGCATCCCTTCCCCCATTTGGACCGGATGGGGCTGTTTGTCACCCTCAACAGCGACGACCCGCCGCTTTTCAACACCAGCCTGCTGGACGAATACCAACTCCTGGCCGACACCTTCGGTTATGACGAGGCGAACCTGGCCCGGATTGCCCGCAACGGCTTTGTCGCATCCTGTGCGGAGCCGGAACTGAAGCAGAAACTGCTGGCTGAATTCGACGTATGGGCGGCGGATGGGTTGCCCGGTCAGGGCTAGACGAGCGATTCCGTGAGGATTGAGTCACAGCAGAACAAAAAGCCGGACGAATATTCGCCCGGCTTTTTGTTCTGCTGTGACTCAATCCACTACGGCTTTTCAAACCCCTCGGGATAGAGCGTAACTTCGATGTAGCGATCCGCGGGCAGGAACTCGACCGCGGCGGCCTGGATAGCGGCCGCGTCGATGGCATCCAGCCGGGCAGCCAAATCCAGGGCTTCTGCCGGATCGTCGATCTCTGCCGCGGCGTAGGAGGCCAGCAGGTCGAGCCAGAAGCCGTTGTCCTCCAAATCCAACTCCTGCTGGCGCAAGACCTGTGCTTTGGCCTTTTCCATCAGATCGGGCCGGGGACCGTTGGCCTGGACATCGGCAATCAGGGCAAAGAGCGCGTCCACCAGTTCATCCACCCGCTCCGGGTCGCTGCCAAAGACGACGCTGACTTCGTAGAGTTCGTCGGGTTCCTGCACCAGACCTGCGGAGACGGAGGACGCGTAGACACCCGAACGCTTCTCCCGCAGTTCCTCCCGGGCCAGAATATCCAGCACCCCTTCCAGCAGACGCAGACGCAGCCGGTTTTCCGGCGTCGGTTCCGCGGGTCCGGTGAAGAGTATGCGGGTCAGGCTTTGGGCTTCCTGTCCCTTGTAGACAGCCTCATCCACCACACCTGTGGGCGGATCGGGTGAGACATCCACCCACGTTTCCACCCGCCCGGTGGAGGGCAGGTTGCCCAGATAAATCTGCGACCACTCGATCATCTGCTCCACATCGAAGTGGCCCACAAAGACAAAAGTGAAGTCGCTGAAGTCGGCAAATCGCTCCTGATAGATAGCGAAAGCCCGTTCCCGATCCAGTGCTTCGACTTCGGCCAGGGGCAGCACGCCTTTGCGAATCGTCTCGCCGTAGCGGGCCGCGGTGAAGGCGTCTTGCCAGGCCGCGTTGGGCTGGGTGGCCCGGTTGCGCAGGCCAGCCCGGGCCTGATCCTGCAATGTGGCAAAGGCCGCGTCGTCGGCCCGGGGCGCGGTGGCGTAGAGGTAGATCATCTGGAAGAGCGCTGGCAGGAAGTCGTCGCCGGCGCCGCCCACAAAACCCTCTTCGGTCTCGTCGATATAGGGGGAGACATTCACCGACTGGCCGGAGAGGATGCGCCGCACTTCGTTGAATGTGTACCCGTTCAGCCCGCTTTGGGCGACAACATTCGGAATCAGTACCGCTTCGGGGAAGTCGGCGTCGCTGACCAGAGAGGAGCCGCCGGGGCTGAAGGCGGTGAAGATCACCTCGTCCTCTTTGAATTTGGTGGATTTCAGCAGCACCCGCACCCCGTTTGCCAGTTCCAGATCGACAGCGTCAAGCGATTCAATCGTCGTCTGGCTGGCGATCGCGACGGGCGCGGGAATAGCTTCCAGAAGCGCGTCGGCCACTTCTGTGTCTTCATACGCGGCGATCTCTTTGCCTTCGATCCCGGCGATGACCCCGGCCAGGGCTGCTTCGTCGGGCAGGATATCGGCCGCGCTCTGGGGACCGATCACCAGTACGGCCCGGCCTTTTTCGCCCACATAGCGGTCCGCCTGGCGGTTCACTTCCTCCATACTGATCTCTGGCACAAAGCGGCTGGCCAGCAGATATTCATAGGCGATGCCGGGGATGGCTTCGGCCTCAAAGAAGTTGCGCTTGTATTCGTCGGCAAAGCTGCCGCTTTCGTTGTTCTTCCGTTCGTTATAGAGCCGCTGATAGCGGTTGAGAATTTCACTCTTGGCCCGTTCCAGCTCGGAAGGGGTGAAGCCGTGGCGGCGCACCCGCTCCACTTCGGTCAGAATGCCGTCCAGCCCGGAGAGCACTTCTTCGTCCTGCACCTGCGCGCTGACGCTGAGGGTTTCCAGCGGACGGACCAGCGCGCCCCTGCCTACGCTTGCGTTGACAAAGGGCGAGTCGGCCTCCCGACTCACTTCGTCCAGGCGCAGGTTGAGCATCCGTTCAAAGAGGCCGCCCACCAACATTTCCCGATAGGCGCCGGCTGTGTCCAGGGCGCGGGAGGGCTGGCGGTAGTCGATCTCCACAATTGTGGCCGGAAACTCCGGATCCGTGACAATCAGATAGTCGGGATTGTCGTTGTCGGGAACTGTGTAGTGCGTGCGCTCTCTGGGCTGGGCCGGGTTGGCAAGGGCAGCAAAGCGGTCTCGAATGCGGCTTTCCACTGCCTCCGCGTCAAAATCGCCCACGGCAATCACTGCCATCAGATCCGGGCGATACCAGTCGGTGTAGAAGCGGCGCACCGTCTCGGTGGGCGCGGTGCGAATGATATCCATCTGGCCGATGGGTTGGCGCAGCGCATAGCGGGAGTCGCCCAGCAAGAAAGGCAGAATGACTTTGCGGATGCGTCCGCCCGCGTTTTGATCCCGCAGCCGCTCCTCTTCGATGACCACACCCCGCTCCAGTTCCACCTCTTCGGGGTCGAGGGTAGCATTGGCTGCCCAGTCTTCCAGCACGGCAAAGGCCGCGTCCACAACTTCGGCATCATCCGTGGGAAAGCGCAGCATATAGACGGTTTCGTCGAAGGATGTGTAGGCGTTGATGTCCGGGCCAAAGGTCATGCCGGCCCGCTCGAAGAAGTCGATGAGCGCCTGTTCGGGGAAACGTTCTGTGCCGTTGAAGAGCATGTGCTCCAGAAAATGGGCCACGCCCTGCTGGTCGTCGTCTTCCTGCAGGGAACCGGCGTTGATAGCCAGCCAGAGTTCGGCCCGGTTGGCCGGTTCGCTGTTGGCGCGCACGTAATAGGTCAGTCCGTTGTCCAACTGGCCGGTGCGGATGGCCGGATCGATGGGCACTATCTGGTCCAGGCCGATGTCCAGTGGGCCGGGCGCGTCGGCTGTGCCTGCCGCGGCCGCGGCCAGGTCGGGATCGCTGATGGCCGCGGGCGGTGGAAACTGGCAGGCGGCCAGGAAAAGCGACAGGAATAGAAAGGTGAGGATGCGTTTGGTCATCGAACACTCCCTGGGGGAAATACAGTGCGAATAGCGAAATGGCGGCAGAAAGAAGCGTGTGTGACGGGCTGGGCGTGCCTATTCCGGCTGCAACCACTGGCCGACAACCCGGCCCATCCCCACATCCCAGCGGGTGAAGCCGAGCTTTGCATAGAGCGCTTCCACCTCTTCCCCCGCGGCCAGATAGACGTGCTGGCCGGGAACCCGCTCGAAGATCATTTCCATCATCCGTCGGGCAATGCCCCGGTTGCGGTAGGGCGTTTTGGTCCACACATCGACGACGTAGGCGTTGCAGACCCCATCGGAGAGGGCGCGGGCATTGCCGACGATTTCCTCACCGGCATAGGCGAAGATATTGACAGCGCTGTTCTCGCACGAAATGCGCATCTGTGCGGGCGTGCGTCCGTTGTCGAAGTCGTCGGCGGACACGGCTGCCTTCAGCGCCGCCCAGTCTACCCGGCTGATGTCAGTGGTGTATGTAATGTTCATCCGCGCCTCGCGGCCAGGGGCGCGGGTAACCCATCCAGACTGACAGAATTTTTTTCCTTCTGATATTGGGCCATCCCTGCCTCGCCTTTGGCCTCGGAAGCGCGCAGCAGCGTGTCCCGGTCGTCCACGAACTGCATAAAGGGCACGGCAAAGCCACAGGAAGTCTGGGCCTGATAGATGTCGGCGGTGATGATCTGGCGCACACCCGCGTAGCCGCCGGGGAACTGGTCGGCCATTGCATCCCACGCCGGGCTGTGGGGCAGGATCGTTTGGCCCCGGCCAAAGAGCCGGGCGACGCGGGGTGCTCTGTCGAAGGAGCAGAACATAAACGTGATGCGCCCGTTCTCGGCCAGGTGCGCGGAAGTTTCGTTGCCACTGCCGGTCAGGTCCAGATAGGCCACCCGGTTGGGTCCCAATATCCGAAAACAGTCCAGCCCTTTGGGAGAGAGATTGACGTGCCCATCCGCGCGCAGGGGCGCGGACGCGACGAAAAAGATGTGCTGCTGTTCAATCCATTCTTGCAGATCGGGGGAGATGGAGTCGTAGAAAGTTGCCACAAGAGGTTCTCCATGTATTTTGGTCAGGACAATTCTGTATATTATAGCAGCCTATTTACCAGTTCTTATAGTAGACAACGGAGATAACTGTAATCACAAGGAACGTTAGAAAGAGAGTAACGGTTCAGCACACTGTAAATTAAGTAATTTGACGTTTCTGTAGGTGCAGTTTTGAACTGCACAGGCGGCCGAAGGCTATTCGTCTCTTGCGCAGCTACAAGCAGCGCCTACGATAAGAGAAAAACTTTGTTGACGGCTGCATTCAGTACACTGTAAATTAAGTGATTTGACGTTTCTGTAGGTGCAGTTTTGAACTGCACAGGCAGCCGAAGGGGTATTCGTCCCTTGCGCAGCTATAAGCAGCGCCTACAACAAAATTATTCGACTACAGAAGTTCGACTTTTCTGAAAAGTCGAACTTCTACGCCCAAAAAACTTTGTTGACGGCTGCATTTAGTACACTGTAAATTAAGTGATTTGACGTTTCTGTAGGTGCAGTTTTGAACTGCACAGGCAGCCGAAGGGGTATTCGTCCCTTGCGCAGCTACAAGCAGCGCCTACGGTAAGATAATCACTTTATTTACAGTGTATTCAGCCTCTGTCCAAAAGTCCCCGGCACTTTCCTTTGGAGCGAGTTGGTACGTCGCGATTAGGCCGTTGCTGTGCGTGAAGTGTCGGGAACTTTGGTTTTCTACCTGAACAGTCACCGATGTTTTTTAGTTTTGGTAGACATAGACAGCCGCCTCCACGTGGACAAAACGTGAAGGATAAATGTTTTCGTCTGTCACAAAGTTCTGTTGTCAGACAAGAAAAAGACCGACGCAATGATGCGCCGATCCTTTCCGATGCAACCTTTGGGGACAGCCCCGTTGGGGTTGACTTCTGTGTCCCATGGAGATTAGCGCGCCACAGCCACCTTCTTCGATTGAAAGAGTGTACCCACATCATTGCCCGGCAACACCTCTTTGTCCTCAAACAGATAGCAGGAGGCGACCCGGTTGTTGTCGTCCGGCCAGTAAAGAGGCGGCGGACTGACTTTGCATTTGTCCATGACGTGGGGACAGCGCCCGGCAAATTTGCAGCCCACCTTCGACTCCATGGAAGTGTCTTCCTCGATGTCGATAACCGCAATGTCTTCGCCCCACACCCTGTCCAAATCCGGCCAGGGAATGGAACCAATGAGCAACTGAGTATAGGGGTGCTGGGGATCGCGGATAATGCTCTCCACATCCCCTGCCTCCATAATCGACCCTTTATACAGGATCAGAATGTAGTCGCTGACGTGATAGGCTGTGGTCAAGTCGTGGGTAATATAGAGTACGGTGATGTTGAACTCTTTGTTCAGTTTGTCCAGGGCTTCCAAAATCGTGGCACGCAAAGAAGCGTCCACCATCGAAACCGGTTCATCTGCAATCAGGAGTTTGGGGCGCAGGAGCAGGGCGCGAGCCAGGGCCATACGCTGGCGCTGGCCGCCGCTCATCTGGTGGGGAAAGCGCCCCAGCGTCTCTTCCGGGCGCAGGCCCACGCTGATCAGGGCCTGCTCCATCATCTCTCTGGCCTCTTTCTTATTGCTCGCCATTTTGAAGTTGGCAATCGGCACTTCCATAATGTGGTCTACTTTGTAGAAAGGATTGTAGACCGCAAAGGGGTCCTGAAAGACAGCCTGCACTTCTTTGCGGAATTCCGTGCGCTCCCGTCCATTCATCTTGGCAATGTCTTTGCCCCGATACAGAACGGTTCCCGAGGAAGCGGTCAGGAAACCCAGCGCCATCAGCCCCAGCGTTGTCTTGCCGCTGCCGCTCTCGCCAGCCACAGCAATGATGCTGGGGTTGTCGGCGTCGATGGAGAAGGAAATGTTGTCAAGGGCAACTGTGCCGCCTTTGAACTGTTTGGTCACATTTTTGAGGTCCAGCAGTAGCTCACTCATGCGCGGGCCTTTTCGCTTTCATTTTCATACAGATGGCAGGCCACCCATTGGTTGGGTCGATGTTCCAGGAATTTTGGCGTGATCTTCGTGCAAGGCCCAAAAGCCTGGGGGCAGCGGGGGTTGAATACGCAGCCAGGTGGCAGGTCCCGCAGCAGCGGTGTGATGCCCGGTATGCCGTGGAACTCGCCTTTGGTGGCAAGCTTGGGCAGGCTCTCGATGAGCATCTGCGTATAGGGATGCATAGGCGACCGAAATGCCTCTTGCTTGGGCGCAACCTCTGACATTTGCCCGGCATACATTACGGCCAGGCGATCCACAAACTGGGCCATCAGCCCCATATCGTGGCCGATGAGAATAACCGCGGCCCCCATTTCGGATTGAATGTGACGGATAGTCTGCATCACCTGGCGTTGGGTCACCACATCCAGCGCGCTGGTCGGTTCGTCCGCGATAATCACCTTTGGTTTCATGGCGATAGCAATGGCAATACAGGCGCGCTGTTTCATGCCGCCGCTGAGTTCGTGGGGATACATATCCCCCACGTTGCGGTTCAATTCCACGGCTTCCAGGGCATCCCCAGCCATCTCTTCCATCTGGGCCTTGCTCAGACCCAATTCGTGATCGATCATCGAATCGATAATCTGATCCTTGACGCGCATGACCGGGTTGAGCGAGTTCATCGCGCCCTGGGGAATCATACTGATCTCCCGCCCCCGCACCTGGCGGGTCTCTTCCTCGCTCAGTTTGGTGACATCCCGACCGTTCAACAGAATCTCACCCCCGGCAATGCCGCCTGGGGGTTTGATCATTCCCAGAATCGCCAGAGCCAGGGTGGACTTACCCGAACCGGATTCACCCACCAGTCCCAGGCGTTCGCCGGCCTTCAATTCCAGATTAACTTTATTGTTGGCATAAACAATGCCTGCGTCCGTATAATATTGGACGTCCAGATCGTTGATATCCAGCACCAAATCGTTACTCACTCGGCCCTCCGCACACGGGGATTGGCTACTTCGTCCAGGCCAATCGAGATCAGGAACAACATCACAAAAATGAGGGCTACAATGCCAATCGGTACAGCGCCCCACCACCAGAGGCCACGCAAAAATGCACTCTGGTTGATCACCCAGTAGATAGTCACGCCCAGGGTCGGTTCACGCAGGGGGCCAAGCCCCAGCGCGGCCAGACCCATGGACGCAAAGATGGCGGCCGTGACCGCGCCCACCAGGCTGGCGCCCAAATAGGGCAGCAGATTGGGCATCATTTCCCGGAAGATAATGCCCATACCGCTCATCCCATTGAGCCGGGCCATCATCACATAGGACTGTTCACGCATGCTCAAAACCTGGGAGCGGATCACCCGGGCCGGGCCGCGCCAAGAGATGGAGGCGATGATGAGACCCATCCCAGTGACAGTAATTTTCTGTTCACCCAGAGACGAGGCAATAACGACGAGCAGCAGCAGGCCGGGCACGGTTAGCATCACATCCACGGCCCAGCGCACGATGAGATCATACCACCCACCGTAGAAGGCCGATGTGAAGCCCAGAAAGATGCCCACACCCAGGCCAATCAGACCAGCCATCAGCCCGATCTGGATTGTCATCCATGTGCCGGCCACGGCCACACCGTAGAGGTCCCGGCCCTGAGCATCTGTGCCAAAGATATAGGCTTTGGGTTCGGTGTTCTCACATTCAGGATCGCTGCGTGGACAATAGTTTAGTGTGGGGGGGGAACTGGCCGGGCCAGCCAGGGGATAGGGATCGATTTTGGGATCGATCACCATATAGCCGATGATCGTAAACAGGACCAGAAAAACCAGGATGCCCAATCCGATGGCCAGACTTGTATTGCGGCGTAGATAGCGCAGGTTTGATTTTAAACGTTCCATGTGGGATTAGCTCTCGTAGGAGATTCGGGGATCCAAAAACGGATAGACCATATCCATAATGAACATGGTGATGGCGATGCCCGTGATAATTACAAAGACAATGCCATAGATCATGAAATAGTCGAGTTGGCTGATCGAACGGGCCAACAGCGTTCCAATGCCCGGATAGCCCATCACCAATTCCACCAGCACCGAACCGGAGACGATAAAACTCAGGGCCAGGGCCAGACCGGTGACCTGTGGCAACAGTGCGTTGCGTACAGCATAGCGATAGAAGAGCCGCCAATCCTTTAGCCCTTTGGCCTCGCCAAAAGTCATGTAATCTTCGCCCTGAATCGTCACCAACATCCCACGCATACCAATCGCCCAGCCGCCTGTCCCAGCCAATATCAGTGCCAGTGCTGGCAACAATGAATGTTTCAGGACATCCAAAATAAAACCAACATTCATGCCAGGGAACATGCCAATGCCATAGCCACCGCCGATGGGCAAAATCTTCCATCGGAAGGCAACAAAATAGATCAGTGTAAGGGCAATCACATAGGCTGGAACCGCACCAAAAATCAGCAATGAGGGCAAGACATACCGAAACAGATTCGATGCCTTGGGCCAGGCCATCAACGCGCCAAGCAGCGATCCGAGCAGGAAGGCGATCAATGTGGTAGTCAATAGTAGACCGATGGTCCAGGGCAATCCTTCCAGAATTAGCTCCCAAACTGTTTTGGGATAGTTCGAAATCGAGAAGCCCAGATCGCCGTGGAGCATATCATTCATATAACTGATGTATTGCTTCCACAGGGGACGGTCCAACCCGAACTTTGCTTCGTAGGCCTGGACCATCTCCTCGAAGCCGGGAGGAATATAGCCACTACGGCTGGCCTCTTGGAGCAATTTTTCGCGCAGAGGGTTGCGGGGCGTCATTTTGGGGATGAAGAAATTCAAGGTTGCGCCGCTCCAGATGATCAACAGCAGCAACGCAAAGCGCTTGAGTACAAAAGACCACGAATATCTCATCT
Organism: Caldilineaceae bacterium; assembly: GCA_019637685.1. GTDB lineage: Bacteria > Chloroflexota > Anaerolineae > Caldilineales > Caldilineaceae > JACQGT01. Next base: position 19,806 of record JAHBVF010000029.1, on the reverse strand, counting down.
GTGTCCTCGTTGGTTATGGCACAAAAAGGGGGGGCAGAGCGCGAGTATTAGAACGGAAAACTATTTCCAAATATTGGGGATTAATGCGTACCATTCAATACAGGCTACCAAAGGGACAGACGATCGGTGCAAACCAATCGCCTGCCCCTGCAAGAGTCTATGCCTGGGTTGGCTTGAGGCGATTGAAGATCAGGCCAACAGTTTCATGCCAGAAGGCACCGTTGACGTAATTATTGTCCTCGGTGGGCCAATCGGTCCAATAGGTGGTGTTCATCGGGATGCGATGCAGCCACTGCTGGATCGGGGCATCGATGAGGTCACGCAGGTAGATTTCCACAGTCTTCAGGTAGAGATCCATGTAGGCCGGATCGTCGGGTGAGGGCTGGAACTTTGCCATCTCGTCGATCAGCGCATCATATTCAGGATTCTTGTAGCGAGAGTTGTAGGAGGTCGGCTCGCCGATGGGTGCCCAATAACGGCTGTGGTACATCTGCAGGGTATCGAAGGGATCGTTGATACTGCCGCCATGGCCGTTGAGCCAGATTTTGGCGGTACCATCGGATTCCCGTGTACCCGTATCGGCCGGTGTAGAGTAGTCGGCCACAAAGCCGCCTCGGCGTAGCTGTTCAGCGATCACTGGACCGATATCGTTGAAGATCGTCCAACCAACCATGGCCGCTTCTACGCGTTCGCCATCCTTGACCCAGAAGCCTTCGCTGTCCTTCTCATAGCCAGAGGCCGTCATTCGTTCAGCAGCCTTTTCCAGGTTAAATTCGCCGGTGTTGTACTTCTCCAAGAGGGGTGCAGTCGCCTCGATATAAGGCATCAGCGGTGCGTAGTAGGGGAAGGGCAATTGGGTCAGAATACCCGAACCTTCCAACGCGATATCCAACATCTGCTCCCGGTCGATGGAGTAGCTGATGGCCCAACGCACATTGGGATCGGAATACGGACCTTCTTCGTGGTTGAACCACATGGAGGTGGGCCACCAGTCGATGTAGCCATAGGGCTTTTCGCGGCCCGTGTGGGTGATGACCGCCGGGTTCTGGGCGACCACCTGTGAAATCGTGGTAGCACGCAGGTCCAGGCTGGAGTCGATCTCGTTGTTGATCATCATCTGGGACATGCGCTCTTCGCCAGCCACCGGAATCGTAATGACACGCTCAATCTGGGGCAGTTCGGCAAAGCCAATCTTGGAAGCCCACCAGTCATCCCGGCGATCCATCACCTGCTGCTGGGGTGTCCAGGCCACACAGGTAAAGGGGCCTGTAACAACGGGCCATCCCTTTGCCGGATCATAGAAGCCGAAGCCCTGTACTTCTTCCACATCCTTGAAGATGTGCTGGGGGACCCACCAGATACCGGTATCGAACTTGCCATACAGTTTGTCGAAGAGGAAGCGGGGGCGAGGTTCAAAGAACTTGAGAACGACCGTTTGATCGTCAACAGCCTCAAAGGATTCCACCCAGTCGCGCACGATGGTGGAGTCGCGCAGCAGAGGCGCATTGTCTTTGAGCATTTGGAATGTGTAGGCCACATCGTTGGCGGTGAAGGGCGTACCGTCGCTCCACTCCACGCCTTCGCGGATGGATACGGTCAACTCGGTGAAATCGTCGTTGTATTCAGCGCCAGTGGCCAGCCACGGAATTATCTCGTTGGCAAAGGCCGAGAAATAGAAGAGGGGTTCGAACGAACCCACGACAGCCCGGTGACCATTCTTGCTACCGGTAGCGTAGCCATTGGCCAGCCCTACATCGGTGTATTGTCCTTCGGTACCGGCCCACATCAGAATGAGGGTTTTTTCGCGGGGCACATCTTTCAGACCGGCAGCCGCGGCAGATGCCTGCTCTGCCGAGACCGGTGCTGCAGCCGGTGCTGCTGCGCCACCTGCGGCGGGTGCCGCGGCCGGCGTTGCTGCCCCACAGGCCGCGGCCAACACACCGGCGGAGGCAATACCGCTCAGGCGCAAAAAGTCGCGACGATTGAGATTTTTCTGTTCTTGCATGGAGTTTCCCCTTTGTACTGGTTGTACTGGAATTTGTGGGAACAAAACGAACTACATCTACTGGAAAAGTTGTGCAATTTTGCAGAGCCAACAACCGGCAAGGAAATGGGGCAAGCCATTACTTTGCGGAAAAGCAGGCCAGAGCGTAGGCATACATACCAGAGGGGAGTGGTATCGTGCCTGGAAAGTGGATCCAGAATGGATCGTTTTCACGATTTGACTATACACCCTCCTTATGGAAGTGCCAAGCATCGGGCTGCACGGAGAGAGAGTTACGCCCAATGGGCGGGTTCAGGCAAACTGTTGATGAGTGCGATGGGGGAAGGAGACGACGGCGAAAAGAAGTCGGTGGTTTTGGTGAAATAGAGTTCCGACCGCGCCGCCGATACTTGTCGAACTCAATGATCTGAGTATATGATAGAACCCAAATAGTGTCAAACTGTGTGAAAAGATGAACGAATCGAAATTGCATCCAGATAATATACAGATGACAACTCCCCACAAACCGCTTGTTCCTGGCAATTCCACCCAGCCAGCCAATCAATTGCCAGCCTTCCATGTTCCCGTTTTTGGCCTCTGGCGCGGCCTCAATCGCTTTTCCGGGCTTATTCTTCTCTCCCTGCGCCGCCTGCGCCACTACCTGGGGCTGAATGTTTTGGCCCTTGTCGGTGTGGTGGTTGCCGTGGGTCTGGTGACCAGCGCTGGCTTTTTCTCCCAGGCCGTGGATACAGTCGTCATGCGCCAGGAATTGGCTGAATACAGCCGCATAACCGGGCGTCCGCCTTTTTCCATGCGCGTCTTTAACTCCTCCACCCCGGCTGTGCCCCTTTCCCTGGAATGGGCCAACGAATTGGGCAAAGGCATCGGGGCTACCCTCTCCCAGGAACTTGGCCTGCCGGTGAGCAATCTGCTGCTCCAGGTGAACAGTGGCATTCTGGCCATGCAGACCGAACGGTCGGGAAGCACAGTCAAAACCAATGTCAACATTTTTTACCAGGACGGAATTGCCGACCACATGTCCATCGCCCAGGGCATCCCTCTGGACGAAAGCGCGGCTTCAGGCGCAGAGTTGGATGTTTGGATACACACCCGGCTGGCAGCCAAAATCGGTATGGATGTGGGGGATACCCTCAGCCTTTCCCCCAGCAGCAGCGAACAGAGTGTCTCTGGTCGGGTTGTGGGCGTGTGGCAGGCCGCGGACCCAAAGGACGGCTACTGGCTGGCCGATCCGGACCAGTCTTTTCAGGATGGGCTGGTGGTGCGCCGGGCCGATTATATCAGCCATGTGGAACCGATTCTGCCTATCAAAGTGCGGGCCGCCACTTGGCGAATTACCCTGGACGAGAGCCAAGCCAATCCCGCGGATGGCCGCCGTTACGTCTCTGGTCTGGAACGGGCACCGATTATCATCGATCGTTTTCTGCCTGGCGCACGGGTGACCTCGCCGTCTTTGCCGCTGGAAAAGTTCGTCAATCGCCAGACAAACCTGACCACACTCCTGCTTGGCTTTAATGTGCCCGGGCTGGGCTTTCTGCTCTATTTCCTGGTGCTCACATCGGCTGTCATCGCCTATTGGCAACGGCGGGAAGTGGCGATGCTGGTCAGCCGGGGGATGGGCCGGCTCACTGTCCTCAACTTCACCTTTGTCGAGGCGATGATTCTCTTTCTCATCGGCGCGCCCATTGGCTTGGCCTTTGGCATCGGTCTGGCCCGGCTGATGGGATACGCGGCCAGTTTTCTCGTTTTCGACGATCGTCCCCCCCTGCCCGTCTCCTGGCTGGGAATCAACTGGCGGCTGATTCTGCTGACACTGGGCATTGTGCTGCTGGCCCGTCTCTGGTCCGCGGCCGTGGCCAGCCGGGAGAGTGCCGTCTCGCAGGAGCGGGAAAATGTGCGCCCCAGCCGGGGGCCTTTCTGGTATCGCAGCTATCTGGACCTGCTGCTGATTATCCCTACGGCCTATGCCTATGACCAGCTGTCCAAGACCGGCTCCCTGGGCAGTCTGGCGGGACAGCGGCCCGAAGACATCTTCCAGGACCCGCTGCTGGTATTGGTCCCCGCGCTGTTTATTGTCAGCATCGGGCTGCTTGCCATGCGCCCCTTTCCTCTGCTCATGCGGGTGCTGGATATGCTGGCCCAGCGGACAAACTGGCTGCCCCTCCATCTGTCTTTGCGCCAGCTCAGCCGCCAGAGCCACACGTATATCAATCCGCTGCTGCTGGTGATTGTCTCCCTGGCGCTGGGTGTCTACACCTTTTCCATGGCTGCCAGCCTGGACCAGTGGCTGCAGGACCGCATTTTCTACAGCATCGGCGCGGATGTATCTCTCGAACCCTTTTCTGAGATGGAAGCCATGCGCAACAGTATGGGCGCGGATTGGATTCCGCCAGCCGATGAATATGCCCAGGTTCCCGGTGTGGCCGCGGCCACCCGCATCGGCGACTACACCGCCGAGATCCGCCTGTCCACGGGCAGCACCCGGGGGCGCTTTCTGGGCATCGACCGCAGTGACTTTGCCCAGGTGGCCTGGTTCCGCCGGGACCTGGCAAACGAATCTTTGGGCAGCCTGATGAACCGTTTGGCTTTGGCCGGGCCGAATGTGCTGGTCTCGGAGAAGTTTTACACCGAAAATCTGCTGTCGGTAGGCGATCGGATGAACATTCTCGTGCTGACGGATGCGGGCGCGTCGATTACCGAGCAGTTCATTGTGGCCGGTGTCTATAAACATTTCCCCACAGTGGACGAAGACGAAACCACAATTGTGGGCAACCTGGACTATCTCTTCTCTTTCTATCCCGTGACAATGCCCCACAACATTTGGCTGCGTCTGGACGAGGGCGCCAATAGCGAGGCTGTTCTGGCGGCCATTCCCCGCGTCACCGGTGTGGACGCCATTCGCAAGCTCAGCGCCGACAGCACGCTGGACATACAGCGGGCACAGATGGAGCGGGTGGGGGTTTTTGGCACACTGAGCGTCAGCTTTGTCATGTCCGCGTTGATGGCTGCGCTGGGCCTGCTCACCTACAGCTATGCGTCGCTGAACGAGCGGCTCTTTCACTTCTCTGTGCTGCGCGCCATTGGGATGCGCCGGGCTGCCGTGGCCGCGCAGGTGATGCTGGAATACGCCATTCTGACCGCGTATGGCGCGGTGGTGGGGGTGCTGGTCGGCTCCTATGCCGCCGAACTATTCGTCCCCCTCTTCCGGGTCGGCTCTGGCCCCAATGCACCCCTGCCCCCTCTGCTACCAATCATCGCCGGGGAAGAGATTCTGCCTATGGTCATCGCCTTTGCCGGGCTGATGGTTGTGCTGGAACTGGCGGTGCTCTCCTCCGCGCTCTATCGCCGCATTTTTGTGGCCCTGCGCATGGGCTACACAGGATAGAAGAGGACGAGCCGCGAGAGGTGATTCCACCCCGCCTCTCCCCGTTTGACAAACCGTATCGAACCGTCTACAATCCTCCCCAACACGCTGGGACGACACCACGACGGCTGTCGTTTTCGTACCCAAGCGTTTTTTTATGCCTTTTGGCAGTTGACCTTTTCAGGAGAAGCCCAATGGTTACAAACAGGCGTAGTTTGCCGAACCTCCGGCCCCCGGAAGCGGTGGCGCACTTCGGATCGGCACATTTTCAAGTAGCACACGCTCGTGTATCACCCCTCTCCCCTTTCTCTGCCCCTGCCCGCTCCTCCTGTACTTCCTCCTGTTGTACCCTCTGTTGTCCCTGTTCCTGTTGTTAATTCAGCGGTTCAGCCCTTCCCTGTAATCTCGTAATTTCATTTTGTTGCTGGCATCAACCGAAAAATAGCTGACCGCAACCCACTGCGCGCTTGCTCTCTGCGCGTTTAGCTATGGGTTTTGGTGCTCGGTGTTCTGTGCGCCGAGGCCATTTTGTCGATCAATTTCTCTCGTTGCGCGGCTTTGGCTTTGCCGAGCCAATTTTATGACTGCATTTCCACCGATCCGCCTGGATTTAACGCATTGCCACATAACACAATCGCGAAAGGAAACCGCCGATGGCTCCCATCACACTGACCTGGAAGGATACCCTCCAGGACGATATGGCCGACGATCTGGCCCACGAGATCGATATTTTTGAAGGAAAAATGTTCCTGACCGGCGAAGGAAAGCTGAGCGAGAAAGTCTTTGCCGAGAGCCGCCTGCGCCGGGGTGTCTATGGCCAGCGCTACGACAACGGCCAACGCCACAACGGCTTCGAGAGCCAGAAAGTGGCCTTCCCCTCCGAGCGGGTAAAGGGGCCGGACACCTATTGGGACGCGCCGGGAATGATGCGTATCAAAGTGCCCTATGGCGGGCTGAACCCGGAACAGTTGGAGGTCATCGCCCAGTTGGCCGACGAATACTCGGACAGCATTTTGCACGTGACCACCCGCCAGGACATCCAACTGCACTTCGTCCATATCGAAGACACGCCGGACCTGATGCGCCGTCTGGCCGCGGTGGGCATCACCACCCGCGAAGCCTGCGGCAATTCTGTGCGCAACGTCACCTGCTGCCAGCTTTCCGGCGTCTGCCGCACAGAAGCCTTCGACGCCACGCCCTACGCCGATGCCTTGACCTACTTCCTTCTGGGCCATGACGATGTGCAGGACTTTGGCCGCAAGTTCAAAATCGCTTTTTCCGGCTGCGAGCAGGAAGCCTGTGGGCTGGTGATGATGCACGATATGGGTTTCCTGGCCCAGGTGCGCACGGTGGATGGCAAGCCCCAGCGCGGCTTCAAAGTCTATGTGGGCGGTGGGCTGGGCACTGTGCCCCACCAGGCCAAACTGTTGAGCGAATTCACCCCGGAAGGTGAAATTCTGCCCCAGGCCCAGGCCGTTTCCCGCGTCTTTGCCCGGCTGGGCGAAAAGACAAACCGCAACCGGGCGCGCCTCAAATTTCTCATCGCGGATCTGGGCATCGAAGAGTTTCGCCGTCTGGTAGAGGAGGAGCGCAAAATTCTCCCCCACGACGATCGCTGGACCGGCTTCCTGGAAACCCTGCCCCACTACAAAGAGACGCCCCGGCGCGGCCCGGCCCATCTCAACGGTGTGGTGCGTTCGGGCGAGTTCAACAACTGGTACGAGACAAACGTCTACCAACAGCGCCAGGAGGGCTATGCGGTGGTCACTGTCAATCTGCCTTTGGGGGACTTGACCACCGGCCAAAGCTTTGCGCTGGCCGACATTGCCCGCAAATATGTGGGTGACAGCATCCGCACGACCGTAGAACAGAATATCGTTCTGCGCTGGGTTCCCCAGGCGGATCTCCCCGCGCTCTACGACGAACTCAAAGCCATCGGCCTGGGCGCGCCCGGCGCGGGCACAATTGTGGACATCACCTCCTGCCCCGGAACCGATACCTGCAAGCTGGGCATTGCAGCGTCCCGCGGGCTGGCCGGCACACTGCTCACAGACCTGACGGCCAAGAGCGCGTCTCTGCCCGACGCCATCAAAGGTCTGAAGATTAAGATCAGCGGCTGCTTCAACTCCTGCGGCCAGCATCACGTGGCCGACATTGGTTTCTTTGGCAACAGCCGACGCAGCGGCAACCACAAAGTGCCCCATTTCCAGGTGGTGCTGGGTGGCCGCTGGCGGGACAACGGGGGCAGTTATGGCCTGGCTGTGGGCGCTGTGCCCAGCAAATCTGTGCCCCAGGTGGTGGGCGCGGTGACCGATCGCTATGTGGCTGATCGAGAGCGGGGCGAGAGCTTTCAGGACTGGATCGGGCGCATCGGCAAAAAGCAGGCCCGGGCCATTCTGGAACCCTTTATGTCCCTGCCCGTCTACGAACTTCAGCCCGAATTCTTCTCGGACTGGGGCGATCCCAGAGTCTTCAGTCTGGGCGACATCGGCATTGGAGAGTGCGCGGGCGAGGTGGTTTCGCTCTTTTCCATGGAGATTGCCCTGGCGGAATCGGAAGCCTGGGATGCGCAGTTGGCATTGGAAGAGAAAGATTATCCGATGGCGGAGGAGAAGGCCTATCGTGCGATGGTGTCCGCGGCCCGTGCGTTGGTCAAGACCCGATTTCTGGATGTGGGCGACGACCCGGACCGCATTGTGGACGAATTCAAGACTCGTTTCTACGACACCCAACTTTTCTTCGATCCCTTTGCCAAAGGCAAATTCGCCCACTATCTGCTGGACAGGCACGCGCAGAAAAATCCCCGGCAGGACGCGGATGCCGCCCACCGACAGATCGAAGCGGCCCTGCTCTTTATCGAAGCTACCCACACCTGCGAGAGCCAGGCCAGTGACAGCATTTTGATTGAACTTTAGCACACTGGAAACAAAGTTATTCGAAAGTTCTTCGACTACAGAAGTTCGACTTTTCTGAAAAGTCGAACTTCTACGTCCAAACTTTGTTGACGCTGCACTTAGAGAAATGGAGACAGAAAGTGACGATTCCCAAACGTCTTAGCATCAAATTTCACGCCGAGGCCGCGCCCGGCTTTGACATCACACAGGTTGTGCCCGTCTTCCACCGCTGGATTCGGGAGCGCGCGATTGAGAACGAACTGATCATCGATGTGGCTGATTACAAGCACGTGGTAGATGGGCCGGGGATTCTGCTCGTCGGCCACGAAGCGGATTATGGCTTGGATGTGGTGGATGGCCGATTGGGGCTGCTCTATACCCGCAAGCGGGAGGTGGGCGAGAGTCTGACAGTCGCATTCCAGACACTCTTTGCCCAGAGCACAGCCGCGGCCCGGCGGCTGGAAGCCGAGCCGGAACTGGTCGGTCTGCGCATCCACACCGACGCCGGGGATGTGGCGATTCTGGACCGGCTGCATTTTGAGAATTCCGACGAAGGGGTCAACGCCATTGGCCCTGCGCTGGAAGAAGTGCTGGCCGGGGTCTACAGCGGCGGGGCCACCGCCCGTCGGGTGGACAACGATCCCCGCCAGCCGCTGACTGTGCGGGTTGCCGCGGCGTAGGAGAAAAATGTGGGATGCGGAGAGGATACCGGCCATCCTCTCCGCATCCCACACCCAATCTCCAATCCTTCTACCCCTCTACCGCGCCCAGGGCCAGCAAACTGGCCCGCTGGGCCTCGCTGATGCCGGTTGCACCCCGGATATTCATCCCTGCATACGGGCCGGGTGGTTGCATCCTACGCAGCAATGCCCCGTTTGTCGCATCCCAAACTTCCACATCCCCTTCCAGATTGCCGGTGTAGAGTTGGCGGCTGTCCGGGCTGAAGGCCAGGCTCTCCACCGGGGCCTGGAGATCGACTGCCCAACGCAGACGCCCGCTTTCTCCCTCCCACAGGCGCAGAGACTTTTCGACACCTGTGCTGGCCAGCCATGCCCCGTCCGAACTGCTCGTCAATCCCATCACCCATTTGTCGTGCCCGCTTAGATACGCTCGCACTCGACTTTCGGCCAGATCGTAGATATAAATACCGTTCTGCGTGCCAAAGGCCAGCCGTTGGCTGCCAAGAAAGGCGACTAGCGGTCCATACCCCACCTTCGTGTCGGGTACCGAAATTTCCCCTGCCCTGGCTAAAGTCGAATCCGGTGATAATGACCAGAGATGAATCTTCTGGTCTCCGCCACAGGTGGCGAGGAGCGTACCATCCGGGCTAAAGACAATATCGCTGATCCACTGGTCGTGGGCTTTCAGTTTACCGATCAAATGGCCTGCTTCCACATTCCACAGACAGAGCATTCCATCAAGAGAAGCGCTGATCAGCAGAGGCAAGCGGGGGTGAAAGAGCATCCGCTCCACACCCCAGTCGTGGCCCCAAAATAGATTGACCTGATGGCCGTTCTCTGCGTCCCACAAGCGGACGCTGTGATCAGCCGAACCGCTGGCGAGCAGGCGTCCAGCGGGGTGAAAGACCAGTGAGGCGATTCTGTGCTCATGGGCAGACCACTCTTTTGCCACCTCTCCACTGGCAAGCTGCCACAGATGCACGCTGCCGCTGTTGCCTGCGCAGGCCAGACTCTCCCCATTCGGAGCCAGGGCCAGGGTTGCAATCGAACATTTGTAGCCGGGGAGTTCGTGCAACTGATGGCCAGACTCCACATCCCAAATGCGCACGCTCTGGTCAGCGCTGCCTGTTGCCAGCCATCGGCCGTGGGGAAAAAAAGCCAGCCCCCCGGTGGCCTGGGTGTGGCCGCGCAGCAGACGCACACAGTGGCCGGTCTGCGTCTGCCAGATATAGACGTGGCCGTTGTAGCCGCTGCCAACCAGCCATTCCCCTGTGGGGCTGAAGGCTACTTGGAGAAAATGGCTTTCCCCTGTCAAGAGCGGGGAAAGGGGCTGGCCCTGCATATTCCACATGATTACATCGCCATCGATAATGGCCGCGATGCGCTGCCCATCCGGGTGAACACTCAGGTGAAGAATCTCTGCCCGCGCTCCCCGCCACGTCCGTACAAGTCTGGCTTGCCGCCATTCCCAAACGCTGACTATTCCCGATTTATATGTGCTGATCACTCTTTCGCTGTCTGGGCAGAAAGCCAGGGCCACCAGCGCCGCGCCGCTCCCCGGCAACGAGGGCAAAAGCCCGCGGGTGGCCACATCCCAAAACCAGACTTCATCTGCCTCGCAGCCGGCGATCACTTTTCCATCGGGGCTGAAGGCAAACGCGCCGCCATTGCCTTTGGCGATCTTCCCATATAGCCGGTTGGCCTGAAGTTCCCACACGCGGACAAAACCATCCACACTGCCGTAGGCAAGCAAAGAGCCATCAGGCGAAAATGCCACTTCGTTACACTGGTTTTGTGGGGAGCCGGGAACTGTAGAGACCGTCTGCTCCGGCATCTGCCACAGCCAGATGCTGCCGTCGCGGGTGCAGGCGGCGATTTGGTGACCGGCCGGGTGGACTGCCACCCCGCGGACGAGACCCACCATTTGGATAAAGGCAGAACCGGTCAGGTCTGTGCCGGCCAGGTTGACATCCCGCGCTTTGACCCCGCGCAGATAGGCATTGGGCAGCGGCAGTGCCGAGAAGTCAGCGCCTTCGATGGCTTTCGTCAGCCCCAAAAGCAGGTGGAGGAGGTTGACGGCGGCCGCGCCCACCTGCTCATAGGGTCTGCGGCGCAGATCGTCCAAGAGTACACGCAATTGTCTGCCGGTCGCCGCCTCTCCCCGCTGGGCTGCCAGGCGCTCCCGAATGGGTTGCAGAATGAGCCGTTGCTGCATCTCCCGGATGTAGTGGGGCGTGTCGGCGCGCAGGAGCGTCAGCGCGGCTAGAAGCCCCGTCTTTCGGTTTTCAATCCCGTCGGCCAGCTCTTCCACCAGCCGCGCGCTGACAAATTCCAGAATCACATTTTGCAGGCCGAAACGACTATTGGCCAGATTGGCCGCGGAGAACCCGACTACACCACCCGTCTGCACTTCCAGCAGAGAGCGGCGCAGCAAGGAACGCACCCCATCCAGCATTTCGATAGGTGAATAGGCCGAGGGCAGATTCCTTTGCACAACAGGCCAGGCCACAGGTTCACGGGCCACAGCCAATTGGAAAAGTATCTGCTGCTCCAGGCCGGACAGACGGGCAAACTGGGCCGCCAGCACATCCCGCACATCGCCAAAGACAGTCTTGTCCAGACGCAGAAAAGCAGTCACGTCGTCGCCGAAAATTTCACTGACTGTGCGACCAATCAGGAGCAGGGCCAATGGATTGCCGGAGAAGTGGCGCACCAGAGAGGCAATTTCGGACGGTGGGCCGGCCAGGTGTTCGCCCAGGAGTTGGCTGCCGGCCTCGTCATCCAGACCTGCCAACACAAGGGCGTGGACACCGCTGTGGGATTGTTGCCAGCGACCAAAGCGGGCGGGTTGCTCCCGGCTGGTGAGCAGCACTGCGCTGGGATGAACGGTCTGGGCCATTGTCTCCAGGAATTTGTCAAAGGCTGTGTAGCCAGGGCGAAAACGCCCGGTCATTTCTTCAGACTCCAAAATCGTTTCCAGGTTGTCCAGGACAAAGAGAGTGGGCCGTTGGCTGACCAGACCCATCAGCAGCGCCAGTTGCCCGTCCAGGTGGTCGGGGATGGGGGTGTCGGGCTGGCCGCTCAGGGCTGCCACCCATTCGGCGAGTACATTCTGCCAGGTGGGGGCGTTGAGGAGGGACGACCAGAGGATGTGTGTGAACCGGGAGGAGGAGCCGCGTTTCTCTGAAAAATTCGGCTCCTCCCCGATGGAACGCGCAAAGGCTGCGGCCAGGGTTGTCTTGCCCTGGCCACCCATACCAAAGATGCCGACCAATCGACCCCTTTCTGCCAGCCAGCCGTGGAGTAGGGCCAATTCAGCCGCGCGCCCGACCAGATGGGGGTGGTCGGGGATGGCCTGCCAGCGGCCAGGCTGGACTGTCTCCTGGGGGAGCAGAGCGCCGCGGCGTTGGGTAAGCCAGCGCATAAACTGGGGGCAGTCCTCCAACTGGAAGCCCTGCAAAAGGGGCGGCTGGGGTTGGGGAGCGGCGGATGAACGGGTCACGTCCAGAGCGTCGCACCAGAAATCCGGGTTGTTTGTGTGAAAGATGACGGTTTTTCGATCGCTCTGCAAAATGTCCAGGGGGGCCAATACCTGACGCAGATTGCTAAGCGCGTTGCGTAGATTCTGGCGCGCGCTCTTTGCCAGATAGCCGGGCCAGAATAGCTCGGCCAGATGGCTGCGGCGGATGGGTCTGCCCGGTGTTTCCAGCGCAAGATAGGCGAGCAGGCCGCGCACTTTGTCCGAGCGCAGATGGATGTCTATCCCATCGGGTCTCGTCAGTTGAAAGGAACCCAGAAGACGAAGTTGAAAGGATGGCATAGGTCTGTTTGGTGGGTGTAAAGCGTGAAGAGGAAATCTACATTACAACGCAATTTGGGTACGGTATCGGTACGGTATCGGTACGAAAATCCCTTGTCTGACGATAGCCTAGAGCATACCATAAACTGGTGGATTTCTGCGATTAACAATCGATTGCAGTTGTTTCAACACAATTGGTATTTCCTCTTTTCCCTTCCCTAATCATATCAAGGAGAACACAAGATGGCTACAAGAAATGGCCCGGTCTCATATCGGGCTGTGATAACACAGCTAATTGTCGCCCTGATGGTAGTGCTGTTGTTAAATGGCTTTCACCGGCCTGCGACTGCAGCCCCCACCGCGGGCGACAGCAATATTACTATCGTTGCCGGGTCCACTGATGCCAACATCACCCGCACCGTGACCGGGGGGCTGGCAACCTATGCGCCCAATGCGGATACCGCCCAAATCGGTGTGGTCAACATCAACGCCGATCTGGACGCGGGTCTAAATGTCAGCATCCTCACAACTTCGGTGGGGACGGGCACCGAAGCGGGCAATATCACGGTCAACGCGGCACTAGTCAAGAGCAGCGGCGGTGACAGCAATATCAGCATCACTGCCAACAATACGATTGCCGTGAATGCCAACATCACCAACATTGGCAACGGCAGCACTACTCTGCTCGCCAACGGCAATGTTAGCGGCAATTTCAGCGGCATCACAGTAGACAGCAGCGCCATCTCTACCCAGGGCACAGGCACCATTTCTTTGACAGGAACTGGGGGGAGCAGTGGCAATAGTAACAATGGTATTGCCTTTGTCGGCACAAGCCCACAGATCACTAGCGTCAACGGCGACATCACATTGGTTGGATCAACGCCCTCAGCAGGTGGCTCAACCAATGTAGGCATCCTTTCGACGACAGGCATTGCCACCACCATTCAGGCCACAGGCTCTGGCAATGTCAACCTGACCGGAACCAGCGGTGGCGCTGAAGGTGGCGGCATCATTTTGCATACCACCTCTACGGTTCAGGTCGCCACAGGCGACATCACCATCGTTGGCACAGGGAAGTTTACGGCCTGTGGTTTCGGGGTTTTGGGTGCCCTTACCTCCACGGGCAGCGGCAACATTGACCTGACAGGGACCACGGATTTTGGGCCAGATGCTTGCATGGCCGGCGCCTTCAACAGCGGCCCCAGCGGCTCATTCACTGTCAACGCCAACACCGTACAGATTGACGCTTCTGCCTCCGTTGCTGGCAGTGGTTTCTTGACCTTCGCCCCGCGTACGGCCAGCACGACCATCGGCTTGGGCGGTGGCGCGGGAACCCTGAATCTGACTGACGCCGAGTTGACTCAGCTAACCGACGGTTTCTCCTCCATCACCATCGGCAAAAGCGACGCGGGCAAGATCACCGTGGATACAGCTACTTTCAATGACAATTTGACTTTGCTAACGGCTGGCGACATTGCCGACGCCAACGACAGCGGGACAGACATTACCAATACGGGCAACACCGTCACCTTCAACGGCAATTTGTCCCCTGGCTCGTCGCCAGGCATCTTTTCCGTGGCTGGCAATGTGGCCTTTGTAGACAATAGCAGTTTCTCTGTAGAGTTGACCGGCACGCCTAGCGGCGGCAGCCACGATCAGTTGGATGTGACCGGTAGCGTGACCATCGGCAGCAGTGTGGCGCTGAATCTGACGACCGGCAGCTATACCAAAGCCGCGGGAACTATCACAATTGTCAACAACGACGGGAGCGCCGATGCTGTCACCGGTATCTTCAGCGGTTTGGCCGAGGGCGGGCAAACCAACAGCGGCAGCAACCCTAACTTTCTCATCAGCTATGTGGGCGGTGATGGAAACGACGTAGTGCTGACCGCCACTGACCCCACCGCAGTCCAACTGGTCGACTTTCGTGCTGCCAGCGATGGCAACGCTACCCTCGTCTGGCAGACGGCGGACGAAAGCGGACTCTCCGGTTTCCACATCTGGCGGGGCAGCGCCGAGAAGGCGGAGACGCGTCTGACCGATGCCCTCATCGGCGCATCCGGCGGGCTGAACGGCGGTGAATATACCTGGCAAGATAGCGTCAGCTTCGGCTGGGGACAACGCAGCTACTACTGGCTGGAAGCTGTGGAAGCCGACAGCAGCACCTTCGCTGGCCCCGTGGAAGTGCTGGGGATCGGACACCTGTTTCTGCCCAGCGTGGGGAGATAGACGACGCACAATGGACCGTAAACGATGACGCCGGACACCCGGCACTTGAGACCCAATACTTTACACTCAACATAGAATGGAGCACCCCTAATGGATACCCAATCAGTGGGCACCCAATCGAAGCACCCGGTGAACGAAGCACCCAAAGAAGCGTGGGTAGAACCCATCCTGCGCAAGACACCCATCGCTGAGACTGCGGGGACGAAAACCACCGCCGTCGGCGACGGGCTAGACGCCTTTTCGTCCTAGGCACAGATAGTAGGATGTCGAAATGGTTAGGACATTCCCAATCATCTCGACATCCTACTATCCTTCCTCCAAAGGCCCCGGTCGGATGCTTCTGAACAGCCGCTCCCCAGAGATTCTGGAATCTAGCGGCCCACTCATCAACACTGCCTACGTTGCCCATAGCCCAGCCCGGCAAGACGTATTCACAGAACTGAAAGCCCCCCAATCGCTGCCCTATGAAAGAGTCCACTGCAAAAAGGTCAATTTCTCCCGGGGAGACGCGGAGACGCAGAGAATTTCAGGAGAGAATCCTTCTTTTTGTCAGCGTTTATCCGTGTCTATCAGTGGCTCAAAAGGCTTTTTACAGTAGAGTTATGAATGACAACGCGCAGGATTTGATGCAACACAAAGAGGCAAAGTCGCCAAGGTGCAGAGGCAGACACGCGTTTCTCCGCGCCACCCGCGTTCTTCTCCTGCTGACGTTTTTTCTTGCGCCATTTCCAGTCGCCCGCGGCGGGGAGGCACCAGCCGCCCTGCGCATCCTCGCTTCAGACGCTTCCCGCCTGCTCGTCGAACTGACCAGTCCCGCGCCATCGCTGCACGAAACTGTTTTGGACGGCGCAATCTACACACGCGTAGATATTGCCGGCCTCTCCGCCGCGGGCGCGCCCGGCGCGCCCCATTTGCCCGCCTACGGACGGCTCATCGCCCTGCCCCCCGGCGCATCCGCCAGCCTGCGTGTTCTGATCGATGACAGCGAAACTGTCCGTCTTTCCCTGCCCGTTATGCCCGTGCCCACCCAATTGGTGAACCCCGACCCGGACCAACTTTTGCCGTCATCCGCTGGTCTTGTCTACACTCCAGACTCGGCCCTGTACATCAGCCACACTCTCTATCCCGCGGCTGCGGCTTCCCTGGGCGAAGTCTCCGACTGGCGCGGTCAGCGCGTAGCCCGTCTGCAACTCAATCCCATCCAATACAATCCGGTCAGCGGCGAACTGCTAGTCCATCGCCGCCTGCGTGTCGCAATCCGTTTCGACGGCGGCCAGATTACCCGCACAGCCACGCCCGCCGACCCGATCTTTGGCAAAGTGCGGGATGGCCTGCTTCTCAACGCTGACGAAGCAGACAACTGGCGCACCCGGCCCGCACCCGGTCCCACCCCCCGCCGCGCCGGGGCTGACCAGCCCTGGTACAAACTCAGCCTGACCGATATGGGCCTCTACGCCCTCACCTGCGCCGACCTGACCGCGGCGGGCATCGACCTCACGGCTCTCCCATTGGACAGTGTGCAGCTTTTCCACGGCGGCCCGGACGGCGACGAAATTGCCCTGACTGTCCAAGACAGCGGAGAGGTCAATCACTGCGACGGCAACGACAGCCTGCGCTTCTGGGGTCAGGCCATCGACAACAAATATACGGATGTCAATGTCTACTGGCTCACCCACGGCGCGGCTACCGGTCTACGCATGGCCTCCCGCGCTGCCCAGCCCGGCGGCACAACCGTCACCACTACAACCACCCGCCTGCGCCTGGAGCAGAACCGCTACTACGCGCCCCACATGCCCCGTTTGGAGGGCTACGAACACTGGTTCTGGGACCTGCTCAGCACCACCAATCCCAGCTATTCGGCCACCCGCACCTACACCTTCACCCTGGAAGCTGGCGCAACCGTCAACAGCTTCACCCCGGCTCTGGCAGGCTACACCGGCTCACATCGTACCCAACTCTGGTTCAATGGCAGCCAACTCAGCCAGCACGATTGGAGTGGCACAGTCCTGCTCCAGCCCACCCACTCCCTTCCACCCGGCCTTGTCATCAGCGGCACAAACGCCATCAGCATCACCGAAAGCTATCCCGGCTCCAGCCTGATTGTCGTGGATCATCTCGATCTCAGCGGCAGCCGTCCCCTGCTGGCCCAAAACGACCGCCTGGCATTCAGCGCGCCAGGGCCTGGATTCTGGCGCTATTCGGCCAGGGGATTCGACACCCCGGCCATCGCACTCCTGGATATCACAGACCCGCCCCGCCCTGTGCGCGTCACCGGCCCGGAGATCGCAACCCCCTGCCCCTGTGGGCTGGCTTTTGCCGAAGCGGTGACGATCACCGCCCGCTATGCCGCCATCGGCGTACGTGATGTCCGTTCCCCGCTCAGCCTGGAGCCGGTGGGGATGAACCGCCTGCGTTCCCCAGCCCGGGGGGCAGACTACATTCTGATCAGCCCCGCGGCCTTCCTGCCCGTGCTGACACCGCTGGTCGACCTGCGTACAGCGCAGGGGCTGCGCGTAGTCATAGCAGATATTCAAGACATCTACAATGAGTTCAACGGAGGGATTGCCGATCCCATTGCCATCCGCACTTTTCTGGCCTGGGCCTATGCCAACTGGCAAGCGCCCGCGCCCGCCTATGCCCTGTTGGTGGGCGACGGCCACTACGACCCCAAAGGCTATTGTCTGACGCCTGGCTACTGTCTTAACGGCATCGATACGCCGCCAGATTCCAGCCGTATCCCACCCTATCTGCGTCTGGTGGACCCCTGGATCGGCGAGACCGCGGCCGATGCCCAACTGGTCGCCTTCAACGATGCCAACTCCTTGCCCTTTCTGGCCCTGGGCCGCCTGCCCGTCAACAGCCTGGCCGAAACCGAAACAGTCGTCGCCAAAATTGTCGCCTACGAGCAGAACCCAACACCCGGCGCGTGGCGCTTCCACTTGGCCTTTGTCGCCGACAACGCCTACGCCAGCAACGGCCAGTTGGACCCCGCCGGCCAATTCTGGGCACTCTCCGATGGCATTGCCGACAACCCCCAATTCGTTTTGCCCAGCCTCAGCGTCGACAAACTCTACCTGAATCTCTGCGACCCGGCCATCTACGCCCACTGCAATCTGCCTGACCCACCCTATACCAGTGGCCCGCTCCTCACCGCCGCCCTCGTCGATGCCTTCAACAGTGGTCGGGTTCTCATCAATTACATCGGCCACGCCTCGATTAGCACTTGGGCGGGCGGCCCGGTCATCTTCCGCACCAGCAATTTGGCCCAACTGAGTAACGCTGGTAAATTGCCGCTGATGCTGGATATGACCTGTTTCACCGGCTACTATCACCAGCCGCCCAGCCGCTATTCGTCCATCTCCGAATCTCTGCTGCGGCTGGACGGTGGGGGCAGCATTGCCAGTTGGGCGGCCACTGGACTCAGCGTCACCAACGGCCACGACCTGATGAATGCAGGCTTTCTGGACGCGGTGATGCAGCAGGGCATCTATCCCATCGGGTTGGCTGCCGTGGCTGGATTGGGCAATCTGTACGGCGCGGGCGGTGGCGGTTTCCTGGAAAATCTCGACACTTTTCTGATTATCGGCGATCCGGCCACCCGGCTGGCCCTGGCGGGCGGTCCGCCCCCAGCCACTATCACACCGACGGCCACACCGACATCCACATCGACACCAACTGCTACCGCTACACCGACAACCACTACGCCGACAACCACTACGCCCACAGCCAGCGCGACACCTGCGCCCGTTGCCACGCCGACAAACGCCAGCCTTTTTCTGCCTGCCGTGCAGAGCGGCGGATAGAGGCTGGCAGAAACATAAATCCATGCACAGTTACACAATCTACGGTCTACAAATAGCTTCCACCCTGGAATGCCCGGAACTACGCTCCGGCAAAACTGGCGCACCCGATGTCAACGTCCGTTACGGGACAATCAACCCCGATCCCAACCCCGCCAGACGGGTCATCGCCCGCACGGACGGGCCGGATGCCTATCTGCTGGAGATTCCCGGCGTGGCCCGTTTTCGCATAGCCTTTGGCTGCGAGATTGTCATCGACCGGAACGCGCAGGCTGAGGACGCCGCGGTGCGTCTCTTTCTGCTCGGCTCGGCCTTGGGCGCGCTCCTCCACCAGCGGGACATCACCCCCATCCACGGCAGCGCGGTGGGGGTGGATGGGGGCGCGATCATCTTTTGTGGACCCCAGGGCCACGGCAAATCCACCCTGGCCGGGGCCTTTGCCGCCCGGGGTCATCCCCTGCTCAGCGACGACGTCTGCGCGTTGACCCTCGACGCGGGGGGCGTCTGGCTGCACCCGGCTTTCCCTCGGCTCAATCTGTTGCCCGACGCCGCGCAACGGTTGGCTGTGGATGTGGACGGCTGCCCAGATGTGCGGCCCTACACCGGCAAGCATCTCGTCCCGGTCACCCACTTTGCCACCGAGCCTGCCCGGGTTCTGGCCGTCTACGAACTGCATCCCGCGCCGGTAGGGACAATCTCCCTGCGCCCGCTCTTCGGCTTCGAGCAGCTTACCTGCCTGATGGGAAACACCTACCGGGTGCAGTTTGCCCAGGAAATGGGCCACGCTGCCCGCCACTTCGCCGCACTGGAACAGATAGCCCAGCACATCCGCGTCGTCCGTGTCGAGCGTCCCGACGCCGCCTATTTGCTGGATGAACTGGTGGCGGCTATCAGCGCAGACGTAAAAAATCCGCGCTAAGTACTGCGTCAACAAAGTTTTTGGGGCGTAGAAGTTCGACTTTTCCAAAAAGTCGAACTTCTGTAGTCGGAAAATGAGTATCCACAGATGGTAGATAGCGCAGATTTCACAGATAGTTC
>JAHBVF010000028.1 GCA_019637685.1 Caldilineaceae bacterium | reverse complement strand
GAGGAAAATTCAAATGACTATTCTCAGCGCAGATGATCGGACCTTTTGGGAAGAAGAGGGCTATATTGTCGTGCCCAACGCCGTGCCCCAAGAGAATCTGGACCGGGTAATCGACACCCTTTGGGACTTTCTGGGTATGGACCGCAACAACCCAGAGGAGTGGTATAGCCGCCCGGAATGGCACCGGTCCAGCGGGATGGTGGAGTTGTATCACCACCAGTCTCTGTGGGACAACCGCCAGCACCCCCGTATCCACCAGATTTTCGCCGAACTCTTTGGCGACGAGAAGCTGTGGGTGAGCCTGGACCGGGTGAATATGAACCCGCCTGCCGGGCCTGAATGGGACTATCAGGGCTTCATTCACTGGGATTTTGACCCCACCACCTGGCCCATCGGCCTGCGTGTGCAGGGCGTGCTCAACCTGACCGACACCGACGAGGCCCAGGGCGGTTTTCAATGTGTCCCCGGCTCCCATCGCCAGGTGGAGGAGATTGTGGCCCGCCAGAAAGAGGGCGCCAACCTGCGTAGCCCGGACATCACTGGCCTGACTGTCAAGCCGATTGCGGCCAAAGCGGGCGATCTGGTTATCTGGCACACGGGGCTGCTCCACGGCAACGGACGCAACCGCACGGATCGTCCCCGGCTGGCCCAGTATATTTCTATGTATCCGGCCCAACCCCAGAACGAAGAAGCCCGCCAGGAACGCATTGCCCAATGGCGGGAACGCCGCCCACCGGCCAACAGCCGCGCCTTCCCCGGCGATCCGCGTGAATTGGAAAAACTCCACAGCCAATCCGCGCAACTGACCGATTTGGGCAAAAAATTGTTGGGGCTGGAGTTGTGGGAGGGATAGAGAGATGGGGAGAGTATCTGTCGTCGCTACTCTCCCCATCCCCCGCCGCCCGGCGTCTCGATGCGCAGGCGGCTGCCCGCGGCCAGACGACGGCTGAATTTGCCGGGCAATTCTTCCTCCCGTCCGTCTGGGTGGATGAGTGTATTGCGTCCGGCTGCCCCCGACTTGCCCCCGGCCAACCCCCAGGGCGCGACCACCCGCCGTTCGCTGAGAACGGTGACAGTCGTTTCGCCCAGCAGTTCATACTCCCGGAGCAGCCCATCGCCGCCCCGGTGTTTGCCTGATCCACCGCTGCCCCGGCGCAGTTCATAGCGCACCAGCCGCAGGGGATAGGCCATTTCCAACGCTTCCACCGGCGTGTTCAGGGTGTTGGACATGTGGACGTGCGCGCCGCTCAGGCCATCGCCGTCGGGGTGCGCGCCCATTCCTCCGCCCAGGGTTTCGTAGTAAGCCCAGGACGATCCATCGGCCCGTTTGCCGCCCATTGTGCAATTGTTCATTGTGCCCTGGCCCGCCGCGGCCACCCGATCCGGCAGGGCCTGGGCCAGCGCGCCCAGCACCACATCCGTCACCCGCTGGGATGTCTCCACATTGCCCCCGGCCACCGCGGAGGGCGGCTGGGCATTGACCAGGCAGCCGAGGGGCGCGGTCACTGTCACCGGCGCGAAACAGCCGGAATTGACGGGGATTTCACCATCCCCGCCCCCTTCTGTCAGCGCGCGCACGACATAATAGCAGGCCGATTGGGTCACGGCCAGGGGCGCGTTGAGCGAGGCGTGGATGGCATCGGCAGTGCCCGTGAAGTCGAAGGCAATTGTCTCGCCCGCAATCGTCGCGGTCACCCGAATCGGCGTCAGCGCCACCCCCTCTGGCTGGACAAATTCAATCACATCCTCAAAAGTGTATACGTCGTCGGGCCAACCGCGGATGGCGGCTCTGGTCAGCCGTTCGCTGTAGTCGAGAAGATAGCCTGCGTAGGCGCGCACCTCTTCCCCGCCGAAGCGTTCCACCAACTCCAGGAGACGCGCCTCTCCCACCGCGTGGGCCGCGCGCTGCGCGGCCAGATCCCCCTGCCGCTCGTCGGGTGTGCGCACATTGCGCAAAATCAGCGCCAACACCCCTTCCACCGCCTGCCCCGCTTTGTAGACTTTCACCGGCGGAATGATAATTCCCTCCTGATATATCTCCGTGGAAAGGGGCAAGGACCCCGGCGACATCCCGCCCACATCCGCGTGGTGGGCGCGGCTGGCGATGAAAAAAGAAGGGGATTGGGGACTGGGGACTTGGGACTGGGATGTGGTGTCCGATCCTCGATCCCCGATTCCCAATCCCCTGTCCTCCAAAAAGACCGGCGAAATCATCGTAATATCGGGCAGATGGGAACCGCCCGCGTAGGGGTCGTTGAGCAGGACCACATCGCCCGGCGACCAGTCGTCGAAGGCAGCCAGCGCGGCGGCCACGCTGGCGGGCATCGCGCCCAGATGGACGGGAATGTGCGCGGCCTGGGCCACCATTCGCCCATCGCTGTCAAAGAGCGCACAGGAATAGTCCAGCCGCTCTTTGATGTTGGGCGAATAGCTGGTGCGGCGCAGGGTCACGCCCATCTCCTCGGCAATGCCGGCAAAGCGGTGGCGGTAGAGTTCGAGGGTGATAGGGTCGGCGCTAGGCATGGGAGTAGTTCCTGTAGTGGGCGACGGCAGACCGCGGACGGCGGACCGCAAAAAGAGTGATATCCGGTTAGGCTCTTTCAAGAAAAAAACTATCCACGAAGTACACGAAGGAACACCAAGTCTTTCTTTATTCTTCGTGCAACTTCGTGGATCATTCTTGAGTACACTGTAAAATAAGTTATTCGACTACAGAAGTTCGACTTTTCTGAAAAGTCGAACTTCTACGCCAAAAAAACTTTGTTGACGCTGCATTGAGTCTACTGCAAAAAGGTCAATTTCACCGCGGAGCCGCAGAGGGCGCGGAGGCAACGCGGCGAGATTCAGGCGAAAAACGCCGCGAGCCTCCGCGTTCCCCGCGACTCCGCGGTGAGTTTAGAGGCTTTTTGCAGTAGAGTCATTCTTCCGATTTGGGAAGCTCATTGGCTACGGCATAAATCAGGTCAATGTAATCCAACGCCAGCTTCCAAACCTCCAACTGCTCAAACTTGTATGCCATTCCATCACCTGTGCCGATTGAATGTGCCTATCCCGCGGTCAGCGGTCCGCCGTCCGCCGTCGGCGCTCGCTCCACCCACAGATTCCCCCACCCATCCACCCGCGCGGCCCAGCCCGGTGGGATGACGGCTGTGGTGTCGAACTGGTAGACGATAGCCGGGCCGGGGAAGCGGTTGCCGGGGGTGAGACGGCTGCGATCATACGTTGCCGTGGGCGTGGGCGCGTCGGCCTGGAACCAGACGGGTTTTTCGCCCAAAAAGGCTGAGGACGCGTCTGGGGGGCCGGGGGGGTGGCGTTGAAATTTGGGCTGTGCGCCCGGTCCGCTGCCGCGCAGACGCAGGGTGACAACTTCGACGGTTGCCTCTGCCATTGCATAGCCATAGCGTTGTTCGTGGAGCGCGTGAAACGCGGCCACAGCATCCGCCAGGCTTTCCCGACGAATGGGTGTGGCCAGCGGGACGGTCAATTCGTAGCTCTGCCCCCGGTAGCGCATATCCAGCGCCGCGTCCAGCCGGGGATCGGCCACTCCCTCTCCGGCCAAAATCCTCTCGCTCTGTTCAACCAGCCGGGCAAAGTGGCCGACCAGAAAATCAATTTCCGCGTCCAACGCACTGGCATCGCGCAAAATGGCCTGAGCATTTTCGTGGACGACATCCGCCATCAGCAACCCCAGCGCGCTGAGTACGCCGGGGCTGGGGGGAATGAGGATACGCTCCACACCCAGGGCCGCGGCCAGATCGCAGGCATGTAGCGGCCCCGCGCCACCAAAAGGAATGAGCGTGAAGCCGCGCGGGTCGTGGCCCCGTTCTACGGAGACTCGACGCAAAGCCCGCTCCATTGTGGCGTTGGCGATGC
Organism: Caldilineaceae bacterium; assembly: GCA_019637685.1. Lineage (GTDB taxonomy): Bacteria > Chloroflexota > Anaerolineae > Caldilineales > Caldilineaceae > JACQGT01. The sequence continues at coordinate 83,517 of JAHBVF010000028.1, read as the reverse complement.
GGATGACACCCAACGCGGCCTCCTGGGGAGAATAGCCGCCCAACTCTTCGCCCAGACGGGCCAACGCTTTCCCCGCGGCGGCCGTGTCCAATCCCACCGCGCCGGTCCCGCCCAGGAAATTGCCCCCGAGGAAATTGCCACTGTCCAGCCGCCCCAACACCAGATTGGCGTCGGTGACTGTTGGCTGGGTTCCGCCCCGTGCATAGCAGACCGGGCCAGGGACAGCGCCTGCGCTTTGCGGGCCAACCCGCATCCCACCGCCCGCGTCCACTGCGGCCAGACTGCCGCCCCCCGCGCCGACAGTGTGGATGTCGATGACGGGCAGACGCAGGGGCAGCCCCGCGATTTCACTCTCGCCCGTGCGGGGAATTTGGCCGGGGCAGAGGGCCACATCGGTGCTGGTCCCGCCCATATCGAAAGTGATGATGTGGGGCGTGTCGCTTTCCAACGCCTGGGCCGCGGCCGCAAACGCGCCCACAACACCGCCCGCGGGTCCGCTGAGGACGAGCCGGGCTGGTTCCGCGCTGGCCTGTTCGATGCCAATCGCGCCGCCGTTGGACTGCATCACCCGAATGGGCGTGCCACCCAGCGCGGTGGAGAGGCGATGCAGATAGCGCTCGGCCAGGGGCTGCACATAGGCATTGACAACTGTCGTGGCCGTGCGTTCGTATTCCCGGTATTCGGGCAGAATGTGGCTGCTGAGGGAAAAGGCAGCGTCGGGCAGATGGCGACGCACGATAGCCGCGGCCTGTTCTTCGTGGGCCGGGTTGCTGTAGGAAAAGAGGAAGACGACGGCCACGCTCTCCGGCTGGGCCGCGGCTATCTGCCGGGCCACGGCTTCCAGCCCGGCCTCGTCCAGAGCGGTGAGGGCATTGCCGTCTACAGCCAGCCGCTCGACCGCTTCAAAGCGTAGGTCGGCGGGGACCAGTTGGGGGGCGCGCTGCTGGTGCAGGGCGTAGAGGTGGGGGCGATTCTGGCGACCAATTTCGATGACATCGGCGAAGCCCGCGGTGGTGAGCAGGGCTGTGCGTGCGCCTTTGCGCTCCAGCAGGGCATTGGTGGCCGCGGTTGTGCCGTGGACGATCAGCCCCCCATCCCCGATTCCGCCCTCATTTTGGGGCTGGGTGGAGGCGGTATTCGCAGATTTCGGTGGATTCAAAAGTGCGAAGAGTCCGGTGACAATCCCCCGGCTTTGGTCGTCCGGGGTGGTGGGTGATTTGTAAACGCGGATGTGGCCGTCTTCCAGCAGCACAAAATCGGTAAATGTGCCGCCCACGTCAATGCCGATGAGTTTCATAGAATCCTCATCTCTCCTATCCATTTTACCTGCTTGAGCGCGTCGTCAGTTTCGCTGGGGACAATCAGCCGCACCAGCCCCGCGGCCCGGCTGAGGGGCTGGCCGTCGATCGTGTGCGCCAGTAAGATGGGCCGGGCGGTTGCCTCGGCAACGTCCGCGGCAGAAAGCCGCGTACCAAAGCCGTCCGCGCTGATGATTTCAGCCTGCGCCCAGGGGCCGGGCCAATAGCGAGCCACGAAGCCGGCCAGCGCCACGCCGGTAAAGGCGAAAGGGCCGGATGTGCCGTGGCCTGTGCTGACAATAAAGCAGTCGGTCAGCGTCGTTGGCGGCAGGCCGTAGAGATCGTCGGGTGTGATGTTCTGCTGGCCGCCATCGGGCAGGAGCAGAAGAAAGTCGGGGCTTTCAGAAGGGGGCGCGGGGTTGGGGTCGTGACTGTGGGGGCGCAGTGGGTCGTGGGGTTGGGCCACAGGCGATCACTCCTTGGGTTCGATGGTAAAGGTGAGGGGAAAGCCATTGGCCCTGGCCGCGGCGTGGGCCTGGTTCACCAATCGCTCTGCCTCGGATTTGGGTCGGGTCGCCACCGGCGCGACATCTCTGGTGTGGGTTTCCCAGGCGATGTGTTCGGCAATCTCTTTGGAGAGGCGGAAGATGCGTTGGAGGATATCGATGACAAATTCAAAAGTCGTCACATTGTCGTTGTGGATCAGAATTCTGACGCTGTCGTCATCCGTGTCAAGGGTTTCAACGTCCGTTGTCCAGTCAGTTTCAACGTCAATCCGCAGTTTACTTTCAGCCATCGTTTTCGTCCTTGTGTATCAATAATATCTGTACATCCAACAAATTCAGCAGCACACTCTTTGCCAATCGATTGGCTGTAGTCATATTTCCGTCGACAATAGTGGGTTCTGATGATTCAATTATATGCTCTGCGTGGGAAAATTCGCCAATACAGGCGCGAGGGTCCAGGAACGTATGGGGTAGTCCCTGGGGATAGCACGGCTGACCCGGTCCAGCGCTTTCCGTCCCGCCAGGGCCAAGTGCAAAACCCATTCCCGCGCCTTGCCCCCACGCCCTCTATTGGATTTGCCCGCAAACGGGCCAGCCATTTGCCGTAACGAGTACCTAATCCCCATATAGAACTTTCTATAATTGGTCGATACTTTCAGGGATACACAGACGGATACTATGTCACGCTTAACGCGTGGGGAGGGAATGGACTCGTGCATTCAAGCAATCAGGTCATGACAGATTCACGGCCTTCTACCGATGAGCCGGCTGTAGCGGGCGATAGCAGCTTTATGTCAAAGCCCCTCTATCGTCTCTGCACCGGAGAGCGCGTGGCGCGTTTTTTGCAAAAGGTGTGTGCAGACAAGGCCATCTACGTGGAGGTTGTCTCTGCGGATGAAAGTCCTATCAGTGCTTTTGGCATTCCGTTTCCGCCTGAAACCAAAGGCACTGTAACAGATTCGTCCTATGTGGTCTTCCGGGAATGGCCCATTGCCTCGGTGCGTGTCTGGATGGTCGCTGGCAATCCCGAGGAAGTGGCCGACTGGATCGCACACTATCTTTCCGAGCTTTTGGACCTGGAAGATGTGGTGGCCAGCCTGACAACCGAAGTTGTTCACTCTTACGAGGAGCTTCACCTGCTCTACAGTCTTGGCGAAGCGCTGGGAGGGGTATTGGATTTGGAGGCAGCCTGCCATTTGATTGTTCGCTCGACGGTGGGCGCTTTGGGCGCGGCCCAGGCCAGCCTTCGCCTCTTTCAACTGAAGGGCCATGAAACGATTGTCTCTCTGACAAATACGGATGGCGAAGCGGATGTTCAGAATCCCCGTGCGCGGATAGCCGCCCCCCTAATCGTCAATGGCGAATCCATTGGCGAAATTATGTTGGAAGGCAAGATCGATGCAACGGAATTTAGTTCCGGTGACTCCAAACTTCTGGTGGGTGTGGCGGCTGTGGCCGCGCCAGCCATTCGCAGCGCGCAGCTTTATCAGGTGGCCCGGCGTCAGGCCGACACAGACGGGCTGACCGGGCTGATCAACCACCGCTGTTTGCAGGAACGCATTGACGAAGTGTTGAGCGACGCGGACCGCAATGAATCTTCCGCCTCAATTATCATTGCCGATCTGGACAGCTTTAAGCTTTTCAATGATGTCTACGGCCACCCCGTGGGCGATCGCGTGTTGCGTACAGTAAGCGCGTGTCTGCGGGAAACCGTGCGTACCAAGGATATTGTGGGACGCTATGGTGGGGATGAATTTTTATTGGTGCTCCCGCACACAGATATGGAGGACGCGTTGATGGTGGGCAGGCGGGTGATCGGGGAAGTGGAAAAATGCGAAATTGACGTGCAGGGCGATTCTTTGCCGCTCCGTCTTTCGCTTGGCATTGCCACCTTCCCCAAGGATGGCCGCTCCAAACACGAATTGATCGCCCACGCGGATGCTGCTCTCTACGAATCAAAAAATGCCGGGGGTGGACGACTGACCCAGGTGAATACAAATCGGTCTGATTGGATGGCCCTGCAAGGGAGCAGCTACACTGCGCTGGAAGGGCTGGTCAATTCGGTCGATGCCAAGGACCACTACACACGGACCCATTCAGAAGTTGTAACCGAAGCCGCGCTGATACTGGCAGATGCGCTGCACTTGTCCGACGAATCCCGGCGGGCTTTGCGCATTGCCGGTTTGCTTCACGATATCGGCAAGATCGGGATACCTGATCAAATATTGAAAAAGCCCGGCAAGCTGACCGCCGATGAATACTCCATTATGAAGCAGCATGTGCAGCTCTCGGAAATGATGATCAAGAATATCCCCTACCTGAATGATGTGCTGGACGCGGTGGCCCATCATCACGAACGGTTCGACGGCCACGGCTATCCCTATCAAAAGACTGGCGACGACATTCCCCTGTTGGGACGGATTATGGCCCTGGCCGATGCCTTTTCGGCGATGTCGTTGGATCGTCCCTATCGCAAAGGGATGAACTGGCAGCAGATCCGGGAAGAGCTGAAATCGGGTTCGGGCAGCCAGTTTGATCCCGATTTGGTTCCCACGTTTATTGAAGCAATGGAGACAGTGGGCAACGACGAAAGCGTCGGTCGGCGCTGGGTATTCGGCGCATGACCAACGGATTCTGCGCCCCGGCTTACACTGAGGAGAAGATGTGATTACTACCAGCACAAAACAGCCTTCGACACCTGCCAAGAGCGATTTCGACTACGGGTTGCAAAGCGATTTTTTGGCACGGATGGATGAAGAGAGCAAATTGCGTATCTTTGATCTGACGACCAGGGCTTCCCGAGAACTACATCGATGGGCGGCCAGCTATCCGCTCATCCGCCGGGTTCGCGTTTGGCCCCTCAGCCTGTCGGTTACCGCGGCGGCCCCCTTTGCCTCTGCCTCTGCGCTGGTTAGCATGGCGCGGGTGAGTTTGTGGGTCTTTACAATCGATGATCTCTTTGATGAAGAGACCGTGCCTTTTGCTGAATTGCGGCGGCGGGTTGAGCGCTACAAAGAGATTGTGGACGGTGACAACGGGGTACAGCGCAGGGACCGGGACACACTGGTATTGGCCCTGCGCGATATTTTGGAAGACCTGGCGACCTATCCACTTTTTCCTGCGCTGCAGGAAGAATGGTCCAGTGCTGTCCACGGCACGTTGGACGGTATGATGCGTGAGCACGAATGGCGCACCCACTATCGGGCCGACCGGGCCACCGATCAACTGCCCGATTACGACACATATCTGGAGAACGGGCTGTATACAGTGGGGGGACCGCCCCACATTTGGACGACGCTTATCGCGATCAATGATCCCACGATGTTGGACCATTACACCCGAATCAAAGACTTGGCCATGGCCGCTTCGACCTGTATTCGCCTGGCCAACGATCTGCGCAGCTACGACAAAGAGATCGCCGAGTTCAAGATTAACTCTATTGTGATTTTGCAGCGCCAGGCAATGGCTGCCGGGCATAACGAAGATGCGGCTATGCAATGGGCATGCGATATTGTGCGTCAGGATATTCAACGCGGATTGGAATTGTGCAAACATCTCCAGGACGCCGATAAGACACAAACCGGCTATCCGGAACGGGCCATCGCGGATATTGCCCGCTTTGTCTGTGATTTCTATGTGAATCACGACTATCACACCTTTACAACAGGTGCAGGGAGATAAATATGAATCTTGTGGATCAAAGAGTGTCTGTATATCCCCGTTCGATAGCCAGCACCCCTTATGACACGGCCTGGGTTGCAGCGATTCCCCATCCGGCGGAACGGCGGGACCCGCGCTTTCCTACGGCGCTGAATTGGATATCGCAAAACCAATGGCCCGATGGCAGTTGGGGAAGTTCTATCCCCTATTTGCATGACCGAATCATCTGCACCCTGGCGGCCCTCATTCCGCTGGTTCGTTTTGGGCGGCGTCAAGTAGACTATCTGCAGGTGGTGCGCGGCGAGCGTTATCTTTGGCAACATGCCCACCTCCTGGAGCAGCATCCGTGTGAACTGGTGGGGTTTGAGCTGCTTTTGCCTGCACTGGCTGAAAATGCAGCCAACGCAGGCGTAAAACTGCCGCCATATATCCACGCATTTCGGGCGGAGCGGGAACGAAAGCTGAAAATGTTGCCAGAGCATATGCTCTACTCGAATCAGGTGACCGTTGCCCATTCCCTCGAGTTTCTTGGCTCTTCTGTGGACCCCATCCGGCTGGCAAGCGCACGCGGGTCAAATGGCTCCATCGGCAATTCACCGGCAGCCACGGCCTTTCTGCTGCACTATCTGGACGATCCAGATGCGGTGGCCTATATCGAGCGCTGCCTGTCCACCGATGAGGGGACGGCTGTGCCTGTCCTCGACCCCTGTGAAACCTTTGACGATTTGTGGAGCGCACAGCACCAATGGCTTGGGGGCGAACCGGCTTCGTCTATCCTCACACCGGCGTTGATAGAAACCCTGGATGCCGGATTAAAGGACAAGGGCGTTTCGTTGTCACCTTCCTTTCCCGTGCCGGATGCAGATGAGACCGCGGTTGCGCTGATCCTCTTCCACGAAGCGGGCATTCCCGCGGATCCCTGCGTTCTGCAAATGTTCGAACGGGACGACTATTTTGTCAGCTTTCAGTATGAACGCCACCCATCGGTTGGGGTGAACATTCATGCGTTGATGGCATTGCTGCGCTATCCTGAATATCCCAACCGCCAGGCAGCGATTGAAAAAGTGATCGCATTCCTGCGCCAGACCCGGCAGCAGGGTTCCTTCTGGACGGACAAATGGCACATCTCGCCCCACTATGCCACGGGCAGGGCTGTTGTTGCCCTGTTGGAATTGCATCACAGCGGTGAATCAAATGTGGGCGATGAACTTTTGCAGCCAGCGCTGGAATGGCTTCTGGAAACGCAAAATGAGGACGGCTCTTGGGGCCATTTCGCCATCTCGACCGTAGAAGAGACGGCCTATGCCCTGTTAGCCCTGCGCCATATCCCAAACCCAGACCTGCGCGTTCAGGCTGCGATAGACGGCGGGAAAGCATACGTCCTGGCACACCAGAACGAACAGCGCCCGGCTATGTGGATTGATAAATGTCTCTACTACCCGTCACGGATCGTTGAGACAGCGATTATTTCTGCTTTGCATTGATTTGGAAGAGAGCATAGAAATCGTTGGGTTGCTCTCGCTCATGTGGAAGAATGGAGACCGATATGTCGAATAAAACAATTCTTGTCGTGGATGACGAACCTTATATTTTGCGTTCTCTTTCGTTTGTTCTGGAGCGTGAAGGATTTCGGGTGGCAACTGCTTCGGAAGGGGAGAGCGCACTATTAAAGATTCGGGAATTGCGCCCCCAATTGGTCTTTCTGGATATTATGTTGCCGCGCAAAAATGGGTATGAAGTGTGTGCGGCTGTCAAGGAGGACCCCAGCTTGTCAGGCACCCACATTGTGATGCTCAGTGCCAAAGGCCAGCAGATTGATCGGGAGCGGGGAATGCTGGGCGGAGCGGATGAGTATATGACGAAACCGTTCAGCCCAAAGGAGATCGTGGAATATGTTCAAAACATTACCTGCTGATTTTATCCTTAATCGGAAAAAAGCGGAACAACCGCTACTATCCCAAGGAATTATACAGCTACTGAGTCGCCTTTGGATGGGGCGACCCGGGCTCTCGCCACACCTGCGGCTGGAGCAACGCTTTGTGTTGGTCCGCTGGATTGGGCTGATTGTGATGACGCCCGCGCTGCTGCTGTTCGATCTTGTGCCGGTCCGTATCTACGCGGCCTACGCAATTTTGGTGATCGCGGCCATCTATAATTTCCAGGTACAACGGCTGATCGAGAGCGAATCCTCTCGGCTGGACAACGGCTATATCACAACGATTGGGGACGGCATTCTTTCGATCAGCATTATTCTGATCGGCGGCGGCTTTTCAACCTCTTTCAATTATGTGTTGTACACAACCACAATGGCCGCTGCCATGCGCTATGGGTGGGGGCCGTCAATGATTGTGATTGGCGTCTACTTCCTGCTCGATCTGATCACCAGTTTGACCGGGAGTGCGGGTCTCAACGGGGATTTCATTATCCGTTCGTTGTTCCTGCTGCTGATGGTGCTTCTCGCCAGCTATCTTCAGGATCAGGCCCGCATTGCAGAGGCCGCTCTGGCGCGACAGTTGGAGCGGGCACGGGCACTGAATGAAAGCTCACGCGCGCTTAGTGCAACCCTTGACATCAACACAGTTATGGGCGTAATTGCCCACGAAACCCGGCGTCTGATGGGTGCAGAAGAGGCTACATTGGGGATGAAAACGGACCCGAATGGGCCGATGATCTTCTCCGATTCCGGCGTGGGCAAGGGCGCACTTCGGCCCCGGGTGGAAGCCGCCATTCAATCCGGCCAAATGGAATCTTTTGTCAATACAGCCAGCGATCCAGAACCCTATGTGATTGTGCCATTGGACGCGCGGGGCAATGCAAGCGGTTATGTGGGGGTGATGCGGGCGGCCCAAGCAGAGCCATTTGAGCCGCCCGAATATGAACTGCTGGTCTCTTTTATCGAACGCGCGGGACTGGCCCTGGAGAACGCGTCGCTCTACAAAACTATCGACGATCGCAGCCACGATCTAAAGCGAGCCTATGGCGATTTGGCCGCGGCCCATCAGGAGTTGCTTGGCATCGACGAGATGAAGACCAATTTCATCGCCAATGTCTCCCATGAGCTGCGCACACCCCTCACGTCGATCCGCAGCTTCTCCGAGCTGCTGCTCTCCTACGCTGTGGACGATGACACAAAACGCGAGTTTCTGGGTATCATCAATACGGAAAGCGAACGGTTGACCCGTCTGATCAACGATGTGCTGGATATCACAAAGATTGAGGCGGGACAGGTGGAATGGCAGATGGAAGAGTTTGATCTGCGGGATCTGCTGACCAGCAGCGCCCGCAGCTTTTCCGGGCTTGTGATGAAACTTTAGTTTCCGGTAAAAGATCAGCGAAGCAAAGGAAGAAATGACAAACGGCGAGTAACAGTCCACAATTGGTTAGCGAACCAAAACGATAGGATGTGGAAAATGTCACTCGCCGTGGAATACACTATACAAGCAGTGATCTTTGTCACCCAAGTTGCACCCATCGGAACGAATATAGGACTGGTGCGGATAGTGTGGGTGATGCTCAACGGCTCATTTTTGCGTAGTCGAGGAGCCATTTTCCCGGCCCTTCTACTCAACGGGTTCAGCGTGGAAGAGATACGCAGAAGTTGGGCGGCATTTCACAACGGGAGTTGGAAGATAGGCGACCTTCTGGAAGTCTGGCACATCTATGTGGCGAGCCAGAATGAATGGCGAGCGAATCACTATGCTGGGCTAGAGGTAGTGAGTGTGGACATCACCGGGTTCTGGCGACCACGGTTGCAAGGCTGGGCGAGCAAGCATTTCCATCACATGATAGGGAAAGCAGTGCCCGCAGTGGTGATGGGAGTCCTGGTCATATCGGGCACAATCGGCGGCAAAAGGATTCCCCTTCTCCAAGGACTGCTACGCTGTAAAACAGAGACAAATGAAGCCAAATTCCGGGTTGAACTGCTCAAGAAAGCTGCAGCTCGGCCTGGTAACCAGGAAGTCAAAGTGATGGATGCTGGCTTCAAAATGAGCGAGATTCACGCAGCTGGTCTAAAAGGGTATGTAGTGCGCATGGCAAACAACTGCACAGCCCGACGCAACCAATTGCCCGTTTATAAAGGGCGAGGTCGTCACCCTGAATACGGTGAATATGTACGACCCTTGGCCCGCAAGCACGGGACGAACGAAATTCCTGCCTCTGCACCTGACCAGACAAGTCAATTCAGCCACAACGGTCGCACCATCGTGGTTCATTCATGGGCCAACCTACTCGATACTAATACAAAAGTCTGCCCAGGTGCACCCACCTTTTCCATTCATGTTTTCTTTGATCCTGCGTACAAAAAACCATTGGTTCTGGCGACTGACCTGAGCATCTCAGTCCAAAACGCCTATTTGATTTACAAAGACCGTTGGCCTGTTGAACAGCCGCCCCTGGCCGCCAAGCAGATGATCGGTTTGCATCGGCAATTTGTCTTCAGCCAAGACGCTTGTTATCGCTTGCCTGAACTTGCCTTGCTGGCTGGTAACATTCTCACCTATGTGGCAGGCGTCTTGCCTGCCATTCCTTCCGGATTTTGGGATCGCCAGCCTGTTGCTACCCCAGGCAGATTGCGCCGCTTTCTTGCCACCGCCGATTTTCCAAACTTGGCTGCTTCACACCCTGAACTTCGGAAAAAGAACTCGGTTACTGCCCATTTACCCAAAGGCGTTGACGCTCACCGCCGTCATAAACGGTCTGTTTCACCCCGAAATACGGGAAACTAAAGATGAAACAGGGCCTGGAATTCGACCTGATTCAGCCGGAGGAACCGTTGCAGGTGCGGGCAGATCGAGACAGAATCCACCAAGTTGTGGCCAATCTGATGGGGAACGCGCTTAAATTTACCGAATCTGGAAAGATCACCCTCTATTCGACTGTGGAAGATAATCTTGTCTGCATCCACGTGCAGGACACGGGCATGGGTATCGCGCAGCAAGATCAATCCCTGATTTTCGAGAAGTTCCATCAAGTGGGGGATACACTGACCGACAAACCCCACGGCACGGGGCTGGGCCTCTCCATTTGCCGGGACATTATCTATTATCACGGCGGGCAGATCCGTGTGGAGTCAGAACTGGGCAGGGGCAGCACATTTACCTTTACCCTGCCGCTGGTCTAAGATGCGCTAGTTTGTCGGGGTTCACGACGATGTGGATGCCCTCAACCGAATCCGGGTCTGGTGTCAGGACGAGCACGCTTTGCGGGTGCGCGTCCCAATAAAACACCAGGCCCGGTTCGCCATTTATCCAGCGAAAATCGGCCTGAGCATCGCGAGGGACATTGCGGAGGGTTCCCAGCAGGAGACGGCACAGATCTTCAGTCTGTGACAGATAACCAAACCTCGACAGCATATCAGATGAGGCACTGCGTCAGGATCGACGCAGTACAGAGCAGAATTGCGTGAGGAAATTTTTTGTGTAATGGAACAGACACCTCTAAAATCGTTGGATCTCATATACCACACTGTGTACAAGCCAAGCATAGAGCAGCAGAACAACGAAGGCATTTGTTTACGAATCACTTCGAGATAGATTGGGCCAGTAGGATTGAGAAAGGGCAGTCTTTCTGGCAGGCGCGGGCGCAACGCGCATTGCAGACAGGCCGGGGCTGCCCCGCCTGCGCATGGACGACGACACCCTCAGCGACAACAAAGGCTTTGTAGTGGCAAAAGTAGCGGTGGTAGAATAGGACGGAGTGGTGTTGTCGGGTTCATCCGCCCGGCAGACCCCGGCGTCGATTGGCCCAACGCCATCAGACGATTCCTCCCAGACCGTATTTGGAGTTTTCAATGCTTCCCACCCGCATCGCCATGTGGTCCGGCCCGCGCAACATCTCCACCGCGCTCATGCGCGCCTGGGAAAATCGGCCCGACACGCTTGTCCACGACGAGCCTTTCTACGCTTACTATCTGGCCGAAACGGGCATTGACCATCCGGGCCGGGAGGAAATCATCGCCGCGGATGAGACTGACTGGCGGCGGGTGGTGGCGCAGGTGGCCCATGCACCCCTGCCCGCTGGCAAGACAATCTACTATCAAAAGCAGATGACCCATCACATGCTGGACGCCATCGATCTGGCCTGGCTGGGCAATGTGACCAACTGCTTTCTTCTGCGCACCCCCGCCGAAGTCATCAGCTCCTATATCAAAGTTCGGCCTGATGTCACCCTTTCCGACATCGGCTTTGCCCAGCAACGGCGCATCTTCCGGCTGGTGCGGGAAACCACCGGCCAGATTCCCCCGGTCATCGACAGCCGGGATGTGCTGGAAAATCCCCGACGCACGCTCACACTGCTCTGCGACGCGCTGGGTGTCCCCTTTGACGAACGAATGTTGGCCTGGCCCGCGGGTCCCCGCGCCAGCGACGGTGTGTGGGCGAAACACTGGTACGCGGCGGTCGAGGCGTCCACGGGCTTTGCCCCGTATCAGCCCAAAAACGACCCGGTCCCGGCGCATTTGGCTGGGGTATTGGCCGAAGCAGAAGAGATTTATCGAGAATTGTATCAATTTCGATTGGGGTAGATAATTGGGGCAATACCCAATCATTTACCCCAGCGCCCTATAGAGAGGTTTGACGTGCTACAACCGTTCAACGAAGCGAACCGCGATCTCATCGTCAACATCAACGGCGACCTCCTCCACCGGGACAAGGCCGGGATCAGCCCCTTCGACTCGGCTGTGCAGAACGGCGACGCGGTGTGGGAAGGGCTGCGACTCTACAACGGGCGCATCTTCAAGCTCACCGAACACCTGAATCGGCTGCAGGCCGGCGCGCGGGCGCTGGCCTATCATAACGTGCCGTCCAACGGGACGATCACCGGCGAAATCCGCCGCACCCTGGCCGCCAACGGGATGATCGACAATGTCCACATTCGCCTGACCCTCAGCCGGGGCGTCAAATATACCAGCGGAATGGACCCCCGGGTCAACCTGGGCCAGCCCACGCTGATTGTCTTGGCCGAGCACAAAGCGCCGGTCTACGACAAAACGGGCATCCGGCTGATCACCTCTGGCGTGCGGCGTATCCCGCCCGACTGTCTGGACCAGAATATCCATTCCTGCAATATGCTCAACTCGATTCTGGCAAAGATACAGGCCAACGCCGCGGCCGTGGACGACTGTCTGATGCTGGACATCCACGGCTTTGTGGCCGAGACAAATGCCACCCATCTCTTCTTTGTAGAAAACGGTGTCGTCGCCACCCCCCACACGGATTCCTGCCCGGAAGGGATCACCCGTGCCACCGTCCTCGACCTCTGCCGGGAGCACGCCATCCCCCACGAGGTGCGCAATATCTCTCTGAGCGAAATCTACCGGGCCGAAGAGGTCTTTTGCACGGGCACAATGGGTGAACTGGCCCCGGTGGTAGAGATCGACGGGCGGCATTTTGGCACAGGCGAAGCCGGGCCAATGACAGCCCGGCTCAGCGAACTCTATGGGCAGTTGACTGCCAGCAGCGGCACGCGGGTCGTCGGGTGAAATTCACATCTGTTGTGCGTTCCCTCGGCCCGGTGGACCTGCGCTCGGTCAGCCGGGACTCGCTGCTCCTGCTGATCACTGGGGGATCCCTGGCCCTAGCTCTGGTTATGCGCTATGGCGTTCCCTTTGTCACGCCCCATCTCCAGCGGCTCCTCGGCGTGGATCTGCGCGATTACACACCCCTGTTGATGAGTTTTGTCCTGCTGATGGCTCCGGCAATGGTCGGTGCGCTGGTGGGCTTTCTGATTCTGGACGAGCGGGATGACGGCACACTCACCGCGCTGCTGGTAACGCCGGTCTCTCTGCCCGCCTATCTGCTCTATCGCATCGGCCTGCCGGTGGTGATCGCCTTTTTTGTCACACTGCTGGCGCTTCCTCTGGCCGGGTTTCTCACCCTTCCCTTTGGCGAGCAAGTGCTGGCCGCGGCCCTCTCCGCGCTGAGCGGAGGGATTGTCGCGCTGGCAGTAACCGCGTTGGCTGCCAATAAAGTGGAAGGCTTTGCCATTTTGAAGGGTTTGCAGGGCATTCAGGCACTGCCGCTGGTGGCCTGGTTTCTGCCCACGCCCTGGCAATGGCTGGTGGGGTTTGTTCCCACCTATTGGCCTGCTGTAGTCTATTGGCGCATGGCCGCGGGGGAGCCGTTCTGGGGGTATTGGGTGGTGGGGGTGGGGGTGAATTTGGGTATTCTTTCTCTACTACTACGACGCTTTCACCGCTCCATAAGCCAGAGTTGATCAAAAAATGGTCATCTGGACCAATTCCTGCATCTTGGCCCAATCAGTAGAAACATCTCAAGCCTCATATTCAAACCTTGTCTGATGTTCAGATAGATTAATTTATTGTTATCTCATTGAAGTAAGGAATTGAGCAGCAACAAAATGAGGTCATCAGTTGCTTGAAAAGAGAACGCGTAGCACATCTCCAGAAAATGCCCCTCTTGCAAACACCAAATCAAGTACCACTAGCCACAATACTGCAACTACCAACCGTTCTCCCAACGACCAAAGACAACCAGAGGTACCGTCATACATAGCGTCATAGGGCGATTTGCTCTCCTTTAGGCTGGGCGCGACTGGATTGCGAGTCCCGGCCCATTTTCGGTACTCATCTGCTGCCTTGCGCTGATAGCGAAAAATCAGCCCAAGGATAAGGAATGCCAGGACAAGATTTAACGTAATTTGTATTGGTTGACCATTGAGGGTAAACGTAATAATTGTTTGATCCATAGCCGGTTTAACCAGTAGTCGACTGCTGCGCCAAAATAAGAATCTATTTCGGAATGATTTGCGAATCGAACATATGTTCTGTATACTCAAATATAATAATTGGGTAGGGTTGCCTGCTTTCCAGTTGGTTCCCTATCCTGCGAACAGGAGGAATGATGAAAATCGAAGAACTCTACGATAACATTGCTGGATCCCTTAACTACATTGACTTGGTAGAAGGATTAGTCAGGGGCCTATTGTATGGGGATTTTGGATATCGGATTGTGCTGCGCCGTGCAGACAAAGGCGGGTCCCACCGGATGAGCGATGCTATCCAGATTCTCAAGGGCTACGGTGTCGATACTTTCTGGTATGGCTTCGACTCCCAAAAAATGTACTTCCGCGTCAAAAAGCGCCAGGCCCGCTGGGCCGAATACATTCTCCTCCATGCAGGTGTCGAACTTCTCAACCCGGCCTTCGATCACCGCAACGCGGGCTACGCGGCCAGCCACGCGCCGGGGTGGATGCCCCGGCCGTGGAGCGCGGGACGAGAACAAACAATGGAACGGGTCACAGAAAGCGAGCAAAAGAAACCAAAGGGAATACTGGCTTGGCTGGATTCCCTTTGAGGGGGCCAAGCGCGCTCACAATTAGTACGGGGCGCTGCGAGAGTACAATGGGGTATGGCGATGGGGCAGCCGCCCAACCTGACGCATAGTATACGCGCGTCAGGTTGGAAGTGCAATTCTTTACGATTGGGGGTGTTTATCCCCGCCCCCGGGGTCGGCTGGGATCGCTGCTCCAGTCGCTCCACGAGCCGGGGTAAAGCCGGGCCAGCCCCAGGCCCGCGTGTTCCATTGCCAGCAAATTGTGGCAGGCTGTCACGCCGGAGCCGCAGTAGTGGACGATTTCACTGGCGGGTCGCTGTCCGATCAGCGACCGAAAGTCCTGGGCCAATGCTTCCCGCTTACGAAAACGGCCATCGCTCAAATTTTGGCCGTAGAAATAGTTGGACGCGCCGGGGATGTGGCCGCCCACCGGGTCGAGGGTTTCGTTTTCACCCCGGTAGCGATCGGCCGCACGGGCGTCGATGAGCAGCGCACCCCCGCTGGCCGTATATTGCAGCGCTTTGTCCGCGTTCACAATCATTTCCGGGCGCGGGCGGGGCACAAACCGGGCCGGTGTAACCGCGGGTACGCCGCTCTCCACTGGCCGATTTTCGGCCTGCCAGGCCGCCCATCCCCCGTCCAGCACAGCCACTGCATCGTGACCCAGCCAGCGCAACATCCACCAAAAACGGGCGGCCATCGCGCCGGGGCCGTCGTCATAGGCGACGATCTGTATTTCGTTGTCGATGCCCCATCCCGAAAGGGTACGCGCAAATTCTTCCGGCGTGGGCAGGGGATGGCGGCCCCCCTTGCGATCCGGTGCAACCGGCGCGGCCAGGTCTTCGTCCAGGTGGGCGTAGACCGCGCCGGGGATGTGGCTGGCCGCGTGCGCGCTGCGCCCGGCAGATTTGTCTGCCAGGGAAAAACGACAATCGACAACGGCCACGTTCCCCATCCCCAGCGCGGCGGCCAGTTCAGCGGTCGAAATCAGTGTCCTATACATTTCTCGGCTCCTCTATTGTGGCAAAGAAGTTCGACTTTTCGACTTTTTCCGAAAAGTCGAAAAGTCGAACTTCTAAAATCTGCGTTCTATTATTCAGCGTTGGGGCTGCGCAGAGCGCGCACGCTGCGGGTGAGTAGAATCACAGCGATTCCCGCCAGCACAAGCGCGCCGATGTAATTGATGCGGATGCTGGCGGCCAGTGTCAGCCCGGCCAGGAGCCAGCTGCCCCCGACTACCCCGGCCAGGCGGATCAGATGGCGGCGCACCAGCGCGGCCTCGTGCTGACGTTCTGGCGCGGCGTGCAAATGGGCCAGATAGTGGGTCAGGTCCCAGCCGGCCAGACTCGTCACCGCGGCGGTCAGCAGCCAGCCCCAGGCTGCCCCCTGCATTCCACCCCAGACCGCGGCCATCACAAAAGCCAAGAGTCCCAGATCAGCCACCCGGTTGTTGCCGTGGCGCAGCACACTGAGCCAAAGCAGGCCGATGCCCAGCAGGGCCAGACTCCACCACCAATTGATAGCAAGGAAGGCCGCGGCCAGACAGAGCGTTGCCGCTCCAATAGAAAGCGCCACCAGCATACGCAGTGTGCCTGTCATCGACCCTGCCTCCCCAGGCGGCTACGGCCCAGCGCGCGGTGGGCTACCTGATGAAAGGGCGTCTCCACATCCCATTCAAAAACATTCACCCCGGCCCGGCCCAATGTACGCAGCAGATGGCTCCGCTCCAGATGGGCCAGCCGGGCCGCCAATTGGGTGTTGGGCGTGGCCGCCAGGGTTTTCATCTCAAAGGTGATGGCGTCGGGCGTTACCAACAACAGCTCGTAACCCCGCGCCCGCAGACTCACAATATCGTCCTGATCGTCGGGCTGCAACGGACTGATGAGGACCAGTTGGGAGCGCACGGGAAAGAGGCGGGTGGGCAGATGGCTCAGTTTGTCGAAGACCTGGCTGCGCTCTATTTTTGCTCTGGCCAGCGCGCGCAGAATCCGCTCCCGCTGGATTTTGCCAGAACCGGGAAAGGTCCAGTCAATCGCGCCCCCGTAGAGAAAGAGGCCCACCCGGTTGCCAAGAGAGAGAAAGGCGTCGGCCAGGGTGACAGTGGCGTCGATGGTCTGCTCCAGGAGGGAGCCGCTGCCCGCCAGCAGATTTGTGCTCTCCCGCACGTCCAGAATCAGCCCCACATCCACGGCCCGTTCCTGCTCGAAATCGTTGACAAAGAGCGTCTGCTCGTAGCGTGCGCCGGCCCGGTGGTTGATCCAGCGCTGGGGATCGCCGGGCTGGTACTCGCGCACGCCGAAGAACTCCACGCCCGATCCGCCCGTGCGCGCCGGAATCTGGCCGGGATAGACCCGCACCCGTCGCGGGCGGATAGCAATAGCCGGCACTTTGTGGACGACAGGCAGCACAAAGAGAGGACTGGGCAGATTCAGTTGGCGCTGTGTGCGGAAGACGCCCAGCGAATCGTTGGCCGTCAGCCGCGGCCCCGGCAGGGTGTGCAGCCCCCGCTGGCCCACAAGCGTATAGACAATCTGGGCGGTCTCACCGCTTTCCAGCGAAAGCAGCAGCCGGGGGTCGCCTTCGATGATTTCCAGCCCGTCGGGGATCACATCTTCCACCAGCAGGTCGGCCAGCCGGCTGCCGGTGTTGGTGAAGGTCAGCGTCACCAACACCGGTTCGCCCTGAAAGAGCCGGTTGGGTTGCAGCGTGCGCCGGGCGTTCAACTGGACCGATGACGGCTTCTCCCAGACGCCCAGGGCCACGTACAGCACAAAAGGCACGGCCAGCACCAGCAGGCGCGGGTTCAGGCTGGCCAGACCGGCCAGAATAGGCAGATAGATAAGGAGGCTGAGGAGAAGGGAATGGTTCAAAGGGAATTTAGAATTGTGAATTTGGAATTGTGAATGCGGGTTAGTGAGCGCCGATTGAGCCTGTCGAAATCAAGCGGATGAAACCACCCGTTGGGTTTCCACAAGAGAAATCGGCGCTGGTCAAGGCGATTAACGACCGCCCACCACCGGGACGCGCACGCTGCCCACAATGCCCGTCAGAATCTCCTCCGCCGTGCCTGCCCGCATCCAAAGCTCCGGGTTGAGGATCAGCCGGTGGACCAGCGCGGGGCCGACATAGGCTTTGATGTCGTCGGGCAGGACGTAATCCCGGCCGTCCAGCGCGGCCTGGGCCCGGGCCAGTTTGAGCAGAGCCAGCGAGCCGCGGGGACTGGCCCCGACGGTCACCCGGCTGTGCTGGCGGGTGGCGTGGACCAGTTCGACGATATAGCGCTCCAAATCCGGGTCCACGTGGATTTCCTCGATGGCCGCGCGCATCTCCAGCAGTGTCGCGCCGTCGATAATCGGCGTCAGAGAAAAGTCGTCGCTGCGCCGTTTGCGCCGCCGACTCAGAATTTCCTGCTCCTCTTGCAGCGAAGGGTAGCCGATGGAGAGCTTGACCAGAAAGCGATCCAACTGGGCTTCAGGCAGGGGGAAAGTGCCCTCGTACTCAATCGGGTTCTGGGTGGCGATGACGACAAAGGGCAGGGGCAGGGGCATTGTCTCCCCTTCCAGCGTCACCTGATGCTCCTGCATGGCTTCCAGCAGCGCGGATTGGGTCTTGGGCGAGGCCCGGTTGATCTCATCAGCCAGAATAATATTGGCGAAGATCGGCCCTTTGCGCAGCTCAAAATCCCCCTGATTGCGGTTGTAGATATAGCTGCCAGTGATGTCGCCGGGCAGCAGATCGGGCGTGAACTGGATGCGCCGGAAGTCCAGCCCCAGGGCAATGGCGAAGCTGTTGGCGGTCAGGGTCTTGGCCAGGCCAGGATAGTCCTCCAGCAGGATGTGGCCGCCAGCCAGAATCGTCGCCATTATCTGGCGCAGGACAGGCCCTTTGCCCACCACAGCCTGCTCCACTTCGGCCACAACAGCATTGCTCAGTTCTGCAACTTTACTCAATAGCATTGGGGTTAGTCTCCGGAAAGGCGGCCCGTTTCCCGCTCCAGAAAGTCTACAACCACTTCCGGGTCCAGGTCCAGGGGATGGGATGGCTGGGATGGTTTGGTCTGCAAGCGCTGGCGCAGGCCCAGGCTCTGGGCGGGCGGCAGTTTGGCGTCAAAATAGTCGGCAATGTCCGACGGCAATGTGAGTTCTATCGGGGCGCGTTGCTTGTCCCGGCGTTCGTTGGGGCTGAGGATATCCTGGGTCAATTTGCGCAGGGACTGGGCCAGATTCCAGCGGGCAAAGCGCTGGTTCTCCGCCCGTTCCAACAGTCCCATCCAGCGGCGCACCTGCCCCTGGGACGGGTAGCGCTTTTCCGGCACAGTCTTCGGAAGCCGTTCGCCCCGGCCCAGGCTGCGCAGAATCAGCACCAGCGCCACAAAAAGCAGCACACCCCAGAAGACGCTTTGGTGCAGGCTGCTCAACACCAGCCCGGCAAACCAGAGGGTGAAAAGTATGGGCTGAATGACCATTTCCTGGAGAAAGTTGTCCAGGCTGATGACCAGAATGGCTGTGATCAGCAAAACCAGGGCCAGGGGCAGATAGCGTCGCATCAGGTCCGCGCTCCATAGGTCTGCACAATCGCCTGCAAACAATCGCTGGCTTCCTGGGCGGTCTTGTCCGTGCTGGCCTGGGTCCCATAGCGCACCCCTTCAAAGAGAAGGGTGAGGCGGTGGATGTGTTCGTTGCCCAGGCCAACCGCGGCCAATTGATCTTCAAACTCTCGGGGCGTCATTGCCTGTCTTCGCTCTACCCGATGATTCTCTTTCAGCACAGCGCTCATCTGCACATAACAGCGCAGCACCACATCCCGCAGATCGCCGCCGGCTTCCAGTTCGGCCAGCGCGCTGGCGGCCTCGTCCACCAGCAGGGATTGGGGGGTTGGTTTGGGGCGCAGACGCAGCCACAGATACCAAAGGAGGAGGAAGAAGGCAATGGCGACGAGCGTATTCACCGCCCAGCTGAGCCAGACCGGCGGATCGGTGATAAAGGGGGGCGGTTCAGGAATCGCGGGCACGGCTACTTCGGGCAGAGCTTCCACCCCTTGGACGGTTGGCGTCTCTCTGGGCTGTTGCTGCAAGCGATCCCGATATTTTTCCGCAATAAAGAGAATCAGCAGCACAAAAATCAGCGTCATAAAGAGCCGCCGCCGAGCCTCTGGCGAGACGATCGCATAGGCTCCGGTGAAGATCAGCAACAGCCACAAAGCGATGCGCATCCACGGCTGAAAGTTCGCCGTGCCTGCAATCGCTGGAGAGGGCTGCGCAGTGGGCATCTGTCCATTCCCTAGCAGCAGGGCCAACAGATTCAGGTCCTGGCCCGGCTCAAAGCGCAGCCCGCCCATCCCCGCGGCCAGGAGCAGGAGCGCGGCCAGGGCGATTGTCAGTTGGAGGAGGGTGGTGGTGCGTTGGTTGAGATTCATAAGGCGGGTTGCGGGTTGCGAGAGTAGTGGCGATTCAGGCGTAATTGTACGTGACCGGGTAGTGAATGACCGATGACGCAGGACCAGTGCCGGTTGAGTAGGCGGGGGCAGTTTCCCGCCGTATCGAAACCAAAGCGGGTTAACGAAGATTCTCCTCATCACCCGTTTGCTCTGGTTTCGATACGCCCTCCGAAGACGCAGAATCCGCAGGATTCTGTCGGCTACTCAACCGGCGCTCACTGGTCTGGAGTGTGTGTAACTATTATGGCTTCGCCACCTTACGCAATACGCCTACGCAATACGGCTCTCCTTCCCGCTGGCCGCGGATTTCTGGATGCCTTCGACAATCTTCACGCTGATCAGCGCCTGCTCCCGGGTCACAATATCGGTCTGCTCCCCGTCCAACTGGCGCACGAAGTCCAGGGCAAAGCGGCCGTAGGAGTTGCCGCCTTTGGGCACGGCTACCGGAATGTTGACCGGCTGGCCGTTCAGGTTTGTGTACAGTTCCATGCGGTCTTCGCTGCCGATATACGCGCCGCCTTCGGTCCCGTAGAGTTCTGTGTAGAACTGCTCCTCGAAATGGGCGGCCCAACTGACTTCCAGCATAAGTGTGGCGTCGTTGGCAAAGCGGACAAAACCCCAGGCAAAGTCATCCACATCAAAGCGCGCGCCGGGGGTGGCTTTTTGCCGGTCAATGCCCCAGCCGCCCAGCCCTTGCCCCCGGGGACCAAACTTGGCGTAGCTGGCCCCGCTCACCGAGACCGGTTCGGGATAGCCCATCAGATAGAGCGCCCGGTCCAGCGCGTGGATGCCGATGTCGAAGAGGCTGCCGCCCCCGGCCAGATCGTTGTTGGTGAACCAACTGTTGTAGCCGGGGATGCCAGCGCGCCGATTCCAGAGGGTGCGGGCCGCATAGATGTCGCCAAAAAAGCCCGCGTCCACCTGCTGCTTGGCGCTCTGCACCGGATTCGAGTAGCGGTAATGGGTTCCCACGGCCAACTGTGTGCCCATTTCGTCGGCCACGCCGTACATTTCCAGCGCGTCCGCGCTGGACAACGCCAGGGGTTTTTCGCACAGGACATTCGCCCCGGCGCGCAGCGCGTCAATCGTCATCGGCTTGTGATAGATATTCGGCACCGCCACCACCACAATATCCAGCCCCTCTTTGGCCAGCATCTCACTGTAGTCGGAATAGGCCGCGGGCACGCCGGTGGACTGGGCTGTTTCCTGGGCGCGGGCCAGATTTACATCGCAGACCGCCACCACTTCGGCGTTGGGCACGGCCTGAAAATTGGGGATGTGCCCCCGCTGCACAATCGCACCCGCACCGATCATCCCGACGCGGTATTGTTTAGAGGATGTGGTCATTGGTCCTTTGTTCTCCTGTGTGGAAAATGGGGGCTGGGACTGGGGAGCAGGACGTGTCCCAGTCCCCAATCCCCAGTTCCCGATCCCTGTTATCCCCGAATCATCGCCTCAATATCATCAAAAATTACCGCGTGGACAACCTTTGGGCCGTGGACACCCATTGTCAAAATCCCTTCCAAATCCGCGGACTTGCTCGGCCCACTGATCAGCGTCACATTGCGGCTTTCGCGCAAAAAATCGGTCAGCGTCCCGTCCTGGCGCATCTTCGCCATCCAGTCTTCCCCGGTGGGGAAGATGCGGCTGATGGGAACCAGCAGCAGGTGGCGAAAGGGGGTCAAACTGGCGGCCCGGCTCTTGTGGGGGCCAGCCGCCAGGACGGCGGTTCCTGTGGCGGCAAAAGCCGCGTCCACGCCGGTGATGCCGGCCCGGGCGTGGCGCACCCGCGCCCGCTCGTCGTTGTCGTGAAGATTTTGCGGTTCGATCAGTTGGAATTCTAGATCGGTCAGGGCGGGCGTCAACCCATCGATGGGCAGTTCTTCTGGCGACCAGATCATCACATCCCGGTCGCCGGGCTGTTCGGGCCGTTCTGTGCGCCGGGCGTCCAAATCCTCTGCCACCCACATCTGCAAACGACCGATGGCGGCCATACGCGCCTCGGCCACCGTCTCCACAACTTCAAAGCTGCCGTGGAGCGTCTCCAATTCTGTGCCAAAGCGATGGGCCAGCGCCCAGCGATCGCCCTCGGCCCGGCCCACAGTCATCCGCTCGTCCGCGGTCAAGCGCCGCGTCTCCGGGGGGGGGAAGCGTAGTTCCGGCTGGCGCAGAGCCGTGCGTAATCGGTTCAGAATGTCGTCGCGTGCGGGCATAGGGTATTGGTTCGTTGGTTGACTGGTTCATTGGTTGATTAGTTGACTGAGTGAGGCACGTACGCCCCAATCAACTAATCAACCAACCGACTATTCTCGATTTCTTAACTTTTGCCGTTCTTCCCACCATTCCCGAAAGCTCTTTTTGGCAAAGGGGGGAAAGTCCCGGTGGTCGGTCCAGCCGCTGAGGGGCGGGGGCATCCATTTGATTTCACCGCCGGTCAGTCCGGCCAGCAGATTGGTGGAGAGGCTGGCCAATTTGCCGCCCCGTTCGTAGGTTTCCCGGCTGCTCATGGCCTTCACATAGCCCTGAATCGCCAACTGTTCCAGGCGGGGATTGGCCTTCGCCTCCACCAGATCGGCGCGCAAATCCACCAGCAGCCGGGGCAGATCGATCTTCACCGGGCAGACATCCCGGCACGCGCCGCAGAGGGTCGTGGCGTGGGGCAGTTCCTTAAAGCGGGCGATCTCCGGGGCCAGGGCCGGGGAGATGACCGCGCCAATCGGCCCGTTGTAGGTGCTGCCGTAGGCGTGGCCGCCGATCTCCTGATAGACCGGGCAGATGTTCAGACACGCGCCACAGCGAATACACATCAGCGATTCGCCGTAGCCCCGCTCCAATAATTGCAGACGGCCATTGTCCATCAGAACCACATGCACCTGCTCCGGGCCGTCGGGCTGATCCGGCTGGCGGGGGCCGCTGGTCATAGAACAGTAGACAGTCATCTGTTGGCCGGTGGCGCTGCGGGTCAGGGCCTGTAGCTGGAGCAGCGCATCCTCCACCGTGGGCACAACTTTTTCAATTCCCATCACCACCACATAGACTTTGGGCATACTGCTCACCATTCGCCCGTTGCCCTCATTGGTGACAATGCAGATGGTCCCGGTCTCAGCGATGGCAAAGTTGCAGCCGCTGACACCCATCTGCGCGTCGAAAAATTCATTGCGCAGACGCACCCTTGCCGCACTGGTCATCTCCGTGGGGTCCATTGTGCGGGGCATATCCAACTTTTCGTGAAAAATTTCCGCGATCTCTTCCAGCCGTTTGTGGATGACCGGGGCGACGATATGGCTGGGCGGTTCTCCGGCCAATTGGATAATATATTCGCCCAGGTCGGTCTCCACAACCTTCAGTCCGGCCTGCTCCAGAATGTGGTTCAGGTGAATCTCTTCCGTCGCCATGGATTTTGACTTGACAATTGTGCGCGCGCCATTTTGCAGGCCAATCCCCCGCACAATTTCGCCCGCTTCCACCCCATCCCGCGCCCAATGCACGGTAATCCCATTGGCCTGGAAGTTGCGCTCCAATTTCTCCAAATAGTCGGGCAGGTTGCGCAGCACATCTTCTTTCATCTGGCGGGTCTGGGTGCGCAGAAGCTCGCCGTCGATGCTGGTCATGGCTTTCTGTCGGGCCAGGACAAAACGGTCTGTGGCCCGCACCACTGCCGGGGCCAGGTGTTTGTCGGCCAGCGCGCTTGCCACCCGCTCTTTGAAGGGGGCTTCCAGATTGATCACTGCCATCAGTCGCCTCCCTTTTCGCCCGCATTCTTTGCGACCGGGTCCTGCCAGCGTCGGGGGTGATTCGCCACCGCGGGCGTTTCTTCCTCCGGCGCGTGCAGACGGCTGCCCAATTGGCCGTTGAGAATTTCGGCGATATGCACGGCGCGGCAGTTGATTTTTTCCCGGCTGAGGATGCCATTGATATGCGTCATACAACTCACGTCGCACATAGCCACCACATCCGCGCCACTTTTGGCCAGATTGTCCGCCTTGCGCCGCCCCATCGCGCCGCTGATCCCCGCGTTCTTCACGGCAAAGAGGCCGCCAAAGCCGCAGCAATCGGTGGCGTCGGGCAGTTCGACAACTTCTGCGCCTTCCACAGCGGCGAGCAGTCTGCGCGGCTGCTCGTCCACGCCCATTTCCCGCAGCAGGTGGCAGCAGGGGTGATAGGTGACAGTGCCTTCCAGCCGGGCACGGGTGTCAGTGACACCCAGCACATCCACCAGAAATTCGGTCAATTCAAAGGTGACGGAGGCCAGCCGTTGGGCCAACTGGCGCAGAGGCCGCTCGTTGGAATCCTCGAAAAGCACGTCGTAGAAGTGGCTGGTCATTGTGACGCAACTGCCCGAAGGCGCGACAATCGCCTGCACACTGCCGTTCTCCACCATCGGCCCGAAGACCTGCAAAAAGCGCCGGGCCAACACCCGGGCTTCGTCCCGATAGCCCGCGTTGAACGCGGGCTGGCCGCAACAGGTCTGCTCCATTGGGAAGACGACTTCGATGCCCTGGCGTTCCAACAGTTCGGTGGTGGCAATGCCCACACCGGGATAGAGCATATCGGCCATACAGGTGACGAACAGGGCAACGCGATGGGGTGGGGTGGGGAAGGTTGTCTTATGCATAAATCCGGTCTTTTTGAGAGACTCTGGCCCCGTACCGAAAATGTGAGGCGTGAAACGTGAGATCAGCCGCGTGATCTCACGTTTCACGTTTCACGCCTCGATAGGAGGATTGTTGAATTAGAGCAGCGTAACCACTTGCGTCTGTATCGGCCCCGTCGCAATCTCCAGACTGTCTTCGTGGGCGATGCAGTTGATCTCCGAACGGATGCCCAGTCCTTTGGCCTGACCGCTGCCGTCGAAGTCCAGATCGGGCAGATAGATGCCCGGTTCAATCGTAAACATCACGCCAGGGATAATGCGCCGCCGGTCCTGGGTCTCCACATTGTCGATATTGACGCCGTTCCAGTGAATAGCGGGCCCCAGGCTGTGGCCTGTGCGGTGCAGAATGGCGTGGCCAAAGCCCGCGTCGTCGATCACATCCCGGGCCACGTCGTCGATCTGGTGGCCCCGGGGCCGCCGCCCCCCGGTAATCGCCTCGCGCACAGCAGCCACTGCCGCGTCCCTGGCCTGGCGCACTACCTGAAAAATTCGCTCTACTTCCGGCGGCACAAGTACACCACAGTAGGCTGTCCAGGTGATGTCGGCGTAGCAGTCGCCGGGGTCGTTCTGTTCTTTGGCCCACATATCAATCAGCAGTACGTCGCCCATCCGGATCGGGCTGTGCTGCTCCGCGCTGGGCGCGTAGTGGGGCACTGCCGCGTGGCCATTCACCGCCACAATCGGGCCGTGATCTGTGTAGAGATTGGCAGCCGCGAAGCGGGCCAGAATGAACTGCTGCACATTGTATTCGGTGAGGGTCCGCCCGCTTTTCAGCGCGTCAGCCACAAAGGCAAAGGCTTCGTCTTTGATGCGCATGCAGTGGGCCGCGGCCCGACGGTGGCTCTCCATCTGCGCGGGGGAAAGGACCGCCTGGGCGATCTGCACCAGATCAGAGCTGCTTACAATCTCGGCACCGGTGACTTCGGTGACCAGTTCAAATGTGCCCGCATCCACTTTGCTGATATAGGGCAGCGCGCCCAAGGGACTGTATTCCATAGCAATACGCAAGGGCTTTTCCCCCTGCGCGCCGATAAAGCCGGGCAGCATCTCGGCCAACTGCTGCCAACCCATATACGTGTGCAACGGCCCGGCCATTTCGGGAGAAAGGGATGAAAATGCGTTTTGCTCGATGGCGTGGATCAGATAGGCGGGGCGGCCCTGGGCAGGAATCCACAAAAACCAGCGCCGGGTTCCCCCACTTGCCAGACCAGCGACCGCGAGGGCAATGGAATTTTGGCCGCGAAAGTCGTAGAGCAACCAGCCGTCCAAATGGTTTGTCTGTAGATAATCCTGAATGGGCTGTAGTTTCATAGGTGTTTACCTTCCGGGAAGCGGCCACAAAACCCAGGACGCCGGGAAGAGACTGTCGCCACGTCCCGGGCAGTAGTTGTCGCCGGGAGGAGACAGAACAGGTACGATTGTTGCCTATTATCCCACGTCTTCGGCAGTGCGTCTAATGGCGAAAGGCGTCAAGAGCAAACAGAACAAATTTTCTGATTGGGCTGAATTTTTATTGACATACCAGCAGAATAGGAGTACAATATGCATACGGTTTTGTCCCGTGCAGGATTCCCATTCCTGTCGATTGTTCGGAGATCGACGAATCTATATTCATCCTTTTGCCTTGACAAGGAGACTCTGCATGTATCAGCAAATTACCCTCGTTGGAAATCTGGGTAACGACCCGGAAATGAGGTATACCCCCAGCGGTGTACCGGTCACCAGTTTTAGTCTGGCTGTGAACAAATCGTGGACAGGCCAGGACGGACAGAAACAGGACAAGACCACCTGGTTCCGCGTCACAACCTGGCGCAAACAGGCCGAGATCGTCAGCCAATATCTGACCAAAGGCCGCCAGGTAATGGTTGTCGGTGAGATTGAGGAAGCCCGTCCCTGGACGGACAAAGATGGCAACAATCGTGCGTCCCTGGAAGTGACAGCCACGACTGTCCGGTTTATCGGCAGCCGTGAAGGCGGCGGATCCTCCGGTCCACCTACCCCCAATGAGGCTCCGCCAGAGTATGTGGGCGAGGAAGACATTCCATTTTAAGCAATCTGAGATTGTGGACCGGGAGGATAGCCAATCCCCGGTCCACAATTTTTTTTGTGCCGCACCGCGTCATGGTTTGCCGTCACCAGTCTTTTCGGGTACAATGACAGTATAATTCTGTCACGTCTCCGTTCCCGGAATGGAAGTGTCGCCAAGTATGACCGGACCAGCATCCCACGTAGCCCCCTCTATCCAAATCACAACTTTTGGCACACTTCAGGTGGTGCGCGACGGCCAAAAAGTGGATGAGAGCGCGTGGCGCACCCGCCAAGCCCGCCAGCTTCTCAAAGTTCTTGTCACAGAACGCCCCCGCCCGGTGGCAACGGATCGGTTGATTGATCTCCTGTGGCCCGGCAACAGCGTAGATTCGGCAGCCACCACCCTGCGCAGTGCCATCAACGCCCTGCGCAATGTGCTGGAACCCGACCGCCCCAACCGCGCACCCTCCCGCTATATTCACACCCAAAGCCCCGGCTATGCCTACCGCACCCATCCCGATGTGTGGCTGGATGTGGAGGTGTTCGAGAATCTTCTGCGCCAGGCGGAGAGGTCCACAAGCCCGGAAGAAAAGAAAAAACTGCTGGCTGATGCCATCGCCCTCTATAAAGATGACTATCTCATCAGCGATCCCTATGCCGATTGGGTCAAGGGCGAGCGCGAGCGTCTGCGGGAGCTATATTTTCACGCTATCCTGAGCCTGGCCGAATTTTACAGCAAAGAGGGCAACTACCCCGACGCCATTTCTCTGGCCCGGCGGGTGCTGGCCAAAGACGAAGTGCGCGAGAACGCCTATCAGGCCCTGATGCGCTATCTGGCCGAATCCGGCGACAGCGCGGCCGCGCTCATCGCCTATGAACGCTGCCGTTCGATTCTGGGCGAAGAGCTGGGCGCAGACCCCAGCCCTGTGACCCAGGAACTGCACAGCCGCATTCTCAACGGGGAGATCGATGTGCGCTCAGCCGCAGCCCTGGCCGCGCACAGCCCGCAATCCCCCCCAGCCTCTGGCAACCAGCGCCAGGCGAGCACCCAGCCCGGCGAAACGCTTCTGCCCCAACAGGCGCTTCTGCCCACGCTGGATGATCCCCTATCCGATACATTTGTGGGGCGGGCCGCGGAGATGGACGCCATCGGCCGCGGCCTGGCCCAGGCGCTGGCAGGCGAAGGCTCCATCGCGCTGCTGGCCGGGGAAGCCGGTGTGGGCAAAAGCCGGCTGGCCTATGAAATTCTGCGTCGGGCCGAGGCCGCGGGCACAACTGTCATCAGCGCGGCCTGTCAGCAGTTGGAACGCAATCTGCCCTATGCGCCCCTGGCCGATGGCATCAGCCGCTATCTGCAACTCCTGCCCGAATCCTCTCTGCGCCGTTTGCCCCCTGCCGCGCTGGTCCAACTGGTGCAGATTCTGCCCACACTCCAGGACCGCCTGGGCGGGGAACGGCCCGAAAGCAGCGACAGCACCCTGCCGGACGAAAATCGCCAACGCATTGTCGATGGGATTGTCACTTTTCTCACCCGACTGTCCGAGCTGCGCCCCCTTGTCCTTTTTCTGGACGATCTGCACTGGGCCGACGCCGATTCCCTGGCCGTTCTCAGCCGCCTCTCCCAGCAGATCAGCCGCTTCCCCATTCTGCTCCTGCTGGCCTACCGGGAGGAGGATTTAGCAGAGAATGAGAGTCCCCGGCTGCTGCTGCGGGCGCTGCGCCGCGCCCCTTTCTGCCGCGCCTTTGCCGTGGAACGGCTGACACCCGACGAGACCCGCGCGCTGGTGGGGCAATTGTTGGGGCAAAATGCCGGTGAGGTCGAGCCTCTGGCTTCCGCCCTCTTTCGCACCACCGCGGGCAACGCCCTCTTTTTGACCGAAGCGGTGAAGAATCTGCGCGAGCGTTCCCAGTTGGCAGGCGAAGAGAACGAACTGCTGGAGCGTCCCGTGCCCAGCCAGCGGGTGCAAGAGATTATTGAGGAACGAATGGAACGCCTGCCCCGGCCCAGCCTGGATGTGCTGCGTCTGGCCGCGGTCATAGGCCGGGATTTTGGCCTGGACCTGTTGGAAGGGGCCGCGGAGAGCGATCCCGCAACCGGGCTGGATGTGCTGCTGCGCCGTCAATTTTTGCTGGAACGGCCCGACGAGCGTATCGATTTTGTCCACCAGATTGTGCGCCAGGTGGCCTACGATCAGCTCAACAGCCTGCAACGGCGACGGTTGCACGCGCAGGTGGCTGCCGCGCTGGTGGCCGGCGGCAAAGCCGACGAAAATCCTGCCGAGACTGCCTTCCATTTCGGGCAGGCCGGTCCCAGCGCCCGGCCCGAATTTGCCCACTACAGCCTGCTGGCCGGGGAATCTCTGCTGCGCACCTATGCGCCCCAACAGGCCATTCTCCATTTCGACAGGGGGCTGGCTGCCCTGAGCGAGATAAATGGCCCCCCTGCCGGACAGATCGAACGGGGCTTCCTGGGGCTGGGGCTGGCCTACGAGGGTCTGCTCGACCCGGACGGCGTAACCCGTACCTACAGTTTTTTGCGCACCTGGGCGCTGGAAAAGGGGGACAAAGCCCTGGCGCTGATGGCCCATACCCGGCTGATGACACTGTTGGGATTGGTGGGCCAACAGGCCGAGTCCAACGCGCTGATGGAGGAGCTGATCGTCGGCCCCACCGAGCGACCTTCCCCCGCGCTGGCGGATATGCTGGCCCGGCGGGATGTTATCTTTGGCCGGGATGACGAAGAATTGGGGGACACACAAGGCGGGAGCGGGGATAAGCGGGCTGTTTTTGTCCCGCCGCCGCCGGTGGTGGACGACCCGGTGGAGGATATGACAACCGCGATGGGGCCTGTCTACGCGGCTTTGCCTCTGGTCATCTACGGCTGGATTCTGCAGATTCAGGGGCAGTTGGACGCGTCGGTTGCCTGTCTGCGCGCCGGGGTGGCCATGGCAGAGGAGAGCGGCCAGCGTTCTTTGGCCAGCCTGGCCTATCACCAGTGGGCGGTGACAACCCTTCTGCAAGGAGACGGGGCGTCCAGCCGGCAACTCAACGATCAGAGCAGAACCATCAACCGGGCTGCACACGGGCCAGGCGCGCAGTTGGCAAGCCTCTGGCCGCGCATCTCCAGCGGCTATCAGTCCCTGGCAACGGGTGACCTGGCCCAGGCCGAGAGTCGCTTCCAGCAGATCGCCGATTTCCTGGACAACCGGGACAGTTTCCGCACCCATCTGCACAGCACAGTCATTGGGCTGGGGCTGGTGGCCCTGGAACGGGGAGAAGTGGAGCAGGCGCGGACACTGCTCGCCCAGGCCACTGCGGACCCGGAAAATCGCTATCCCTACACATATGTGCTGGGGCGGCTGGGGCTGGCCCGCATTGCCCACAGCCAGGGCGACACAGCCGCGG
The DNA here is from genome assembly GCA_019637685.1 of Caldilineaceae bacterium. Classification (GTDB taxonomy): domain Bacteria; phylum Chloroflexota; class Anaerolineae; order Caldilineales; family Caldilineaceae; genus JACQGT01. Next base: position 53,237 of record JAHBVF010000028.1, on the reverse strand, counting down.
CCCAGGCCATTTTGCACCACACATCCTTCTACGCCGCCAGCCGCAGTCTGGTGCGGGAATTTGCCGAGTGCGAGCGGGTGGGTGTGGCGCTGGGGGTGAGCGGTACTCTGTGAATGGAATATCCCCGCTGATTGCCCACAACCGCTGGCTGCTTTCTATCAACTGTTCCCCGAACTGTTTCCCGTAACCGTTTTTGTAACCGTCCCCGTTGGCTATTCCCGGATTCGTCCCCCCACAATCACCGCCCGCAAGGACAAATCCTCATTTAATACCAGACAATCTGCATCTGCGCCCAGGCCCAGATGTCCTTTGCGTTGGCCCAGGCCCAGGTGATGGGCAGGCGTGGCCGAGGCCAGCCCGACCGCTGTGTGCAGGGATAGCCCGGACAAGGAGACCGCGCGGCGCACCGCATCCAACAGTGTGATGGTGCTGCCAGCCAGCCAGCGCCCGTCTCGGCCACTGGTGGCGTAGCCCTGGGGGTGGACAGTGGCGAGCAGCCCGCCCCCTTCGTATTCCCCTGGCGGGCAACCCGCAACAGTCGATGCGTCGGATGTGAGGAGGAGGCCGTGGGGGGCTTTCAACTTTGCCAGGGGTGGGACCAGCGCCGGGTGGAAGTGAAAGCCGTCCAGAATGACGCTGCCGGAGAGCCGCTGATCGGCCAGAAGAGCGCCCACCAGTCCTGGCTCGCTGCCCCAGAAGCCTTCGGGCCGGGGCGCGCGGTGGGGCCAGTCCGAGGCGTTGCCGGCGTGGGTGATGAGGGTGAGACCCGCGTCGGCGGCGGCCTGCATTTGGGCGAAGGTGGCCGCGCTGTGGCCGGCAGAGACGAGAACGCCCCGCTCTGCCAGACGGCGGATGGATTCTGGCGCGCCGGGCAGCTCCGGCGCGAGGGTGACAATGCGGATTTGCCCGTTGGCCGCGGCCAGAAAGCGTTCCAGCAGAGGGCGGTCGGGCAGGCGCAGCGCGGCGGGGTCGTGTGCGCCCGCCTTCTCTGGGGAGAGGAAGGGGCCTTCCAGATGGATGCCGGGCAGGGTGGCCGTGCCCGGCGTAGCCTGGGAAGCCGCGCAGTAGGCGGCCAGCACAGAGAGGGACTGGGTTAGGGTATCCTCGTCGGCGGTGATGAGCGTGGGCAGAAAAGTGGTTGTGCCCGCGGCCAGGTGGTGGGCCACAATCGCGTCGAAGTGTGGCCGATGCTGTGACTGAAAGCTCCAGCCCAGCGCGCCGTTCACCTGAACATCCACCAGGCCGGGGATGACGATGCCGTCGTGCGCGTCCAAAACCCCGCCAAAAACTCCGTCAGTGCCGAGGACTCCGTCTGGGCTGGGTGGCCGCGGGGAGAGCGCGTCCCATGCGGAAACCCGGCCTGCGGCGAAGGTAAGCTGCACGCTTTCTTCAAAACCGTCGGGCGACCAGAGTCGCCCGGCCCGGAGATGTTTCACCGCGTTCATTGGGCACTGTCCGTCAGCAGGCTGGCCGACGCGCTGTCCAGATAGAGGCGGCAGTGGGCGTGGGTGCGCATGGCCGAGGCGGGGCAGGCGGGATCGATGGGGCCTTGCAGTGTGCAACGCACGGCTTCGGCTTTGCGGGCGTCGGGGACCACACAGGAGATGACGCGGGCGGCCAGGATAGCCGGGACTGTCATCGACAGGGCCTGGGGCGGGACCGCGGCCAGGGAGGGGAAGTGGCCTTCGCCGACCTGTTGGGCGCGGCAGGCTTCGTCCAGGTCGACGACGTGGACGGCCGCGGTTGTGTGGAAATCGGCGGGGGGATCGTTGAAGGCCAGGTGGCCGTTTTCGCCGATGCCCACGCAGGCAATGTCGACAGGCGCCTCGGCCAGGAGGCTGGCGTAGCGGCGGCATTCGGCTGCCGGATCGGGGGCGTCGCCAGCCAGCAGGTGGACGGCGGCGAAGGGCAGGCGGCTGAAGAGGCGCTCTTGCAGATAGCGGCGGAAGCTGGCCGGGTGGTCGGCGCTGATGCCCACATATTCGTCCAGGTGGAAGGCAGTGACACGGGACCAGTCGATGGCCGGTGTCTTGCAGAGCGCGTCCAGAAAATCGTATTGGCTGGCGCCAGTGGCAAAGATGACCCGGCTGCTGCCCCGCGCGGCCATCGCCGCGCGGATTTGGTCGGCCACGAAGACGGCGGCGGCCTGGCTGGTGGTTGTTTTGTCGGGATGGATTTCGGCTGTCAGGCTGTCGATGGTGAAAGTTGAAAGGGGTGTGCCTGTCATCGGTGGCTGTCTCCTGTGATGGGTGGGGAATGGACTCGTTCTGGTAACTCGACACAGATAGGTATACACAAGGCAGGACAGGACGAGCATTTCTCTGTGCAGAGATTGCGATTCATCGGTTTATGCTGTATGATTACGCCTGTCAAATGCCTACGGTTATCCTTCGCAGAGGCGTGACGAGCGGCTGGTTTTCATTGTTTATCCACTTTTTTATCCACTCTATTGTTGTATAGGCCAGTGGCTGCTGTAGTCTGTGATTCGTTGGTCCTTATTTTTTTATCAAATATGCTGATCGGCTCTTTTTTTCTTGCATTCATCTTTATTTTCACCTGCTACGCAAGCGGCCTGTTCCCTCTTTCCTTTTTCGATCAGGTCCAACGCGGTGGCATGTGTGGCAGAACTTATAGGAGGTCTCATCCATGCGTTGGGATCGCTTTCTACGTGTGGTGGTGTTGCTCATCGGGGCCTGGCTGGGCTGGGAGCTGGGCAGAACATTTACGGGTATTCGCTCCTTTGATGAACTGAGAAGCACTTTTGGTACTTCGGCCCAAGTGATTATCCCGTCGATTCTTGGCGGCGGACTGGTGGGCTTTCTGATCGCGCCGTGGGTCACTGTGCGCCCGGCGCGTGCCTTGCGCAGCAGCCTGCGCGGGGTCCCCACCATTCAGTTGCTGGCGGGCACGGGTGGTCTGGCCGTCGGGCTGATGATCGCGGCTTTGCTGGCGTATCCTCTCTCGTTGCTCCCCAATCCTTTTGGCACGATTTTGCCCTTTGCCGGCGCAATTCTTTTTGGCTATTTGGCCGTGACTGTCATGCTGGTGCGCCAGAAGGAGATATTTTCCTTCTTTCGCATTGGCCGGGGGGATGAACGGGACGGGGAACGGGACGGGGCCGCGGGTGAGTTTGGGCTGGGCAGCAAGCCTGCCCATTCGCTGATGCTGCTGGACACCAGTGTGATTATCGATGGCCGCATTGCCGACGTGGCTGAGACAGGCTTTCTGTGGGGCACTCTGGCTGTGCCGCGTTTTGTGCTGAACGAATTGCAGTACATCGCCGATTCGTCAGATGTGCTGCGGCGCAACCGGGGCCGCCGGGGGCTGGAGATGCTGGACCGGCTGCAACACAATGAAGCCGTGGAAATTCTCTTTCTGGATCAGGACCCCAGCGATGCCAAACAGGTGGACGACAAGCTGATCAGCCTGGGCATGGAGTTGAACGCGGCGGTCGTGACCAACGATTATAACCTGAATCGGGTGGCCCGTTTGCAGGGGGTAACAGTCCTGAATATCAACGAATTGGCGAATGCGGTCAAGTCGGTGGTGTTGCCCGGCGAGGAAATGGAAATCCGGGTGATCCAGGAGGGGAAAGAGATCAACCAGGGCGTGGGTTATCTGGAAGACGGTACAATGGTTGTTGTGGAGAATGGCCGTCGCCATCTGAATGATCTGGTGTTGGTGCAGGTGACGAAAGTGTTGCAGACCAATGCCGGGCGGCTGATCTTTGCTGCGCCAGAGGTGGAGCAGCGGCCGCGCGTCGGACAAAGATAAGTAATCAGTTATCAGTAAGCGACGGCTGCATAGGGATAGCCACTTAATCGCTGCACAGCCGCCGCGATTTCGCCATAATTTCGCCACAATCGCTGCTAATGACTGTTCATTGAAAATCAGGACAGGAATCGGGAATGTTACAGATATACAATACACTCACGCGTCAGACTGAACCATTTACACCGTTGGAAGAGGGCAAAGTCAGTATGTATGTCTGCGGGCCGACGGTCTATGCGGACGCGCATATCGGCCACGCGATGAGCGCGATTGTCTTTGATATGGTGCGCCGCTACCTGCGTTTTCGGGACTATACAGTCACCTACGTGACGAACTTCACTGATGTGGATGACAAAATTATCAATCGGGCCAACGAGTTGGGGCAAGACCCTTTTGAATTGGCAAACTTTTTCGCGGAAAAGTATCTGAAACATCTGGCCGATCTCAACGTGATGCCCGCGGATGAATATCCCCGGGTGACCACAGAAATCCCCAATATCATCCGGGTGATCGGCGATCTGAGCGAGATGGGCTATGCTTATGAGAGCGAGGGCAGCGTCTATTTCCGGGTGGATCGGGACGACGATTACGGCAAATTGAGCCGGCGTACCCAGGAAGCAGCCCTGTCGGGAACCCGTGTGGATTCTGATGAGCGCAAGGAAAATGTGGCCGATTTTGCCCTTTGGAAAGGGGCCAAACCGGGCGAACCCTCCTGGCCCAGCCCCTGGGGCGATGGGCGGCCCGGCTGGCACATCGAATGCTCGGCCATGTGTCTGAGCCAATTGGGCGAGAGTATCGACATCCACGGCGGAGGCAATGATCTGATCTTTCCCCACCACGAAAATGAGATCGCCCAGAGCGAAAGCCTGACCGGCAAACCTTTTGCCAAGGTTTGGATGCATCACGGAATGTTACAACTGGCCGGGGAAAAAATGAGCAAATCCCTGGGCAATTTGATCACTATCGACGAATATCTGCGCAGCCATTCGCCCGATGCCCTGCGTCTGCTGATCTTTTCCGGTCACTACCGCAAGCCGGTGGTCTACAACGACGAAACCATCAACAGCGCCGAGCGCAGCGTCACCCGTCTGCGCAGCGCACTGCGCCCCGCCACAGGCAATGCCAGTGTGGGAGAGAATGCCGATGCCCTGCGCGAGGCCACAGAGAATGCGCGGGTGGCCTTTGTGGCCGCGATGGATGACGACTTCAACACCGCGGGCGGTCTGGCCGCACTGTTTGAACTGGTGCGAGCCATCAACACTGGCCGGGCCGCGGGTGTGAGTGGCCCCTTCTTTGACGCATCCCAGCGCACCCTGCGCGAACTGGCCGGAATTCTGGGGCTGACCCTGCCCGATCAGGTGGCCGGGGGTGAACAGATGGCGGTCAAGCCTTTTATCGACCTGCTGATTCAGGTGCGGGCGGACCTGCGCACAGCCAAGCAGTGGGCGCTCTCGGACAAAATCCGTGACAGTCTGGGCAGCCTTTCGATTGTGCTGGAAGATGGACCCGATGGCACAACCTGGCGTCATGAGGAGCACGAATGAGTGAACTTTTGGTAGGTCGTCAGGCTGTGCGCGAAGCCCTGCGCGCAAATCGCCGCCGGGTTTATCGTCTTTGGCTGGCAAGCGAAGAAAGCAGCGAAAGCTCCGGCATCACCGGGGAGATCGCTGCCCTGGCTGCAGAGCACAATATCCCGGTGAAAGCTGTGCAGGGCACGCTCTTTGAGAAGCTGAACGAGCAACGGGTCAACCACCAGGGCGTGGCGCTGGAAACCGAGGGCTACCCGTATGTGGAATGGGAGACAATTCTGCACGCCAACAACGACACGCCCCTGCTCCTCCTCCTCGATCACATCCAGGACCCGCAAAATCTGGGCACGCTGATCCGCACGGCAGAGGCTGTGGGCGTGGACGGACTGATTCTGCCCGACCGTCGGGCCGCGGGCGTCACACCGGCAGTGAGCAATGCCAGCGCGGGCGCGGTGGAACATTTGGCCGTGGCCCAGGTGACAAATCTGAACCGCACCATCGACCAATTGAAAAAGAAGGGTGTTTGGGTGGCCGGGCTGGACAGCGGGGAGGATGCCATTCCCCTGGACAAAGCCGATCTGGCCGGTCCCCTGGCTTTGGTGGTGGGCAATGAAGGCTCGGGGCTGAGCCGATTGACGCGGGAAAAATGTGACTTTATCGTCAATTTGCCTATGGTGGGCCAGGTGGAGAGCCTGAACGCATCGGTGGCCGGGAGCATTGTGCTCTATACGGCCTTTAGTAAACGGAAAATGAGGGCTGGGGCGTAGACAGCGGCGCTTGGGTGATACAAACCCAAAGGCCACTTTCTGTGCTTCATCCCTTTCCTTTAGGGGAGGAAACTGTGACAACACATAATTACGACTACGACGTTCTCGTACTTGGCGGTGGGCCGGGCGGCTATGTGGCCGCGATCCGTTCCGCCCAATTGGGGCTGAAAACAGCGGTGGTGGAGCGAGAGAACCTGGGCGGCGTCTGCCTGAACTGGGGGTGCATCCCCACCAAAGCGCTGATCCACAACGCGGAGGTGCTGGAAGACCTGCACGCCGCGGCGGATTTCGGTTTCAGCTTCGATAATCTGACCGTCGATTTCAGCAAAGCTGTCTCCCGCAGCCGCAGTATTGTGGATCGCCAGACCAAAGGCGTGGCCTTTTTGATGAAGAAGAACAAAATTGATGTCATCAACGGCCACGGCGTCTTTGTCAATTCCCACAGCGTGCGGGTGGGCGGCTCGGAATATATGGAAGTGAAAGAGGAGCGCACAGTCAGCGCGGCCCACATCATTTTGGCAACGGGCGCGCGTGCGGCTTCCCTGCCCGACGTGGAGATCGACGGCGAGCGGGTGATCCAATACCGGGACGCGGTGGTGCTGGAAAATCTGCCCAAAAAACTGGTGGTTGTCGGCTCCGGCGCAATCGGAATGGAGTTCAGCTATGTCTACCGCACATACGGCGTGGACGTGACGATTGTGGAGATGATGGACTCTGTTCTGCCCCTGGAAGATGCGGAGGTCTGCGCTGAAGTCGAGAAGAGCTTCAAAAAGGCTGGCATTCGTCTGCTGACCGGGACGCGCACGGAGCAGGTGGAAAAGACCGACGACGGCGTGAAGGTGACAGTCAAAAATGTCAAAAGCGGCGAAACCGAAACGATCGAGGCAGACAAAGTGCTGATGGCGATTGGCATTCGCCCCAACACAGATAAATTGGGGCTGCACGCCACGGGTGTGGAGACGGACAAGCGGGGCTTTGTCGATATCGACGCCAATATGCGCACGAACGTCAAGCACATTTTTGCCATCGGTGACTGCACGGGGAAATTGGCCCTGGCCCACGTGGCCAGCGCCCAGGGCATTGTGGCCGCGGAGACCATCGCCGGGGTGGAAACAATGCCCATTCCCGCCGAGCGCTACCGCTTCTTGCCCCGCTGCACCTACTGTCAGCCGCAGGTCGCCAGTCTGGGTCTGACCGAAGCGCAAGCCCGGGCAGAAGGCCACGACATCAAAATCGGCAAGTTTCCCTTTATGCCCAACGGCAAAGCCCAGGCATTGGGCGCACGCGTGGGTTTTGTCAAGCTCATCGCCGACGCCAAATACGGCGAAATTCTGGGCGCGCATATCGTCGGCCCGGGTGCCACGGAGCTTCTGCCGGAGATCAGCCTGGCCCAGATGATGGAGATTACCCCGGCGGAGATCGCCCGCAATGTCCACGCCCACCCGACATTGAGCGAAGTGGTGATGGAAGCCGCACACGCGGTCGAAGGTCATCCGATTCATATGTAAAACAGGCAAATTGCGATGGACTTTGAAATTGTCTTTGCAGAAGCCGTCAAACAGCTCTTGGCTTCCATTCAACGTCGCTATCATTCTCTCATCTTTCAAACGACTGTTGAGCAATTGCGATTTGAGCCGACAACAGAGACACGCAATCGTAAACCGCTCAAAAGACCGACGGAAATCGGTGCCACTTGGGAGCTTCGGCTTGGGCCAAACAATCGATTCCGGGTGTTATACGAAGTATTGCCAGAAAGCAGAGAGGTACATATTCTGGCACTCGGTATCAAGCGCGGAAATCGCCTGCTGGTTGGCGGCAAGGAGATAGAGTTATGAGAACATTTACAATTGCAGAGGTAAGAGAGAACCTGGATGTGCTTGTACGCAAACCAGGCAATGAGGCGGTTCTGATCACCGAGAATGGGCAACCGCTTGCCATTTTGTCCCTCATTACCGATCCATCCGACATGGAGCGATTGAAAATGGCTTATTCCCCCCAGTTACAGGAGCTTCTTGCCACCAGTAGACGACAGATTGCGGAAGGCAAGGGTATCCCGGCTGACGAGTTCTGGCGACAGATGGAAGAAGAATATGCAGCCGAAGGAGAGTAGAGGGGACTTCGCTCACTCTTTGGACATCACCGTCCGCTTCGCGGAAACGGACCAAATGGGTGTCGTCCATCACGCCAGCTATATTGTCTGGTTCGAGGCCGGGCGGGTGGCGTGGATGGGTGGGGCCGGGTTGCCCTATGCCCAGATTTCCAAGGCGGGCTACAACTTCGCTGTGACGGATGTCCAGTGCCGCTATCGCTCGGCCCTGCGCTTTGGCGATCCGGTGCAGGTGATCACCCGGCTGGTCAGTCTGCGCAGCCGCCAGGTGGAATTCAGCTACGAAGTGTTCAACAGCGACAGCGGCGTCCTCTGCGCCGCGGGCCGCACCAGCCACATCTGTGTGGACAACAGCGGCGCGATGACGCGCATACCCGATTGGGTGGCAGAGGGACTGACGGGAAATGTGAGAAGTGCTGCGTGAGAACGCCCGAATGATCTCACGCAGCACGCATCACGCAGCACGTACCGCTTCTGCTTATATTTTGTACTGGCTTCACAAATGATCGACATCCAATCCCACGGCTCCGTTACCGCAATCCGTATGGCCCGCACCCTTTTGGGGCGGCCACTCTATTGGACCGCGGCCTATTGGCTGGACGGGCTGCTCATCGACAGCGGGCCGCCCTGCCTGGCCGATGAACTGGTGCAGATCGTGGAGCAGTTGGGCGTGGAACAGATCGTCGTCACCCACGGCCACGAGGACCACACAGGCGGGCTGCACGCCCTGCACCAGCGCTTTCCCCAGGCGACCATCCGGGCCGCCGCGGCTACAATTCCCACCATCACAGAACCCCATCGCTTGGGCCAGCAGCTATACCGGCGGCTATTGTGGGGCACGCCTCCAGCGGTTGCCACTGTGGAGCCGCTGGGACTGGCTGTGCAGACCGACAGTTTCTTGCTGCGTGTGGTGGAGACGCCGGGCCACAGCCGGGATCACATCGCCTTTTTCGAGCCGAAGCAGCGCTGGCTCTTCAGCGGAGACGCCTTCATCGGCGGGCGGGACCGGGCCTGGTCGTCGGAGTTCGAGATGTTCGGCACAATCAGCAGCCTGCGCGGGCTGGCCAGCCTGCACCCAGAACGGCTCTTCCCCGGCAGCGGCCATGTGCGCCGCACACCTCTGCCCGAAATCCACGGCAAAATCGGCCAGCTTCTCACCCTCTGCCGGGACGTGGCCCACCTGGACAGCCTGGGCATGCCCGACGACGAAATCATCCGGCGGCTGTGTGGCGGCGAACCGTCGATTCGTTTCTGGACGGGCGGTCACTTCTCGGCGGGGAATCTGATTGCCGCGTGTCGGCGGTACAATGAGGTTTTTGATCCGGGGGTGGAATTAGCGGGGCAGGACCAATCAGGCGAGGACTCGCCATCATCGGTCAAACGAGAACGCAAGCAATAAGGCACATTCAGGCGAAGCTATCCACAGATTTCGCAGATTTTCACTGAGGAAATCGGTGAAAATCTGCGAAATCTGTGGATAATCTAAATCTTGGAATAGCCCAATTACTCCTCCACCAGCGCCATCACCGCCCGCAACGAATCCGCGTCCAACTCAGGCAGGGCGGGCAACTCCTCCAGATGGGTCAGGCCGAAGTGTTGCAGAAAGAGATCGGTGACGCCGTAGAGAATCGGTCGCCCCGGTGTCTCCATGCGCCCCACCTCCTCCACCAGCCCCTGTTGCTCCAACTTGCGCACCATCCCGGAACAGTCCACCCCGCGCACAGCTTCGATCTGCACGCGGGTCACGGGCTGGCGGTAGGCGACAATCGCCAGTGTTTCCAATGCCGGGCCGCTGAGTTTGGTGGTCAGGTCCAGGCTGAGAAAATCTTCCACGGCCTGGGCCGCGGCGGGATTCGTCACCAACTGGACTTTGCCGTTGCGCTCCTGCAAGCGCACGCCCCGGTTGTGGGTTTCGTATTCTGTGCGCAGATGGGCGAGTGCTGCTTGCACATCTGCAACCGGACAACGCAATGCCTGGGCCAGCCGGGCTGGCTCCACCGGCTCGTCGGCCACAAAGAGCAGACTCTCCAGCGTCGAGAGCAGGGGAACTTCCGCGGGCTGGTCAGCGTTCTCCTCGTTGAGCGCGTCGGACGGCTCCGGCCTCAACGGCGTAGCAGGCGCGGTATCGACGGCCGCTGCTTCGCTTCCCAATTCAGCACCTGTTTCTGCGAGACCCATTTCTGTGGGGTCATCTGTTTCGGTGTCAGCCGCTTCCAGAAACGGCTCGGTGTGCTGTCCGTTGCTGGAAAAGGGCGCTGGGGGCGGAGTCTCGTTGGAGTTCATCAAAGCTGTCCTGTCCTCAACAAATGTCTGCTGTTCGTCGGGTAGCGGTGTTGCGCTTGGGCCGCTCGAAAAAAGCCTGGCAAACAGGCTACGAATCAATACAAGGAGGCGATATGCCTGTGTCCAAACGGTTGTCATTGCTTTTTATCGCGCTTCTGGTCTTTGTGATGGCCGGCTGTTCGGCGTTGGGTTTTGGGTCCAAATCCGGGGTGTCCACACCGGAACGGACAGTGGCGGTGAGCGCAGAATCCGCCACCGAAGCCCAGCGTTTGATTGCCGAAGCCCGTACCAGCAATCAACTGCGCTTGACCGAAGCCCAGTTCACCAGTCTATTGGCGGAACAGTTGGCCGCGGGTGGGGCAGACTCCCCAGTAGAGAATCTGACTGTCTGGTTCGAGCCGGGCGAAGTGGTGATGCGCGGCCAAATGAAAGAAGGGGTGCTGCCTGTTTCCGGCGAACTCATCCTCTCCGGAGAGTTGGCGGCCAACGACGGTGAGCTGGAGATTGCGGTCAAGGAGGCCAAAATGGCCGGTGTCAAAGTGCCTGGCCCGCTGATTGGCACGCTAAACGCCACCCTCAATGCGGCGCTGGCCCAGGCGGATGTGGCCCGTGCCCGCATCAAAACCATCAGCCTGACAACAGGCGTCATCGACATCGTGCGGGAATAGGCAGCCTCTATGCTGCCCATTCCTCGTCGAAGGGTGCGTGGCGCATGCGTACATCCAGCTTGCCCAATTTTAGCCCCAACTCCTGCTCGATAATATCCCGGGTCACTTCCACCACTTCGTCGGTCTTCATAGGCACGTCGATGTCCGGGGCCGTCTCGATCTCTAGCTGAATATCCACGGCGCTGCCCCGTGCCTTCACATCGGGGATGACAGTAATCACTTCGGCCAGTTGGTCCAGATGCCAGACCAGGCGGCGGGCAATGCTGCGGGTGTCCAGTTCCACCGAGCCGCCCTCAGTGGTATGCACGCGCACACCCCGCTGCCGTCTGGGCCACAGTTCCACCCACAGCAGTGTGCCAAAAAGCAGCAGCCCAGCCAGGCCCACGGCGATCTGTCCGATGAGAAAATTGGTGGGGCTGGAAGATTTCCAGAGTGTCAACTGCTCGGCAAAGAGGCCCGTGCGGGCCGAGACGCCACTGAGCACGTCCAGGGGTGCCACCGCTACGTAGACAAGGCCAGCCAGCAGAACCAGCCACACAACGACGGCCACCACCCGGTTGAAAAAGTTGATCACAACACCTCCTGCGCCCTCAAAGATTCAGAAGTTCGACTTTTGACAAAAGTCGAACTTCTCCAATGACAAAATTATACCACATCCACGCCGCGCCGCCGCCGCCAGCCCAAACCCAAAAGCAGCAGCCAGACAACAATCCCAAGGCTGCTGAGCAACAGCCCCCAGCGCCAGGCTGGTGGATCGTAGACGAAGATCACTTCGTGTGTTCCGGCAGGCAGGGCCACTCCCCGAAAGAGCACATCTGTCGCATAAACCTGCGCGGGTGCGCCGTCGATAGTGGCCCTCCAGCCGGGATAGAAAGCGTCGCGCAGGACGAGGAGGGCAGGGGCGTCGCTGGCTGTTGCCACGACGATCCGCTCCGGTGTGTAGGCGGCGAATTGAGCGCTGCCGGGTGCGCCGCCGGTCAATCCCCACCCGCCCACCGTTGTCGGGTCTGTCTCCACAACCGTCTGTTGCCCTGACTGCAAGCGTGCCAGCGCTTCGTCCGCCCCCGCCGCGGCCTGGGCCGAAGTGACCAGCGAGACCCGGCCCCCTCCGCCCACCCGTTCGTAGATTTTCACATCCCCGCTGTGTACCAGCCGGAAGTCGCCCCGGTCGCTGGGCAGGAGGGGGACGAAAGTGCCTGTGCGTTCGTCGTAGAGCGTGACCGCCTGGATTGTGACGGTTATCCCCTGTGGCACAGTTGGCAGAAGGGAAAAATTCAATCGTTTAGGCGCGGTCGGCTGTGTCAGAGGAAGCCGGGCCAGGTATTCCTGCTTGCCGCCCTGCACATCCCGGAAGGCTACTGTCGCACCAGCGGAGTCAGCCAGCGGGCTGTCCAGCCGGTTGTCGGCAAAATCCGCGCCCGTGCCCCCGCCGCCGGTGATGGCCGGCAGTGGGATCGTCTGTCCCTCTGCGTCTGCTGTCACAGAAACCAGCGGCAGAGTGTTGTCGGCCAGGGATGCCAGCGCGTCTGCTTCGCCCGCCAGCGCGCCGATCACCCGGATTTCCGTGGCTTCAAATGGCTTGTCAACCCCCACCGCCATTTCGGCCACACCGTCTGCGTTCAGGTGCGCGCCGATCTGGCGGTCGTAGTAGACGCCCTGGAACCAGAGGTCCTGCACTTTGTCGGTGATGACGTAGCGAATGTCCATCCGGTCGAGCAGGGCCGCGGGCGGAATGCTTTTCACCTGCTCGCGCAGGCGGCCATCGGGCACGAGCTGGTCAGGCGGGATGAAGAGGCTAAGAAAGCGGTTGTAACGGTCCAGGGGCAGCACGCCGCCGTCGAAGCCGTCCGCGGCGGGGATGCGCCAGAGCAGAGGCAGGTTGGGGGCCAGAATCTCCTGGGATTTGAGGGCAATCACAAATTCCCGAAAGGCGGACTCGTCCAATTGGGGCGGCTCACTCTCCCGGAAGATGCGCCGCCAGTCGGCCATATCGCCGGGGTCAAAGGTGATGGTGCTCATACTCAGAAAGCGTCCCATTGCCGCGGGATGCAGCGCCCGCTCCGGGTCGGTGAGGAGATGGGCTGGCGCGGTGCGCACGTCGTAGACGGCCTGGGGCGCGGTGGGGTGGGTGTGGGGTAGGGCGAGAGAAGCGAGGAGGAGGTCGGCGGAGAGGAGGAGAATCACCAAAGGGGCGACGGCATACCGCAGACGGCGGACAGCGGGCAATCGGATCGCTAATCTCCACTCTCCGATTTTTTCCACCCCAATCCCCGCCAACACAGCTACCCCCAGTGTGTAGAGCATCAGCCAGCGCGCGGGGGTGCGGAAGAGATCGAAGCCGGGCACGAATTTGTAGAGCAGATAGTAGGCCGGGTTCCAGCGGCCCAGGGCCAGGAAGAGACCCAGCCCGGCAAAGCCGATGCCCAGCCACCAGAGACGGCTACCCCGACCTCGCCAGAGTCCCCGCGCGGCCAGCAACAGCCCGACGGTTCCCACGGATGCCACAAATTCTGTGTAGCCCAGGGTGGCAAAGACGACGCTCAAATCCCGCAGGCCATAGGAGGGCAGTAGCGTCCAGGGCAGCAGCAGGGGGCGCAGGCTGAAGCTGGTCACCTCCTGATAGCTCAGCCCGCCGCCGCGCAGACCCAGCCCGCTCAGTTCCAGGGAGGGCAGGAGTTGCGCGGCGGCGAGGAGGAGAGCAAGGAGTGTGCCAAAGCCGTAGATGAGCAGGAAAGCGAGTAGAGACTGGAGATCGGGGGCTGGGGATTGGGGACGCCGCCAGCGCCTGATCCCCAGCCCCCAATCCCCAATCCCTATTGCTCCTACGCCGAACAGATTGATATAGGCAGTCTGCGTATGCCCGGCCAGGAGGGACAGGGCAACGAAAAGGGAAAACAGGCAAATGCGAATTGCGAAGTGCGAATGGTGCGGTCTGCGGTCTGCGGTTTGCGGTCCACCGTCATCCGTCACCGCCCACAGGAGCCACGGCAGCCAGGCCGCGGCGTTCATCTGATTGATGTGCCCCAGCAGCCCGCCATAGAAACCACTGCCCGCCAGCACCAGCCCGGTGACGACCCCAGCCAGCCAACTGCTTCCCAATCGACGCATCAGCGCATAGCCGCCCAGGGCCAGAATCCAGGTGTGGAGGGCAGCGCTCCAATAGATTTGTTTCGTCACGGGCAGCCAACTGAGCGGCCAGTGGAGCGGATAGAGAACTGCGGCCTGAGGGTTGGCGAGAAAAGGTGCGCCGCCGAAGATGTACGGATTCCAGAGCGGGATGTGCCACTGGCGCAGGGCCGCGGCCGCGTAGTCCCGATAGGGGTAGAAATAATGCAGGATGTCCCCGCTGGCCAGCACCCGATCTGTGAAGAGCAGGCGGGCAAAGAGGAGCAGCACAAAAGCAGCCAGGAGAAGGGCGGCGGACGCGTGGCCGCGGTGGCGGGTGGTCATGGCAGCGCTCCCAACGGGAGGATGAGATGCTGAGATGCTGGCCTGACGAACCAGTCGGGGAATGTGGGCGTTGTCCGGTCTGTGCAAAGACACCAGTCACAGGGGAGCGCGGGCGGGCTGGTCAGCTCGTAGAGAGTGAAGTTGGCGGCGCGTAGACGCGTTTGCCAGCCGATGGAACGCTGTTGCAGGCGCTGGGCCGCGGAGTCGACGGTTGCCCAAGTCGGTTCGATGAGGAACTTGCGGCGGGCGGGGCTTTTGGCCGCGTTGTCGGCCAGATAGACCGCGTTGGGAAACCAGCGCAACTCAAAATCCGAGGCGTTGGGGTCAGCCGGTGCTCCAGCGAAGAAGGCAAAGCGCAATTGCCAGCTCACATCCCGGTGATAGACGATTGCATCCGTCGGCGCGTTGGCCCGCAGCCAGGCGATGCTTTCGTTCAGCCCCGCGTAGTCGCCGTGATCCCCGCCCACAGGCAGGCCGCCCTGGGCAGCGGTCAGCGCGGGCGGGAGGAGAAGAAGCAGCAGTGCGGCCATACCCAGCATCGGTTGAAACCGACACCTGTTACGGGAAGTGCGTTGAAACGCGCTGAAATGATGGCCAACCCAACCCGTTTCAACGGGTTTCCTGTACCAGCCGCTGAATTGATTCGGCGGCTGCGCTGTCAGGTGTTGGCCCATCCACCCGACAAATAGCGCCAACATCGGTGCAAGCGGCAGCAGATAGCGGTCCCAGATTTGAACAGATGTGACGATATGTAAAACAGCAAAACCGGCTGACCAGAGGAGAATAATGGCGAATAGCGAATGGCGAATTGCGAATTGCGATCTGGACGCCAGCACCCAATACCCAATGCCCAAAATCCAGACGCCACTCACCCACCAGCTTCCTGCAAGCTGCCACGCCACTTCCCCCCAGTGGGCCAGGCGGGGCAGCCAATTCTCTGGCGGAAGAAAGGCGAGCGGCGCGTAATTTTGCACGCTTAAATCCCAGGGCGAAGGAGCCACTGCCCAGCGGGACGCGTCCCAGAGGAGGATGGGGCCGGTGAGGAGGGCGAAGCCGAGGCAAAAAATAGCGAATGGTGAATAGCGAATGGCGAATAGCAAATGAGCAGTGGCGTCACCCGCCATTTGCCGTCTGCCACGTGCCATCCGTTTTGGCACTTCTTCTTTGTGCCGTTGTGTCTTTGTGGTTAGAAAAATCATCCCTACAATCAGCGGCGCGTAGAGAAGGCCCTGCTGTTTGGTGGCGATGGCCGCGGCCAAAAAGAGACCGGCCCAAAAAGGCCGACGGGTGAGGCTGGCGAGAAGAGCCAGCATTCCCCACAGGACGAGGGTCGGGTCGGTGTAGGCGGTGGGAGAAAAGCTGATGGCGAAGGGGCTGAGGGTGTAGGCGGTGGCAGCGAAGAAACCGGCCCAACGATTCCACAGATGCCGAGCGGTGGCGGCCACGACGCCGATTGTCAGTGTGTCGGCGGCGATGTTGAGCAGGCGGGCCGCGGCTTCGGAGGGACCAAAAAGCTGGAAAGTGCCGCCCAGCAGCCAGAGAAAGAGGGGCGGTTTGTCCGGCCAGAGGGTCAGCGCCCAGGGGTCCACCCGCCACAGATGGAGCGCCCAGACGCTGTACATTGCCTCGTCTTCCCGGAAAGGCCAGGCAGAGAGGAGGTGTAGACGCAGGGCAAAGCCGCCCAGGCAGAGAGCGGGCAGAGCCAGCCGTTTGGCCCAGGCCCACAGCGCCATTTGTGCCCCGGAAAGGAAGGATGGGGCAAACGGGAATGGAATAGTGCGGGTGGAGATGTGGCCTGCCATCAGTCCACGAAACGATATTTGATCAGCGTGGCGATGGCGCTGAAGCCGTCCCGCCAGGTAAGCTTCTTGCCTTCGTGGAATTCCCGGCCATTGTAGCTGATGGGGACTTCGAAGATGGAATGGCCCCGTTTGAGAATTTTAGCTGTCAATTCCGGCTCGATCTCAAAACGTCGGCTGTGCAGGGGCATCCCCGCGATCACATCCCGGCGAAAGCATTTGTAGCAGGTCTCCATATCGCTCAGGATTGTGCCGTAGAGCAGGTTTGTCAGCAGTGTGATGCCTTTGTTGCCAATCGTATGGGCCAGGCTCATGGCCGAGCGGGGACCGCCCAAAAAGCGGCTGCCATAGACAACAGATGTGCGCCCTTCCAGAATCGGTTCCAGCAGCTTGCCAAAATCTCTGGGATCGTATTCCAGGTCTGCGTCCTGAATCACAAGAATATCGCCGGTGGCTTCCTCGAAGCCGGTGCGCAGGGCCGCCCCTTTGCCGCCGTTGTCGGCGTGATAAATAATGCGCACATCGGGGTGGCCTTCATTGCGCCAGCCATCCAAAATCTCCCGCGTGCCGTCGGTGGAGCCGTCGTCCACAATGACGATCTCCCGCTCCAATGCAACCGGCTGGCCGATGATAGGATTCGAGCCGTCGCCGTTGATAGTCAGGTCCACAGCCAGCACCCGGCGCACAATCTCTTCCAACGTGGCGACTTCGTTATAGACCGGCATTATCACCGAAAGTTTCATGCCCGTCTCCGGCTCAATGGTCCCCGACCTGATGGGCGAGAATAATGGCCTCGGCCACGGTGCGCATGGGTTTGCGGTTGTTCATACTCATTTTCTGGATGCGCCGGAAGGCTTCGGCCTCGTTGAGTCCCTGACTGTCCATCAGAATGCCTTTGGCCCGTTCAACGATTTTACGGGTTTCCAGGGTTTCCCGCAGATCCCCCACTTCCCGTTCCAGGGTGCGGAATTCGGTGAAGCGGGAGAGCGCGACTTCAATGGCCGGGGTCAGGTCGCTCTCGCGGAAGGGTTTGACCAGATAGCCGGCCACACCCGCTTCTCTGGCCTTTGTCACCAATTCCTGCTGGCTATAGGCGCTCAGCAGCAGGACCGGCGCGATACGCTCTTCGGTCAGGATACGCGCAGCTTCAATGCCATCCATATCCGGCATTTTGATGTCCATAATCACAATATCCGGGCGCAGTTCCTTGGCTAGGTTGACAGCGCTGCGCCCGTCTCCCACATCGCCCACGACCAGATAGCCCAGGTTTGTGAGCATTTCGCGCAGGTCAATGCGAATGAGGGACTCATCATCCGCAATAATAATTCGTGTTCGCTCCACGTTTCTCTCCTCAGTTTCCTTCTGTCCACCCTAAATTTTGTTTGCCCTATCCAGAAAGATATTCTATCACAGCCACTGGGCGGAGGGTAGAATGAAATAGCGGTCGCCCGCGTTGTGCGGTTGCCGACCCATTCTATCCCTGTTGGCGTAACACCACTTTGAAGCCGAGCGTTTCCTCTGATCTGTGACACTGATTGAGCCTGTCGCAACCGAGGAACGGACAGGACGCATCCGCTTGGTTTCGACAGATGCAACCGACACGGGTCACATTCCGGTTTTCAAGCGAACACCATTTTAGCTGACCGACGGCTCGGTCATGGCTGACCGTTTGGGAAAAGCGACCACCACCCGCGTGCCCTGGGCTGTGGATTCCGCGCCATTTGCCGCGGTTTTGGCTGATTCAAAAGCCAGGTTTCCTTTCAGATCATCCGTCACAAGGGTGTTGATAATCTGCAAACCCAGGCTGCGGCTCTGGGCAGGTTGGAAGTCATCCGGGAGTCCCAGCCCATCGTCCTCCACCAGCAGGCGCACCCAATCGCCCAAGTCCTCCAGTTGTATCAACACCCGGCCCTGGGGTCGCCCCCGCAGCCCGTGCTCGATAGCGTTGAGCAACAGTTCGTTGACCACCAGCGCGGTGGCCGTAGCCTGGCCCGCGGGCAGGCGAATATTGGGGCCAGCCACATCAATGGCAATCTGCTGGCTGGGATTGACAGCCACCTGCTGGGCCTGGCTGATAATCCGCAAACAGAGATCGCGTATATTGATCGGTCGGTGTTCGTCCTGGCTCAAATATTCGTGGATCACCGACATACTCAGAATGCGGTTGACCGCATCCCCCAAATGTTGGCGGGCTTCGTCGCTGTCGCAGCGCCGGGCCTGGATGCGCAGAATGGCGGCAATCGTCTGCAAGTTGTTCTTGACCCGGTGGTGGACTTCCTGGATCATTGCCGACTTGACATTCAGTTCCCGCTCTTTTTGTACAGCTTCGGTTCGGTTATGCACCATCACCAGCGCGCCATCCACCTGGGGGGCCTTCTCCGCGATGGCGGCCTGTCGCCAGGGCAGACGGCGCTCCATTGTGCGTCGAGTGCGTTGCCAGCTCGATGGCGGTGCGCGCAGGGGCAGCACTGTGCGTACCCACACCCGGCCATCGTCAGATTCGTGGCGCAGTTCCACACAGCGGTTGGCCTGCATCGCGTTGTCCACCAATTCAGCGTCAATGGGTTCCAGCGCGGAAACGGGCTGTCCGCGCATGTCCGTTGCCAGCCCAATGGTGCGGAAGAGATTGGTGGCAATGCCGCTCATATAGCGGATGCTGGATTCCTCGTCCACCACATAAATCCCGTCCAGGGATTCAAAACGGCTGATGGGTTCGGGGATTTCGATCTCGCCCCGCACGGCCATTCCGTGCAGCCAGGCCACGGCTGTGCGGAATGGCTTGGCCCGACGGCGCTGACGTTCGGACTCGATCAGGTTTGTCTCGAAGAGCAGGGCTGCGATCACCCGGTTGGCGGCGTTGTGGATGGGGTACACCTGCTGGATCACCGGGGCACCGCTGCTGAGCACCTGTCGGGCCTGGGTTCCCGGCCTGTCTGTGGTCAGGGCACGCAAAACCAGGGGATGCTCTTTAGTTTCATAGAGCCGTCCTGTGACGTCGTTGATATAGATGGACGAGATGGAATGGGGGGCCGCGTGGCAGGCTGCCAGCAATTGGTGGGCGTTCCATTGGCAGAAGAGCAACACATCGGCCCGGCTCACATCCGCGGTCAGGTGCAACCCCTGCTCCACCCGATAGAGCAGGGCGACATCCCGTTCTGTCAACTGGGGGCACTTCTCGATGCGGGCGTCCATACAACTCCTGGTCGTATTCCTGCAAAAAAAAAGCCGATGGCACGCATGCCATTGGCTTTGTCGCAAGTGGCTTCGTTGCCGTCTTGTCTCTGATTATACCCTCCCGCTGTCAGACCGGGTCGGGTTTTCTTGCAATAAAAATGCCGTCGTAAATCTATCAAATCGACGGCATCCCACCGAAGTGGCACAATATCACAAACTGCTGTGGTTACATATTTGGTCGGGGCGAGAGGATTTGAACCTCCGACCTCTTCAACCCCATTGTACACGTCCGCGGTTTTTTGTCAAACCTCTACACTGGCAGTATTTCTAGGTTATAAGGTTTTTGGTTGCATAGTTGAATTTCCGGTTGTAAAGGTTTGCGGTTCGCCCCCTCACAGCACTATCCACCCCTCTTCGTTTGTCCACACAAGCCATACGCGTTTCTTCCAGCGCAGGCGCAATGCCAGGCGATGTAATGAAACTTGTATTTGATTCATTATCTGTCTCATTCAATGATGCGGGGAACGCCCAGCAACAGTTTGGCCGCGTCTACAAAGCGCCGTCGCTGGTCAGCGTCCAGGTCTTCGATTATATCGAGAAGTTCTCTTGTTGCAGGGTCTATGTGGTGAGACGAACCATCTCTGTTTGTTGGTTCTTCGTTAATTTCATATAAGGGATCGTCAGTCCACCCCGCGAGGTATTGCGGGCTGACCTCCAACACTCTCGCAAGTTCTTCCACCAGGCCGATGTCTATCCCCTTGAAGTCTCCCCTTTCCAGTTCGCTGATACGAGCCTGGCTGAGGCCAACAAGGCTGCCAAGGGTGGTTTGATTCATCACCCTGCGTCTACTCAATAGAACTCTCTCTCCTATTTTTTGCATATCCATAATCACATCATACACGGGGTTCCTGTAAACATCAACGTTACCGATAAATATGGCAAAACATCAATACTGGGTATTGACAATACAAGTATTTGGGTATATTATTACTTCTACAGGCAGTAATTATCGATATTTCCATTAGAAAGGATGATGCAATGGAAGAAACATTTACGCTGAAGATGAGCAGCGAGGACAGATTTTTGCTGGATCGCCTATCGGAAATTGAGGGGGAAAGCAAAAGTACGGTCATTCGCAACGCATTGCGCAAGCAAGGCCGAGAGTATCAAATTTGGCCCGTGCTAGACAGTACAACTGACCCGCCTTCCCATCCCTGTGCTGACAGTATGGCCGCTGGGGAGAAAGAATAACATGACAGGCGGAGGATGTGAAATTGTCAACAGTATGGCGGGTATACGGTGCGCGGGTGAATACCCACGGATGGGGCACGGGGGGGTTTGGGCCGTGGCTGGAAAGCGAGTTTGCTTGGAGCGACTTTACCGCACGGCAATTTATGAATGTCGCTACCCAATTCAAAAACGAGAATTTCTCTGATTTGACTATCGGCGCTTCCGCCCTCTACCTTCTTGCGTCTCCGTCCACGCCAGACCCGGCCCGTATTGAGGCGCTGGAACGGGCTGAGGCTGGGGAGGTCATCGGCCAGCGCACGGTACAAGATACGGTGACACGGCTGTTGTTGGACGAGGAGTGGGGGAAGTGGTCGGATCGGGAGATCGCTAGACAGGCACAGGTTAGCAACCGTTTTGTAACCAACCTGCGCAACGAGCTATCTGTGAACGGTTCACAGATAGACGAACGCAAAGTCACCCGCAACGGCACAACCTACACGCAGAACACGGCCAATATCGGCCAGCGCAGAACCGTAGAAGTGAACGAAGAGGAATGCTGTACCCCTAGAAATTCTAACCACTGAGGAAAGGAAACCGACCGTGAACAAGCAAGAACTTACCGATCTTATCGCAACACACCGTAGATGGATAGAAGAAAGGGAGTCGCGAACTGTGAACGAAGAAAACAAGAACAACCTGCCCAGTGACCCAGAGCCGGGCGACACGATGTGCAGAATATGCAAACAGCGACCTGCAACTTTGGCGCTGGGCATATCAGCAGAAAAGGCCGGACTGGACGATACGTTCACTGGCTATACCCTTATGGTCTTCGTGTGTGATGAATGCCGGGGCGGGGTAGCAGATCGCTTCGCTTGAACATATCCACGCACACGGCGGCCAGGGGCGATAGTTGCAAGACCACACAACCATACAAGAAACGGAGAAAGGGAACTATGACAAGCAAAATCAACGAAGGCGCGACTGGTGCAATACAGGAAGAGCTATTGGCAAAGGCAGCAAATAAACCAGTGCGGCGACTCTACCAGATCGACTACTTTTCGCCGGGGACTGGGGCAATTGACTGGCGGTCACTGGGAGTAGAAGAACCAGACCACGAACTTTTTGATGTGGGATGGGTTGACGAACTGCGTCTTTCGGACTGTCTCCGGGTACAAATACCGGAGCATTTCACAAAGGAACGGGCACTTGCGGCACTACGCACCATTGCGGATGTTTTTGAGCACAAAATTGAGATGGGCGATCCCGCGGACGCTGCCAACAATGGCAACTCCCCAACAATCAGAGAGGAAACAAAGTTATGACAGGCAAACAGGTAACGGCAGAGGAAAAGGTATGTCTTGAAGACATACTGCGCAAGATGGAAGAAGGATACTGCCATTCTGTGAACAATTCTAATGGCAGCCAAGCGCCCGAAGAGGAGGACGGCGACAGACTGTTCGTGAAAATCCCCAACAACCAGGACGGGCCGTCTTTAGAGGCGCTGGGTCTTACCCTGAACGAGAGCGCCAGGGGGCTGGTAGATGACCTGTATAACCGACTGACCGAGAATGAACGCCTGACCCCGGAGAAGTGGGAATTCTATAATGTGTGGAACGCACTCCCTGGAAAGTATCGATACGAGACAGAGACTGTTGTGACCAACTGGGCCTACACAATGCTGGAAGTGGGCGCGGCACTGGCTTTTCAGATCGCAGCCAATCCCCTGCTAATGCTGCAAGCCGGCAGCCGCCACAAGATTTGACACCGATGGTCCGCGATTGGCGGCCAAACCACCACGATACAACACCATAACACCGGCAGACGACCCACACCGAAGGAGGGCAAAGCGATGGGCAGACAGACCACCGAGTTATCTGCGCAGGGGGCGGAGGACAACAACGACCTGGCCCACAAACTGGCACTGTCTGGGCCAAATACACGCTGGCTGAAACCCCTGGCCGGGGGCAGTGGTGAACCACCCGTGGCGCTGCTGGGCCCTGTCCACAATGGGCCGGTTGTCTATGACCCGGCGTTCACCAGTCACGAGGGCAGCGGTTCAAGGGAATATGCCACACCGGGGAGTCGGGCGGTTGGGCAGCTTATCCGGCTGCTGCCCTTCTCCCTGGGTTGGGGGTTGCTTACGTGGGGGCTGGTATGGGTTTTGGGCTTGGATACACCCTTTTTCCTGTTGGGCTTTGCGCTTCTGACCAGTGCCACCTATTGGCGAATGAACAAGGATGAATTCGACTTCAGCCGCAACGGACTAGAGCGCCACAAGGTGGACAGTGCGCTAGAAGTGCGACTGACCGAGCTACAGAACTCCCACGAACTGCGCAAGATGGCCCTGGAAGGGTATCTGCGACACCTGGAAGGCGGGAACGGACAATGAACGTATTGCAAGCCTTGAATGGACTGGTAAAACCTGTGGAGAGTGGGCTAACCACGCAGGAATGGCGAGACAGGGCACTACAGACAGAAGCGAAGTTGTTACGGGTGGCGTCCCAATCCGTGGCGCTACAGGCCGAAAATGCACGCTTGCGCCACAACTGGCGACGGCAGCGGCCCACAGATAGCCAGATCATACACCGGGCGTCTGGTGACTGTCTGTTGATGTTCGGTCTATTTCTCTCCGGCTTCGAGACAACGCGGGCGCGCTGCCTTGACGAACTGGGAATTAGCAAGCGGCGCTGGAACTGGGCGCGGGCATTGGCGCAACTGGCCGGGGTACACGACGGCACAGACTTCTACAGCCACTTGGCTATGGCAGAGGTGATAACCCGGCTTAGAGAGGGCGCAGCGACCGCAGAGGAACAGCCTGTGTTGCTGCGTGGGTATATGCCCAAGAATGGCGGGCCTACACGGACAGCGGGCCGCTAGGACACTAGGACAGCGGGACAGTAGACCAGATGCACACCGGGCGGGAACAGCCGAAAACGAGACCACACACCAGGCGGCCCACGGAGAGGGCAAAGTGAAAACGGGCAGGGTCTCTTTGTTCGTACCCACGAACCATTGAAAAAGAAAAGGGGAGACATGGAAAAGCCACGTGACTTGATGGCCTGGGCGTTGATTCGCACCCTCGCCCTGGAATGCAAAATATCTACGGAGGAAGGCGGGGAAGAAGCAGAGGTTCTTTTGGATAAGATGTACCGGCAAGTTGACCAGGCACAAGATACGTCATCTGTATCCTCCTGGCAATTGATTTGCGATCTAACCGCTGCCTTCGGACAAGAGTTAGAAAAGGAAGATGCAGACTAACCTTAAATTTCCAGCAACTCTTTGCCCTATGTGACTGTGTGTCATATGGCCGGGCAGACAATAGGGTCACTGTTATACGCAAGTATGACTGTGTGTCACATAGGCCAATGTATGCTGGTGGGCAGTGCGTGTTCCAACGAATGAATGAAAGGGGGATGAAATGAACGAATTGGTAAGTTTTCGCACGACAACAGAGGAACGCCAACGGCTTGACGCGCTGGCACACGGTATGGGGGTGTCGAACAGTGAGTTTTTGCGCCGGTTGGTGCGCTGCGCGCGTATCGAGACACGGCCCGCCTTGGTTTTGCGCTCTGAAAATGGCAACGCCGGGCCTGCTTTGACGGGCGATCCCGGCGTTGCGATGCTTTCGCAAAGTCTTCCATCCGCTGACATGTGACCCTGAAACCAAACCGTCACTGCTGACCACAGTGACGGAGGCGGAAAAAAGGGTACGACATTCAACAGGACAGATACAATGATACCACGCGACGAACAAGCTGTCAATATCCAAAATTCTTTGGAAAAATCTACGAACAATGCGCGGGGGGAAAC
The DNA here is from genome assembly GCA_019637685.1 of Caldilineaceae bacterium. Classification (GTDB taxonomy): domain Bacteria; phylum Chloroflexota; class Anaerolineae; order Caldilineales; family Caldilineaceae; genus JACQGT01. The sequence goes on along the minus strand of JAHBVF010000028.1, from coordinate 28,649 downwards.
GCCCGCCAATCTACTGGATACGGCGCTCTACTATGCCCGGTGCGGTTGGCACATTTTTCCTTTGAGGCCAGCGGATAAGACGCCGCTGACTTCCCACGGGCTTCACGATGCCACCACCGACGCGGACACTATCCGGGGCTGGTGGGGACGCTGGCCGGATGCCAATATCGGGCTGAACTGTGGGGCATCTGGTCTGCTGGCCGTGGATTTTGACATCCACAAAGAGGGCTACGCGGGCGGGGCGCTGCTGAAGCAACTGCGCGCCGAGCATCTCACCACCACCGCCCAGACGGGCAGCGGCGGGTTTCACCTGCTTTACCAACAGCCCGCGGGCAACCCGCTGGGCAACAGTCGGGGTAGGCTTCCCACCGGGGTAGATGTGCGCGGCGTGGGTGGGTACATCGTGACTGCGCCCAGTCTTCACCCCAGCGGCAACCGGTATACGTGGGAAGTCTTTCCCGCGCAGATGACACCCCGACCGTTGCCCGATTTTTTGCTGAAAATGCTGGAAAAACCGACGCAAACGCCCCACACCCCCAACAACGGCGCACAACAGTCCGGCAACCACGGGGGGCGCTTCAGTCTGGCTGAAGATATAGCTACGGCCCAATCAAACCTGGCGCGGCTTGCCACCTGGCGGGTGGATGACCGGGAGACCTGGATCACTGTTGGTATGGCGCTTGCACAACTGGGGGACGCTGGTCTGCCCCTGTGGATAGGTTGGAGCGCCCAATCCTCCAAATTCCAGCCTGGGGAATGCGAGGCAAAGTGGAAAGGGTTCGTGCCCGGCAAGGGTGTCACACTGGCAACCCTGACGCATTGGGCCAATGAGGACGACCCCACCGGCGCACGTCGTCCGGTTTTTGTCGATACCAGTGGCGCGGTAGAACTGGCAGAGGAACAAGCGAAGATGACAATGAATACAGATGGTGGCGATCCAAACGCAGGGGATGGGGCGGGACAGGCAGACGGATCATGCGCGGCCGGTGGTTCTGGGCTGGATGTCTACGCTTACAAGCCGGAGGATGGCGGCATTCTGGACTGTTGGCTCGATCTAAATGGCAATGATTGGCGTTATGCGCCCGGCCTGGGCTGGCTTGTGTGGGCAGACTGTTATTGGTCTCTTTCAGAGGTCGAGATACAGGCCGAAATTCAAAATCTTATACGAGTGTTAAACGACCTGGCGGAGCAAAAAAAACGGGCTGCCATTAAATCAAATGACAAAGATGCCATTGCCAAGGCGTCATCGTACGTTTCTGCGACAAAACGGACGCATAGCCGCATAACCAGTGTTGAAAAAATGGCGCAGGCGCAGCGGGCTATTTGTGTCGATCAACTGGACGGGGACGGCAATCTGCTAAATTTCTTGAATTGCACGTTTGACCTGGACACCTACACGGCGCGACTACATAGCCGCAACGACCTCATTACGCATCTGCTGCCCTACGAATACGATCCCAAAGCCACCTGTCCACGGTGGGAACAGTTTTGCCGCGAGGTTTTGGTCAAAGAGGGCACAACCCAACCGGATGACGAACTGATCGCCCTGTTTCAAGAGGGTGTGGGCTACGCGCTGACAACGGACACAAACCGCGAGGCAATGTTCTGGTTTCCGGGCGATGGCGGCAACGGCAAAACGGTTGCCGTGACTATTATCTCTGAATTGTTGGGTTCGCTGGCAATGACCGCAAACCTGCACACGTTAGCCGACCCTGGAACTTACTCACTGGCAAAATTGCCGGGCAAGCGACTGTTATTCAGCACTGAGTCAGAACGGGGGCAAACCATTGCCGAGGGACTGCTCAAGAACATTGTGAGTGGCGAACGCATTCAGGTGCGCCAAATTTATGAAGCACCCCTGGAATTTCACCCTGTTGCAAAGGTCTTTTGGGCGGTGAATAATCTTCCGGTTATCAAAGATACGTCGTCTGCAATATGGCGACGGTTAAAGCCGATCCCATTCTTTCGCTCATTTGCAGACGACGAAAAAGACATCCACCTAATCGAAAAGCTGAGAACAGAACTTCCGGGTATTCTCAATTGGGCAATTGCAGGCTTGCAGCGGTTGCGTCACAATGGCGATTTCACCACGGCCGCCGGAATGGTTGCCGTATTGCAAGACCTACAGATTGAGACCAACCCAATGGCGCGGTGGATGCAAGAACAAACTACACCCGCGCCAACGCCGGTCACACCCAGCAAAATACTTTATAGCGACTACAAAGCCTGGTGTAGCAGCAATGGGCACACGGCCTACAATTCAACGAACTTCGGACGAGAAATGAAACGGCTACACGTCGATTGGAAGCGAAGCAACGCGGGGATTGTGTATGCCCTTACTCTATAGTAAGGCTTTGGGGTCCTCCCGTGTATAGTTCGTGTATAGTTTGTGTAGGGTTTTGTGTATAGTTTTTTAGGAGGTGAGTGTAGGGTGTGTAGGGTTTTTATAAAAGTCTCCATACGTGCGCGCGCGCACATGTGTATAGGGTTTCTGGAAAACTATACACACCCTACACTCACCTCCTGAAAACCCTACACCAAACCCTACACAAACTATACACCCTACCCTACACCCCACACTGTGGAGAGGATATTAGAAAGGAATGACAATGAAGGCAACACTTCAGAAAAAACAATTCTTTGCAGCAGACGAAAACAAAATGTATTTATGCAAAGTGAACAAGAAGACAGGGGAGACGCATTGCACCCTCGTTGCGTGGTTCACTGCTTCTGTAGTGGAAGTCATTGTGGAGGAAGACGGCAGTGAGACCTACCGGGTTGCAGGCCGTGGGGAGCGCGGTGGGCCGTTTGCTTGCGAAATTGCGGCCCAACGCTTTAATAACAACTTCAGGGTAGGGGTGATCGTGGGGGCTGCGGCTGGCCCACTGGACCCCATAGCGGCGGGAATGAAATCGCGTATTCTCCCTGCCATAAGAGAATTGACGCGCTGGGATGATTTACCGCGAACAACCAGAAAGGAAGGGTATGAGACAAACAAAACCAGGAGATCGGGCACACGAGACACATTCACGGGCAAGTATTGGCAGTAAAGGACACGGGACACAACAGGTGAACGGGACACAACAGACGGAAACAGCAGAAGGGCTATTCCCCCCCCCGCCTGTGGACATTATCAGAAAGGAATGAGAAATGGGTAAGCGAAAGAACAAACGACAACGGGGCAACGTCAAACCGCTGACGATTGCTGAGGCATTAGCACTGAGTAAAAAGTTAGCACCGAAAGCAGCGCCCGCGCCCTTTCAATACCGGTGGGGCACGATTCAGAATAACTCGAAGGGGAAGCTGCGCACGAGGGCGTAAATGTATTCTATGGCGGCTTTGTAATGCAGGTGAGGCCACTCAGAGGGGCAAGAAGACCCGTGGTGTGCTAAGGGGGCGGGCATAGCCAATAAAGCGCACCACGCCCCCCCTGGATAGCCCTGGGCGGCGACTGGGAAGGAGGAGGGACCTGAACAATGCAAGATGGAAAGCGGTTTATCGATGTATTGCGCCACCTGTTGGCGTCAGGACAAGTCGAAGTGATGGGCAAAAATGACGCACAGACAGAAAGCGACGCGGGCGCAGAACAAATTGTGGGCCGGGAGGCAGAGGGCGGGGGGGTGTATCTATTTCCCGTTCCCGCCCGTCGTGCTGTGGAACGGTTCGGACAACTGAACGCCGACGGCAGCGAACTGTATACCCAATTGGATAATTTGGGATATATCGGGCGTCAAGACGAGGACGGCTTGGTACAGGCGCAGATCGGGACGGTGTATGTCAGGGTATTGCATCTGAGCGCGTCCGCGTGGGAAGACCTACAGGGCAAAGATGATGCCTGGACCCCTGGCGAGTCCAGAAGATAGGGGCAACCAGGAAGGGGGGTGATCGAAGGAAAACATTTGTTAATTCTGTGCATTTGCGGTACAATTTATGTGCATTCACAGGCAGTGTACAAAGACTTTCATTTCAAGGGGGAACAGGGAAATGTACGAAACACGAGAGTACGATCCGGACATGCGTCAACGTAGGCGCATGTTAGCACGGGCTGAAGCGGGGCAACCCACCGGCGCACAACCGACGCGGGCGGGGGTGGCTTCCCGTTCTACGCACGAGGGGGAAAACCTGCGCCTACGGCAACGGTGGGCCGAGTATGAGGAACAACGTGATCTGTATGATTCTTTGGTGCGCCGGGGTGTTCTGAATGGACCCACAAAGAAAATTATGCGGCACTCTCTACAGGGGCGTCTGGCCGTCATCCGCGGGGAGAAAGTTAGCGACGGGCCGTTCCAGCTTTCGGGAGGATATAGGGGGGGCACATGTCAAGCCAGCTAGAACGTCAATTGGCTGAAGCCCAGCAAGCGCTAACCGATCTGCTGGCGCTGGTGGCTGGTGAGTCAGAGAAGATTGAACAGTTGCGCACAGTTGCCGCCCAAAGTCTGGCAGAGGCAGACTTGGCAACGCTGCCCGCTGTAGCGGCGAAGCAGGCAAAGGCAGAGATTGAATTGGCCGCGTCTCGAAAGGTGAGGGCGGAACTACAGCGCCGGGCAGACCAGAAGCGGGAGACGGTGGCCCATATCGAGAAGGCCATCCGGCAAGCGCACCTCGTGAAGCTGATCGAGGCTGCTCAGGCTGACGCCGAGGATATTTGGAAGGAACTGATTAAGCCGTTGGCGCAACGCGCGCTTGCCCTGCAAGAAGCCCAGCATAATATCAGCGCCCTGGACGGGCCGATCGTATCCTTTTATCCTGCTATTCTTTACGATGCGCTAGAGGTGGTGACAGAGGGAGGAGAGGACTATGATACTTCACTGGCTCAGCACGCACAGGGTGCAACTGAAGTTGTGAAAATGATGTGAGACAGGGTAGGGGGCGATCAATCTCTGGGGCTTTCGCGTAGTAGACCGGGATGGCAGCCTTGAACACACACGGTCAAAATGAACAGGGGTGGGGTTTGCATGGCAGGTAGACCGGCAAAACCAACGGTTTTGAAAAAATTACAGAGACGCGCCGGGTGTGGTTGACCGTGGGTCGTGGATAGGAGGATCGGGGAAAGTAATGGCTGCAAGATATGGCCATTACTTTCCCCGGTCTCTAATTGGGGGATCACGTGAGAACCGAAAAAACGATAGCGGCAAAAGAACACGAATGGGGGACTACTGAACGGGTTGCGCTTGCGGTTTGGGTGCTGGCGTCTGGCCGCAACCTGACCACGCGCGAGATAGCTACTCGATGCGGTTTGACGTGGGGCGGGGCGTATCGAATGCTGTGTCGTCTCAGTCGGGTACTATGTGTTTATCAGGACGATGCAGGGCGCTGGGGCTTTTTATTGCCAGAAAAATAAAAATTCTTTGCCGATGTGACAGCCTGTCATACGCCGCACGCTAAACTGTGGTTATGGTGGCTACGGCTTTTAATGTGGACAATTTCATATCTTGAGCGCCCAGAGCGCCTATCTGTTGGCAACAGCAGACGGGCGTTCTTTTTTTGTTCCATTAGACTTGAAAGGTGAAAGTACAATGTTGCGTAAATTCGTGTTTGTGTCAATTTTGCCGGTTCTGCTGGCGGTGATGATGATGGTGTTTGGCTATCCAGGCAGTACGCCTGCTGCGTTGGCGGGGGCGGGCGATCTCGTGCCCCTGGGCGACCAGTTGGGCGATGTGGGGCAGTATTATAGTCAAATTTCGCCCAACCTGAATACCAACGCGTATATCTACAACACGTCGAGTACCTCGGAAAATGTCAAGATCGAGATATACGACGACGTTGGCACTGCGATAACCCAAACTGTCACCTGTACTGTCGCTGCCAACCGGGTTCTGACTGCAAAGTTTGACTGGTATTCATCGGGCGATGGTCTTGATCTCTCTGGCGGTACGGGCGGTGGCTGCACAGACGGCGGGATCAAATTTCACGGTCTGTACCACATGAAGATCACACAGACCTCCGCCGGGTCCGATCTGGCCGTTGCCGTGGAAAACTGGACGAATACAGACACCCGTCAAGTGACCGGCGCGTATCAGGCCGTACCAGAGTGGGCAGTCAATTCCGAGTATGTGTTGCCAGCGGTTGTTGTTTATCGGGACTCTGGTTGGGATACGGAGATCGTTGTACAGAATACATCTGGCACTACAAATACGGTTGCCTTTTCGTGGGTAAAGGATGGAGAGTCAACCAAGTACAGCAACAACACGGCGACGCTGGCGGTCAACGAACGGCGTATCTTTCTGGCAAGTCAACTGATGTATGCGGGCAGCGGTGGAAGCCTCACAGAGAAAGATGGCTGGGCCTGGATGAAGGTTGCAGGTTCTGGCAACATGGCTATCACCTCCAACGTTTTCAAACAGGGGCTTACCAATGGCAAATACCGGGCCGAGTATGGCAGTGAACGGATGATGAGTTTTGAAGCACCGCTGGCCGGTACTGAACTATTCGTGCCGGGCTTTGTGGTCAATGGTACAAATAGCTATTTCCGGGTAGCCAATGCCTCTGGTTCGACAGCCAGCATTACAGCCAAGTTGTACAACAGTTCAGGCAGTCAGGTGGGCAGCACCTATTCGCCTTCGCTTGGCACTGAAAGGGCAGGCGTCTATGCCAGCAATGTATTTGGCGCGTCCAATGGAACATATACCCTACGCATTCAGTCCAGTTACAACGTGACCGCGGCGGCCTGGCACGAAAACGGCGGCGGGCATACGGGCGTAACGGCGCAACGGGTGGGAGACACGAGTGGAGGAAATGCATACTTTCCCTTCTACTGGGAAAACTACTATAGTTGGCAGGATGACTGGCAATTCACCGAAATTTCATCCCCTTCCCCCTTGCCGGATATTACTGCCTCGGCCTACAAGCATTCCGATGGAAGTTTAGTAGACAGTTGGATTCGACTGGGTGTTCCGCAATACTCCTATACGGATTTTCAATTTTCTGGCGGCAATGACGATCTGTACGGTAAGTATTATGGGAACTCTCCCTTGATAGTCGGACAATTCGAGAACTATTCCACCAGTCACGACCGCATCGTCAGCTACAACGGCATTGCCAAGACCGACGATGTTTGGTACGTCCCCTTCGCTCCAAGCCCAGTGGTTCAGTTCGCGTGGAGTACGAATACTGATCCCGACTATCCCGATGCCACCGAATATGGCATGAGCGGCAACCCTGAACAGACCGGTTCTCCCTCGTGGGCCAAAACAATGAACTGGTATAGCTGGAATTTGAGTAGGGAAACATGCAAAACCAGCACTCAGTACATCCCTATGGATTGGGGGCTGGGTGGCGGTTGGGGTGCAACATACAATACAAGTACTCGTTTGAATACTGTTCGTAATCTGGCCCCGTCTGCCTGTGCTGGGCGGCCCTTCCTGCTTGCCAACGAACCGAATTATCCAGCGGATCAGGCGAACATGACGCATGTAGAAGTCGCTAGGCAGGTATTCGTATACCGAAGTTGGCCGGGAGAACTCTATAGCCCTGCCTACGGTGTGAAACGTGTACTTGGCTCTGGAGTTGATGTAGGGATCGATCATGACAAGGTTTTGAATGATGGCATGACCGACCCCGACGATACAGACTATGCTGACTTCAAAACCTACTGGAATACACTATCATTCGGCGGTCTACCCTACGACGGCTTGGCTATCCACCTTTATTTCACCGCCGATCAGTGGGGAGTTGATGAGAGTGGTGGCACATTCACAATGGCCTCGAAAGCACAGAACGAAATTGCAGAGTGGGCCACAGAAGCAACAGCCCTCGGTGTGAAAGTTTTGGTCACTGAATACGGGATGATCCCTTTTGTTGATCCCACCATTGATCAGTACTGCACCCTTCAGTGTATGGCTGATCGTATCGCGGTCATTAACACGGAGATCCAGGAACATTTGGGAACAACAATCAAACGTATAATGCCGTTTGTTTTCCGGGGTGGGCTGGACGGCAATATCAAAACCGTAGCCAGTATCAATACAACGGACACAACGATCCGACTAACGTCTGGGGACGTATATACAAATACTGCCCCTAGTTACAAATTCAGTCTCTTTGACAAGAATACCGGAAACGAAGAGCGGCTTACCATAAGTGGTCTTCCCACCCAGTTGGGAGCAAATGACTATCGCTACACTGTCACCCGTGGTGTAGACGGCACAGGCGCAGATTCGTGGTCGGCGGGTGTCTATGCGTATATTCATGGGATAGAATTTGCACTGAGTGATCTGTTTTACTTGTCAGGTGGTACTTGGCAACTAACGGGTATTTGGGGCGTGGCCTGGGAGGATGCTTCTGATTAATTATCCTCAAATCGCCACGGCTCCCAGGTAAAAACATAAACAGGTGTACGTACCAGATGGCCGAGACATGTATATTCGAATCTGGTATAGTACACCTGTCCGCCCACCAATGAGCCCATCCGGTAGGGATAAAGTTGAAAACCAGGGAAAAAAGAATAAGGACTTAAGTCTTTTTTTTGTGTTGTAATAACCACATTTTGAAACTCTGGATCGGTGGCAATTAACACCGATCCATTAACACCAGTCTCCGAATTCCAAATAGAATAAAATGCTTCGTTAGACGCTGGATCATTTGAGTGCATATTGCCAAAATAAAATATCAAACCGGCAGGATCCATTTTACTTGAAATATACTTCATGTAGATGTCTGTTGTTATACAAACCGATGGCACTTCATACCCCACCACCGGCAGCCACAAGGCATACTCCCCATCGGGCACAGTCCCCCCCGTGTTCGGTTCATCAAGCCCGGCAAGCACGGCAGACCCGGCCAGTACGAGGACACTGGCAAGCACGAACGCATAGAGTAGTTTTTTCATTGTGGGGTCTCCTTGTGTGTGGACATTCCAACAACCTACTTCGAGTGTACGACGAACGGAACATACTGTCAACGGGCAAGTTCGGCGGTGGATAGCCGAATGATGTCCACAGCAGACGCACGCACAGAATGCCCCCAAACCCCACAGGAAGGCCGTAGCGGGCATTTGGCAATAAGCGGATACATTCCTGCCATCGTGCCTGTGGACATCCCCAGCGGGCCGCTATAGCTTCCAGTTGTCCACAGGGGAGGCGGTCTTCTGCGCTTCGGCCAGATCGGTTTGCGCCAATTTCACATAGACCTTGACGGTATCCAGCCGTTCGTGACCCAGTATTCTTTGCAGGGCAAATACATTGCCGCCATTGCGTAGAAAATTGATTGCGAACGTATGCCTAAAGCGGTGGGGGTGTACGTTGTCAACATTGGCGGCAGTGCCAAGTCTATTCAGCATGTGGCGCAGATTGTTGCGCTCCAGGGGGCGATTGGTTTTAGTGGCAAATAGAGGATCGTTGGGTTGGACATCGCGGCGTTCGGTCTGATATTGCCATATTCGTGTTTTGGCCTGGTTGCCCAAATAGACGGAACGTTCTTTGTCGCCCTTGCCGTGGCGGATCAGCAACCGGCCCGTCTCCCTGTTGTAGTCGGACTGAACCAGTTGACAGAGTTCGGAAGCGCGCAGGCCACAGTCAACCAAAGTCAAAATGATAGCCACGTCTCGTTTTGCGGTGGAACGTCTGCTGTGTGTCTTTTTTCCGGCGCGCCCGATCCATTGCTTGCTGTACTGCGCGGCCCGTACAATGGCTTTCACTTCTTCCATACTGAAGGGTTCTAGTTGTAGAGGTTTTAGCTTTGGTTTCTCGACTTTTCCGCGTATTATGTGGGGAACAGATAGCACACGCTCGGCCCATGTCCACAGGGAGGACAGAACCGCCCAAGCGCGTAGCCGGGTGGATTCAGCCAACTTTCGTTCTTCAGACAGGTAGCGTAAGTATCTTTGTGCGTCGGCGCTGGCAATGTTGGAGAAGGGAATTTCAGGAGTATCGAGGAAGGCGGCAAAGTCGGCAAACCAGTATTCGTAGGATTTCAGAGTATTCTTGCCCAGCGTTTGATACCGGTCAAGAAGATAGCCTTCCACTGCGTCGGCGTAGCGCATTTGTCACGTTCCTTTTCGTGTGGACAACTGCCCACCTGAACGCAACAAAAAACCTCTTTACCAGTCAAACTAACCAGTAAAGAGGTTTCCGGTATTCGTTGGTCGGGGCGAGAGGATTTGAACCTCCGACCTCTTCAACCCCATTGAAGCGCGCTACCGAGCTGCGCTACGCCCCGACAATGGACAGTAGTATAGCACGCCACTGACTGGCTGGCAAATTATTTTCAGTCTGCGATGTGGCCTGTGGTGCGCAAAAGAGTTTCCTGCACCAGCAGCTCGTGGCTGGCCGGGCGATCGGGTGGCTGTTTGTCCGACAGAACCGCGACGAATGCTGCCAACTCCCGGTCGTAGAGTTCCTGGCGGCTCTGGGCCGAGAGGGGAATTCGTTGCTCGCCCTGGCGATAGCCCCCGTCGGCCTCTTCCAGACAAAGACGAATGGCGTGGCCCGGCTCGAAAGGTTCCAGCAGAATTGCGCTCCCCCGGCTGCCATAGACTTCAAAGCGGCGGGCCATTGGCCGGGGCTCCATTGCGGCAATGTCCACCACCGCGAGGGCGCTGTCGTATTCCAGCACGCCCAGTGTGTTGTCGGCGAAGGTGGGCACAATGCCGCTGTGGTTGTGGAAGAAGCCGGTGGTACGGGTGGGGCGTCCCAACAGCCAGACGATCTGGTCCAGCATATGGCCCGCCAGATCGTAAAAGATGCCAGCCTTGTGTTCGCTGATCACCTCGCGCTGGGCTTCACTGATCCACGTGGACATGTGGGCGCGCACAGAGAAAATATCGCCCAGCAGCCCGGATTTGGTCCAATTGGCGATGCGTTGGAAGCCGTTGTGATAGCGGAACATATAGCCCATCTGCACATACAGATTATGCGCTTGGGCCTGGGCCATCACTGCCTGCCAGCGGGGCCAATCCTGGCCCGCGGGTTTGTCGTACCAGATGTGCTTGCCCGCGGCCACAATTTCTGCAGACTGTTCCAGACTTTCGCTGTTCAGCCCTTCCGAGGCAATCGCCACAATCGAAGGGTCGTCCAGCATCTCCGCTTTTTCGTCGAACCAATGGACATTGCGCAGCAGCCCATCCGCGGCCTGCATGCGTTCCCGCTGAGCCGGGTCAGACTCATAGACGCCGACCACCTCTACATCCGGGTTAGTCAGCATTGCCAACAGTTTGCCTGTGGCGTGTCCGTGTTTGGTCCCGTATTGGGCCATGCGTATAGACACAGTTCCTCCCTTTATTGTTGTTTGTTTTGCGCTGGTCGACGAGATAGTAAAACGATCTGTTTTAACGCAAAGACGCAAAGGTGCAGAGAAAAGCGGCTCTTCTTTGCGTCCCGCGCTTTTGCGCTCAAAATTCACAAAGCTGTCGACTATTCCATATTGTTGTTTATTTGATGATACTCTTGGAGCCAATCTGACGTTGGACGATGGCGCGGAAGCCGGGCAGAAAGGCGGCGCGCATAAAGAGGTGGGTCACCCAAATGGCAAACCGGGTGTTGGGAACAAACGAATTTGCCAATTTCTGTGCCTGTTTTTGTCGTTGCATAATTTCCGGCTGCAATTTTGCCTGATAGGCGGCGAACGCTGTGGTATGCTCGCCATCGGCCGCGTGCAGTTCGTTGGCCAGCAGATAGGCTCCGGCCATCCCCATGGAGGCGCCCTGTCCTGCCAGCAAAGTCAGACACTGGCAGGCATCCCCCACCAGCGCAACGCGGCCCTGAAACCAGTTGGGCACGTGAATTTGGGAGACAGCATCAAAGAACAGTCCTTCATCGGCGCTGGTCAATTCCAACAGTTTGGGCACAACCCACTGGGAACCTGCCAAACCCCGCGCCAGCGCGGCCATCTTTTGGTCGTGGCCGTGAATAGACATTGGTTCGCCTTTGAAGGCAAAAAGTGTCGCCAGCCGGTTGCCCCGGATCGAATAGACCGATGCCTGGCTTCCCGGGTGCAGATGGCTGTAGAAGGCGTCGCTGCGCCCCAAAAAATTCTCGATGATACTGCAAGCCACATAGAAACCGAGAAAGCGGGCAAATCGCGCTTCGTCCCCCCACAATAGTTGGCGCACATTCGAATGAATCCCATCCGCACCGACGACCAGATCGTAGCTCCCGGTCGATCCATCCGCCATACGGACATCCACCCCTTCGGGGTTCGGGTGCAATTCGCTGATGCTGTGGCCAAAACGGATATCAACATTGTCCTTTATGGCGTCGTACAGCACTGTCTCCAAATCGCCGCGCATAAAATTAAAGTGGCGGAATTTCAAAACAGCGCGGAATTTCTCCACATCGAGAACGGCTTTTTCCGCGCCGTTCTGATCCACAAATGTCAGTTTGGGAATCTGATAGTGCTGGGCACGCAGTTGCTCAATCAATCCCATTTTTTCGGCCACATCAAACCCGGAGCCGTAGAAATCGATCATATAGCCTTCGGCGTCCAAATTGGGCCGCTTCTCGACAATTGTGGGTACAAATCCAAAATGATGCAGCCAATAGGCCAGCGTCAGACCAGCGATACCCGCGCCGCTAATCAGAACAGTTTTTGTCTGCACAAAAATCTCCTGCCAGTCTCTGTTTTTTGACCTCTTGCCTCGACGTTATGGATTGCGATGTTCCGCAATCTGCCCTGTCTTCCTGCTGCTTTGAACGCAACAGCCAAACCAGGGGAGGCACACGTAAAAACAACGGCTTTGCTTTTGCGCGTGCCTCCCCCAGGCGGCAGTTGGGGATTACGCACAGACGGGATTGTCGCTGTTCCAGCGGTTGAACTTGCCCATCTCAATCGTCGCCAGGTGATCCCGTGTCTCTCGCCACAGGGATTCCCAGCCTGTGGGATCGCGCAGTTCCAATTCTGGCTGCTGGCGGCTGCGGGCCACAAAGCCGGGGAAATGGCTGCGCCCCGTGGCCTGGCCGATGGGATTGTAGCGCAGGTCAAAGCTCCAGCGCACTTCGTCGCTGGTGTTGGAGAAGGAGGCGTGGACGGTCAATTTGTGCATAAAGAGCGCGTCGCCCCGCTCCATGGGCAGTGCCACTGCTTTGCTGCCCCCCAGCAACTTGCCGGGAATGCCCAGGCCGATGTCCGTGGGGCAATGGTCCAACAGCCCCTTGCGATGGCTGCCCGGCCACACAGAAAGACAGCCGTGCTTGACAGTGGCGCGGGTCAGGGGGAACCAGACCGTCAGCATTTGGGTTTCGTCCGCATCCTCCGTAACGACGCCGTTGTCCTGATGGACCGGTGTCTTGCCCAATTGCACCCGCCCATCTTCATTCCTGGGCGTCAGACGCTCCGGCGGTTTCATGCGCACGTGCTGCACCGGATTCGAGTAGATTTCCGGGCCGATCAGCGACTCCACCGCGTCCAGCAGTCGTTCGTTGCGCAGCGCGGCAAAGACAGCCGGTCCCGCCCAGAAGGGGGTGTCTGGCTGCACATTGGCCTGGGGCAGGGAAAAGTCGAAGTATTGGGCGTGGACTTTCCCGCTCTCCTGATAAACCCGAATCAGCCGCTCACCAAAGGGCAGGTCGTCGTGGGTACTGCTGATCTCCCCCTTGGCGTGTAGCTCCCTCGCCAGACTGTCCAGCACGCCTTTGTATTCTTCGATAATCGGGTCCAGGTCCTCTTCCGGGCTGAAAAGTCCCCGCACCAGCAAATAGCCCTCTTCCTCAAATTGTGCGATCTGCTCGCTGGTCAGCGATCCCATCAGTGGTTCCTCCTTTGATAGTTGATTGGTTGACTGGTTGATTAGTTGATCAGGGATCGTAAGCCGACCTCAACCAACTAATCAACCAATCAGCTACCCCTAATTTCCTGTGTCCGCACCCATATTTTCGCCCCGCAGCAAAAAGGCCCGAATGTCATAGCGGCCTGGGCGGATGGGTTCCAGATGGCCCGATTCCACCATCAGGTCCAGGGGATTGAGCCGGGTCTGCATGGGCATCACCACCTTTTCGTGCATCCGCGCCGATTCGTAGACCGCGTGGATCATTTGCAGGGCTTTAAAGCCATTTTCGCCCCGGCCCCGGTGGGTGTCAATTTTGCCTTCCACCCAATCGGCCAGCTCATCGGCCTGGGCCGCGCCCCCTTCCAGCCACTCGAAGCGATTGCCCTCGTCCGCCACTTTGAAGAATTTTCCATCCGGCGCGTGGCGCTGCCACTGGCCGCCGGTCGAAGCGTTCATCAGTTGCAGGTCTTCGGTGGTCATATTGATCATCCCGGCTGTGCCAAAGATGAGCGCGCCCTGGAAATAATTGGGGATCAGATCGCTGAGGATTAGCGCCCGGGGGCCACTGGAAAACTGGAAGACGGCCATGGCCGCGTCTTCGATGCGGGTGTTGCGCTCGTACTGGTCGGTCTTGCGCTCGATATTGCCCATCACCCACGTGCATTCCGGGTCGCCCAGCAGATAGCGGTACATATCCGTCTGGTGGGAGCTGTAGTTGGGCAGTCCTGCGCCGCCAAAACTCTGGATCAGATGCACATCGCCGATTGCGCCTTCGGCGATCAGATTTTTCGCCAGGGTATAGGCCGGCAGGAAGCGGCGCTGGTGGGCAACCGCCAGCTTCACGCCGTTGCGTTGGCAGGCGATGCGCATCTGCTCGGCATTGCCGATTGTGTCGGCCATTGGCTTCTCGCACAGGATCGCCTTGGGGCTGTAGGCTGCCGCCGCGATCGTCCAGGGCGCGTGGCCGCCGTGCCAGACACAGATGGAGACCACATCCGGGCGCTCCTTCTCCATCATCTCCCTGGCGTCGGTATAGTGGTTGGGGCTGATGCCGTGGCGTTCGTTCTTCTCGGCCATCGCGGCCGGGTTGACATCGGCTAACCCGACGATCTCATAGCGCCCACTGTTCAAATAACCGGAAACGTGGTTGTTGGCAATGCCGCCGCAGCCAATCACCGCGGCGCGAAGTTTGGAGGACATGGGGAGAGCCTTTCGCTGTGATTCGTTGCTTTTGTGTGTCGTGTTGTGTGCCGCGTGCTACGCAAGCAGTGGCGGTTAAGGCGCTTCTGTCGACCACACGTAGGTGAATTGCGAAGTGGCGCTGTTGTACCACAAACCCACAAGTTATCGACAGAAACGAGAGCGTCCCTACCTACGCAGCACGCAGCACGCCGCAGCTATTACACCGCCGTAAACCCGCCGTCCACGGCCAGAATCTGCCCGGTCACCATCCGCGCCGCGGGCGATGCCAGATAGACGACCGCGCCCGCAATCTCCTCTGGCTCGGCAATACGGCCCATGGGCACTTTTTCCAGATTTTTGGCAAAGGCCGGGTTTTTGAGCGCTTCTTCCAACAGCGGCGTGCGGGTGAAGGTGGGAGCGACCGCGTTGACGGTAATTTTGTTCGTCGCCCACTCCGCGGCCAGAGAGCGGGTCATATTGCCCACCGCGCCTTTGGCCGACGCATAGACTGCACGCAGAGGACCGCCCACGACACCGGCCTGGCTGCTGATCGTAATGATACTGCCCTCGATATTGCGCTCGATCATCGACCGGGCCACCGCTGTAGCGATGAAAAACGCTCCTTTGAAATTCACGTCAGAGATATAATCGAACTCCTCTTCGGTGTAGTCCATTGCGGGTTTGGGCGTGTTATACCCCGCGTTGCTCACCAGCACATCAATGCGGCCAAACTCGTCCAGCACACTCTGCACAAAAGTATTGATGCTGGCGACTTTCGACACATCCAGAGGAAAAGCAAGCGCCTTCACCCCCAATTTGCGGCAATCGGCCGCTGTTGCCTCACACTCGGCCACTGTGCGGCTGCCCAGGGCCAGATTCGCGCCGAACTGGGCGCAGGCTTCGGCGATGGACTTGCCAATCCCCCGCCCCGCGCCGGTGACGATAACGACTTTGCCGGATAGATCGAATGATACGTTCATAGAATTAGAATTCTCCTGTGTAATTGTCATCTGCAAGTGGGACTGGGGATCGGAGACTGGGGACTAGGAATCCCAGTCCCCGATCCCCAGTCCCCAATCCCAGCCTATGGCAAACTCTTGTCGTGCCCGCTCAAAACTTCTGTGCCCGTCTCCGTCACCAGCAGCCCGTCCTCCAGACGCACGCTCGTCACGCCAGGAAAATAGATGCCCGGTTCCAGCATAATCACCATTCCCGGCTGGATGATCTCCTCGTTGTAGGGGACGATGCGGGCGGCTTCGTGGCCGGTGAGACCGATGCCGTGGCCCGTGTGGTGGGGATAGACTTCGTAGCCACCCTTCGCCATAAAGCCGCGTACTTTCTGGTCGATCTCCTTAGCCACTGCGCCGGGTTTGACCAATGAAATGGCATAGGCCAGGGCTTCCTCGACAAAGTTGTGCAGCGTCACCTGCTGGGCCGTGGGTTCACCCGCGTAATAGGTGGCGCAACTGTCGGTCCAGTAGCCCTTGTGAATGACGCTTAAATCCAGAATAAAGGAATCATTCGCGCGGATTTCGAGATCAGCAGGCGGGCCGCCGATATTGTTGGTGGGGCGGTGGCCGACGATACAGTCGTTGCCCAGTTGCATCCGCTTGCCCGCGGCCTGCTCCACCGCGCTCTGCACGGCAGTCCAGACATCGATCTCCCGGGCGCCTGCCTGCACAGCCGCCCGTCCTGCCATGTGGCCGATGTCGGTCAGCCGGAAGCCCTCGCGGATGGTGGCGATTTCTTCGGCGGTTTTCACCGCGCGCAGGGGTTCCAGCCAGCCGTCGATAGGCGTCAGATCATAGCCGCCAGGGAGCAGACGGCGTATCGCCCACCAGAGGTTCAGCGAAAGGCTTTGGGTCTCTACGCCAATCACATCCGTGTCAGCCAGACCCGCCTCGGCCACTTCGGCCAGCAACTGGGCCAGCTTGCCCGCGCGGTCGATGGGCTGCTGAATGGTGTAGCCCAGATAGTCCCGCACGTGGCAGCCCTTCTGCGTACCAAAAGCCGCGGCTTGGGCAGCAAAGCCATCCTCCACCAGCAGGGTAAAGTCGCCCTGTTCGTACCAGAGCAGGGCCGGGTTCTCCGCGGACCCGCCGGGCACATCCAGCCCAGTGAGCCAGCGCACGCTGAGGGGGCTGGCAAAAAGCGCGTGTTCAATGCCGTCCTGGGCCAGACGGCGAGCGGCACGTGCCCGTTGTTCGCTGTGCATAGACATCTCCTTCGGTGAGAAGTTCGACTTTTCAGAAAAAGTCGAGTCAAACTTCTGAAGCTTCCAACTGATCAGACCCGTTGAACCCCGGCCTTTTCAAAAGCCGGAGCGATCACATCATAAGAAATGGCCGCGGTCGCCAGGGGATCGTAGCCCGCCCGGCGCTGGACCATAAAACTGATCTCCACAGAGACGACACCCGCGTAGCCGCCCCGCTTCATCGCCTGCAAATAGGCCACGTAATCAAACTCGCCCTCGCCTGGGACCACATATTCGTAGTCCGGCGTGCGCCCCCGCTCGTCTTTGACGTGGGTGTGGGCGGTGTAGGGCAGCATCTTCGCCACGGATTCTTCGATGGGAATACCCATCACATTGAAGTGGCTGATGTCGAAGTTGACCCGAATCGCGGGCGAGTCAATTTGGTCCAGAACCTCTGCCATCAGATCAGGCGTCTCGATGGCCGCGCCGATGTGGGGTTCCAGGGCCACGACAACGCCCCGCTGGGTCGCGTGTTCGGCAATCGCACCGGCCCGGTCGATGACTTCGACCATCCGCGCCGGCAGCTCGCCGGGACTGCCACCCACGCCGCTGATGACAACCGGCGGCTCGTCCCCCTGCGCCCAATCCACGGCCAGATCGATTGTCTCTTTGATGGCGGCCAGATGACCAGCCCAGATGGTCGGGTCCGGTTCCAGCAGGGCCGTGTAATAGTTGACAGCGGAGAGGGTCAGCCTGTGGCTTTTGAGCAGGCCGGGGATGCGCTGCCGTTCCGCCGCGTCCATTTTTGTCAGCGCCGTGGAGAAACGGGGCAAAACGACAATCTCCACCGCGTCGTAGCCCACCCCCGCCAGATGGGGCAGGGATACATCAATCGACACATCGGGCATGCCCCACAATGAATAGCCAAGTAGCATAATTATTCCTTTTCAGCGGATAGAACGCGGATGATGCGGATTGAGCGGATCAGCGCGGATAAAAAAATGCAGAAGTGTTTGCCGACACCGCCCAGTTTGAATCCGCGGTCATCCGTCAAATCCGCGTCATCCGCGTTCCATTCTTCTGACTCTACTGCAAAAAACCTCTAAACCCACCGCGGAGTCGCGGGGAACGCGAAGGTTCGCGGCGTTTTTCTCCTGAATCTCGCCGCATTGCCTCCGCGCCATCTGCGACTCCGCGGTGAAATTGACCTTTTTGCAGTGGACTCATTCTTCTTTATTCCAGCGCTCGCAACGGGTCTTCGATCAGCCCGGCCAGTTCGTCCAGGAAACGGGCCGCGCGTGCGCCGTCCACCACCCGGTGGTCGCAGGAGAGCGTCAGCGTCAGCATCGGGCGCACCGCGGGCTGACCGTCCACGGCCACCACCCGATCGGCGATTTTGCCCACGGCCAGAATCGCGGCCTGGGGCGGGTTGACAATCGCGTTGAAGGCGTCCACGCCGAACATTCCCAGATTGCTGATGGTGAAGGTGCCGCCGCTCAGGTCGGCCAGCGCCAGTTTGCCCGTCTGCGCCCGTTCCACCAGCCCGGCCCGCTGGGATGCGATCTCCCGCAGCCCCAACCCTTCCGCTCCGGGCAGCACAGGCACAAGCAGTCCATCCTCCACAGCCACGGCCAAGCCCAGATTGACCGACGGATTGGCGACGATCTTCCCGTTTATCCAACTGGCGTTGACCCGCGGATGGCGGGACAGGGCAATCGCAGTCACTTTCACCAGCAGGTCGCTGACGGTGATTTTCACGTCCGAGCGGGCCAGTGCCTGGGTACGCCACGCCTGCAACGCGCCCGCGTCCACCTCCCGCACCAGATAGAAGTGGGGGACAGTCGTCCAGCTTTCGGTCAAGCGCTGGGCCATCACCTGCCAGCCGCGAGAGATGGAAATCTCCGAGCCTGTCGCCGCCATTGACCGCGCCTGATCTGCTCCCTCCCCAAACTGGGGAGAGCTGGGGAGGGGTTCCCAGTTTTCCACATCCGCGGCCAACACCGCGGCGTCGGGTCCACTGCCGCTGATGGCGGAGAGTTCCACGCCTTTTTCTTCGGCCAGCCGCCGGGCTTTGGGAGAGGCCAGCACTCGGCCGTCCGCGGGCGTAGCTTTCTGACTTTCCAAATAGGCAGCCACATCCTCTTTCTGAACGCGTCCCCCTTTGGCCGGGACCGCGGCCAGATCGATGCCGTGTTCCGCGGCCATGCGCGCGGCCACAGGGCTGGCGAGAACACCCCCACCCCCGGCCCCCCCTTCACTTTGAGGAAGGGGAGCAGCGTCGGGAGGAGTGGTCTTCGCCTTCCCCGAATCTGCTCCCTCCCCGCCGCGGGGAGGGCTGGGGAGGGGTGCCGTTTCCCCCGGAGCCAGAATATACGCGATCACCTGGCCTACGGGAACATCATCGCCAGCTTTGGCCAACACGCCAGCCAGCACACCGCTGGCTGTGGCCTCGATTGTCTCGTCCACTTTGTCCGTGGCGACTTCCATCAACGGCTCACCGGCCTTGACGGTTGCGCCTTCCTCTACAAACCAGCGCAGGAGTTCGCCGGTCTCCTGGGCCATCCCCAGGGCGGGCATTATGACTTCTTTGGGCATAAGAATTTCCTCAATCGAATTACGATGGTTTTGGCGGAGCAAGACCCGCATTCATCTGAGAAAGCAGTCTTGAACCGTCTAAGCAGTATTCTTTTATGGCTGCCCATTCTGCTGCTGCTCGCATCTCCAAGGGGCGCGGATCCTGCTCGGCGTCCTCGAAATAACTCAACGCGTAGGCCAGATGAACAGCAAAATCGGGTCGGTCGTAAAACTTGCGCGGGATCAGATCGAACAAAAGGGAGAGCGGCGCTGTCTCACGCAAACAGTAAAGATCGACGAAATCCCGACGCGTGCCCCGATCTTTCACAGCGGCCAATTTCATCAATCCAATATCAATTGGATCGGCTACGTTGATTCCCTCCGCCTCCCGGATAGGAAAGAGAAGGGGGTGATGCTGAAAGAGAAAGCTCACCTCCACCCCCTGCACGACAGTGTACAATTGGCCGTCGGACTCGTGGCGGAATGTCACATCCGATAGAGCGTTCAACTGCTCTTGCAGGATCGAACGCCCAGCCGGGCTAAGCACTGGATCGGCGGTAAAGAAGTCCAGATCATACGAAATGCGATGGTTGATCTGAAGTGCCAATCCAGTTCCGCCGGCCAGATAGAAGTGGGAGGGCAGGGGCAATTTGGCAAGAGAGTGAAAGACCTGTCGCGTCTTTTCCGCCAGCGCGTCCCAGTACAGTTCGTGATTCATTGGATGGCCTGCGGCTCTGTTTCCCAGGGTGGTTTATGCACCTCCTGAATTTCCAGCATCCAGCACCAGTAGTGCAACGCCCGTTTGTCCAGCCGCCGGTAGCCGTGACGCTGTACCCAAGCCGCGATGCGTTCCTTGCCATAGCGGCCAAGCAGCCAACGGATCTCTGCCCACGAACCCCGATTCAGGATACGTTCGACGATGACCGGAAAAAACTCCTCCGCGGTCATACGGTCGAAGTTATATTCTGGGAAGAGCCAGCGGGTGGAAGTGGGTATTTCGTCCATGGCGAATTCGTCAGGCATCCTGCTCGCTAAACCTTCCCACACAACATTTTTGCCATTTCCACCACCTGCTCTGCCGTGGGGACCGTTTGATCTTCCAGGACAGGAGAGAAGGGGATAGGCACGTGCATCGCGCCCATCCGTTTGACCGGCGCGTCCAGCCAGTAGAAGGCCCCATCGGCGATGACCGACGCCATCTCGCCGGTGACGCCATACTGCTGGTAGCCTTCGTCGATGACAATCACCCGGCTGGTCTTTTTGGCAGAAGCGATGAGAGCCTCTGTGTCCAGGGGCGCGGTCGTGCGTGGGTCTATCACTTCGGCGCTGATGCCGATTGCGGCCAGCTTCTCCGCCGCGGCCAGCGCCACGTAGACCATCGAACTGGTCGCCACAAACGTAATGTCCTCGCCTGTGCGCTTCACCTCGGCCACACCCAGCGGAATAATATACTCCTCTTCGGGGACCGGCCCTTTGATTGGATAGGAGAGCTTGTCCTCGTAGATCGCCACGGGGTTTTCGTCGCGGATGGCGGCTTTCATCAGCCCTTTGGCGTCGTAGGGGGTGGCGGGGATGGCGACTTTCAGTCCGGGCACGTGGCTGAGCCAGGCGTGCAGGGATTGGCTGTGCTGGGCCGCGGAGCGACGAGTGGCCCCCAGTGTGGTGCGTAGCACCATGGGCACTTTCAGCTTGCCGCCGGACATATAGTGGATTTTGGCGGCCTGGTTGACCATCTGGTCCATCACCAGTGTGGTGAAGTCGCCGAACATAATGTCCACAATCGGGCGCATCCCGGTCATGGCCGCGCCCACGCCGATGCCCGCGATGCCTGCCTCGGAGATGGGCGAATCGATAATCCGATCCGGGCCGAACTCGTCCACCAGACCGAGCAGAACTTTGAAGGGTGTGCCGGCCTCGGCCACATCTTCGCCGATGACAAAAATGCGGTTGTCCCGGCGCATCTCTTCGGCAATGGCCTCGTTGATGGCCTGGCCAAAGGTGATCTCGCGCACGCCGGGTGCGCTGACAGAGTTGCTGATAGTTGGGTTAAGCGAAGACATGGCTGGTCACCTCGTCGGGGCTGGGATAGGGAGCGTTGAGGGCAAAATCGACAGCCGTCTGCACGTCCCCGGTAACAGTCGATACAATTTGGTCGATGACCTGCTGCTCGACGCCGACTTCAGCGGTCAGCCAGTCGGAGAGGAGGTTGAGGGGGTCGCGCTCGGTCTTCCATTCGGCTTCTTCCTCCGGGCTGCGGTAATAGGCCCGGTTGATGTCGCCCACGTGGTGGCCGTGGAAGCGGTAGGTGTGGCAGAGCAGCAGACTCGGCCCCTCGCCGCTGCGCGCACGCGCCACCAGTTCGGCGGTCGCATCCATCACAGCGCGCACGTCCTGGCCGTCCACTTCGACAGCGTGCAGGCCAAAGCCCTGGGCACGGGTGAGGATGTCGCCCGCTATGGTTTCGGTGTGGTGGGTGTATTCGCCGTAGAGATTGTGCTCGACCACATAAATCACCGGCAGCTTCCAGAGCGCGGCCATATTGGCACATTCATAGAACAATCCCTGGCCCAGCGCGCCGTCGCCAAAGAAGCAGACAGCTACCTGGCCGCTGCTGCGCATTTTGATAGACATCGCCGCGCCGGTGGCAATGCCCGCGCTGCCGCCCACAATCGCGTTGGCACCCAGATTGCCTGTCTCCTGGTCGGCGATGTGCATGGAGCCGCCTTTGCCCCGACAATAGCCCGCCTCTTTGCCCAACAATTCGGCAAACATCCGGTCGATCTGCGCGCCTTTGGCCAGGCAATGGCCGTGGCCCCGGTGGGTGCTGGTGATGTAATCGTCCCGGTTGAGCGCTTCGCAGACGCCCACGGCCACGGCTTCCTCACCGATGTAAAGATGGGCCAGACCGGGCATTTTGGCGCTCAAATAGAGATCATTCGTCGCGTTTTCGAACGCGCGAATTTTGTACATTTGTTCGTAGACGTGGAGCCACTGCTCGGTGTCTACAGGGGGATTTTCGGCCACTTCTTTTTCTCCTGTTGATTGACGGCGGACGTCAGACGGCGAACCGCATAGGTGACTGCTATAGTTGACCAACCGGCATAAACCCGTGCTGGTCCCGGTGGTATTGGGAATCGAAGCGCTGGTTGCTCTTGAACCACTCGTGACGGCCATCGGTGGCCTCTTCGTAGACCGCGGCCCGCAGCCGCTCCTGCTCCGCGGCGGGCATAGGCGTGAATGTACGGGCGATCTCCACGTCCTGCTGCAAGTTTTCCATCGATTCAATACCACACACAAGTGTGCTGACCGGCTGGGAAAGAGTGTAGCGGCGGCACTGCTGCGCGGTCAGGCCCAGCGAAGCGATCATTTGGCCGGCCCCGCCCAGGCTTTTCATGGCGATGACGCCGATGCCCCGGCGGTTCACTTCGGGCAAAATTTCTTTCTGAAAACTGCGGTAGTGGGCGTCGGGAATGTTGACCGGAAACTGGCAGGTGTCCCAGGCAAAGTCCTGATCCAGCATTTTTTGCAGGATGTGGGGGCTTTTGTGGCCGGTGAAGCCAATGAAGCGGATTTTGCCAGCCTGGCGCGCGGCCAGCGCGGCTTCAATCGCCCCTTCGGCCCGGAAAATCCATTCGGGGTCGTTGTCGTAGTTGACTTCGTGGAACTGCCAGACATCGATTACATCGGTTTGCAGACGGCGCAGACTGTCGTGCAACTGCGCCTCCGCGGTACTGCGATCCCGTGCGCAAACTTTGGTCATCAGCGTTACTTTGTCCCGCCGGCCTTTGAGGGCAATGCCCATCCGCCGCTCGGATTCGCCGTTGTGATACTCCCAGGCTGTGTCCATAAAGTCCACACCCGCGTCGATGGCCGCGCGGACCAGGCCCACGGAGGCCTGTTCGTCCAGATGGGGTCGCACGTAATGACCGCCCCCAAAACCAATGATCGATACCTTTAAACCGGTTTTGCCCAACTCGCGGACTGGCAAACCAGCGCTGTTTCGTTCAATTTCTTGTGTCATCGTTCTCCCCTCGCTGTCATTTCGTCTCCACGGACCTGACCTGGCGTGGCCAGTGCCAAAGAAGAATTTGTATACACGGATTAGAATACAGAGCTATCCGTGTTCCTTCTAATCCGTGTATACATAGAGTTTCCGCTTTCTTGCGCATACAACAATAATTTTACCGGCCAGGTACCAATTCATAAGAGCATCCGTAGCAATCCGCAATTTGCCCTACCAGTGCATCACCCAGCCGCCGTCCACACTGAGCACCTGGCCGGTGACGTTGCGGGCGTGCTCCGAGGCCAGATAGGCCGCGTACGCGCCGATTTCCTCCGGGTCCACCATCCGGCCCAGGGGGGCCAGGCGCTTGATTTTCGTGTCGCACCATTCGTCGTAGGTGGGCCGCTCGTTATCGGGCATCCCCGCGGTGGCCAGGGCGTAGACTTTCTGCTGGAGCGGTGTGTGTACCATTCCCGGCGCGATGGCGTTGGCCCGGATGTTATACGGCGCGAAGTCTTTGGCCGCGCATTGGGTAAAGTTGACAATCGCGGCTTTGGACGCGCTGTAGGGCGGGTCGGTCTGGGAGCCGGTCAGCCCGGCCACGGACGAGAAGAAGAGGAACGTGCCTGCCCGACGTTCGATCATCGGCGCGTAGAAGGCGTGGGCAGTGTTGACCACGCCCTGCACATTGACGGTATAGACCCGTGCCCAATCGCTCGGCTCCAGATTCCAGAAGGGGAACCCGCCTTTGCCAGAATCGATGCCGACCGTCACGACGACGTGGGCCACCGGTCCGAGTTCGGTTTCGATGCGGGCCGCGGCGGCTTGCAGCGCGGGATAATCGGTCACATCCACTTGCAGGGGCAGATGGCCCGCGCCGAGTTCCCCGGCCACCGCGTCCACCTCTGGGCTGCGGTCCAGCACCGCCACTTTGGCCCCTTCCCCGGCAAAGGAATGGGCAATGGCTTTGCCGATCCCGTTCGCACCGCCCACGACGACAGCCACCTGGCCGCGTAATCCTAAGTCCATACGAAACTCCTTCGGGTGAAAACTCCTGGCTCAAAATCTCACCACAAAGGCATGAAGACACAAAGAAAAAAATCCTGCTGTTCTTTGTGTCTTTGAGTCTTTGTGGTTTATGGCTTGAACCGCGGCGCAACCTCTCGCATAAACAGTTCCATCCCTGCGTCGTCGGGCGCGTCCATAAACCAGAGCATAAAATGGTTGACGCCCGCGTCCACATAGGCCTGCATTTGTCTGGTCACTTCATCGGGCGTGCCCAAAATGTAACTTTTGGTCAAGCTTTGGGGAAGCGTCTCGGTTGCGCCGGAAAGATAGGCGGCCATTTCTGCGGCGGGGGCTTCCGGTGTCAGATCGGCCATCGCCTGCAATTGTCGACGCAGGCTGGCCCGATCGGGTGCGATGAGAATCTGTGTTTCGTAGCTGCGGGTGATCTCCGACAGATCCCGCCCCACCGCGGAGAAAGCCGCGGAAAGGGCGGCCAGCCGGGTCTTCATTTCGGCCAACCCCACGGGCACGCTGTTCCAGCCCTGGCCCAGGCGGGCACAGGCGGCCAGCGTGTCCGGATGGGCCTCGCCAAACCAGACGGGCGGATGGGGCTGTTGCAGGGGCAATGGGGTGCAGGTGGCATTTTTTACCCCATAAAATTGACCGTCAAATGTGATTGGCTCCGCGGAATCCCACAGAGCCAAGGCCAGTTCCACCCCTTCCACTGTGCGGGCGATGCGTTCGGACGCGTCTTCGGGATAGGGCAACTGATAGGCCAGGTGTTCGGCTTTGCCAAAAGCGGGATCAGCGAAAAAGATGAAACGCCCGCCGCTGATCTGGTCCAGCGTCGCCATCATTTTGGCGGCCAGCGCGGGTTGGCGGAAAAAGTGGGCCTGGTGAATTATCCCCAGTCCAGCGCGGCTGGTGCTGCCAGCCAACGCGGCCAGGGTCGTCCAGCCTTCCAGAATGGCGTTCTCCTGGCCCAGCATCAGATGATCCGCCACCCAGAGATCGTCGAAGCCCAGTTCCTCGGCCCGCTGGCCTGTTGTTAAGGTTGTGGCCGCGTCCAGGCGGGGATAGTTGGGCGTGCGGAAATGGTGTACACCGGGGGCGGCAAAGATGGGCAGACAAAAACCAAAATGAATAGGGTGGGGATTGTGTGTTGGCACGGGAAGGCGTGTCCCTAATTGTAGGGCGAACAGTTTGTTCGCCCGGCGACGAGCGAACAGTTCGTTCGCCCTACAAGCAATAGCAATTCTACCCGACAAGACGACAGGATGGCAAGGCGGCTTTGGGGTCCGCGCTGCCATCCTGTCATTGAAAAACTACTTTTCCAATCAACTGCGTTCTTACGTAATGCGTAGTGGGTGAACCAGTGCCGCCGATTTCACGTTTTCTGCTTCAATCTCTACAAGAAATCGTGACCAACCGGCTTTGCACCCCTACCCGTTCACGCACAACACCCCACGCACTGCGTTCGTTAGTTCCCCGCGTCCATAAAGTAGAACGTGGCGGGGCGGCTGATGTTGGGTGTCTGCCCGGCCTGAATGTTGAATTGGCGGGTGGGCAGATTGCCCATATTGTTCTTGGCCACACGCACGCCCATAAACGCACCGGACTGGCCGACTGTGCCGATAGTCCACACTTCGTCGGTGATAATCTTCCAGATTTCCTGGCCGATGGCGATACGCTCTTCCGGCGTGGCCTTCAGGCCGGTGGAGAACATATCCAGCACCTTCGCCACCGAGCCATCCGGATCGGGCGCGACGCCAGCCGTGCCGCCGGAGGAGTACCAGTCACCGTAGCCGGGACCCGTGCCCGATGTGTTAGCCACAGGCAGGGCGTGATACGGATAGAGGTACAGCTCGTCGGTGCCGTCGTTCTGCCAGAAGAAGGTCTGCAATTCATTGGAGGCTCGGCGCTGCTCCACCAGACCCCGTTCCTGCTCCACCAGATTGAGGAAGATGCCAATCTCCTGCCAGTCCTCTTTGATCATCTCGGCGATGGCAGTGAACTGGATGAAGGCGGGGATGGGGTTGACCTCGATCATCAGCCGTTCGCCGTTGTCCGTGCGCAGCCGGTAGCCCTCCGCGTCCTTCTCGGTCAGGCCGATGGCGTCCAGCATTTCGTTGGCTTTGGCCACGTCCAGCGTAGACCAGAGTTGGCGGTATTCCGGGCCGGGGCTGAAGGGCGAGCTTTCCGCCACGACGGCCGAGCCAGGCTTGCCGATGCCCAGGAAGATGACTTCGTTGATGGCGTCCCGGTCAATGCCCAGGGAAAGCGCCCGGCGGAAGTCAGCGTTTTGCAGCCATTTGGCGATCTCTTCGTCGCCCCGGTAGCTCTGGTTGACCTGAATGCCCGCGTCCGCGCCGTGTTGGGCCGGGTCCAGACGGACGGTGTAATCGCCCGCTTCGGCGTTCTCCAGCAGCACCGGCAGGTTGGCCAGGCTGATGTGACGGGCCTGGTAATCGTACTCACCGGCAATGGCGCGCAGGTTGAGGACTTCCAGATTCTCGGCCAGAGTCATACTGATGCGGTCGATATAGGGCAGTTGGTTGCCCGCGGTGTCCACGCCAAAGTAGTAGGGATTGCGCACCAGCACCCAATTGTCGGTGGTGATAGGCACTTCAGTCTTCCAGGGGGTGATAACAGGCAGATCGGGATTGCGCTGCCAGGTGTTCTTGTCCTTGAACAGATTCACCCAGTTGTCAAAGCCCTCTGCCGCTACCAGCGCGTCCAGGTCTGCCTGGTCCACAAAATCGGGATGGAACTGCTGCATGTAGGCAGCGGGGGCGACGCCGCCCATCGCGGTTGCGCCATAGATGGCGTGGCCGCCGAAGACATTCACAGAACTGCCCAGCACTTCCAGGAAGAGGCTGTTGGCAAAGGGGAAGCTGAACTTGAGGGTGTAGTCGTCCAGTGCTTCCATCTTGGCGCCGTCGTCGATGTTGAAGAAGGGCGAGCGCACAGGAACCAATTCCTCGTTCTGGTACATATGCTCATACCAGAACATATAGTCGGCGGTGGTGTGGGGCGAACCGTCTGACCATTTCATGCCTTCGCGCAGGTGGAGGGTGATCTCTGTGCCGTCTTCGCTGACTTCCCAACTCTTGGCTACGTTGGGCGTCATCTCCGGGAAGCCGTCAGACTTCCAGAAGAGCAGGCGATCGCCGCCAGCCACGCGGTGGCCGTTCTGGCCGTCCGAGGGGCCGGTGAAGCCACGCCGCCAGGTGCCGCCATACTTGCCAATTTCGTGGACCGGCTCAATCACCAGCAGATCGCTGGCCACGGGCAGGCGGTCAGCTTCGGCGGGCAATGTGCCAGCGGCCACCATCTCGGCCAGCATGGGTGCTTCGGCAAAGCTGGTGGGAAAGGCAGCTTCATCGGTGACAATCTGCGGGCCTTCGATCTCGCCGATGAGGGTGGAGCCGAGTGCCGGTTCTTCTTCAGCCACAGGTTCGGCGGTGGGGGCGGCTGCTTCGGCGGGTTTTTCGGCCGCGGGGGCCGGCGCGGCTTCGGCGGGGGCGGGGGCAGCCGGTTCAGCGGCCGTGGGCGCGGCTGGCTCGTTGTTGCCGCAGGCAGCCAGCACCAGCGCTGCGATGAGAAGTAGGGCCAGCACAAGGACTCGCAGGGAGACCTTTGCTGACGAAGGACGTACTGTCATGGAACTTCCTCCTTGGGTTGTGGGTTGTAAACGCTAGAATCGAAAAGGTGAGGGTTGACAAAGGCAGGCAAATATTTATACGTCTGAAGCGCAAAATATACTCGCAAAATATACTGTATGTCAGGGTAACACAGGGCTGGAAACGTGTCAACGAAGCTGAAAGCAGCGCCAGGGCTTTTCAAAAGTCGAGAGAGCAAAAAACTCCAAATGTTTGTAGACTGGAGGTAATGAACCATCGCCAAGCAAACAAGAGGAGTTAGCTATGGATACTGTCGTTTCGATAATTTTGAAGAAGCCTAAGGCGAAATGGCGACTGCTGAACATG
>JAHBVF010000027.1 GCA_019637685.1 Caldilineaceae bacterium | reverse complement strand
TAATACTACAACGAGACTTTGAGAAATAGGACGCTGATGCACGCTGATAAACGCAGATCAAATTGTGAGGATCAGCGCAAATCTGCGTTTATCAGCGTCCAAAAATACGAAGTCTCGTTGTAATACTAAGGCGATGACAGCAAAGGCCCAATCCCATTATCACTACTACGTGCCCCAAAGATGGCTTTCTGCTATACTGCAATGAACTTTTGATAATACCCCTTGCACAAACCCAAAAAAGGAGAGAACCCCCATGGCAGGTACGAACGGAGCCACCGCCACCGCGGCCAAACTCAACAAATACAGCAGCCACCTGACGCAAGTGCAGTCCCAGGTGGGCAGCCAGGCAATGCTCTACGGCGTGGGCCTGACCGACGAAGATATGAAGAAAGCCCAGGTGGGCATTGCCAGTATGGGCTGGGACGGCAACACCTGCAATATGCACCTGAACGCGCTGGCCCGCCGGGTAAAGATCGGTGTGGACGAGGCCGGACTGGTCGGGCTGGTCTTCCACACCATCGGCGTCAGCGACGGCATCAGTATGGGCACATCAGGAATGAAGTACTCGCTGGTGTCGCGGGATGTGATCGCTGACTCCATCGAGACAGTGATGGGCGCGCAGTGGTACGACGCCAACATCTCCCTGCCCGGCTGCGACAAGAATATGCCCGGCGTGCTGATGGCCATGGCCCGGATCAACCGGCCCAGCCTGATGATCTACGGCGGAACCATTCGTCCCGGCATTCTGGACGGCAAAAAACTGGACATCGTTTCGGCCTTTGAAGCCTACGGTCAATTTCTGGCCAAGGACATCGACGAAGCTGAACTGAAGGCAGTGCTGCAAAATGCCTGCCCCGGCGAGGGCGCGTGCGGTGGAATGTACACGGCCAATACAATGGCGTCGGCCATCGAATCCCTGGGGATGAGCCTGCCCTACAGTTCCTCCTATCCGGCCACCAGCGAGGGCAAGGAGCGGGAATGCGCCGAGGCTGGCGCGGCCATCCGCACACTGCTGGAACTGGACTTGAAACCCCTGGACATTATGACCCGGCAAGCCTTTGAGAACGCGATTACTGTGGCTGTGGCCCTGGGCGGATCCACGAACGCGGTCCTGCATCTGCTTGCCATTGCCCGCTCCGCCGGCATCCCCCTGACCATCGACGACTTTCAGGAGGTCTCCAACCGCACGCCTCTGCTGGCCGATCTGAAACCCAGCGGGAAATATGTGATGGAAGATGTGGACGCGGTGGGCGGCGTGCCCGCAGTGCAGAAACTCCTGCTGCGGGAAGGGCTGTTGGACGGGAACTGTATGACTGTCACAGGCAAAACTCTGGCCGAGAATCTGGAGAGTGTGCCCGATCTGGCCGCGGGACAAAAAGTCATTATGCCCGTCAGCCAGCCCATCAAGGCCACCGGCCATCTGCAAATCCTCTACGGCAACCTGGCCGAGCAGGGCGCGGTGGCAAAAATCACCGGCAAAGAAGGGACAAAATTCAGCGGGCCGGCAGTCTGCTACGATTCGGAAGAAGAGACGCTGGCGGGCATCCAGAGCGGGGAAGTACAGGCGGGCCACGTCGTTGTCATCCGCTACGAGGGGCCAAAGGGCGGGCCGGGAATGCGCGAAATGCTTTCCGTCACCTCTGCGATTATGGGTGTGGGCCTGGGCAAAAGCGTGGCGCTCATCACCGATGGCCGCTTCTCCGGCGGAACCCACGGCTTTGTCGTCGGCCACATTACGCCAGAAGCCCAGGAGGGCGGCCTGCTGGCGCTGGTGCAGAACGGGGATACGATTACCATCGACGCCGACAACAACCGGCTGGTGCTGGAAGTGGTCGACGCGGAGATCGCCCGTCGGCGATCCGCCTGGCAGCAGCCAGCCTACCGGGCCTCCAGCGGCGTGCTGTGGAAATACATCAAATCGGTCTCCAACGCATCTGAGGGTTGTGTGACAGACGCATAGCCGCCATCTGGTGCATAGACAACGATGTCAAACGTCCCTCGTACTAGCCAGTACAGGGACGTTTGCATTCTGAGAGCCGAATGCCTGGAGACAACTGTCCAGAAGTTTCCATCTGGCTCTCGCGGTAAGAATTCAATCGAAGGGGATACGCTTGTGAGAAAAGTCAGACTTGTCATTACGCAGATTGGCATCGCGCTGGCACTGTTTGCCGCGCTGCAATTGGCTGGCCGTTTTACTGCCACAGCCCAGGCACCTGTGCCCACAGGCACTTCAACGGACATCCCCGCAGATATTCCCACCGATATTTCCAGAGATATTCTTGCAGATGTGCCGGCGGGCTATCTGCCCGTGGCCGTTGACCCCGCCGTGGCGCGGGACAATATGATTCTCTTCTGGGACAATGTGGCCCTGGACGCGATCCGCGCCAAACCGCCCGGCCCACCGATGGTAGCCCGGATACTGGCGATGGTGCATACAGCCCAGTACGAGGCGTGGAGCCAGTACGACGGCACCGCGGTGGGCACGCTGCTGGGCGCTCGTTTTCGCCAGCCCCTGGCCGAACGCACGTTAGAAAACAAGAGTATCGCCGTAAGCTATGCAGCATATCGGGTGCTGGCCGATCTTTTTCCCGACCGTGTGCGCACCTTCGACTCCAAAATGGCGGATGTGCTCAAATACGATCCCGGAATTGTGACAACTGACCCTTCCACGCCAGAAGGGATCGGCAACCTGGCCGGCGCGGTTGTCCTCTTCTACCGGCGTGATGACGGCTCCAATCAACTGGGCGGCTACGCCGACACCACGGGCTACCAGCCTGTCAACACGCCGGACACGCTGAACGACTTGAACCACTGGCAGCCTCTGCGCACGGCCAACGGCAATCAGCAGGGCGTCTGTCTCAGCGGCAGTCTCATCACCCAAACATACATTGGCCCCCACTGGGGGCTGGTCACGCCCTTTGCCCTGGACGACGGCCCAGTGATCACTTCGACCAGTGGGCCGATCCGCTACCCGTCGCCGGAATTCACCCTCCAAGCCCAGGAGATTATCAGCTACAGTGCTAATCTGGATGACTACGCCAAGGCCATCTCCCAATACTGGGCCGACGGTCCTTCCACCGAATTTCCTCCCGGGCACTGGGCGCTCTTTTCCCAATTTGTCTCCTTCCGGGATGCCCACGGCATCGACGAAGACGCCAAGCTCTTTCTGGCTGTCAACAACGCCACAATGGACGGGGGGATTATCGCCTGGAAGCTCAAGCGCATCTTCGATTCGGTGCGGCCAATTACGGCCATCCACAACCTTTTTGCGGGCCAGGAGATCGTGGCCTGGGGCGGCCCCTATTCGGGGACACAGACGATTCTGGGCGAGCAGTGGAAGCCTTACCAGACCGAATGTTTTGTCACGCCTGCCTTTGCCGAATTTGTCTCCGGCCACAGCGCGTTCAGCGCGGCCGCGGCGGTTGTGCTGCGCGGTTTTACCGGCAGTGACAATTTCGGGGCCTATTATCTCTACGGCGCGGGCAAGTCCCCCGCGGAGCTGAACGAAGCGCCCAGCCGCTCGGTGCTGCTTTACTGGGATACGTTCACCCAGGCCGCGGACGAAGCCGGTTTTTCCCGCCGCTATGGGGGCATCCATTTTATCCAAGGGGACGTGCAGGGGCGGGATGTGGGACGCCGCGCGGGAGAGCGGGTCTGGCAGAAAGCGCAACATTTCTTTGACGGCAGCGCGCCGCCCGTGGCCGATATGGGGGCAACGCTGGATGCGCTCTTGCAGCAGGACAATGTCTATTTCAGTCTCTATCCCCAACGGGTGGTATATGTGCCCCATCTTCGCGGCCAATAGACGCCGCCTGTGAGGAAAGAGTCACCATTTGGGAAACGAAACATTCAGCTATCAGGCTCACAAAGGCGGCGTCTTGCGCATCTTTTGGGAAGGGCGCTGCGTGATAACATTGGGCGGCAGCCGGGGAGAGAAGTTGCTGTCTCAACTGGGCGCAGCCGAATTTGAGGAGGATGTGCAGGCGCTGCTGCAACGAGCCACAGGCAATTTCAAGCGGGGCAACGAGAGGCGGGGACGATAGCCATTGGGATTGGGCGCTGATGCGCGGGAAAGTGCTGTGTGTTTCCCGTGCATCAGCGCCCGGCCTTCTTTCCTCTCCCCCGATACAGTACAGAATCGCACACACAGTCCAGCAGAATTCGTGGGAGAGTAGTTCTTCCCACATTTACAGCGCTATGCTGCGGCCTTCTGCCAGACTGATATTCACTGCTTCGGTGAATTCCATATATTTGACGCCGGTCAGAAAGTCCGTGTGGGTGATGCTTTCCTGGCCGCGGATGGCGTTGACAAACTCTTCCTCCACCCGCCACGCGCCCGCCTCGGACGCGGGAATGTCGATTTCGGTCAATCCGCTGTCCCCCCGCTTGCCGCCGAGCAGCTTGCCATCCACAAAGCGCAGGGTTCCTTCGCTGCCGTAGAGGGTGGCCGAGGGCGACCCGGCCAGACCGGTGACGCTGCTGACCTGAATGTGGGCTGATGCGCCACAGGCCAGATCGGCCAAAATGTCGATGTGATCGGGAATACGGACCTCGCGCAGGCGACCTGTGCTGTCCAGGCGCGTCGTCACAAATGTCTTGCCTGTGGCTGTCACCCGCTGCGCCACCCCCACCCAACGCATAAGTGCTTCGTACCAGATGCCCATACTCATAATATTCAGACCGCTCAGGTCTTTGTCGTGTCGCCAGTGCAGGGGCGCGCCCTTTTCTTCCACAAATTCGTTGCCCGCGCGAATCTCCACAGCCAGCAGATCCCCCAGCCAGCCCTCGGCCAGCAGCCGCTGGATCGTTCTGTCTGCTCGCAAGCTATAGGGCGACGGGACGATCTGCGCGGTCAGGTGGGGACGCAGACGGGCGGCTTCGTACATGGCCCGCGCCTCAGTTGCGTTCATGGACATACGGGCTTCGCACATCACGTGCTTGTCCGCTTCCAGGGCGGCCACCGTCAAAATTTTGTGCATATAGGGCCAGGTCCCGATGACTATCGCGTCGAGGGTAGAGTCATAGATTACATCCCGCCAATCGGTCACCACTTCAGGGATGCCCAGTTCCGCGGCCACCCGTTGGCCCGATTCTTGCGTGCGGTTGCAGACTTTTACCACTTCCACGCCGTTGATAGCCTGGAGTCCGGGGATGTGTTTGGTGCGTGTGTTGGCGCCCGCGCCGATGACGCCGACGCGCAGGGATTGGGTTGACATAAAATCCTCCAGTGAAATTGAAGCGTACAGTAATCGCTAGTGGGTGTTTCTATTTTCAGCCAAGCGCGGCCATTTCAGCCTCGCTCAGCACAATCTCCCCCGCGGCCAGATTGTCGGCCTGATGTGCAGGGTTGCCGGACATAGGAATCGTGATAACCCGTTTTTGCTGCACCAGCCAGGCCAGGGCAATCTGCTGCACAGTGGCGTTGTGGGCACGGGCGACTGCCTGAAGTTCCGGACTGACATTTACGCCACCCTCCTTCACCGGCGAATAGGCGGTGAGGAGAATATCGTTTTCCTGGCAATAGGCCAGCATCCCATTCTTCACATACGAGCGTTCTCCCAGACTGTAGGGGACCTGATTCGTGATAATCGGCGTGGCAGAAAGGGCCTGTGCCCAGCGTAGCTGCTCCACACTGAAATTGCTCACGCCCACATGCCGCACTTTCCCTTCATCCACCAACTGATTGAAGGCGCGGAAGGTATCTTCCAGGGGCATATCTGTCTTGGGCCAGTGGATCAGATAGATGTCCAGATAGTCCATTTGCAAACGGCGCAGGCTGCCCGCGCAGGCATCCAGCACGCTCTGGTAGCCCAGATGGGCCGGGGCCACTTTGGAGGTGATGAGCAGTTGCTCCCGATCGATGCCCGATTCCCGCACGGCCTGACCGGTCAACTTCTCGGAATGGCCCCCCGCGTACACCTCGGCGGTGTCGAAGTGGGTATAGCCCAGTTCCAGGGCCGAGCGCAGCGCGGCCAGAGACCAGTCGTCCAGAGAAGGGTCGGGGTGTTTTTCGCCGCCGATCTTCCAACAGCCAAAGCCGATTTTGGGGACGGTCGCACCGCCGGGCAGGGTTTCATACTTCATCGTTTCATTCCTTTCATTCGATGTAACGCAAGCTGTTCGCTTGCGGTCTACCGGCACAAGCGAACAGCTTGCGCTACTGGCGGATGTCGAGTTTTTCTCTGGTGAACCAGGCCGGTTTGATCGACGCGTCCACGCCCGCGGGGTGGGGCACGTCCGGGTGATCGGCAAAAGGATGGCCCGGTTCTGCCACTGGCCCCCGCAGCAGGGGATCGTCCGTGCGCTGCATCCACGCGTCCAGCCGCGTGCGCATCTCGACCAGCACCTCGGCATGGGCCGGGTCGGCGACCAGATTGGCCGCCTCGTTGGGATCGTAGATGAGGTCGTAGAGCGCCTCCGGGTGGACCGGGCGCTGGGCCAGGCCGTGCGCCATCAGAAATTGTTTGCTGGCCCCGTTGTCGATGTTGGGCATTGTGGTGATGGAGCGGTCGTCGAAGCGGCGGATGTATTTCCAGCGCGGGGTGCGCACAGCCCGCTTGGGTTCATAGGCCGCGTGATAGGTGACTTCGCCGAAGATTTCCTCGTTCACCTCGGCCACTGCGCCATCGACCAGAGGCAGGAAGGAGCGTCCCTCCAACCAGTCCGGCTGCTGCGCGCCGATGAGATCGCAGAGGGTGGGGAAGAGATCGATCTGGGAGATCATCCCGTCCACCACTTTGCCGCCGGAAAAGCCCGACGGCCCGCGCACAATCAGCGCCACGCCCATGCCGTGATCGGTCAGGGTGCATTTCATGCC
The DNA here is from genome assembly GCA_019637685.1 of Caldilineaceae bacterium. GTDB lineage: Bacteria > Chloroflexota > Anaerolineae > Caldilineales > Caldilineaceae > JACQGT01. The sequence goes on along the minus strand of JAHBVF010000027.1, from coordinate 84,767 downwards.
GGGGAAGGCCAGGCCGTGATCCGTTGTGTAGATAAAGAGGGTATCGTCGGCCAGCCCCGCCTCGTCCAGCGCCACCAGCACCCGCCCGATGTGATCGTCCAGCATCTTCGCCATGCGTTTGAACGCGGCCATATCGTAGCGGGTTTCCGGCGTGTCGGGCAGGGGCGCGGGGGGCAGGGTGTAGCGGGGGTCTTCGTCCGGGCCGGGTTCGGGGAAGACCCGGTGGGTCTCGAAGTAGCCGATGTCCAGGAAGAAGGGGCGGTCGTGCTGGCTGTGGATGAACTCGACCGCGGCGTCGGTGATGCCCACGCCGTCCTGGGCTGTCGGGCTGCCAGCCTCCACAATCCACTCATAGCCCAGGTCCCGGGGGTCCAGCACCAGATGCTGAATGCCGCAGAGCGCGGTGCGATAGCCGTGGCCTGCCAGAAAGTTCGCCAGGTGATGTTGCGGATAGGCCAAGTAGATGCCCCGATTGGCAAGTCCCAGTTGACCGTTGGAGTGGGCACTTTCGCCGGTGAGCAGGCAGGCCCGGCTGGGCGAGCAGGTGGGCGCGGCGTTGAAGACTTTGCGGAAGAGCACGCCGTCCTCCGCCAACTGCTGCAAATTGGGCGCGGGCACCGCATGGCCGTAGGGCTGCAAATAGCGCCCGGTGTCGTGGGAGTGGAGGTAGATGATATTCATTGGCTGGGGTCCTGTGGGGTGGTGGGTGGGAAGCAGTTGTATGGGTATTGTAGCGCACCCCGCGCAGACACGCCAGCCGACTGTATTTTAGGGGTGCGTTGCGCAGAAAAGTCCCAGCGAGAACAGCCCCAAACGCTCTGCAGCCCGGACTGAATCACCAGGATGGCCGCGTTGGTGCGGTCGGGGAGATTGAGTTTGGCGAGAATGACGCTGACGTGGTTATGCACTGTGTCGTGGAAGGGGCGGGGGATGTCTATGCCGGTTTAGGGCGAGTCATTTCCTGGGGGAGAACGACCCAAAGCTCAGGTAGAAGAGGCCCACAATTGTAAAAAAACCACCCATTGCCCCACCCAGCAGCAACCGACCCATCAACAACCTCTGCGCCGGCGATCCGGGCAGTGGCTTTCCCGTACGGCCAATCAAGATAACTTCCCAGAGTAGATAGAGTTGCCCCAGCAAGAAGCCCCAAAAGCAGAGTCTCTTCTCTCTGCCATCATTCTTGCGGTGGGAATTCAGCCAGGCAAACACAAGATAAATTTCAAACAGGAAGACGAGAATCGCCGGTAGAAAATCAAACATTACATATCCTATACAATCACACGCAGGAAGATATATGGCCGGGCGCGTCCCCCTTTAGGGATCTGGGGCCGCGGCCAGGAAGCGAAATGCGCTTTCTTGTAGCTGTGGAAAATAAGCGGCCAGATGGCGCACAAACGCGCGACAGACCGGTGTGGGATAGCCCTCTTCGTTCCAGAGCAGTTTGAGTGTACGCCGCATTGGCTTGTCCCGCACAGGCAGCCCGCGCAGTCGCCCCCCCTCCACTTCCACCGCAATCGCATAGGCCGGCAGCACCGAAATCCCGATGCCCCGCTCCACCGCCCGCTTGATCGACTCCACATTGTCAAATTCGGCCACCACCTGCACTGACGTGCCCGCAGCCACAAAACGGCTGTCCAGCCAGATGCGTGTCTGGCTGGTGCGCTGGCGCATGACAAAACTCTGGCCGTGCAGGTCGGCGCAGACGAGCGAATCTCGTCCCCACCAGGGGTGGGTCGGCCCCACCACCACAAATTGCTCCACCTCCTCCAGGGCCAGCACGCCAATGCCCGCGGTGTCAATGGCCTCCAATTCCCCTTCGATCAGGCCGATGTCGGCTTTGCCACTCAGCAATTGGGCAACAATCTGAGGGGTTGTGCTGGTCTGCACTTGCACAGTCAAGTTTGGATACTGCCCCCGAAAAGTCTGCACCCAATCGGGCAGCAGATAGACACTGACGCCCGGCGTCGCCACCACTGCCATTTCGCCCGAGGCCAGTTGGGTCACATCCGTCACCGCGGCCTCAGCCTCGGCCACCAGACGCAAAATCTGCTGGGTATAGCCGTGGAGCGTCTCGCCCGCGGCAGTCAGCGTCACCCCCCGCCGCCCGCGATCAAAGAGCCTGGCCCCCAACGCGGATTCCAGGTCCTGGATGTGCTGGCTGACCGCTGGCTGGGTGAGGAGCAGGCGTTCTGCCGCGGCGCTGAAACTGCCGCTCTGCACGACGATAGCGAAAATTTCCAGTTTGTAGAGATTTAGCATAAGCGTTTACTTATGGCAAGTATAAACGGTTCGGGGGCGCTGGGCAAGCGCAAATGGGTGTAGAGTAGGGAACTTTAGAGCGTTCAAGCTTTGGAACGTTGGAATTTTCGGACAGTGAATCACCTACCTTTGGAGCAACATTCCATGAATCTACTTTCCCGACTCTTTGGCGGACCTGACACACCAGGCCACGAACGGATACGGCCAGAGGAATATACGGCCCAGTATGTGGATACCAAATCACCCCATACCCTGCTGGACGTGCGCACGGCAGATGAATTCCGCAGTGGATACATCCCCGGTGCAGTCAACATCAGTTTGCAGGATCTGCCCCAAAAACTCAAACGCGTCTCAACAAAGAAACCGGTCGTCATCTACTGCCGCAGCGGCAACCGCAGTGCACACGCGGCCCGGCTTCTGCTTCAGGCAGGCTATACGGATATCTACGATCTGGGCGGCATCATCGACTGGCAACGCCAGGGACTGCCCATCAAGCGATGACTCCACTGCAAAAAGGTCAATTTCACCGCGGAGGCGCAGAGTGCACGGAGTTTCGCGGAGAGATTCAGGAGAGAACCTCCGCGAAACTCCGCGTTCCCCGCGTCTCCGCGGTGCTTCTGTAGGCTTTCTGCAGTAGACTCAGCGATAGAACGCGGACGACGCGGAAAGGACGGATAAAAGCGGATAAGAATCTGCGTAAATCTGTGTCTTCTGCGCAATCTGCGTCCCGGCTCTAATCACAGGAGAATCATAATGCTACTCAAATATTTCTACGACGAAAAGCTCGCCCAAGCCAGCTATCTGGTGGGCTGTGTAGCGACCGGCGAAGCGCTGGTCGTCGATCCGGCCCGGCACGTCACACCCTATCTGGCCGCGGCGGAAAAAGAGGGTCTGCGCATCACCCACGTGACCGAAACCCACATCCACGCCGATTTTGTCAGCGGCAGCCGGGAACTGGCCGCGGCCACCGGCGCCACAATCTACCTGAGCGATATGGGCGACGCGGACTGGAAATATGCCTATGCCGACGACCCGAATGTACTGCTGGTGCGGGATGGGGATTCCTGGAAAGTGGGCAACGTCAAAATCGATGTACTCCACACCCCCGGCCATACACCGGAGCACATCGCCTTCCAGATCACCGACACCGCGGGCGCAGACAAGCCCATCGGCATCTTCACCGGCGACTTTCTCTTTGTGGGCGATGTGGGCCGCCCGGACCTGCTGGAAGAGGCCGCGGGTCTGGTGGGGACCAAAGAAGTGGGCGCACGCCAGCAATTTGCCACTGTCGAACGCTTCAAAAAGCTGCCCGACTATCTGCAAATCTGGCCGGGCCACGGCGCGGGCAGTGCCTGTGGCAAGGCACTGGGAGCCATCCCATCCACAACTCTCGGCTACGAAAAACTCTTTAACCCGGCTTTTCAATGGGATGAGGAAGAGCCATTTGTCGAATGGCTGCTGGCCGACCAGCCGGAAGCACCCACCTATTTCGCCCAGATGAAAAAGGTGAACAAAGTGGGGCCCGCCCTACTGCGCTCCCTGCCCTCGCCCACCAACTTTGACCGGTCCACCCTGGACGGCATCATTGAGGATGGGGGACAGGTCTTCGACCTGCGCAACCGGGGCCAGTTTGCAGCCAACCACGCGCCGGGAACGGTCAATGTCCCCGCCGACAACACAGGTCTCGCCACCTATATGGGTTGGCTGGTGGACTACGAGCGCCCGGTCTATGTGCTGCTGCCCTCCATCGACAGCGAGCGGGAGATTCTGCGCGACCTGCGTTCCATCGGCATCGACTACGTGCCCGGCTATTTCAGCCCAGATGTGTTGACCCATCGCACCCAGGCCCTGCCTGTGGTCACAGCCCGGGAACTGGCGAAACGGCTGCCCCAGAACGGTCTGCTGATTGTGGATGTGCGGGGCAAGACCGAATATACAGAAAAGCACATTGTGGGCGCGCGACACATCCCACTGGGCTATCTGGCCCGCCAACTGGAAAGCCTGCCCAAAGATCGCACAATCGTCACCCAATGCGCCAGTGGCTACCGCTCACAGATTGCGGCCAGTCTGCTCCAGGCCGCAGGCTTCGACAACGCCATTTCGCTCAACGAGGGCGAGGAGTGCTGGACCCGCTTCCTGCCCACAGAGCAGGGGAGTTGAGATTAGGAGATTGAAAGATTGGGAGATTCGGACTCGCTAATCTCCAATCTCTCAATCTCCCAATCCCATCCTCGCCCATCCGCCCTTTCCACGTCATCCGTGTTCCACCCCTGAGGTTTTTGCTGTGATTGAACAAATCCTTCTCGATCTACTGCTCGGTTTTGGCATCGGCCTCTCCCTTGGATTGCTGGGCGGCGGCGGCTCGATTTTGACCGTTCCCGCGCTGGTCTATATCGTCGGACTGACGCCCCAGGCCGCGGTGACAACTTCGCTGGTGATTGTGGGGATCAACAGTGTGATGGGTGCGCTGACCCACCGGGTCCAGGGAACCCTCAACTGGCGGGTGGCTCTGCTCTTTGGCGGGGTGGGGATGGGCGCAGCCTATCTGGCCGCAGGCTGGTCCAAACTCTTCCCGCCCAATGCGTTGATGGTTCTCTTTGCCCTGCTGATGGTGACGGTGGGGCTTTTTCTGATTCTGAAACCCCAGCCCAAAGACGGCGACACCATTGGCCGGGGCTGGCTGGTGACGATTGCCAGCGGGCTGGGCGTGGGCCTGCTCACTGGATTGCTGGGGGTGGGCGGCGGTTTTCTGATCGTCCCTGCGCTGGTGATGTTTGTGGGGCTGCCTATGCGTCAGGCGGTGGGCACATCCCTGGTGGTGATTGCCATGAACAGCCTGGCCGGTTTCCTGGGGCATCTGGGCGGGCCATCGCTTGACTTGCAGGTAGTGGTGCTCTTTGTGGCGTCTGGTCTCGCTGGCGCGCTGGCGGGCGCACGCCTCACCCGGATTATCCAGCCCCAGCAGCTACGCCGGGCCTTTGCCTTTTTTGTGATTGTATTGGCAGTTTTCCTGCTGGCGGACAATATCCCCCAACTGTAGAGTATAGACAATGGACCGTAGACAACGGACAGTGGACGGCTAGTAGGGGCACGAAGTTTCGTGCCCCTACTTTGTTGGTTGCCCTCAGATAGGGTAGAGTATACGGCAGACATCTGTGTACATCCGAAAGCATCCGTGTTTACCCGTGTCCCCCCGCGGCTACCCCCAGGCAGGAGAATCCCATGCAGAAAATCCAAACCCAGGGCGTCCATCACATCACCTTCATCGGCGCAGACCGGCAGACTGCCATCGACTTTTGGGAAGGGGTGCTGGGGATGCCCTTCATCTTCGAGCAGCCCAATCTGGACGTGCCCACAGAAAACCACCTCTACTTCGACCCCGGCGACGGGCGGCTGATCACCGTCTTCACCAACGAAACCCGCAAACCCGACCCTACCCACGTACCCGAAGGCATCGGCCATCTGCAACACATCGCCTTCACTGTCTCGCGGGCCACATACACCCAGGCCAAAAAGCGGCTGGACGAACGGGGCATCAAAAACACCGGCGAGGTGGACCGGGGCTTTATGGATTCCATCTACTTCCGGGACCCGCTGGGGCTGCTGGTGGAGCTGGCCTGCTACAAATTCGAGCCGCCGGTGGGTGTCACCCACGCCGAAGTGCTGCTGGAGGCCCATCTGCTGCGCACGGAGCGGGGCGACTACGCCATCGGCGACGAGCACCTGGCCGACGCCATCGAGCGGCTGACCCTGCGCACCACCCGCAGCCTTTCGGAAGATCGGGGCGTGGCTGATCCCTACGCCAGGCGCAGCGATGACGGCAGCGACCGCCACGTGGCTTAGCAGCCCCAGAGATAAGTTCTGCAGAATACCACACGCGAAGAGACGCACACAGTCGATACTTGTGTGCGTCTCTTCGCGTCCGGTGTCATTCAGCCCCCTCGACGGATTCCGCCCCGCCCCGCCCACACAGCCGGAATGTCCACTCTCACCAGGGGAAAATGGATGATTCTTTCACATTGTCCACACACAATCTAAATATCTTTCCTCTATCATCGCCGCAGCTCGTTCAACCAAATTTTTTGTCACTGGAGTGTCGGCAATGATGAACCAACTTAGCTCTTTCGCTCCCAGCCAGCCCCGGCCAGCGTCCCCGGTTTTTCCAGGGGACAGTATGACCTTTCTGGAAAGACTGATGGGCCGATTCGACCCCATCAGTCTCAAAGAGATGGACGATGTGGCTTTGCTTGACCGCACAGACACCAAGTATGTGCTGCAAACGGGTCAGCTTCAACAGGCCCTGGCCCAGCTCACCGACCAGTACCGGGTGTTGACCATCCAAGGCAATCGGCTGAATCACTACCAGACTGTCTATTTTGACACGCCGGGTTTTGCCCTCTACAAACGGCATCACGACGGTTCACACAGCCGTTATAAGGTGCGGTCTCGAGAATATGTGGATTCCCATTTGGCCTTCTTGGAGGTGAAGTTCAAGACCAACAAGAACCGCACCATCAAAAGCCGTATGCAGACACCGGATGTGGTGACCGAATTCGATAGGGGCACGTCCGATTTTGTCCACGCCCACTATCCCGACGACCCGGCGGTGCTGGAGCCAAAGCTGTGGAACCAGTTTATCCGCATCACACTGGTCAGCAAACAGAACGTGGAGCGGCTGACTTTGGACGTGAATCTGGAATTTGAACGGGATCGGGCCAGGGCGGGAATGCCGGGCATTGCCATCGCTGAGGTCAAGCAAGACGGATTCAATATACAGTCAGACTTTATTCGCCAGATGCGCAAGATGGGCGTGCGGCCTTCGGGTTTCAGCAAATATTGCATGGGTGTTGCCACCCTCTACGACGAAGTGAAGAAGAACAATTTTAAGCCGCGTATGCTTCACGTCGGCAAACTCATGCACGGAGAGATATTGCAATGAACGATTTTTTGAATTTTGTCCTCAATTTCGGATTCAACTTTGTGGTGGCTTTTGTCATCGTCAGATTTATCTACTATCCACTGAAGCACAACAAAAATTACGTTTTCACCTTTCTGGCCTTCAACACAGTGATCTATTTTGTGCTCAGCCTGCTCACCAGCGTGGACCTGAGCATCGGCGTGGGCTTTGGTCTCTTTGCCATCTTCTCCGTGCTGCGCTACCGCACGGACCCCATGCCCACCCGGGAGATGACTTACCTTTTCGTCATCATTGCCCTGCCGGTGATGAACTCGGTTTTGCTGACCGGGGGGAGCTATACGCAGTTGGCCACCGCCAATGCACTGGTCGTCATTGTGCTCTATATGCTGGAGCAAGGGTGGGGCTTCCACTACGACACGTCCAAGCGCATCACCTATGAGCGCATCGACCTGATCCGCCCGGAAAACCAGGAACAACTGCTGGCCGACCTGCAACAGCGCACAGGGCTAACCATCACCCGTGTGGAGGTGGGACGCATCAACTTTCTGCGCGACACGGCAGACCTGAAGATCTATTACATCGAGCCAAACGGCTTCAGCGACGAGTTCGAGGCGTATGAGGATGTGTTGATGGCAGATGCCTAAAGCGGCCCTTCGCCACGACACAGACCAACACAACACAGACAAACACAACCGTTCCAAACCGGAGAATTCTCATGAAGCAGAAACGAATTGTACACATACTTTTGATAATACTCGCCGCCTTTTTGGTGATTTCCTGCACCAGCCAGGCGGACCCATCGGAGGTCCAGACCGTAGCCCAAACCGGGGCAAGCGCGGCGGTTGTCACGCCCGACACAGGCCAGGCAAGCACAGCAGCCGTTGAGGCATCGACCCCGGCCCCCCAATCAGCGGACACGGACATCGACACCGACACTGACATCGACACCGTCGTCCGACCGGTTGGCTGGGGCGAGGCCACCCACAGCAACTCAGCCGACCCGGACTACGCCACTGTCTTCTCCGAAGACACGGTTAATCGGCTGGACATCACCATCTCTGCGGAGAACTGGGCGGCGATGATGGCGGATATGACTGCGTTGTACGGCGCTCAGGGCAGTTCTGCCGCGGGAGGTGGACGCCCGGTCGGCGACGCGCCTGCGGGCGGCGCACCTGTCGGCGGTCGTCAAGGGGGTGCTCCCCCGGCCGGTGGAGTACCGGGAGGCGCAAGACAGGCAGGTGGTCCCGGCGGGGCCGGCGGTCCTGGGCTGGAGGCTGATATTGACAATCCCATGTGGGCGACGGCCACTGTCGAGTTTGAGGGGGGTGTGTGGACGAATGTGGGCATTCGCTTCAAGGGCAATTCCAGCCTGCGGGATTCGTGGAGCAGCGGTAGTTTGAAGATGCCCCTGAAGTTGGATTTTGATGAGTTCGAGGACGATTACCCTGAAATCGACAACCAGCGCTTCTACGGTTTCAAACAATTGTCTCTCTCCAGCAACTATCGGGACAGTTCCTTTATGCGGGAAAGCGTGGCCTACAATGCCTTCGAGGAGATGGGCCTCGTCACCCCCCAGACCGCTTTTTACGAAGTCTATGTGAATACCGGCGACGGGCCGGTCTACTTTGGGCTGTACACAATGGTAGAGGTGGTGGATGATACGGTCATCGAGACCAATTTTGAGGATGACGGCGGCAACGTCTATAAGCCGGAGGGCATCGGCTCTTCCTTCGCCGCGGGAAGCTTCAAAGAGACGGATTTCGACAAAGAGACCAACGCCGACGAGGCTGATTACAGCGATATCCTGGCCCTGTACGATGTGCTGGGCAGCGATCAGCGCTTGGCCCACCCGGCCGCCTGGCGTGCCAATCTGGAAACCGTCTTCGATGTGGACACCTTCCTGCGCTGGCTGGCAACCAACACTGTCATCCAGAACTGGGACACCTACGGCGTGGCCTATCACAATTACTATCTCTACACCAATCCCGTGACCGGCCAACTGACGTGGATTCCCTGGGACAACAACGAAGCCCTGAAATCCGCGGGCGGACGGGGCGCTACCCTCTCCCTGGGCTTGGATGAAGTGGGGGAAAACTGGCCCCTGATCAACTATCTGGTGGCGAATGAAGTCTATCGCGCCCGATATGTGGACTACGTGGGGCAGGTGGTGGAGAGTGCCTTCAACCCGGACAATATGGAAGCGACCTACAACGCACTGTCCGACCTGCTCCGGCCCTACGCCGTTCGAGAGGTGGAAGCCAGCGCCTTCGACGCCGCGGTCGACGAACTGATCGCCCACGCCGACAGCCGCTACACAGCCGTGCAGAGTTTCCTGGCAGCGCAGCAATAGTAGTACACTGGAAACAAAGTAATTCGACTACAGAAGTTCGACTTTTCAGAAAAGTCGAACTTCTACGCCCAAAAAAACTTTGTTGACGCTGTAGTAGCACAGCGAGACTTCATAATTTTGGACGCTGATAAACGCAGATTTACTATTTGGTCAATCTGATGGCAGAATCGAAACTTGTCCGACTTGTAGCCAGACCTACGGATGTCACCGCGGAGACGCGGGGAGTGCGGAGTTTCGCGGAGGTTCTCTCCTGAATCTTCTCGCGAAACGCCGCGCCCCGCGGTGAAAATGACCTTTTTGTAGTAGATTCATCTACTGCCACCGGCTATCTTCCCAAAATCTTCTCCCGCAGTTCCTCGATCTGTCCGGCCAGCGTCGGCTCCCGCTCGCTGCCCAGCCGCCGCAGCCGGTGCTTACGAAAGGCGATTTCGACTGCCGTGTGCAGCCGCTCGGCCTGGCCGCGGTTCTTGCGCGCATCCAGCAACGGCGAGCGACGCCAGCCGCTCAGGAGCGAATCGTACTCAGCCTGGGAGAGCAAAACCCCCACTTCGCCCAGCAGTTCGTCCCGCAGCCAGAGGTGCTCCTGCCGCCAGGTGAGCAGCATAACAATCCCCACCAGCGCAATTCCCCCCACGGCCAGCCCCAAGCTGAGCACAATGCCCAGACCATTGACACTGGAGAGGCTGGCCCCCAGATTGTGCAGAGCGTGGGAACCGACCGCCGCCGCAAAGCCGGCCACGGCCCAACGCCGGGCACTGGTCGGGCTGGTGGCTTGGCGGGCCATGCCCAGGCCGATGCCGAAGAGACCCGTGTAGAGTGCGTGGTTCAGGCCAAAAATAACGGCCCGGAGAAAGATCAGCAAAGAGAGATCGACAAAGCCCCCTTCGCTGAATGCGCCCACAAAGTAGAGAAAATTTTCGGTCATGGCAAAGCCGAAGCCGATGAGCGCGCCGTAGGTCAACCCATCCAACACCCCATCAAACTCATTGCGCATGAACTTGTAGATGGCAAAGAGCGCGGCCCCTTTGGCCAGCTCTTCCACCACCGGCGCAACCAGCGCCGATTCTACAACCGCCGCGGTCAGGCTGCCCGGATCCCCCACAAAGGGAACACCGATAATAATCTCCCCAAAGAGGCTCGTCACCACCGCGGGAATCGCCCCCCACAGGAAAGCCACAATCCCCATCCAGACCGGCTCCCGCTCATAACGATCGGCCAGATAGAACGCCAGCGCGTAGAAAAAGGTGGGAATCACTGCCGCGGCCAGGCTGACGAAGAGGCCGATAAAAGTGGTAAGCATAGAAGGGCTTCCCCGTGAATTGTCCGTTTATGGGCGCAAAAGCACCTTCGACACATCCCCCGGCGCATCGATCAGCCGATCGAACCAGGCGCCGCCCTCTGCAAGGGGGGCCTCCACAATCCACGGGTCCAGACCCATCTCCCCCTGCGCCAGGATTTCCAACGCGGTGGCGAAATTGGCCGGGGAATAGGCAAAACTGCCCCGCACAACAATCTCCCGGCGGATGATGTCGGCCGCGGGCATTTCGCTCACTTCCTCGTGCAGACCGCTGAGAATCACTGTGCCCGTAGGCTGGGTGGCAGAGACACACTGACGACGGGTGACCGCGGCCCCCACAGCATCGATAGCCACAGCCACACCGCCGCCGGTAGCGTCTTTGACCGTCTGCACCACATCCAGCGTGCGGGGAGCCAGGGCTGTGCCGCCCAAGGCCGCGCCCATTGCCAGGCGTTCCCCGTCCAAATCCGCGATAAATATCTCGCTGGCACCTTTGCGCTTCAGCGCCTGGAGCGCCAGCAGCCCAATGGGGCCAGCACCGATGATCAGACAGGGCTGCCCGGCCACTTCGCCGGCCAATTCCCCGATGCGCACACCACACGCGGTCGGCTCGGTCAGGCTGCCCGTGCGCAAAGACATTCCCGCGGGCAGACGGGTGACAGTCTGGGCGGGCACGGCCACGTATTCAGCGTAGGCGCCAGGACGATGCGCGCCGATCAACTGGCGCTGGGGGCAGAGCTGATTCAGCCCCCGCTTGTCCCACACGCTATTGTCCGTGCAGAAAAGCGGGTTCGCTGTTACGGCCGCGCCCACAGCCAGGGTGGGGTTGATATCGCTGGACCTTTCGCCCATCTCCACAATCTCGCCAGAAAACTCGTGGCCCATGACCAATGGCGGGACCCGCAGCGCGTTGTGGCCCAGATAGCCGCTCAGTTCAGAGCCGCAGATACCGCCATACGCCACCCGAATCAGTACTTCATCGGGCTGTACAATCGGTTTGGGCGTCTCTTGCAATGTCATCTGGCGGGGTGCCTCCCAGACAAGAGATTTCATAGGGTCAAACCTTTCAGGGGAATTGGATCGATTTGTTGTAACAATTGGTGTTTGCCCAGATAGGCAGAAAGAGACGCAGGGCATCCAGAGACCGTCCACCCTCGTCTCTGCTCTCAGTTTCAGGCATGCAGTACATTGTAGACGGGGTTGTCGTTTTGGGCAATGTGAACCGAGGCAACGGATTGTAGCTTCCCTGACTTGCCAATTGTTCGGCCAAATGAGAAAATATCAGAATCAATAGACTGACCAGTCGGTTTGCAGAAAAATATAGCAGAAGCAGATAGCGAAAGCCAATGTCCCAGACCACCCGCGACCCGGAAAATACCAAAGAGCGCATTTTGGACGCCGCGCTGGATGTCTTCAGCCGCAAGGGCTATCACGACGCGCGCATGGACGAAATTGTAGGGGAAAGCCACACATCCAAAGGTTCCATCTACTTCCATTTCCCCAACAAAGAGCGGCTCTTTCTCGCTCTGGTGGACAAACTGGCCGATCTGCTGGAACGGCGGGTGACGGAAGCCATCCAGGAGCACGAAAAGGGTATGGCGAAAGTTCATGCGGCCCTGGAGGCTGTGCTGGATACCTTTGGCCGCTACCGGCGGCCGGCCAAAATTTTGTTGGTGCAGGCGTCCGGTCTCGGCCCGGCCTTCGAGCAGAAGCGCCAGGGTGTCAACGACCGCTTTGCCCGGCTGATCGAAGGCTATCTCATCGAAGCGATTGAAGTGGGCGATATTGAGCCTGTGGACACAGATGTGGTGGCCTATGCCTGGATGGGGGCCATCTACCAACTGGTCATTCGCTGGGTCTATACGGGCGAGCCGGAACCCCAGCGCATCATCGAAACGCTCCTGCCTGTGCTCCTGCGCAGTGTGGACTATCACCCGGAGGCCGAAGGTGCCCACGCCTAGCCCTCTTGTGGATACAGAGCATCCCCTCACCGAATATGCGGCAAAGCGCAACGGGCGGCTGCTCAGCGTCGCCCTGCCCGCGCCGGACCTGACACCGAACCGCTTTCTGGCCCTGGCTGCCGGTCGGGAGCGAATCTACTGGCGGGACGGCAACAGCGGCGTCACTTTTGCCGGAATGGGCGCGGCCCTGGACATTTTCGGGTATGGGGACAACCGCTATCACACAGTGGAGCGGCAGGCCAAAGAACTCTTTGCCCAGGCCACTATCCACGCAGGGAATTCGCTGGCCGCGCCCCGACTCTTTGGCGGCTTCGCCTTTGGCGGCGATTTCATCCCGGATGTGGCCTGGAGCGCGTTTCATCCGGCCCATTTCATCCTGCCCCACTTTCAGTTTGTCAGCCTGGGCGGGGAGAGCTGGTTGACGCTCAATGCGCTGATTCCTGATGGGGAGAGTGTGGTCGAGGCCCGCAGCGCATTGCAGGAAGCCCTGGCTGACCGCTTGACCGTTCTGGGAGAAGAGACCTGCCAGGTCTCCGAAAATCGGGCAGGTCCAGAAGCTGAAATCGACTACCCGCTTTCCTATGCCGAATGGAAGCAGATGATCGAAACGGCTCGCACAGCCTTTCATTCGACGCCCCTCCAAAAGGTGGTACTCTCCCGTATTTGCCAATTGCGCAGCCACCAGCCCATAGACATCGGCGCGGCTCTGGCCCGGTTGGAAACCCGCTATCCCGGCTGCTACACATTTCTCTTTGAACCCCGCCCCCATCACGCCTTTCTGGGTGCGCCGCCGGAACTGCTGGTGCGAGTGGAAGGCGACCGGCTGGAAACGATGGGATTGGCCGGTTCCGCGCCCCGGGGGGCTACGCCAAAGGAAGACGCGGCCAACGGCGCTGCGCTGCTGGCTTCGGCCAAAGACCGCCACGAGCACAGTCTGGTGGTGGAGGCCCTGCGCCGTCGCCTGTCGCCCATCACCCGTCAGTTGGAAATCGCCGACGAGCCGCAGTTGCTCACCCTCAGCAACATCCACCACCTGCACACACCAGTCAGCGGAGAGTTATGCGAAGCGCGGGGCGTGCTGCCACTGGTGGAACTTCTGCACCCCACCCCGGCGCTGGGCGGCAGCCCGCGGGCGTTGGCCCTGGACTTCATCCGGGAGCACGAGCCGACCCTGCGTGGCTGGTACGCCGCGCCGGTGGGGTGGATAGACGCCAATGGAGATGGCGCATTTGCCGTCGCCATCCGTTCGGCGGTGGTGCAGGAGAAGCGGGCCTGGCTCTACGCGGGCGGGGGAATTGTGCCCGATTCTGTGGCGGAAACAGAATGGGAAGAGACGGGGTGGAAATTCAAGCCGATGCTCAGCGTTTTGAATACAGGAATATATCGATCTGCCCATTGAAACGTGCTGCGTGCTGCGTGAGATCGGGTGACCTGCTCTCACGCAACACGCAGCACGCATCACGAAAGAAGTGTTGCATCCCAATGCCAGATAGACCTTCTACCCCCTCCCTTCTCTACGCCGAAGCCCTCGTCCACGCCCTGGCCGGCGCGGGGCTGAGGGATATCTGCATCGCGCCCGGTTCCCGCTCCACGCCCCTGACACTGGCTTTCGACGCGCACCCGGACGTGGCGGTCCATCTGCATCTGGACGAGCGCTGCGCCAGTTTCTATGCCCTGGGGCTGGCTATGGCGACGGGGCGACCGGTGGCTCTGGTCTGCACTTCCGGCACGGCTGCGGTCGAGTTTCACCCGGCAGTGGTGGAGGCCCAGATGTCGAACGTGCCCCTGCTGGTGCTGACCGCGGACCGCCCGCCGGAGTTGCGCCACAGCGGGGCCAACCAGACGATCGATCAGGTGAAGCTCTACGGGGATCACGTGCTGTGGGCAGTGGATGTGGGATTGCCGGAAGGCGATCCGCCGGCGGTGGCTTTGCGCAATCTGCGCACGACAGCGGCGCGCGCTCTGGCCGTGGCCGACGGGCTTGTGAAAGGGCCAGTGCATCTCAACCTGCCCTTCCGCAAGCCGTTGGAACCGGACGGACCCTACAATCCCGATTTCGGTCCGACTGTGGCTACACGAATCCAGCGCGGAATAATCCATCCGTCATCGCAACAGATCAACCAACTGGCGGAAATTCTGCACTCGCACGAGCGGGGTGTTATCGTCTGCGGTCCCCGCTGCCCCGGCGGTGATTTTCCTGCGGCGGTGGCGGAGCTGGCCCGACGCAGCGGCTATCCAATTTTCGCTGATCCCCTTTCCGGCCTGCGCTTTGGGCCACACACAGCAGACACACCGGTCGTCGGTTGTTACGAGACAGTCCTCAACGGCGATCCGGGCTGGGGACAACCGGAGGTGGTGATCCGTTTCGGCGCTGTGCCAACAAGCAGGTGGCTGAATGAGTGGTTGGAAAAGATGGGTGGCGGCAGACGGCAGACGACAGACGGCGATCTGCAACTCGCAACTCGCAACTCGCAATTCGCCCCTTCCCAACTCCACATCCGGGCCGACGGCGTCTGGTCCGACGACAGCCACCGGGTGAGCGACTATTTGCAGGCGGATGAGACCCTCACCTGTCGGGCGCTGGCCCGACGCATCAGCCGGGGCGCGAGCGACTGGACCCGTCAATTGTTGGCGACGGAGCAGACATTCTGGCAGGCCGCATCAGTTTCGCTACACGAAGAATGGTTCGATGTGGCAGCGGTATCTGCGCTGGTGGATGCTCTGCCCGAAGGGGCAAATCTTTTTGTGGGCAACAGCCTGCCCATCCGCCACGTGGACCAGTTTACCCGACCCAGCCAGAAACGGCTGCGCGTCTACGGCAACCGGGGCGCGAGCGGCATCGACGGCGTGACGTCCAGCGCGCTGGGCGTGGCTGCCGCGGACCGTTCGACGCCGACGGTTCTGCTCATCGGCGACATTTCGTTCTATCACGACCTGAACGGCCTGCTGGCAGTCAAACAGCAAAATCTGACAAATGTAACGATTGTCCTGCTCAACAACGATGGGGGAAGTATCTTCCGCCGCCTGCCCATCGCGGGCCAGGAACCGGCCTTCACCCGCCTTTTCCTCACCCCCCACGGCCTGGACTTTGTACCGGTGATTCGGATGTACGGGCTTGAACATGCGCAGGCCACTGATCGGGAGAGTCTGCAAAGCGCGCTGGCTGCTTCTATCAATGCAAAAAAGCCGACGGTCATCGAAATCCGCACGGACGGAGCGCGGGACGAGGCGTTACGGCGGGAGTTGGGGAGAAGAATTCGGGCGGAGATTCAGAAGTCGTAATTTTCGACGGCGGACGGCAGACGGAGGACGAACGAAGAGACTTATTGGTTCGTCCTCCGTCTGCCGTCCGCCGTCCCATCAAAGCAAAGGAGTTCACAATGCAGTTTCACACATCCGGCGTTGCCTGGCAACCGGTTGCCGACTACAGCGACATCACCTATCACAAGGCCGAAGGGATGGCCCGCATCGCCTTCAACCGACCCGAAGTGCGCAACGCCTTTCGCCCGCGCACGATTGACGAGATGACAGCGGCCTTCAAAGACGCCTGGGCCGACCAGTCCATCGGCGTTGTCCTGCTCACGGGCAACGGGCCATCGCCCAAGGACGGGGTCCACGCCTTCTGCGCCGGGGGCGACCAGAAGATTCGGGGACACGCGGGCTATGTGGGCGACGACGGGGTGGCCCGGCTCAATGTGTTGGAACTCCAGCGCATCATCCGCACAATGCCCAAGCCGGTTATTGCACTGGTCAACGGTTACGCCATCGGCGGCGGCCACGTCCTCCACGTCATCTGCGACCTGAGCTTGGCCTCGGAAAACGCGGTCTTCGGCCAGACCGGGCCAATTGTGGGCAGCTTTGACGGCGGCTTTGGCTCCAGCTATCTGGCCTCGATTGTAGGCCAGAAGAAGGCGCGGGAAATCTGGTATCTCTGCCGCCAGTACAGCGCGGCGGAAGCGTTGGAGATGGGGCTGGTCAACCGGGTGCTGCCCACCGTCGAGGCGCTGGAGGAGGAGGGCGTGCAGTGGGCGCGGGAGATTCTGAGCAAATCGCCCATCGCCATTCGCTTCCTCAAGGCCGGTTTCAACGCGGATCTGGACGGCCAGACCGGTCTGCAAGTGCTGGCCGGCGACGCTACAATGCTCTTTTATATGACCGAAGAGGGCAAGGAAGGGCGCAACGCCTTCAACGAGCGGCGGGAACCGGATTTCAAGCAGTATCCGTGGAGACCCTAAAGATGACAAGAGGAAGGGATGACAAGATGACCCGCTCGACTGTCATCCCTTCCTCTTATCATCCTGTCATCTTCTCATGACCGACTGGCTACGCGCACGCAGCCGCGCCACTCCCCACAAACTCGCTGTTCTGCAGGATGGACGCGCTGTCAGCTACGCCGAACTGGACCGGCTGGCGGATGGCTTCGCCGCGGGTTTGCTAATCCGCTGCGTGCAGCCGGGGGATCGGGTGGCGATGCGCCTGCCCAGTAGCATCGACGCGGTGGCGCTGATCCACGCGGTGGCGCGGGTGGGTGCGGTGCTGGTCCCCCTCAACACCCGGCTGACGGATGGGGAGTTGGCGTTTCAGATTGGATTGACGCAGCCGGTGCTTATTGTGGACGGCGGACGACTGACGACGGACGACGGACGAACGACGTGTGTCACCCTCGCCGAACTCGCCCAATCAACCAATCAACCAATCAACCAATTCCCCAATCAACCAATCGCCTCCCCCCAATCCATCATCTTCACATCCGGCACCACCGGCCAGCCCAAAGGCACTGTTCTCACCTTCGACAATCACCTGCAAAGCGCCAACGCCTCGGCCTACCGGATCGGCATCGACGTCAACGACCGCTGGCTGAGCTGTCTACCCCTCTATCACGTGGGCGGGCTGGCCGTCGTCTTCCGCTCCTGTCTCTACGGCACGGCGATTGTCCTGCACCAGCGCTTTGCTGTGGAGGCCTTCAACGAAAGTTTGGAGCGGGACAGCGTGACCCTCACTTCGCTCGTCCCCACAATGCTGCACCGGCTGTTGCAGAGCCGGACCGCGCCCTGGCCGGAGAGTCTGCGGCTGATACTGCTGGGCGGCGCGGCGGCCACACCGGAACTGCTGGCCGCGGCTTGGGACGCGGGCGTGCCTGTCGCCACGACCTACGGACTGACCGAAGCGTCGTCCCAGGTAGCGACGGCCCTGCCTGCCGACGCGCAACGCAAGCCGGGAACTGTTGGCAAGCCGCTCTTTGGCACAGACGTGCGGATTGTGGACGAAAGCGGCGACGACCTGCCTGTTGGTGAAATCGGCGAGGTGCTGGTGCGGGGACCGCAGGTGATGGCGGGCTATTACTGCAATCCCGAAGCAACGGCGCGGACAATTCGGCAGGGCTGGCTGCACACGGGCGATTTGGGTTATGTGGACGACGAGGGCGATCTCTTCCTCGTCCAGCGGCGCAGCGATCTGATTGTGACCGGCGGCGAGAATGTCTATCCGGCGGAAGTGGAAGCGGTGTTGCGCGCTCATCCCGCGGTGGCGGAGGCGTGTGTGGTCGCCGTTCCCGATGCCGAATGGGGGCAGCGGGTGGCCGCGGCGGTGCAATTGCGGCCCGACGGGGTTGTGGACGAAACGGCGCTGCTCGCTTTCTGTCGGGCGCGGCTGGCGGGCTACAAAGTGCCCCGGCAGGTGCGCTTTGTGGAGGAATTGCCCCAGACCGCGAGTGGGAAGATCGAGCGGCGTCGGGTGGCGGAGATGCTGGGGTGATTGTTGCCAGTTTGACGCTATCCTGACAACGATGTATTATCCGTGTTAGGAAGACGGATAGAGTGGAGTGGAGGAAATTGCTTTGATTACTCAAAAGGAAGTTAAAAAAAGATCGCATGGCCTGATCGTCCGTGATCAGGAAACTCTGGGTGGAATACCAGTTTTCGCTGGTACGCGCGTGCCGATCCAGACGATGATTGAGTAACTGGAACGGGGCTTTCCGCTCGAAGAGTTTCTGGACGACTTCCCAACCGTACGTATTGAACAGGCGATAGGAGTACTTCGCTTGGCAAAGCAGACTTTGTTGGAGTACAGCTATGAAAGTGCTCCTGGATGAGTGCCTGCCGCGCCGACTCAAACACGATCTGGGTGGACATCAGGTTTTTACAGTACCAGAAATGGGTTGGGCAGGCATCAAAAATGGCGCTTTGCTGCGTCTCATCCAGGACGCAGCATTCGACGTCTTCGTAACGATTGACGGCAATCTGATCTATCAGCAGAATCTGAAGACCGTACACCCGGCAATTGTTGTCTTGTCGGCACCGCACAATACGCTTGAGAGCCTGCGCCCATTAGCACCCGAAATCCTTGCCGCTTTCTAGCAGATTTCTATGGACAAAATAATCCGTATCGGAGAATAAACAAGCCGGACCAGTAGATTTACGATAGTGCCATACCCCCTGTGGGCCATTCATCGTCCTTCCACATCGCCGCCCACAAACACCAGCATCAACAGAGCGCAACATACGGTGGGTACTCCCCGCGCATCTTGGCGCTCACTTGCGGGGAGAACGCAATCTGCGATTACCCCAAGGAGGACACCCCAATGCACGCCCGTTTCGCCTACAAGATCCTGCCCCTGCTCCTGACAATCGGCCTGTTGTTGACCTCGGCCGCGCTGGGAATCAATGCACAGGACAGTCGTTCTCCAACAATGCAAACCGGGGTAGCTAACGCCGTCGCCAGTTCATCCGTACTGTTTAACAAGAACTTGGGACCGTTAGATTCCTCGGCTTTTATGCAACCAGCGCATGATTCTCACATTAACACGCAACCGCATTCTTCATATCCAATGCCACTGTATCAAAGAAACGAGACGGATCCCGTACTGATAGACGAACAGTCACAAACAGTGGCCCCTACAGAAAACAATGGGAACATAGAGTTCTTGGACCACATTGGAGGGAGTATTTATACAGTCGCCGTAGACGGCGACTTGCTGTATGCAGGAATTGGTGGGGAATTAGTGGTGTTCAATATCTCGAATCCTGAATCTCCAATTTGGCTAGACAGCATAATACTGCAGGGGTATGTGGAAGACATTTTCGTTGTTGACACCACAGTATATGTAGCAGGTGGGACTCTGAATATTGTTGATGTTTCAAACCCAACTGATATTACTCTAATCAGTAGATTTGACTCAGACGCAGCATATTCTGTATGGGTAGTTAATCACACGGTCTATTTGGTCGACATATATGAGGGGCTTCAAATTCTCGATGCATATGACTTGATAAATCCGATTCTACTTGGCACATACAATGTGGCAGTTGAGGGATTAGGTGACGTAGCAGTATCGGGGAACTATGCGTTTATTACGAATGGGTATCAGGGGATTCGTATTATAGATATCGCTGAACCCTTGAATCCGTCTCAGGTGGCTTTGATCGATGGAATTGGTTTCGTTCGGGAATCGGTAATCAGGGGGGACTACATTTATGTGGCCACCACCGTTGTAGCCGCCGCCGCTGGACTACATGTTATCGACATCTCCGATATATCTCGACCTGTCAAAGTCGGTTTTCATGCAACCACTGGAGACGCAATGGCGTTAGATGTTATCGACAATCTCGCATATGTTGCGACATATTACGATGGTGGGGTCGAAATAATCGATATATCAGATCCCACTTCACCCATTGAGTTAGGCAATTATCACACATCCGGCGCGGCGTATGATGTAGCAATTTACGGGAGTAACGCCTTCATTGCCGATGCTGGCGCGATGCGGGTCGTGGACGTCTCTGTGCCAGAGTTGTTAACAGAAGTCTTTACGTATGAGGCAATTGTAACTGGATATGAAGTGGAAATAAGTGGAGGCTATGCCTACGTTTATAACGACTTGGGAGGCTGGAGTGGAAAACTCTGGATTGTAGATATTTCAACACCAGAGAATCTGAAAATGCTCAGCTCATTCAGTCTGCCAGAAGAAAGAAACATTATTGATGTTGCCATATCAGGAACGTTCGTTTACGTTGTTGCTTATCAAAGTTACGGAGCCAGCGGTGTCTATGTTCTTGATGTATCTGATCCACGATCTCCCATAGTGATAGCCCATCCAATCATTGAACAGACTCAGGAATTTGACCTAATAGATAACTATGCCTATGTTCGTTCCTGGTCAGGCTATGTATCCATATACGACATCTCCAACCCTCACAATTTCATTAACGTTGGACGCTTCGGATACGTAGGTTACGGACATATCGAAATCATAGATGAATATGCATTTGTGATTGGCTCTGGTACCACAGTCCTAGATGTTTCTAATCCGATTTCTCCAGTTCCAGTTGCTTCTCTCGAATATTCAATTACAGAAATCAAGATTTACGGTGACTACCTCCTACTTGGAATATCAAATGGTGGAACGCCGAATGGCCTGGTGATTATCGATTTCACTGACCCGACCAATCCCTCAGAGATCGCCTTTTTCCCTACGATAGCCAGTGTATTAGACGTCGCAGTAGACGGCACTAGGATCTTTATTTCAATAGGAGATGCAAGCTTGCTCGTCCTAGATATGTCAAATGCGCGTGAACCTAGGCAAATCGCTCACTTCACACATTTCGCTCCATACCATCTTGCCTATCGTGATGGCGTTGTCTTCTCAGCGAGCGGGGGTGGTGGTATGACCTCCCTGCGCTACACAGGGCCAATCCGACCGCCATTGGTGGTCGTTCATGGCATCCAACTCTTTGGTGATGGATACCGGTGTACAGACACTCCCCAGCTATATCCTGTCGCTCCATCAACTCTGGGTGACTTGCCAGGCTGGTTCACCCAAGAATATGAGGTTTGGATTGCCCATCTTAACAGCAGACCAATCCGCACACCTTCCATTGAGACAAACGCCGAGTGTCTGAGAAAACAGGTTGCAGCGCTCTACGAGACATCCGGCCACCAGAAGATCACAATCGTCGCCCACAGTATGGGCGGACTGGTGACACGGGGATGCCTGGCGCTTCCCGATTGTCGGGATAAAGTGCGAGCGGTCTACACCCTTGGCTCGCCACATGCCGGTTTCAACTCAGCTTTGGTAGGTAAAATTCTGATCAAATTGGGCGAAACTTATTTGAAAGCCCACGGCCTTCCCATTCCGGTTGGAGAAGGCATATGCTTGTGGCAGGCAGCGGTATGTCAGATGAGTGTTGAAGAGATGATCCTTTTCAACGGCAACCCCGCCAATGCCAACCAAGCCAGTATTCGATACACATTCATCGGGGGTGATAGGTCACCTGCCACGTATGGATTGGGATGGCTGACATCACTAACCGACGGCCCACACGACGGCCTCGTAGGTCGTAGCAGTGCGGTGGGGTGGGTATATCCATTCAACCGACCAGCGCCCTGGGATTGGACTGGCGGAGCAGACCCCAAGAATATGGCCCGCTATTGGACCGATGAAGTGCATATTGGCAGTTGGGGCAACGCCTATTACGAAAACCGCGACAAAAGTGATGGCGGTTCATCCGAAAACCGTAGCCAATCCTATGCCTGTATTCAATACCAGATGGGCAAAATCGCCCGTCCTGATTTTTGCCGGGACCCGCTGGCTGTCCAACAGACGCGGGCATCTGCTGATGTTTCCACCCTGTCACAGACGACAGCCAGTGTCAGTGATCAGGTTTCTACCGGCCAGACTGTCACCCACACCCTCAGCGTAGACACCGCGACTGCTTCTCTTTTCACACTGGCCTGGAGCGACGGAATCGTCGACTTCTCACTGCTGCGGCCAGACGGACAGGCCATCACCCCGGCCTACGCCGCGGCCCATCCCGACGAAGTGGCCTTCACTAGCGCAGCCTCCAGCCCGGAGTTCCCGGCCTTTGCCTCCTATGCCTTCACCAGCACCCTGGCCGGCGACTGGCAGTTGCAGATTACAGGCACAGATGTGGGCAACAGCCCAGCCGGCTATGTGGGCTTCGTGGCGATGGAGACCGCCCGCGCGCTGACCGTCAGCCAGGATAGGACGCTCTACGGCGTGGGCGATACGGCCACCTTCACCGCCACGCTACAGGGCGGTGCGGGCGGCATTGTCGGGGCCACAGTCACCGCGTCCTTGAACCGGCCCGACGGCATTACCGAGACCCTCCCCCTGGCGGATGTGGGCGGCGGGGTCTATCGCACAAATTATACCGTGCCCAACGCCGGGGGACGGGTGGTGATGAGCGTCATAGCCGCGGGCAGCGACACCGGCGTGCCTTTCACCCGCCAGGAGGAACGCATTTGGACGATTGCCCCGGACACGGCCCAGTTCACAGGCGTGGCCGCAGACCGGGGCATCGATGGCGACGGCAATGGCCGCTTCGAGTCCCTGCGCGTGGATGTGCGGGTCAATGTGACACAACCCGCCACTTATACCCTCTCGGCCCGGCTGGCAAAGGGCGGCGTCTCCATCGCCAGCACCGCGGTCTACAGCGAAATCGCAGCGGCGGGCGTCTACACCTTGACCCTCTCCTTCGATGGATCCGACATCTGGGCGGCCCAGCAGGACGGGCCCTACACTGTGAGCGACGCCGTTCTCAACAACATTTCCATCGGCAGCGTGCCGGTTGCCAGCGCCGCAACTCTACACACCACAGCCGCCTACGCTGCCACTGACTTTGCCCCAGATATGCCGCCACTTACACTGGCAATTGACGGCCCAACGGTTGGCGTTGTGGGCAGCAGCTATCTGTTCACAGCCACCACCAGCCCGATTACCACAACTGTGCCACTCACTTACACCTGGCAGGCAAGCGGCCAAAGCCAGATCGTCCACAGCGCGTCACGGACCGATACCGTCACTTATACCTGGAACACCATCGGCGCGCAGACTATTGAAGTAGCTGCCAACAACAGCGCTGGTATCGTTACAACGACGCATACGATTACAATCGGTGAGGCTCCGACGTCCACGCCGACACCGACACCGACAGAGACGCCGACGGCAACGCCCACCAGTACATTGACACCCACAGCAACAGCGACAAATACACGGACAACCACGCCTTCGCCCACTTTAACGCCAGTACCCACCGGGACGGGTACACAAACCGCCACTCCTTCGCCAACCCTGACTATCACGCCAAACGTTACGCAAACTCCGACCACTACTGCTACTGCCACCCCAACCCCGACTGCGACACCTACCGGGCCAGCGCAGACAGAGTGGCGCGTCTATCTGCCGGGGATTCGCCGGTGATGAATCGGGAGTTGTAATGTGGTTCTAGACTGAGATTGAATCTGTATGATACACTTTAGCAACACCAGAGCAAGAGGAATGTGGGCAATCCTTCGATGGATGGCTTAAGAGAAATCAACGAAAGAGAGTTTCGCGTATGGAAACAACTGTGAAGCCCTACACAACCGAAAGTGTCCTTTCTGCCCTGGGTTATTCCGATCCACTGGTAGCCGCCCGCCAGCAAGCCCGTATGATTCTGCTGGGGCGCCGATCCCGTTACGAAACTGCCATCCAGCAATTGGAAGCCCAGTGGGGCTGTACGCTGGGGGAGATGCGCGCCGACTACACAGCGGAAGGCAACGAAGATTTCGCTGTCGATGACGCCTATTTGCAGTGGCAGTGGTATGCAGATGCTCTTGAAATCGTCAACGGTCAATTGACTGCTATCGCATCCCAATAGCTATGCTTCACCTCTTTGAGTCCAACCCGTCGCTGTTCAAATCCTGGCGCGTCGTCCGCTACGAACAGGAAGGCGATGCGTATCTGTTACAGCTATCCGCCGTTTTGCAGGACGATAGCCGTTTAGAACTGCGTGATTATCTATTCGTTGACGGCAGCCGAAAATATGCCTATCAATGGATGGAAAGTAACGGTAGCCTGCGCCGCCGTTGGGACAACGCCCCTCATTGGCCGTCTATCAGTACAACTCCTCATCACACCCACACACCGGACAAGGAGAGACCGATTCCTTCCACCGTAACCAATCTGGAAGACTTAATCGCTTTCGTGCAAGAATGGTTTACGCAATAGATGCCCCACCTCTGGAACACCCTCCCCCGTCCGCTCATCGGCCTCTCTCCCATGGACGGGATGACCGATCACCCCTATCGCCACATTCAGAAGCGCTACGGCAACCCGGACCTGATCTTCACGGAATTTGTGCGAGTGGAGCGGCTGATCGCGGGCGAGATGAAGCTGCTGAGGGAGCTGCTCTACGACGAGAGCCAGCGCCCGATTGTGGCCCAGGTCTACGGCACAGCGCCGGATGCCTTTCGCGGGGTGGCTGTGTTGCTCTGCCGTCTGGGCTTTGACGGTATCGACATCAATATGGGCTGCCCCAGCAACAGTGTGGCCGAAAATGGCGCGGGCGCGGGGCTGATCCGCACACCCGCGCTGGCGGCAGAGATCATCGCGGCGGCGCGGGCCGGTGTCTATGATTGGCAGAAGGGCGCAACGGCCTGGGATGTACCCGGTCTTGCGCCTGCGCTGGCCGACCGGGTGGAGCAAAGCCACGCCCGGCTCCCTGCCCAGTACCGGCAACCCCGTGACGTGCCCGTCAGCGTCAAGACCCGCATCGGCTATGACCACCCGCAGGTGGACGAGTGGATTCCCCATCTGCTCGACTGTGCGCCCGCGGCCATCAGCCTCCACGGGCGCACCCTGGCCCAAGCCTACAGCGGGAGCGCGGACTGGTCGGCGATTGGGCGGACGGTGGAACTGGCGCGGGGATCGGGTACGCTGATTCTGGGCAACGGGGATGTGGCGGATCGAGCGGATGCATTGGCGCGGGCAGACGCCTACGGCGTAGATGGGGTTCTGATTGGGCGGGCCAGCTACGGCAACCCGTTTGTCTTTTGCGCGCACACAGCCAATCCGACGGCAAGCGGCCCCTTTGTAGCGGAGAGGTATCGGCGGCTTTCTATTGCCAGAGAGCACCTCCTTCTCTTCGAAAAGTCTCTGTCCACCTGGCCTGGCTATGCTTTCCAGCGTATGCACAAACATTTGAGCTGCTATGCCCGGCAGATGCCCGGTGCGCGGGGGTTGCGGAGAGCACTTTTGCAAACGGTGGATGCAGCCGGGGCCATCCAGGCGTTGGATGCCTACTTGGCCTATCGCGATCACAAGTAAAGAAGTGGACGATATCTGGCAACAGTGGCCGAGCTACGTCCATTCTGATCAAACCCTCACGCCATTCCAGTTCCCTTCGTAAATCCATACTTGCGCAGCTACCCAAATCAGTGGTACATTGGCTGCGCTTTATCTTGGTGTACAGAAAACACTAAATTTACTTTGGAGCAATAAAAAATGAGCAGAGCGGTGCAAGAGGAAGATATAGCACTGAAAGAGGATATGGCCGCACGCATTCGGGCCGCCCTGGACGAAGACATCGGCGATGGAGATGTGACGACACTCTCGATTGTGCCTGCCGACGCCAGAGGCAAGGGGCGGCTGATCGCCAAGGCAGCAGGTGTGGTGGCCGGGCTGGCTGTAGCGCAGACGGCTTTTCAACTGGTGGATGAAAGTGTGCGCTTCGAGCCGCTGGTGGCAGAGGGCGCACAGGTAAAACCCGGCGATCTGCTGGCCCAGGTCAGTGGCCCGACCCGTGCCCTTTTGACCGGCGAACGCACAGCCCTCAACTTTCTCCAGCGCATGTCTGGAATTGCCAGCCTGACCCACCGCTTTGTGGATGCGGTGGCGGGCACGGGGACAGTGATTCTGGACACACGCAAGACGACGCCGGGCCTGCGCGCCTTTGACAAATGGGCGGTCCGGCTGGGCGGCGGACAGAATCACCGCTTCGGCCTGTTCGATATGGCCCTAATCAAAGAAAATCATATTGTGGCCGCGGGCGGTATCAGCGCGGCCGTGGACCGGGTGCGTTCTGCCGACAGGCGGGGCCGCCCTATTGAAGTGGAGGTGACAAATCTGGACGAACTGAAGGAAGCCCTGGCCCTGGGCGTAGACCGGATTATGCTGGACAATATGGGGCTGGCGGAGATGCGCGAGGCCGTGGCAATCACCGCTGGTTCCACGCCCTTGGAAGCGTCCGGCGGCGCATCCCTGGAGACAGCCGCGGCCATTGCCGCCACGGGCGTCGATTACATTTCCGTGGGCAAACCGACCCACTCGTTCGAATCATTGGATATCAGTTTCTTGTTGGAATAGGAGAAAACAGTGACTTCCCCCACGACTCTTTCCCCCACAACCCTTTCCCCGACGAGTTCAGTCCGCGAGACCTACACGTGGCTGCAAGCTCGCCTGTCCCATGTTGCACCCGATGTGGAGTTGCAGATCAAAGCCGAGATTGTCTATGAAATTCAGCGGCTGAAAGTAGAGAAAAACGCGGTCATTCTCGGCCACAACTATATGGAGCCGGTTCTCTTCCACTCGATTCCCGACTTTGTGGGCGACTCGCTCTTTCTGAGCCGCAAGGCCGCGGAGACAGACAAAGACATTATTGTCTTCTGCGGTGTGGAGTTTATGGCCGAAACAGCCAAAATCCTCAACCCGGAGAAGACCGTCCTGCTCCCCGCGGCCAAGGCCGGCTGCTCTCTGGCCGCCAGCATCACAGCGGAAGATGTGCGCCAGCTCAAAGCCCAATTTCCCGGCGCGCCGGTGGTGACATATGTCAACACCTATGCGGATGTGAAGGCGGAGAGCGACATCTGCTGCACTTCGGGCAACGCGGTAGCAGTGGTCAATTCCCTGGACGCGGAGACGATTCTGTTCATTCCCGACGAGTACCTGGCCCGCAATGTGGCCCAGGAGACGGGCAAGAAAATTATTGTGCCGCAGCCAAAACGGACGACGACGCCCCTGACTTTCAGCTTTGACGGTGTTGACGGTTCGACAAACGGCCACACCAACGGCCAGGCAAATGGCCACGACCAGCCGGGCGTGGTGGGCTGGCACGGGCGCTGCGAAGTCCACGAAAAATTCACAGTGGACGACATTCGCACCATACGCGCCCAGTTCCCGGATGTGGCGATTGTCTCCCACCCGGAATGCAGCCCGGAAGTGGTGGCCGCCTCCGACTTTTCCGGCAGCACCACCGCCATGATTCGCTTCGTGGAAAAGTCCAGCGCACCCCACTACCTGCTGCTGACCGAATGCTCCATGGGCGACAACATCACTGCTTCCAACCCGGACAAAGAAATGCTGCGCCTGTGCAATGTGCGCTGCCCGCACATGAACCAGATTACCCTGGAAGATACCCTGGCCGCCCTGCGCCACAATCAATACAAAGTGGAAGTGCCCGAGGAAATCCGTGTACGGGCAGCCCGCTCCGTGCAGCGTATGATCGAAATCGGGTAGGTCTCTTCCGAAAAACAGCTATCCACAGATGACACAGATTCCATAGATGGTAGGGAAAAAATCTGTGTCCATCTGTGAGTCCACTGCAAAAAAGGTCAATTCCCCCGCGGAGCGTGGGGGAATTGACCTTTTTTGGTGACTATTCAGGCCAGCGCCGGTTGAGTAGGCCACGGTAGTATGTGGCCGTATCGAAACCAGTTTGCGGGTCTACCCGCTTTGGTTTCGATACGCCTGGAAACTGCCCCAGGCTACTCAACCGACGTTTGCTAACCGGCTGGCTTATGGCTGAATAGTCACGATCTTTCTTGCAATCAGTTCAGCCTGAATAGTCACAAAGGGCGATGGAAAGTATTTCCATCGCCCTTTGCTATCGAATTACAAAAACGCCTATTCGCGCATTGTTTCCAGAGTGCGGCGAATAATTTCGTCCTGCATGGCCCGATTCTTCTTGCCGCGGCGACCCCGCCGTTTGGGGGATGGATTGGCATCTACTTCCACGCCTTCCGCTTCCATTGCCCGTTTGAAGGCCAGTTCCATTGGGGAAAGAACCTGTACATTCTCATAGGCATCGACAATCTCGGCGTCTTCCTGCACGCCCAACGCGGCAGCAGCCTCGGCCATCTCAGCCACTTCCGGCTCCGGCTCGTCCCGCAGCCCCTTCAGACTCAGGTCGATGCGGCGGCGGCGGCGGTTGACCGTAACAATCCGCACATCGAAGGTCTCCCCGGATTTGACCACATCTTCGGGCTTGGCAACGTAATTGTTGCTCATCTCCCGCACATGCAACAGGGCATCTGTGCCCACGCCGATATCGATAAACGCGCCGTAGGGGACCAGCCGAGTGACAGTGCCCGGCACAATGTCGCCTTCGTTGATGTCTTTGATGGTTTTGGTGTCGGGCGAAATCAGCGTCAGGCTGATGCGGTTGCGCGCTCGGTCCAATTTCTTGATCCAGAGGGTCATTTCCTGACCAGCCTGGACAACGTCGGACACCTGATTGACACGACCCACAGCCATTTCGGAAATGTGAATCAATCCATCCCGGCCAGCGCCGATGTCCACAAAAGCGCCAAAATCTGTGATGCGCTTGATCACGCCCTTGACTTCCTGGCCCACACTCAGGCGTACGACCCGTTTGTCGCCCTCGTCGTCCGATCCGTCGTCACTGCTCTCTTTTTTGGCAGAAACTTCCTGCTTGGCAGTTGCTTCTGTTGTCTCATCTTTGCCAGTGACCGCGGCTACGGCCTCTGAAACCGTCTCTTTTGCTTCTTCAATGCCTTCGGCTACTTTTTCAGTCACATTTTCTACAGCCGTCGAGACAGATTCTGAAACAGTCTCCACCGTGTCGGCGATAGCCTGACCCACATTGCTGGCCGCGCGGGTGACTGCATTCTCGGTTTCTGTGGCTGTTTCCGTGGCAGCTTCTCCCACAGCTTCGACAACCGGCGCGGCAGCGCTTTCTACGGCTGCGGCAGCCTCTTCCTGCGCTTCGGCAACAGCTTCGACAGTTGCCTCTGCTCCATCCACCACCTCAGCCACAGCTTCCGTTGTGTCTTCGGCAATGGCGGCGGTCTCTTCCTGCACTCCGGCAACGGCTTCTTGAGCCGCATCCACTGCTTTTTCGGCAACCGGTATTTCTTCTACCGGCGCGGCAGTGGTCTCAGCCTCCACAGCCTCCACTTCAGCGGCCATTTCGGCAGCGGTACTTTCCTCAACGATACGGGTTTCCTCAGTCATACGTAGCTCCTGAATAGATGACGGCGTTGTCCCTGCGCAACGCCGATGCGCTCTACAGTATACCTGTCCAGGGTTGATCGCACAAGTTTACCTGTGCGGAAATTCACAAAGATTGGGGCAGCCGACAAGCCGCTAGACGTTGAAGCGAATGTTCAGAATGTCCCCATCCATCACCGGGTACTCCTTGCCTTCCAGCCGCAGCTTGCCCAATTTGCGGGCTTCCGCCATACTGCCGGCGGCCATCAAATCGTCATAGGCAATGGTTTCGGCGCGGATAAATCCTTTTTGCAGATCCGAATGGATGACACCGGCTGCTTCGGGCGCGGGCGCGTCTTTGCGCACTGTCCAGGCCCGCACTTCGTCTTCGCCCACAGTAAAGAAGCTGATAAGACCGAGCAGATTGTAACAGCGCCGGATGGCCCGGTTCAGCCCCGGTTCGTCGATGCCAAAATCGGCCAGAAACTCGGCAGCTTCCGCTGGTTCCATCTGGGCGATTTCAGCTTCCAGCCGGCCGCGCAGGAAGAAAGTATTTTCGTCCAGCAGATCGGCGAAGGCTTCTTCGCTGTCGTCGTCGCCGCCATTGATCACCCGCAGCAGGGGTTTGAGGGAGAGAAGCCCAAAGCCGCCCAGTTGCTTGCGCTCCTCGTCGCTGATCTCGACACCGCGCAGGGGCTGTTCTTCTTCCAGCACCGCGGCCAGGCGTTGCAGCAGGGCCTCTTCCTTTTCCATCTTCTGCCGCTCCGGGATGGTTCCCCGGCTTTTCTGACCAGCCAATCGAGCCAGACGGTTTTCAATCACCGACATATCGTTCAGAATGCATTCGGTCTCAATCGCGGCCAGGTCTCGTGCCGGATCGATGCGTTCGTCGGGGTGGGGCACGTCTTCGTCTTCAAAAGCGCGGGCCACCAGCATCAGTGCGTCGCTGGCCGCAATGGCATTGAGCAAAGGACCTGTGATAGCGCCCCCTTTGGACAGTCCAGAGATGTCGCTGTATATCACCTGAGCATCGATGGTCTTGCGGGGATTGAACATCGCGGAGAGCGCGGCCACCCGGGGATCGGGGACGTTTACAACCGCGGTGTGGGTTTCCATCTGGCCTGTAGAAAAAGGGCCTGTTTCCCTGTCGCTGCGGGTTAATGCGTTATAGATGGTTGTCTTGCCGCTATTGGGCAAGCCGATAATTCCGATCCTCATTGTGGGTTCCTATCAAAACTGATGAAAAATGTGGGCACGAATTGGCGCAGATCAAACCAGTACATCCTGCGCAGGCTACGCCCACTTTTTGTGATGCCCGCTGCTGTTGGGCAGAGCACCCAAGCTGATACAAAAGTTGTCGCGGTGAAAAATGTCAAGGAATTTTACCATTAACTTCCCCCCGGCGTCGAAAACAGGCAGGTTGCGCGCCCACAGCATTACTGCCTGTACGTTTATGGAATTGCCTTTTGAAACTGCCCTGTGGAACAGAAGACGCCAAACCGGATGCACCGTGGCACTGGGTTTCGTAATAAATCATGTAACTATCAAAATTTACTATTCGTGTCGATGTGATATAGTAAGTTTGCTTCCCGCCCCCCGAAGTGCTGGCTGCCATATCTTCACTTAGCTGACGGAACAACACAACATTAAGGGAAAACCGATGGAACAGGTCGCGGTATTTTTGGATTTTGAAAATATTGTCATTTCCGCCGAAGAAGCCTATGGGCGCTGCGATGTGGAGAGGCTCATTCAGGTGGCCGAAAAATTTGGCCGCTGTGTGGTCAAGAAAGCCTACGGCGACTGGACCCGTTTCAGCCGCTATCGTCAGGAGCTATTGGAACAAGCCATCGATCTGACCCAACTCTTCCGGTATGGGAACTACACCAAAAAGAACAGCGCCGACATTGTGATGGCTGTGGATGTGATCGAGGCGGCACTGACCAATCCCGGCTTGACAACCTTTGTGCTGGTGACAGGCGACAGCGACTTTACCGCGGTGGCCCGCCGTCTGCGGGGCTATGGACGCAAAGTGGTGGGCGTGGGTCTGCGGGATGCCACCAGTGACCTGCTGGTGCGGGCGTGCGGCGAATTTGTCATCTATGACGATCTGATGGAGCGGGAAGAACGCTCCACCGGTTTTCAGTTGGACAACGCCCGCCAGGTGGTTCTCACCGCCCTGCAATTTCTGTCTCGGCGTCTGCCAACGGGCCGGGTTCCCTTGGCCAGCCTGCAAGCGGAAATCGAGAGCAGGCAGCCCGGTTTCCAGGCCAGCGATCTGGGGTTTCCTTCCTTGCAGCATTTTCTAAGCGCACAAAACGAAGTCGTTCTCTATCCCCAGACAGACGGCGGCGCGCAGGTTTCATTCCGTTCCACCTATGTGGCCCGGGCCGAAGTAGACCAGACGCTCCAATATCGCACGGCCCTCAACACCGCGGGCTATGGCCTGGTGGACCCGGAAATCCGCCAGGATGTGTTGCAATCCCTCTTCAAACTGCTCGACAGCGAACCAGCCACCTATACCCTGGACGAAGCCACCCGCCGGCTGAAAGAGCAGTACGACGGGGCCAATCTGCTGCGCAACCGGGAGGATATCCAGGAAGTGGCCCGTTTGATCAAACAGGCCGGTGTGCTTGCCCACCAGCCCGAATCCTGGGAGCTGGACAGCCTGACGCCCCTGCCCGATCTGTCCCAGCGCTGTTTTGTGCGCCGCTGCGAAAGCGTCTATGTGACGGCACTGGTGCAGCGCAATCTGGAAATTGACGATGAAGTGCTGGCCCGGCTTCTGTATGGCAGGTCCGACGCGCAGGAAGAGGTGAAGGCCCTGCGCGAATTGGCAGGCCAGACACAGAACGAACTTGACAGCAGGAGTGGTCTGGAAAATGGGCACAAATTGCCCACCCACTTGGCCCAGAATAAAGACGCGCGTATCGCCCTGCAGGACCTGGTGAACTGGCGATTGGACGAAGCGCCGACACTGGAAGAGGCTGTCCGACAAAACAGCGAAGGGCTGGAAATCCGCACCGCAGACTTTGAGCAGGCCCGGGTGCATTTTATGAAGGCGGCCAAAATGATGTATCTGCTGCTGCTGGAGAAACAGCCCGGCGCCAGTATGATGGACATGGAATGGTATCTGGCCAGCTATTGCGCGGCCACAGCCGGTGCCCACTTTTCCCGGCACAATTACCAACGGGCCACCCTCTATTACCAGGCCTTTTTTGCGATTGTAAAGGAGACCGAGCCGGTCTGGGATCGGGTGCGCAAACTGGTTCCGCCGATGCTCTCCTTCTACTTTACCATTGCCCCCAACGAATACAGCGATCTTCTCAAAGTGCCGCCCGGACGCACCCACCCGGCCCGGCTGTGCGTGCTGCTCCACAACCACCGCAACGAAAATGTGCGCCGCCGCTGGCTGGAACTGGCCCAGGAGATTGTGCGGATTAACCCGGCCCTGCTGCGGGGAATCATCCAGCGTCTTGCCCTGCTGGAGGACGAGGACCAATTGGCCGGTTCCGAAGAGACCCGCAACATCCTCACCCGTCTGCTCAGCGGCGAGGATGTGCGGGCAAAGCTGATGCTGCCCCAAACACCCGAGGATGCGGAAACAGGCGGGGAAGAGGCGTGAGAGAGGGGGGGATTGCCCCCCCACTTCAATCCATCTCTACCCGATCAGCCGCCGGGCCAGAATCTCCAGGCCCTCGATGTCGTCCTGATCCAACCACTGCAACATCAGCCGCTGAACACCTGCCGCGTCCAGTTCAGCCACCTGATCGGCAATTTCGTCGGCAGTGCCCACCAGAATACCCCTGGCCCGCAGCTCGCCCCGATCCCTGTCCTGCAGCCGCGCTTCCACTTCCTGCGCGGTACGCCCAAAGACAATTCCCGTCATCAGCGAGCGGCGCACGCTGGCCGGTTCGCGCCCCCGTTCACGCAGAAGCGAGTCCAGCAGAGTGGACAATTCAGCGTAACGGCTGGCGGGCAGAAAGACCCCATTCCACTCGTCAGCGTAGGTCGCAGTGAGCGGCAGGGTGCGGGTTGGCCCGTTGCCACCCACCAGCAGACGGGTTCCGCCGGGCCGCTGGGGACGGGGCAGAATCACAGCCTCGTGCATCTGGTAATATTGGCCGGGATAGTCCAACGGCTCGTCCTTCTTCAGCAGGTGATGGATGATAGACAAGCCCTCTTCAAAACGGGCCATACGCTGGGGCACATCCAGCAGATCGTAGCTGAAGTTGTGGTGCTCCCGCACTTGCCAGCCCGCGCCCACGCCCAGAACCAGCCGCCCGCCGGAGAGATCGTCCACAGCCGTTGCCATACGCGCGGTCATGGCCGGGTGGCGAAAAGAGACCGGCGACACCAGCGGGCCGAATTCGATACGCTTTGTGTTGTCGGCCAGCCAGGTCAGGGAAACCCACAGTTCCAGAGAATCCATATCCGGCGGGTTGGGATTGGTGAAATGATCCGAGCGGGTGAGCGCGGCGTAGCCCAAATCCTCCACCGCGGCCGCAATCCGCTTCCAACGGGGCCAGTTCAGCCCATTTTGCCCTTCCAAATTAATCGCGATTTCCGGCATTTCCGGCCTTCCTCCTATGATGATTGAACTGCTTCAGCAGGTTACTGTCCTCTGCCCACCCACTGTTGATATGCTCTCGATGGCTCCACTGCAAAAAGCCCTTTAAGCCACTGATAGACACTGATAAACGCTGATAAAAAGAAGGATTCTCTCCTGAAATTCTCTGCGACCCCGCGTCTCCGCGGGAGAAATTGACCTTTTTGCAGCGGACTCACAATCTCTTCTCCTCTCTCAGCGGCCCGCGCTCTCAGCCATTCCGCTTGTTGATCTCCTCCCGCACCGCGGGCGCGACGACTGTGCCCAGAAGCTCGATGGCACGCATGGCTTTGGCGTGGGCAATCATCCCCAGGCCCAGTTGCAGCATCAGCCGCTGGTGGCCGAAGAGATTGTGCTGATAGAGGATTTTCTCGATAATCTCGTCCGGATTGCCGATAAAGTCAGCGCCCGTCAGGCCACGGGACGCGTCGTACTGCTGACGGGTGATGCCGCTCCAGCCCCGCTCTCGGCCAATCTTGCCCATTATCAACGAAAAGCCGGGCCAGTAATCGTCCGCGGCCTGCTGGGAATCGTCGGCGATGAAGCCGTGGGAATTGATACTCACCGGCAGACGGGCCGGGTCGTGACCGGCCTCCGCGGCCGTCTCCCGATAGTACTCCACAAAGGGGGCGAAACGGGCCGGTGTACCGCCGATAATAGCCAGGGCCATGGGCAGACCCAGCCTGGCAGCCCGCGCCACCGATTCCGGCGTGCCCCCCACCGCCACCCAAATGGGCAGCTTCTCGCCGTGGGGGCGGGGATAGACGCCCAGATTGTCGAGGGACGCGCGATGCTTGCCCGTCCAGGTCACCCGCTCGCCTTCGTTCAGGGCCAACAGCAGTCCCAGCTTTTCCTCAAAGAGTTCGTTGTAATCCTTCAGGTCATAGCCAAAGAGAGGGAAGGACTCGATGAACGATCCCCGGCCCGCCATCACTTCCGCCCGGCCCAGAGAGATCAGGTCCAGGGAGGCGAAGTCCTGGAAGACCCGCACGGGATCGGCGGAGCTGAGGACGGTGACCGCGCTGGACAGATGGATGCGCCGGGTGCGGGCCGCGGCCGCGGCCAGAATCACCGCCGGAGCCGAGGAGATGAACTCCGGTCGGTGATGTTCGCCCAGGGCAAAGACATCCAGCCCCACCTGATCGGCCAGTTCTATTGTTTCCAGCAGATTGGCCATGCGCTGGGTCGGGCTGATAGCCACGCCGGTTTCCGGGTCGGGCGTCAGTTCCACAAAGGAATAGACGCCGATCTCAAATGGCTTTTTTGTGTCGGCAGCAGTAGTGGAAATGGTAGTCTGTCCTTTCATAAGGGGGAACGCGTGTGAGGCTGCACCCCACACGCGTTCCCCCATTCGGAAATCGCGTTCTCAGTCCAGCCAGTTCATTTCTGTGCGCAGATCCCAGCGATAGCGTTCTTCGGGCTGGGTGTTGCGCGCCCAATGGGTCAAAATGGGCACATCTTTTTTCTTGTCGGCTATCCGGGCCACAATCCGGTCCGGGTCCCAGCCGCTCAGCAGCGCGGCGTGGAGGTCGGCCAACACGCCCGCACAGCCGGGATCAGCCGCCCGATCGACCAGTTCGCCCGGGTCTTCCCGCAGGTTGAAGAGCTGGGGCGGCTGCCAGTGATAGTAGACCAGTTTCCACTCGTCCCGGCGGATCATCCGTTGATACGCGCCCTCCGGGGGGCCGAACTGATCCGTGCAATATTCGGAGAAGGCCACATTCTCCCAGGCGGGTGGATTGGCCCGCCCGTCGATCAAAGGCAGCAGCGTGCGTCCGGGGGAGTTGGGCAGAGCCGGCGCGCCCAGTCCATCCAGAATGGATGCGGTCACATCCAGCGCGCTGACCACTTCGGTCCGGCGCTGGCCCGCGGCCACCACTCCCGGCCAGTTGACAATCAGCGGGACCCGCACAGACTCCTCATAAAATACGTGCTTCCACCACAGGCCGTGCTCGCCCTGCATATCGCCGTGATCCGAAGTGTAGACAATCAGTGTATTGTCGCCAAAGCCGTTGGCGGTGAGCGCGGCCAGAATCTCCCCCACCAGACAATCGACCCGGTGGACCAGCCCCCAATAGGCCGCGCGGGCACGCAGGATTTCGGCATCTGTCACTTCTTCGATCTCCGTGTGGCTCCGCCACCAGCGCAGATGGGGATGGGTTACGCTCTCAAAGGGGGCGGGTTTGCGGGGCAGTGTCATCCCCTGGGCATAGCGGTTGAAATCCTCGGCCCGGGCCACGTAGGGCGGGTGCGGCATCATCAGGCCGACGGTCAGGGAAAAGGGCTGCTCCATCAGACCAGCCCGTTTCTGTACGCCCTGGCGATTGAGAAAGTCCACAGCCGCCGCGGTCACGTCTTCGTCGTGGACCTGATACCCCATTTGGCCGGAGCCGGATTTCTCCAGGCTGATGCGGTGGGGACCGGCTGTGCCTTCCAGCACGCCCCGGCTTGGCCCCTTATTGCCCAAGTGGTTGGCGCTGTGATCGCCCACAAAGCGTTCGGCGTAGCCCCGCAACTGATCCGGCCCCAGGCTGTGCATGCGCCCGGCCAGGGCAGGCTGATAACCGGCCGCGCCCATTGAATGGGCCAGGGTGGGAATACCAGAATCCAGAATGTGCTCGTTTGTCCAGCAGTCGTTCTGGTAGGGGTGGCGGCCCGACAGCATGGACATGCGAGAGGGAACACAGATGGGCGAGCAGCAGTAGACATTCTCAAAGAGCGCGCCCCCCGCGGCCAGTCGGTCGAGATTGGGCGTCTCCACCAGAGGGTCGCCGTAACAGCCGGTGACGTGGGGGCTGTGCTGGTCGGTGTGAATGTAGAGCAGGTTCGGACGATTGGTCATTGTGAAGTCTCCGAAAATGTGGATGGAGCCAGACGGCTTGGAGAAATGGCAGAAGTGTCCCAGGGCGTCCGCGCCGATAGATTCCAGACAGTGTTCGTGCCGGAACTGGGCACAATCGGCAATGAAAATAGGGGCGCAGATTACACAGAGAAACGCAGATTGAATCAGTGTTTATCAGTGTTCATCAGTGGCTATTTTTGAGTCGGTTAATAGCCCAACTGCCTGTCCACCTGATGCAAAAGCGGTTTGCCGGCCAGGTAGCGGTTCAGGTTTTCTGCAAAGATGGCGGTGATGCGATCGGCGTTATAGGGACTGCTGCCGCTGGTGTGACGACTGAGAACCACATTGGGCAGTGCCCACAGGGGCGAATCAGCGGGCAAGGGTTCCGGGTCGGTCACGTCCAGCCCGGCTCCGGCGATTCCGCCCGTCTGCAATGCCTGCACCAGTGCGTCCGGGTCGATGGAACTGCCCCGGCCCACATTGTAAATATACGCCGAAGCCCTCATCGCCCGCAATTCTGTCGCGCCCACAATCCCCACTGTTTCGCTGGTCAGGGGCAAGCAGAGAGCCACGTGATCCGCCTGGGGCAGCACTTCCAGCAGGCGATCCGGCGTGGCCTGCGCGTCCACGTGTGGAAACGGATCGCGGCCCCGGCGCACGCCGATGACCCGCATCCCCAATGCCCGGGCTTTGCGGGCCAGTGTGCCGCCGATGTCGCCCAGCCCCAGCACGCAGAGGGTCTGCCCTTCCAATTCGAACTTCTCGCGCAGGATTTGTGCGCGCACAGAATTGTAGTCAGCGGGGCCGCGGCTGGCGGTGTGCAGCCTCGCGGCAAAACCCAGCATCATCCCCAGCATCAGTTCGGCCATGGGCACGCCGTGCGCGCCCGACGCATTTGTCAGCAGCACATCCCGCCCGGCCAGACCCGTGAGCAACCGGTCCACGCCCGCGGTGCCAGCCTGCACCCAGCCCAGGCCAGTAGCAGCTTCCAGGCTCCCAGCGGGGAAACTTTTGCTGAAAATAATTTCTGCACGGGCCGCGGCTTCCACAAACGCGGCCGCGTCTGGACAAAAACAAAAATCGACCGCGGGGTACTCCTGCCGCAGCCGCGCCAGATTGGCCGGGCCAATATCCTCGCCGATCAGAGCGACCGGTCTGCTCATCTTTTCATCTCTCCTGGTGACATTCGATGCAAACATTGGGCGCGGGCGTCCACGGCTTGCCCAACTCCTCGGCCATTCTATCACGGGGCCAATCTCCGCGCCACAACGATTTTGCTCCGGGCGCATTTCCCCCTCTTGCCAGGC
Source organism: Caldilineaceae bacterium (assembly GCA_019637685.1). Taxonomy (GTDB): domain Bacteria; phylum Chloroflexota; class Anaerolineae; order Caldilineales; family Caldilineaceae; genus JACQGT01. Next base: position 46,222 of record JAHBVF010000027.1, on the reverse strand, counting down.
TGGAAGCGCGCGTTGCCCGGCGCGGCCGCGGCAATCGCTCTGCTGGCCTGGGAATTGCTCCCCGCGCCGAACTGGCCCTGGATAAAGTGGGCAGAAACTGACCACTTTTTGGACTGGATCAGAGGTGACTATCGCTCTATTCTGAGTGCAATAAACCGGTCGCCAGACGACCGGCCCCAAAGCACCGGGGCTACACAGAAAAGGGAGAAAAAGCAATGACACAGACAGCTTTACAGCGTATTACCGCGGGCAGCCTGGCCGTGGTCGGGCTGCTCATCGCCCTCTTTTGGATTACCCACCCGGAGACCCTGGCCGCCCCAGACGTCTGTCAGCCTCTCCGCAGGCATCGGGCTGGTGTGGATGGGTGTTGAACTGTGGCGTAGCCATCCACTGAGCGAAAGGAGTTGATTGTGACTACACGCAAATCAGGAATTTCAATAACCCGCCGAGGGGTAGCAACAGTCCCCGCAATGGGGCACGGCGAGGAGATGCGTTGGCTATTACTGGCACTGTTTGTAGCCGCACTGCTCTGGTTTTTTGCCGGGCAAAAAGAAAGCCCGATGGCACAGCAAACATTTGAGGCGGAGCAGGTGGCTTATTTCGAGGCCGCGGGCTGGCGGGCCTATTACAACCGGGACTGGCCGCGGGTGTTGGGGCTGATGATACAGCTAAACCGAGAGCAGTTTGGAATGTCCTGGCCCAGCGCGATACTGGCCTCGGTGGATGTGGTGCGGGCCAGTGTCGCCTTTGCGCCTGTGGACAACGACATCCCAGCGGCGACGAAGCATCTGACAAATTATTACGCCAAAGCCCGGCGGGCCGCGGGGATTCGCGCTGGCGCGGAGGAGTTGGCCGGGTTGGAAATGGACTATTGGGTCATCCACCGCAGACTGGCAAACGAGCGCAAGGCCGCGCCCGATCACAAAGGCGATCTGACGCCGATGGTGGATGCGTTGACCGCGCTGCACGAAGCGCTCTTTGATGTGACACCGGAGATCGCCCGCCGTTCTGCCGAGCTGCGCGCCCAGGCAGCCGCGCGCGTGGATAGAATCACAGGCAGCTATTCCGAAGATATGGAGGCTGACTGGCTGAAAATTGAGACTGATTTGCAAGCGGCGTATGGAGTGATTGGGCAAGACGGCCCACTTTCGAGCCAAAAATGAACATCTTTTGGACTGGAATGTGAGCATTCAACGGCTCTATTCTGGGGCCAACCACAACCGGTGGAAATCAGAGGTCTACCCAAAGGAGAATTTAGATGAAGACGCAAAACGCTGCTCGCGGCCACGCTCTCGTTCTCGGTGCCAGTATGGGCGGTCTTATCACCGCCCGTGTCCTCAGCGACCACTTCGCCCAGGTGACGATCCTGGAACGGGATGCCGTCACTGCCGTACCCCAATCCCGCAAAGGCCAACCCCAGACCCGGCATCTCCATGGCTTGCTGGTGAGCGGCCTGGAAACACTGACCCGCTATTTCCCCGACTTGCCCGACGCGCTGACGAAAAATGGGGCAATCGTGGCGGATATGGCGGAGAATATGCACTGGTATACCTATGGCGGTTTTCGCCAGCGCCTGCATTTTGGGGCGAACGCAGCCCTGATGAGCCGTCCGCTGTTGGAGTCTCTGGTGCGCCAACGGACCCTGGCCCGGCCCAATATCAGCCTGTGCGACAACACTGCCGTCAGAGGGCTGGTGACAAGCGCCGATCGCACAAAGGTCATCGGCGTAGAAGTGGAAAGCCGAGGCGAGTCTGCCCAGCACGAGAGGCTCAGTGCCGATCTGGTGGTGGATGCCACAGGCCGCGGCTCCCGCACCCCCCAATGGCTGACCGAACTGGGCTACACAGCCCCGGCGGAGAGTGCGGTAAAAGTGGATGTGGGCTATGCCACCCGTCTCTATCGGCGTGACCCAGACGATCCCTTTGGCCGTGACTGGCTGCTCTCCACACCGGAGGCGCCCAAAGAGAGCCGCTTTGGCGGCCTTTTTCCGATTGAGGGCGATCGCTGGATTGTTTCTGTGGGCGGCTGGGCTGGCGATCACGCGCCGACCGACGAGGCGAGCTATCTGGAATTTATCCGCTCCCTGTCCAACCCGGACATCTACCGGATTATCAGCAGCGCAGAGCCGATCTCCGACATTCTTGCGTACAAATTCCCGGCCAGTCTGCGCCGCCACTACGAGCAGTTGGAACGCTTTCCCCAGGGCCTGCTGGTGCTGGGCGACGCCATCAGCAGCTTCAATCCCACCTATGGCCAGGGCATGAGTTCGGCGATTTTGCAGGCCGCGGCCCTGGACAAAATTCTGACGCAAAATGCAGTCGCGCCGGAACTGCTGGCCCGCACATTTTTCAAGGCCGCGGCCAAAGTGGTGGACATTCCCTGGCAGCTTTCCGTGGGCGAGGATTTCCGCTTCCCCCAGACAACTGGTCCCAAACCCGCGGGCGTGGACCTGATCAATCGCTATGTGGCCGCGGTGCATCGGGCCACCCGCTTTGACGAGGAAGTAGGCCGGGCTTTTCTGAAGGTGATGAATCTGCTGGAGCCGCCCACCAGCCTGATGAAGCCGGGGATGATGTGGCGGGTGTGGCAGGCGAACCGGGCGCATCCGCGCAACTCGCCATCTGAACAAACGCCCACACAGGAAACCTCAGTGGTAACTGCTTGACAGGTAAAGAGGAGTCGGGGCGGAACGAATTCCCGCGCCGACTCTTTTCTTGCGGCTAAACTCGCACAACCCCCCAATTTCTGCTACACTCATTCGTGCATAGAAATTCATCCCCGGCACGAAAGAGAGCAGCCCAATGCCATCCAACTACCAACACGTTAACTTCCTGTGGGACGACGCCGTGGCCGACAAACTTGACCCGGTGGATCGTCTTGTCTACCGTTCCAACCTGCTGGGCGCGGACCAGCGCATCACCAACACCGGTGGCGGCAATACATCCAGCAAAGTGTCGATGGCCGATCCCCTCAGCGGCGAGCCGGTGGAAGTGATGTGGGTCAAAGGCTCCGGCGGCGACCTGCGCACGTCCCAACGGGCCAACTTCGCCAGCCTGTATATGGACAAACTGCGCAGTTTGCGGGCCATCTACGACCGGGCCGAGGAAAAGGGGGTCAAGACCGCCATCGAAGACGAAATGGTGGCTCTCTACACCCACTGCGTCTATAACCTGAACCCCCGCGCCACTTCGATTGATACCCCCCTGCACTCCTTCATCCCCGCCGCGCACGTGGACCACACCCACCCCAACGCGGTCATCGCCATCGCCGCGGTCAAGAATTCTGAGTCACTGACCGCGGAAATCTTCGGCGATGAGATCGGCTGGGTGGGCTGGCAGCGCCCCGGCTACGATCTGGGACTAAAAATGGGCGACCTGGCCCGGCAGAATCCGAACTATCGCGGGCTGGTGATGGGCGGTCACGGGCTGATCAACTGGACCGACGACGACAAGGCCTGCTACGAACTCTCCCTGGAGATCATCGAAAAAGCCGCGCAATACATCGCCAGCCGGGACAAAGGCGACAGAACCTTTGGCGGGCAGAAGTATGCGACCCTTTCCGACGCCGACCGGGACGCGCTGCTGGTCGAACTTCTGCCCCGGCTGCGGGGACTGGTCAGCCAGCAGAACCGTTTCATTGCTACCGTGCAGAGTGACCCGACGATTCTGGAGTTCGTCAACAGCCAAGACACGGCCCGTCTGGCTGAACTGGGAACCTCCTGTCCAGACCACTTTCTGCGCACCAAAATCAAACCGTTGTACGTGGACTGGAACCCCCAGAGTGAAGATTTGGCCGATCTGCTGGCCAAGCTGGAAAGCGGGCTGGCCCAATACCGGCTGGACTACGCGGCCTATTACGAACGCTGCAAACACCCGGATTCTCCGGCCATGCGCGACCCCAGCCCGACGGTCATCCTCATCCCCGGCGTGGGAATGGTGGCCTGGGGCAAGAACAAAAGCGAGAGCCGTGTGACCGCCGAATTCTACAACTGTGCGGTGGCAGTGATGCGGGGTGCGGAGGCCATGGACGAGTACACCGCCCTGCCCCAGCAGGAAGCCTTCGACATCGAATACTGGCTGTTGGAAGAGGCCAAACTGCGCCGTATGCCCCCGGAGCAGGAGTTGGCCCGCCATATCGCCGTGGTCGTCGGCGCGGGCAGCGGCATCGGCAAGGAAGTGGCCCACCGGCTGGCGAAGGAGGGCGCGCACGTCGTCTGTGCCGATTTAAGCGGCGACACAGCCCAGGCCACTGCCGATGAACTGACCGCCATCTACGGCCTGGGCATCGGCGTGGCGGGCACGGGCATCGCCGCCTGCGGTCCGGCCATTGGCCTGGGCGTGAATATCACCGATCGGGCCAGCGTGGGCGCGATGCTGGAGCAGGTGGTGCTGGCCTACGGCGGCATCGACAATCTGGTGATCACCGCGGGCATCTTTTTCCCGCCGGACACCAGCGGCCACATCCCCGACGACAGTTGGGGGCTGACCTTCGCGGTCAATGTGACCGGCAGCTATATTGTGGCCGACGAGGCCCGCAAAATCTGGCAAGCCCAGGGCTTGCCGGGCACGCTTGTCCTCACGACCAGTGCCAACGGCGTGGTGGCAAAGAAGGGGTCGTTGGCCTATGACACCAGCAAAGCCGCGGCCAACCATCTGGTGCGGGAACTGGCAATTGAGTTGTCCCCACTGGTGCGGGTCAACGGGCTGGCCCCGGCCACTGTCGTCGCAGGCAGTGCGATGTTCCCCCGGGAGCGGGTCATCAGCTCCCTGGCCAAGTACGAATTGCCCTACGACACCGCCGAGGAGACCGACACCCTGCGCAACCGCCTGGCCGAATTCTACGCCCAGCGCACCCTGACCAAAGCGCCCATCACCCCGGAGGATCAGGCCGAGGCGGCCTGGCTGCTGACGAGCAAAGCCCTGAGCAAAACCAGCGGCCAGATTCTCACAGTAGACGGCGGTCTGCACGAGGCTTTCCTGCGATGACAATTTTTCAACGCAAAGGCGCAAAGTCGTAGGTTGGGTGAATGCCGCCGGAAAAACACCGAATGCCCGTCCAACATCACAGGCATTCACCCAACACCCACCCAACATTCGCCCCATCTGTTGGGTGAATGGCGCACACGTCACAGGGTATACACCGATCTCCGGCGGCATTCACCCAACCTACCGTTCTATCTTTGGGAGTGTTGATGAAAAAACTGGTCGTCATCGGTGGGGGACCCGCGGGGCTGATGGCCGCGGAGGTAATCAGCCAGGCCGGTCTGCCCGTCCATCTCTACGATGCGATGCCGTCCGTCGGGCGCAAATTCCTGTTGGCGGGGAAGGGCGGGCTGAACCTGACCCATTCCGAGCCATACTCCCGCTTTCTCGAACGCTACGACACCCGGCAGGGCGATCTGGAACCGATAGTCAACGACTTTCGCCCGGACGACCTGCGAGCCTGGGCCGGAGAACTGGGCGTGGAGACATTCGTCGGCACATCGGGCCGGGTCTTCCCCACGGAGATGAAAGCCGCGCCCCTGCTGCGGGCCTGGTTGCGCCGTCTACGAGGGGCAGGCGTGATCTTTCACTTGTGCCACCGTTGGCTGGGCTGGGACGACAACGGCAGGCTCCGATTCGCTACACGAAGTGTCGAGGCGCAAGTGGAAGCCGACGCGGTGGTCCTCGCTTTGGGCGGGGCAAGCTGGCCCAAACTGGGATCGGATGGCGGATGGGTCCCCCTGCTGGCGGAACGGGGCGTGCCGATTGCTCCCCTGCGTCCGGCCAACTGCGGCTTTGACGTGGGCTGGACGAAACATTTCCGCAGCCGCTTTGAGGGACAACCGGTCAAGCCTGTCGCCATCCGTTTCACCGACGCTGCTGGTCGTGACTACGCGCAGCAGGGCGAATTTATCGCCACGGCCACCGGTGTGGAGGGCAGTCTGATCTACGCGCTCTCCGCGCCCGTGCGGGATATGATTGAGGCAACGGGTCGGGCTATCCTCCACCTGGACCTGGCCCCGGACTGGACGGAAGCGCGGCTGGTGGAGCGGCTTTCCCAGCCGCGGGGCAAACGCTCGGTGGCCAGCCACCTGAAACGGGCAATCAATCTGGACGGGGTGAAAACGGGGCTGCTCTGGGAGTTTCTGGAGCGGGAGAGCTTCGACGAACCGCGGCGGTTGGCCGCCGCCATCAAAGCCCTGCCCATCCCGCTCCTCGCCCCCCGCCCCCTGGCCGAGGCCATCAGCACAGCCGGGGGCGTGCCCTTCCAGGCGCTGGACGAGCACCTGATGCTGTGTGCCCTGCCCGGCGTCTTCGTCGCCGGCGAGATGCTGGACTGGGAGGCCCCCACCGGCGGCTATCTGCTCACAGCCTCCTTTGCCACAGGCCGGACCGCGGGGCTGGGCGCGGTGAGGTGGACACAGCAAAAACAAGGACACGGATTTGTACGGATGGATAAGGTTGACACGAATTTTTCTGTACAATCTGCGTCCTCGGCGTAATCTGCGTTCCTGTGTTTGTTTTATCACCTCACAGATTAGGCGACTATGGGCAAAGAAGTAAAAGAACGCTACGGAAGAATCGAAGAAATGGACCGTTCCTTTGACATCGAATTCTGGCAGGCCCAGTCTCCTACCGCGCGTTTTGATGCCGCCTGGGAACTGGTCCTCCACTACGCTAGAGTAAAAGGAATCGATGAGCGCCAACTCAGACTTGACCGATCTGTTGAAGTTTTTGGAAAGCAGAAACGCCAACCCGAAAGTGCCGAATGATTCAAGGAAAGATTTTGGACGCAGATTTACGCAGTTGAACGCAGATTACGCCGAGCATATCGTCAAAAAGTCTGCGGATAAATTCACTCACCAAAGGACACTGAAAAATGAAAATCTCCATTCTCTCCTACTCCTTCCGCGGGTTGCTCAACGCGGGCCAGATAGACCTCTTCGGCTATCTGGAAAGCTGCCGCTATCGCTATCACCTGAACGCGGCCGATATTTGGAGCGGCTTCTTTGCCAGCACGGAGGACGACTTTCTGGACAAAGTGCGGGAAGGGCTGGTCAGCCGGGGGCTGGAACTGGCCGATCTGTGCGTGGACCAGGCCCACGTCTGGGACGCGGACGAGACGGTGCGGGCGCACAACAGCGAACGGGCCTGGGCTTTTCTACACGCCGCGGTCAAACTGAACGCCCGTTTTGTGCGCATCGACGCGGGCAGCCGCAACGAAAATTGGACACCGGAAGAGTTCGATTTTATCGTCCAGCATTATCGTGACTACGCGCAGTTCGCCCACGACAACGGCTTCCAGATGGGCATCGAAAACCACTGGGGACCGGAACGGAAATGGGAGAATCTGAAGGCAGTCTACGAGGCGGTGGACCACCCTGGCTTTGGCGTCTCCTGTCATCTGGGCGGCTGGACAGGCACACCGGAGGAGATCGACGAAGCCGACCGGCTGGCCGCGCCGTGGGTCAGCCACACCCACATTCCCTGGGATATCTGCGCGGGTCCGCTGGAGGAGAAGCTCAAAAATCTGTGGGATGTGGGCTACACGGGCTACTACAGCGTGGAGCATCACAGCGCGGAGAATGAGTATTCGAATGTGGGAATTCAGTTGGCGCAGGTGCAGAATGTGCTGGAACGTTTGCGGACGGCGCAATAGCAAATTGCCATCAACGCAACCGCAACACCCGTTTCTTCACGCTCAGCGACATTGCAAGGCGCTCCAGATATTAATTCAAATTGGGAGTGCGAAGTCCTGATTCCGGGAATCGGCCAAAGCTGGTTGGAATGCTCCAATTTGTCTGGTCGATTCCCGGAATCGGTTGTCCCAAAACTGATTATACCCAAGCACTCTCCGCCGCTTGCCCATCCCGTTGCCATTTGCTATTGTGAGGGTAGGCAGATTTCACCGATTCCATTCACTGCAAAGGCGCTATACCCCGCATGAAGAACGAAAAACAACAGACTTTCCCCCATCCCGTCTATTCTCTGCACGTCCTGCAGCCCGCGTACGACGACGCCCAGCGCTATCTCTTTGCGCCGATGCTGGCCGCGCACGAGGCCCACGCCCTGATGCTGGCCGAATGCGACGTAATCACAGCCGAAAATGCCGCGGCTATCTGTGGAGCCGTGGCCGAAATTCGGGCGGGTGGCGCGGGCGCGGTGGCCTATGAGCCAGGCGTGGAAGACCTCTTCTTCCGGGTGGAGTCGCTGATTATTGAGCGGGTCGGCCCGGCCTTTGGCGGCAACCTGCAATTGGCCCGCAGCCGCAACGATCTGGGCCAGGCCCTGAGCCGGATGGCCATCCGGGCGCGCATTCTGGACGTTGCCAGCGATCTGCTGGCCCTGCGCGGCGCGGTGGGCGATCTGGCCCAGCGCCATCTGCACACGCTGATGCCCGGCTACACCCACACCCAACCGGCCCAGCCCGTCACCTTCGCCCACTACCTGGCTGGGGTGCTGACATTTCTCGGCAAGGATCAGCAGCGCTTCGCCAACGCCTACGCCAATATGAACGAATCGCCCCTGGGCGCGGCGGCCTTCACAGGCACAGGCTTTGCCATCGACCGGGAACGGGTGGCCAAGCTGCTGGGCTTCGAACGGGTGATCGCCAGCACCCATCACAGCATCGGCGCGGGGGACCACCTGACCGACACGGCCTTTGCTGTCCAGTCGCTGGCCGTGGGGCTGAGCCGGGTGACGAAGGACCTGCTCTTTTTCGCCACCCAGGAATCGGGCGCGCTGCACATCGACGACAGTTTTATTCAGATCAGTTCGATTATGCCCCAGAAGCGCAACCCGGTGGTGCTGGAACATCTGCGGGCGCGGCTGAGCCGGGCGCTGGGATTCGCCCAGACAGTAGCGGTCCAGTGCCACAGCATCCCCTACGGCGACACCCAGGACATCGAAGACGAGATTCTGCCGCCGGTTATGGCCGGGCTTGCCGCGATTCAGGAGTGCATCCAGCTTTACACCGCCGTCTTTGCGACGCTGACGCTGAACGAAGAACATCTGGCCCGGCGCGCGGGGGACGGCTTCACCACCGCCACCGAGCTGGCCGACGCGCTGGTGCGGGAGGCGGGTCTGCCCTTCCGCTCGGCCCATTCGATTGTGGCGCGGATGGTGCGGGAGAGCGTGGAAGCGTTGGAGCAGGAGAGCGGGAAGTCTGTGATGACGCTAGAAATGTTGCAGACCGCGGCCCAAGCAGTGTTAGGGCGGTTGGTAAATTTTTCAGCAGAGCAGTTGGCTCGGGCGCTGGACCCCCGTGCATTTATTGAGGCGCGCAAGGGCCTGGGTGGGGTGGCGCCGTCGGCCACGGCCGCGCTTGTGGAGGAACTCGGCGCGGCTCGCGTGGCCGACGCGCAGCGCCTGGCACAGTCACAGAATGCGCTGGCCGAGTCGGAGGCGCGGCGCAATGCAGCGGTGGCGGCTCTGGGCTAAATAGCTTCTGCCCGTTTGACTTCTGCCCATTTGAGCAGAAATAGGAGGTGGACGATTTGAACCGGTTTGGCCTGCTGACAATTGCCACGGCCCTCTTTCTCCTGCCCGCCACAACACCCCTTCCGTCCCCGCCCGCGCCCCCATCCGCGTCACCGCCGCGGGTGGCTGGCTGCGCTGTCTTTCCGGCGGACAACATTTGGAACACCCCTGTCGATGATCTCCCTGTAGACGCCAACTCCGCGGCCTATATCGAGACTATCGGCGCGGAGGTGGGGCTGCACCCGGACTTTGGATCGGGTTTGTGGAAAGACGCGCCGATCGGCATTCCCTATACAACCGTTCTGAGCAGCCAGGCCGGGGTGACGGTGACTTTTCTCTACGCAGACGAGAGCGATCCCGGCCCCTATCCCATGCCGCCGGATGTACAAATCGAGGGCGGGCCAAACAGCGGCGGCGACCGTCACGTGCTGGTGGTGGACCGGGAGAAGTGCATCCTCTACGAACTCTACAGCGCCTATCCCCAGCCCGATGGCAGTTGGACAGCAGGTTCGGGCGCAATCTTCGACCTGCGCTCGAATGCCCTGCGCCCAGAGGGGTGGACCTCCGCCGATGCGGCGGGGCTGGCAATTCTGCCCGGTCTTGTGCGCTACGACGAAGTGGCAGCCGGAGCGATTCCCCACGCCATCCGATTCACAGTGCCCCAAACCCGGCGCGCGGTTGTCTGGCCCGCGCGCCACTTTGCCTCGTCGCTGACCGGCGGCCAATACCCGCCCATGGGGCAGCGCTTTCGCCTGAAGGCAGACTTTGACATCAGCGGTTTCGCGCCGGAGACACGGGTGATTCTGGCTGCCATGCAGCGCTACGGCATTATTCTGGCCGACAACGGCTCGGCCTGGTACATCTCTGGCGTGCCCGACGAGCGCTGGGACAACGACGTTCTGCGGGCACTCGGCCAAGTGAAGGGCAGCAATTTTGAAGCGGTGGATGTCTCGTCGCTGATGGCTGATCCCGATTCCGGACGGGTGGCGGGGCGATTCGTTCTTTTCCTCAGCGCGCTCTGGCGTGGGAAACAGTAGAAAAAGGGTGACTATTCAGGCCAGCGCCGGTTGAGTAGGCCACGGCAGTATGTGGCCGTATCGAAACCAAAGCGGGTAGACCCGCAAACTGGTTTCGATACGCCTGGAAACAGCCCCAGGCTACTCAACCGACGTTTGCTAACCGACTGGCTTATGGCTGAATAGTCACGAAAAAGGGAGGACAAATGGACAGCCCAAAGGGTGCGGACGGCTTCAACTATACCCGGTTTTATGGCGCGATTGCGCCGGTGTACGGACTCGGTCTGGCGTTGCTGCCCGTCTGGCGGCACTATACGCAAAGCGTCCTGCCCTGGCTGCCCCCCCGGGACCGGGTGCTGGAAATCGGGCCGGGGCCGGGTGTGCTGCTGACCCGGTTGTCCCGACGCGACGATACAGTCGTCGGCCTGGATTTGTCGCCGGAGATGCTGGGGGAATGCCGGCAGCGTTTGCAGCGCGCGGGATTGCCCCAGCATCTGGTCAACGCCAACGCCGGACAGCTGCCCCTGGCGTCAGCTACTTTTGACGCGGTTGTCCTCACCTTTGCCTTCAGCGCTTTTCCCGACGGAGCCGGTGTGCTGGCCGAGATTGCGCGTGTGCTGCGCCCCGGCGGTGTGGTGGCGCTGGTGGATGCCTGTCTGCCGTCGGATGGCAATTGGGCTGGCGTCCAGTTGGCACACCTGTGGGAACGCTTCGGTGACTTTATGCGCGACGAGGCGGCACTCATGCGCGCGATCGGCCTGGAAATTGTGGAGTGCAAAGAATTCGGCGTTTTCAACAGCGTCCGGCTGACAGTTGGGCAGAAATGACCGTGCGCCAGTCGCGGGTTTGACAGAAGCCACCCCGCTTGCTATCATTCACTACGCAATCTCGTATTGCACAGTAGTTAGTAGTACGCAGTATCAGTAGAGGTGCCCAAGGCCCGGATGCCTGGGCATAAAGGCGAAGCCGGTGGCCCATCCCATAGATGGGGAGTCCGGCGCTGTCCCGCAACTGTAAGGGGAGTGATGCTCCCTAAGCCAGGTCGACCGCCTCTGCTGCTTTCCTGACGACACCTCGTGGACTGGGTGAGCGCATTGCAGAAGGCACTGACCTGCAGGAAGTGCCTCTCCATTGCCCGCAACGCCCGATCCGCAAGGATACGGGCGTTTTTTTATTGGCCCGGTCGTTCAGGGGAACCGGACAGAATCGAACACTTGGCGCTGTCCGGATTGACGCAGGATCATTTCACCCAAAGAACGCCCAAAGGACGTAGGAAAAAGATGAAACAGACGATACAAACCCGTTGGATGCTGCTGCTGGCGCTGGTGCTATTGGTCAGTGCGTGCGCGGCGCCGCCCCCACCCCAGGCCGATTCGGCAACAGAACAGGCAGCCCCATCGGTTGCCACCGAAACTACCCCGGCTGTCGCTCCTTCCGCCAACCTGACCGACGGCTGTGTGGAGAACCACGATCCCGCCATCGACTATTTTCCCCAGAAGACGAGTGTGACCGTCTCCAGTGGTTTCGCGGTGGAATATCACAACAACTACAAAGTTGTGACCGTCACCAGCCCCTGGCAGGGCAGCCAGGAGAGTTTTCGCTATGTACTCGTCCAGTGTGGCACACCCGCGCCCGATGGGGTGGAGGGCGCTGTGGTTGAGGTCCCGGTCCAAACACTGGTAGCCCTTTCCACCACCTATCTGCCCCATCTGGCCAGCCTGGGTCTGGTGGATCGACTGGTGGGGCTGGACAGTCTGCTGTGGACGACAACGCCAGAGGTGGTGGAACGAATTCAAGCAGGTAAGATTGCGGAAGTGGGCGGCGGTTCCAGCGTGAATGTGGAGCAGTTGCTGGATATGGAGCCGGGGCTGGTTATGGCCTATGGCATGGGCGTGCCCGAGTGGGATTCCCACCCCCTGCTGCTGGAGGCTGGCATCCCCACCGCGCTCAACGGCGATTTTGTGGAGCAGGACCCGCTGGGGCGTACCGAATGGATCAAGTTCCTCGCTTTCTTTTTCAACAAAGAGCGCGAGGCCACGCAGATATTCGACGAAACCGTCGCCTCCTACCAGGCGACGGCCGGGTTGGCTATGACCGCTTCTGTTCTCCCCACTGTCTTTTTGAGCAGCATCTACGACGGCACCTGGTGGATGCCCGGCGGCGAAAGCTACACGGCCAAGCTGCTGGCCGATGCCGGGGCTGTCTATCTGTGGGCCGACAGCGGCGCGGTGGGCAGTGAGTCGGTCGACTTCGAGTCAGTTTTCGAAAAGGCGGGCAACGCGGATTTCTGGCTCAACCCGGACAACACGGCCTGGAATACCCAGGCCGACGTCCTGCAAAGCGACGAACGCTACGGCGAGTTTGCCGCGGTGGCCAATGGGCATCTCTATAACAACAACGCCCAGGTCAATGCCAACGGCGGCAACGCGTTCTACGAGTCCGGCGCGGCCCACCCCGATGTGGTTTTGATGGATTTGGTGAAGATTCTCCATCCCGAACTATTGCCTGATCATCAACTGGTCTACTACAAAGTCATCGAATAGCCAGGGGTCGGGAATCCTGCCTGCTGTCTGGCGGCGGGCGGGATTCCCGTTCTCCGGCTGACGGTACCCTATGAATACAACCCGTGCATCCACAATTCTCATACTGCTGGTCGTCGGTCTGATTGCCATCTTTCTGCTCAGCCTCTCTCTGGGATCGGTCTCGATCCCCGTGGAGCAGATTGTGACAATCCTCTTCGGCGGCAGCGCGGAGAAGGCCAGTTGGGCGACGATTGTACTGAAGTTTCGCCTGCCCAAAGCCATCACCGCGGCCCTGGCTGGCGCAGCCCTGGCAGTCAGTGGCTTGCAAATGCAGACCCTTTTCCGCAATCCGCTGGCTGGCCCTTTTGTGCTAGGCATCAGTTCCGGGGCCAGTTTGGGCGTGGCGCTGGTGGTATTGGCCGCGGGGGTGGCCGGGGGCAACAGTCTGCTGGCCGGCGTCAGCCTGACCGGGGATGTCTCATTGGCGGTGGCATCGATTGCCGGTTCTACACTGGTACTTTTGCTGGTGATGGCCGTGGCCCGGCGGGTGCAAAGCACAATGACGCTGCTGATTCTGGGGCTGATGTTTGGCTATGCCACCAGCGCGCTGGTCAGCATTCTGCTCTATTTCAGCCTTGCCGAGCGTATCCAGGCCTACATTTCCTGGACATTTGGCAATTTCAGCGGGGTGACGTGGAGCCAGTTGTGGGTGTTTGGGCCGGTGGTGGTGGCCGGGCTGATTGGCTCCCATCTGCTGGTCAAGCCGCTGAACGCGCTCCTGCTGGGCGACACGTATGCCCGTTCTATGGGGCTGAATGTGCGCCTGGCCCGCCTGGGCGTAATCGGTGCATCCGCGTCCCTGGCCGGGGTGGTGACAGCCTTCTGTGGCCCCATCGGTTTTCTGGGCATTGCCGTGCCCCACCTCTGCCGCAGCCTTTTCAACACATCGGATCACCGGCTGCTGCTGCCCGCGGTAACGCTGATGGGGGGGATTCTGGCCCTGGCCGCGGACCTGCTGGCCCAGTTGCCCGGCAGCCAACTGACATTGCCACTGAACGCGGTCACCGCGCTGCTGGGCGCGCCAGTGGTCACGTGGGTGATCCTGCGCCAACGCAATTTGCGGGAGTCCTTTGCGGGATAGGAAAAAAGATGATCGAAGAAGCCATACAGATCAAGACGAAAAACGCCTTGAAAACCGCGACAAAGCACAGGAGAAATGGGCAGGGAGAGGCCGCGGCCCTTTCCCCCCGCAATGGGCAAACCCAGGAAAATACACTTGACAATACAGCCGCGCCGGTCCTGCGCGCCGAGAATCTCGCCGTCGGCTATCGCCTTTCCCGGCGCAGCGAGCGGGTGGTGGCCCAGGACCTGAACATCGCCATCGTCCCCGGCGAGATGGTCTGCCTGCTCGGCCCCAACGGCGCGGGCAAATCCACACTGATGCGCACGCTGGCCGGGCTGCAACCGGCACTGGCAGGCTCAATCTGGCTGGGCGGGGGACGGTTGGAATCGTTGAACCCGGAACAACGCGCGCGGCGGCTGAGTATTGTGCTGACGGAACGGGTGGATGTGGGCAATCTCAGCGCGTTCGGGCTGGTCAGCCTGGGCCGCCACCCCTACACGGGCTGGAGCGGCGGGTTGAGCGACGCGGACAGAACGGTTGTCTTTTGGGCGTTGGATGCAGTCGGCGCGACGGCTCTGGCCCAGCGCCCTGTGCTGGAATTGAGCGACGGCGAGCGACAAAAGGTGCTGATTGCCCGTGCCCTGGCCCAGGAACCCCACCTGATTTTGCTGGACGAACCCACCGCCTTCCTCGACCTGCCCCGGCGGGTGGAAATGATGGGTGTCCTGCGCGGGCTGGCCCGGGAGACCGGGCGGGCTATTCTGCTCTCCACCCACGATCTGGACCTGGCCCTGCGCAACGCGGACCGACTCTGGCTGCTGGGCGGCGACGGGCTGCTCCACGCGGGCGCGCCGGAAGATTTGGTGCTCAGCGGCGCGTTCGAGCGGGCCTTTGCCAGCGAACGGGTTAACTTCGACACCTTCTCCGGTGCCTTTTCCATCGAAAGGCCAGCGGCTGGTGTGGTCCATCTCTATGGCGAAGGGCTGGCCCTGCGCTGGACAGAGCGGGCGCTGGAACGGGAAGGCTACTGTGTGGATCGGGAGCGGGCCGGGCTGCCCGACGGGGAGATTGTCATCGACCCGGACGCGCGCCGTTGGCGGCTGCGAAGGGATGGCAACGAAGAAAGTTATCCAACAATCGGCGCGCTGTTGCGCGCATTGCGGACAGGAAAAGCATAGAACGCTGATTGGGCGGATAGGCGCGGATAAAAAATCTGCGTAAATCTGTGCTTCTGCGCAATCTGTGTTCTACCCATACGGAGATTTTGTAATGCCCAGACTGACAAAAATTTACACACGCAAGGGCGACGGCGGCGACACAGCCCTGGGCGGCGGCCAGCGGGTTGCCAAGGATTCCCTGCGGGTGGAAGCCTACGGCACTGTGGACGAACTCAATTCAGTGCTGGGCGTGGCCCTGGCCGGAGGACTGTGCGAACGGCTGGCCGGGGTGCTGCCTGTCATTCAGAACGAACTCTTCCATCTGGGGTCGGACCTCTGCTTTGTGGAGGAGGACAAAGTGAAATATGCCCTGCCGGAGATTAGCGAGCGCCACGTGCGGGTGCTGGAAGCGCTCATCGACGAAATGACTGCTATTGTCGGTCCTCTGGAAAATTTCATCCTGCCCGGTGGCTCTCTCGGCTCCGCGCAACTTCACGTGGCCCGCACTGTCTGCCGCCGGGCCGAGCGCATCGTCACGGCGCTGGCAAAAGAGGAAGCCATTGGCGGGCATGTCCTGGCCTATCTCAACCGTCTCTCCGACGCGCTCTTTGTGATGGCCCGCTATGAAAATCACGTGCAGGGCGTGGCCGAGCCGCTGTGGGACACGCTGGCGTGAGTAGGTGATTTGGATATTGGGTGATTGTGAAGTGTCGAATCGGGACTTCACAATCACCTACTCACCCAATCACCCAATCACCCAATTTATCCAATCACCGAATCTACCCAATGACCCAATCTCCCGCTCCACCCGTAATGTCCGCCTATGGCCGCCATCTGCTGATCTGCACGGGCAGATACTGCGATCCGGACGGCCAGGCAGCCCGGCTCTATCAGCGGCTGGCCGCGCGGCTGGGCGAGCTGGGCCACTACGAAAACCCGGCGCGGGTCAAGCGGGGGACCACCCCCTGCCTGGGCGTCTGCGCGGGCGGACCACTCGTCGTCGTCTACCCGGAAGGCGTCTGGTATCACCACGTGGACGAAGCCGTGTTGGACCGGATTATCGACGAACACCTGGGGGAGGGACGACCAGTGGAAGAATATATTTTTCATCGGTTGCAGCCGTGACAAAGCGAGGGAGGAATCAGAACCAGGCACATATTCACCCCATTTGCCCACTGCCGTCAGCAAGTGTATACTCCCCCAAGGGCTGCTGGCCCTGATATTCCTTCACCCCAACATCCCAAAGGAGATCCCCACCGCAATGGCCCCCGTTACCATCGATAACATTCAGGTGATCACCACCCAGCCCGCGGGTTCCCGGCTGGTGATTGTCAAAGTCAACACATCGGAACCGGGTCTTTATGGCCTGGGTTGCGCCACCTTCACCCAGCGCTGGCGCGCGGTGGTGGCCGCGCTGGAAGGCCACGTCATCCCCTTTGCCACCGGCCGGGATGTGAGCCGTATTGAGGAGTTCTGGCAGATGGCGATGGTCCACAGCTATTGGCGCAACGGGCCAGTGCTGAACAACGCCATCTCTGGCATCGACCAGGCCCTGTGGGACATCAAAGGCAAAATGGCAGGGATGCCTGTCTATGATCTGCTGGGCGGCAAGACCAGAGAAGCCGCGGCCACCTATAGCCACGCCAACGGCCGCGACCCGCAGGAAGTAGTGGACAGCGTGCGCAAGCTCCAGGCAGAAGGCTTTCGCTACATCCGTATCCAAATGGGTGGGTATGGCGGCAAGGGCGACCAGATGGTCAAGCCTGAGGGCGCGCCGGACGGAGCCTACTACGATCCCCGGGCCTACTGCCGCAATATGCTGGGGATGATGGCCCACGTGCGCGGCGAAGTGGGCGACACAGTGGAACTGTTGCACGACATCCACGAGCGGCTGCAACCCATCCACGCGGTACAGTTTGCCAAAGATGTGGAGGAGTTCAAGCTCTTCTTTCTGGAGGATGCGCTGGCCCCGGAGGACAACGAATGGTTCAAAATCATACGCGGCCAGTGTGCCACACCCTTGGCCATGGGTGAACTTTTCAACAGCCCCCACGAGTGGTTGCCTCTCATCCAGAACCGGCTGATCGACTATCTGCGCATGCACGTGAGCCAGATGGGCGGCATCACCCCGGCCAAACACATCGCGGCCATGGGCCACCAGTACAATATCAAGACCGCCTGGCACGGACCGGGAGACACCTCGCCCGTGGGCCACGCGGCCAATCTGCATCTGGACCTGTGGGCTCCTAACTTCGGCATTCAGGAGTGGTGTCGCTTCAACGAACTGGTCTACGAGATGTTCCCCGGCCTGCCCGAAGTACGCAACGGCTATATGTATCCCAATGACAAGCCGGGGTTGGGCATTGACATCGACGAAAAATTGGCCGCCAAGTATCCCGCCCAGGATACAATTGAGGATTGGACCCAGACCCGCTGGCCGGACGGCACACCAGCCCGTCCCTAATTGACCCGTCTCAAATTAAAATGTAGGCCCAGACAGCAGGGGATCGATTGTTGGCACAGTCGATCCCCTGCTGTCTGGATTGCCCGAAAGTGGCCCAAATTTGACAGACGCGGGTGGGCGTGGTAGGATTTTGTCTGTTGTGGGCAGATTAAAAAATGAGAATTAGAAGTGCAGTGCAGAGGTGGGAGCAGCCGTCGCTGCCGGTCTTGCGCCGGCAGAGGAACTTCCCGACTCCCGCCCATCCCCTGTGGATGGAAGGTCGCCCCATGAAACAGCAAGTGGGGGCGGGCGTCTGGTAACAGGCGTCTGACTACAACCGCAACAGAGAGCAGTCCCGCCGCCTTGTTTTGGCAGGGCAGGTAAGGGGTGAAAGGGTAGGGTAAGAGCCTACCGGCGGTCTCCGGCAACGGGACCGGCCAGGCGAGCGTTCGACTGGGAGCAAGGCGAGAGGGTTCTGCTTCGGCAGAATCTCGTCGCAGCGGTGCGGGTGAAGTCGGGTAATACCCGGCAAGCCACAAACCGCCAGTTGCCTCTGTTTGCAGAGGTGGCTGAGACAGATGACGGCAGATTGGCAGCAGTCCACAGAATCGGGGGTACACCTGCCTCTGCACTGGAAACACAGCACATGCAAGAAATGTAGGGAGCAGGAAAGAGAGGGTGCGTCTGGGCATCCAGACCGCCAAAGTTGCCGACGTGGCGGAATTGGCAGACGCGATAGACTTAGGATCTATTGCCCGACAGGGTGTGGAGGTTCGAGTCCTCTCGTCGGCACTGTTGAATGGGGAATGACCCATTCGCCATTAATCCGGGCCCGTAGCCGAGTGGGAAGGCGCCTCCTTTGCAAGGAGGAGACCGTCGGTTCGAATCCGACCGGGTCCACTGAAGAAGAGTCGGAAATGACAAAGCGTTTTGTTTGCCTGTTGAACCGATAAAATTCGCTAAATTTGTGCTCTGGTTTTGGCCGGTTTTAGCGAGAAAATGGATTTGCATTTGTTGGGCGAGAGTGGTACACTTGTTTAGTAATATTGAGAGTTCTGCGGGCGTAGTTCAGTGGTAGAACGTCTCCTTGCCAAGGAGAAGGTCGAGAGTTCGAATCTCTTCGCCCGCTCTCAGAGCCGACCTGATGGGTCGGCTCTTGTTTGCCGAGGTAGCTCAGTCGGTAGAGCATCGGACTGAAAATCCGTGTGTCCCCAGTTCGAGTCTGGGCCTCGGCACCATAAATATCCCCGGCCTGGCGGGAGACCCCAGACTGATGGGGGATCGTCTAATGGCAGGACACCGGCCTTTGGAGCCGTGAATCGGGGTTCGAGTCCCTGTCCCCCAGCCAACAGCCGGGGTGGGTTCTTCCCTCCCCGGCTCAGTTTTTCAAATGAATTGCGCTTTATGGCGCCTATAGCTCAATGGCAGAGCGCCTGATTGTGGATCAGGAGGTTACGGGTTCGAGCCCCGTTAGGCGCCCCACCCATCTTTGCAACTGAGTTTTATGACTGAGCCATCCAGGAAGATTTCTGGATGGCTTTTTCAATTGCGGAAGGGCCGGCTCCGCCCTGTCAACTCCTTTGTTTCCAGGCAAATTTTGGCTGTTTGCCCCATTTGTAGTGGCCTGCTATACTGACGCTCACCTGCGCTCTGTGTTATCCCCCGATTCACTTTGTGAGAAAGGGACATAAGATGAGACGCGCGCCCACACCCCGTCGTTTGGTCCGAGCAAAAACGTCTCCACACGCAGCCAATCCACGAACGCCCCAGATAGCAGGTGTGGGCTTTTCGCCTGCTTCATTTCAAGAGCTTGTGCAGCGTGTGCAATCGCCTTCTGGCGCGCTGACCACGACAGATATCCTTCAGTTGCAGCGGACGATTGGCAACCGGGCCACCAGCCGCCTGCTGAGCGGGAGGGCAGATTTTCACACACAACAGAAGGCTGGCCCGAAGGGTAGACGTGGGGCAGGAGAGGCAGACCCCAAAAATCAGTCAGCAGTTGGCGATCTTGCGTCTTCCCAGGAACCTCTTCAACGGAAAGGGAATGACAGGCATCCAGAAAGCCTGGACTCGATCTTATCCCGGCGCTATCGGTCTTCTATCCCTCACATGCAGCGGAGCCAAAAGCCCAACTGCCCCCCCGCCTTCAGGATATCCCCGACGCAATTGGCGAGAGCAACAAACAAAATACGCGCCAGCACCCGAGCGGAGACAAGCGCGATTCCACAATTGGCGCAGAACACACAGACCCTGCCGCTGAGTGTCGCCCCTCTGCCAAAAATCCAGCGCAAAACAGCGAGTCCCCACGGGCGGGTCGGCGGCGAGGTGGAGGAAGGTGTGGGCCAGACGATCCGGCAGGCCAAGGGCCGGGGCAGCCGGCTGGACACAAGGACGCGGGGAGAGATGGAGAGCGCATTTGGGGCCTATTTCGGCGGGGTGCGTGTGCATACGGATGCCCAGTCAGATACCCTCAACCGCTCGCTCAATGCCCGGGCCTTCACAACCGGCAACGATATCTTTTTCCGTCAGGGCGAGTACAGCCCGGAGAGCAGTGGCGGAAAGGAGCTATTGGCTCACGAGCTAACCCACACTGTGCAGCAAGGCGCAGCCCCCCTGCAAAGAAAAGAATCGCCTGGCACGGCATGCCAGTGTCCATCCTGCGCAACGCGCGAAGGGTCGGCGCGCCCAGAGCCACACAGCGCTGTCCACGGGGCTGCGGGCGGGGCTGTCCAACGGACGCCAGATACAATAATTCAGCGACACCACCAAGGCTGTGGGTGTGCCAGTTGTAGCAGCAGTGAGTTCGACCTACAACGAAAGGAGAACAATTCCCACGGCTTTGGCTGTGCATGCGCGGGATGCGCCGGCAAAAAAAATGTCGTACAGGCTACATTTCTGCCCCAGTCAGCGCCCCCTTCCGTTACTACCCCAACCGTCCAGCCCGGCACGGGCAGCACGGATATTGTCCAGCGCCATTCCTCTTTTGAGCACTATTTGTTGGGCCAGGTAGAACCAGACAAGCTGGCTGAAATCCCATTTGTGCGACAGGCAAAACAGAACGGAGAAGAAGCAGAGAATCGGGACGCCATGGCGAATGTCCGCCATACCATCATCCAGGAGATGGAACGCTTGAACGCGTGGCGGGAAGACCCTGAAGCCCACGGGGAAACCCTGCGAGAGGCAAGTGGACAGGTGGAACGGCACGCAGACGAAACGTGGCAGGTGCCGATTGTGGTGATACCCGTCCGCAATGGGGAAACGGTCGTCGCCACGTACAGCGAAATCAATGCGTTGCCAGATATGTTCGGCAATTTGGCAGCATTGGAAAATACACCCAAGCAAAATGTCGTGGCTATCCTCCAGGGAATACGGCAACAGACATACATAGAGTTGAACAATCTGTTCAAGGAATTGTTTCCTGACGAGGACAGCCCATCACAGATAAAACGAAGTTGGCAAGGTTTTGCTGGCGCAACCGGGCCAAGAGCCAAAGCCTGGAATCAACAATTTTACAAGGTGACCAAGAACAAAGAGCTCAACACAGCTACGAGCAGGGAAGGCGAAGAGAGCCAGGCCTACTTTGGATCGCTGACCCGAAATGCATGCCATTTTGCCCCAGAAAGCTGGAACACCTGGCGTAGGTATCACGAGCAGGCACGTGGGCTGGCCGAGGACGCCTGGCAACGGCGACTTGTCATCAATGGTGTTGCGCGGGGAGACGCGCATGCCACACCAGCACAATTGCAAATGTGGCAACAAGAGGAGAAGGAACTAGCCAATCGAGCACTGCTGGCCAATGCCTTTGGTGAACATTATTTGCAGGACTCCTTCGCCGCCGGGCATCTGATCGACAAGACCAAAATTATGCAGTTCTTCCTGGAATGGCTCAATGCAAACGGCAAAAAGCATTGGGTGGCCCGCGAAAAGTGGGCGATGATCAGCACAATGACCTCCCAGAATTTGACCAGCAATCCCCAGGCGCTGGAAAATCTGGCTGATTCGCCCGAAACGCCCGGAGCGGCCACGGCCGCGGAAAGTGTTGGCATGGCTGTCCAGCCGGAGATTCGATTGATGATGTGGTGGCGGCATCAGGCTGCCCAAAACCACGCCTACAAACATTTGACACCTGACAAAGTAGTGGACGAATACCCGTCAATGGCGGGCTATGACAACGCAAGGGCAGCCACGGAAGAGGCCCAACGATTGATGAACCTGCTGGTGCAACAGAATTTCTGCAAAATAAAACAAGACAAAGTACCCGGAACCGGTACGTGGAGCCGTCTGGGACGGGCGAGAAAACAGGACGTCTATTCATTGGACGAGACACAGGTCAATGTTGTGAAGGAGAACGGTTCCAGTGCCTATAAATCACGGGTGGCCGCGAATGATTATGAAACCGCCGCGCATGAGTTCAACCTGGAGAGCTATCAGCGTTTCCTGAACAGCGCCCTTTTGCAGGGGGCAACAGGTGTCTTCCACGACAAATTCTGCGTGGAAGGTCTGGAAGTGAGAGCCAGAAATGGGGACCAGGTCGGCTATGTCTATGGAGACAATAAAATGCTTTCTGCCGGTGTGAGTGACGGGGTTGCGTATCAGGCGCGCACATCCAAAATGTCCCGCGAGGCTGTCTTTAAGATCCTGAATGGCTATGGGGATGACGCTGCATCGGCTGACGCCATTGAGGATCGTTTCCCAGGGAGCGTCATTTCGGATGGCGGAGAGCAACCCCTGGATAACTGGAATGACACAACACTCAGGCAATTAGGAGAAGATGGCCTCTTTGAAGAAGCAACCGCCAAGAAGGTAAAAATGCTCGACAAAAGCCTTGATGGCCTGGCCAAGCAGCATACACTGAATATCGATGGCCTGATGGGGCCCGCGGTCGAACACGACGGTCAACCATTTTAGCCCTATCCCAACAGGCAAACCTGCCTGCCAAAGCCCCGTACACAAGCGAACAAATCGCTGCATACGGGGCTTTGGCAGGCAAATTTTCAGACTGTGGCCACCCCCGCACAGAACGGATTTGTCCCCATTCGATTTTGCCCTCCGCGTTTCCCCCAACTTGCCCCCTTCTGCCTTTTCCGGGATAATCAGCAACAGCTATCATCACTTCACCCGCGGCCATTCGTCCGCTGTCCACCCATGCGAGCAAGCACCCCATGCCTCGACCTTTCCACTCCATTTACACCCACGGCTTTGCCCGGGCCGCGGTCTGTGTGCCGCCGGTACGGGTGGCCGAGCCAGCCTTCAACGCGGCCCAAACCATCGAACTGGCCCGCCGCGCCCACGCCGAAAACGCGGTCGTCGCTCTCTTCCCGGAGATGGGCATCAGCGCCTACGCCATCGACGATCTCTTCCACCAGGACGCGCTGCTGGAAGCGACAGTGGCGGGCGTGGCCGCGGTGGTGGAAGCCAGCCGGGAACTGGCGCCGTTGCTGTTGGTGGGCGCGCCCCTGCGCTTTGAGGGGGGACTCTACAACTGCGGGGTTGTCATCCACCGGGGGCGGGTGCTGGGGATTGCGCCCAAAACATACCTGCCCAACTACCGGGAATTCTACGAAAAACGCCAGTTTGTCTCGGCCCGCCACGCCTACTTCCGAGAGGTGCGCTTTCTGGGCGAGACGGTTGCCTTTGGCAACGATCTGATTTTCGCCGCGGAGAATCTGCCCGGATTCGGCCTGCACGTGGAAATCTGCGAGGACGTGTGGACGCCCATCCCGCCCAGCACCTACGCCGCGCTGGCCGGTGCGACGGTTCTGGCCAATCTGTCGGCCTCGAATATCACTGTGGGCAAGGCCGACTACCGCCACGAACTCTGCGCGGGCCAGTCAGGCAAGTGCATCGCCGGTTATCTCTACAGCGCGGCCGGGCCGGGGGAATCCACCACCGATCTGGCCTGGGACGGCCACGCGCTCATCTACGAGAACGGCAAACTGCTGGCCGAGTCGGAACGCTTTGCCGACGGGGCGCAGATGATTACCGGGGACATCGATATCGAGCGGCTGGTCCAGGAGCGGATGCGGCTGACCAGCTTTCACGACGCGGCCCAGGAACACCGGGAGCGGGTGGCCGCGGTGCGCCGGGTTCCCTTCGAGTTGTCGTTGCCTGGGGGAGATATCCCTCTGCGGCGGCGGATGGAGCGCTTCCCTTTTGTGCCCAGCGATCGGGCCAAACGGGACGAGCGGGCCTACGAAGCCTACAACATTCAGGTCCACGGGCTGATGCAGCGGCTGCGGGCCACGGGCATTCAGAAGATTGTCATCGGCGTCAGCGGCGGGCTGGACAGCACCCAGGCGCTGATTGTGGCCGCGCGCACAATGGACCGGCTGGGTCTGCCCCGCACGAATATCCTGGCCTATACAATGCCCGGCTTTGCCACCAGCGCAGGAACCCGCACGAATGCCCATCGGCTGATGGAAGCCCTGGGGGTGAGCGCGCACGAGATCGACATCCGCCCGTCGGCCATGCAGATGTTCCGGGACATCGGCCACCCCTTCGCCGAGGAAGAGCCAAATTACGACATCACTTTTGAGAATGTCCAGGCCGGGGAGCGCACCAGCCATCTCTTCCGCTTGGCGAACCACAACAACGCTTTCGTCCTGGGCACGGGCGACCTGAGCGAGCTGGCCCTGGGCTGGGCCACCTACGGCGTGGGCGACCACATGAGCCATTACAATGTGAACGGCTCTGTGCCCAAGACGCTCATCCAGCATCTGATCCGCTGGGTCATCGGCTCCCACCAGTTCGACGAGACCACCAGTGGGGTTCTGCGAGCGATTCTGGACACGGAAATCTCGCCGGAACTGGTCCCTGCGGGGGAAGGGGAGGACGGCTCCCAGCCCGCCCAGAGTACGGAGGCGAAGATCGGCCCCTACGAGTTGCAGGACTTTCACCTCTACTACATCACCCGCTACGGCTTCCGTCCCAGCAAAGTGGCTTTCCTGGCCCTCCACGCCTGGGGGGATCGGGCGCGGGGCGAATGGCCGGAGTTTTTGCCCGAAGCCAAACGCAACCAGTACGACCTGCCCACCATCAAAAAGTGGCTGGAACTCTTCCTCTACCGCTTCTTTCAGATCAGCCAGTTCAAGCGCTCGGCTGTGCCCAACAGCCCGAAGGTGGGCAGCGGCGGCAGCCTCTCCCCCCGGGGGGACTGGCGCGCGCCGAGTGATTCCTCGGCGACGGTCTGGCTGGCAGAGTTGCGGGCGAATGTGCCGGGGGAGTGACCGCGGACGGCTGACCGCCGACGGCCTCATTCACCTCCGGTGCAACGATTGTTTTCATCATTTCTGTCCGTGTTTATCAGCGTTCGCCAGTGGCTCTTCTCTCTCCAATGAAACCTCACACCCCAATTCACTTGCCCGTCAAACGCCCCGGCGCGGAAAATTACCTGCTCCTCAGTCTACTCAGCTTCGCCCTTTCCGTCACAGGAACCCGCCTCTTTCTGGAACTGACCGGCTATCCCCAACTGGGCAACAGCCAACTGCACATTGCCCACGTGCTGTGGGGTGGGCTGCTGCTCTTTGTGGCCGCGTTGCTGCCCCTGCTCTACGCCAACCGCTGGGTCTACTATGCGGGGGGCATCCTCAGCGGCGTGGGTGTGGGTCTCTTCATCGACGAAGTGGGCAAGTTCATCACCCAGAGCAACGACTACTTCTACCCGCCGGCCGCGCCGATTATTTACGCCTTCTTCCTGCTGGTGGTGCTGCTCTATCAGCGCACCCGCAACCGGCAGGGCACAGATACCCGGGGCGAACTCTACGCGGTGCTGGATATGTTGCAGGAAGTGCTGGATCACGACCTGGACCCGGCAGAGCGGACCGCACTGGTCGAACGCCTGCAACAGGTGCAGGCCGAGGCCGAACACCCCAACCACAAGGGGCTGGCCCAGGCGCTTCTCGATTTTCTGCAGAGCGGCGAAGTGCGGGTGGTTCCCGTGCGCCGGGGACGCTGGCAGCGCTGGCGGGCGCAGACAGAAGAGTGGGCCGATCGCTGGTTGACACCTGGCCGTCTGAAAGCAGGGATCACAGCCGGGCTGCTCTTATTAGGGCTGGGCGCGCTGATAGAACTGGCCCTGCTGTTGCCCCAAACGCCGACCAGCGCGCAGATGGAGCGGCTCTTCCTCGCCAACGGCCAGGACGCTGGAAGCAATCAGATATTCCTGTATGTGATGCGGGTGATTCTGGAAGGAGCAGTAGGCGTGGCGCTGGTTACGGGAAGTCTGCTTCTGGTGGCTCGCCGTGAAAAACGGGGGGTGAACCTCTCCTACTTGGGGCTGCTCGTTGCCCTGACGATTGTGGACCTGCTCGTTTTCTATTTCGATCAGTTCTCCGCGATTGTCATCGCGGGCTTCCAATTTCTGCTGCTGCTGGCCCTGCTCTATTACCGCAACCGCTATCTGGACGAGGAAAATGGCGCACAGCACAGCAGGCAGACCGACAGAGAAATTAGTCCATCTGTCGGCCTGCGCCCCGGTGAACCCCACGAGTTCTAACAGAGGCATACAGAGGTATGTCGAGCGAATCCCCTCCGCCAAATCTCATGGCCCATCAGGCAGATCAGGAGCCGTCCATGCCCCAGGGCTTTTCCGGCAACCGGTAGGCCTCGGCCACGGGCGAGAGTGGCCGCTTGAACCACTTGGGCCGTCGGGTTCCGTCCGGGCTGTGGGTGACCGCGCTGCGGGTGAGGCTGTGCCACGCCCGATAGACTTCCATCGATCGGTTGGTGTCCACCCACACATCCCCGTGCCGGTCGCCGGGATCGGCCTTGCGCACATTGGATGCCTTTTGCAGCCAACAGTGCGCGCCGCTGATGGGGTCCGGGTGGACGGCGTGGGTCAGGTTCTGATGCACACCCACATCCTCCCACCAGATGCGGCTGGTGTCCGGGTCGAAGGTCTTCCACGAGCGCCCGCCGTGGATGATATTCAGGCTATGCCCGCCCGCGCCGTCCTCATCCAGCCGGGCCAGGGCCGACATCCCCGGATTGATGCTGGCATCCTCCTGCAAACGCCAGCGGCCCAGGTGATGGCTCATGGCAATGACGCCGGGTTTGATACCTTCGGTGATCCACACTTTGTCCACAAAATAGCCGATCTCCGTCGTCACCCGAATCAGATCGCCGGAGGCAACACCCAGCCGGGCCGCGTCGGACGGGTGCATCCAGACTGGATTTTTGTGGCTGATTTCATAGAGCCATTTGGCATTGGCGCTGCGGGTATGGATGAGCGTAGGCAGACGGAAGTTGGGCAGCAAAAGCATTTCGCCTGCGGTCCGGTCGATATTGTCCGGGTGGACGTGGCTTTTCAGGGGCCAGGGAATCGTATACTGTCGTTCCGGCCAGCCCCAGTCATGCATCGTCGGGCTGAAGAATTCCAGCTTTTTGCTGGGCGTGGTGAAGCCCGTCCGGCGCACCCCATCCACCTCCACGCCCCCTTCGGCCACTTCCTTCTCATAGGGCACGTAGTGATCTTTCACAATCTCAAAGACGCCGTACTTTTTCATAAAGGCCAGGGGCGTCAACCCCTCTTTCTTCGCGGCCGCGGGCAGGCCGGGCACACTGTTCTCAAAAATCCAGCCGTGGTATTCGTCCTGGCTGATCAGCTCGCCAGGGCGATAGGGACTCTCGAACCACTGGCGGATGCCCAGGCTGCCGTCCGGGTCCATACGGCCAGACAGTTCCACCCACCACTCATTCTCCTCCCAGACTTCGCCGGGGTTGGCCTCGTAGGTGAATTTCACCGGCTGGCCCGCCCGCTCCATGGCCACCCGGCGCACGGGCTGGCGGAAGGCCAGCCACTGGCCGGCGTGGGTCTCCTGGCTCATGAGATCGTGGCGCTCGCCCGCGTGGCCCATAGGCAGGACGTAATCGGCAAACCAGGCCGACTCGTTCCAGGTGGGGGTCAGGGCCACATGACATTTAATCGTCTCTTCATTTTGCAGGTGCTTCAGCCACAGGAAACCGTCCGGGTTGATCCACATGGGATTGTAGACGCGGGTGAAGTAGACGTCCATATTGCCCCGCCCCTCTTCCAAAAAGTGGGGCAGGAGAAAGCTCATCTCGTAGTGGGCGATGGGCCATTCGTGGGGCAGGTGGAGTTCGTTCCAGGCGTTGAAGGCTGGCGGCGATTTGAAGGGTTTGGGCGTGAATTTATTCCAACTGTTGCCCGATGTGCCGCCGGGCGTGCCCACACTGCCGGTCAGCACATTCAGGAAGAAGAGCGCCCGCGCCACCTGCCAGCCGCCCAGATTGCCGATGCTGGCACTGCGCCAGGTGTGGGTGGCCAGTCTGCCGTCACAGTTCGCCACATGCGCGGCAGCCTCGCGGATGCGCTCCACCGGCACTTGGCTCTCCTCCGCGGCCCGCTCGAAAGTGAATTCAGCGTAGAGGGATTTGAGGAGGCGGTCGAACAGATCGATTGAGAGATTGGGAGATTGGGAGATTAGAGATTGTACGTCCAAATCTCCCAATCTCTCAATCTCTAATCTCCCATCCCGTACCGCTTCCAGCGTCTCCTCCCAGTTCACCCAACGGCGCACAAACTCCTTGTCGTACCGATCGTTCTGGATCAAATGGTTGGCGATGGCGAGGAGGACGGTCGTCTCGCTGCCGGGCCAGGTGGGCAACCAGACATCGCTCATAGATGCGGTGTTGCTCAGGCGGGGATCGAAGGTGATGAGTTTGGCCCCGGCCATTTTGCCTTCGATAATACGCTGGGCGTGGGGATTGAAGTAGTGGCCCGTCTCCAGATGGCTGGAAATGAGCAGGATTGTGCGGGCGTTGGCGTGATCCGGGCTGGGCCGGTCGAAGCCGCCCCACAAGGAATAGCCCACCCGGGCACCAGCCGAGCAGATGTTTGTGTGACTGTTGTGACCGTCTACGCCCCAGGCGGTGATGGCCCGGTTGGTGTAGTGATCCTCGCCGGGCCGCCCCACGTGATAGACAATGCCGTCCCGGCGGCGCTGACGGCTCTCCCGCATTTTGGCGCTGATCTCTTCCAGCGCCTCGTCCCAACTGATGCGCTTCCATTTGCCCTCGCCCCGCTTGCCCACCCGTTTGAGCGGATAGAGGATGCGCTCCGGGTCGTAGGTCTGGTTGTGGGTGGCCGGGCCTTTGGCGCAGTTGCGTCCCCGGCTGCCTGGATGGACTGGGTTGCCCTCGAATTTACGAATCTCGAAGGTTGTTTTGTCCACATAGGCCAGGAGACCGCAGGCGCTCTCGCAGTTGAAGCAGACCGTCGGCACAAGCGTATAGCGCCGCGCCACTCGCTTCGGCCAGAGTTTGCCATCCCACTCCACCCAATCGTCCCACTTCTCGGCTGGCGGGTATTGGCTCATGCGCCCGTCGGGGTGGACAACAGTTGTCATCTCGACGGCTTCTGGGCGCAGTTCGCTCTCGGCGTAACGGGGCAGGTCTGTGCCCGCCACATTCGTGGCCTGGGTGGGACTGGGCACTGCTGGCTGCTTCAGAATGGCAGCAAAAAGGCGGGAAAGTTTAGAGTCGGAGGTCATTGGCAATACTCGCTAAAGTGGGTCATTCTTCTCGACGGCAAAACGTGAAATCATTCAGCGCTTCTCACGCCTTAAATTTCGCGTTACGATAGGCAGGAAACGGAATGGAGAGCCTGCGTGCGCTAGGAATTCGCAATTTCTTGGGGGGCCATCACAAAGGCGTATTCGTAGAAATAGAGGCCAGCGATAGCGCAGAGCGCGGCCAGGGCGGCCAACACTGGGAATCCCGTCCACAGGAGCAGGAGGGGCACCGCGTGGCCCAAGGTGATGCTGCCCCACCAGTAGTGGTTGCGATAGCGGCCGTGGCTGATCTCGTGGGCAGCCCGCGCGGCCACCTCGCTGGCGTGGGGCATCCCGTATTCACCCAGCAGTGTTACCAGCAGGTCGAGCAGGAGCATAGCGCCAAAAGTGATGCGGGCCACTGTCGTCAGCTCCGCGGGAATGGGCATAAAGAGATCGAGGAAGAGGGCGAAACCGCTGCCCACCATCAGCGCCTGAATCAGCAGATGGACGGGCAGCAGCGTACTCTGCCAGAGGTCCCGTCCCTCGGCCTGGCCGAAGAGAAATGCGGTATAGACGGCCACACCCGCGGCCAGGGGCAGCCCCAGCCAGAGCAGCCCCCCCCGCAGGAACGGCGCGCCCCGTCCCCAGGCATAGGCCACCGTCTCCATCAGCCACCAGTCTCCGGCGATGAGCGTAAAGCCCACCAGCAGAAATGCGCCCCGGGTCAGCCAGCTTTTCCACTGGGGCCGGGTTAAAATCGTGAAGAAGCGTTCTGGGCGTTCCAGGTCCCACACCAGCAGGCCAGTGGTGATGGCAATGAAGAGCAGGGAAAAGAGGCCAAAAACAGAGGCGGTCAGCCCATCCAGCGGGAAGAGGCCCAGACCTGCGCCCAGGGCCAACAGCATAAATAGCCCGCTGCCGATGCCTTTTGTGACCAAATAGGCGGGCACAGGCCAGTGCCAGGGAATCAGATGCTGGGCATTGTAGGCCACCTGCACCATCTGTTCCGCCATTCGTCCGCCGAATTGGATGGGGCCGGCCGCGGGCAGGCCTTGGGAATTGCGGGTTGCGGGCGGCGAGGATTCGTGCGCCGTACGCCGCCCGTTGTCCGCGGCCTGCGGTCCGCTGTGCAGGGGAATCACATCCGCCCACAAAAAACTTTCCGGCGTGCGCTCGGTGGCGGTGGGGTGCAGGGATGCGATATTGCCCTCGATATAGAACAATTTGGGCGCGGTGCCCTGTTCTGGCTTGCGCACGGTCACGTCCTGCCGGGCCAGGGTGCGGCTGATCTCCGAGGATGGATCGTCCATATCCCCGGAAATGATGGCGTGTTCGGGGCAAACAACGACGCACGCCGGCTCTAAAGACAAATCGACCCGGTGAGCGCAGTAGTGGCACTTGGCCGCGGTGTGGCTCTCCGGGTCGATGTAGATGGCGTCATAGGGACACGCCTGCATACAGGCTTTACAGCCGATACAGGCATCGCTGTTGAATTCAACAATGCCATCGGCACGCTGGTACATGGCGGAAACGGGACAGATGCCCACGCAGGGCGGGTTGGCGCAGTGGTTGCAGCGGGTCACCTGAAAATGGCGGCGGCTGTCGGGATAGAGGCCCGTCTCCACGTATTTTACCCAGGTGCGGTTGACAGAAAGAGGCACGTCGTTCTCGGCTTTGCACGCGGTGGAACAGGCGTGGCAGCCAATACACTTGCGGTTGTCGATTACAAAGCCATAATTCATAGAAGACACTCAGCAGTGGGAGATGAAAGAGAGGTTGCCCGCGTGCCGCGCAATAAAGAACTGGCGCTGCCGGCCTGCCACGCGGCAAATTGTATGGTCTGTGTTGTCCATGGGAATAGGCAACAGGTCGAAGACTCCACAGCCTTGCGTACCTATGCCAGTGCTTTTCGCCCCAATCATAGCACAATTGGCCCGCTAGATGGAATCCTGCATACGCCTCAGCATCGCCACAAAGGAGTCTTCTCTGATCTCCACCATTCCGTAGGTGATGGCCTGTCCCTTGGCCACGTCCTGCTTCAACACTGCGCCGCCGGACAGCCCCAGGGGCAGCAAATTTTCCGATCGGGCCACTGTCGCCTTCTCGCACAGCCCGCTGACTGTGTAGCCGCCGCCGCCGTCCAGCGCTTCCCCCGCCTTCAGGTCGCGCTTGGCCGCGGTGATGCACTCGGCCGTGGGCACAGGCGCACAGGAGCCGGTGGCCTGGCCCAGCAGCACCGCCGCGGCAATGGAAATAGGCGCTTCCACCGCCACCAGATGATAGGGGCGATGGAGCAGAAAATTGTGACCGTCGCCGCCGACTTTGCCGATGTAGCCGGTCAGATCCTCGGCGGTGAAGGGGTGTTCCGTGCGGATGACGGCAAAGACGCCCATCTTCAGGGGATCGGGGAGCATTGTGCTGCCATCCGGGGCGATGCTGTTGGCAAGCTCTACAACGCCGTGCCGGGAGAGCAGGCCGCCCTCTTCTCGCAGGCTGAAGCGCTGGGGAATCTCGGCCAGATTGACCGACGGCTCGTGCATTCCCCGCACATCCGGCACAAGACCGGCCGCGTTGGCCAGGGCGGTCATCTCCACCTGGGCTTTTGTGCCGTCCCGGAAAGAGTTGAACATTTTCAGATTGATGGTGCGCCGCTCCAGCACTTCGTCGCTGAAGCCGAAACGCTGGGGAACCGTGTCCGGCGTGCCCTCCGGGTCGTCGGCATAGAGGATTGTGCCCCGGCCCGCGGCCACAATCTCAAAGCCCAGTGTGCGCGCCCAGTCGATCATATGCATTGTGCAGGCGGGCTGGTCCCCATCCACCATGGAATAGACGACACCGGCGGCGTCGGCCTGGCGGCGCAGAATGCCGCCGACGGTTACATCCGCCTCCACATTGACCATCACCACGTGCTTGCGGGCCGAGAGCGCGTGCCAGGCCATTTTCGCGCCCACATCCGGGATGCCCGTGGCCTCCACAATCACATCCACTGATTCGGACGCGGCCAGGAGCAGGCCATCCTCTACAACCGTCGGTTTGCCAGCGCGGATGGCGTCCTCCATCTCGTCCAGCGTCTCGGCGGCGCGGATTTCGTCGGCGGGGACCCGACTGGAGGTGTAGGCGTGGCGGGCGTGGGCCAGGTTGATGTCGGCGATGACGGACACTTCCATCCCGCGCATCTGGGAAATCTGCGCCACCAGCCCCGCGCCAAATTTGCCCGTGCCGATAATACCGACACGGATAGGCCGGTTCTGGGCGGCGCGCTGGGCGAGTAATGAACGAATGAACATTGGGGGACCTCCTGAGCGATGGAGCGATGGAGCGGTGGAGCGGTAGAACGCTGGAGCGTTCAAGCGTTCAAACGCTCTGCCGCTTGATAGTCACTGTAGTTGCCCGGATAGTCGGTCAGGCTGCCCTCGTCCAGTTCGACGATACGGCTGACCACCCGGTCCAGAAAGTAGCGGTCGTGGGAGATGACGAAGACGGTTCCCTCGAAGTCAGCCAGGGATTCTTCCAGCACTTCCGCGGCCGCGATGTCCAGATTGTTGGTCGGTTCGTCCAGCAGCAGAAAGTTGGCCCCGGTCAGAGTGAGGAGGGCCATCTGCAGGCGGCTGCGCTCCCCGCCGGAGAGGGTGGAGACTTTGGAGCGAATCTGCTCGTAGGTGAAGAGGAACTTCGTGAGCAGGGCCACGGCTGTCGATTCGGTGAGGGGCGCGGCGCGACGCATTGTATCCAGCAGTGTGGTGTTGTAGTCGAGGGTTTCGTGCTCCTGGGCGTAGTGGCCCGTGCGCACGCTGGGACCGATGACAATTTCGCCGCCGGTGGGTTCGTCCTGGCCCAGGAGCAGGCGAAAGAGAACCGACTTGCCCGCGCCGTTGGGACCCACCAGCCCCACCCGCTCCCCGTGCCAGATGAGCAGTTCCAGCCCAGCCAGGACAATCTTCTCGTCCATCCCATCGGCAGCCGGGAAAACTTTGTCCAAGTCCCGAATCTGCAAAACTTTGTTGCTGCCCCGCCAGCCCTCCAGCTCCAGCCCCATGCGCCGCCGTTCCAGCACCGGCTTGTCGATGCGGTCGATGCGCTCGATGCGTTTCTGGATGGCCTTGCCCCGGATGATCAGTTTGGGGTTGTCGTAGGTGCGCCCCCAAATCAGCAAGCGCTTGGCCGCCTCTTCCAGCCGGGAAATCTCCCGCTGCTGAATCTGGAACATCTGCTGCTGGCGCAGGAGTCGGGTCTTCTTCTCAAAGGCGAATTCGGAATAGTTGCCGGGATAGACGGTTATGCGCCCGTCTTCCAAATCGGCGATTTCGTCGGCCACCACATCCAGCAGATAGCGGTCGTGGGAAACGATGACGACGCCTCCTTTGTAGCCCCGGATCAGCTCTTCCAGAAAAGTCTTGCCCGCCAGGTCCAGATGGTTGTCCGGCTCGTCCAGCAGGAGCAGGTCCGGCTCGATAATCAGCAGCTTTGCCAGCCCCAGCAGCTTCTTCTGACCGCCGCTGAGTACGTCGGTGGAGAGGGCGAGACTGGCTTCGTCGCCAAAACCCAACTTCGCCAGGACAGAACGCACTTTGCCTTCGTAGGCGGGACCGCCCAATTCCGCGTACTGGGCCAGCAGCTTCTCCTGCTCGGCCAGCACAGCCGCCAGTTTCGCTTCATCTCCATAGACATCCGGGTCGCCCAACCGCTTCTCACAGGCATCCAGCTTGGCCTCCACCTCGGCCAGCTCTACCGAAGCGGTCATCGCCTCTTCCCAGAGAGTGCGTCCTCCTACAAAGTCCGGCTCCTGGCGCAAATAGCCGACGGTCAGCCCGCTCTTACGGTTGAGATAGCCCGAATCACTGCGAAGTCGCCCGGCCATCAGCCGCAGGAGTGTACTCTTGCCCGCGCCGTTCGGCCCCACCAGCCCCACGCAGCGGTCGTCGTGGACCTCCCAGGAGAGACCAGTGAAGATGGGAACGGCGATGTATGTGACGGAGACGTTGTCGAGGTGGAGGGCGATCATTTGTATTGGGTACTTCGAGTTGCGTAAGGGTGAGTTGATAGTGGGATGTCAGAACGAGAAACTCATAGTTGCGTTGGTTTAGTTCGTTCCGTCAAGAATCACGGAATATCCAGTTGCGTGTGCAGTAGAAGCCCGATGCCCCTTAATCAGCAAGGAAGCTAGCAAGCAAAAAAAGAGCATAAATGTTGAATAGGAAAAAGAGTGTAAATACAAAGCGCATAATCCAGAAGTTAACCTCTGAACTCCACCATTTCTCCCCGTCTGGCGACCAGCCTCTATAAAAACGTGACCACCATTTCAGATGCTCCATATGTTGGTCCGGCATCCACCAGGCAACGAAGGTTCTATATGCTCCAAGCACAGTGCCTGTCAGAGC
The DNA here is from genome assembly GCA_019637685.1 of Caldilineaceae bacterium. Taxonomy (GTDB): domain Bacteria; phylum Chloroflexota; class Anaerolineae; order Caldilineales; family Caldilineaceae; genus JACQGT01. Next base: position 11,609 of record JAHBVF010000027.1, on the reverse strand, counting down.
GATCATAGCTGCGAATAGTAGTTGCATATTTTCATCAGACATCTGGCCTATCCCGTCAACTACGAGGTCGCCCCTTGGCGAGAGGGGATTTATCCCACTTTGTCGTCACAACTACCCCCATTCCTCGCGAGTGATTCTTGCCTGATGCAAGATACCCTATCGCGTCTGCCCAGATACGTGAAACGCGAGATCACCCATCAGCACCTCACGTTTCACGCATCACATCTTGATTACAAAAATCGCCCCAGCAGCCAAATAACGCCCCAACCAGCGCTATACAAAATATGCTACGCCCGACTCAATTTTCGATAGGTCAGCCGGTGCGGTCGATCCGCGGCCGGTCCCAGACGCTTGCGCCGGTCTTCCTCGTATTCGCTGTAGTTGCCAGGGAACCAGCGCACTTCGCTCTCCCCTTCAAAGGCGATTATGTGGGTGGCGATGCGGTCCAGAAACCAGCGGTCATGGGAGATGACCAGTGCCGTGCCCGCGAAGGTCTCCAGCGCGTCTTCCAGGGCACGCAGGGTATTCACGTCCAGATCGTTGCTTGGCTCATCCAGCAGAATCACATTCGCCCCACTTTTGAGCAGCTTGGCCAGGTGGACCCGATTGCGCTCGCCACCGGAGAGGGTTCCCACCTTCTTCTGCTGGTCTGTGCCGCCAAAGGTGAAGCGGGAGACGTACGCCCGGCTGTTCACCATCCGGTCGCCCAGTTTCATCTGCTCATTGCCCTCGGAAATCTCCTGCCAGACGGTTTTGTCCGGGTCGAGCGCGTCCCGGCTCTGGTCCACGTGGGCCAGTTGCACGGTGCTGCCGACGGTCATTGTGCCCTTGTCGGGCTGCTCGTCGCCTGTGATCATCCGAAAGAGCGTCGTCTTGCCCGCGCCGTTGGGACCGATAATGCCGATGATCGCGCCGGCAGGCACATCAAAGGTCACATTTTCGTAGAGCAACCGGTCGCCGTAGCCTTTGGCAATGCCCTCGGCGTGGATGACCACATCGCCCAGGCGAGGGCCGGGCGGGATGTAGATTTCCCGCTCCTCCCGCGCCTTCTCCACCTCTTGTGAAAGCAGATCGTTGTAGGCGTTGATGCGGGATTTGCGTTTGGTCTGCTGGGCCTGTTGCGACATTTTTGTCCAGGCCAGCTCCCGCTGTAACGTCTTCTGGCGGGCGCTTTCAGCTTTCTCCTCTTGGGCCAGACGCTGCTGCTTCTGTTCCAGCCAGGAGGTGTAGTTGCCCTTCCAGGGGATGCCGTAGCCCCGGTCCAATTCCAGAATCCAGCCCGCCACATTGTCCAGAAAGTAGCGGTCGTGGGTGATGGCGATGACAGTGCCCTCGTAGTCCTGCAAATGGCGTTCCAGCCAGGCCACCGACTCCGCGTCCAGATGGTTGGTCGGCTCGTCCAACAGCAGAATATCCGGCTTTTTCAGGAGGAGCCGGGTCAAAGCCACCCGCCGCCGCTCGCCACCGGAAAGGATAGCCACAGACGTTTCTGGAGGCGGACAGCGCAGCGCGTCCATAGCCAGTTCCAGACGGCTGTCCAGGTCCCAGGCGTTGAGCGCGTCCAGTTTGTCCTGCACTTCGCCCTGGCGCTGGATGAGGGCGTCCATCTCGTCCGGGGAGAGGTCTTCGCCGAAGCGCATATTGATTTCGTCGAACTCCCGCAGCGCGTCCACTGTCTCCTGTGCGCCCTCTTCCACAATCTCGCGCACAGTCTTGGACTCATCCAACTGCGGCTCCTGGGGCAGATAGCCCCGGCTGAAGCCTTCGAGAAGACTCGTCTCGCCCTCGTGTTCGTCGTCCATCAGCCCGGCCATAATTTTGAGGAGGGTGGACTTGCCCGCGCCGTTCAGCCCCAGCACGCCGATTTTGGCACCGTAGTAGAAAGAGAGGCTGATGTCGCGCAGAACTTTGTTTTGGGGCGGATAGGTCTTGCCCACTTTGTGCATAGAGTAAATGATTCGGGTATCGCTCATAAATTTCTTTCGATAAGGCAGGTGGACGGCTGCAGGTTGCACGTGACAAATCGCACGTGGCAAGTTGCAGATAGTCTGGTAGCACTGCCGGATGGGAAAAAGATAACTGGGGTATTGTAGCACAAATTCGGTAGAAAATCACATCAATTCGATCCTCACACCCGCCGTTCCTGGGAATAAAAGAAGTCCGACTTTTTCTGAAAAGTCGAACTTCTTCTGGGCCGGCAGTGTACGAATACAACCTTCCGGAAAGCGCTGGGGTCTCTGTCTACACCTTCACCAGCATCGACGTCACGTCAGAGCCTTCCAGGAGAGGGGCGTCTTCATAGAGGAAGCAGCGGGTCACCCGCTGGTCGTCTGTACGATAGAGAGGGGGTGGGCTGCCCCAGCATTTGTCCATCACCTTTGGGCAGCGGTCGGCAAATTTGCAGCCGGATGTGAGGTGTACCTCATCCAGTGTGGCAAGGGTTTCCCCTTCCTCTTCCTGTTCCCAATCCCGCACTGCGCTCATCCGGGGAATCGATTCCACCAACAGTTGGGTATAGGGATGTTTGGGGTGACGGATGACCTCCTCCACCGAGCCGGCCTCTACAACCGCGCCCCGATACATAATCAGAATGCTCTCGCAGATTTGATAGGCGGTGGTCAAATCGTGGGTGACATAGAGAATGGAGATATCGAAGTCCCGGTTCAGCGCGCGCAGGCTCTCCAGAATCGTGGCCCGCAGAGACGCGTCCACCATCGACACCGGTTCATCGGCCATAATCACCCGGGGACGCAGGAGCAGGGCGCGGGCCACCATCATCCGCTGGCGCTGACCGCCGCTGAGCTGATGGGGAAAACGGCCCAACACTTCGTCGGCGCGCATTCCCACTGTTTCCAGGGCGTCGACAATTAGCTGGCGGGCTTCCGCGGGGGAGCTGGCAAGCTTAAATTTCTCAATGGTGACGTGGAGCAGATGCTCGGCTTTATAGAAAGGGTTGTAGACACCAAAGGGGTCCTGGTAGATGGGCTGGACATCGCGCAAAAACTGTTTGCGCCCCTCCTTGGAAAGGGTCGCCATATCCGCGCCGTTGTAGAGCACTTGCCCTTCGCTGGGTCGGGTCACACCCAGAAGCAGGCGGGAGAGGGTCGTTTTGCCGCTGCCGCTTTCGCCGGCCACCGCAATCATTGACGGGCTTTCCGACGGGATGTTAAATGTGACATCCTCTACCGCGACCGTGCGGTTTTTATTGAACATCCCGCCGCCGAAAATCTTGGAGACATTGCGCAGTTCCAGAATCGGGGTCATGCGTCCACCTCCGCTGCGGGGTTCCCTGCGGGGTTCCCTGTGGGAATTGTCGTACTGGTGTTGGAGAAGAGGTGACAGGCCACAAAACGCCCGTCCACTGTGGGTTCCAGGGCAGGCTCAATTGTAGTGCAATGAGGCATAGCCGCGGGGCAGCGGGGCGCAAAAGAGCAGCCAGTCGGCAGGTTGATCAGCCGGGGTGGCATACCCGGAATGCTGACCAGACGTTCGCTTTTGGCTTCCAGGCTGGGCACGCTTTGCAACAACAGATCAGCATAGGGGTGCATGGGTTTGTTGACAATCTGATGGACCGGGGACAATTCGACCAGTTTGCCCGCGTACATCACACCCACTCTATCGGCAAACTGGGCGATCAGCCCCATATCGTGGCCCACCAAAATGACCGACGCGCCGGTCTCCTTCTGCAAACGGCCCAGTGTCGTCATCACCTGGCGTTGCACCACCACATCCAACGCGCTGGTGGGTTCGTCGGCGACGATCAGCTTGGGTTGCAGGGCTGTCGCGGTAGCCATCCCCACCCGCTGCTTCATCCCCCCGCTTAGTTCGTGGGGAAACATACGGGCCACAGTGGATTTCAGCCCCACATGTTCCAGCAGGGAATAGATACGCTTGCGGAAGGATGCCTTTGATTCCTCGTAGCCGTGATCCTGAAGACCGTCGATAATCTGGTCCTCAATGCGCATGACCGGGTTGAGTGCGTTCATCGCGGCTTGGGTAACAAGCGCCACATCCTGCAGGCGGGTCAGCCGCATCTCCTCGTCATTCAGTTTTAGCAGATCGCGCCCATCTAGGATGATCTCGCCCTGGACAATGCGCGCCGGGGGCTTGAGCAGACGCATAATCGCCAGGGCCAGGGTTGTCTTACCGCAGCCCGATTCGCCCACCAGGGCCAGCCGCTCTCCTTCGTGGAGTGTCAAGTTGACGCCGCTCACTGCTCTGACCGCGCCATCCGCTGTATCGTAGTGGACATGCAGATCATTGATCCGCAGCAGCGGTTCAGTCTCTTGGGACACAAATCTGTGGGTCATTTCTGCCATTAGACGCGCTTTCTGAGGCGTGGATTGGCCCATTCATCCAGGCCCTGGGAGATGAGGAAAAGGCCAACAAAGAGGAGGACAATCACGATGATAGGCGGTGACCACCACCACCACCAGCCGTTGATCAGGGATGCGTACCAGATATTCCAATAGATTGTCATACCCAGGGTATTGGCTTCAAAGGGGCCGAGGCCAATGGCTTCCAAACCGAGGGAGGCAAGCACAGCACCGGAGATAGACGTGATGTAGATTGCCACAATAAAGGGCATCAAATTGGGGATCATCTCTCGGATGATAATCTCCGGGCCGCTGAGACCGCTGAAACGGGCCATTTCTACATAGGGCTGTTGGCGGATGACCAAGACCTGGGCGCGCAATACGCGGGTGGGGCCAAGCCAGGCCAGCGCGGCCACAATCAGCGACATCTCTAGCACGGACATATCGCCGGGAACCGAGATAGCGATGATGACCAGCACAAGCAGTGCAGGCACAGTTCGCAAAATGTCCACTGTCGAGCGGGTGATGGTGTCGAAGATGCCGCCGTAATAGCCGCTGAAAAAGGCCAAAATCGTGCCGATCAGAACACCGATAGAACCGGCGGTCACACCGATACGGATGGTCTGGGGCGTGCCTTCGGTCATCACAGCCAAAATGTCTTTGCCCAGCCGATCTGTGCCCAGCCAGTGTTCCGCAGAGGGGGGCTGGCTAGGTCTGTACGCAAGGGGCTGGGCATCTTCCGGGTCGGTGACCAATGCGCCGACAACAACAAAAACCACAATCAACAGGAGCAAGGCGCAGCCAGCGATCAGTGCGTGATTGCGTCGAAAATAGAGGAGAGTATCCCGCAATCGGTTGGCCGATTGAGGCGGCGCTCCGGCTGCGGCGACTGATTCAATTGCCATAGGAAAATCTGCCTTCGAAGTGGCGATGAAAAAATATCGGGGACTTTGTTAACCGCACTATTCGGTCCTGTAATGGATACGCGGATCAAGCAAAGGGTAGATCAGATCGATAATAAGCATAGTAAAGGCGACAGAGAGAATAACCAGGAAGACAACACCCTGGATCACAAACCAATCAAAGCCACGCACCGCGGCCAGCAGAACAGAGCCCACGCCGGGATAGCTAAAGACGATCTCCACCAGAATCGCGCCGGAAATTGTTGTACCCAGCGAGAGGGCCAGCCCTGTGATCTGGGGGAGAATGGCGTTGCGCATGGCGTAGCGGTAAAAGATGCGTGAATCGGTCAAACCTTTGGCCTCGGCCTGCAGCATATAATCCTCGCCCTGCACAGTCACCATCATTGAGCGCATACCCAACGCCCAAAAGCCAACCTGGGCCAGCACAATCGACAAAGCGGGCAGGATCGAGTGGTACAAAATGTCCACGGCAAAACCCCAACTCAGTTCCGGAATCCGCTGGGTGCTGAAGCCACCGAAGAGAGGAAAGATCGGCCACTGGAAGGCAAAGAGGAAAAGCAGGATAATGGCCATCAGATAAAAAGGCACCGCGGAAAAAGTAAAGAAAGCGGGGAAAATAGTGCGCACCCAAAAGGGTGCTTTGCCCCAAGCCAGCAGCGCGCCCACAATTGTACCAATGGCAAAACTGATAAGTGTGGCCGTTAGGAGCAGGCCCACCGTCCAGGGAATCGCCCGTGCCAGAACGGAGATCACTGTGGACGGATAATTCGAGATAGAAACACCAAAGTCAAAGCGCGCCATATTGCCCAGATAGTTCAGATATTGACGCCAGAGGGGTTGATCCAGGCCAAATTTGGCGTTATAGGTTTCGATCAGACCAGCTACCTCCTCGCTGGATACGTTGACGCCCTGGCTTTGAAGCAATATCAGTTTTTGCCGGATGGGGTCCTGGCCGGACATACGCGGGAAGAAGAAGTTGATGGTCGCCGCCAAAAACGCGATAAGAACAAACTGAAAGATTCGTTTCAACAAGTAGTCAAGTGTCATAGTTCGGCCACAATCCTGGGGTCATACGGGGTGGGATACACAGGGAAGACCTGCCAGGCGTTTGAAACCTGGCAGGTCTAATCCTACGGGACACGCTTTACGGGGCGTTGGTCGCTTTCAGTTGCATCATCGTATAGGGGAAACCCGTGTGCATATGAATGCCGTTCATGTAGGGATCGGTGTCCGTAGAGGGCCAATTGGTCCAATAGTGCTGGTTATTGGCCGTGCGGTTGTAGAACTGGGCCAGATTGACATCGGGCAGATCCCGCAGCCAGATATCCATCGCGGCGTGCTCCAGTTCGCGCACCTTTGCTTCATCCGCGGTCACAGCCAGCTCGTCCACAATGGCGTCGAACTCTGGATTCGAGTACTGGAACCAGTTGCCCGGATCACCGGTTGTGTAGAGCCGCAGAGTGCGGTAGATATTCCCGGACATGGAACCGTTGTGACCAAAGAGGCCACAGGTATAGTCGCCAGAGGAGAGAATAGCACCCACATCTGGCGGCTGGGAGAAGGTGGTCTCGATACCGCCCTGTTTGAGCATCTCTACAAGGATCGGTCCCAAATCGGAGAAGTGGGGCAGACTCTGGATATCACATTTGATGCGATCGCCGTCGGCATCGGCCCAGAAGCCTTCGCTGTCTTTGGTGTAGCCGGCCGCGGTCAGGCGGGCATCGCCATCCGCGGGATCAAATTTGCCCGGTTCATACTTGGCATCCAGATCGGCCAGGTTGTCGATGGAGGCTTGCAGTCCCTTGAAGGGCGGGAAAGGCCAGACCGACTTCTGACCGTTGCCGGCAAAGGCAAAGTCGATCAGTTTGTCCCGGTCAATGTAGCGGTTGATGGCCCAGCGCACTTCCGGCTTGCTAAAGTGCTTGTCGGTGTTGCTCAGGTGCAGGGCTGTCGGCCACCAGGAAACCATTCCATAGGGGCCTTCCCGGCCAGTCCAGGTGGTGGCATCCGGGTTTTCCTGCAAGATTTTCTCGATGAGATCGACGCGCAGGTCGTGGGTCTGGTCGATTTCGTTGCGGATCAGCGCGGTGGCCTGGGCCTGCTGATCGGCAATAATAATCTGGGTGAAGCGCTCAACTTCGGGCAGAGGCGCAAAACCCGTGCGGCAGGCCCACCACTCGTCACAGGTCTTCACCCGGTCGATGATACGGCGGGTATCGTCGGCAAAGGTGTAACGCCACGGGCTTGTAGTGACTGGTCCAGCGCCATCGTTGAAGGCGGTGTACTCAGCCCAATCCTGGTTTTCCCAGATGTGTTTGGGCACGATAAAAGTCGCTGAATCGCCTTTCGCCACCACAATCTCATCGTGGAAACGGGGGGACGGGAAGTTAAAGGCCAGCTTCACCGTCAGATCATCGATAACAGTGGCTTCTTTAATAAAAGTCTCATAGATGCCACCCAGACGCACATTGTTGCCCAGATCACGCAGGGTATTGAAGGTATAGGCTACATCTTCGGCGGTGAAGGGTTCGCCGTCGCTCCAGGTTACGCCGTCGCGCAGATTGTAGACCAGTTCAGTAGCGTCGGCGTTGTATTCCCAGCTTGTCGCCAGCCAGGGATACTGGACACCATCGAGCATATCGGCAAAGACGAGAGGCTCGTGGAAGAGGGCTACACCATCCTGATGGGTTCCGCCCAGGTTATAGGGACTCCACATCTCGGGGCCGGAATAGTTGGGGCCAAAGTCGGCCACAATCATCGTACGGTTGCGGGGTACTTCGCCGTCCGCGGTAACCGGCGCGGCTTCTGCGGGCGCGGGTGTGGCCGCTGGCTCTGCCGCGGCGGGGGCCTGGCTGGCCGGTGCTTCTGCGGGCGCGGGTGCGGGCGCACATGCACTCATCAGAAGCGCGCCGAACACCAGGCACGCTAAAGCAACTCTAAACCTGTTCATGCTGCATTTCCTCCTTGGGTAGGTAAAGCAATTCTGGTGGATGGATATCCAATGGATGAAAGTTTCGAGTAGAAAATATGAAGTTTTGGTCGCGGTCTGTGGCGCTGTGGGAAGGTGCGCCGTTTCCACCTGAAGTAAAGGTGATAACGATACCATACAGAAGAGTTTTAGAATTGTCAAATGGCATTTTCGCACAAATGAGCCACCCTTCTGCCAAAAATGCAGGTGATGCGATTGGCCCTTTGCCAAAGTTCTGGGCAAAATTCTGGTCGTATAGGTGTGTTGGGTCTCTTTGTCCGCAAAGAGACCGTTGGCAACGCGGCCGGCACGGTTTTGCCCGTTGCTTTGCGCGCGCAAAGCAACGGGAGTACAATAGACTGGCCTTCATCCATCCAGCCCCAAGCGAGAAAACACTGTGACCCAACCCAATATCCTCTTCATCTCCACCGACCAGCACCACTTCAGCGCCCTGGGAACGGTGAACGCTCAGGTGCAGACGCCCAATCTGGACCGGCTGGCCGGGGCCGGAACCCGCTTCGATCGGGCCTATTGCCCCAATCCCACCTGCTCGCCCACCCGGGCCAGCCTCATCACCGGGCTGTATCCGTCCTCCCACGGCTGTTGGGCCATCGGCGTAAAGCTGGCCGAAGATGTGCCGACGGTTGGCGACATCTTCCAGGCCAATGGCTACGACGCTACGCTAATCGGCAAGGCCCACTTTCAGCCTCTGGCCAGCGCGCCGGGCAGCGAATCCATCGAGCGCCAGCCCATCCTGCGGGATTTGGACTTCTGGCGGGATTTTCAGGGGCCGTGGTACGGCTTCAATCACATCGAAACCGGGCGGATGCATGCCAACGAATCCCACGCGGGGCAGCACTACGCCATCTGGATGGAGGAGAAGGGGCTGACCAATTGGCGGGACTATTTTGTGGATTGGCCGCACCGGGCCGACGACAAATACGCGGGTCCCTGGTATATGCGGGACGCGCTGACCTGGGATTTGCCGGAAGAATTTCATCACACCCGCTGGGTGGCCGAGCGTTCCATTGCCAATATGCAGCGCTGTGTGGACACAGAAACACCCTTCTTCCAGTGGGCCAGTTTCTTCGATCCCCACCCGCCCTATGTGCTGCCAGAGCCGTGGGCATCCATGTACGACCCGGCGACTCTCGATTTGCCCAGCCACACCCCCGGCGAGTTCGACGATATGCCGCCCCACTTTGCCCGCACCCAGGAAGAAAACCCGGACTTCTCCGACTACAGCGAACCGGGCGGGCACGCGGTCCACGGCTTCCACTCCCATCTGCACACAGAAGAAGAGATGCGCCGCAGCCTGGCCTGCTACTACGGGATGATCAGCTTCCTCGATCACGAAATCGGAAAGATGCTGGACTATCTGGAGGAGAGCGGGCTGGCTGAAAATACCCTCGTCGTCTTCACGACGGATCACGGCCATTTCCTGGGCCAGCACGGGCTGATCGCCAAAGGGCCGTTCCATTACGAAGATGTGATCCGCGTGCCGATGATCGTGCGTTGGCCGGGGAAAGTGCCAGCGGGTCAGGTTTCCCGCGCGTTGCAGAGCCTGGTGGACTTTCCCCAGACCTTTCTGGCCGCGGCGGGCATGCCCGCGCCGGGCGCAATGCAGGGAGTGAATCAATTGCCCGTGTGGACTGGGGAAAGCGAATCAGCCCGGACGTGGGCGCTGGTGGAGAACCGCCACAACCCGACAACCGTTGACCTGCGCACCCTCGTCACCGAGCGCTACAAAATCACTGTCTATCGGGACGCGGCCTACGGCGAACTCTTCGATTTGCAGGCCGATCCCGGCGAACTCCACAACCGCTGGGACGATCCGGCCTACGCTGCGGTCAAAAGCGATCTGCTCCTGAAATTCGTCCAGGCCGAAATCCAGCGGGAGGGGACGCGCATGCAACGGATTGCAGGGGCGTGAAAAAGAGATGGGGGATTGGGTAGCGATGACCCGCCGCGTCACTGCCAATCGCCAATCTCCCATCCCCCGCCCCTCCCTTTCGTCAGAGGCAAAGACACAACCTTTGGGGGATGACAGCACCGGATTTGGCTGGCAGACTGGGAACAGTCATCCAATGTCGTCCATTTCCGGAGGTCTTCCATGCCCGTCTCTTTCGTTGCCCGTGGCCGCACACTGCTCATTCTGTTCTTGCTTCTGTTGTTCAGCACCCCCTTCGGCAGCCCAATCAGCCGGGCCGAAGCCGGGCAGCCAACGGTCGGCGCGCTGCTCACCATCTGTTCCGCGCCGGTCGCGGCCAGAGCCGCCCGCCAGGCCGTGGAAATCCAGGCCACAGCCGCACTTTCCCCCACAATCATCACGTCAGTCTCAATGGGCGCAGCACCCCACGGCCTCGCGGTTTCGCCGGACGGCAGCCGGGTCTACGTCACTGATTTCACGGATCGCAGCGTCAGCGTTGTGGACGCGGCCAGCCTGCAAATCGTCAAATCCATTCCAGTGGGCCGGGGCGCGGTGAATCTGCTGCTGACCGCGGACGGCAGCCGGGCCTATGTGACCAACGAATTCGACGACAGCCTGAGCGTCATCGACACCCAAAGCGAAACAGTCATCAAGACCATTGCCCTGCCCGACCGACCCCACGGCCTGGACCTGGCCCCGGACCCCAACAGCGGCGCGGCCGAGGGGCGTCTGTATGTGGCGAATCTGGGCAGCAACAGCGTCTCGGTCATCGACACCCACAGCCTGGAAGTGATTGCCCATATCCCCGTGGGCGACACCCCCGATTCGCCCCTGGCTTCTCCCGACGGCAGGACAATTTGGGTCACCAACTACAACGGCCAAAGCCTGAGTGTGGTGGACGCGGTTGCGCTCACGGAAACCACCCGCTGGCAGGTGGGCACGCAGCCCCACGGCTTCAAACGCTCCGCGGACGGCAGCCGCATTTATCTGACATTGCAGGGGGAGGACAAATGGCTGGTGCTGGACGCGGCCACAGGACAAACTCTGGAGGAAACGGGCGTGAATGCCGCGCCCCACGGCCTGGGCCTGTCGCCGGATGGCCGTTTTGCCTGGACGGGGGATCTGGGCGGACGCAGCAGTACTATTGTGGAGACGGCCACGGGCAACGTTGTGGCGCAGATCGGCTACGGGGGCGTCGCCAATCCCCATGCCATTGCCTTCTCGCCCGATGGCAAACGGGCCTACGTCAGCGACTTTCTGGGGCGTCGGCTGGTTGTGGTGGATACAGGGGTGCGGGAACAGGTTTTCCTGCCGGTGATTGTGGGTAATAATTGACAAGATGAAAAGATGACAGGATGAACTCTTCATCGTTTGTCCTGTCACCCCTTCAATGCTTTCTGCCTTTCTTCGCTAAGCTCGACTTTGTACATTTACAGGCTAATAGCAGACAGCAGACAGTAGATGCTGAACCT
>JAHBVF010000026.1 GCA_019637685.1 Caldilineaceae bacterium | reverse complement strand
CTAAGTACACTGTAAACAAAGTTTTTATCTTAGCGTAGGCGCTGCTTATAGCTGCGCAAGGGACGAATACCCCTTCGGCTGCCTGTGCAGTTCAAAATTGCACCTACAGAAACGTCGAATCACTTAATTTACAGTGTACTAAGTGAATTCAAGAAAGTTTTTAGATTTCAGATGAGTAATGGCATACTGGAGGAGTGCCAAAACAACTGAAGTATCAACTGAACGAAACCGAATTGAAGCAAATCGAGCAGGCGATCAAAACAGCACCGGAGCCGCGGGTACGACAGCGAGCCACGGGAATCCGCCTGTTACACCTGGGCAAGAAGCCAGAAGAAGTGGCCGAATTGCTCAACGTGACAACGGCAACTGTCTACAACTGGCACAGCCGGTGGCGGGAAAACGGACTGCCTGGGCTGAGTGATGCCCCCCGCTCTGGTCGTCCGACATTGGCGGACGAGAACTATTGCGTCAGATTAGGCGAAGTGCTGGATAGCGATCCTGCCACTTTGGGCTACGGTTTTACCATCTGGACAATCGATCGTCTGCGTGCACATATGGCCAAAATCACAGGCATCCGGATGAGCGACGAGACTTTCCGTTCTGTTCTGCGCCAGAATGACTATGTATATAGACGACCCAAGCACGATCTCAAGCCCCTGCAAGACCCGGAAGCACGCGAACGGGCAGAAGAAATCATTGCCGATCTCAAAAAAAAGCCCAAAACAACGAGAGCGAGCTATTCTTTATGGACGAAACTACCCTGAGCCTCCATCCTATCTTGCGCAAATGTTGGATGAAACGGGGGCATCAGCTTCGGATTCCTGCTCCAGGGCAGCAAAAGCTCCATCACATTTTCGGCGCTTACAACTGGCACACGGATCAGACCATCTGGACTGAGACCCACAAAAAGAATACCGACTCCTTTATTCACTTCCTGGAACACTTCATGGCCTCAGTCAGCACTGACCATCCGGTTGTTCTTGTTCTGGATAATGCTTCCTATCATCACAGTGCCGGAGCCGAAGCGGCCCTTTCCCTCTGCGAGGAACAGGGTATCCTTGTCTGCTGGTTGCCCCCTTATTGCTCAGACCTCAACCCGATTGAGCGTTTCTGGGGCTTCCTCAAAGGGTGGGCCTGCGCCAACAAACTTTTCGCTTCCGTCTTGGACTTGCTCGCTTCCGCTATCAACTGCCTTCATAATCAGAATGACTTGCTTTCGAATGACCGCTTTCTATTTCTAGAAACTTAGTTGGTTTTACTTGTAAATCCAGATGATTCACCGCCCACTACCGCACCAGTTCCACGAGCCGAACGCAACCATATCCACGTTCACTACCTGCCGGCGAGGCGTGATCCATCTGACCATATTGCTTATGGCACCAATGCCCTGCTTGGCCGAATGCTTCGCTCGGCGCATTGGGACAATGAACGTAACGCGATCAAGGGCCTCACTGACCAGATCAGCGATAGCTTAGCTGCCAATTCATCTATTATAGCAGTGTCACTTTGAAATGTGGACTTTCGTAGGGCAGGTTTCTTACCTGCCATTAGCGGTGATGTGGAAATCCGCCCTGCGAAAAACTCCTGTTTTCTACGTGGCATTGCTATAGATGAAGAAACCACTCGTCTGGCCCACATTCTGCAGGCGGAGATGGGGACTGGCTTGGAATCGGTGGCCTTGGTGTTCGAGACAGAAGCGGCATTATTTGTGGTGATCCTCGGTGTCTTAAAGGCCGGGCGACCTTTTGTCTACTGCGAACCGACCGATCCGCCAGCCCGAATCGAAACGATCCTATCTCTCTCACAACCTGGTTTTGTGCTGACCAGCGATAGGCTGAGGGATCAGATTCACGATTACCTGCCATCTGGATACAGGCTGGTCACGCTTGAGTGGTTGCTTGCCAGGGAAGCTCCTCTGCTGAAGCTACCTCTCCGGGGCAAGTCAAAGATTGCGTATATCAATTTTACCTCCGGCTCAACAGGCCACCCCAAAGGGGTGATCACCACCCACACCGAGATTGTGCAGCATTCGGACCGATGGATGCACTGTTTCGCCATCACCGATCAGGATCGTTTCGCCCTTTTGCGACCAGCCCTGCGTCTGGTCTTTGGCGCGCTACTCGCAGGTGCAGCCCTGCACATTTGGGATTACAAACGCAAAGGGACGCTGCAACTGGCCGGGTGGTTGGAGCGGCAATCGATCACCGCTTTTTACTCTGGGCCGACGATCCTGCGCCACTTTCTCCAGGGATTGATGGCTCCCCTGGCTTTGCCCCATTTGCGTCTTGTCTTGGAAAGTGGCGAAGCTCTCTATCGCAGCGATGTGGAACTGTATCAAAAGTTGTTTGACCCGATTCCTCAGCTCGCTAATTTACTCATGAGCCGTGAAACTGGCCTCATTCGCTGCTATTATGTCGACCCAAAGACTCCGCTGGAGACCGAAGTTGTTCCCGTTGGCTACGCAGTAGATGGGGTACACGTGCAATTGTTGGACGAAACTGGCATGCCGGTTAGCTTGGGGGACGTTGGGGAGATTGCCGTACAAAGTGAGAGTACGTTTGCCGGTTATTGGCAGGAACCGGAATTGACTCGTACTCGTTTCGGGCCGGATATTAATGGCCGCCCACTCTATCTGACCGGAGACAGGGGCCGCATGGGGCCGGACAACTGTCTTTTCTTTCTGGGCCGCAAAGATTCCCAATTGAAAATTCGAGGTTATCGGGTTAAACCTGAGGAGATTGAGGAAGCCATTCGCCGATTGGCCGTGGCCCCGGATGTGGCTGTAGCGGCACGGAAGACCGAGAGCGGGGAAACCCGGCTGATTGGCTATCTGGCAATGCACGGATGGCCTCATCCGACAGTTTCCTTCATCCGTAGGCAACTTGCCCAGAGCCTACCCGCCTATCTGATTCCATCCGCCTTTGTTGTTCTGGATGCCCTGCCCCTGAACGCCAATAGTCGGCTGGATCGTAGGGCACTACCACTGCCAACCGACAGCCGCCCGACATTAGAGATTTCCTTTGTTGTTCCAACCACGCCCATCGAACACACTCTCGCTGCTATCTGGACAGAGATCCTCGGCCTGGACGCAGTGGGTATCCACGACCCCTTTTTCGATCTGGGCGGCAACTCCCTGCAAGCCATGCGTATCGCGGCCCGGGTGCAGGATGAGTTCGGTGTGGAGATGCCCCTGACTGAATTATTCGCCGCGGGAACGGTGGCGGAGATGGCGCTGGTGGTGATGGTGGAACTGGCAAGTGACACAGGTATGACGGAACTGATCGATGGATAAACAAGAGAAACTACTGGCGAATAGACAGCGACCAGTCCCGGTCTGGCAGCAGGCTATTATAGACAAATGCCAGCATTCCGCGGGTGGATGGGAGCCATTTCCTGACGGCGAAGTGGAGCAATCCATCGGCCAACGCTTTGAGAAAATGGTTGACCGCTTTCCCGACCGCCTGGCTATTCAATTGGACAAAATAGCCCTGAGCTATGGGGAATTGAATGCGCTTGTTAACCGGATTGTTGGCGCAATCCTGGCTTGCCCGGGCTTATCTTCCAGCCCCATTGCTCTACTGCTGGAAGAAAGCATTGAAGCCTACGCGGCCATGCTGGGTGTTTTGAAGCTGGGCCGAGCGTATGTCATTCTGGACCCATCTTTCCCCCAGGAGAATCTTGCCTATCTCCTGCAAGACTCTACGGCCGGCCTGGTCATCACAGACTCGGCCCATCTACCATTGCTCTCCCAATTGGATAGTATTGGGAAAGTCGTCTTGTGTTTGGATCAGATCGAAACTGAAATGCCGAT
Organism: Caldilineaceae bacterium; assembly: GCA_019637685.1. Taxonomy (GTDB): domain Bacteria; phylum Chloroflexota; class Anaerolineae; order Caldilineales; family Caldilineaceae; genus JACQGT01. The sequence continues at coordinate 88,613 of JAHBVF010000026.1, read as the reverse complement.
GGGTAATCCCCATATACCGGTTGCGCCTGGGCAGGTGGCCGCGATCCTCTATACATCCGGCTCTACAGGACGACCAAAAGGCGTCTATACCAGCCACCGCAATCTTCTGCAACTGGTGCAGCGGGTGAGCAATTCGCTCCATATTTCACCGGAGGATAGACGGGGCAATGTGCGGGCCTTCGGGTCAAATATGGCGGTCATCGATGTGTTGCTCTCGGTGTTGACAGGCAGTGCGTCTATTCTCTACCAGATTGAACAGAGAGGCACCCAAAGCCTGCTCCGGTGGATCAGCGAGGACCAGATTACGGTGGCCGTTTTTGCTATGCCCGTCTACCGTCAAATCATCGACTCCCTCGCGGATGACTCTACCTGGCCTCTCCGGCATCTGCGTGTCTTCGTCATCGGCGGCGAAACTATTACCCGGTCAGACATCGAGGCCTACAACGCCTATTTTCCGGCTGAGACGATATTGACCCTGGGCTATGGAGTGACGGAGCTTCCTGGCGTCACCTATTATTTTGCCGACCAACAGACGGACATGGGCGGGCCGCCTATGCCCAGTGGCTATCCTCTGGAAGGCGTCGAAATCGCCATTCTGGACGAAAGTGGGCAACGACTGGGAGTCGAACAGCCGGGGGAGATCGTTCTCTACTCTGACTATCTGGCTCTGGGCTATTGGGGCAAGCCAGCACAAACCCAGGAAAAATTCCGGACAGATGCGGCGGATGGCCGACGCTACTATATGACAGGCGATTTGGGCAAACTGAACGCGGATGGCTGCCTGATCCATCTGGGGCGTAAAGATTTTCAGGTGAAGATCAGCGGTTTCCGGGTCGAAATAGCCGAAGTGGAGCATGCCCTGTTTGAACTGGACGAGGTGCGCTCAGCAGCCGTCGTTGCCCATCCAGATTCTGCGGGCGGCCATCGGCTGGTGGCCTACATTGTTCCGTCCACTCCTCAGCCGCCTTTCGTCTCTCAGTTGCACCAGAAATTAGCCGCCCGCCTACCGGATTATATGGTTCCGGGGGCTTTTGTATTTCTGGATGCGCTGCCTTTGCTGCCAAGTGGAAAGGTCAACCGGCTATCGCTGGCCTCACCCAAAAGCCAACGCCCGCATTTGGCGGTCGTCTTCACGCCGCCTGGGACTCCTTTCGAGAAAGCCATCAGCACCATCTGGGCAGACATTCTCGGCCTGGACGAGATCGGCATCCACGACCCCTTCCTGGAACTGGGCGGCAATTCCCTGCAAGCCATGCGCATCGCGTCCCGGGTGCAGGACGAGTTCGGTGTGGAGATTCCCCTGCCCGAGCTTTTTGCCGCGGGAACAGTGGCAGAGATGGCGTTGCTGATTGTGGCTCATCTCGCGATTGATCCCAATCCAGTTGACCTAATTTGAGAGAACAAAGCATGTCTGATCTGACCCAGCGCATCACCCAATTATCCTTAGAAGATCGCATCCGTTTGGAAGAGCGGCTGTTGGCCGCGCGTAAGAATGGACATACCCAGCGCGTCCAGCGCCGCACTGGCAACGGCCCTGTGTCCCTCTCTTTTACCCAGGAACGGCTCTGGTTTCTGGCCCAATTGGAGCCAGATTCGGCTGCGTACAACGAAACAAGCGTTACCCGTCTCACTGGCCCACTCAATATTTTTGCACTGGAACGCAGCTTGGACAAATTAGTTGCTCGCCATGACTCCCTACGCGTCTGTTTTCAGGAGATCGATGGCGAGGTGTGCCAAGTAGACGGCTCTTTGCCGCCTGTCCACCTGTCCACAATTGATCTGAGCGATATCGACGCGGATATACAAATGGCTGCTGTCTGGGAGAGGGTTTATGCCATCCGTGACGAACTCTTCGATCTCACTCGTCCGCCCCTCTGGCGTGTTGTGCTGCTACGCCTCGCCGAAGACGACCACATTTTTGTGTATACGACCCATCACATCATCAGCGACGGTTGGTCCAATAGCATTTTCTGGCGGGAACTGCGCCATTTCTACGCGGCCTTTGTGGAGAATAAACAACCACAGGCCCTATTGGAACTTCCTCTCTCCTACGCTGATTTTTCCGTCTGGCAGCGAGAATGGCTGGCCGGCGAACGGCTGGAACAACTGGCAGCCTATTGGGTCTCCCGGCTCGACGGGATAAAACCCCTCGATATACACACCGATTATCCTCGCCCAACCAGGCCAAGCCACAGAGGCGCGCTGCTCCATTTTCATCTACCTCCGGCTCTAAGTGCTTCCCTCAATAGATTGGCGCGTGCCAAGGGTGCCAGTCTTTATATGCTGCTTCTGGCCGCGTTTCAGGTATTGCTCCATCGTTATTCAGGCCAGGATGACATTGTGGTTGGCTCGCCTGCCGCCAATCGGAACCGCTCCGAATTTGAAGGGATATACGGTTTTTTTGCCAATACACTCGTCATGCGCTCGGATTGCACGGGGAACCCCAGCTTTGATTCCTTGTTGACCCAGGTTCGCCAGAACGCATTGGCCGCCTATGCGCATCAGGATTTGCCCTTTGAGAAACTCGTCAAAGTTCTGCGTCCAGTCCGGGATATGAGCCGCAGCCCTGTATTTGATGTGCTATTTGCTCTGCAGAATGCTCCCCATTCGGACGTAGGCTTGGCTGGTATCACAACGCAGCGGCTTGAACAGACCACAACAAACAGCAAATTCGATCTCAGCCTCTTTCTCTATGAAAGGGAGGTCGGGTTGGAAGGACGCGTGGAATACGCCACCGATCTTTTCCAGCCGTCCACAATTCAGCGGATGATCGGCCATTTTCAGATACTTCTGGAGGGGATCGTTGCCAGCCCAGACTCGCCTATCGACGAACTCCCCCTGCTCCGCGCCAGCGAGCGGGAGCAAATTCTTGTGGCATGGAATCCACCGACAACCGACTATCCTTCGGCCAAGACAATTCAGCAGCTATTCCAAGAACAGGCCGCCTGCACGCCAAAAGCCGTCGCGATTGTTGATGGGGAAGAACGGCTCACCTATCAACAACTGGATGAGTGCGCCAACCGCCTGGCCCATTATCTTTTGGCAACCGGGGTAGAGCCAGGGGATCGGATCGGTCTCCCCGCTGAACGTTCTGGCTCTACAATTCTACGGATTTTGGCAATTCTGAAAGCAGGTGCTGCTTATGTGCCGCTGAATTTTACAGACCCGCCGGCGCGCCTAAAGAGAATTGTGGAGGAGACCGGTGTTAAGGTGATTTTGCTGGATGACGAACAACAGCCCCATCTGGACAGTACAGCCGTGGAATATAGCAGCCCTGGTCTGAGCGAAGAGGAATTGAGCGATTACCCCATCTTACCTCCGGACGTTCCTGCTACGCCTGATGCTTTGGCCTACATAATGTACACAAGTGGATCAACCGGCGCGCCCAAAGGTGTGGCAGTTCCCCATCGGGCTGTGATCCGCCTGATGGAGCGTCCGGATTTTCTTGAGATCAAGAGACAAGATGTCTTTCTGCTGATGTCAGCGCTGATTTTTGACGCGTCCACGTGGGAGCTGTGGGGCAGTCTTCTAAACGGCGCCAGGCTTGTGGTGGTGGCTGAAAGCACACCCGCGCTGAGTACAATTGCCGCTGCTATTCGCCAGCATCGGGTTTCTGTCCTCTGGCTCACGGCCGCGCTTTTTCATCTGATGGTGGACGAATATCCCGATGCCCTGGCCCAGGTCCGGTGTTTGTTGGCTGGTGGTGATATATTGGATCCAGTCCGTGTACGCTCTACAATCGCCCAACGCCCACCTGGCGGCCTTCTGATCAATGGGTACGGGCCAACTGAAAATACAACTTTTTCCTGCTGCTATCCCATGAATAATCCGGCGCAGATAGGTACAACTGTTCCCATTGGGCGTCCGATCCGGGGCAGCACAGCGTATATACTTGACGGCCAAATGCAGCCCGTCCCCATCGGTGTGCCCGGCGAACTCTATGTGGGCGGCGCAGGACTGGCCTTGGGCTATCACCATCGGCCCGACCTGACCGCCGAACGCTTTGTCCCCCATCCCTTCGCCGATGAACCCGATGCACGCCTCTACCGCACAGGTGATCTGGCCCGCTACCGGGAAGACGGGGTCATTGAGTTTCTGGGGCGGGTGGATCGCCAGGTCAAAATCCGCGGTTTCCGGGTAGAGCCGGGCGAGATTGAAACTGTGCTGAGCGAACATCCGGCTGTGCGGGATGGGGTGGTGGGAGTGCAAACGGATGAGGTACTGGGCAAGCGGTTGATTGCCTGGTGGATTGGTCGTCCTGGTGCGGAGGCGGACGCTGGCTCTCTGCGGGATTTCCTGCGCCAACGCCTGCCGGATTATATGCTGCCTGCCGCTTTTGTCCAGGTGAATAGCTTTCCCCTGACGCCCAACGGGAAGATTGATCTAAGCCAGCTCCCCACGCCAGAAATCGAGTCACGGTCTGTGCCGTCTCAAGCACCCCAGACACCGCTGGAACGGCAACTTTACGCTATTTGGCAGCAAGTGTTGGGCAATAGGAATCTGGGAATAGACGACAATTTCTTTGATGCCGGTGGGCATTCTCTGCTGGCTGTGCGGCTTGTGGCTCGGGTTATCAAGGCTACTGGGCAAGAGTTGCCTGTGTCTTCCCTCTTCTACGGGCCTACCATCCGCGAACAGGCTGCATTGCTGGAGAAAAAAGGTTGGTCGCCACCTTGGACTTCTTTGGTTCCTGTCCAGCCTGCTGGTACACGTCCGCCGCTGTTCCTGGTTCCGCCAGCAGCCAGCACCGGCCTACGTTTTGCCAAGCTCGCGCACTTTCTCGGCCCGGATCAGCCCATCTATGGCTTTGACCCCGGCGGCTTAGACGATCGAACAGAATTACATACGACTGTAGAGGAGATGGCCGCTCATTTTGTTGGCGAGATGCGCCAGTTACAACCGCATGGCCCCTATCTGGTGGGTGGAATGTGTTTTGGTGGGCATGTGGCTTATGAGATGGCGCAACAACTGGGTGAGGACGCGCCTGTGCTGCTTTTGATGGATGTAGGCCAGCCCGCCAACGGGCCGACCTGGTCGATCCCACCACGCAATCTTCTCTACGATTTACGGAGGTTTTTGGAGTATCGACAAGAAGGACACCATTGGAAAGCAGCACGTGTACAACTCTACAGCCGTTGGAAGAGGTTTTGGCAACGCATACGGCATTGGTATGATCCAGATCTGCAGCGCATGGGTAGAGTATATGGGATGCAATTACCTGCCATGCGAAACTACGTGGCCCACCCTATCCACGCAAAGCTGATTCTCTTCCAAAGCGATGAGCCAATGGTACATTCCCGTCAACGCGGTTGGCATGAACTCAGTAAGAGTTTCGAAGTCATCCACTTCCCCAATACCACCCACCGCAGTCTTCTGTTGGAAGATGAGAATATCGAGCGCATTGCCGAAAAGCTACGGGATATGATTGACCGCTGGATGGGGGAATACGGACGGGACCGCACGTCGTGAAGCTCTTTCGCCTGCTGCGCTATATCCCGACAGCCACACTCTGGGCCACCATCGGGGCCAGTTTCCTGGCCGGGGCAGCCAATATCACAGTTGTAGCGCTCATCAGCCGCCGCCTCACTGCCGGCGACAGGCTGACCTTAGTTTTCGTGGCCCAATTTGCCCTGGCTGTTGCCATTGTCGTGACGCTGGATTTCAGTGTAAAGTGGCTGCTTCTGCATATGACCGCAGGCACGGGCTATCGTCTGCGCACGGACCTCTGCCAGCGCATTCTGCAAACACCCCTGGCCCAACTGGAAGCGATTGGCGCGCCTCGGCTGCTGGCCGCGCTCACAGATGACGTCAGGACTCTTGTCCAGGCCCTCAACCAAACGCCCACTGTGGCTATGGGTGCTGCCATTCTGCTCGCCTGCTTTGGCTATCTAACCTGGCTTTCGCCCCCGACCCTGCTTTTGGCGGCTCTGTTGACTCTGCCCGCACTGGTGGGACAGCTTTGGATGCGCAGCAAAGCACGGCTGCGGTGGCTCGCTTCACTCACGGCCAGAGATCAGCTATACAGGCAGTATCGAATGCTGACAGAGGGCGCAAAGGAACTGAAGATGCACCGCAACCGGCGCTTCGATTTCCTGGAAATATTGTTGTCGCCTACGGCCTTGCGCTACGAAACCCTATTGAAGGAGGCTTACGTTCTGCATTTTGCGGCTGCCTCCTGGACCCAGGCTATCTACTTCCTCTTTATCCTGGCTGTCTTTGTGTTGGCCGCGGTTTGGCAATTAAGTGGAGAGGTCTTGACCAGTTTCGCCTTAGTGGCCCTCTACGCCCGCACATCGCTGAACGGACTTTTTGGCGCGCTGCCCTTTTTTAGCGAAGCCAGTGTTGCTGCCGAGAAATTGGAGAAAATGGGGGTGCGCCTGACCCAGGATGCGCGGGCCACCAAGCGTGCGACAGAACATCCCGAACCCCCTGTCCATCTATGTCTGGACCGTCTCCAGCACACGTATTGGATAGAGGGCGAAGAGAACGCTTTTCATCTCGGCCCGATTAGCCTGGAGATGAGAAGTAGCGAACTGGTTTTTCTGATTGGCGGCAATGGCAGCGGCAAAACCACTCTGGCCAAATTGTTGCTGGGGCTGTACACCCCCGACAGTGGGCAGATTACCTGGAATGGTCAGCCCGTGACAGAGCAAATTATCGATGATTATCGCCAGCTCTTTTCCGCCGTGTTCGCCGATTTCTTTCTCTTTGATCAATTGCTGGGGCTGGAAAGCGTTGCCAACGATTCAAAGGCGCACGTCTATCTGGAGAATCTCCAATTGTCCCACAAGGTGCAAATGAGCAACGGTAATTTTTCTACCCTCGACCTCTCCACTGGCCAGCGCCAGCGCCTGGCCCTGCTCACCGCCTATCTGGAAGACCGCCCGGTCTATCTTTTTGACGAATGGGCCGCGGGGCAGGACCCTGAGTTTAAAGAACTCTTCTACCGCCAGCTCCTGCCCGAACTGCGCAATCGGGGCAAACTGGTGATTGTCATCAGCCACGATGACCGCTACTACGACGCCGCGGATCGGATTGTGAAGCTCGACGCGGGACAAGTGGAATACGACAGGAAGGAGGAAAGATTCCATGCTGCCGTCCAATATTCCAATATCCAACCCTCTCAGTAAAACGCAGACGCCCCTTCCCACGATGGGCACTGCCCACATCCAGTATGCCCGTCTGGACCCGTGCCCATTGGTCATCGCCCAGATGGAAGCCGCCCTTTCGCCCGACGAATGGGCGCGGCTGCGTCGTTTTCATTTTGCCCGAGACGCCCGCCGCTACGCGGTCCGTCGCGGCATTTTACGTCATCTTCTCGGCGGCTATCTCTCCATTCCACCGGCTGACATTGTCTTTGCCTACGGTCCACAGCACAAGCCCGCGCTGGCCGAAACACAGAACCAGACGGGTCTGCGTTTCAATCTTTCCGATTCCGGGGAGATGGCTGTGTATGCTTTTGCCGTGGGGCAGGAGATTGGCGTGGACATTGAGGAGGATCGGGATTATCCCGACGCTCACCAGTTGGCCGCGCATTTCTTCAGCCCAGCCGAAGCGGAGTGGCTTGCCAGCCAGCCAGCCGAGCAGACTTCGGCTGCTTTTTTGCGTTGCTGGACCTGCAAGGAAGCGGTTGTCAAAGCCCTGGGCGATGGGCTGATGGCCCCATTGTTGGACTTTACTGTGGCCCACTGGCAAACACCGCCGCGTCTCATTGGGCCTGCCGCCTCGATTGCCGACTGGTCTGTTCATCTGCTCAATCCGCCTGTCAATTTCAGCGCAGCCCTGGCCACCGCCGCCGCGCCGATCGCCATCAGTGAACGGATACTCTCCTTTCCGATGTCGCCCGAACGCTAATTCTTGGCCCCCGCCTTCTCACAACACAAATTCTACCAGCAGGGCCAGCACAACCAAGTGCATCGTTTGATCTACGACAATGCGCATAAAGGGGGCATCGGTCTGGCGAAAGAAGTGTATCCAGCGGCCTGCCAGTCCGGTTGCGTCGATCAGCAAATGGGAGAGATAGACCAGCACGGCAAAAAGGGGGAGTGTGGATAAATCCAGCGAGGAGATAGTAGCCAACAGATAGGCCAGCACAAGAACGGCTGTGTAGACCCCGCAGTGAATCAGGATTGCCCAATTGAGCAGTCCGTTTTGTTTGTGCCGGGCCATCCAATCGTTCTGAAATACCCAGTCGCCGATCAGATGACCAACCAGGAACCATTCAAAAGGAGTCATTGGGGTTTGGGGCCAATGTGCAGACAATAGAACATACACCCATATCGGATCAGGGAGGGATAGTTTATAATACCCCTACGCCGAAATTCCCACCAACCGGGAAGCGCACCCATTTTCTGTGATCCTCGTCACTTGGCAGTGGTGTGCTGCACAATACACTCTTTTCGACTGATGAATCAGAATGGTGGTAAAGAATGCAAGATGCCGAATTGACCCGCCGGGTCGCGATGCTCAAAGAAATCCCGATTTTCTCTTCCCTGGCCAGCCAACAGTTGGAGCGGCTCGTCACTGACCTGCGCCTGCGCGAATTCGACAAAGACGACATCATTTTTCGCCAGGGCGACGAAAGCCGTGAGATATACATATTGCTCAAAGGCAAGGTGCGTATCTTCAAAATCAGCCCATCTGGCAACGAAACGTCTATCGACATCTTTTCCGTACACGATGTGATCGGAGAATTGGCTGCCATCGACAGCAGCCCCCGCTCGGCCACGGGCAAAGCCATCGGCAAAGTCTCGTTGCTGACAATGTCCCACGAGCGTTTCCTCTATCACCTGGAAAATGTGCCCGGTCTGGCCTTGGGGCTGGCCCAGTTGTTGGCCCAAAAACTGCGCTGGACTGCCTCCTTCGCCGAATCAGTCGCCCAGTTTGATGCCGCGGGTCGTCTGCTCCATATTTTGCTCTATTATGTGGAGCGCTATGGCAAGGAAGTGGAAGCTGGCAAGCAATACAGCGTAGACCTGGCCTTGAACCAGACAGATCTGGCGTCGATGGTCGGTGCCCGTCGGGAATGGGTGAACCGCCTGCTCAGCGACTGGCGCAAACGAGGGCTGCTGGAATATGACCGGGGCGTGATCACCATTCTGGACATAGAACGGGTGGTGGCCGAACGGGACAGCCGCATCGAAATTCTGAGTACCGACAGCGACTGGTAGACCACACTGGCATTTGCCGGGCCTGACCGGTCGCGTTGCCAACATTCTGAGGAATCAAATGAACGCACCAACAGGCATTTGGGCACACATACAGGCTATCTTTCTGCGCTTGTCTGCCCCGCTTAGCCGTCGAGCAGTCTTCCTTGCCGGTCTTTTTCTGCTCGCCCTTTTTGGTGGGGCAACTGCCGCCCCTTCTGCCCAAACCACCGAACCAATTCTCACCCTCAACCCAGCCCAGGCCCAGGCAGGCGCGATTGTGCTTGTCAATGGCCGTGGATTCGGCCCAGGCGGTGGGGATCTGATCTTTTTCTGGGACGGCGAAAAGGTGGACTCCCATCCCTTGGAGACAGGCGATAGCTTTAGTATTCCCTTCCCCATACCGGTGAACGCCAACCCCGGCGATCACCGCATCGACGTATGCGCGGGTGCCCCCTGCACAGAAGGCGGGTCCGGTGTAAAGGCAGGTGCATCCTTCCGTGTGACAGGGGCCATGCCCAGCTTTGGTGGCAGGCTTGCCTATATTTATGACACGGACAAATCCCTGGCAGAAGAATTTTCCACCCTGCTGGGCAAAGCAGGTTTCGACATCGCGCCGATCGCTCTGGAAGAGGTCCCCCAGACCGATTTCAGCGCTTTTGGCCTGGTGATTGTGGGCAGCGATACGGGCAGCGGCAAGAACTGGGGCACAGCCGCCCAGGTGGAATCGCTGCAAAAAGCTCCCCGGATTCTGGGGGTGGGCCTGGGGGGTCACGCCTTTTTCGGGAAGATTGAACTGATGATCGGCGCGCCCAACGGTCTCCCCATCACCGGCAGCGACGTCCTCTTTCCCAACGATCAACTCACATCTGCCCGCGTTCCCTTCGATCTCTCTGCCCTTTCCCGCAACGAGCGCCGGATTCCTCTTTTTGACCAGCCAGTCACTGGCGTCGCAATCGATCTCTCCGATCAGCCGAGTTTTCTCCTGCCCCATGCGCTGCTGGACCAGTCACAACAGCAGGCGCCCCTGGGCGTGGCCGTGGGCGAAGGCTGCCGCACATTGTGGGGCTTTGCCGGTTCTCCCAAGGAGATGACCCCTCTGGGCCAGTCGCTTTTTACCAATCTGGTCATCTTCGCCATAGGCAATCACTGTGGGATCAGCCAGACCGCGCTCTGTGGACAGCTCGAAAGCCAGGCACTCATACCCGGCCAGGCAGTCATCGACTTTGACGACCTGGACAGCGGCTTGGAAATCGCAGATTATTACGGGAATGGCTATGGAGTGCGCTTTGAGCAGAGCAGCACCACCCACGCCACCACCTACGGCGGCCACCCCAACGATCCTTCCAAGCCCCGCTCCGCGCCCAACGTGGCCACCAATTCGGCCATCTATCCGGCCACCAGCGAAAATGTGCCATTCCCCATCTTTTTCGAAAGCGATCAGAGCCACGTGGGGATGTGGATTGGCAATGGCGAGGACGGCCAGGGCAATTCTGCCAACCTGACCGCCAATCTTACCGCCTTCGACCGCCAGGGCAAGGAACTGTGCAGCGCGCGCATCAACCCGGTCCCCATCTCCCACACCACATTCCTGGGGCTGAGCGACGGCCTGGGCCGGATCGCCCGGGTAGAACTGGACTACGGGCGCACAACCCTCTCGGAATCCATCGACAATCTCGCCTTTGGCCCCTTTTCGCCTGGCAACAATATTCGTGTCTGTTCGCAGACCCCGACGACGTGTGCCCCAGCCGCCAACGCAAAGGTTGCGATTCTGCGCGATGGGGTGGCGCTCTCTCCACCGGCCACAACAGACAGCCAGGGCTATGTGTATCCACGCCGACGGGTCAGCTTTGGGGATTCTTTGTGGGTCGCCTACCCGATCTCCACAACCGCCCGGTCAACGCTTTTGTATACCAGCGGCGCGCCCCGCCTCGTGCGTGCCCTCGATTTCAACCATTTCGCCAACAGCGAAATGAGTATGACGGTTGGCCCGGCCCATCCGCTCCTGCTCCACAACCTGATCGTCTCGACCCAATGGAGTATGATGGGCGACGCTGCCTATCAGAACCGTCTGCGCAGCCATATCCAGAAAGCCGCCAACTACCTCTATGATTTTACCGACGGCCAAATGAGCCTGGCCAACATTCACGTCTATCAGAATTACGACAAATGGGACGAAGCAGACATCCGCATTTATGCCAGCAACAATCTGCGCCCCCACGCCGAGATCGGCGGCGTCAGCGAAAGTGATGTCACGGATCCCTTTATCCCGTCTGTTTCCTACTATCCCGGCTACACATTTATGGGCCGCACCTGGAACCGTTTCAATCTGCCCGGCGAACCGACCGATCTGGGCGTGGATGTGAGCAACGATTGGCCCCTGGCCCTGGCCCACGAACTGGGCCACTATCTGCTCTATCTCTTCGACACCTATCTGGCGGTGACCCCCGATGGGGAAATTGTGGAGACAAAAAGTTGCACCGGCAGCGCTATGGGGTGGGTCTATGAGCCGAGCAACACCGAATTTATCTTTGACAACAGCCATTGGGACAGCGCGTGCGGCGCGACCGTCGCCAATCAGACACTCAAGCGCAACGAGTGGCAGACAATTATGCTCTGGTATAGCTCGCTCCTGGCCCCCACGGCTGTCAACCCCGGCCCAACCGCGTCGCTTATGCCCTTCACCGAAGTGACAATTCATCCGCCATCCAACCCCGCGGTTGTCCTGCCCAATCAGACCTTCGACCTGGCCTACCAGGCGGGCGAGGCTGCTTCTGGCGAGGCCAGAGCCTTTCTGATCCGGGGCAACCGGGTTATCGATCAGGGCAAGCCCGCGGAGGGCACAACGAGCATTACGCTGATCGGCAGCCAGACCAGCGATCGCTTCTGCGTCTTTGATGTGAACGACTTTACCGAAGATTCGTCGGAACCCCGCCACCAGTTCGGCTGCGAAGTGCTGGAATTGGGCGACAATTCCCTGCAAATGGAGAAGGACGACGGCTGGGCGCCGGTCATCGAAATCTCCCACGCCACCAGCCGCACATTGGGCATCTCAGTGACCCAGGAGATCAGTGCCGGACTCTCCTTGCGGGCTGTCCTCTACCCGGAGGACACGGACACACCCACCGGGATTCTCCTGGCCGGGAGTGACGGTTTCTACACCGGGACTTTCCATTCGCCGGTGGATGCTACCGCGGCCTATGTGCAGGTCTATGTAGAGGAGACGAGCATCGAAACCGATCCCCGCCGGGAGACAATCGTAGACTTCGGCGTGGGCGGAACCGGGGCCGAGGGACCAGCCCACTGGTTTGGCGGTGTCCCTGTGATTTCGTCCGACGGCAAAGCCGAGTTTGCCCGCAGGACTGATGTCGACTTGCAGCGGGGCGAGTTTATTGCTGTGCAGAGTATGGCCGGTACACCCCGGCCACCCCAAGGACGACAGATTGTGGGTCAGGCCTATCGACTGGTGGCCCTGCCCCGCTCCCTGGCAGAAGAAGGCCACGTGGCCCTGCGGATTCGCCCCCCCCGTACGGACGCGCGCTCAAGCAGGGAGACGCTGCCCGAAGTGGTAGTGGCGTTCTGGAATGGTGCCAATTGGAAACCCATCAAAAGCGTCAATCTGGATGATCTCATCGACGGGCGTGTGGCTATTGCGCCCACCCAGGGCGTGGGTGTCTATGCCCTGTTGCTGGAGAAGGAGACACAACCGGTGAACAATCTCTATCTGCCCCAAATCGAGCGCTAGACATTCCCCTTTCGTAAAACTGGACTGGCGGCCTATCCAGCCGCCAGTCCGGTTTTGGCTAAATGCTTGCCCCGATCTCCTGATTAAATATCACATTTTTCAAGAAGGACAGACGCATGGCCGGATCAGAAATATTGGCGGCCTTTTCTTCCAGCAGTTTCCTGGCCGCGTCCACCGCTTTTTCTGCCTCTGCCGTTCGCCCGATGAGCCGCAACACCTGGGCACAATACCAGTAATCCCGGTGGGGAAAATCCGGCCCATCACCACCACATTCCTGCAGATAGGCAAAGGCCCGATCCGCGTGTTCCTCGGCCTGCTCCCGTTGATTCAGGGCCAGCGCGGCCCGTGCCAGCGTCACAAAGTCCCCTGTGCTGGAATAGGGCGTACCGATTTCGTGATAGATGGCCTGGGCTGCATCTGCCTCTTCATAAGCTGCGGCAGCATTCCCCTGGGCCAGATATAGCAGCGCCAGGTCGCTGTGACAGATCGCTTCCAAATGGCGGTCCTGCCGTTGTTGGGAGAAATGCAGACCCGCCTGCAGGGCAATCTCGGCCTCTGTAAGACACCCCGTATCCCGCAGCACTTGTCCCAAATTGACCTGAATATAGGCCGCGCCCACTTCTGCTCCAATGTCCCGCACAATCTCCAGGGCCTGGGTCAAGGCCGTCTGCGCATCCGCATACTGCCCCACGAGCATCTGGACAATGCCGGTTTCATTCCAGGCGATGGCCTCCCACCAGCGGTTGCCCAGGGACTGTTGCAAGGAAAGCGCGTTCTGAAAAGCTGCCAGCGCTTCGCTGTAGCTGCCCCGGCCCGAATAGGTCTGGCCCAGGGCCAGCAGACTCGAACCTTCTCCCGCCCGATCCCCGATCTGACGGCGAATTTCCAGGGCCTGTTGGTTGTGGGCCAGGGCCGCGTCGTAGTCCCGTCGGTGGAGATGGGCCACTGTTGCCAGCGCGGCCAACACTTTTGCCTCCTCCGGTTTGTTTTCCAGCCGCCGGGCCAATGTCAGCGCTTTTTCCAGATCGGCCTGGGCTTCGCTGAACTTCCCCTGCTGCCGGTGCAGAATGCCCAGCCCATAGCGAATCTCGCCCTCCTCCGCCGCCCAATCTGAGGAACCGGCCAGCAGGGCCAGGGCACGCCCATAGGCTTCGGCTGCTTCTGTATAGTTGCCCTGCCGCCAGTGGATTAGCCCTGTGCGGCCCAACACCCGGATCAGCCCCCGATCGTCCGCCGCGTTCTGGGCGGTGATAGCCGCCGCATCCATCGCGGCCAGGGCCGCGGGATAGTCGCTCATCGCCTCGTGAAACTGTCCCCACAGCAGGTGGACATCCAGCGGAGGCGCATCGGGCAGACCGTCCAGCTGGTCCAGCGCGAACTGTTCATCGTCCCGTCGGCCCAGAATGTGCAGCAGATCGACTTTGGCCGTTTGCCGCTGCCAGTTGGCTTCCAGGGCCAGCGCCCGCTCCACATAGCCCAGGGCCGTCTCATTGGCATATTCCCGCCTGGCCCGCTCCCCCGCCTGATCGAGATAGTGCAGTGTCTTTTGGCGCACGGCTGGTTGGCCCAGGTCCCCGTGACGAAAATGAAAAGCCAGCCGCTCCACAGCCTGGGGAGCGATGTGTTCCAACCGCTCAGCCACAGCCGTGTGCACCTCCCGCTGCTGGCTTTCCAACAGGGTTTTGTAGACCACTTCCTGGGTGATATTGTGCTTGAAAATATAAGTCACATCGGGTTGGGGTCGTTCCAGCCGGGCGAAATCCCGGCGGCTCAGGGTGTCGATCTGCTCGAAAAGATCGACAGAAGACGGCCCGCCCGGATGCACACCCGCCAGCAGTTCCAACTCAAAGACCCGGCCAATCACACTGGCGAGTTTGAGCGTCAGTTTCACATCCTCTGGCAGGCGATCCAGACGGGAGAGGATAGCGCCGTGGATGGTGTCGGGCATGCCCAGGCTGACCGCGGAGAGGGGTGCATCGGTCATCAATTGCCAGCGCCCCTCCACCCGCTGCACACAGCCGTCTTGCTGCAATTGGGCCAACAGATGGGGCGCCAGTCCCCAGCCCGCGCCACTTTGTACCAGCAGATCCGATTCGGCCAGCGCGTCCACCAGTTCTTCGGTGAAGAAGGCATTGCCCTGGGCCTGCATCTGAATCAGCCCCAGAGCCAGATCGTCCACCGGCCCGCCCAGTCGGTTGCGCACCAGTCCGGCCACCCCTTCGGCAGGGAGTTCGGCCAATGCCACGACCGCTCCCTCGGTCGATGCCAACAATTCGCCCAGAACCGGGCTGGCCGCGTCTGGATTCACAGGCCGGTGGGCCAGCAGAAGCAAAATGCGGGAGTCCTGGATCACACGCGCCAGGGCCAGAATCAGTCGGGCCGATGCCTCATCGATCCAGTGTACGTCTTCGATAAAAAGGAGGAGGGGCCGTTGGCGTGCCCGCAGATGGACAATTTCCAGGGCCAGGGCAATCAGTGCCTCCTGGCGCAACTGGGGGGTGAAGGCCGCGGTTGTGGGATTGTCGGGGATGGGCAAACGCAGCAGGTCCCCCAGCAGAGGCAGACGCACCAGCCAGTCCGGATTGAGCGCCTGGATTGTAGCCTGCAAATGTTCGATCTGTTCCTCAGGGCTGCGTCCAGTTTGCCCGGCCAACCCCAGCAATTGACGGGCAACGGTCCCCACCGAGCCATAGGCCACATCCCGTCCTGTGCTCTGGCAGGAACCCACTGCCGTCTGGCTGCCCTGGCGCTGGCTATCTTCCAGAAAGACGGCTGCCAGATGGCTTTTGCCCACACCTGCTTCTCCCTCCACCCGCAGCAGCCGTCCCTGCCCAGCCAGCACATCCGCCATCACACCGCGCATCTGGCCGAGTTCCTCTTCCCGGCCCTCCAGCCTCTCCACAAAGAGGGAATGATACTCATCGCTGGAGAGGATGCGTTCGCCCTCCACAGCAAAAACCGGCAGCGGTTCTGTTTTGCCTTTGAAACGCATAGGACCCAGCGTGCGTATTTGAAAGCGTTCGTCCACCAGTTCGGCCACCCGTTGGCCCACCAGAATTTGCCCCGCCTCGGCTTTTGCCATCAACCGGGCCGCCACATTTGTCTCATCGCCCAGCACGCCATAGGTGCGCCGGGTCTCGCTGCCATAGGCCCCCACCCGCATCCGCCCCTGGCTGATGCCCATTTGCACAGCGTTGATGGCGGGGAAGCGCAGGGGCGATTCCCGCAGTTCCAGGGCCGCGGCCACTGCACGGCGGGTGTCGTCGTCGTGGGCCACGGGCGCGCCAAAGGCCACGTAGAGATAGCTGCCTTTGTCGCCGGTTGTCAGTTGGATCAGACTGCCTTCGTAGCGGTCCACCACGGCCTGCACCCAACGGATGTAGTCG
This sequence comes from Caldilineaceae bacterium, assembly GCA_019637685.1. Classification (GTDB taxonomy): domain Bacteria; phylum Chloroflexota; class Anaerolineae; order Caldilineales; family Caldilineaceae; genus JACQGT01. The sequence continues at coordinate 72,336 of JAHBVF010000026.1, read as the reverse complement.
TCCAGTTGCCTGCCCGCGTCCGCGTTGACATCAAAGTCCAGGCCGGAAAATCGCAGGAAGAGAGCGGTGGCCGGACGCAATTCGGCCAGAAAACGGCCCTGCTGGCTGTGGATGCGGGCATAGACCGGGGGCAGCAGCCAGGGCCGCACCAACCCTTCGGGCAGGGCGATCTCCGCTTCGGCTTGCCGGACAGCCACCTTCCGGCGCAAGCCCTGCACCTGAAAAAGCGACAGCCCTTCTCGCTTCACCCACAGCCCGTCCATCCATTCGTCCCAGCCCACCACATCCCCCGGAGCCAGCAGCAGTTCCCCCTGGCGGGTGACTTCTTCGGTGTGGGCCATTCGCTCCAACAGGCCACCGGCCAGCACATCTATCCGGCGGCTGGCTGGATCACCCACCAGATAGCGCTGCACGGGACCCGCGGCCACCGCGGTTTTGATGGCCAGGGCTGCCTGCCCGCTGGGATAGGTCAGGTGGGCAAAGGCGATCATCGCCTGCTGAATCTCCAGGCCGGCCGCGCAGGCTCGTATCAGCCCGGCGGCGGGGCTGTCCTCGTCATCAAACCAGCAGGTGATGGCGTCGCCGCTGAAGCCAATGACCGCGCCCCCATAGGCATGCACCGGGGCAATGATGGCGCTGTAGACTTCGTTCAACTGTCGGGTGAGTTCGTCCGCGCCCCGCCGCGGGCCATAGGCCTGGGCCAGAAGTTCTGTCAGCGGGGTAAAGCCGGAGATATCGGCGAAGAGCGCCGCGCCGGTGGTATGGGTGGGGAGTTCCGTGCCTGCGGCAAGCGCCCGGCGTCGGTCAAGCGGAATATAGGCAGCAGGATTTTCCATACGCCTATTATACCGGGAAAGGAAGGGATTGGGGAAGGGAGAGAACGGGGGATGGGAGAGAGGCGACCGGGAAAATCGTCACCGGTTGCCCCTCTCCCACGCTTCTATTGCGCGGTTGCCACAAAGTCGAACTGTAGCTGGACTTCGTTGGTTACATTGGCCACACTGGGCACGCTGGGAATGGTGACCTGATAGTTGTCGCGCAGGATTTCGGTGGCACCGCTCATGTGCAGCTCGCTCTCCGAAACGACAGTGACAATGACGGCGAAGGTTTCGGCCCGGGTAATTTCCCGAATCGTCAGGTCGCCGGTCACTTGCAGGTTGAGAACATCGCCCACAGCCACAGCGGCGGGAACGCCCTCCACAGCGGTTGGGGTGAAAGTGATGGTGGGATAGCTGCCTGATTGAAGAATAAAACGGGTGATGGCCCCGTTGCGGCGGTCGCTGTCGGTGACAAAACCCGCCGCGTCAATGACAATCGGCCCAATCACCACACTGGCCGGATTGCCAGCGTCAACCGTCACCTGGCCTGTTACGCCACTGTTGACACCCACAACGGTCTTGGGGCTGCCCAATAACTCCTCATCGAGGACAAAACGGGCTTCGGATTGGGCCGGGTCGATGGCAAAGGTCACGGCTACACTGGGTTCAACCGGAGCGGGCGCTTCGGCGGGGGCTTCCGTGGGGACTTCGGCTGCCGGGACAGGCGTAGCTTCGGTGGCGGGGACGGCTGTTGGCCCCGCGGGGGGAGCAGGTGTGTTTGTGGGCTGTGCCACCGCGGCAACGGTTGGGGTCTCAACCGAGGCGGCTGGTTCACTGGATGAACAGGCGGCGGCCAGCACAACAAAGATAAGCAAGACTGCGGTCAGAAAGGTTCGGGAAAACAAACGCATGGGCAATTCCTTGGGTTACATATTGGATGGATATAAGACGGCCCGACTGGGATGTCGGGCCGTCTTTAGCTTAATAGACAATTCTGGAGAAATTGTGCAGAACTTTGGAACGCTCGGTTAAGAATCTCCCGGCGGCCAGAGAATACGCCCGCCGCCAGCCATACAAGCGCCCAGGATCAGCCCTGCCACTGCCTGTCTGCCGGAGAGTTTCCACAGGCTCCGGGCCACAGCCCACTGCCCCAGGGCCAGCGCGCCGGCGGCGGCCAGCACAGAAGCTGGCACAGGTGACTGCGCGCCAGGGGTGTCAAAGGCCGCATCCTGCATCTTTCCAAGACGGGTGTCGGTTTCCCGACGCGCCCAGCCCAGAAAGAGCCAATCGATCAGTACATTGCAGACCAAACTGAATAGAGAACCCACTGTCAACCGATCCTCACTGGACTTTCAGCGCGCTCTCATAGGGCTGGGCCATGGGCACATCTGTCGTCACGCCAAAGACGGTGACAGTATACGTGCCTGGGGCCAGCGCTCCGGTAGGCGTGAATACAAAGCTGGCATCGCCGCTCTGGGCCACCGTACCCAACACCAATTGACCAGTAGCATTCGCCACCTGGATTACATCGGACAGGGCAGCCAGCGGCGCAACCGAACTGGCAAAGTGGACAGTGACCGCATCTTTTGTCCCTTCCACATCTGTCACCAGCGGGTCGCGCCAGGTCTGTACGGCCCGGCGATCGTCCGGCCCTTCTGCGCCCCAATCCGTGGCGGTGTCGTCTACGGATTGGGTGCCATCCGCGCCGGCCATCACCTCCAGCGTGCGGTTGTTGAAGCCCCGGATCGTCCCCCACTGTTCCACGCTGTCCCACGTGCCACGGGTATATTTGTATTGGAGCAGCGTGCCCTCTTTGATCGTCGCGGTCCATTCCCACAGGTTGTCGCCCACTTTGGTCAAGGGCTGTGCGTCCGCGCCGAAGGCCGCGCCAAAGACACCCGCATTGTCCCCGGCGATGAATATCTCCGTGTCTGGCGGGGTGGATGCAGGAACCAGCACCCGCCAGGTCACATCCACAAAGCTGAGCGCGGCGGTGATCTCCAGCTCGTCCGATGCGTCAGAAGCATTGAAGCTGGTGTCCACCTGCTGCGCGGTATAGGCGTAGGTGTGGTCCTGGAGTACATCCGTGTCCGTATACTCCCGAATATCGCGGTTGACAATAATTTTCTTGGCGCAGCCCTCTTCGCCCGCGGTCACGTCCCGGCGGCAGAGGAGATAGTGGGAGAGGTCCGCGCTGCGGGAGGCCCGCCAACCGACAGTTATCTGATTGGTGGAGGCGAAGACTTCTTCCATGCGGAAGGGCCGATTGGGCGCTTGGGTGTCGTCGCTGGGGATGACCGTCAGTGTGCCCGGCGCGGCCCACAGAGGACCGTCTTCCAGGCCATTCACGCCCGCGTAGACCCAATCCCGCCCGCCTGTGACGCTGAAACGGAAGCCGAACAAATAGTCGCCCACCGCATCGGGCAGGACAGCCGCGGCGTAGAGGTCGCCGTCCTCTGTCGGGCCTGCATACTCGGCCTCCTCCCAGCGGATCTCCTCTGCACCGGGCAAGGCATCGGGCAGGGCTTGCACAAAACCCGCCTGGGCCAGGACGCCAGGCGCGGCTTCTTCGCCCCCTGTCGCGCCTTCGATTATTACTGCCGCCATCAGCGGGCCAGCGAAGTTTTGGGTGCTGATGGTATGCTCCACCGCTGTCGGCTCCACCAGACGGGCGTCAGCAATTGGGGCGTGGGGGATGGCCTGCACGGACAAACTGAGTTCACTCCCCAACCCGACATCATTGAAGGCCACCGCCCGGTAGTAGACGGGCTGCCCATTCGTCAGCCCCCCGTCCACAAATGTGACAGTCTTGCCCCGATCCGAGGCTTCGATGACGCCCACTGGCCGGAACCCTCCATCCACCAGCGAACGGCGCACCACCACCCGGGCGGTCAGGGGCGGGACGGCAATCGTCAAGCTGACAGTTCCGTCTCCCTCTTCCACATTTTCAATCGCTGGCGCGTCCGGGGTTGTCAGGTCCATACCGTCCGGCGTGTGCCAGATGCGGAAATCCATAGGCTGTACCACTTCGCGCAGGGAGACTGTGCGCGTCTGGCCGCTGGCCGCGTCGAGCAGCGGAGCGCTACGGGGCAGATAGCCCGCCAGTTCCAGGCCAACTGTCTGGCTGATGGGGCTGCGATTGATAGCAATGACAGCCGCGCCGCTGGCATCCTTGCGGCCAAAGACGTACAGACCGGCGTCGTCGGTAATGAATGTGTCCCAGGAGCCTGTGCGCAGATAGCTGTGGCTGCCCCGCAGTTGGCCCAGGAATGTATAGAGATCGATCAGATCGTCCTGCTGTTGCGCCCAGGCAGGCAGATCAGCGTAGCCCGCCGCGTCGGGCCAGGGATAGGGCTGACGGTTGTAGGGATCGTCCCGCTGGGGATCGCTACCAAAACCGGCCAGACCCGTCTCGTCGCCGTAATAGATCGTCGGCGCGCCGGGCAGGGTCATCTGCAGCGCCGCGGCCAGGCGCAGACGGGCACGGGCATCAACAAAGCCATCCACGGGCTGGCCCGCGGCCCGGTCGATGCCCGCGTGGTCGAGCACAATTGTGGCCCGGTTCACGTCGTGGGAGCCGATCAGATTCATCGCGGTGGACCAGGCCGGATAGGGATAATCTTCCTGAATGGCCCGCAGTGCGTCCTCGAATTGGGTGGCGGTCAGGGCGGGGATTGTGCCGTCGTTGTCCTGAAAATCGCTGTCGCGCAGGAAACCGAGGACGGCCTGGCGGAAGCGGTAGTTCATTGTGCTGTCGAATTCGTCGCCCAGCAGCCGTTGGCGGGCGTCGTTCTCTTTCCACGTCTCCGCATAGCTGATAGCGTCCGGGTTGGTGGCCCGGGTGGCCTGCCGCCAGAGCTTGAAGAAGTCCGGGTTGATGCCCACCACATCGGGGACCACATCCACCCGCCAGCCGTCCACACCCACCAGTTGTAGATAGCCGGTGGCGATGCCCGGCTGTTCGCTGTCGTTGGGGGCCAGCCAGTTGTCGATGACCTCCTGGCGGGCAGTATCCAATTGGGGCAGGCTGTCGAAACCGGCCCAGGCGTTGTAGTTGGTGTCGCCAGCACAGACACCACTGCCCGCGGGCCGGGCCGGGCGGAAGAGGAAGAACGCTCGCCAGGGACTGTCCACTGATTCACACGCGCCCAATTCCGGGTGGCGTTGGAAACGGTCAAAGATCGGCGCGTCGCTGCTCACGTGGTTGGGCACGCCGTCCAGAATCAGGTGCATGCCCCGGATGGCTACCTGCGCGGCCAGAACGTCAAAATAGGCGTTGCTGGCTGCTGGATCGCCGCGCACAGCCAGGTTCTCGGCGATCTGCCGATAGTCTCGCCCGTCGTAGCGGTGGTTGGAGGGGGAATCAAAGATGGGATTGAAGTAGATTGTGGTGACGCCCAGCGCCTGCAAATAGTCCAGCTTTTCGGCCACGCCCTGGAGGTCGCCGCCGTAGAAGGTGGAGCTATAGGTCATATACCAGTCGGGGTTGGCCGCGGGATCGTTGGGTTCCGGGTCGGGCACGGGCCGGTTCCAGGGGGTGACGGGAAAGGCGTGGCCCCGCTCGTTTTCATAGAACCAGTCGTCGGCGGTCGGGTCGTTGGTTGGGTCGCCGTTGCGGAAGCGGTCGGGAAAAATCTGGTAGATGAGCGCGTTTTTGGCCCAGTCGGGCGTGGCAAAGGCCGGGTCGTAGGTGTAGATATCCCAGCCCTGATCGCTGGTGGGCTGGACGTTAAATGCCTGCCCGCTGCCGCCATCGCGACGGCTTTCGTCCGCGTAGTAGAGGGTTTTGTTGCCATCGCTGATTTGAAAGAGATAATTATGAATCTCTGCTGTGGGGCCACTGTTGAGGGTGACTTCCCAGTAGTCGTAGCCCCAGGGCGCGGCGTCGGCGTCGGTCGCCACCCGGTGCAGGGGGACTGTCTTCTTTGCCCCACTGCTGATGGCGGTCAAGAGCAGGTCCACCCGTTCCGCGTCGTCGGCGAAGGTGCGGAAGCGCAGGGTCACATCTGTGTCAAAGGGAACCGCGCCGAAGGGAGTGCGGTAGGCGTCGCCGCGGCTTTGATGGAGCAGGCCAGCGATGCCGATGTAGCCGTCACCCACGGCTGGGGGCAGATCGTCGCCAATTTCGCTGGGCAGGGGCGCGACCGCCGCGCGCACTGCATTTGTGGCCCGGTCGTAGCTAAAAGTGACCAATCCGCCCGCGCTGGGTACATTGACGGTGGCGTTGTCGCCGCCAGGTGTGCCGTCCACCCCATAGGCTTCGTCCCACGTGCCGTTGATGGCTGCTTTGAACTCGTAGTCGCCGCCGGGGAGTTCGACGGTCAGCGTCCAGATGCCGTCGCCGTCCTCGTCGCTGGCCTGCACTGTCGGGTCTGCCGGTTCCCACTCAGCGCCGCCGATTTGGGACGCGTAGCTGCCGGGAAAGCTGACAGAAGTGGGCGCGCTTTCCTGGGCAAAAAGGGCGTGCTGGGGCAGTAGCCCCATCAGCAGCGCGGTGGCGAGCACCAGACGCAGGGTTGGAAACAGCCGGCCGGCCAGACGAAAAGGGGAGAGGAGATGGGTGGATCGCATGGAACGACTCCAGTTGGAATGTCTGTAAGAGGTTGGAGTGATGCAGCCCGTCGGGGAAGAGCGTCGATATCACAAATACTGTAAGGATACGATAGCGCAGAAGTGGTGGTGCGTCAAGTGCCAGAGCGATGCAATCGGTTGCATTCTGTGCTTCCGTTCAACGTCCTGACCCCCTCTCTCGATAGCGGCATTGGTTCCGTCAGCAGTGTTGTCTGCGCGGGGAGAGGAGGGGCAGCACCATCGTGTCCGGCGAGAGGAATGTGCCCAGGGCGGGTAGAACAGGCCGGTGCTGTCGGCCCTCACCCCCGCCCCTCTCCCAGCCGGGACGTTTGGCGGGCGGATGCTGTTGGTCGGGCCGGGAGAGGGGAGCCGTCCGTGGCGTTGACGGCTCCTGTCAGCGGTGCAGCGTCGATAGCGAACGAACCAGCGCCGCCGATCCCCCGCCTCTCCCAGCGCAGACAACGCCACCCACAGAACCACCGCCGAAGCTGGGAGAGGCGGGGGCGTCCCGTCAACCGCCGGCCTTCCCGTCGATGGGTAGGGGGTGGTGAGGGGCCGCACCACCGCGCCCGCATCCGGCACCAGCGTATCCGGTGAGAGGAATGTGCCCAGGGCGGGGTCGTAGTAGCGGGCGTTGTAGTAGAGCAGCCCCGTCCCGTCCTGCTTCTGCCCGGTGAAGGTGCGGTCGGTTTGCTCTCACCCCCGCCCCTCTCCCAGCCGCGGCGCTGGTTGGTAGGGTCTGAGGGCCGGGCCGGGAGAGGGGAGTCGTTGATGGTGAACGAATCCGTGCCGCCGAAGCTGAGAGAGGAGGGAGGCGTCCCGTCAAGAGCCGAACTTTCCGCCAATGGCTAGGGGGTGGTGACGGAGTTCTGGCTCGTGCTATCGGAATTGGAATGAATCTCTAACACCAACCCGCTGCTGTTTCCATACCACACCGTATATACTTCACCAACCTTAAGGGACTCCCTCACATCCGAATCTTTGATTTTGAAATCTTCATCAGCAATCCGAAATCGGTATTCAGTTACCTCCCACCACGGTAACATTTTTCCGGAAGGTGGGATTGTCACCATGGTGACTTGTGTAAGAGCACCTGTGATTCCCTTGACCCGTGAACGCAGTATATCAAGTAAATAGGGGAGACTGTAGATTATGCCAATTAGAGTTGTGACTATTGGCACCAACACATCACGACCACGATTGGCAGAATCCATATCTACAGGACCAAAGAACACACCACCTAATAGGAAAAACAGTCCAGGAAGAGCAGACCGAAGAAATCGCATCCGGTACTTCAAGGTGTTTGATTGCCACGTCTGTGTCGTCGAATCGTTATGGTTCATTACCTGTCAAGCCAATCTGTGATATCTTTCCCGATTGAACGAAAGGACTTAGCTCCCGTCCAATATGCCGTTTTGCCGAAATCCAGACCAGTTCCTGTACCCAAACCGAACGTTCGACCAATTGGACCGTTTGGATCATCTGGAGTATAGAACTCCGCTGATGAGACCGTAAGTGGTCCTGCGCTCACAGATGTCCGCGTTCCTCTTGCTTGTCCGTTGTATCCTTCGTTGTGAGGAAGATTGTCAATAACCCCTACATAAACACCTGCGGCTGGACCTAGTTTAAAGGCTGGTCCCCCGGAGAGCACCTTCAATGGGTCTTTAGCATTATCGGCAAGTTTCTCTAGACTGAAATCTAAGGAAAACTCCCCTACCAGAAAAAGGTTCTGCTCCCCTGATTCCAAGTTGTTGACATATTCAATTCCACCTTGGAGTGTAACATTGAAACCTAACGGCGTGTCAAGCGTGCCGCCACCTCCTGCACCAATGAGCAAGGCATCAACTGGGTCCTTTAAATACTCTGGATCGACTAAAGTTACCCCGTAATCGGGATGCACCCAAGCATCCCGAGGAAGGAAATCTGAGTAGTTACAGGTTTCCGTTTCGCACCCATCGTCAGGCCTGTGCCCACTGGGATCACTAAACTTCAGCGGATTGTTGCGTGCATAGGCAAAGCGGTTGTAATCCACCACCGCGCCCGCGTCCGGCACCAGCGTATCCGGCGAGAGGAATGTGCCCAGGGCCGGGTCGTAGTAGCGGGCGTTGTAGTAGAGCAGCCCCGTCCCGTCGCTCTTCTGCCCAGTGTACGTCCGGTCCGTGTGCAGGGTTCCGCTGCTGGCCCGCACTTCGCCGTAGGCGTAGTAGCTGCGGGAGGCGTTCTGGCCGCCGTTGCCGTCGGTCTCCACGGAGGTGCTGGTCAGGTGGTCGGCGTGGACGTACTTCAGCACCCCGCCTTTGCTGATGGCGATACGCATCCCGTTGAAGCTGTAGTGCTTCACCGCCGTTGTCGTGTAGGGCCAGACGGTCACCTGCTCCTCCTCGTAGTGGGGGAAGAAGGTGCAAGTCGTCACCCTGCCGCTCACTTCCTTAATGCGAGACGCAGTTGGTGTGCTGCTTGCTGGTCTCTATTACCGTTAATGGCTGCCAAACCAGTTGATTGCGTAGAATGTATAAAGACACATCGCTATAGCAAAACCTGATGGAAACTAGGAGTTTTTTATCAGTCAATAAAAGGTGAGAGGATCTATTTATAACGCTTAGGCACAAAGACGCAGGGATGCCAAGGAGGGACTGAGTTCTTTGCGGTATTGCTCCTTTTCCTCTTGGCGTTATAGATTTTCCATGAAACTCCTGGTTTCTACGTGACTTTGCTATAGCAAAAATCTGAAAGAACGGGTTTTGCGTCGTTGCGGCTCCGACCTTGCCTCGCGTTTCGATAGCTACACCTTTCACGCCTTTGCCAAGCGCATCATTGACCGATTTCGGCCACTCTTGACAGGCAATGATGCCTTGGATGTAGGCTATAAAATAGGTGACAGAAAGGTCACCCTAAAACAGATTGAGTTTAGCGATCTGGTTCCCTTGGCAATCCGGATACTCAAGAAATCAGCTATTGCCAGAAATGCAGTTCGACAGACCTACAGCGATGTTTTTTTTGGACGAATTCCAAGACTGTACCGACCGGCAATATGAGCTCGTAATGATTGCCTTCCAGGGCACTGCAGTTCGTCTCACGGCGGTTGGTGATACCAAGCAAAAAATTATGGGCTGGGCCGGAGCCCTTGATGGCATCTTCGAGGCCTTCGCTTCAGATTTCAAAGCGGTACCGCTCAATATGTACCGCAACTTCCGTTCAAAACCACGCTTATTGCGTATGCAGAATGATATCATTCGCGTCCTCGACCCAGCATCAGTCATGCCCGATGAACAGATCATAGGTGAGGATGGAGAGGTTTTTACTTGGCATTTTGAAGATAGTCGTAAAGAGGCGAAACACTTGGCAGATTTGATTTCTGAATGGGTCAAAATAGAACTGGTACCACTTTCAGAAATTGCAGTCCTGGTGTCTAAGCAATTGGATCTGTATGCCGACCATCTCATGGCTGCGCTGAAAGCGCGGGGCATTCCTTTCCGCAATGAGCAGCAGATGCAGGATATCACTACGGAACCTGTTGCACGATTGGCAGTGGACTATTTGTCCTGCCTGTATGGCAAGCGAGAGTCTAAAGCCTGGGTTCGGCTGATGAATCTATTGATTCCCTTCGCTGATGACGAAATGCAGGCCAACATGCGGCAGGACCTTGAACGTTTGATCAAACAACAGAGGAAAGATGCCGCCATCACTGAACTGATTTTTGGGCCGTTCTCAGGATGGTGGGAATCGGTACAGGCCTTTTTGAACCAAGTGGGCATCGAAACCCTCGTTGCGCTTTCACCAGATTATGAGTCGCTTGAGCGCCTTAAGGAAGTCATCCAGGACACAAAGGTATGTATTGAAGATCTGCTCAAACTTGAACCTAACTTACCCAAGGCTCTTGAGCGGTTTTCTGATGATCGGGCAGTACGGATTCTTACTATCCACAAGAGCAAAGGTCTCGAATTCGACTCAGTCATCCTCATGGCAGTTGAAAACGAGATTTTTTTTGGCGATCAAGACGCCAACCGCTGTGCTTTTTTTGTGGGTGTATCCCGCGCAAAAAGACGCCTTATCCTGACGTATGTGAATCAACGTGAGCGGCCTTATGGATATACTAAAAGATGGGACGTGAGTCGGTCGGTACAAAGTGAGTATTTCGGGTATGGCATTCCATTTGTGTAATAGAGAAGCCCAGTGAACTTCGTCCATTTCGGTAGGTGTGTTGCTTGCCGTACCCAGCAGGCGCAGCAAGCAAACGCCCTGCATTTGTACGAACTTTATCCGTGTTCTCGATAAGTTTAATTATCCTATTCTCACTGTGCAAGAACGCCCGTTTTTGACTGGCAAACACATTGCGAAATCCTTCCCGCCAACATCTCAAAAATTCAGAGCGCGGTGTTGGATACACATCCCCTCCTCAAATTCAGATCACCCCAGAGCCATCCCTGTTCGGATAACCTGAGTTCGGGATAAGTGACAGAAGACTGTCTGTAGTTCAAAACGCCCTACGCTTGACAAACAAGTATCTCAAAATGTGTTGTTTTGATGCCGAAAATGCTGTTTTGTGGCCGTGGTCAAGCGAAAAGAGAGACTTTGAAGGCTGTATTTCTTATCCCGAACTCAGGTGGATAAGAAAGTTTGCTCCGCTCTACTCCAGCTCATCAGCATTCTACTTGATAGATACCGCGCGATTCCCGCCAAAACTTTGACACCTCCCCCCACCTGTGCTACTCTACTCGTTGTGCCTGTTTTCAGGCCACAAACGAGTTCACTGTTTGACCAGCACGAGGGGAACGGAAAAATTTCCCCCGGCAACCCACCGGAGCCCTGGTATTCGGTTGCTGCGAGTTGCGTATGGCCATTTGGCGGCTGCTTTGCCCGGAAAATCTTCCGGCCCAGCAGCGCTCCCCGGCCCGCAGTTGCAGCAGACCAGCCACCCGCCCCGACCGGAGATTTCTCTTCGGGTTGCCTTGGCTGATTTGAATTGCCTGCAATACGCAACACCCTCCTGCTTTCGGGAGGGTGTTTTTTGTTGTGGAGCAAGAAGTTCGACTTCTCAGAAGAAGTCGAACTTCTATTGCGAAGGGAGACACGGATGCGCACAGTCTTTTGGGAAGACGGCAAAGTAAAGATGATCGACCAGCGGCTGCTGCCCGGCGAATTTGTCATCGCTGAGTTCGATACAGTCGAGGAGGTCGCCCGCAGCATCACCGAAATGTACGTGCGGGGCGCGCCCGCCATCGGCGCGACCGGCGCCTTCGGCATGGCCCTGGCCGCGCAGAACAGCCCAGCCACGGATCGGGGCAGTCTGTTGATTGACCTGGCCGCGGCCAAAGAACTGCTCGACGCAGCCCGCCCCACCGCTGTCAACCTGACCTGGGGAACCCGCCGCCTGCTGGAACTGGCCGAGAATACCGTCCTGCCCAATGTGGACGACATCCGCTCGGCGCTGCTGGCCGAAGCCCAGGCCCTGGCCGACGAGGATGTGGAGATCAACCGGCGTATGGGCTATAACGGCGCGGCCGTCATCCCCGACGGGGCCAATCTGCTGCATCACTGCAACACCGGCGCGCTGGCCACGGTGGACTTTGGCACGGCTCTGGGCGTGGCCTTCGCTTGCCAGGAGCAGGGCAAACCGATTCACGTCTGGGTGGACGAGACCCGACCCCGATTGCAGGGCGCACGGCTTACTGCCTGGGAGCTGATGCGGGCGGAGATTCCCATGCACCTTATCGCCGACAACGCCGCTGGCCATCTCATGCGCACGGGCCAGGTGGATGTGGTCATCTTTGGCGCGGACCGGGTGGCGGCCAACGGCGACGCGGCCAACAAAATCGGCACCTACAAATTGGCGGTGGTGGCACGGGAGAACGGCATCCCCGTCTACTGCGTGGCCCCCACCAGCACGGTGGACCTGAACCTGGCCCACGGCGATCTGATTCCCATCGAGGAGCGGGGGCCGGAAGAGGTGACGGGCATCGGCGAAAAGCTGATTGCGCCCGAGGGCGTGCCCGTCTACAACCCGGCCTTCGACGTCACCCCCCATCGCTACCTGACCGGGATTGTCACCGAAGAGGGCATCTGCTACCCGCCCTTTACACAGAGTTTGGCGGCGGCGGTAGGACGGGCCGAGGATCGAGTGCGCGAGAATCGAAAGGCACGGGGGAAGTGAGATTGAGAGATTAAGAGATTGGGAGATTAGAGATTGGTTCGTGACGCGCCAGTCTCCAATCTCTTAATCTCTAACCTCCTAATCTCCGCGTATATGAACACTTTTTCACACATCTGCGTTTACTGCGGGGCCAGCGATGGCGTCAACGGCGAATATCTGGCGGGAGCGTCCGTGCTGGGCGCGGAGATGGCTCGGCGCGGCTATGGGCTGGTCTATGGCGGGGGCAGCGTAGGAATGATGGGCGCGGTGGCCCGCGGGGTGGCAGAGAACGGCGGCGCTGTTCACGGGGTGATTCCCGCGCCGCTGCTGCCCAAGGAAGTCTCTGGCCCGTCGATTGGAAGGCTGGAAGTTGTCGATTCTATGCACGTCCGCAAGGCGCGCATGGCCGAATTGTCCGATGCGTTTGTCGCCCTGCCCGGCGGTTTCGGCACACTGGAAGAGTTGTTCGAGACGATCACCTGGACCCAACTGGGGATTCACCGCAAGCCGATTGGTGTGCTCAATATCGCGGGTTTCTACGACCCGCTGCTGGCGATGATCGAGCATTCCATTGCCCAGGGCTTTGTGCGCCCCAAATACCGGGGGCTGTTGGTGGCCGAGCGCGAACCGGCTGCCCTGCTGGATCGGCTGGAAGTCCACGAAACGCCGGATGGGTTTGTGCGTTGGACAACGAAAGAGGATGCATAAAATGTCTACAACCCAACTTCCTCAAATTATCGCTCTCGGCGGTGGCGGCTTTTCCATGGAGCCGGACAACCCGGCGCTGGACCGCTACATCTGCCAGGCGACCGACAACGAGCGGCCCCGGGTCTGCTATCTGGCCCAGGCGGGCGGGGAGAACTACCAGTTCATCACCCGCTTCTACAGCGCTTTTGCAAACCTGGACGCCCGGCCCAGCCATCTGTCCTTATTTCAACCCCACACCGCGGACCTGGCGGGTTTTCTGTTGAGCCAGGACGCGATTTATGTGGGCGGCGGCAATACGAAGTCCATGCTGGCCCTGTGGCGGGAGTGGGGCGTAGACGCGATTTTGCGTCAGGCGTGGGCGCAGGGGGTTGTGCTGGCCGGGATCAGCGCCGGGGCCATTTGCTGGTTTGCCCAGGGGTTGACCGATTCCATCCCCGGCGATTATACAGCGCTGCCCTGTCTGGGTTTTCTGCCGATGAGCTGCTCGCCCCACTTTGACGGAGAAGCCGAGCGGCGGCCCACCTATCACCGGCTGGTAGGCAGTGGGCAGATGCGCGCTGGCTACGGTGTGGACGATTTTGCTGCCCTGCATTTTGTGGGGGACAAACTGGAACGAATTGTGGCCTCCCAGCCCCAGGCGTCCGCCCAATGGATCGAAGCCGACGGCGACGGCGGCGCGACGGAAACGCGGTTGGACGCGATTTATTTAGGACGCGGATAAACGCTGATAAACGCTGATTTTTTTGATCTGCTGGTGTTCATATCTGTATTCAAAAGGAGGGTGGAATGGCATACAAACATTCGGAAATTACGGATGTCATTCTGGGAGCCTTCTACGATGTCTATAACTATTTCGGCTACGGCTTTCTGGAGAAAGTCTACCGGAAAGCGATGGTGCTGGAAATCAGAAAACGCGGTCTGCTTGTAGTCGATGAAGTACAGATTCCCGTCTATTATCACGGAGCGCTGATAGCAGACTATTATGCCGATTTGATCGTAGCCGATAAAGTGATAGTCGAATTGAAAGCTGTGAATGCCCTTCTGGACGAACACGAAGCCCAATTGCTCAACTACCTGCGCGCAACCACCTATGAAGTCGGTCTCTTGCTCAACTTTGGACCCAAACCAATTCATAAGCGCAAAGCCTACGACAACAATCGCAAAGGCGCGATGAAATGGCAAAATCAATCTTAATCGGCGTTCATCTGCGTAAATCTGCGTCCTATATTTCTTCGAGGTGTCTATGTCTATTGTAGTAACCGGCTCGATTGCCTATGACTATTTGATGAGCTTTCCCGGAAAGTTCACGGACCAGATTGTGCCCGACAAACTGGCCCGGCTCAGTGTCAGTTTTCTGGTGGACGATATGGCCCGCCACCGGGGCGGCGTGGCCCCCAATATCGCCTATTCTATGAAACTGCTGGGCGGCGACCCGATTATCCTGGGCACAGTCGGCCAGGACTTCGGCGACTACCGCACTTGGCTGGAAGAGAACGGCATCCGCACAGATCAGATCGTCGTCATCCCGGAAAAATTTACGGCCAGTTTCTTTGTCAATACGGATGTGGAGCAAAACCAGATCGCCAGCTTCTACACCGGCGCGATGGCCGACGCCAAAAATGTCTCCCTGGCCAGCCGGGGACTGACCGACGCGGAGGTGGTCATTATCAGCCCCAATGACCCGGCCGCCATGCTCAACTACGCCCAGGAATGCCGCACCCTGGGCATCCCCTTTGCCTATGACCCCAGCCAGCAGACGGCCCGGCTCAGCGGCGAGGACCTGCGGGGCAGCATTCCCGGCGCGGCCTATCTGATGGTCAACGACTACGAACTGGCCGTCATCCAGGAGAAGACCGGCTGGGACCTGGCCCGTATCCGCGCCGAAGTGGGTACGCTGATTGTGACTGAAGGCGAGAAGGGCAGCGCCATCTATCGGGGAACAACGGTGACACGTATTCCCATCGCGCCGCCCAGCCACGTGGCCGAGCCGACGGGCGCAGGGGACGCCTACCGGGGCGGCTTCTTTGCGGCTCTCAGCGCGGGGCTGCCGCTGGAAGTCTGTGGGCGTGTGGGTGCGCTGTGCAGCACATATGTGTTGGAACAGGTGGGCACGTCGAATCACCGGTTTTCGGTAGGGGAGTTTGTGGAGCGGTACGAGCGTGCATTTGGGCCAGAGCCAGCGCTGGCGAAGATGCAGGGATGAAGGGATAACAAGATAACAAGATGACAAGATGACAAGATGACAAGATGAACAAATGTCATCCCTTCATCCTGTCATCTTGTCAGGTCTACGAGGCAAAGAATGTGTGTTGATACCGATGCCATCCGCAAGATTCTCCTGGCCGATCCCGTCTGGTCCGCCTACGCCCTGGCTGACCTGCGGGAAGATCTGCTGCCCTATTGCCGGTGGGCGGTGGCGGGCGACGGGCTGGCACTGATCTTCACCGGGCTGGAGCCGCCGATTCTACTCACCGTCGGGTCGCCGAAAGATGTGGCCGCGGCCCTGGCCGGGGCATCTGCCCAGGCGGCGTTGCCGGAGGAGGTCTATCTGAGCGTGCAGAAGGAACATCTGCCCGCTATCCAGCGCTGGTATAACGTACAGACTCACCGGGTGATGGTGCGGATGGTCTTGGGCGAAGAAGTCGATCTGCCTGCAGTGGAGCTTCCGCTGACCCGTCTCGTCCCCGCGGATGTGCCGCGGGTGGAAGCGCTGATCGCCCAGGGCGGAGCTTATACGCCGGATGGCTTTGCCCCCTTTCAGATGGAAGACGGCTTCTTCTTCGGTGTAGAGGACGATGCGGGCGGGCTGGCGGCCATGGGCGGAACCCACACCCTCAACTACGGGGAGGGCGTGGCCGCGATTGGCAATGTCTACACCCGGTCCGACTGCCGGGGCCGGGGCTATGCCAGGGCCATCACCAGCGAAATTGCGTCTCAGTTGCGGGCCGCGGGCCTGCCGTTGCTTGTGTTGAATGTACACAGCGAAAATCAGATCGCTCGAAAGTTGTACGATTCCCTGGGCTTTGTGGAGCACTGTTCGTTTGTAGAAGGAAGCGTGAAAAAACGTATTGCGTAGATAAGTGATGCGGAGGGGCTGATGAAATTGGTTCTGTGTGATGCGTGAAACGTGAGAGCTTTCGAACCTTCTCACGTTTCACGTCCGACCGACCAATAACAACCATCGTTGCCAACATCACTTACCTACGCAATACGCAATACGCAGCACGAATTGTGAAGTCAATTTATTCGAGGAGCTAACACCCAATGACCGCAGTAAAAGAACTGACCTATGACATTGCCGACATCAACCTGGCCGAGAAGGGGCGTTTCCGTATGCGCTGGGCGGCCAAGGAGATGCCTGTGCTGGACCTGCTGGAAGAGCGCTTTAAGAAAGAGCAGCCCTTCAAAGGCGTGCGCATGGCCGCGGCCATGCACGTCACCAGCGAGACGGCCAATCTCATGCGTATCCTCATTGCCGGCGGCGCGGAAGTGGCCCTGGCCGCGTCCAATCCCCTGAGCACCCAGGACGACATCGCGGCCGCCCTCGTCGCCTACTACGAAATGCCCGTCTACGCCATCAAAGGCGAGACCAACGCCCAGTACAACAGCCATCTGGACAGCGTCCTCAATATCCGCCCCAATATCACAATGGACGACGGCATGGATCTGGTGGCGATGCTGCATACCCAGCGCAGCGAACTGCTGGGCGAAGTGGTGGGCGGCACGGAGGAGACAACCACCGGCGTCATCCGCCTGAAGGCTATGGCCGCGGCGGGCAAACTGAAGTTCCCGGTGATGGCGGTCAACGACGCCATGACCAAACACTTCTTCGACAACCGCTACGGCACAGGCCAGAGCACCATCGACGGTATCATCCGCGCCACCAACATTCTGCTGGCGGGCAAGAACTTCGTCGTGGGCGGCTTCGGCTGGTGCAGCAAAGGCATTGCCATGCGCGCCCGGGGGATGGGTGCCAACGTCATCGTCACCGAAGTGGACCCGCTGAAGGCCCTGGAAGCGGTGATGGAAGGCTATCGGGTGATGCCGATGATGGAAGCCGCCAAAATCGGCCACATCTTCTGCAGCGCCACCGGCGATATGCACGTCTTTGACGGCCACCACATGGAAGTGATGCCCGACGGCGCGGTGCTCGCCAACAGCGGCCACTTTGACATCGAGATCAATCTCAAAGCCCTGGAAAAGATGTCCACGAAAATTACCCGTGTGCGCGACTTCCTGGACGAGTACACGCTGACCGATGGCCGCCGTCTCTACGTGGCCGGGGAAGGCCGTCTGGTCAACCTGGCCGCGGCCGAGGGACACCCCAGCGCGGTGATGGATATGAGCTTTGCCAACCAGGCCCTGTCCGCCGAGTATATGCTGAAGAACAGCGGCACAATGACCGGTCAGGTCTACAATGTGCCCGAAGACATCGACCGGGAGATTGCCCGGCTGAAGCTGGAAGCTATGGGCGTGCAGTGCGACACCCTGACCGCCGAGCAAGAAGCCTACCTGAACGAGTGGAGTTTGGGGACAGGACACTAAACGTAATGCGTATTTCGTATTGCGTAGGTATGTGATGTGAAGGTGCTGATGCAGTTGGTTCCCTGTGATGCGTGAAACGTGAAGCGTGAGAGTACCCAGCGATTTCACGTCTCACGTTTCATCACTTCCAGTCCAGCATCGAATGAAGTATCGTCGTCACATACCTACGCAACACGCAGCACGCAGCACGCACCCGAAGCAACGCAACGAATACTTTTCTTTTGGAGGATTCCCAATGAGCACAACCTTCATGACCTCCCCGTCCCTGCTCTTTACCAGTGAGTCGGTGACGGAAGGCCACCCGGATAAGATGTGCGACCAGATCAGCGACGCTGTGCTGGACGCGATTTTCGAGCAGGACCCCAACGCCCGCGTGGCCTGCGAAACAGCCATCAAGACCGGCTTCGTGATGCTGCTGGGCGAGATCACCACCACCGCCTATGTGGATATGGACAGCCTGGTGCGCCAGGTGGTCAAGGACATCGGTTTTGACGCCAGTGACAAAGGCTTCGACGGCAACACCTGCGGCGTGCAGGTGGCTGTGGCTTCCCAAAGCCCGGACATTGCCATGGGCGTGGACCGGGCCGCCGAATACAAACAGGGCAGCCTGGACATGGAAGACGACGAGATCGAGGCCGTGGGCGCGGGCGATCAGGGGATGATGTTTGGTTTTGCCTGCAACGAAACCAAAACGCTGATGCCTATGCCCATCTATCTGGCCCATAAACTGGCGCGGCGGCTGAGTGAAGTCCGCAAACAGGGCATCCTTCCCTGGCTGCGCCCGGATGGAAAATCCCAGGTCACAATCGAATATGCCTATGGTAAGCCCAAGCGGGTGCATACGGTTCTCATCAGCACCCAGCACGCGCCGGAGATTAGCCAGGACGAGATTCGCCGGGAGATCATCGAAAAGGTGATCGATCCCGTCCTGCCCGCCGAGATGGTGGACAAAGACCTGCTCATTTACGTCAATCCCACAGGCCGCTTTGTGGTCGGCGGGCCGATGGGCGACGCGGGTCTGACCGGGCGCAAGATTATTGTGGACACCTACGGCGGCATGGGCCGTCACGGCGGCGGCGCGTTCAGCGGCAAGGACTGCACCAAAGTGGACCGCAGCGCGGCCTACGCCGCGCGCTGGGTTGCCAAAAATGTGGTGGCCGCGGGTCTGGCCGACCGCTGCGAAATCCAGCTTGCCTATGCCATCGGCGTGGCCCGCCCGTTGAGCGTAAATGTGGAGACCTTTGGCACAGGCACAATCAACGACGACAAAATCGCTGAGCTGATCAGCCAGAACTTTGATCTGCGCCCCGGTGCCATTATCCGGGACCTGGGCCTGCGCCGTCCCATCTATCGCCAGACAGCCACCTACGGTCACTTTGGCCGGGATGACATCAGCCTGCCCTGGGAAGCGACAAGCCGTTCGGCGGCTCTGCGCCAGGCCGCTGGTGTTGGCGAGAAAACAGCCGCGTAACAGCCCCAACTTCTGCCAGAACAAAAGAAAGGGATGGGGCGCTCATTTGGAAAAGCCCCCATCCCTTTTCTGCAATCCTTCTATCCATTCCAATCCATTCAGTTAGGTATATTTGCCAATGTTTCGACGACTCTTCCCCCTGTCGTGGTCAATTTTGTTTTTCCTGCTCATCGCTCTGTTTCTTACCTCTCCGCCCCGCGCAGCCCAGGCTGCACCGGCAGCGGAGCCATTCCAGACAGACATTCGTTCCACCGATGCCCTTTCCAGCACCCTTTTTCTCCCCACCCTCTTTGGCACGCCAGCGCGGGTGGTGGAGATGTCACCGGAAGAACGTATGGTGGCTATCGATGCCATCGGCCAGGTGATCGACAGCGTGCTGCCCGGGGTGGACACCCCAACCGATCAGCGAGATTTGGCAGCCGAAGTAGAACAATTGGCTGTCGATGTGCTGGCCCTGCCCCAGGTTGTCACAACGTATGTGAGTACCGTCACCCTGACCGTCAACGCGGTGTTGACCGACGGGTTGACGATTGCCATTGTCAACAACCGTCCGCCCGAATCCACTGTGGCCACAACCACAGCACAGAGTGCAACACTGGCCGACACCCCCCAGTTTGCCCAAATGCGCCAGATGTTGGCCCGACAAGCGAATGCA
This sequence comes from Caldilineaceae bacterium, assembly GCA_019637685.1. GTDB lineage: Bacteria > Chloroflexota > Anaerolineae > Caldilineales > Caldilineaceae > JACQGT01. The sequence goes on along the minus strand of JAHBVF010000026.1, from coordinate 52,438 downwards.
ACCGGGCTGCCCGGCTCGGATCGGGCGGTCTCCGTAGCCTTTGACGGCGGCGGCGCGGTCGCGGCCCAGGTGGGGCAACTCCTGACAGAGAGCGGCTACAACGTTCTCAGCCTGGGGGCCAGTCTGGAGGATATGCGCAACTACAACAATCTGGGCGCGCTCTATCTGGACACCCACGGCGTCTCCTTTATGCGCGTCACAGGCTATACGCTCAACGAACAGGGCTATGTGGTGCCCACCCTGGCCGAAGGCATCTATGCCATCCAGACATCTTCCAAAATCCAGGGGAAACTCCTCTCGACGCCAGCCATCCAGGAAGACCTGCGCCAGGGACGGCTTGCCATTGCCTGGGTGCAGGAAAAAAATGGATGGAATGCCAAAATCGCCATCACCCAACGCTTTATCAACACCTATTGGAACTTCAGCGATGGCGTTGTGATGCTCCACGCCTGCTTCAGCGGAGCGGGGCCTTTTAATGCCTATGAACAGTGCAAGGGAAGCTGTCAGGCCGGCCAGCCCGGTGTGCTTGACCCAACGCCTTTCCAACAGGCCATCATCAACGCCAATGCCCGCTTGCTGGTCGGTTTCGACAATTTCACCAACGCGGACGTGGGCAAAAAGAGCATTCTCTTCTTCTGGGATCGACTGCTGGGGCGCAATACCCAGCAGCCACCCACGCCGCCCGCTCGCCCCTTTGACTGGAGTCAGGTGCGCCAGGAGATGATTACCCGGAAATTGCTCACCTTTCGTGTGCCAGCGTATATGCTTGGTTCCCTGGGCTTCGGCGGGAATGATGTGTCTCTCTCCTTCTTCTTCAACAACGCACCCCACGCCGCCGCCCCCAGCATCAAACGGCTGGTGGTGCAGGACGACGCCACGGCCAGCCAGGGCGAAGTCGAACTGCACGGCGTCTTTCCGGCCACAGCGGGCAGCGTCACAGTGGGCAGCCAGCCCGCGTCCATCAAAAGCTGGGGCGCAGAGAAGATTGTCATCAACACCCCTTTTGGCAGCAATGGCGCGACCGGCGCGGTGCTGGTGAAAGGTCCGGGCGATGTCAAGAGCAACCCTGTGCCGCTGACGGAGTGGATAGGCACAGTCACCTACAGCTTTACTCCCGGCCAAAGCAATCTGCAGGCCAAATCCACCCTCACCGCCCGCTTCCGGGCCGATCTCCATCCCTACCGGGAGACGCTCAGCAGTGATCCTGTGCAGACACCGGTTACGACCTATCTTTCCGGCGCATCCACCGGCTTCTCCAACGGCTCCGGCAGCTACAGCGAAAATGGCGTCACATATGCCTGGTCCCCTGGCGGTGAGATGGACCTCTACGGCAAAATTGCCATCGACTCCTTTGCATCCATTCCGACTGTTCGGACAGCCGCCCATGCCAGCGCCAGCGGCGGCATTTACGGCGGGCGTGTGACGCTGGATGGCGATAAACGGAGTGGGGAACTCTGCCTGGCTCTGCAGGGCCATTATCAGCAGACTATCACCGGCGACGGCCAAACATATACCCTTCCGAGCCTAATCCTCCTGCCCGGCCCAGATGGACTGGCCGACAGACGATTGGGCTTCCTGGACTGTTTCAGCCTGACAATGAACAGTGACTATTCCCTGGCGGCGGGGAACCGCCAAGTGGCGGTAGAAGGGGCGATCTTCCGGGTGCAATGGAGCCGGTTCGAGCCTGTCAACCCGCCCGGTGCTGACGATCCCAGCTAAAACGTCGCCAACGGAACGCTGCGACAGAATAATTTTCAGACAAAAGGCGGGCGGCTCACACGAGTCGCCCGCTTTGTATCAGACGTTGAAGTGTTTTTCGCAGCCAAATCCAGAGTGAAAGTATGGCAGAGATCAGCCGGGGAACTTTCGAGACGCCTTGCCGCGGGGTATAATAGGCCTATCGGCGGCTATATTCTCACGGAGAGTAGCAGATGGCGCGTTTATTGAAGAGAGAAAATTGGCTGGTCGGGCTGCTGGCACTGGTATCCTGGCTGTGGTTGACAGGCTGCACCGCGCCGGCCCAGACCGCGCCGCCTGCAACAACTGTTGGGCACGCAGAGCCAACCCTGCCTGTCTCCGCCACCCCACAGCCCACGGTCCAGCCGGAAGTGGCAGCCCAGGCAGAAGCCACGCCCCTGCCCCCATCACCCGCGACCACACCGAACGGGCCACTGGTACGCATCACTCGCTCGATGAACCTGCGCGGCGGGCCGGGGACAAATTATCCGGTGGTGGGCAGCGCCAATGCGGGAGATAGCTTTGCCGTTGTGGGCGTCAACGGTCAGGGCGACTGGTGGCAGATTGCGCTGGCCGACAGGGTGGCCTGGGTCTATGGCCCGCTGGTGACTGCCGAGGGAACGGATGGTGTGCCTGTGGCCGAGGCTCCCCCCCTGCCGACACAGGCGTCTACCCAGCCGCCAGCACCCACGCCTCAACCTGACGACGGCAACGCGGGATCAGCGCCCGCGCCCGCGCCGGTGGGCACAGTCGTCGTCTACGAAACGTCCGTCACACTGCCCACCTATCCCTACGAGCGTTATCTCTCGGACGCGGTCAACGAAACGTTCAACTGGCCTTACAAACGTTTTGACCGGGAACGCTACCAGCGGGAACGACCCGGCCCGGAAAATCGTCAGTACAAAGTGCTGGTGCTGGAAAATGCGTATCTGAAGCTGACCGTTCTGCCCGAACTGGGGGGGCGCATCTGGCAGGTCATCCACAAACCCACGGGCGCCAATCTCTTCTATCAGAATCCAGTGGTCAAGCCATCGCCCTGGGGACCGCCAGAGCAGTTGGGCTGGCTGGCCGTGGGTGGATTGGAGTGGTCCCTGCCAGTGGTGGAGCACGGCTACGATTGGGGCGTGCCCTGGGGCTATAGCCCGCTGCAACACAGCCCGGAACTGGCCTCCATCACTGTCTTCACGCCCCGGGATGGCCGCTATCTTTCGGCCAGTGTGAAGATTACGCTGCGGGCGGGCGCGGCCAGTTTTGATGTGGAGCCGTCGATCTCCAACATCAGCGACCACACCCTCAACTTTGCCTTTTGGGAGACAGCACTGCTGGCCCCCGGCACGGGCAACAAACCCAGCGGATCCACCCATTTTCTATTGCCGGGCAACCAAATGACGGTACACAGCACAGGCGACAGCCGTCTGCCAGGGCCGGGGCAGCCGTTTGAGTGGCCGGTCTACAATGGAGTGGACTACAGCTGGCTGGGCAACTATCAGCAATGGCTGGGCTTCTTCGAGCGGCCCGCGGCCCACGGCCCCTATGCCGCCATTTATGACACAGCCGCCAACGCGGGTGCTGTGCGTATCTATCCGGCCAGCATCACCAGAGGCAGCAAAGCCTTTGCCCTGGGCTGGCACGCGGCCCTGGGCAGCGACAACTTCACCGACGACGGCTCGGCCTATGTGGAACTTCACGGCGGTCTGTCGCCTACCTTTGACGATACCTATCGTCTGCCCGCGGGTGGCGTTGTGGGCTGGCGGGAAGTCTGGTATCCGATTTCAGCCATCGGAGGACTCTCCTACGCGGATGAGGTGGCCGCCATCCACCTGGCTCCGGATGAGGGCGGTTTGCGGGCTGGATTCTACCCCACCCGGCCCTTGGACGGTGTGCTCGTGGCCGCGACCGATAGCGGCGATCTGGCGCGGGTCCCTATCAAAGCCAGCCCGGATGCACCCTTTGTCGGACGTCTTCTGTCGCGGGAGCAACTGCCCGCGACCGGCCCACTTCTTGTGCGCCTGGAGGACGGCTCTGGGCGGGTGTTGTACGAAACGATCTACAGCGGGCCGCTGCGCTGAGCAGAGCCGTCTACTGCCGCTTGTCCATATAAAACAACTATCTGCCTTTGGAACCTATGCCCACACCACCCACCTACGAATCTCTCTCATCGGAACGCATGCCCAGAATCTTTTGGGTGATGATCGGCGTTTCCACGCTGCTGGCAGTGGTGATTGTTCTCTTCCTGCTCCTGCGTGGCGTGCAGGATGGCCGTATTCAGAGCGAAGCCCAGCGTCGCCAGCAGATCGGCATACTCTTGCAGGATGCGGCGGACCTGCGCGCCGACGCCAACCCGCGCGAGGCGCTGGTCCGCTATCAGCAGGTGTTGAAGCTGGACGGCGAGAATGAGGAGGCCATCGCAGGCATTGGGGAGTTATTGGACACCCCCCTGACCTCGGCTCCGGTGGTGGTCGTCACCCCCACCCCCGCGCTGCCCGCGCCCACCCCCACTTCTCTCAATTCATTGGATTCCACGTGGGCCGATGCCCAGGCACTCTACAACGCGGGGCGCTGGGCCGATGCCATTGCCCGGCTGTTGCAGGTGCGGGCGACGGACCCATCCTTCCAGAGCGTGCAGGTGGAAGAGATGCTCTACACCGCCTACGTCAGCCTGGGCACAGAAAAGAGCAACGACGGTAGCCTGGAAGAGGCAGTCAATCTCTTTGACAAGGCGCTTGTTCTGCGTCCCAACGCGGTAGAGACCCGCACCCTGCGGGATGTGACCGCCCAATACGTGGACGCATTGACCTATTGGTATGCGGATTGGCCGAAGGTGATCGATCTGCTGGAGAATCTCTACCAGCGCAACCCCAACTATCGGGATGTGCGCCAGCGATTGCAGAAAGCCCACGTGGAATTTGCAGACAGTCTCTCGCGCCAGGACGAATGGTGCGACGCGGCAGAACAGTTCACCGCGGCAATTGCCGTGCAAAATGGGCCGGGTCTGGTGGAAAAACAGGAGCAGGCGCAAATTTTGTGTGAGAGCGCGCCCACGCCTGTGGTCGGCGATGGCACACCGCTTCCCGGTGGCACGCCAGACCCGGCCGCGACAGGAACGCCTGCCGCGGCGCTGGCCGGTGGCTTGGGCGTGGGGCGCATCCTCTATTCGGCCCAAGACCCGACGGACGGACGCCAGCGCATCTTTGCCCAGCCAGTCACGGCCAGTGTCAAACCGGTGGTGGTGGTGGAAGACGCGGCCCAGCCAGACCTGCGCAGCGACGGCCAACGGCTGGTCTTCCGCAGTATGCGGGGCGATCTGCGGGGGCTGGGCAGCTTTGATCCGGCCACGGGCCTGCGTCTGCGCTTCACCAATTTCAGCGAGGATGTGCTGCCCAGTTGGAACCCGGAGGGCAACCGAATCACCTTTGCCAGCAACCGGGAAGGCGACCGGCGCTGGCGTATCTATGCTGCCTGGGCCGATGGCAACGACAACGGCACGGACCTGGGCTTTGGGCAGGAACCAGAGTGGCATCCGGCCGCGGATCAGATTGTCTATCGCGGGTGCGACAGCCAGGGCAATCGTTGTGGTCTGTGGATAACCGACAGCGGGGGCGGCAATCAGCAGCCGCTGACCAGCGTACCCGGCGACGCGCGCCCGACCTGGTCGCCCGATGGCCGCAGTGTCGTCTTTATGAGCCAAGAGCGGGACAGCAACTGGGATGTCTATCGGGTGGATGTGGAGAGCGGCGCGGTGATTCGCCTGACCAATTCTCCCGGCATTGACGGGGTTCCCGCGGTCAGCCCGGACGGAAGCCGCATTGTCTTTCTGAGCAACCGGGATGGCACCTGGAAATTATGGGTGAAGCCCATCACCGGTGGGGCAGAGCAGCCTCTGGCCCCATTGGGCGGCGATGTGGGCAATTGGATGGAACAAAAAATACAATGGGTGCGTTAGCAGTTTGATTTTTGACAGGCTTTCCGGTACAATAATTGCACTATCGTTTCTTCTTTAATAAATTTTTCAAGAAGTTGTGTAGCGATAGTGCAGGAACAGTAGGAAATAGTCTTTCGGGGAGTAGCGCAGTCCGGCAGCGCACAGCGTTTGGGACGCTGGGGTCGGAGGTTCAAATCCTCTCTCCCCGACTGTGCGGGTGTAGCTCAATGGTAGAGCTCCTGCCTTCCAAGCAGATTACGCGGGTTCGATTCCCGCCACCCGCTCTGAATTGGTTGATTGGTTCATTAGGTTGACTGGACTCCGCTTCGGCGTACTCCTGCTAGTCAACTGATCAGCCAGTCAACCAGTTTTGTTTTCAGGATCGGTAGCTCAATGGCAGAGCAGGGGGCTCATAACTCCTTGGTTACAGGTTCGAATCCTGTCCGATCCACTTACACCTCCTTTCCCCCTCCTATCGCAGCAAAGGTACACCCCATGCTCGTTCAAGATATAATGACATCCGAAGTAATCACAACGTCGCCCCAGGCGTCGATACGAGAAGTGGCAGAGTTGATGCGACAGCACGCGATCAGCGCGTTGCCGGTGGTGTCGTCCGCGGGCGAGCTGGTGGGCATCGTCACGGAGGTGGACCTGATCACCCGCCATGCACCGCCTCGTCAACCCCAGTACATTCCGCTCTTGTGGGGGCTGATTCCCATGCGCCTGGATGACTACAGCACCTATAAAAAACAGGTGGGCCACATTCTGGCAGTGAACGCCCAACAGTTGATGAGCGAAGACCCCGCGACTGTGCGGCCCACCGACACCATCGAACACGCGGCCGAGCTGATGATCAAACCGGGGCATCGATCCTTGCCGGTGCTGGAAAACGGCAAATTGGTGGGCATTATCACCCGCACGGATCTGGTGCAGCTGATCGAGGAATTGGAGACCGGCGAAGAATAGACCACAGACAAAAAAGAGGCAGGGGCGACGCGTCGCCCCTGCCTCTTTTTTGTCTGTGGATTACGCTGTCCGCGTATTACATTGAGTGGCGCCAGCCATAGGCCCGGCGATATCCGTAGTCTGTGCTAAAGCTGCCAAAGAGCTTTTTGGTTGCCATATTCAGCGGGTAGCGGCGCAGAGAGCGCAGGCCACGCAGGGCAATCTGGGATGGGCTGTAGATTTTGCGGCAGAGCCAGTCGTAGGCATCCCGCAGCTCATCCGGCGTGAAATTCTTGGGGATGAAAGTCACGTGGGCCGTGTCAAAATGGCTCCAGGGCACATCCAGCAGCCGGTTTTCCGCAATCACCTGATCATAGAACGGCGTAGCTGGATAGGGTGTCAGCATCGTCGTGCTTACACCGTCCATGTTGCTGGTGCGGATGAAATCCCACATGGCCTGAAAAGTTTCCGGTGTGTCGTGGTCAAAACCCATGACAAAGAGACCGACCACACCCATTCCGGTTTCGTGAATTTTTTTGATGGCTTCGGTGGTCTGCATAGCCACCCCCTTGGACTTGCCGCCCAGCGCGGAACGGTTGTCCGGATTGACGCTCTCGAAGCCGACAAAGTGCTTGTCCAGGTGGGCGGCCTTGCCCATCTCCAGCAGTTCAGGAAATTTCGCGATGCTCATCTCCGACTGGCAGGTCCACCCCTGCAGGTCCATCTTCATCAGGGCCTCGAAGAGTTCCACGCAGTAGTCTGGATCAGTGGAAAAATTTATCCCGAAGTTGTCGTCGGTCAGAAAGAAGCGCTTGATCCCCCGCCGCTCGATCTCATCCACCACCTCTTCCACCGGACGCAGCCGCATCCGCCGCCCGCTGACACGGATAGCAGTGCAAAAATCGCAGTTGCGCGGACAGCCCCGGGTGATCTCCATATAGGGTGTCCAATAATTTTTGTTCTCGTCCACCATCTGGATCACCCGATCTGTAATCGGGGCGATGCCTGTCAGATTGGCCCAGCTTTCGTCTTTGTATTCAGGCTTCAGCCCTTTAATGCCCTCGGCAGCGAAGTCCTGAATGGCTTGAGGCCAGGTGTAGTAGCCTTCACCGATAAAAGCGCTGTGGGCAAAAGTCTGGACGTGCTCGGGCAGAAGTGTGGAATGCACGCCGCCTACAACAACGCCCGCGCCCTGCTTCTGGGCTATCTTGGCCAGTTGCTCAGTCCGTTCGATGGTGATGGTCATACTGCTGATGCCCACCAGATCGCCTTCGCCCAGGGTATCCATAGGCAGTTCCCGCAGATTATCATCCCAGATTTCCACTGGAATTTCATCCGGAACCAGCGAAGCCAGCCGCATGAGCGTATAAGGAGAGCCAACAGCCTTGCCAAAGACACGACCGTCTCGCTTAGGCCGAATAAGGATTATGCGTCGCATTCCCTTCCTCCGGTGATTTGAAAATCAGGTGCAATGCCCACCAAACCGCGGACATATAACACAAAATAGCAGCACAAAAATAGCAATACAATGACCGTCATCGTATCACAGATGGCAGGGCAGACCAAATTTGTAAAAGATTTTTGAGAAAAATTACTGACGGACTAGACCGGGAAGAGCGCATACCAGATGAAAGTGTAGCCAGCGCCAATCATCGCGCCCACAATGACCTCCATCAGCGTATGGCCGATCAGCTCTTTCAGTTCCACATCGCTGACCGGCTGGCCTGTAAATAGTTCCCGGATAATCTGATTGAGCACTTTGGCCTGTTTGCCCGCGGCCTGACGCACGCCCGTGGCGTCGTACATCACAATCACAGCAAAGATGACCGCCAGGGCAAAGGCATCGCTGTTCGTGCCCGAACGGTGGCCCACCGCCGAGACAAGACTGATAACCATCGCCGAGTGGCTGCTGGGCATACCACCAGAGCGGGCCAGCACCCGCAGATCGAAGTCCCGGCGCAGAATCCACTCGAATAGGAATTTATACAGTTGCACCGCGATGGCTGCTGTGACAGGCAACCAGAGGGCTTCATTTGACCAAACCTGCATGGCGATATGCTTTTGATAGATAAGCTTTTGATAGAAGGGGCCTGCACGCCAACAAACCGCTGAGATTGGGTTCCCTCTGGCTGTATGCTGTGCCCACAGAGAATTTTACTCTTCACGCCATTCAGTGAAAGCGGTTGTCCCCCCCTGCTCTTGCCAGCGGCGCACGGTCAACTCTGCTTCTTCCAATTGGGCCGCACAATGCGCGGCCAATTGGGTTCCCTGGGCGTAGAGGGCAAGCGACTCTTGCAGGGGGGTATCACCATTCTCTAGTTGGGCAAGAACCGCCTGCAGCCGAGCGTAGGCATCCTCGTAGCTTACCCCGTCCAGGGATTCTTTCTTCTTCTGGGCCAATTGTTTTCTCCCTCGCTCTGTGGACATCTGTCGTGCCAGGATTCTGCCGTGGGCAGGCTCAAGTATAGCAGATGGCAATCCAGGAATGAAACTCCCCGCGGAACTTTGCGCCACCCCCTGGCTGTGCTAGACTGGCCGCGTGCCGATCCCAACTTGTGCGCCACATTTCTCATCCCAGGCGGTTGCTATGCAGATTGACATCTCACTCGGTTCCTCCCCCCAATCGCCCACGGACGGCCCGGCTGTGGTCGTTCTGGCCGACGATCTCTTTTTCGTCACCCGGCTGATGGATGTCATCCGCGGGGTGGGCGCGCGACCGGTGGTGGTGGACGAGGCCGGCGCGCTGGTGGCCGCGGTGGACCTGCACTTCCCCGTGCTGGTGCTGCTGGACCTGAAAACGCCCGGCGACTGGGAGACAGCCATTCAGCGCTGCAAACTGACACCCCACAACCGGCAGATTCCCATCTATGCCTTTGGCAGCCACGTGGACACCGAAACCCTGCGGCGGGCGCGCAAGGCCGGCGCGGATCACGCCTGGGCGCGCAGCAAAATGATGGAGGAACTGGTGGCGGTCGTCCAACGCTACGTCCACCCCCCGGCGCGGGATGTGGACGGATGTGGGGACCCCCTGAGCCGGGCCGCGGTGGCAGGACTGCTGGAGTTCAACCGGCGGGAGTTTTTCGAGCAGCACGAATATCTGGAACTGGCCTGGAACGAGGAGCGCCGCCCCGTGCGGGAGATGTATCAGGGCATTTTGCAGGTGGGCGTTGCCTTTTTGCAGATCGAGCGGGGCAACTGGCGGGGTGCGTTGAAAATGTTCCGCCGGGGGCTGCCCCGGCTGCGGGAATTGCCGGGTGATTGTCAGGGGGTGGATGTGGCAGGGCTGCGTGCTGCTGCCGAGGAAATCCACGCGGAAATCACAGCGCTCGGCTCGGAGCGGCTGCACGAATTTGACCGTAGCCGGTTTCCGTTGATCCGCTTTGAGAATCCCTACGGTGTCGAGGATATTGACGCGCTGGGGATCGATCTGCCGGGTTGATTCCGGGAATCGGCCCGGACAATCTTCTGCCTTCCGGTCATTCTTTGGCCGATTCCCGGAATCGGGTAGCCAACGAATGCCCCTTCTGCGTGAGCAGATAGGTGGCCGCGGGAAATTTCTGGTTGCTTTGCAGCAGCTTGGCCGCGGCCAAGCCGTCCACCACCCCGTCCGCCACGTCGATAATTTCGCCGTTCAACCCGTGCAAGCGATAGGCTTTTTGCCCATCCAATGTGCGGTGGGATTTGAGGGTCCAGCCTTCCAGCAGGGCAGCCAGCACTGCCTGTTGGGGATCGGTCAATCGGTTGCGGCGGAACAACCGGGACAGGGTAAATCGCATAGCGTCGCTTTCCACTTTCCTCAAAGAAAATTCGTATCCTTCTTTTCAGAATGGGAGTAGAGTCAATGGTTGCAAAATATGGCGTAGGGCTGCTCGGCGCGGGCTGGGTGGCCGGGGAATATGTAAAAGTCTTTCGGGATCATCCGCTGACCGAAGTCGTGGGCATCTACAACCGGACGCCGGGCAAAGCCGCGCGGCTGCTGCAAGCCCACGGCGTTGACGGCAAAGAATACGCCACACTGGACGACTTCTTTGCGGACGAGCGCATTCAGATTGTCGTCTCCTGCACCCACCCGGACGTGCGGGCCGCTCACTGCATCCGCGCCGCCCAGACAGGACGCCATATCGTCATCGAGAAGCCCGTCGCGCTCACCCGCCGCGACACAGCCGCCATCCGCGAGGCTGTCTCCCAAGCGGGCGTCAAGACTGTCACCAGTTTCGTCCTGCGCTGGAATCCCCAGTTTGTAACTGTGCGCAAGCTCATCGACGACGGCGTGCTGGGCGATCTGATCTACGGGGAGGCGGACTACTGGCATCCGGCCCGGCGTGCCCAGCCAGACAGCCCGTATATGCGCAAAGATGTGGTGGGCAGTGCCTTTCTCAGCGGGGGCTGCCACGCGGTGGATATGCTGCGCTACCTGGGCGGGGAGGTGCGGGAGGTCTCGGCCTTTGCCGCGCCGCCCAAGCGGGTTCACACTTTTGAGTTCGATCCGGTGGTGGTCGCTTCCCTGAAATTTGCCAACGACGGGGTGGGCAAACTTTCCGCGCTGCTGGACGGGGACACGCCCTATCGTTTCAACTGCCGCCTCTTTGGCACAAACGGCTCCATCCAGAACAACGAAGTCTACTCGTCCGCCACCTATCCCGGCAGCCACGAATATTGGAGCTTCCCCACCATTTCGCCCAACAGCGGCGATGTGACCCATCACCCCTTCAAAGCCGAGATCGAGCATTTTCTGGAATGCATCGAGGAGGACGTAGAGTCCCACGCCTCCATCTACGACAGCTACAAATCAATGGCGATCTGCTTTGCCATCGACGAGTCTGTGGCGAAGGGCGGGCAGCCGGTCAGTGTCATTGAAGACTGAAAGGGTAGAAGTTCGACTTTTTCCGAAAAGTCGAACTTCTTTTTCTTTTACCCCAACAGATGCGCGTATTCCTGCAATTTGCGCTGGTTGATCTTCTCGTACTGCTCCGGCAGAATCTCGGCCATCTCTGCCTCGCTCAGGCGGATACGCAGCACGTCCAGCGCGTCTTCCGGCGATTCGCCATAGGCCAGTTTCTTCTTGCCATTCTGGAGATCGAACAGATACATATAGTGTGGGTTGCTAAAGCTGCTCATCTTTTCCTTCTTTCTACCCCAACATCCGAATGCAATCATCCACCGTCAACCGGCCAATCGGCCCGGTGGCGTAGACCGCGTGGGCCACTGTGCCATCCCGGCGCAGAATGAAGCTGGTGGCGTGGATAATACTGCGCCGCACTTCGTAGAACGCGCCGGTCTTCTGGGCAAAGTCCATAAAATCAAGCCCGTAGCCCACTGAAAAAGTCAGCCCCAGCATCTCCACCAGAGACTGGGCATCCTCTTCGGAATCCACCGACGCCGCGATCAAACGGGCGTTGCAAGCTTCCAGTTCCCCCAGACGGCTCTGATAGTCGGCCAACTGCCGACGGCAGTAGCCTCACCACTTGCCCCGGTAGCCCAGGAAGACGGTGAAATCAGCGTTCAGATCGTCGGGCAAAGTCAATGTGCTGCTGTCGAGCAGCGAAATTGTCATCGGGGGGAAGGAATCCCCCTGGTCAAGTTTGGGTGTGTCGGCCTGGGCCATTGGGTGTGCCTCTGGTGAAATGGATTACGATAGCTGCCAGTATAGCACAAAAGTGAAAGGTGCTGCGTGAAACGTGAACAGCATCACTGATCTCACGCAGCACACATTACGTTTCGCTCCTCAGAGCCAGTAATATTCAAACAGGCTCTTCTTTTGCTATACGAAAACTTCTTCGTGGAGTAAAATGGTTTAAAAACCATAACAATCCAAGGAGAAGAGAATGGAAGAGCAAACAAAGAGCTATCCAAGCGACTTGACCGATGAGCAATGGGAAGTCTTGGAATCGCTTATCGATGTGAAGACGGGAGCTGGACGCCCACTCAAGTACAACTTACGTCTGATCGTGAATGCTATCTTATATGTGGTACGCACAAGCTGTCAATGGCGTGCCTTACCGCACGATTTTCCGAAGTGGAGCACAATCTATTATCACTTCCGTAAGTGGTGTCTGGACGGGACCTGGCAAAAGCTCAACACTGCCGTGCGGCAACGGGAACGAATCGAACGGGGCCGCACACCTGAGCCAAGCGGTGGGATCATGGACAGCCAGACTGTCAAAACCACTGAAGCGGGCGGCGAATCTGGGTATGATGGCGGCAAGAACATCAAAGGACGTAAACGTCACGACCTAGTTGATACTTGCGGCAACTTACTCGATGTCGTTGTCAACGCCGCCAATGGTCAAGATCGTGACGGCGCTAAACTGGTTTTCGCCAAACTGTCGCCGGAAACTCTGTCTTCACTCAAAAAAATCTGGGCCGATGGTAGTTACCGCGGTGCTGATTTCCAGGAATGGTTAGAGAAAAATGTAGGGGCTTCCCTTGAAATCACCAATCGTTCACCTAATTCCAAAGGCTTCGTCGTCGTTCCTGTCCGCTGGATTGTCGAACGCACCTTAGCTTGGCTTGGCCGCTTTCGCCGCCTCAGTAAAGACTTTGAGCGCTGTACAAAAAGTAGCGAAGGTGTCATTTATGTCGCTTCCATCTCCACTATGCTCAAACGCATCAAACCTACTACTTAATTTCTAAACACGCTCTCACGTTTCCGGAGCCGAAAAGTCAGCCCTGTATCCCTATTCTCCCCTATCGCTGGCCGCGCCACTCGTCCCACATCGCCGGCTGGGGCGGATAGTAGCGCCCTGGGCGCACGCCCTCGGCGGCAATTTTCTCTTTGATATACCCCTCCACCCCCTCGTGATCCTCCACAATCTGCACACATTCCTCGGCAAACCAGGACGGGACCACCACCACCCCGTCGCCGTCGCCCACCAGCACATCGCCGGGGCGCACCAGCGCACCGCCGCATTGGATGTCCCCGTTTTCCTCGGCGGGCACGGCCCAGGGCGCGGAACCGTAGGGAGTGCGGGCGCGGGCATAGATAATCAGGTTGTAGTTCTCTTTCTCCATCACCTCCAAATCCCGGATCGCGCCGTCGGTGACAATACCGTCGGCGTTGTTCATCTTTAGCTGCATAGCCTTCACATCGCCAAAGATGCAGGCTCGGGTGTTGCCCATAATATCCGCCACCAGTACATCGCCAGGACCACAGCGGGCCATGGCCTGATATTCCGGTCCGTTTTCGCCCTTCTCCATCCCGGCCATCAAATCCGGACGAGGGGGCAGGAAACGCAGGGTGCGGGCACGCGCGGCCAGCCGCTGGCCCGGCGTGTAGGGAAAGACGCCCTCCATAAAAGGCAGGGGCACATCCGCGTCCCGCCAGACGTGATTCCAGATGGTGGCGACGGGCAGTTTTTTGAAGCGGTCCAGAATGGACTGTGACACTTCAACAGGGACAAAAGAACGGGTCATGGGAAAGCTCCTGGTGGGGTGAAAAGGCAAATGGATGATGGAATATCACGAAATATACCGTGCAGAATAGCGTACTTTGTATCGGAGTTCAAACCGCTTTCCGATTCGGCAGTTCCGGTTTGACGGATATCCCGCCATCCGGTATGATAGGCGCATCATCGAACGTTTTTCTCCACCTAATTTATTGTTTTTGTCCCCTGCGCTTTGGCGCACTGCAAACCACAATTTTAGACGGACCGTTTATGTCAACATACATCGTCCGCCGGACGCTGCAAGCGATCCCCCTGCTCCTGATTCTGAGTGTGATGCTCTTTGCCCTGGTGCGGATGGCTCCTGGCGGCCCCCTGGCCCAGGCCGAACGCAACCCGAATGTCACCCAGGAGCAGATCGAACGCCTGCGCGAGCGGCTGGGTCTCAACCAGCCTTTTTACGTACAATATATCAAATGGGCGCGCACGATTGTGCTGGAAGGCGATTTGGGCAGCTCCATCAAAAGCGGGCGCGATGTGAGTGTGATGATCGGTGAACGCATCCCCAACACATTGTTGCTGGTGGGCGTCGCTTTTCTGTTGACACTCTGCGTTGCTATCCCCGTGGGCGCGCTCTCGGCCCGTAAGCAATACTCTTTTTTCGACTATGTGGTGACAACTTTCACCTTTGCCGGGCAGTCCGTGCCCATCTATTGGCTGGGGCTGATGGCGATTCTGACCTTTTATGTGTGGATCGAGAACCCCTTCACCGGCAAACCCTTCTTCCCCGCGGGGGGAATGTATTCCATCGGCAGCGACAAAAACCTGGGCGATCTGCTCTGGCATATGGTCATGCCTGTGGGGACCCTCAGCCTGGCCTGGGTGGCCTGGTACAGCCGCTTCTTTCGGGCCAGTATGCTGGATGTGTTGAACGCAGATTATATGCGCACGGCGCGCGCCAAAGGGCTATCCGAGGGGCGGGTGCTCTACATCCACGCCCTGCGCAACGCGGTCATGCCGCTGGTCACAATGATTGCTCTGGACTTCCCCTCGCTCTTTGCCGGCGCGCTCTTTGTGGAGACAATCTTCTCCTGGCCGGGGATGGGGCGGCTCTTTTGGGAGGCCGCCCGGGGCCGGGATTATCCGGTGCTGCTGGGGGTGATTCTCATCAACGCGGGGCTGATTGTCGTCGCCAACATTCTGGCGGACATACTTTATGGGGTGATCGATCCCCGGGTGCAGTACGACTGAAAACCCAACACGAACGCGTGAAAGTTGGGTGAACGCCTGGGCTGTTGGTCGAAAGTTCAATGACGCACCGACGGCATTCACCCAACCTACACAATTCGCAATACGCAACACGCAATACGCGACACGCACTACGGAACACCCAATGACCGAAGCAGCACTTGACCGCCACGAAGCCACTTCGCTGACCCAACTTACCCTGCGTCGTTTCTTCCGCCACCGTATGGCCCTGCTCTCTATCGGCGTGCAGGCCCTGGTGATTTTCAGCGCGGCCTTTGCGCCCCTCAGCCCCTATGGGCCGACGGAGCAGATGCCCTCCAACGATCTGATGCCCCCCTCTCTGGACCACTGGTTCGGCACGGACGATCTGGGCCGGGATGTCTTCACCCGCACCCTCTACGGCGGACGGATTTCGATTGTTGTGGGGCTGGCCGCCACCGCGCTTTCCCTGCTGGTGGGGGTGGTGGTGGGCGCGCTGGCCGGTTATTTTGGCGGCTGGCTGGACAATCTGCTCATGCGTATCACCGACGCCTTTCTCAGCCTGCCCAGCCTCTTTGTGCTGATCCTCATCAGCACTGTCCTGCGGGATATGCCCCACTCGGCTCTGCGCAACAGCGTCTGGATTGTGGTGGTGGTCATCGCCGTCCTCTCGTGGATGTGGCCCGCCCGCCTGATCCGGGGCGCGTTTCTCTCTATGCGCCACCACGAATTTGTCATCGCGGCTGAATCGGTGGGGGTGGGGGACTGGCGGATTATGCTGCGCCACATTCTGCCCAACAGTGTCGGGCTGATTATCGTCCAGGCCACCCTATCGGTTGGCTCGGCGATTATCGTCGAATCTGGCCTGAGCTATCTGGGCTTTGGCGTGCAGCCACCCACGCCCAGTTGGGGCAATCTGCTGGCCACGGCCCAGGTCTACGCTCTGCGTGCGCCCTGGCTGATGGTCTTTCCCGGCCTGATGATTTTCATTACGACAATGTCTGTCAACCACATCGGCGACGGCCTGCGCGACGCGTTTGACCCGTTTTCGGTGCGGTAGGGTGAGTGTTGCGTAGTGCGTAGTGCGTGAACTGGTAGTGATGTCGGTTCACACACTACGCACTACGTGAGGATTTACGAAACTCCCCCATCTTTCATTTCTATACCTCAAAAGGAGGAACCGGATGAATTCATCCAAACGATCAACAGTTTTTGTGATGCTTCTGCTGGCATTCGTGCTGGCCTTATCAGGCTGTGCCGCGCCCCCGCCCCAGCAGGCCAGCGGCGGTGAAGCCGGGGCTGCTTCGGACAGCGGCGGGCAGGTGGTGCTGATTATCCCCGAAGAACCGGCCACGCTCAATCAATACCTGGCCGTGGCCGCGATTGTGCGCCAGGTGGCCGACGCCACCACCGCGGGGCTGAGCGTCGTCGATCAGAACGGTGACTTCCAGCCGGTGCTGGCCGAGGCCATCCCGTCCATCGCCGATGGCACAGTCTCGGAGGATTTCCTCACCGTCACCTGGAAACTGCGCCCCGGCCTGCTCTGGTCCGACGGCACGCCCATCACCAGCGACGACGTGAAGTTCACCTGGGAAGCCGTCTCCAACCCGGACAGCGGCGCGGTCCTCTCCAACAACTTCGAGAAGATCGCCAGCATCGACACACCGGATGACCTGACCGCGGTCGTCCACTACAGCGAGGTCAACAGCGCCTATCCCATGCAGTTTGCCTTTGGCATCCTGCCCCGCCACGCTACGGGTGAACCCAACGAAATGGAGAAGTGGGAGTGGAACCGCGCGCCCGTCACAGCCGGTGCGTTTGTCGTCTCCGAATGGAACTCCGGCGACAGCATTGTGATGGACCGCAACCCCAATTACTACCTGGACGGTCAGCCCTATCTGGACCGGCTGATCTTCAAAGTTGTGCCAGACCCCGGCGCGCAGATGGCGATGATGATTCAGGGCGAGGGGCAGGTGCATCTCTGGCCCGGCGCCACCAAAGAGGACTACGACGTGCAGATGGAGGGCGAAGGCGCGTTGCAGGAAGTCCCCGGCCAGTGGAATATGGCCCTGCGCTTCAACCTGAGCCAGCCCTTTGACGACGATCCCGGCCCCACGCCGCCCCATCCCATTTTGGGCGATTTGAAGGTGCGCCAGGCCCTGGCCCACGCCATCGACTACGACACAATCATCAACGACGTGAATCCCGGTGTCTCCCCGGCCACCAGTCCTTTTGCCTACGGCTGGTATCGCTGCGACATCCCCCGCACCTATGGATTTGATGTGGACAAGGCCAACGCCCTACTGGAAGAGGCCGGTTGGGTGCTGGGCGACGACGGCATTCGTGTCGCCAGCGGCGCGGCCAATGCAGAGGACGGCACGCGGCTGAGCCTGCAAATGGAGGGCTACACCAACTTCCAACCCCTGGTGAAGCTGGAAGAGGCGATTGTGGAGATGTGGAAGGCTGTGGGCGTGGAAGCCACCATCCAGAACGACGATTTCTCGATTATCTTCGGTTCTCTGGCCGACGGCTCCCCCCGCAAGACGGGTAACTTCGATATTCTCATCTACGACTCCAGCTTGAGTATCGATCCCCAGGCAACGATTGCGGGTCTCTTCCACTCGTCGGCCATTCCTTCCGCCGACAACCCGGCTGGAGGCAACTACTCCCGTTGGGTGAATGCGGACGCGGACGCGGCCATCGATCTGGCTGGCAGCACAGTGGACGTGCCCACTCGCCAGGCCGCCTACTGCGAGCTGGCCCAATTGATCGACGACGAACTGCCCGAACTGCACCTCTACCTCTTCACCGAGGGCTACGGTGCCACCGACAAACTCAGCGGCTATGCCGTCTCCATCTGGGGCAGCCTGACCTGGGATGTCCAGAATTGGAAGTTGAGTCAATAGGAAAATAGTTGATTGGTTGACTGGTTGATTGGGCGATGTCACAAGCCTAATCAACCAATCAACCAATTCACCAGTGAACCAATCCCTATGCCTCCCATCCTCACAACCACCTCCCTCTCCGCTGGCTATGGCAAGCTCCACATTCTTCACGACGTTTCTGTGGCTGTGGAGCGCGGCCAATTTCTGGCGATCCTCGGCCCCAACGGCAGCGGCAAATCCACACTGCTCAAATCTGTCTTTGGGTTGACCACCCATTTCGGCGGCGACATCCAATTCCAGGGCGCTTCTCTCGTGGGCAAAGCCACCGAGCAGATCGGCGGGTTGGGCATTGCCTATGTACCCCAGCGGGAGAATGTCTTTGCGTCCATGAGCGTGCGCGAAAATCTTCTCCTGGCCCTGCGCCATCTGCGCCACGCCGAAGCCGAACAATCCCTGGCCACGGCCTACGAACTCTTCCCCATTCTGGCCGAACGGAGCCGCCAACGGGCCAGCCAACTCAGCGGCGGCGAGCGGCAGATGCTTGCCATCGCCATCGGTTGGCTCTCCCGCCCCAGCCTGATGCTGCTGGACGAACCCAGCGCGGGTCTTTCTCCCCTCTTCGTCACCGAAGTCTTCCGCACCCTGCGCCAACTGTGTGAGCAGGGCATTACCCTTGTGGTTGTCGAGCAGAACGCCCGCAGCCTCCTGCGCTGGTGCGATGCGGCCTATATCCTGCGCGAGGGTCGGGTCGTCTTCCGCGGCACAGCCGCGGAGACGTTGGCGGATGAGGAGACGGTCAAAGGTTATCTGGGGATGGGGGGTGTGCCCCTCACTATCCCCTAGACGCTGACCTGGAAATAGCCACTGATGGACGCGGATGGGACGGATGGAGACAGATTCAATCTGTGAAAATCTGCGTCATCTGTGGATGATTTTCGCTGTTATCGGTGTCAGCCGGTCGTGTCGCCTGTTCTGAAAATAGCCACTGATGAACGCGGATAAACACGGATAGAATCTGCGTAATCAGTATCCCTATTTTCATTGCTGGTTGTGCCCGAAACGGACATAAATGCTGACGGGAAGGTCGGCTATGGCCGGACGCTTCCGCCGCACCGAAAACCGCACCCAACGCCATCGACAGACTCCCCTCTCTCAGCCCGACAAACAGACCCCACCCGTCATCATCCCGGCTGGGAGAGGGTCAGACCGACCGCACGTTCACCGGCCAAAAAGCCGACGGCACGGGGCTGCTCTACTACAACGCTCGCTACTACGACCCTGCCCTGGGCACATTCCTCTCGCCGGATACGCTGGTGCCGGATGCCGGGCGGGTGGTGGATTACAACCGGTTTCTGTATGTGTGGGGAAATCCGCTGAAGTATAATGACCCGGACGGCCATTGCGCCACCACCAGAAATGGAGAACCGGACATGGACGGCAACAGTGAATGCTGGCAAATGGCCAATGGTATCGCCGGACTCGGCTACACGGAGCAGGGCTTTCACGAAGACTGGGGAGACGAAACCACACCCGATTGGTGGCTCAACAACATCGCCAACCAGTCCTTCGCCACGCTGGAGTATCTGACGCCCTTCTACGAGAAGTACAATCGCAAGTTCGAGGGCCGGACAGGGCTGATCCGGCCCGTTTCATTGGAACCGGTCGTGAATCCGAAGTTGCATCAGCCGGGCGAAAAATTAATCCTGACAGTGGGTCGTGACGCTTATGCCTGTACACACAGCATTACAGACTGCGGTTGCGCTGAATCACGGATTCTACCCCATCACCCCATGCGCGCCCGTTGTACTGACAGGCTCCGGCAGCAGGCCCTCTCGCCGGTAGCGCAGCATCAGCAGCAGAATGACACCGAAGAGGATGAAACGCACGTAGTTGAACTCAAAGTCCAGGCCTAGCATATCCAGGCGGATGGCGCTGATAGCCGTCACCCGATCCAGCAGCGTGACAATCGCCGCGCCCAACAGCGCGCCCCGGTTGTTGCCGATGCCCCCCAGCACAACCATCACCCACACATCCAGCGTCAGCGCCACCGCGTAATCGTTGGTGCTGACAAAGCCCAGATTGACCGCAAAGAGAACGCCAGAGATGGCAGCAATGGCCGAGCCGATAAACATCACCCCGGCCCGGATGCGGGGCACATTTTTGCCCAACTCCTGGGCCACGTCCGGATTTTCACGCACAGCCTTCAGCAGACGGCCAAAGGGCGAACGCACCAGCCGCTCCGCGTAGAGGTAGACCGCGGCCAGCAAAAGCAGAGCAAAGGCGAGGAACGAAAGCGCTGCGATGCGCGGGCTGCCGGTCAGCGTCCCCATCCACGCGAAGGGTTGGGCGATGCCGGAAAGCCCGTTTGTGCCGCAGATGAGCGGATCGTAGCCGCGCACGACGATGCGCAGGATTTCGCTGCCCACCAGCAGGACCAGGGCCAGATACCACTCCTCCTTCAGACGTAGGGCCGGGTAGGAGGCCAGCCAGCCAATCGCGCCGCCGATGGCCGCGGCGATGAGCAGTGTGATGGCGAAGTTGCCCAGCGCTTCCAGTGGAAAGGTGCGCAGAATCTCGCTGCGCATCTGCAATGCCTGTCCCAGCGTCAGCCCACAGGGATCGAGCGCGTCCACGCCGTGGAGCCGGGGCAGCAGCCGGGTGTACGTCCAGCCCGCGGTATACGCGCCCAGGGAGACAAAGAGCGCTTTGCCAAAGTTGGGGATGCCCGCCAATCCGTACTCCAAATTCAGACTGATCGCCATCAGACCGGAGATGGCGAAGAAAGTCAGCAGGGCGATGGCAGTGGCGATGAGGTCGATTTGCATAGGGGTGGCAGAGGTGTCGAGTGTCAGGTGTCGAGTGTCGCAACTCGCCCCTCGTTACATCTTTTTGGCGGTAAAGCCCTGGGGACGCACGAGCAGGACGAGCACAATAATCACAAACGGGATGGCCGGTTTGAAGCTGAAATCCAGCCCGAACCAGCTATTCAAAAACTGCATGACTGTATTTTCCGAGAGCGCGACCAGATAGGCCCCCAAAATTGTGCCGGGGAAGCTGGTCATCCCGCCCAGGACAGTAGCGGCAAAGACGGAAAGGACGGCCAGCCAGCCGACGGTGGGGTTGACCCACGTGTAGATGCCCCACAGCGCACCGGCCACGCCCGCCATCCCGCCCACCAGCAGCCAGGTCAGGTCGTGGACCCGCTCCACGGGAATGCCGATGACTTTTGCCAGGGAAAAATTATCGGCCAGGGCGCGCATCTCCCGGCCCAGGGGTGTGTAGTTGAGTAGCAGACTCAGCCCCAGCACCAGCCCCAAACTGGTGGGCACTACCCAGAAAAAGATGTTTGTGATGGTCAATTGACCGGTCTGAAACCAGATTTCCAGGGGCACGGCAATGCGTTTGTCAAAGAGATCGTAGCGATCGGCCAGCAGAAAAAGGCTATAGCGCAGGATCAGCCCCAGCGCGAAGGAGGCCAGAATCAGCGTATACATAGACGTATTCAGCTTGGACAGAGGCCGGAAGACAATGCGATGGGAAACCAGCGCTACCAGCGCCGCCACCACAAACGCAGCGCCCATCACAACCAGCGGATTGCCCGACACGAAAAGGGAGACGACCAGCGCCACATACGCGCCCACAGTAATCAGCTCGGCGTGGGCAAAATTGGGCAAGCGCAGGACCGCAAAGGTAAGGGTCAGCCCCACGGCCATCAGCGCGTAGAGACTGCCCACCTGGAGCGAGCGGATGAGAGAATCGAGGAGCAGAGGCGTCGTCAAGAATAGACCCCGGATGGAAGGGAGGCTTTGGGTTGGACCGATGGATTCTGATTTTGACTCGTGGCAAGTATACCACAGGTGGAGGTCAGCGGGGGATCGAATAGACATGCCAGGTTTTCCGAAAACCTGGCATGTCTATTCGGGACTGCTACAGCACCCCTTCCCGGCGGAAGGCCGCGGCCAGTACAGCGATGCCTTCGCCGATCTCCGCGGGTGTGTTGTAGCCGAAGCAGAGACGCAGACAGTTTTTGCCCGACACCCCATCCGCTGCAAAGTTGCTGCCGGGCAGATAGCCCACGTCATCCGTCGCCAGGATTTTGTCCCGGATGGCCGCGGCGTCCACCCCTTCCCGCAGCTTCAGCCAGATAAAAATGCCCCCCTGGGGACGGCTCCAACTGACGCCGTCTGCGCTGAAATGTTCGTCCAGCGCGGCCAGCATTGCGTCCCGCTTCGCCAACTGCACGTCGTTGATCGTCTCGATGTGGGACATCAGATTGTCCTGGGCGAAACGATGGACCGCGAAGGAGGCGAAGGTATTGACGGACCCACCGCTCTTCGTTCCCAACGCCCGCTGCAGAATCTCCTTGGGCGCGGTCAGATAGCCCAGGCGCATCCCCGGCCCGATGATTTTGGAGAAGGAGGCCACGTACATCACCAGTCCCGTGTCGTCCAGCGCGTGGAGAGAGGTCACGTCCTGGCCCTCAAAGCGCAGGTCCACATAACAGTCGTCCTCCAGAATGGGCACGCCGTAGCGCTGGCAGAGGGCCACCATTGCCTTGCGCCGTTCCAGGCTCATCGTCCAGCCCTGAGGATTCTGAAAGGTGGGCACAGTATAGATAAATTTGGGCGGCTTGCCGTCGGCGATGGCCCCCCGGATGACCGCTTCCAGCGAGTCCATCTGCATCCCCTCGTCGTCGGTGACAACACCCCGCAGCTCCGCGCCAAAACGGCGCAGGGTGTTGAGCGTACCCGCGTAGACGAAATCCTCCACAATCACCACATCGCCGGGATCGATGAGTGTCTCGGCAATCATATGGATGGGCTGGCCGGAGCCGTCGCCCAGAATAATATCGTCGGCACTGATCTGAATGTTGCGGTCCCGCTGCAACTTGGCCGCTACAAACTCCCGCAGGGGCGTGTAGCCCTGGGGATGGGCGTAGAGGGCCAGGTCCCGGCCATCCTCGGCCAGCCCCTTTTGTAGCCCTTCCATCAGCCCGTCCAGGGGCAGGGTTTCCGGGTCGGGATAGGCCACGGCAAAGTCATATTTGCCCCGTTTGTTCATACCCAACGGTTTGGGGTCCGCGGCGCGGCTGGCGAGAAGGGATGTGAAATCGAATGCTGTCATGGGGGGAAGCTCCGTGTGGGATGATGGGATGGTGAGATGCTGAGGAATCACCCAGTCACCAAATTGGCAAAGGTAATTTGGGTGACTGGGTGATTGGCCACCGGACGACAATCTTTGCCTGCCCGGCCAGGAAGTCGTCGTTGAGTTCCACGCCCGGCCCCGGACTGTCCGGGATGGGCCGAGAGCCGTCCACTACCTGGCATTCCAGGGGTTCGCTGGCGGCTTTGTGGCGATCTTCACTGGGGACTCCAATGGTTCACTGGGAATGGATGGTATACTGACTGAACTGCGTTCTTTATCCTACCCATTTCTCTGAATCGGTCAAGCCGAGAAAATTCCCAGCACAGGGAGGCACGCGAATGATCACACACACCCAGCGGGAACGACTGATCCGTTTCTGCAACGCGCTGATGGATCAAAAGGCCGCGCGTATTCTTATCCACGCCCGCCAGGCGCAGCCCGGTTTTTGGTTTGGCGGCGGCAATCTGGCCGAAGCACCCAACGGCGATTTCTATCTGGTGGGGCGCTATCGCACGGAAGGGGATTCGCGCACGGGGCTGGGGATGGGCGAACGGGGGCTGGAACTGGTGATCTTCCATTCCACCGACCGGGGGCGGTATTTTGAAAAAATACTCACTTTCTCCAAAGCAGCCCTGGGCCTCCCCCGGAAGGCCGTGCTTTCTATCGAAGGCAGCGCGCTGCATTGGACCGATGACGGCGTGGAACTCTTTGTCTCGTCCGAGAAAAAGCTGCCCTATCCGCCCAAACTGGAGGTCTATCAGAAGCCCAACACCGGCGTCTGGACGATTGAGCGATTGGCCGCGCCGACAGTGGAAGCCTTGGCCTCGGCCCAGCCCCAGACAATCCTGGAATGTGACGATCCCCGCTATCTGCACGTGAAAGACCCATTTGTGCTGGACCAGCCCAACGGAGATACAGTCCTGGGCTTTGTCACCCACCCCTTTTCCTGGGCCAGTTCCAACAGCGCCTATGCGCGGCGGCCCGCGGGCACACAGGAATTCCAGCCGCCGGTCTACAATTTCTTCCCCAGAGGCTTTGTGTGGGATGTGGCGATCTGCCGGGCCACGGGCTGGCTGCGGGTTCCCCGGCTGGGCGTCTTTGCCGAAGGGCCAGACGCCACCCTTCTTTTCTACGACGGCGGCGAAAGTATGCGAGACCTGGACGAGCACAGCGCGGCGGCCAAACGGCCCCGGGGCTACTCCTGCGAGGAACTGGGCGGGGTAGCCGTGACAGCCAGCGATGGGGTTTCGCAGATCGAACGACTATCGGTGATCAGCCCGTTCTTCGTCTCGCCCACTGGCACGGGGACCAGCCGCTATGCCCGCGTGTTGGAGACCGCCGAGGGGTTCTATGCCATCTGGCAGCAGTCCCAGGCCGATCTTTCCCAGCCGCTGGTGATGAACTTCCTCAGCCGGGAGCGGGCCGCGCAGTTGCTGGGGGAATAGGAACAGAAGACTGTGGACGGCAGACGGCAGACCGCCATTCATCGTTCGCTGTCCGCCGTCCGCGGTCCGCTGTCTTACTCTGGCATCTCAATCACAACCTTCACCGAGCCTTCGTCCCGGGTGTAGGCCACTTCGTAGGCGTCCAACACCTGATCGAAGGAGAAGCGGTGGGTGAGGATGTGGGAGACATCGATCTCGCCGGTGGCGATGTATTCCAGCGCCTGATGGGTGACGCCCTGGCCCGGATCGCTCATTGCGCCGGAGATGGTCTTGACCCGGGGAAACTTGCGGAAGAATTCGCCGAAGTTGAAGGTCATCTCCATCGCGTGGGGAATGCCGAAGTAGACCAAATCCCCGTGCTGGCGCACCAGTTTGTAGGCCAGATTGATTGTCTCAATCTCTCCCGCGGCCTCGATGACCACATCGGCCAGTTCCCCGCCGGTGATGGAACGGATGGCTTCCTGGGGGTCCACCTCCCGGTTGTTGATTGTGTGGGTTGCGCCGTAGCGTTTGGGCAGCATCAGCCGGTGGGGCAGCACATCCAGCGCAATCACCCGCCGCGCGCCCATCCGCCGCAGCATCCACACCCACCACAGCCCCACGGACCCCTGACCAATCACCGCCACATTCTTGCCGATGACCGGGCCGGGCAGATGCTTGGCCGCGTAAATAATTGTGCCCAACTGCTGGGCCTGCAACAGTTCTTCAATAGGTTTGTCCGGCGGCAAGGGAATCACGTGCTCCACCGGGGCCAGATAATACTCGGCCATGGCCGCGTTGCCCATCACCAGCGTCAGCGCCATCATTCCCGGCTCGATGCCGGAGCCGGGTGCATCCACAGCTTCTACCACACCCACCATTTCGTGGCCGGATGTGCCGGGTGGGAAGGGATAGCTCTCCGGCGGCGCGTAGTGGAGCATAAAAATATCGCTGCCACAGAGGGAAAGACGACGGGTACGCACCAGCGCGTGGCCCGGAATCAGTTCGGGAATAGGCGTCTCGACAAATTCGGCCCGGCCAGGGGCCATCACTTGCACAGCTCGCATGGATTTTTCTCCGCTTGGAAATGGGTGGGGGTTGGGTGGGAATTAGGGAAAAGGCAGCAGACAGGCCCCCGTCGGGCGCGTGCCTAACGGTCGCCAGGGGATGGAATCGTAGCTCTGATACTGAATGTTGAGGTGGGGCGTTGCCACAGGCACGTGGCCCTGATAGCGGGAATCCAGCGCGGCCTCCAGCACGCCCGATGTGAGCAGTGTGCGCTCCACCGGATAGGTGGGCACACCGCTGAGGAACATCTCCTGGATATTCAGGCTGAGATAGCTGAAGTGGCAGTGGGGATCGCCGTCCTGCAAATAGAATTCTGTGCCGCTGATCTCGCCGCCCACATTGGCGGCGTAGGCCAGTGTCTCCACATAGCCGTTGAGCATCAATACCCCGCCCTGGGTTCCGTCGCTATAATCCACCAGAAAGAGCGCGGGGTTGGGGCAATTTTCCTCCATCGATCCCGCGGGCTTGCGGTCGGCGTCGATGGGCGCGCAGGCGGCCTCGGCCAGCCGCCGATCCCAGCGACCTGCTTCTGCGGCCTCCCACACGGCGTTTCCTTCCAGACAGGTGACAGACGCTACGCCGGTCTCCCCGCCCACACGCCGCTCCACCATACATTGCAGCACTTCCAAGGTGTGAAAGCCATAGATGTCCAGCCCGCTGTAGCCCACGGCCAGCGCGGCCTGAATCGGCGTCTCCTTTTCGTGTTCCAGCCAGGGGGAACGCCAGCCCAAAGGCAGGGAAGAGCCGGCCATAAAAGGCGCGCCCAGCCCGGCCATGCGGTCGTACATCCAGCGGATGTCGTGCCAGTTGTAGGAGAGGTGCTTGTCGTTGTAGACCGGCACAGCCCGGCCACTGGTCGCCATCACCCCGCAGATCTGTTCCAGAAAGTATTTGCGGGGGTAGAGGTGTTGCTCCTTCTCGTTCCAGGCGTAGTCGCCGTGCTCGCCGATGAGCAGCACCCCGTCCACAGCCAGTTTGTCCCCGCCCAGGGTCAGGGCGCGGGGGATGCTGTTGTAGATGGGCACGTTGTGTTCGGCCGCGTACTGGCGGCTCAGATCGTTCTCGGCGAACTGGTCCACGTACATGGAGACAATCTCCACCTGGGGTGGAATCAGTCCTTCGTCGGTAGGGAAGCCTTTGAGAAATTTGGTGACAACCACATCCGCGTGGGAGCCAGGACGGTATTCGGTGATGATGGCGGCGATACGTTTCATAGGGGAAGTCCAGACGTGTGGATAGGATAGGGACAAACGTGGCTTTTATTTTGCCAGCAGATGGGGGGAGCGTCAAACCAATAAAACCGGCACATTTTCACACGCCCATTATTCTATGCCGTAGAAACAAAAAAGACCGTAGAAACACAAAGAGAGGGGTCTCGCTGAACGAGACCCCTCTCTTTGTGTGCAGAGCGATTGCCGTCTACTCCCCCATTTGCACAGGCCGATAGCCCAGATTGGTCTCGGCGACACGGGGATCGATCGGTTGGCGGGGTGGCGGACTGTAGCCTTCGTCAACCCCGGCCTGGGGTGTGCCACAACGCACGCAGATATCCCATTCGTGGCGAACCAGCGTGCCACAATTGGCACAGGCATACTGTTGCTGGCTGTGGCAGTTGGGGCAGAAGACCCATTCGTCTTTGACGGGCACACCGCAGTGGTGGCAGGTGACGGTCTCCTCTAACTCCCGCAAAATTGCTTCTTCTTCCAGCGCCCGGTCGTAGACATCGGCCAAGGAGTCCTTGGGACGTATCATCATATAAAGAATCAAACCGACCACTGGAAAGATGAGGGTGAGAAGACAGGCCAGGCCAATCGCCAGCCAATCCCGGGTTCGGGAACGGATGTCATTGAATGTCCAGATACCCATAGCAATCCAGAAGGCAAAGAAAAAAGCACCCAGGAGCGCGACTGCGATCCCAAGAACAGTAGCAATGGAATTGACCAAATCGGTTGACATGCACATTCTCCCCAAAAGATAGATTTTGAAAATTATAGCGCAGGGCAATGAGATAACCAAACGACCGGGTGATTTGCTAAAACCAGTTGGCCTGTGAAACCGCTTACAATAACCCAATAGTTAAGTTGCAAATATCGTTCAAACCCTGTATAGTATCTATATCTCCGAACGAAGTGCGATAGGCACGCAGAGGCGAGAGCCTCACAAAACAGGTGTCCGCTGAACGTAAATCTACCACAAAATTGACACCTCAGTGTATTTCCCCGTAATTGGGTCGGTTGGGTCAATATATCCACCAAATCATTCGTCTACATTTTGTCGGCTTACGCACACTGAATCGGGGTTTTCTAATGCCCAGAAACGATTTCACGCAGAAAGTTGCAATCTGTCGAAGGTGCAGTTTTCCAGGTCAGGGCGCTCTTTTCCCCATTGTTGCTCCCAAATTTCCAAACGGCTCGGCCATTGCACCCCGGCGCGTTTCTTTTCCTATCATTGACATATTCCCATTTTTTCGTCCACGTACTGCTTAGTTGCTATCAGAAGGAGAAAGCAATGTTGAAAGGCAAAAAGATTCAAACTGTAGCGTTGACCCTATCCATGGTTGTGGGTATGATCATCGCTGCCTGTCTCTCCCCGTCCGCGGGTCCAGCGCCTACCACAGCCGAAGAGCCAGCCGCGCCTGTGGCCCAGACGGAGGCCAAGTCCACCCTGGATATTGTGAAGGAGCGAGGCAAGATTATTTGTGTGGGCCGCGGCGATTTGGCCGGATTTGGTTTTGTGAACGAGGAAGGCGTATTCAGCGGCTTTGATGTGGACTACTGCAAGGTGTTGGCCGCTGCTATCTTTGGCGATCCCAGCAAGGCAGAAATTCGTGCCGCCACCGCGTCCGAGCGCTTCACGGTGCTGCAGAGCGGTGAGGCCGATGTGCTGATCCGTGTCACCACTCGTACTATGTCCCGGGAAACCGACCTGGGCATGAACTTTGCCCCCACCACCTTTTATGACGGCCAGGGCCTGCTTGTCCGCAAAAACAGCGGTATCAAGACGCTGCAGGACCTGAACGGCGCGTCCATCTGTGTGCTTGCCGGCACTACCACCGAACTGAATATGGCTGACCAGATGGCCGCGGCTGGCGTCAGCTACGAGCCGGTTGTCTTTGAGACCCGCGACGAAGTGGCTACCGCTTATGATGAAGGGCGTTGTGATGCCTGGACGACCGATAAGTCCGGGCTTGCATCCGGTATCACCACCTTGGCAGACCCTTCCGCCAACGAAATTTTGGACCTCACCCTCTCCAAGGAACCCCTGGGACCGGCAGTGCGCCACGGCGATGACCAGTGGTATGATCTGGTGAGCTGGGTTGTCTATGCTACATTCACAGCGGAAGAGATGGGTATCAACAGCACCAATGTAGACAGCTTTATGGATACAGAAGACCCCAACATCAAGAAACTGTTGGGGCTGGAAGGTGAATACTGTGCCAAGATCGGTCTGGACAACGACTGCTTTGTGAATGTTATCAAGCAGGTCGGCAACTATGGCGAGATCTACAACGCCAATCTTGGCCCGGACACAGTATTCAACCTGCCCCGTGGCTTGAACAACCAATACACCAATGGCGGCCTGATCTACGCCCCCCCGATTCGCTAGAGTTCAACCCAAAAATGTCGGCGTTTATGTAAAGTCCGGTCACTGAAAGACCGTCCCGGAAGCTCACACGCTTCCGGGGCGGTTTCTCGGTTTCTTCTCCGGTTGCGCATCCCCTGTGCATCCCCATCGACCAAATAGATAGGCAAGACGGAGGCACGATGCAACAAATCGCGGCCAGCCAGGCCAAGCCCCCCTTCTACCGAGACGAACGCGTTCTGGGCGTAATTAGCCAGATTGTGGTCGTTGGCCTTGTGGTGGGTCTGCTTGGCTACTTCTACAACAATATGGTCAGCGCGCTGCGCGCCCAATTGGGTGTGGCCATTGACTATAGTTTTCTGCGTTCCACCGCCGGTTTTGATATCGGCGAGAGTCTGATCGAATACGGCCGATCAGAAACGTATTTTCGAGCACTTGTAGTTGGCCTGCTCAATACATTTCAGGTCGCCGTACTGGGAATCATTTTTGCCTCATTGTTGGGGGTATTCATCGGTGTGATGCGGCTTTCCACCAATTTTTTGGTCAGCCGGATTGCATCAGTCTACATTGACATCTTTCGCAACATCCCTTTGCTTCTGTTGCTCATTTTTTGGGCGCAGGCGGTATTCTTCAAACTGCCCCGTGTGGCAGAAGCCCTGATTTTGCCTGGCCCCATTTTCCTCAGCAACCGGGGAATGTCCATCCCCTGGGGGCTGCCAACCGAATCCTGGCCCACCTATCGCATTGTGCTGATAGCCGGGCTGATTCTGGCCTATGTGGTGGCCCGCCTTTTGAAAGAACAGGGCAAGCGCACGGGTCGTATGCCTCTGCTCACGCTCTGGTTTCTGGTGACCTTTGCCGCTGTTGGCGCTGTTGGCTGGTTTGTGCTGCCCCAGCCTCTCACATTGACAACGCCGGAACTGGTTGGGTTCAACACCCAGGGCGGGCGGGTCTTCAGCCAACAATTTATGGCCCTGTTGTCCGGGCTGACCATCTACACAGCAGCTTTTATTGCCGAAACAGTGCGGGCGGGTATCCAATCGGTCTCCAAAGGCCAGCGGGAAGCAGCCACCGCGCTGGGCTTGACCAGCTTCCAGACACTCCGTCTGGTCGTCTTCCCCCAGGCCCTGCGGGTGATCATCCCGCCCCTCACCAGCCAATACCTGAATCTGACCAAAAATTCGTCCCTGGCGATTGCTGTGGGCTATCCCGATCTCTTCGCTGTGGGCAGTACAACTCTCAACCAGACCGGGCGGGCGATTGAAGTCTTTTCGCTGATTATGGGGGTCTATCTCTTTTTCAGCCTGACCACATCCTTCTTTATGAATCTCTACAATCAGCGGATTAAGCTGATCGAGCGTTAGCCGACACCCGAATCAACACCGGCAGGCGAGAAACCCGTCCTGCGTTCTCATTGAGTGGGGAAGAAACTTATGGCACCTGCGGTACAATCATCCATGCGCAAGGCCCAGCCGCCGCCCAGCGAGCGCTCCACAGTTCTGGGATGGCTGCACAAAAACCTCTTCGACGGCTGGCTAAACTCGGTATTGACTATCATAACGCTGGGGTTGATCCTGGCCCTGTTGCGCCCTTTTTTCAACTGGGCGCTGAACACCGCCCGCTGGGAAGTCATCCCGGCCAATATCAATCTGATTATGCGGGGACAGTACCCAGCGGAACAGGCGGTCCGGCTTTGGATAGTGCTGATTCTCTTGGCCTTTGTCGTCGGTTTTGCCTGGGCAGCCAACACAAAATTGATCCAGGGCGAACTGATTGTCGTCTTCGCGATCCCATTGCTTCTCCTGCTGGTTCCCTTCTTTAGTGGGGAGACGCGGATATATCTGCTGGTTATGGAGGCGGCGGCGCTGATCGGCTATGGCATCGGCCGTTTCGTGCCGGAAAAGCGCAGCAGTCTCGGCGTCTGGGCGCTGCTGGCCTACGCCGTGGTGATGCTGATTATTCTGCGCGGCGGTTCCGGCGAGACGGGCATCTGGGCGGGCGTTCCCACAACCCTTTGGGGCGGTCTGTTGCTTTCGCTTCTTCTGGCCGTCTTTGGCATCACCATCTCTTTTCCTTTGGGCGTGCTGCTTGCTTTGGGTCGACAATCCAAACTGCCCGCCATTCGGATGGTCTCGGTGCTCTACATCGAATTTATCCGGGGCGTGCCGCTGATCAGCCTGCTCTTTATGGCCCAGGTGATGTTGCAGCTCTTCCTGCCCGACGGCTTCCCGACAATTGACCGGGCACTGCGCGCCCTGGCCGCGATCACACTCTTCTCCGCGGCCTACACGGCCGAGAATGTGCGTGGCGGTCTGCAATCGATTCCCAAAGGCCAGTACGAGGCCGCGGATGCTATGGGGCTGAGCGCCTTTCAGTCCATGACGTATATCATTTTGCCCCAGGCCCTGCGCGCGGTGATTCCTGTGCTGGTAGGCCAGTTTATCAGCCTCTTCAAAGACACTTCGCTGGTGGCGCTGGTCGGTCTCTTCGATCTGCTGGGCATTGCCCGCAGTATTCTGGGCAACCCCAATTGGCTGGGAACCCACCAGGAAGTCTACGCTTTTATCGGCCTGCTCTACTGGATTTTCAGCTATTCCATGTCCTACACCAGTCGCCGCCTCGAGACAAGCCTGGCTGTTGCCAACCGTTAATCTGTCACATTCTGGTCGCGCCGCGGCGTTTTATGGGAGACTTCCATGTCCGAACAATCTAGCAACGAACACATTATTGTCTGCAATCAGGTGAATAAATGGTATGGGGAGTATCACGCACTGCGGGATGTCAGCCTGAGCGTGAAGCCCCAGGAGGTAGTGGTGATTATCGGGCCGTCCGGCTCAGGCAAATCCACGTTCATCCGCTGTATCAACCGGCTGGAAGAGCACCAGAGCGGGGATATTATTGTAGACGGTATTCCCCTGACCCACGATGTGCGCAACATCGAGAAGATCCGCTCGGAGACCGGAATGGTCTTCCAACAGTTCAACCTTTTCCCCCATTTGACTGTGCTGGAAAATATCACCCTGGCCCCGATTCAGGTGCGCAAGGAGAAAAAGACCGATGCAGAGGCCAACGCGATGAGCCTGCTCGAGCGGGTGGGCATCCCCGAACAGGCGCTGAAACATCCGGGCCAACTCTCCGGCGGCCAGCAGCAGCGGGTCGCGATTGCCCGCTCGCTGGCCATGAAACCCAAGATAATGCTCTTCGACGAGCCGACATCCGCGCTGGACCCCGAGATGATCAAAGAAGTGTTGGACGTAATGAAAGAACTGGCCGAGTCTGGCATGACAATGATTGTAGTCACCCACGAGATGGGCTTTGCCAAAGAGGTGGCGGATCGAGTCGTCTTTATGGAAGCCGGCTCGGTGGTGGAAGTCGGCACGCCCGAACACTTCTTCGAAAACGCCCAGAACGAGCGTACCAAGCTTTTCCTGAGCCAAATTTTGTAAAGACACTGCAAAGACACGAAGGCATTCCATCTGCCCGACAATTTTGATACAGACGCGAAACTGTACCAATCCCTTCCGATAGCGCCGGTTGCGCCTGTCGAAACCAGCAGATCAGACGGCGATCTCGCGTAGACCTGTGCCTGGCTTTCGACAAGTTCAACCGGCGTTGCTGCTCCAGAAGTAACCGCGGGGTGGACAAAAAAAGCTTTCTCTGAATGCGTTCAGCCTCAGTACACTGGAAACAAAGTTATTCGACTACAGAAGTCCGACTTTTCTGAAAAGTCGAACTTCTACGCCCAAGTTGACGCTCCACTCAGTCGGCTTGCACTCTCTGTTCGCACCCAAAGAGCGACGTAAAAAAACCAGCACCCCCTTCCAATTTCAGCTTTCCAGAGCCTCTCGGTACAATGGAGCGGTACTGAATCCTATTCCCTTGAGCCTATTGTGCAGGAGTCCCCATGCGCCGTCGAGTGTCCCGCCCCTTGATTCTCTCCTTTATCCTGCTGCTGCTTTTGATGGGTCTGCCCAGCTTTGCACTGGCAACATCCACTGCCCAGGAATCTACCGACACAGTGACCGCTGTGACAATCCCGCCGCGCATGAATGTGCGCTCCGGGCCAGCCACCACCTACCGGGTATTGGGCAGCATCTCCGCTGGGACAGAAGTGACAATCATCGGCGAGAACACAGATGGCCGGTGGGCACGGGTCCAGATCGACGGCTACGACGGCCCGGTCTGGCTGGCGAAATGGCTGCTGGATATCCAACAGAATACAGGAGAAGAGAGCAGTGCAGACACCGCACGTGCGGCATCTTCCAGCGAGGCTGTCACAACCACTGACACAGCCACTGACACAGGACCGATTTCGACGACAGTTGTCCTTTCCGCCACAGCACAGATAACCCCTACGCCCACGGCGATCCCTGTCACAACGACGGCTTCTATCACAACGACGGCTTCTATTACAACGACGGCCCCCACCCCGGCTTCCGCAGAAACCCCAGCCGTGGAAGAAGAGGCTGAAGCCACTGTCGAAGCCGCCGCCGAAGTTACCATCGACACCTCTGCCGGGCCAGTGGCTGTGACCACCCCGCCGCGCATGAATGTGCGCCGCGGGCCAGGCACCGATTATCCCATTGCCACGGGTGTAGACACAGGAACCCAGGCCCGCATTGTGGCCCTCGGCCCAGAGCGCCAGTGGTATCAGGTGGAACTGCCGGGCCAGGAAGACAAACTCTGGCTGTTTGCCGGGCTGACTACTCTATACGGCTCATTGGATGGCATCCCCCAGCTAAGCGAGGAAGAGATTCCGCCCCGCCCCCAGCCAACACCGACAGCCGCTCCAGCCGCTCCAGCCTCTGCCGCGGCCCCAGCCCCGGCCCCGGCAGCCGTCCCAATTGCCCGGGCCGCGGCCCTGCCCGGCATCGGCTTTGGCTACGGCGTCCAGGCCCACATCATCCACACCGGCCAGGAAGGGCTGGCCATGGACAAGACGCGGGAAATGGGTTTTTCGTGGATGAAGCAACAGATCGAATGGCGCATCTTTGAATCCAGCCCCGGCCAGTACGGCTTTGGCGACATCGGGCCAATTATTGGCGCGGCCAATCAGCGGGGCATCAACCTGCTCTTCAGCGTCGTCAACGCGCCGGATTGGGCCCGGGAGCCGGGCTTTGACGCCAGTGTGGGCGGCCCCCCGGCTGACCCCCAGACGCTTGCCAATTTTGTGGGCGCGCTGGCCCGGGAATATTGCGGTTCATCGCTGAAAGCCATTGAAATTTGGAACGAGCAGAATCTCCACTACGAATGGGGCAACAAACCCCTCGATCCGGCAGAATATGTGCGGCTGCTGGCTCCCTCCTATGCCAGCATCAAAGCCGCCTGCCCGTCCATCTACGTCATCAGCGGCGCGCTGACCCCGGCCGGGGACAACGGCGGCTTTGCCATGGACGACTTCCGCTATCTGGAGGAGATGTTCAAGCAGGGGGTAGCCCGCTACGCCGACGGCATCGGTGCCCATCCCAGCGGCTACAATGTGCCCGCCAACGTCACTTGGCAGAACGCCTGCGCGGCCATTCAACAATCGGGAAATACATTCAACGGCGCCTGCGACAACCCTCACCACTCCTGGAGCTTCCGCAGCACAATGGAGGGCTACCGCAACATTGCCGTTGTCTACGGTGCGGCCAACCTGCCCATTTGGCCCACAGAATTTGGCTGGGCCGCGGGGGGCGCGTTCCACCCGGCCTATGCCTATGCCAACGACAACAGCTACGAAGAGCAGGCCGCCTGGACAGTGGAAGCCTATCAGATGATGCGGGCTTGGGG
Organism: Caldilineaceae bacterium; assembly: GCA_019637685.1. GTDB lineage: Bacteria > Chloroflexota > Anaerolineae > Caldilineales > Caldilineaceae > JACQGT01. Next base: position 17,349 of record JAHBVF010000026.1, on the reverse strand, counting down.
CTGGGTCGGCCCGGCCTTTCTGTGGAATCTCAACTTCCGGGTGGTGGCGAATGGCACGGAGAAAGCCCAATGGGGGATTGTGCGCAACGACTGGAGTCCCCTGCCTGTCTATAGCGCGCTGCAAGGGATGGGGAAGTGAGGAACCAATTTCTCCTTTTCTCCGTTGCCTCGTACAATAGAGGCATCTCCAGTCTGCCCATCAACCACCTGAACGATTGGCTTTCCAGCCAAAGGAATCGCTGATGACCGATCGAAAACCCTATTTCACACTTTTGCTTGTGGGTGTGCTTGCGCTTTTTGTGCTGACAGCCTGTGGCGGCAGTGAAGAAGAAGCGACCCCCACGCCCACCAAAACGCCCGTGCCCGCCCAGGTGGAGTCTGCGCCTGCCCCCACAGACACACCGGTTCCCCCGGCAGCAGCCCAGCCTGCGGCCCCCGCGGTCGTTGTCCAGCCAGTCTATGGGACAATCAACGCGACAGAACTGAATGTGCGCTCCGGGCCAGGCACCACTTTTGATATTCTGCGTGCAGCCACCCAGGGACAGCGTTTCGAGATTGTGGCGCTTTCCGACGACGGCCAGTGGGCGCAGCTCGGGGAAAATGGCGCAGCTATTGGCTGGACATCTCTGGAATTTCTGATAGTGGAGGGTGATCTGGCCGCGCTGAAAGGCGGCGCACCCGTTGCCAGCCAGTCCACAGCCAACAATCAGCCTGCCGCGGCCACGACCGCCCCCACCGCCTCTGGTACTTTTCTCAATGCGTCGATGACCAGCCCGGACTTCGGCGGCCAGGCTTTTCTCTGGTGGCGGGAAGAAGTGGCCCACCGGGACCTGGAATTGATGAAGGACGCCGGTTTCCGCTGGGTGAAGCAGGCCTTTGCGTGGGAGACAATTGAGGGCGCGGGCAAGGGGCAGTACGACTGGTCGATTGCCGACCGGGTGGTCCAACAGGCCAATGAGAGCGGGCTGAAACTGCTTGCCCGTCTTTCCAGCGACCCGGACAAGACCAATTTTTGGGCTGGTCATCCCCCCGGAAATGCTGCCAATTTTGCCGACTTCGCGGCGGCCCTGGCCAGCCGCTACAACTGTGCGCCGGGCGCGGTCGGCTGTATTCAGGCCTATCAAATCTGGAACGAGCCAAACCTGGCCCGGGAGTGGGGGAACAATCGGCCCAACCCGGCCGAATATGTGAACTTTTTGGGCCAGGCCTACACGGCCATCAAGCGGGCCAACCCCAACGCCGTCGTCATCAACGCGGGCATGGCCCCCACAGGGGACGACAGCGCCATTGCCATGCCCGACGACAAGTTCTATGACCAGATGTACCAGGCCATGGGCGGCAACAGCACCGGCTATTTCGATGCCCTGGGCGTCCACGGCGCTGGCTTTGCAGCCCCCCCAGAACTGGACCCGGCCACCGCGGCCGCGGACCAAAAGTATGGCGGCTACCGCTTTTTTGCTTTCCGTCACGTGGAAGATATCCGCGCCATTATGGTACGCTACGGAGATACAAACAAGAAGGTTGTTGTGCTGGAATTCGGCTGGACCTACGACCCGGTCAACCCCAGCTATAAGTGGCACGGCGCGGACGCGGGCATCGACGAGTTTGTTCAGTCGGAGTATTTGAAACGGGCCTATGAGTATGCCGCGGCCAATTGGCAGCCCTGGATCGGGCTGATGAGTCTGCTCACAATGCCCAATTTGGACTGGATGAACGACGGCAACCCCCAGGATGAAGAGCAGTACTGGTGGGCGATTATGGAGCCTTCGCAAGTGAATGAACAGCACTTCCGCCGGGCCTATGTTCTGCTCTGTATCTATTTCAATGGGCAGAACGGTCAGCGCTGCAAATATGACCCGAATTAGCGTTAAACAAAAAGGCTGCCAAGTCCTCAGGACTTGGCAGCCTTTTTGTTTAACTTAGGCTTTTCCAACAAATAAATTCCCCAAATTGATTTGGAAAAGCCCAAGCCGTTCAGGGAAATTGTCGCCGGATCGGGGATTTATTTTCTTTGAACGGCCCTTATCTGCTGGTCAGTGCCAGGAATATTTGAATCGCCTGTTCCAGCAGCGCGGCAATTGTCTCCATCCAATCGGTCTGGTCGATCAGCGCGGAGAGATCGAAGAGGCTGAGATCGAAACTCCAGTGGGTGACCGCGTAGTTCCAGCCATAGAGACCAGCCAGAATGACCAGAACAAAGAAGACGCGTTGGAGATAGCGGTTATAGCGAAAAAAGAGTGGCATACAAGAGATGTCGAGTATTGAATATGTGAATATCCTCCATTGTCCCAGCATTGGAGCAATTTGCAAAATCCAAGCGAGATGCGTATACTATTCCGTGTTCGGGTGAGTAGCTCAGCTGGTTAGAGTGCACGGTTCACATCCGTGAGGTCGTGGGTTCGAGTCCCTCCTCGCCCACCAGAATTATCGAGACGACAGCCGTCAAGCCGGATTACTCTGGTGAGACGGCTGTCGGCGTTAACGGGACCGGCATTATTATCGGTCGAGGGTTCACCAAAAACCGCACGGTAATGGGGGGCTGAACATGCGTTTTTCGGAGGTGTTGGAGGGCTTTTGGCTGGCAAAAAAACGGGGATATTCGACGCATACGGTGGCTGACTGTGGCGTAGGTTATTTGCAATCGTAACAGGCGGTCTTTCTGTCCGGTGGAAAGTGCTGGTACAATCCTCTTGCGTAGAGATCCGCGTGCATCTGCCTGATCCGGTCCAATCCGTGTTCTATTCTTTGACTCTACTGAAAAAAGCCTTTTGAGCCACTGATAGACACTGATAAAAAGAAGGATTCTCTCCTGAATCTCGCCGCGTTGCTTCCGCGTCCTCTGCGGTGAAATTGACCTTTTTTGCAGTAGAGTCAAAGAATAGCTTGAGAAAGAAGGATTAGCAATGGGACAATCACTCTTCTGGGAAGGCGCGATCTTCACCACGCTCGCCATTGGTGGTATTGGCCTGATGGCCTGGTGGCTCTTTGTGTCGCCAGTGGCAGAGCAGGTGGAGAACGCTCTGTCCGTATCCGCAGCCACCTCCCGCACCTTCGGCCTGCTTATCGCACTGGGCGTCTTTCTCTTTTCCGTGGGCGGCTATTGGGATGCCAGCGAGCACGTCGTCACGGGCATTGTGCCCGGGGGCGAGGATTTTCTCTGGCCGCCCCATCTGATGCTTTATGCTGGTTTTTTGCTCTCCTTTGCCGTGGCTGTGGCCGGGCTGGTAGCCCTGGCAAAGCCAAATATCGCTGCTGGGATTCGCGACCCCCGGTTATGGGTACGTCGCAACCCGTATGTGGGCGCAACCGTCCTGGCCGCAGGCTATGGGCTGCTCTCCGTGCCCGGCGACGCCATCTGGCACGAAATCTACGGCATCGACCTGACTGCCTGGAGTCCGCCACACATCTTTCTGGTGATGGCTTCGGCGACAACCGTCATTTGTGCCATCGGCCTGCTGCTCCAATCCCGCGGCCAAGTGAAAAACCGAGGCGGCTTCTCCCTCTTCATTCTGCTGCTGCTGGCGGTGATGCTCAATGAAGCCTATCTTATCGGTGTATTGGAGTGGGAGATTCGGACCGTAACCGGTTTTATATTGGAGCGTCCCAGTTGGCTCTATCCAGTGATTCTGGGCGGACTAGCCTTTTTTGTTATCTCCCTGGGGCGGCGGTTGGTCCCCGGCCCGTGGACGGCAACGACTGTTGCTCTGTTCTTCTTCGCCTGGCGCATTCTCGGTTCAGCCTTTGCCCAAGTGGTCAGCGGCGCGCCCCCTCGGCTGACCCTCGTCTTTGTGCTGGGTGCAGTCCTGCTCGATCTGACCGCGCAGCGTTCCCATCGGAAACGGGTGCATCAGGTACTAATCGAAGCAGCGGCCTTCACCGCAGGCTTTGTCGTCATCGCCCTGCCTACTATCCAATTCATCTACCTGCCCTATCTCACCCGCTTCACCGCCCTGGACCACCTGTTGACAGTCCTTATTACCTTTGCGGTCTGCGCTCTATTGCAGCCCGCAGCCCAAACTGTGGGCGCGTGGCTGGTGGGCGAGCGAACCCCAAAAGTCCAAATCCAGGAGATGGCTCCCGCTATGGGGGACTGACAAGCAATGCGTGACGAATGGTTCGTAAAGCGTGGGAGGATTCGGGCGCTCTCGCGTTTCACACTTCGCATTTCTTCCAGCCAATCTGTTTCAATTTTTCTGCCGTTCGAGCCAATCCGATGACAACCCGCTACTGTGCCTGCCCATCAAACACAGCGAAGACCTCCGGCTGCCCGTAGCCTTTCTGCGCGATGATTTTGGCCCATATCCGTCCGATGGACGTAAACGCGGCGTCGGCTATACGAGTTCGTTTCCAATACCACGGGAAAGCACTGATGCAAACTCAATTCATCGAAGCTCTCACCGCCGCCGCCGAAACCGATCCCCGCGTCCGCGCCGCGTGGCTGGCGGGCAGTTTTGGCAAAGGCATTGCCGATCGCTGGAGCGATGTGGACGCGCATCTGCTCATCGACCCGGCCCACAGCGACGGCTTTAAAGCTGGCGTGCGGGATTGGCTGGAAGCCCTGCGCCCGCTTGTCCTCTATCGGCTGATGTTTGGCGGCCAGATGGTCAACGCCATGACCGACGAGGGGATGCGGCTGGATGTATGGCTCCATTCCGGGGAGAATGCCCAAGTGGTGGAGGGGCAGACACAGGTGCTTTTTGCCGAGGAGAGCACGCTCACGTGGAAACCGAATCCGGGCACAGAACTTTCCCAGGCCGAGGCCGCGGCAGAGTTGGAGCGGGCCATCCCCGAATTCTGGCGCTGTGTTGCGATGTTGCCCGTGGCTTTGGGCCGGGACGAAAAGATTATTGGCGCGGCGGGCAATTTCCTGATACTGCTCCTGCTCACCGATGTGCTGAGCCTGGCGAGCAGCATCCGCAAAGACCGGGGAGTGAAGGCACTCAACGGTTTTCTGCCGCCGGAATATCGCCAACTGGCCGAGGGGGCCACGTTCCTGCCAGAATTGACGCTGGAGGCGTTGGCCCGTTTCCAACTGCGTCTGGCCCGCATACTGCAAGAACACGGCCCGCTCATCTGTGAGCAGTGGAATGTGGAGTATCCCCAATCCCTGGAAGACGCGGCCTTGGCCTATGTAGCGCGTGAATTGGCCGCGATGGGTTTCAGCGCTACACTCGAGGAATTGTACCGCTTGCCCTCAGAATAGGGCACGGATTCACACAGCCAACACCGCCGATGTACTTGCCAGCGAACTGTCCGGCAGCATCGCCACCGGCCCGGAGAAACCCGGGGCTTCTATCCTTTTCGCCTCTCGGACCGGAACGGATATTCGCGCGCCAGGGGGCGGCTGTTTTTGAACGGGGGGGAGACGGGTATGCCTATGCCGGCGTTAGAGCGAAGCAACGACAGCGCTGTGTACCCGCGGACGCAGGGCCACAATCCCCGCCGCGTCCCGGCCGTGATAGACCCGGTTGGTGAGCAATGCCACGCAGAGTTCCCGCGCGGGGTCGCACCAGAGGGAAGTGCCGGTGAAGCCTGTGTGGCCGAAACTGGCGGGGCTGAATGCGGTGCTGCACGTCGGGTTGGGATCGCTGCGTAACTGCCAGCCCAGCCCCCGCCGAATCCCATCCGGACTGGCGTACTGCTCTCGAACGCTCTCGGCCACCAGCGCTGGAGACAACAGCCCCTCCCCCCCATTCAAAAATAGCCGCCCCAATTGGCAAACATCCGCGGCGCTGGCAAAGAGACCCGCGTGCCCCGCCACCCCGCCCAATCCCGCGGCGTTCTCGTCGTGGACTTCACCTGTCAGCCGCCGATTTCGCCAGGCGCACCTTTCCGTGGGCGCGATGTAAGCCCGCTCCTCTGCCGTCGGGCCAAAATGCGCGCCCATCCCCAACGGTTCTGTAACGAGCGCCCGAAGCGCCCGATCCAATCGCCCCTGCTCGCTGAGCCGGGCCACAGCAAACCCCAGCAGCATCAGACCGATATCGCTGTAGAGATAGCTTTCCCCCGGCTGGGCCACAAAGGGATAGGTGGTCAGCGCGGCAAGGGCATGGCGCTGGCGTTCATCCAATTCGTCATTGGGCAAGGGCAGGCGCGGCGGTGGACCGCACTGGGCATAGACGCTGCGCCAGGCAGGCAGACCGCTGGTGTGGGTGAGCAGGTGACGAAAAGTGACGCGGCGGGCAGCTACCGCTTCCCCCGCGCGCTGGGGAGGGGCAGGCAGGGGCGTCTTGGCCAGTGGGTCTTCGGCGTCGCCAATCAGCCGCACCCCGCCAAATTCAGGCAGCACGTGGGTCAAGGGCTGATCCAGCCCGACGTAGCCCCCATCCACCAGACGCAAGAAAGCTGCTGTCGTAAAAAGTTTGGTCACTGACGCCAGATCGAAAAGCGAATCCTTCTCCACAGGCCGGGTGCAGTCTTCCGGGTCCAGCCAGCCAAACGCGTTTTCATAGATACACGCCCCGGCCTGTTCCACCCGGCAGACCAGCCCGGGCGCAACCTCTGGCACGGCTTCTTTCAGCACTTTCTCCAACTCAGTCCACGCTCCGCTCATCGCGTCATCCCACTTTCTTCCAGAGTACGGCCCATTTATGATAGGGCGTAAACCCCGCCTTCCCGTAGAAATCCAACAGGTCGGTCCAATCGATGACACAGCCATTGACGCCGTTGTTCTGCAGGCGGCGCAGTCCCGCGTCCAGCAAAAAGAGGCCCATTCCCTGGCCGCGTCGCTCTTTTGCCACACCGATGAAGCCCAGCTGCCCCCAGGGGCGAGGCAGATTGTAGGGGTAGTAACCGCCCAGCGGCCAGGCCGAATCTTCAAAGGTGAGTTTGCAGACGCCCTCCACGCCCGTTTCGGTCCACAGCAACATAAAGTCAGAGATACGCCCACCTTGGCGTAGGGCTTCCTCGGTTTCAAATGTCCAACGCCCTGGAAATTCCTGGCGCAGAAAACCCAACAGCCATTCTTCCTGGCCCGGCTGGGCAGGGCGCGCCGCGGCGGGGACATCGCGCAGGGAGGGTGGCGGCGTATAGTCAGCCAGATTGCGTGCTACGTCCCAGTTTGTCCAGTTGCACAGGTCATAGCCGCAAGCTGTAAAAAAGGCAATGGCCGATTCTGGCACGCCCGGTGTCAGGCAATTGATGCCGCAGCCAGTATGGATTGTCACCGCGCCCTGGGCGCTCAGCCATTCTTCGGCCCAGACCAATAGTTCCCGGCCTATGCCCTGCCTCTGGTGAGCCGGGTCCACCGCGATGGCGTCGATCCAGCCGACATCGCAGGGCATGGACGGCGGCGCGTGGGGATGGGCGCTGGCAAGCACCGCGGCCACAGGTTGACCATCGACAACGGCGATGCGCCCGGCCTGCACGCCGCCCGTAAAGGGGCGGGTCACAGAATGGACAAATTCCGGCGCGATGGCCAGGTCTGCTGGCAGGTCGCGGTTCCAGAGCGCTGCCAGCAGGCTATGGTGTTCGGCGCTGTTGAGATCGAAAGGGATGAGTTCAGCCATTATTCCTCCAGGTCTGTTCCAATACCAGCCGCCATTGCCTTCTCAAACACCAGCCGGGCCACAGCCACATCCTGCACGGCCAGCCCGACAGATTTGAAAAATGTAATTTCATCGACAGATGTGCGGCCCGGTTTTTGCCCGGCGACGATCTGGCCGATTTCGGCGTGGATGTGGTTTTCGCTGATCTCTCCGGCGGCCAGCGGGATGGCCAGATCGCCCGCTTCGGCCAGGCAGGCGCTGGTCTGGTCGGTGACGACAGTGGCGCGTCGGATAGTATGGCGGTCCACCTCCCGTGCAGTGGACAGGTGGGAGCCGATGGCCGTGATGTGGGTTCCGGGACGCAGCCAGCGCCCGTCGAAAAGGGGCGTAGGGCTGGTCGTGGCAGTGATGACGACATCCGCGCTGGTCACGGCCATTTTTGCGTCGGCGGTGGCCTGCACGGGAATGCCATAGCGCGCGGCCATTGCCGCGGCAAAGCGTGCGCCGTTTTGGGCACTGCGCGAGACCACCCAGACGCGTTCGACGGGCCGTTCGCAGATCACCGCTTCCAACTGGTGGGGTGCCTGCGCGCCGCTGCCAAAGATTGTTGCCACCGCCGCGTCAGGTCGGGCCAGATGGCGGGCGGCTACCCCACCCGCCGCGCCCGTGCGGATGGCAGTCATCAGTCCCGCCTCCATCACGGCCAGCAGACGGCCATTTGTGGGGTCAAAGAGGACAAAGTTGCCCTGAATGGCGGGCAGATTGCAATTGCCCGGATTGTCGCTGTAGAGGGTGATGAGTTTGACGCCCAGCCCGCCGATCCCGCCCAGCCCGCCGCCCAGGTGCGCGGGCATTGTCAGCAGACTGCCGTTGTGCGGCGTGACAGCCATATTGGTGCGCAAAGGCAAAGTTGCTGCCCCCGCGCTGAGCAGGCGAAACGCTTGGGACACCGCTTCGATGGCGTCGGCCATAGAGAGGACAGCAGCCACATCTGCGCGTGTGAGCCACAGGGCCATCGCGTTTCTCCTTCTGTGCGTGGGGTGTCAATCGGGAAGAGCCGGGGCAGGCGAAAAGATTTCTACCCCAGTGGTTTCTGGTTCGGGGGCGCTATAGCTGGGCAGCGAGAAGGAGACAGTCGTCCCCTCGCCGGGCACGCTGTCTGCCCAGACTTCGCCCCCGTGCGCTTCCACAAACTCTTTGACAAGGGCCAAGCCCAGGCCCGTGCCCCCAAAACGGCGGGTGGTTGTGTTATCGGCCTGAAAGAAACGCTCCCAAATGTGGGGGATATCCCCATCGGCAATGCCGATGCCCTGATCGGCCACAGAGACTACCTGCCAATGTACAGGCCGCCCTTCGCGGTCCAGCTTCTGAATGTGGCGGAGCTGGACGTGAATCGTCCCGCCTTCCGGGCTGAACTTGACGGCATTGTCCAGTAGGTTGTCGATCACACGGGTGAGCTGGCCGGTATGGGCCATAACTTCCATCTCATCTTCGGGGCAATAGAGTTCAAATTGGTGTATGGGTGAGATGTCACGATATTTTGTGGGCTGGCGATACGCGTCCACCCCGGCCCGGAGTATCTCGAACATTCGCAAAGGCCGGCGCTCGTTCCTGGCTGTGCTCACGCTGTGCAGGGCAACCACATCGTTGACCAGTTTTGCGACCTGCTGGCTCTGGCCTGCAATCACTTGCAGCATCTCCTGCTGTTCCGGGCCAAAGTCATCGGCTTCATCCATCAGGAGTTCGGTAAAGCCGGACAACGTGGCGACAGGTGTTCGCAGTTCGTGGGTAATGTTGCGGATAAAGGCGTCTTTCAGTTGATCCGAGCGGCGCAGATCGCTGTAGGCCGACTCCAATTCATCCGCGCGGCGACGCAGCATATCGGTCAGGCGTTGGGCTTCCTGGCGTCGCTCGGCCAGCGCGTCTGCCATCCGTTGAAAAGAAGTGGAGAGCGCGCCCAGTTCATCATCCCGTGTGGTGTGGAGTGCGATGCTCAGATCGCCCCCGGCAATGGCCTGGGTGGCTTGGGCCAGGGCGCTGATCGGTCTGGTCAGCGTGCGGGCCAGGAGAATGGCAAGCAGGGCTGTCCCCAGCAGGACCAGGGCTGTGAGACCCACTATTTTCCGGGCCAGATCATACACGGGCGCAAATGCCTCGGCCTGGGACTGCTTGACCACCAATCCCCATCCCACCGGCTCGATCTGTCGGTAGGCCGCGATAATTGGCTGTCCAGAGTAATCTGTGGAATGGAATGCATCGTTATCGCCCATTTCGGTGCGCCGCGCGGCCCGCGAAACCTGGGATTCGTAGCCGGCGGTGAGGCGAAGGGGGGCATTCTCCAGATAGAGCAGACGGCTAAGGAAGACAATTCCATCGTCGGTTGGGCGCACCAGCATCGTCTCTGCGCTTTTGCCCAGATCGGGTATTGGGCCGAGAAACCGGTAGATTGTGCTTTCCATCTCCACAATTGTGACGATTTCGCCAATGCTTTCGGAGGTGGGCTGATGGGTTGCCAGATCAATGCCCCGGATGACGTGGCCGAAGGCCATGACCGGACGGCCCGTGTCCGGGTGCAGAAAGATATCGCAGAAGAAACTGCCTTCAATGGTGGAGACCCGAGACAATGCTTTGGCGGGCGGCAGGGCGGGCTTGCCTATCCTTTTCGGGTTGGTTCCAATCACAACCAACCCGTCCTTATCGGTCATGGAGACTTCCATATACCCCATGCGCGAGCGCTGCAATCCGATCAGATTGTCGCGCAGGAAACCGGTGAACTCGGCGGCCCGTTTCTCATCTGTGACCGGGTCGAGTATCTCGGTGAAATGCTCCTGGTTCAACAGGTTGACGGCCAACAGTTTGGTGTCTGCCTGGCGCTCGTTCAGCCAACTTTGCAGGCGTTCCCGTTTCAGGCTGGCAAAGACTTCCAATTGATTGCTGACCTGCTCTTCCAGTGCCTGGCGTTCGGCTTGCCAGGCGGCCAGACTCACACCGACAATCCCAGCCAGGGCAATCAGCAGCAGGACGACGACGACTTGACGTGTGAGACCGCGTGGAAGCAAAGCCGATGCCATGGAAGTACCTAATCAGAACGAGGTGTTGGGATAACAGATGGATACAAAAAGTATAGCGCGAATTGTTGCCCGTCTGTCTCCGATGTTTGGCTGTCTTTCTCCAACCGAACGCCCCCGCAGTATAACAGATATGGGACAATTCTGCGCGGTAGCTCTTATGTGGAAGCCTGACTCTCCCAATTGTAGCCATCCCGGTTGAAGACACCCAAATAGATGGTTGTGCAGAAGGCAGTCGGTGCAGGTATGATAGGAGGGTCTGTTCTCGCACATATTCCCAAACCCACCTGTCCACAAGGAGCCTGTCATGCGTCTGACAATCGTCCACCCTGCGATTGGCCGCAAACCCGGTCAGAAGTATATTGGCACCTGGCAGATGGAGCCGTTGCCCGCGGCAGCCATCGCCGGTCTCACCCCGCCGGATGTGGAGGTGAAATTCTACGACGACCGGATGGAGACAATTCCCGTGGACGAGCCGACAGACCTGGTTGCCATCAGTGTGGAGACCTACACAGCCCGGCGGGCCTATCAGATTGCCAGCGACTACCGGCGGCGGGGCGTGCCAGTGGTGATGGGTGGTTTCCACGCGATGCTCTGCCCGGAGGAAGTGACCCAATATGCGGATGCACTGGTGGTGGGGGAAGCCGAGGACATCTGGCCCGCGCTCATCGACGACGCCCGCCACGGCACACTGCAACGAATCTACCGCGCGGCCCGGCGTCCTTCCCTGGGCGGTCTGCGCCCGGATCGTTCCATTTTTCAGGGCAAACGCTATTTGCCCATCGGTCTGGTGGAAGCGGGCCGGGGCTGCCATTTCAAATGCGACTTCTGCGCTATCCAGACCGCCTTCGATCGTACCCAGACCCGCCGCCCGGTGGATGACATCATTCGGGAATTGCAGACATTGCGGGATCAGAACAAGCGCTTCTTCTTCTTTGTGGATGACAATATCACATCCAATATGAGCCAGGCAAAAGAACTGTACGAGGCCCTGATTCCCCTCAAAATTCGCTGGGTGAGCCAGGCCAGCATCAACGCGGCCCACGACGAGGAATTTCTGGAACTGATCACCCGCAGCGGCTGCGAAGGGCTGCTGATTGGCTTCGAGAGCCTGAACCCCGAGAATCTGCGGGCGATGGACAAGGGTTTCAACACAATGAAGGGGGGCTATGACGCGGCCCTGGCCAACCTGCACCGTTTCGGGGTAAAACTCTACCTGACCTTCGTCTTTGGCTACGACGAAGACACGCCGGAGACTTTTGCCCAGACCGCTGACTTTGCCAAAGAGCATAACATTTATATCGGCGCTTTCAACCACCTGACCCCTTTCCCCGGCACGCCGCTCTATCAGCGGCTGGAAAAGGAGGGCCGGCTGCTCTACGACGCCTGGTGGCTGGACGAGCGCTATCGCTACAATATGATTCCCTTCCAGCCAAAACGGATGTCGCCGGAGGAGTTGCAGCGGGGCTGTCTGGAAGCGCGCAAGCGCTTCTACGCCTGGTCCAGTATCCTGCGGCGCAGTGCAGATCGAGTGAACCGGCCCGATCTCTTTATGCTCTGGAATTTCTTTCTCATCAACGGAATGATCCGCCAGGAGGTGGCGGCCCGGGATTTCTATCCCCTGGGCGATCCCACCTGGCAGGGGGAATTGTTGAAGGTGGGGTAACGAGGACAAAAAGTCCCCGGCACTTTCCGATGTGTCGGGGACTTTTTGTTTGGGACAGATGCACTCAACTCGACTACTGCCCGGCCAACTCCACTGCGGGCCGCGCTGATCTTCGCTTTGAGCGCATCGGTCACGCTCATCCCCGCGGGGACCTCTGCACCGGAGATGGCCGCGGCCTACCCGATCTCGTCCGGGATGATGGTCGTCTGTGCTTCAGTCAGCCGCCAAAGCGATAATCGGCGGAGACTGCGCGCGAATATGAAAGCGCAGGGCCGTCCGCTGGGTGTCGCCGATAGAGACGGTGTTGTATCTGATCTGTGTTGACAAATCTCGCCTTTCACCCGCCATATAGGCATTGGCGATGGCAATGGATTTGACAGCCTGATTGACGGCCCCCGCCCCAATGGCTTGGACTTCTGCATAGCCAAATTCACGGGCGACACCGGCAATGGCTCCGGCCACAAGATTCGGTACTGAATTGGTCGCTACCCGGATTAGAGGTGGTTCGTTGGGTTGCATGGATTCTAGTGGGGATGTGGTCATTGTTCTCTTCCATTTTTTTGAATTGATAAGATTCCGTGGGGAAGAAGCAGCGTTAACGAGTTCTAGATGACAGGTTTCGTCTCTTTTTCTGAATTTTTGGAAAGCGAGACGGAGTACAATCGAAATTTCACCTTTCAGTAAAGCATGATATATCTTGCATATGGAACAACAGATCGTGCATCATAAACAAAATGGCGCGCTCTGCTCCTGCTTTGTGTTCCTCAAACCATTCACAAGCCAAGGTCCAAGTTGATATGCCCCCCCTGCTTAGAAAGAGCAAATTCTCGGCAGCCCTCAACCACTACCTCAACGCATCGGGCAAGAGCGCGGCCTGGTTGGCCACGCGAACCAGAACCAGCCCCAGTGTTGTCTCCAGATGGCTCAGCGGCGAAACATGGCCGCGGGATGTGGCAAGCATCGAAGCTATCGCTGCGGAACTGGCGGTGGAGCCGGTTACCTCCCGGCAAGAGATTCTGCAACGGCTGATTTCCCTGCGCTACGGCATTGATACTTCTGGCAACCTTCCGTCCAGTACAATCTCACAGATTGCAAAACCTGTGTCGGAATCATCCCGTCAATCTGTGTTTATGGTGCCCCCTCTGCCCTCCCACGGCGTGTGGGGCCGCGCCGAGTTGTTGTCGCAGATCGCCCATTCGTTGGAACTCTCGTCGGAAAAAACCAACGTGCCAGCGCTGGCTCTGCGTGGGATGGGTGGGATCGGGAAGACGACCCTGGCCAAATCGGTTGGTCATCTGGACTCGGTCCGACACTTCTTTCCCGATGGCGTATTCTGGGCCGAGCTTGGACCGCACCCTGAAATTCGCATTGTATTGGAAACTTGGGGCGCGGCAATCGGGCTGGATTTGTTGGCACAGAAAAACGAAGAGTCCTGCACCGCGCTGTTGCGCTCGGCCCTGCATGAAAAACGCGCCCTTTTTATCATCGACGATCTCTGGGACAGCAATCATGCCGGTTATTTTCGTGTTGGCGGACCTCATAGCCGCACACTCTTCACCACCAGGGAACCCCCGATTGCCTATGACATTGCAACCCGGGAAAGAACGCTGCGTGTCGACCTGCTCAGCGAAGTGGCCTCTTTACGGTTGTTGGAAAGTCTGACACCCCAAATGGTGCAATCGGATCGGGCGAATGCCCTGCGTCTGTGTGCCCGGCTCGAATTTCTGCCTCTGGGATTGACCTTGGCAGGCCGTCTATTGGCAAATGAGGCGGATGTGCCTTCTCGAATGGTGCAATTGCTGCACGATCTTCTGGATGAAAGGTCTGGCAAAAAAAGCCCGCTGGGACTTGTACAATCCGAGGAGCGCAAAGGGATTGAAGGGAATCAGTCTGTGTCGCTCCGTGCGGTTTTGGGATTGAGTGTAGAGCGTTTGAGTCAGGTGGATCGTACTCGATTTGCCATGGCATCCGTTTTTGGTGGCGCGCCGCTCTATTGGGATATATCAGCCGCGGCTAGTGTCTGGCAATGTTCCCACGCCGAAGCCGCTATCACTATTTCGAACTTTCTGAAACGGGGGCTTCTCGAACACGACAAAGCAACGGGCCGCTATTGGATGCATGCCCTGTTGGCCGATTATGCCCTGGAAATTGCAGTTACCTTGTGATATGACTCTGCTGAACTCAGTTCAGAAGCTCCACCGCAACCACTATATCGCCCTGCTCACCCAAGAACCCACTGATTGGGCGCAGGTTGGCGCAGCCTATGGGCAGATTCAGCGCGCCTGGACAATATCGCCGGCTGATCACGATTTGCTCGACTTCTTCTGGGCTGTACACTCCTATCAGAAACAGCAGGGTTTTTGGCCGGACATTTCCGCCTGGGCGGAGCGTTGCCTGGACACACTATCTATTGACGACAGCGCACGGGCAAAGCTGCTGCTGGCGTCTGCGAACGCCTACCGGGAGCAGGACTGTCCAGATGAAGCATTGGGCCATTACAACACGTGCCTGGAAATTTACACCCGACTGGGCGACGACAAAGGGATAGCCAACGTATACCATCAGATTGCGCTGGTTCTATATCCCCAAGGGAAGGTGGATCGGGCACACCAACTCCTCACCCAAAGCCTGGGTTTTTGGCAAGAAGCCGATGATCCTTTGCGGATGGCAGAGGTGCTGCGCTCGTTGAGTCAATTGGCAGAATATCGAGGTTTTTACGCGGAATCGGCCCAATACGTCAAAATGAGCCACGACCTTTTTGTCCAGTTCGGCAGCCCCAGCGAACTGGCGAACAGCACAAAGAGAATGTACGAAACTGCACTACTGACGGGCGATCTGGCCCGGGCAAAAAGCTATCTCGCCGAGAGTCTGGAATTTTTTGACGAATTGGGCGATGTGCCAGGAATCACCAATTGTCTGCATGAATTGGGTCGGCAAGCGCGCAAAGATGGGGATTTCACGCTAGCCAGGGCGCTGCTGGAAAGTTGCTTGCAATCCTATCGTCGTATGAATAACCCCGGCAGCAGCGCTAGCTGTCTCTATCAATTGGCTTTGATCGCACGAGAGGAAAAAGATTTCTCCAAAGCCTGTGAATATCTGGAACAGGCCAGGCAGACCTATGCCGCTCAGGGCAATATTGGCAAATATGCGGTCTCCACACGGGAATTGGGTGAGACACACTTGGCGGGCGGCAGCTATGAAGCAGCCCGAGAGATATTTCTGCAGGCTTTGGATGCGCACGCACAGATCGACCACGACAAAGGCAGCGGTCTGGACCATCTCGGTTTGGCACGGGTGGCGAAGCAACTGGGCGATATAGTCACTGCCCAAGAACATTACAGGGAAAGCATCCGCCGATTTGTCAGCGCATCACAAACCAACTCTTCTGTCGAGATCGAAACAGCCCAGCGGGAGTTGCAGGAAATCGAGGGTCTCCAAACCTACGGAAAAATGGGATAGAGAAGAACGGCTTGTCCCGTTCTTCTCTATCCCATTCTCGCTAGTGTCACGAATTATTCACCACACTGGACTAAGCCAAAGAGGTAGAGTGAGGATACTAAATATTGTTCAAAACGTAACAATCGCCTGCAAACCGTGTCACCCACGCCCAGATCAGCCCAGACCCGCTCTTTGGCGGGTTCAATTTCGTGTGTTTCAACTGCGTCTTCCGCGGGGCCATCGGGCGGTTGTAAACCGCCCCTACGCAATTCTCTTCTGCGCCTCTGCGGGCGTTCCTTCTGTGGGCATTCCCTCAGCGCCCACCTCCCGATGCACCTACCAATCCACAATCTGGTGATCTTTGACTTTGATGTCCAGCTCGAAATCTACAGGCAGGGGTACGTAGACATCCAGCAGGCTGGCTCGTTCCTGGCGTTGGGAGATGTCAGCCAGATTGACAGTAGTCCACTGCTTGCCAAACCAGCGGCGCAGATAGTCCAGATGGGCGTTGGCGAGCGGGCGATGGGTGGCCGCTGTCCGTGGCTTTGCGCCGTCAGAATATCCGCCACGCAAGGTGGCGATCAGCCGGGCAATTTCGGTTTCTTCATCGCGCCCGCCAGTCAGATCGGACCGAGTCAAATTGTCGATGCGAGGAGGAACTGATACAGCACGCAAGAGCAGGGGAATTGTCCGCCATTTCTGGGTAGTTAAGCTGCTGTGCTGGGTCAGAAAGCTGGTGAATTCGCCGTATCCGTCGCGCATCCGCTCTGGCGAGAGAATCAGCAAAACGTAGCGACTGCTCTCCACCGCCTGTTCGTAGTTGAGCAATCTTGGCGGCCCCAGGCGGAATTGCTCTTCTATGTAGAAAACCAGTTTTTCGCCTGTAGATGAGGGATCAATCTGTCCCAGACCCAATCCGCGTCTGCAGAGCAGTAGGAGATAAAAACGTCGTAGGTAAACGCATCGGTTGGTGGTATAGACGTCTACCAATGGGTGCTGAACAAAAGCAGTGGGGATAGTCGAAAGGCAATAGGAAATCACCCCTCTGTAGCCAGACCCGTTACCCAGACACAACTTTCCCCCAACCCTCCTACCCCACCGACGCCCGATACGCGGCCACCGCGGCACGGGTGGTGACCCAATTGCGCCCGCGCTTGACCGCCTCCAGCCGCCCGGTACGCGCCAGCAGGCTCAAATATTCCTGACTGTAGGGTGTCCCCTCCGCAGCCACGCGCAGGGGAATCCATTGCTCCTCCGGGGGGGGGCGGTCCCGTGCAGGGGGTGCAGGCTGCCCCTATTCTGATTTACACCCGGCCATTATGATTTCGTTGACATCTGGAATAGGGGACTGTATAGTATGCGTAGGGCGATGCACAGCGCAAAATGTTTTGTGTACAGGAAAGGCAGCAATGTTCACAATTATACAAATCCCCAATCCTGTCTATGAGTCAGCCGAACGGTTGGCCCAGCAGTTTGACGTCTCTCTGAGCGAGTTGTATACGGTTGCCCTCTCGGCCTACATCAACACCACCAGCAAAGCAGCGTGACAGAGGCTCTCGCTCGAGCCTATGCGACAGAATCATCCACGCTGGAGCCTGCACTGATTGCCCTCCAGTCAGCATCTATTGGTGATGAGCCGTGGTAATCCGTCTGAAGTCTGGAGGAGTATTCTTTTGCCGAGCAAACTGAT
>JAHBVF010000025.1 GCA_019637685.1 Caldilineaceae bacterium | reverse complement strand
AATGTATGGCCGCCAAGACAATAGCATTCTTTCTATATTGTAGCCTGTATCGGGAGTGGATTCAAGAAGCCGCCCAGCAGATGCGTCGGAACGGGTCAAAGCAGGCTGCTGAATCAATCGGAGGTGTATGCGGGGATGGGTCTGGTGTGGGGATCAGAGCGTAAAGCATAAAAAGCCTGCCGCCCAACGACCACATGTGCGGCGCCGCCGAGAGACAAGTTGGTAGCGAGGCGAACGTTGTTGAATTTGGCAGCGATCATCGTCGCCTCCAACGGCGGCGTCCGCACAATGTGCTGTTGGCGCGACGGCGTTGGTTGACCAGACTGGCATTATGAAAACGACGATACCAAACACGCTATCTTCCATCAGCGCCGACAAATGGCCTCACGGATGGGGTACAGTACAGGAGTCAGATATGCTGCAGACCCAAATAGCACGCTCTAGCAAATTCCCCCTCAACTTTCGTTCAGGAACTCCTGTACCGACTCAACGAATTGTTCATAGCAATCGTGATGAACCATATGACCTGCACCCTCAATCTGTACCACTCTTCCATCCGGCCAGAGACTTGACATTGCTCGCACGTCGTCCTGTGAGATTAGCCCATTGTCTTTATCACCGGTCAGCAATAGAATCGGGCATGCAATGTTCGGCAAGGTCTCCCGCCACCGCGGTTCGGGTTGGTTGAAAGTCTGCACGACATGAGGGCTGACTTGAACCTTGCTCTCAACCTGTGTGGTAATCTCTTCCTCAGTCCAGGTTGGATTTTCTTCGCGCCACTTTGTCGTTAGCTCTTCTCGAGACAGCGACACCACGCCGTTGAACCACTCGCTCATCCCAACACACGTATTCTCCCATCCTCCCCAACCGCTGCCCCAGCAAGGGTCATAGAGAATCAGGCCGGCCATGAGATCTGGATCGTTGGCGGCGGCGATGATTGCTGCCGCAGCGCCTCCGGAATGGGCAATGACTCTCGGGCGTTCCACATCTAGGGCCGATATCAGATCCACCAAATCGGCCGCGTGATCCTCAAAGGTATAGCCCGCTTCCAATTTTTCAGAGTATCCATGACCGCGCTTATCGTATGTAATTACGTCGTAGTCATTCGCTAGCGCACGTGCCACTCGAGAGTATCCGATGCCCATGTCGGTGACGCCAGGGACGATCAACACGGGTGGATTGTTAATTTCGCCAGTGCGATAGTAGTGCAGTCTGACATTATTGGCGATCACATTGCTTTCGAACCAGTCTGTCATGTTGCCCTCCAGGGAAAAAACCGCTTCATTTTTCGGTAACGCCGAACAGATTGATAATACGGGTCAGTTGCTCTTTTGCATGATGTTCCATTGACATCGCCAGCCCCCCAACTATCATTATCCAGCAACTGACAAAATAACCGTAGCACAGAACGACATAGCCTGCAACAGTCCGCGAAATCACCAAACACGAGGAGTGTACCCCATCCACACAAGCAAGTGGTGGATGGGGTACACTCCCCACCCCATCCCGCCACCCCCACTAAAAATCAACCGACTTCCCCTCCATCGCGTACAAAAACAACCGCTCCAACTCATCCCCGGCGGGCATGCGGGGTGCGGCCAGGATGGCGCTGTCCGAGAGGGCGTGGGCGCAGAGGGTTTCCAGCGCCTCTTCCAGGCGGGCGGGGCTGATGCCCAGCGCGGCGATGGAAGTGGGCTGGCCCACCCGCTCTTCCAGGCCGCGGGTGGCGTCGATGAGAATACGCGCACCGCTCTGCTCGTCGTCGCTGTCGGTCAGGCGCAGGTGGCGGGCGATCTCCCCGTAGCGGCTGCCGCCCGCGTTGGCCGTGTACTCCATCACATAGGGCAGAAAGAGGGAGACGGCCCGTCCGTGGGGAACTTTGAAGTAGCCGCCGAAGCTGTGGCCCAGGGCGTGGGCCATGCCCACAAGGGAGTTGCTAAAAGCCAGCCCGCCCAGCGTCGCCGCGTTGGACATTTTCTCCCGCGCTTCGCTGTCGCTTGTCCCGTTTTCGTAGGTCCGGGGCAGATAGCAGAAGACCAGTTCCGCGGCCTTCAATGCCAGGGCGTCGCTGTAGTCGTTGCGGAAGGTGGATGCGTAGGCTTCCAGCGCGTGGGTCAGCGCGTCCAGCCCCGTGTCCGCGGTGACCCGCGGCGGCAGTTGGCTGGTCAGAGAGGGGTCGATCAGCGAGAGGGTTGGGATCAGTTCCCGGTTGCCCACGGAGATTTTGCGCCGCTGCTCCAGATCGCTGAGGACCACGTACATTGTGGCTTCGCTGCCCGTGCCGCTGGTGGTGGGGATGGCGACCAGCTTGCATTTGTGCAGGTTCAGATCGAAGACCGGGGAAATCTCCTCCGGCTCCAGATCGGGCCGTTCGTAGAGCGCCCACATCCCTTTGGCCGCGTCCAACGAGCTGCCCCCGCCCAGCCCCACAATCCAGTCGGGTTGGAAGGCAGCGATCTGCTCCACGCCCCGGCGCACGGTTTGCAAACTGGGGTCCGGCTCCACCTCGGCGAAGACCTCCACTTCCATCCCTGCCGCGTGCAGATGGCGGCGGATGCGTTCGGTGAAACCCAGGCCGTCCAGCACCGGGTCGGTGACGATAAAGGCGCGCTGGCCTGACAACTCGTCCAGGTGGTCCAGGGCGTCTTCACCGAAGATAATGCGGGGAGAAGAGAAAAACCACATTTTATTATTTACTCCTTCCAAATGAGAACCGGATTGTTCACTGTCAGTCTCATGCAAAGTGTCTGCACGTCTTGGGTTCCAGCGCATCTCCTATTTGACATACCCTCCCCCTAACTGTAGTAAAATCGTAATGGAAGGGATTTATAACTATCGTACAACTTCGCAGAGTTTTTGTTTGGCAGTACAGTCTGAAACTTTCCATCCATCTAACGAGATTTTGAGCTTTCGCAAAGTGAGGAGGAAATCGATGAAAAAAGGCATTGGACTACTGACGGCATTGCTTCTGATCCTATTAGGCGTTACGCTTGCGCAACGGTTCTTTCATCAATCATTTGGATTTCCTGCTGTGAAAGAAGCGGACAAGTCGTCGAATGCGCTGGTCATCCAAGATTCAGGGCCAAGTCTATCGACACTCAGATCGCCTTTGCCAACACCGACCCCGACGCCTATCCCCACTCCCACCGCCACGCGAATCTCGCCCACGCCGACTGTGCCCCCAGGCCCTTTACCGCCCGGTCCGAATGTTGTTTACAAAGAGAATGCAGACGGGGAAACTATACTTTGGGAAGTCAGCGCTGTTGCCCCAGAACGCCGCAAACAATTGGCTATACTCGAAACTCCCAGCGACTTTGGCACTAATGTCACCCTTTCCCATGACGGAACTCGTGCTGCTTATACGACCCTGCCCGCGGGTGTCACTAATAATCGCTTTGTGGCTGAACTGTGGGTGCAAAATCTTCAAAATAGCACTAAACGTCAGATCGCCAGTTCTGTTGATATCGGACGGTATATCAATTATCCCATCTGGTCACCGGACGACCGTTTCCTGGTTTTCAGCCGCAGGCGAATCGATTCGAAACAGTCGGGTACATCTAGTCAGTCGTTTGTCTCCAGTCAGTCAATTCAGTTAATCGATCTTGAAACGGGTGTAGAAAGCACCCTGATTCACCTCGAGACAACGGCAGAAAGTGAGATAGCTGTGGCTGACCAGGAAATATGGTTGTCTCCTCTGGATTGGTCACCCGATGGTCGCTATTTCTACTATATGACAGGCAACGCGCCATCTGAGCTATGGCGAATTAATATGGACAACGCCTACCAGCAAGAGTATGTACGACGCATCTGGGATTTCATTCCCCGCTGCTATTTTATCTCTTCCGTAGGTGAAAGTGTTGCTTGCACCGTCCTGGAAGGGCGGAATCCAACACGCTATGCCGTAATTCGAGTGCCAACCACCCCAGACGGCAATATCGAAGTGATGGTTCAAGGGGCAGCCAGAGAAGAATACAACCCGATCTGGTCGTCAGACAAAGAAGAAATGACCATCAATATCCCTGCGCAGGGAAATGAGCGGGCACAATTACGGACGATCGACATACCAAGTCGGCAGGAACATACAATCGTTGTGGCTGCGGACTCAAATGGCCAAAGAGAGCGGTACTTCGTTCCCCTTGCTTGGTCACCAAATGAAGAGTGGCTCGCCGCTGTCGAGTATTCAGATGAGGGTACATCAATGTTTGTGATTGGCCGAAACGGAGCCATACGAAACAGGATTGAGCCAACTTCGCCGCCCAATTTTGTGGGCTGGCTGGCCAATGACCCTCCCTCCGATATACCATAAAGGAGTGAATTACATGTCGCTCAACCATCGAAAGTATCTGCGCATACTTGTCGCTGCAACTCTCTGGACTATCGCCATAGGAATCGCACTGATAGTTGGTTTTCCTGCCGTTTGCCAAGCTGCAAACTGCCCCGTGGCTGCTGTCTCAGGCACACAACCGGCAGTTGCCGATCTCGTTGACCTATTCAATCGCGCCGGTACGGACCGTCTGGGATCTGAAAGTCCCTCATTACCCAAAATCTATAGCGGATACCCCACGGCAAAACTGGTGTCGCCCTATGTTCCCTGTCTGCTGTTGAAGGCCATTGGATATACAGAGAGTACTGGTTGGAAGCAATTCGACGCGGCCTATGGATCGCAAGGGACAACGGTTATCAGCTCGGATTGCGGCTATGGAATTATGCAGATTACTTCCGGAATGTCTGGCGGCGCAGGCTTTGACCCTGATCGGGTTGCAGCCGAGGCTGATTACAATATCGCTACCGGCGCGCTGGTATTGATACAGAAGTGGAACGGCCTATCAGTTTACATCGGCAATAACAATCCGCACGTCGTTGAAGACTGGTATTATGCCATTTGGTCATACAATGGATGGGGTTGGGGGAACAATCCAAATAACGGGTTGTTTCTCGCCGGTCGTTCTGAATGGAAGTGCGGACAGGACAGTAGTCAGAGTCGAAAAGATTGGCCTTATCAGGAACTCATTTGGGGATGTACAAGCAACTCTCCTGGAGCGCAATTTTGGACCTCAATCCCTCTCTCACTGCCAGATAAGGCCGATCTGTACCCCAGCGTTCCAACGCACATCGATACACCTTTGCCTGCACACGGCTCCTGTTCTGTCATCTATTTACCGTTCGTTGGGTATTGAGCTACCTGTTCAAATAATCTCCCCATTTCCGCTGTCGTCATTGCAGCTCAGCGCGGACTTTCTCGTCGAATCCAAAGCCGTGGCACAAATATGCCACGGCTGTCTTTTTGTAGATTAGAACTCCGTATCGACTTTTGTGGCGCATCCCACCAGTTCCTGAGCGGCCTTCACATTCTGCATAATTTTGATCAGATTGCCGTCCAGCTTCAACTGGCGGGTCATCATCCCCTGGATCGGGTCCAGCTTGCCCTGCAACACCTTCACCCACTGGTCGTGTTTGGCGGTGATCTTGAACTCCGGCGTTTTGTAGGCCGGGTCCGTCGTATAGACCGCGTCCCGACACTGGCCGTGCCACAGGTCCATATAAATCAGGTCGTCGCTATCGCTGACCACAAAATAGAAGTCGCCTTCCCAGTTCTTGGCCGCGGCAGCATAGGCTTCGGAACTGTTCACAGCTTCTTTCATTGCGTCGGCCCAGGCCTGGCTGGGAAATTTTACGCCCATTGGGGATGCTCCTTTGTGAAATTGAGTTGGGGAGATGAATTTTTCTGGTTGGCGAGTTGCGAATTGCGAGCTGCGTCGGTGTGGAATCATTGGGGCTTTTCTGGGCGTTGTTCCGCACAGATCAACCAAAAGCGCGCCATTGACGCACAGATTACGCAACTCGCAACTCGCTTTCTTTCGTCGTTCGCAGTATCCCGCCCGGGAGTGTCGGCTATGTTTCAGGCGTGTGGCTGTCCGGGGAACCGTCGCCGCCGGTCTGCTTGCGCTGGATGCGGGCCAGCCGGTGTTGGAGTTCGGTGATGGCCTGGGGGGAGCGAACGCGGGTGGGCGCGGTCTGCTGGTTGTGCAGTGCCCAGGCTGTCCACATCTGGGCCTGCTCCAGATCGTTGCACTGCCATTCGCAATACTTCGCCAACTCCACATACGGCCGCGGGTCTGGGCCGGGGACAGTCGTCAGCCAGCGCTGCCAGAGCGCGGCAGCCTCGTCCCAGCGCTCCTGGCGTTTGAGCAGCCAGCCCAGCCCATCGAAAATCTCCGGCAGTCCAGCCAAATCGCCGGTTGCACCTGTCCCAGCCAGAGTTTCCAGCGCGTGGGCAAAGGCAGTCTCGGCGCTCTCCACCAGCCCCAGCTCCGCGTGGACCCGCCCCACCGATGCCAAATCCAGCGGATGCAATTCACCCGCCTGGACTGATGGAATGGGATCGGCAAAGTGGCGGCAGAGCAGCTCGGCCAGGGAAACCATCGACACAATATCTTCCCGGTTGTGGTAGAAGACCCGGCGCATATCCGCGGCGTTGCCCGTCTGCAGGAATTGGGTGTACAGCCAGGGAATGAGGCTGCCGGGCACATCCTCTTCGCCTCGGCCCAGGCCCAGAATCTCCGCTTCCAGATTGCCCAGGGAGCAACTGGACAGACGCCGCTTCCACAGACGACGGGCCGGGTGGAGGAGATCGAAGTGGGGCGCGTCTTCGGCCAGCACCGCGGGCAGCCCCACGCCACCGGGCAGAAAGCGCCGGTTCATCTGATAGCGTCCCCGCAGCAGGGGCGCGTCGAAAGTGCGTCCGTTGAAAGTGACCAGCCCGCTGCGCGCCCCCAGCAGTTCCGCCAGGGCGGTCAAGAGCGCGGCCTCCTCGCCGGGGTGACGCATGAAGAATTGGTAGACGGTGAAGGAGGATTGGGAATTAGGGATTGGGAATTGGGAATTGGAGACTGCATCCTCGATCCCCGATCCCCAATTCCCAATTCCTAACCCCTCAAACACCCCCACCCCCACCATAAACGCATAGACACTTGCACCGCCGCCGAGTCCGGAAGTTTCTGTGTCTACAAACGCGGTTTGTGTGAAGTCGAAGTCTCCGTCCAGTCCCGCCTTGGGGTAAAGGGGTGCGATGGATCGGGGCGATGTGGCCAGGAGTTCGTGCAGGGAGTGATGCCCCCGCACAGTCTCCAGCGGATAGCGTTCTGTCACCAGCCAGCAGCGCCCGCCGTCATTTTCGATCTCCTGGCCGGAGACCAGCACGTCCAGCGGTCCTGGCGCGGAATGTCCGGCCAGGGGCAGTTCCGGCTCAACCGGAGAACGCTGGGCACGCAGGCTTTGCAGACGACGCAAACGATCCAAAACTGAGGACACGGCAAAACTCCAAAAGTGGGACGGGTTCGTTGTGGCTATTGTAGCGCAGGATGGGCCATTGGGGAAGGCAAAAGGAGTCAGGCAAAAGGCAAAAAAAATAGGCACACCTCTATTTATCGCCGCCCACCACCCTTTTGCTTTTCCTTTCTGCCGTCGTCTATAATGCCCTGTGGAAAGAACCAGAATTCTACAGACAGGAGACCCTTTTGCTCGAACAAGCCAAACGCTGGGAGATGTACCCCTCGGCCCCAAAAGATTTTCTGGAAGACAGCCCCGAACACCCGGTTCTGCTACAGATTCTCTACAACCGGGGCATCCGTGCGCCGGAACAGATCGCCAGCTTTCTGGACGGCGCGGACGCTGTGCAGGAAAACCCCTTTCGGCTAAAAGATATGAACCGGGCCGTGCAGCGGATTCTGGCTGCCATCCACAAGCCCGAAACCATCTGCGTCTACGGCGATTTTGACGCGGACGGCATCACCGCCACCGCGCTGCTGGTCTCCGCTTTGCAGCGGGCAGGCGCACAGGTGGGTGGCTACATCCCCGACCGGGTGGATGAGGGCTACGGGCTGAATGTGGAGGCCATCGAGCGCATCAGCCAGCAGGCGACTCTGCTGGTGACAGTGGACTGCGGCATTCGCAGCATCGAAGAAGTGACCGCGGCCCGACAGTTGGGAATGGATGTGATTATCACCGATCACCACTCGGTCGGTGACACACTGCCCCCGGCCCTGGCGGTGATCAATCCCCGCCAGAGCGACGACCGCACAAGCTTTAACACCCTGGCCGGTGTGGGGGTGGCCTATCGGCTGGCCCAGGCAGTGCTGCGGGCGGTGGCGCAGGATCCCAGGTTCGCCCTCTCTGCAGAGGAAGCCGACGAGTTTGAAATCCAACTGCTCGATCTGGTGGCCCTGGGCACGATTGCCGATATGATGCCGCTGGTGGGGGAAAACCGTTCGCTGGTGCGCCGCGGGCTGGCCCAGCTTTCCCAGGGCCAGCGGGTGGGTCTCTTTGCCCTGATGGAAGTAGCCGGGATGCAGCCCGCCAGTGTGGACAGCACAACAGTCAGCTTCCGGCTGGCCCCCCGCATCAACGCCGCGGGTCGCCTGTCCAACGCCCAATTGGCCTACGATCTCCTGCGCAGCGACGAGTACAGCCACGCCTACGATCTGGCCGCACAGTTGGAGGCGATGAACCGGGAACGACAGCAGTTGACAATCGATGCCCAGAATCTGGCCGAACAGCAGTTGGGGGATATGGGGATCAACCTGCCTCCGATTCTGATTACCGCCAGCCCGGATTTCCGCTCCGGGATTGTGGGGCTGGTGGCCGGGCGGTTGGCGGACCAGTACTACCGGCCTGCGGTGGTGATTGAGCGGGGGCCGGAGACCAGCCGGGGCAGCGCGCGCAGCATCGACGAGTTTGACATCACCGACGCGCTGGATCAACTGGGCCATCTGCTGGTGCGCCACGGCGGCCACAGCCGGGCCGCCGGCTTTACGGTTGCCAACGAGCGCTACGACGAATTTGTCGCGGCGCTGTCCGGGCTGGCCGCCGAGCGCCTGGCCGCGGTGCCCGATCTGCGCCCGCGCATGAATATCGACGCGGAAGTAGCTTGGGATGAACTGACCTGGGCGCTGCAAGCGGAACTGGCCCGTCTGGAACCCCTGGGGCAGGCCAACAACGCGCCGCTCTTGCTTGTGCGCGGCTGCCGGATGCGCAGTGTCCGCGCTGTGGGCGGCGGCAAGCATCTGAAGCTGGTGCTGGACGGCTACCCCGGCTCCGGTGTGCTGGACGCCATCGGCTTTGGCCTGGGCGAACGGGCCAACGGTCTGGCCGCGGATGATCGGCTGGACATTGCCTGTTATTTGGAAGTAAACGAATGGCAGGGACGGCGCACACTGCAATTGAACGTGCAGGATTTGCGAACCGCGACAGAGGAATGATCAGAAGTTCGACTTTTTAGAAAAAGTCGAACTTCTGGAAATGGAGATGGGCAATGTGGCAAAAACTTTCAACACCCCTCAAAATCGGCCTGAGCGCGGGCGCAGCCGGGATTTTACTCACAATTGTGGGCATTTTGCGGGGCAATGTGCCGCTCAACCCGGCCAGCATCGGGATGGCCCTGCTCATCGGCGGGGGCGTCTGGTTTCTGGTGGCGTGGGCGGTTGCCTCCGCGGCGGTGGATGTGGAAAAAGATATTGATACGGAAAATACCCCTAAGGAGAAAGTCAACTGATGACCGAACACAATCTGAAATCTGTGCGCGCCGTTCTGCTCGACATGGACGGCGTTGTCTATGTGGGCAACGATCCCCTGCCCGGCGTCCAGCCCCTGCTCGACTATCTGGAAGCCACCGGGCGCGGTTGGCTGTTTGTCACCAACAATTCCTCGCGCACGCCGTCCCAGTTCATCGAGAAAATTTCCCAAATGGGCATCCGGGCCGGTGAGGATCACATTCTGAGCAGCGCGCTGGCCACGGCAAGCTGGCTGAAGGAAGAGTATCCCAACGGCGCACGGCTCTTTGTGGTGGGCGAGGAAGGGCTGCGTTGGGCGCTGGAACGCCAGGGCTTCACCCTCATCGAGGACTACACGCAAGCAGAGATCGTCGTCTCCGGCATCGACTTTCACGCCCGCTACGAACGGCTGGCCGACGCCACTTTAGCCATCCACGCGGGCGCGCGCTATGTGGCGACCAATTCGGACGCCTCCTTCCCCAGCGAGCGGGGCGAAATCCCCGGCACAGGCGCGATTATCGCGCTGCTACAGACGGCCACGGGCGTCACCCCCACAATCATCGGCAAACCCAACGCGGGGATGTACGAGCAGGCCATGCACAAACTGAACAGCACCGCGGCCACCACACTGATGGTGGGCGACCGCTACGAGACGGACATCGAGGGCGCGGTGAAGCTGGGCATGCCCACCGCCGCGGTCCTCACTGGCATCACCTCCCAAGAACAGTTCGAGCGGGAAGCCCTGCGCCCGGCCTTCATTCTGCCCGGGTTGCCGGAGTTGCTCGCGGCGTTTCAAGCCGCAGACGCGTGAGAAACGCGGGGTGGGGAATGGGAAGACGGAATTGGGGATCGTAGGGGATGTTTTTTGAGGGCGAGGAGATTGGGTGCAGGGCGAGGAAGGAGTATTGGCAATGAGCGAGGAATTGAAGCCGCGGACGAAGAAGCCGTTTCTGATACCCCCGCAGGCCGTGTGATTCGCGGGCAGTTGTTGCGGGCGGGCACGTCTGGCGAATCTCTTTTGGATGGAATTGCTCATCGAAGGCGAGCCTTTGCCGACAGACTGAAAGCGCAATCAGAGGCTGTCTGGCTGCTTGGACATTAAAAAATTGAACGGGCAATAGCATAGGCGCGGCTTTTAGCTGCACGTCTCTGGACGTCCCTTATCGGTAGGACTGCACTTAACCGTGGAGCAGTTATGTCGAACCTGAAACCGCCGAATTTTGGGCGAAGCCACTCTGTTGGAACCTGCTATGTTTGTACAGGCCACATCGAACATTACGAGATATTGTATAGCCCAAATGGATATACAAGCTCCGATCTTGACTCCACGGTTTAGCGTGGTCCCATCCCAAATTCTCTTCTACGCAACGAAGTTACAACATTGCTGTGCTTACCCCCATCCTGGCTTACACCCACAGTTGCGAGGAATGGCAGGATAACCGGGACCCGATTTCCGGGTTTGACACACGGGCCGGGATGTCCTATGCTCAGACCTCCCTCACCCACTTCCAGAGGATATGGCAATGTTTGATTTCTCCCACCTTCCACCGGCTATCCATCAATTTATCACCCTCGCCGATACCCATTATATGCTGGATGTCGCGGGCCAGGCAGTGGAGTTTGATTCTCGGCGCAGGCAGACAGACCGGGCCGAATTCGCCCTGCGCACCGTCGCCGGGCTGGGCAATCTGCCGGTGATCCACATGGGCGATCTGATGCAGGAATTCCCGGAACGCCCTGGCTTTGTCCAAGCCCGGACCGAAGCCCTGGCCCAACTGGCCGTGTGTGGCATTGCCCCCCGCTTTGTGGCGGGCAACCACGACGTGGGCGACAAACCCGACCTTACAATGCCCGCGGCCTGGGCGACCAACGAATGGGTGGAGAACTTTCACCGGCATTGCGGACCCTCCTGGCAGAGTTGGGATGAGGCCGGGCTGCACTTTGTCATCCTCAACTCCCAGATACTCAACAGCGGCCTGCCCGCCGAAGCCGAACAGGCGAAATGGCTGGAAACCGATTTGCAGGCCCACGCGGGACAGCGACTCTTCCTCTTTTTGCACCTGCCTCCCTTCCTCCACAACCCGGCTGAAATCGCCCTGGGCCACTACGACAACATCGACGAGCCAGCCCGCGGTTGGCTGCTGGCACTGGTAGAACGCCATCGGGTGGAGATGCTCTTTGCCGCGCACGTCCACTGGGCTTTCTACAACGAAGTAAGCAGTTCGGCTTTTAGCAGTTCGACTTTTGGCAAAAGTCGAACTGCTTACTTCACAGTCCCGTCCGTCGCCTTCACCCGCCCCGGTTTCAGCGAACTCTTTGCCAGCCCGCCCCCGCCCGAACAGGGCCGGGACGACACTGGCAAGCTGGGCTTCTATCTGGTGCGGGTGATGGCAGAGGGCAATCGGGTTCACTTCGTCCGCACTGGGGGCGCGACGGGTACGCCCGATCCCCGGCCCCGGCTGCTCACCCGGACCTCGCCCGACCTGCCCGCTTCGCCCCTGGGCGTCGTCCTGCATCACCCCCTGTCCCATCAGGACGAGACGCCGAGTATCTGGCCGTCTGTGATTCGCCAGCCCGTGCGCAACGACTACCCATTGCTGGCCTGCACAGAATTGGGCCTGCGTTATCTGCGCGTGCCTCTTACGGACCTGGCAGACCCCCTGCAACGGGAACGGTTGGGAATGGCGCGCGGGCAAGGAATCTCGGTTATTGCCCGAGTTCTTTGGAAGCCGGGACTCTCGCTGGAAAGCCTGCTGGCGGAGGGTATAGCCCATTGCGACGGTGTGCAGGTGGACGTGCTGGGAGGCGCAGTGCCGGACCCATCGCTGGCAAAAGAAATAGGCCGGTGGCGGGCAAGCAGGCGGACCAGCGCCGACCTGCCCCTCACCCTCTCCTGTGTGATTCCGGGGCGGGCGGTAGAAGGCAAACAGCACAACCGGGCGCAGATCGGCTTCCTGCCTGGCGATTTGGCCGGTCTGGGCGAATGGCTGGCCCAGCACAATCTGACCGTCGAGCGGGTACTGTGCCGCTTGGATATGACAGGGGAAACAGGGGAGATTGGGGCGCAGATCGCAAATGTGACTCTGCCGTCGGGCGTGGGAACCGTGGATTGGCTGGCAGAATTGCCGTCCACGGCCACGGGCAACCGGCTCAATCGGGCTGCCGAGACACTCTTCGCCCTGGCAGGCCATCGGGAAAATCATCCTCACATTCACCCGGCCAGCCGACTCTTCCTCGAACCATTTCGGACATTGGACCGCACAATGGACGTGGCGGAAGGGCTGCTGGACCGCTTATGCAACCCCACACCGGTCTTTCATCTGTTACGCCATCTGAATACGCTACTGTTCAGTCAACCCTCGCCGCCCACCGGTTTCAGCCAAAAGGCGATTCCCGGCGGATATCTGCTCACCCGACAGTCTGCAGACGCCACAACACATCTGGTTCTCCCCGACGGGTCGGCACAAGTTGGCCTGCCGGCAGGAGAGATCGACGCTGGATGTGAATGGCGTGTATATGATCTGACCAGTGGACGACGGATCGAAAAAGACCTGCCAGGTTTCGGAAAGCCTGGCAGGTCTGCTGTCTTTGACGGCCCGACGCTATTGGTGTAGAGCGGACTGACAGGCCGACGTGTTGCTAGGAAAGCCCCATCGCGGCCAGATTGCGGTAGGAAATAGCCAGGCTCTCGAAGGGATCGCCGGGGCAGATGTCCTGCTCCACCGCATACCACTCCACATTGGCCTCTTTGCACGCGGCCAGAATGCCCGGCCAGTTGAGATTGCCCTCGCCCACTTCGGCCATCACCTGCTCCCGTGCGCCCACAATCGCCATATCCTTCAGATGAATCACGGGCATCCGGTTCGTCATCCGCTTGATCCAGTCGATCACATCACCGCCGCCGTGCTGAATCCAATAAGTGTCCAACTCGGCCTGCACATAGCGGGGGTCTGTTTCGGCATAGAGAATTTCCAGACCGTTGCGCTTGCCAAAGCGGGCAAACTCGAAACTGTGGTTGTGATAGCTGAAGGTGAGATCGGCCGCGGCCAGTTTTTTGCCCACAGCATTGGCATCGGCAGCAAAGCGGTGGTAGGCATCCTCGCCCCCTTCCCGATACTCGCCGGGCATACTGCCCACAGCCACGTGCTTGCAATCCCACAGGTGATGCTCGGCAATCACAGCATCCAACTCGTCCTGGAGTCGGTTCCAGCCGATGTGGGTAATACAGATGGTAATACCGTTGTCGTCGGCAATCTGCTTCACTTCTGCCGGAGGAATGGGGCCGATGGCCGATACCTGCGCGGCTGTATAGCCGATGTCCCGCACTTTTTTCAGACTGGCGGCAAAATCCGCCGCTGTTTTGGTGAATTCACGCACAGTGTACAGTTGGGCAGCCAAAATTGGGGTGGACATTGGAACCTCCTGGGGTGGATAATAGGTGCTGAATATTCGCTTCCATATTGGGCGCACCGGCCTCACATCTCTAGTAAACACCGATTGCAGGGACAACGCAAATGGACGGGTGGACAGTTTTCCAGTCTTTGACATCAACAGCCAATTGGGGTAGCGTATGCACGTGCAAGCGTCACACATCCCACCGATCCAAAGGAGACCTCAATGCTATCCCAAGAGCAGATTGCGTATTATCACGAAACCGGCTATCTGGCCGTGGAGAATGTGCTTTCAGCGGATGAAGTAGCCGACCTGCGCCGGGTCAGCGACGAATTTGTGGCCCAAAGTGCGGCCTTCACCGAACACACAGATGTCTTCGATCTGGAGCCGGGCCACACAGCAGAAGCCCCCCGCCTGCGCCGTCTGAAGAATCCCATTCTACACCACCCGGTCTATGACGCCACCCTGCGCCACCCCAAAATTCTGGACATTGTGGCGGACCTGATCGGGCCAGCCATTCGCACAAATGGCAACAAACTGAATATGAAATCGCCCGAATTCGGCAGCCCGGTGGAGTGGCATCAGGACTGGGCTTTCTATCCCCACACCAACGACGACCTGCTGGCCGTGGGCGTCTGTATGGACGATATGATGCTGCTCAACGGCTGTCTGCTGGTGATCCCCGGCAGCCACAAAGGACCGATCCTCTCCCATCACGAAGACGGCCACTTTGTGGGCGCGGTCTCGGAGGATGTCCCCGACGCGGACAAAGCCGTGCCCCTGGAAGTGAAAGCAGGCGGTATTACTATCCATCACGCGCGCACACTCCACGCCTCCGCGCTGAACAAATCAGCCCATCCCCGCCGTCTGCTGCTCTTTCAATATTGCGCGGTGGATGCCTGGCCCCTGGGCGGCGCGGGGGATTGGGACAAATTCAACGCCAATATTCTTCGCGGCGAACCCACCAATCGCCCCCGCCTGGCCGATGTACCGGTGCTCATGCCCCTGCCCCCGGCTCTCAAAGGCGGCTCGATCTACGAGACACAGACGACGCTGAAGAAGAAGGTGTTTGCGTAGGGAGTCAGTCAGCATAATACAGAGAGCGTTTTGACCCAGAAAACGTGAAGCGTGAAACGTGAGATCACCCGACCTTTCTCACGTTTCACTCTTCACATTTCGTCCACAAAAATTCAACCCCCATTTCACGCAACGGAGTCTACGACAAATGCTCATCGACAGCCACTGCCACGCCTGGGAGCGCTGGCCCTATCAGCCGCCTGTGCCCGACTTCTACTCCCGCAGCGCCATCGACCAGCTGCTTTTTGAGATGGACAACGCCGGGGTGGACAAAGCCTTTCTGGTCTGCGCGGGGATCGAACACAACCCGGCCAACAATGAGTATATCGCGGCCGCGGTGCGCCGCCACCCGGACCGCATCATCCAGTGCGCGGATGTGGACTGTAGCTGGTCCGACACCTATCACCTGCCCGGCGCGGCGGATCGTCTGCGCCAGGCCGCGGAGCGCTGGCAACTCTCCGCCTTCACCCACTACGTGCGCGGCGACGACGACGGAAGCTGGTTTTCCACGGACGAGGGGCTGGCCTTCTTCGGCGTGGCCGCGGAGTTGGGGCTGATCGCCAGCATCGCCTGCCGTCCCCAGCACCACCCGGCCATCGACAAAATCGCGGCGGCTTTCCCGTCGATGCCTATCCTCATCCACCATCTGGGCCATCCCGGCGTGGGCAATGCGGAGAATCTGGCGTTGGTACTGGCCTCGGCCCAACAGCCGAATATCCACGTCAAAATGTCCGGTTTCTACTATTCCACCCGCGGCCCCCAATGGGACTTCCCCCACCGGGACACCATCGACGGGGTGGTGCGTCCGCTCTACGAGACCTTCGGTGGGTCGCGGCTCTGCTGGGGATCGGATTTTCCTGTCTGTCGGCGCAACGGCATCGCCTACGTCCAGGCGCTGGAGTCTTTCCGTAGCCATTGCGACTTTGTGACGGAGGCGGATAAAACGAAGATTTTGGGGGGGAATCTGGCGGGGTTGTTGGGTCTACAAAATTGAATCGGTGAAGAAACAGACTCCTTCGAAGTCGTGATGCGTGAAACGTGAGATCGCCGGCGATCTCACGTTTCACGCATCACGCTTTTTGTCAGCAAATCCAACTACCTGTCGTCGCAAATCAGAGGTCCGCCAGATTCACCATCTCCCGGCGCTCGGCAGAGCGATAGATGGCGTCGATGGCGGCCATTGTGCCCAGATTGTCCCGCCCGGAGGTCAGGGGCTGCACGCCGTCCCGGATGCACTCCAGGAAGTGGCGTATTTCGTAGACGACGGAGTTGACGTAGGGTTCTACGGGCAGCGCGATGTTCGTATCGCCGCCGCTGTATTCGGCCACCTTTGTGCTGTAGACGTGCCAGCCCATCACATTGTGGATCATCCCCTCCTCGCCGTAGATGATCGTCAGTTCGCTGGTGGCCGTAGGGATCGGCACTTTGTGGGCGGCGAAGAGATAGAAGCCCTCCCCAATAATCCCGTTCTCAAACTCCACAATCATCGCCGCGATGTCCTCGTTGTCCATCCCGTAGTTCAGCCCGGTGTGGCCGGTATAGGCCGCCACCTGGCGAATCTCCCCGAAGAAGTGACGCAGCAGGTCCAGCTTATGCACAGCCGTGCAGATGACCATTCCCCCGCCGGTCTTGTCCTTGGAGAACATCCAACTGCCTTCGGCGTACATTTTTTTGAGGAACTGGTTGCAGTCGAAGCGTACGGCCACCACCCGGCCAATCACGCCGTCGTCGATTAGCTGTTTGATGTGCTGGTGATCGGTCATAAAGCGCTGGTTCTGGCCCACCATCACCAGCGTGCCCGCCGCGTCCGCGGCCTCGACAATCGCCCGGCTCTCGGCCAGATTCATGGCCATGGGCTT
This sequence comes from Caldilineaceae bacterium, assembly GCA_019637685.1. GTDB lineage: Bacteria > Chloroflexota > Anaerolineae > Caldilineales > Caldilineaceae > JACQGT01. The sequence continues at coordinate 89,283 of JAHBVF010000025.1, read as the reverse complement.
TTCCACAAGAATGTGCTTGCCCGCCCGCGCCGCGGCCAGAGCAATCTCTGCGTGCTGAAAGTGGGGCATACAGATGGAGACAGCGTCCACGTCACCGCGCTCGATGACCGCCTGCCAATTGTCCACCGCGTCCGCGCCGCCCAGCGAGTCGGCCATCTCCTGGGCCAGTTCGATGCTCCACTCGTCGCAGCAGACGACGACCTTTGCCAGGTCCGCGGCGGCCTGGTAGCCCGCGGCGTGATGCCGGGCAATTTTGCCACAGCCGATCATTCCGATACGAATTGTCATGGGGGGATGCTCCTGAATAAAAGGGAAAATAAAACCTATCGAGAGATTGTACGTCCCTGATTCACGTCTGTCAAAGCACGGCAGGAAAAAACACAATCCCCCTTCCAATTCGCCAAGCCGCGCCCAACGGGTTAAACTATCCCAATCAACCGTTCACCCAATCATCAGCCACCCCTATGCCCACACTCGCCTATTTCATCACACCCCACGGCTTCGGCCATGCGGCCAGGGCCTGCGCTGTGATGGCCGCGGTCCAACGCCACATCCCGGACCTGCGCTGGGAGATTTTCACCCGCACGCCGGAGTGGTTCTTTGCGGAGTCGCTGACCGGTCCCTTCGCTCTGCACCCGACGGACACAGATGTGGGACTGGTGCAGGTGGACGCGCTGCGCGCCGACCTGCCCGCCACCGTCGAACGACTGGCCGGGTTGCTGCCCTTTTCATGGAAACGGGTGGAAATGTTGGCGGCACAGGTGAAGGCGCTACACTGCCGGGCTGTCCTCTGCGACATCGCACCCCTGGGGATTGCAGTAGCCCAGACCGCCGGCCTGCCCTCAGTGCTGCTAGAAAATTTTACGTGGGTGGATATTTACGGGGAGTATATCCCGGAGTGCCCGGCCCTGCGGCCCTACAGCGAGCAGATGGCCGACTGGTTCGCTGCCGCCGACTTCCACATTCAAACCTCGCCAGTCTGCAACCCATCCACCAACGCCACACTGACCGTCCCGCCGGTGAGCCGAAGCCCTCGCACTGGGCGGTCTGCGGTTCGCAATCTGCTGTCCATTCCCGATGAACACCCATTTCTGCTCATCACAATGGGCGGCGTGGACTTTCAACACAGCTATCTGGAACGGTTGTCCCGCTTTCCCCATGTGCATTTTGTCCTGCCCGGCAACCATTCGGCCACGGACACGCCGTCAAACGTCCATCTGCTCTCGCCCCGTTCGGGCATTTTTCACCCGGACATTGTGGCGGCCAGCGATGGGGTGGTGGGCAAAATCGGCTACAGCACACTGGCGGAAGTCTACGCGGCGGGTGTGCCCTACGGCTATGTGCCCCGCCCCCGTTTCCGGGAATCGGATGTGCTTTCTGCTTTCGTCGAAAAAGAGATGGCCGGTTTTGCCATCGACGCCGACGAACTGGGCAACGGACGCTGGATCGAGCGGATTCCCGATCTGCTGGCCCTGCCCCCGCGGATGGGAGAGCGGGTGAATGGAGCGACAGCGGTGGCTGGGTTTCTCGGCGGGCTGGTGTGATGCGTAATGCGTGAACTGGTAGTGATACTGGTTCGCGCATCACTCAGTTATACTCCACCCGATAGACAATCCCGCCTTTGTCATCGCTGATGTAGAGCGCGCCGTCTGCGCCCACTGGCTGAGCCATCGGCTTGCAGCCAACCAGTGATGAAATCCTCCACCTGGGCCGCGGGTTGGCCGTTCTCAAAAGCCAGACGCACAACTTTGTAGCCCGTGGGTTCGCTGCGGTTCCACGAGCCGTGGAAGGCGATAAAGAGATCGTCCCGGTTTTGGGATGAATCGCCAGTCCCACCGCGTTGCGCAGCCCTTTGGCAAAAACCTTCTCGTCGGTCGCCCGATCCCCGATGGGTGGATCGTATACTAACCATTCGGTAATCTCCCAAAGGTTTGCTGCGATGGTACTGCTAGATGCTATAATGGGGCTATTCAGGGCACATCGGATTCGGAAGTCAAGAGGCGAATCAATGGCAAACTCTGTGCATTTCGTTTATTTAGAAGACCCATTTTGTTACAGTAGACGACAGATTGTTGCATCAATGCGCCCGGCTCGGTTTACAAATTTGGACGGGTACACCGATTGCCTATTGCGAGAAAGAGGGTTTGAAATGACAGTTCACACATATCTACCCGAAGATGCAATGATTGAGCGTGCGATAGAAGCGCTGTTTCAGGCATTAGGCCCAATAGAGGCTGCTCATTTTCTCGCTCTCCCGCAACGCCCAATCCTCGATTCGGTCGAATGGCATCGACGCTGGCAGGATTCACTGGACGCGGATGAATTTTTTGCCAAAGCCTTTGTCAGCCCTGCTGAGCAACCGTAGCTTATTCCTCAATATACGGAATCGTCATCGGCCCCTCGGGCAGGACGGCAATCGCTGTATCCGGCCCCAACTCCATCACCCGCTGGCGCAAGTACTCGTTCAAATCCCCAATCGGCGTCAGATGGGCCTGGCGTGCCTGCGCTGACGACAGTTCGCTATAGAGTGAAACTTTCGCTTGCAGCAACACCTGGGCCAGTTTCTGCACCTGCCACTGATCCAGCAGATGAAACCCCGGCGTGTAGATGGCGTCCAGCATTGCCTGGGCCGAGCCGTATTCCGCCAGCATCGCGGCAAAGTTGCCGTGGCTGGGGAAACCGTCGTTGCAACGGGCCACTGTCACGATCTCGCCCCCCACTTCCACAATTTCCGCGGCCGCGCACATCCCCTTCACCGATTGATACAAATTCTGATCCAACGGGTAGCCGCTGTTGGTGGTGATGACCAGCGGATAGCGCCGGGGAGAGGCCACCATTGCCGTGGCTTTGGCAAAAGCACAGCCAGCCTCGTGCGCGGCGATCACATCCCCGCAGTAGAAACGGGTGATCTGCTGCTGGTGGTTGAGGGTCACATTGAGCAGAAAATCCACGGGCAGGGCTGACCCCATTTTGCGGATATGCGCCTGGGTGGGGTTGCCTTCCAACACACCCCAGGCGCTGCGGGGATGACCGATCATCTCGGCCCGGTGGTAGTGCAGAATCGAAGTCAAGTCCGCCACGCCCGGAAAAACAGCTTTGTAGCCGCCGGAATAGCCCGCCATAAAGTGAGGCTCGATAAAACCGACGAGAATGCGCCGATCCGCCTCCACATATTCCCGGTTCATCCACAGGGCCGGGATGCCTTCCGACGCGGGGCAAACTTCGGCCATTGTGGACTTCTCGTAGGCGTTGTGGTTGATCACCCGGTAGCCGGCCGCGACTTCTGGCCCCACAATCCCGGCGATCTCCTGCAGTGTGTTGGGCCGGTGGGTTCCTGTGCCGAGGATGACCGTAAAATTGTCGGCGGGCACGTGGCCCAGTTCAGCAAAGAGCCAAGGCAGGAGCCGATCCGAAGGCAGGGCGCGGGTTCCGTCGGCGATGACGACAGCCACCCGATCGGTGGCCGCGATCTTCTCCCGCAGAGGGCCTGTGCCAATGGGTGCTCGCACCGCGTCTACAAAGCCCGCGTGCTCATCGACCAGCCCCGGCACAAATTGGGGACGCAGGACAGTCACATTTTCGCTGGGCAGGTCCACGTCCAGCCCGTCCCGGCCATATTGCAGATGGATTCTCACTTCACAACTCCTGTAGGGGAAATTCCTGGATATTAAACGTAAAATGTCCGATCCGTGGGGGGGATGCGCAGGCCGGGATGGCGGGCCAGAACGCTTTCATCCACATCAAAGCCCAGGCCAGGGCGATCCGGCACAACAAAGTAGCCCTCCTCAATGGGGATGGGATGGGAGAGGCATTCATCCCGCCAGGGCACATCCTTCAGCATAAATTCCTGGCGGAAGAAATTGGGAATGGTCGCCATCACGTGGGCAGAAGCGATGCTGGAAAAAGGTCCATTCGGGTTATGGGGGGCAATAGGAATGTTATAGGCTTCAGCCATCGTGGCAATCTTGCGCATTTCGCTGATGCCACCGCAACGGGTGATATCTGGCATCAGAATATCAGCCGCGTGCAGGTCCAGAATGCGCTTTGCCATAAAACGGCTGTGCAAGCGCTCACCTACGCAGACGGGGATGGGAATGCGGGCGCGGATGTCGGCGATGGCTTCCGGCGTCTCCGGCAAGGCGGGTTCCTCGTACCACATAAAGTTCACATCCAACTCGGCCAGCCGGTGGGCCATTTCCACTGCTGTCGGCCCGTTGAGAAAGGCGTGGGTCTCAATCGCCATAGCCACATCCCGTCCCACGGCTTCGCCCACCGCGGCCACCAAACTGATGGCGAGCCGCTTCTGTTCTTCACTCAATCCGTTGTTATCGTTCAGGTCGTTGCCGTAGCCATAATTAATGTGGGCAAAGGGATCGAACTTCAGGGCGGTAAAGCCTTGCGCTACCACCTCCCGCGCCTGGCGCGCGTAGTCCTCGGCCCGGTGGCCGCCGTCGATGAACCAATAATTGGCATAGAGTTGGATGCGCTGGCGGTAGGCCCCGCCCAACAGTTCATAGACCGGTGCCCCCAGTGCTTTGCCTTTGATGTCCCAAAGCGCGATGTCCACAGCACTGATGGCCGAAAGCAGGGGGCCGGCCTGGCCCATCCAATTCATATCCCGGTACAGTTTGGTCCACAGGAAATCGATACGTCGGGCATCCTGGCCGACGATATAGCGCCCCACGTGCTGGCAGGCGGCTTCGATCAGGGGAGAACCGGGCCAATTGGTCGCTTCGCCCCAGCCGTGGATGCCCGCGTCTGTCTCAATTTTGATCAGTGTCCAGTTGTACTTCACACCTTCGACGAGGAAGGTTTTGACATTTGTGATTCGCATAGGGTTTCTCTTGGGGGGTGGGTAAAGGTGGTGATTGGGTGATTGGGTCATTTGAGGCAATCACCCAATCACTTTTTATTCTATTCATCCATCGGATAGAGACTGCATCCGCCGTCTACCAGCAGCACCGAGCCTGTCATATAGGCAGCCAGGGGGGAGCAGAGGTAGAGAAAGGCGTGGGCGACGGATTCGGGTGTCTGCATCTGGCCCAGCGGGATGGCTTTGCGGGCACGGGCCTGGTAGCTGGGGTCCGTGTCCCATTGACGTTTGGCCATCCCCACCCCCACAATCCCCGGCGCAACCGCGTTGGCCCGAATATTGTGGGGGGCAAGTTCGCGGGCAAAACCCCGCATCAGCGCTTTCATCGCGGCTTTGCTGGCGTTGTAGGGGGTGATCTCCGGCCAGGGCACGTCCTGCACCCAGGAAGTAGTGAAGATGAGAAGCCCCGGTGTGCCCGCGGCTATCCAGCGCTTGGCCGCGGTCTGGGCGATGACAAAAGAGGAACGGACGTTCAGATTCATCAAACTGTCGAACTCGGCCAGTGGATAGTCCTGCACGGAATATGCGCCTACCATTCCCGTGTGACAGCAGACGACATTGGGAAGACCGACGGTCTGCTCCATCGCGGCGTAGAGTCGCTCGACTTCGGCGGCATCGGTGGCATCGGCCTGGATATAGCGGACATTCTCCCCGTGGGGCAGGGCCGCGTGGGCATCGGCCGCGGCCACCACATCGTTAGCAACGACGGTCGCGCCGTGGCTGGACAGCACGTCCACCACCACACGGCCAATCGCGCCTGCGCCGCCGGTGATGAGGATTTTCTTGTCGGAAAGGTCGAGAAGATCAGGCATAGGAAGCTCCGTCGGTGGGAGGTGGTCAGTGGCAAGTAGCAGGTTTTCTATCCGCTTCAATCCGCCTTATCCGCGTTCTATTCCTACAACAGCAACGCGCCTTCGTGGCGCAGCAGCCACTCTTTGCGCCAGAGACCGCCGCCGTAGCCGATGAGTTCGCCGTCGCTGCCGATAATGCGGTGGCAGGGCACGACAATCGACACAGGATTTCGCCCATTGGCCGCGCCCACCGCGCGCACGGCCTGGGGATTTCCCAGCGCCAGGGCAATGTCCAGATAGGTGGCGGTCTGGCCGAAAGGGACGGTGAGCAGTTGCGCCCAGACCCGGCGCTGAAAGTCAGTGCCGCGCAGGTCCAGCGGGAGATCAAAGACCGACAGCTTCTGGGCAAAGTAGGCGTCAATCTGTCGGGCGGCGTCGGTGAGCAGAGGCGTGACCGCTGGGGAATGGTGCGCTTCTTCCACAAAATTGAGCACAGCCAGACCCACGCCAGAACAGCCAATCTCCACCAGTCCCACCGGCGACTCGGCGTAGGCAAACAGTAGGTCATCCATTACAGATAGCCCAGGGCACGCTGCACGGAGAGCAGTTGGGGATAGGTGATTTTGTCATTTTTTGCCAGCTCCGGCCAACCGCTCTCGTCGCGCAGATCAAGCCAGGCCACCTCTACAATGCCATAGGCCGCGGCCGCGTCCTCTTCCGGTTCGTAGCCCGGCGCGGCTGTGCCCGAGAGCACAGAACAAAGAAACGTTTTACGCCGCTTGTACACCCCGCCCGGGTCGGCTGGTTCTTCCAAAAGCAGGTATGTGGCGGAGACACGCAGATTTGTCTCCTCCCACATTTCCCGTTCCACGCATTCCTCTTCGGTTTCGTCTTCTTCAATGCCGCCGCCGGGAAAAAGCCAATAGCTTTTGCCCGTGTCGTGGGCGCGATGGCGGATGAGCAAAACTTTCCCGCCCTGCACAATTGCGCCCTGATAGCGAACGATTCTAGCCATCTTCTCCAGCCACCCTTCCGATGTCCCTTCTGCACTGGGATTGCTGACTGGATTGTATGTGATCTTGCGCGACACTTCAAATTCAAAGAAATAGCGCAACGAACAGAAAAATCTGCCTTGCGCATCTGTTATGACTGTTGGATAATACAACGAGCTACCCATCCCCGCCCCACAGGAGCACCCGTGGCCCATCTCATCACAACCCTCGGCCCCCGCACCGCAGATCAGTTGGGGCTGATTTTGCCCCACGAACACATCTTCGTCGATCTCGGCCCGATTGACGAAGAAAACTGGCGCGGGGCCACGCCGGAAGAGGTCATCCCGGTGATGGCCCCGGAAATTGAGAAGATACAAACTCAGGGCGTTACCGCACTGGTGGAATGTACACCGGTGGGCGTGGGGCGTCGGGCAGACATCGACCGGGCTGTCTCCGAAGCAACTGGCCTGCCCGTCATCGTGCCAACCGGTATCTATCGGGAGCCGTGGATTCCTCCCTGGGCGCACGAGGCAACCGCGGAGGGCCTGGCCGATTGGATGCTGGAGGAATTGATCGGCGAGATCGAAGAGAGCGGCGTGCAGGCGGCCTGGATCAAAGTGAGCGCGGGGGATGACGGCATTACTGACGCCGAGGCAAAGGTGCTGCGGGCTGCGGCCAAAGCAGGCAAAGCCACCAACGCTGTCATCGGCAGCCACACTATCCGCGGGCGGGTGGTGCGAGATCAGTTGGATATTCTGGAAGGGGCCGGCTACACAGCCGAGCGCTTCATCTGGATTCACACCCAGAACGAGCCGGACTTTGCCCTGCATCTGGAGATGGCCCAGCGGGGCGCGTGGCTGGAATACGACGCCATCGGCGGCGGCCAGAGCGACGAAGCGTATATCCAACGCATTCAGCGGCTGCTGGATGCAGGCTTCGGCCACAAATTGCTCCTCAGCCACGACCGGGGCTGGTACGATCCATCCAAGCCGGGCGGCGGTGTACCCAAACCGTTCACCTATCTGGTGGAGACATTCCTGCCCAAACTGCGGGCCGCGGGCGTGGACGCGGGGACGATTCGTCAACTGACAGAGAGGAATCCGTTCAACGCGTATGCACGCTGAACCGTATCGCGGGCTGGTGGCCCGTTTTTCGCCATGCGAACTGGCAGTTCGTCCTACCGCCGCAAGACCCTCTCGGCCCAGACGGACTGTGTAGGATTGAGGGGAGGCCAGGGGGGAACCGAGTAGTCCACATCCAGATCGTAGCCTGCGCGCTCGTAAATGGATTCAATGACAGCTTGCAAATCCAACGCCACGTCTGGATCGGGTGGCAAAAGGGGGAGGGGCACAACCGGCAAAGGATCGGCGAGCGCGATCGGCCAGACTTCAGCATCAAGACGGGCGTCGGCCCGGCTGAGGACGACCGCATAGTCGGCGCTGGCAGGGATGGGCGGCTCCACGGGCAGCCGTTCACCCCGACGTAGCAGATCGATTTCCAGCAGATGAACCGATGAACCCAAGAGCGTGTCCCGCTTACACAGATAGGCTTCCCGTCCTTCACCGTCCAGCCGTTTATTGACAGGAGAAAGAATCTCAATCGCCGCCACCAACAGACCCGTCCCCACAGAGCGTATCTCAACTGTCACTTGGCGGAAGGGAACCCGCATGATATTGACGGCTTTCATCGGCGCGGGGGCGATGACAACCCCGGCCCCGATGCCCGCTACAGGAGGTTCCGCGCGTTCTGACGAAAGCTGGCGGATCGCCACATCCGGAAATATTACCCGCAGCTCCTCCTCGTCCGGGCGGTCCAGCACCTGTCGGGGAATCAATCGGGCTACATATTTGGGACGTAAACGGGGCAACAATCGATCTGATATTTCACTTGCCAAACGTTGATGTACGTCCGACCAGAAGCGCGGGTTTTCCAGATAGGGGTCCATTCCGGGAAAGGGCGAAGGCATATCGGTTCTCCTTTGGTTCAGCCACACACTACACAAGTATAGCATGAAATCGACGACAATTGTAGGGCAAACTGTTAGTTTGCCTAGCACCGTGCGAACTGACAGTTCGCTCTACAAGGAGGAATCTATGACACGCACTGGAAGGGCAGTCGTAACCAGCGGGCAGGACTTTGAGATTCGGGAGTACGCGGTGCCGGACCCGGAGCCGGGCAAGGTTTTGCTGCGTCAAGAATTGGCAGGTATCTGCGGCACGGACCTGCACAACTGGCAGAATGGCATTCAGGGCGAGATGCTGCTGGGCCACGAAAATGTGGGCGTCATCGAAGCCATTGGGCCAGGCGGCGCGGTGGACTATTTGGGCCAGGCGTTGGAAGAGGGAGATCGGGTGATCTTTGCCCCGGGCACACAGGGATATGGCGCGTATGGATTTTACACAACTCCGGACGTTGCGCCCCATTTCTACGGCGGCTTTGCCGACTACATTTATCTGGGCTTGCCCACCACCTGTCTGCTGAAAACCACCGCCTCGCCAGAGGTGGCAGTGCTGACCGAACCTTTCACCGTCGGCGTTCACGCGGCCATGCGCGGCCAGGTGAAATTGGGAGATACAGTCGTCGTCCAGGGCAGCGGCGCGATTGGGCTGGTGACGCTGCTCTGCGCCAAGTTGATGGGCGCGGCCCAGATTATCGTCGTCGGCGGCCCGGCCAAACGGCTGGAACTGGCGCAGAAATACGGCGCGGATGTAACGATTAACATCGAAGACGTGCGTTCGGTGGAGGAGCGCACAAAGCAGGTCCTCTGGCATACGCCCAAAAAAGAGGGCGCGGATGTGGTCTTTGAGTGTTCGGGGTTTCTGCCCGCCACGCCCGAAGGACTGGGCTATGTGAAACGCAGCGGCACATTTGTGGAAGTGGGCCATTTTGTGGATATGGGTTCCATTGAACTCAACATCAACCAATTGATGATGCGCAAAAACCTGCGCTTTGAGGCCATCTGGGGCAGCCAGTACGAGCACTTCGTGCGCGGTCTGCGTATTCTGGAAAAGAATGAATATCCCTACGCCGAAATGGTCAGCCATACGCTGCCCCTGGAGCGGGTGCGGGAAGGCTTCGAGGCGCTGGACGGGCGTTATCGGCTGAGAGATGAAGAAGTGATCAAAATTGCAGTCAAGGCATGGGAGGATTGACAAATGGCAGTTGGCACAGGCAAGTACACGTATGAAGTAGTGGAAGGATGGGGCAAACTGCCCGACGGCTGGGAGTGGGGCTGGATTCCCGGCGTGGGCTGCGACTCGCAGGATCGGGTCTACGTCTACTCGCGCAGCGCGCACCCGCTGGTCATCTTCGATCGGGAGGGAAATTTCGTCGATTCCTGGGGCGAGGGGATTATCCAGGATGCCCATGGGATTTGGATCGACCCGGAGGATAACGTCTGGTGTGTGGAGCGGGACACCCATTGTGTCTTCAAATTCAACAAGCAGGGCGAACTGGTGCAGACGATTGGCACGCCGGGACAGGCCGGTGCGCCGGGCGAACCCTTCCGCAAGCCAACGGATTTGGCCATCGCGGCGGACGGTTCGCTCTTTATCTCTGATGGCTATGACAACGCGCGTGTACACAAATATACACCCGACGGCAAGCACATTCTGAGCTGGGGGGAATACGGCACAGGGCCGAGCCAGTTCGAGCTATCCCACTGCGTGCGTATCGACCGCTTCGATAGGGTGTGGGTCTGCGACCGCACCAACGACCGCATCCAGCTTTTCGACACAGACGGCAACTATCTGGAAGAGCGAACCGGGCTGCTCAAGCCGGACACAATTTTCTTTGATCCGAAGGAGGATGTGGTCTATGTGGCCGAACTGGAGCAGCAGGTGAGTGTGTGGACGCTGGATGGGCAATTGCTCTCCAAGTGGGGTGGAGCACAGCGCAGCAACAAACCGGGCGAATTCGCCTACTGTCCCCACGGCATCTGGGCAGACAGCCGGGGCGATCTCTATGTGGGACAGGTGCAGGGGGACGCGGGGTTGCAGAAGTTTGCGCGGGTGGGGTAAAAAACGCGCAGGCGAAATGACAGCCAGATGGTTATTTCCCGTATTGGCGACTACCATTTTGGTGGACGCCAGTGCCATTCGCATCGGTATAGGCGAATTCATTTTGGGCAGAGAGGGACGACATCCAATCGTCCTGGCGGGCTGGATCGTCGGAGTGGGCAGCCAGGGCTGTTTCCAAGGGGGTTGGGGCAGGCACAGCCTTCAGCACAAACTGACCGACGATTTCACGCAGGCCATTTGCCATGGACATGAGATCGTGGGCTGTTGAAGCGGTTAGCTGGTCGTGATTGCCCACATCCGCGGTGGAGGCAGCCACCTGCTCCGCGGCCGCGCTGTTCTGTTCGGCAATGGCCGACAGTTCTTCAATCGCCCGCAACAGATCTTCGCTGCCATCTGCCATGCCGTGGCTGGCCCGATTGTTCTCTTCTCCAATCGCCGAGACCCTTTGCATCACAGTCAACAGCGTATCATTGCCATTGGAGATGGCCGCCACAGCATCGCCCAGACCGACCATTCGGTGATCCACATCGGCCACGGCCCGCTGAATCTGATCCAAGCTGCTTTGGGTTTCGTCCGCGGTCGCCAGCCCTTGCTCCATCTCCCGGTTGCTCTGTTCCATAGCCGACACCGCCTGGGAGGCTGTCTCCTGCACAGCGCCGATGAGATCGCCGATCTCTTTGGCCGATTTGGCGGACCGTTCGGCCAGCTTGCGCACTTCGTCGGCCACCACAGCAAAGCCGCGGCCCTGCTCGCCGGCCCGGGCGGCTTCGATGGCAGCATTCAGGGCAAGCAGATTGGTGCGCTCGGCAATTTCGTCGATAGTCTGGACAATCGCTACAATCTGTTGAGAGCGGTGGCCCATTTCCACCACACGCCGGCTGACCTGTTCCATGGCCACGGCCATAGCGCGCATGCGTTCGATGGTCTTGCCCACAGCGACCCCGCCCTGTTGGGCCACAGCCCCGGCACCATACGTGGCTTGCTGGCCTGCTGCCAAACTTTCGTCCACCTGTTGCATGGCCTGGCGCACCTGATTCGAGAGCACATTCTCTGCCGCGGCCACCGCATCGCTCTGGTGGGCCGCGCCCTGTGCGATGGATTCAACAGAAACTGCTTGAATCTCAATGAGGTCACGAATTTGACTGATATATTCCGTTTGCAGGCTGGTGCTTTTCGCGACCTGACCAATCGTACCCCGAATCTGTTGGGTAGCAATATTGCTCTGTTCGGAAGCGGACAGGACCTGCTGGCTGGAATGGGTGACATCCTCTACACTTTGGTGCATCCTTTCGAGCAGCCCCCGCTGGGCTTCCAGCATCCAGGAAAAGGCATTCGACAGACGATCTTCAGTGGATCGGGGCTGTATGTCCATAGAAAGATCACCCTCGGCCATAAGCAAAGCCAGATCGGTCAATTCGGCCTGGTAGTCGATGAGCTGCTCGATGGATCGGGCCAGTTGGCCCAATTCGTTGGCCGCCACAATCCCGGTCGGCCCAACGACACGCCCTTCGGCGCTGGCCTGGGCGGCATCCATAAGCTGGCGGATGGGATCGATCACCCGCCGTTTGACAGCTACGGCCATCGCAACGTTGACGATTAAGATGAGCAGGATGCCTATAGTGGCGGTTTGCCAGGTGACACCCAGACGCCCCACCGCAAAGGCCACAATGCCAGCAGTGTTGCCGACAACGGCCAGGCCAGAAGCACCGCTGAACACCAGGCTACGGCCCCACATTCTGTGCAGAACAGCCAATACCAACGACGTTATCCCCAGGCAGACGACAATGAGAAGTCCGATCTCTCGTATAATTGCCTGATCCATACGGTTTTTCTCCTACGCGACAGTTGAAAGCCGTCAAACTTGGCCTTGGGTATGGTTCGTAACCTCGTATCATCTAACTATAGACCAATCTGGTTATTTCGTATCCAGCCATTCATCGGAATTTTTCGGAGCCTCCTATGCCATTCGATCCAGCCGTTCTTCAACCCAATCCAGCCGCACGTCGTTCCATTCTGACGGTATGCCAGGCCGCCCTGACGGCTGTTGACCCCTTGGCCGCGGTACAAAATGCCCTGCAAAGAGAAGGGGATATCCTGACAGTCGGAAGCCGTCGGTATGACCTGAACCAGTATAGCCGGGTTCTGGTGGTGGGTGCGGGCAAGGCAGGCGCGCCCATGGCCCAGGCCGTGGAAGCTGTGCTGGGCGAGCGGGTGAGCCACGGGCTGGTGGTGGTGAAGACCGATCACGGCGGACCCACCGACCGGGTGCGGATTGTGGAAGCCAGCCACCCCACGCCAAGCGAGGCCGGTGTGGAAGCAGGCAGAGAGATTCTGGCTCTGGCAGGCGAGGCCAAAGAAGACGATCTGGTGATCGCACTGATCTCTGGCGGCGGCTCGGCCCTGCTTGTCGCGCCGGCAGAGGGGCTGACTTTGGCTGATCTGCAGGATTTGACCGGGGCACTGCTGGCCTGTGGCGCGACGATCAACGAAATGAACTGTCTGCGCAAACATTGCAGCGCTGTCAAAGGGGGGCAACTGGCCCGGGCCGTAGCCCCTGCCGCGCTTGTCACGCTTGTTCTCAGCGACGTCATTGGCAGCCCGTTGGATGTGATTGCCAGCGGGCCGACCGTGGCTGATTCTTCCACCTGGGCCGATGCCTGGGCACTGGTCGAAAGATACAATCTGGCCGGGAAACTGCCCAGGGCTATCTTAGAGCGTCTGCAGGCCGGGCTGCGCGGCGATATTCCTGACACGCCTGACGACAATGACCCCATCTTTGCCACAAGCCAGACAGTTGTGGTGGCGGACAACTATTTGGCCGCGCAGGCCGCCCAGCGCCAAGCCCAGGCATTGGGCTACAATTCGCTGCTTCTGACAACTTTCCTGGATGGGGACGCGGCCAGCGCGGGGCGGTTGCTGGCCGCGCTGGCAAAAGAGGTGCAGACCAGTGGGAACCCGGCCCCGGCCCCGGCCTGTCTGCTTTTGGGCGGGGAGACAACCGTCCAATTGGGGGATAGACCGGGCAAGGGGGGGCGCAACCAGGAATTGGCCCTGTCTGCCGCGCTGGCTCTCCAGGGCGCAGAAGGGGTCACTGTCGTCTCGCTGGCGACGGACGGGACTGATGGCCCCACAGACAGCGCGGGCGCGATGGCCGACGGCGGCACAGTGGCGCGGGGAGCCGCGCTGGGCCTTTCTGCCGGCGATCATCTGCGCCAGCACAACGCTTACCCCTATCTGGCAGCCACACACGACCTCTTGCAGACAGGCCCCACCCAGACAAATGTCAATGATCTGCTCTTTGTTTTTGTGGAAAAGCAGGCTGAATTGTGAGAAAATTTACACGCTCGGCTGCATTCGTGCGGTAGGCTGAAGCCCATTATTCATTCCATTCAACCCCAAAAATACAGGAGAATACAATGCCCCAACTAACGGTAGATGGATTTGGCACTTTTGAAGTGGCCCAGGGCAAACGGCTGGTTCTGGCGCTTATCGAGGATGCTGGTGTAGACCAGCTTCACGCCTGTGGCGGCAATTGCCGATGCACCACTTGCCGGGTGGAGTTTGTAGCAGGCGAGCCAGAGATGATGACGCAGGCCGAGAAGGAAAAGTTGGCCGAGCGGGAGTTGAGTGGCGTACGTCTCTCGTGCCAGATTCCAATGAACGCGGATATGCACGTGCGGGCTATCAGCCGTCTGGAGGGCAGTGGCCGGACGAGTCCAGGCGATACACCAGAGCCAGATATTCACCCGGAGCCAGTCTGGGTGAGCAAAGGCTGAGCAGAATTTTTTCGATCAGAGGCAAAAAAGAGGGCGACACAGTCTTGTGTCGCCCTCTTTTTTCCTTAAAAACGAATTCTTTAGAAACGAATTGGCCTACCGGCGCATCAGCCGCAGAAGAGCACCCATCGAATCGCTCTCTTCTGCTTCCCGCCCTAGCGGCACAACCTGCCGATAAATGCTGGCCCCGATGTAGAGAATCATATAGGCAATGAGAAATATCGTTACTTTGTGCTGGGGGCGGGGATATTGCAGGAGGAGCCAGGAGGAACCCACACCCCAGAGGAGGGTCAGACCCAACATTCCCGTGCGCAGCATCTGTTTTTCGCTCAGGTATTCCAGGCGGGATGGGTAGATATATTTGATGGGGACAAATACCAACACACAGAGAACGGCCAGAATTAACGCATTATACGAGGGCTGTAACTGCCAGAGAAAGAGATAGAAAACGACAATATTCCAATAGCTGGGGAAGCCTTTGAAGAAGTGATCGTCGGTTTTAGCGTCGGTCTGGCAGAATTGATAGGAGGAGCAAAGTGTTATCAATCCGGCCAAGGGCAGCCGCAAGAGCGGCGGAAGCAGGTCGGATTGGATGAGGAAGAAGGCAGGCACAATGACGTAATTCAGGTAGTCAATGATATTGTCCAGCATTGCCCCATCCACTCTGGACGCCAGCGATTTGGTGCTGAAACGACGGGCCAACGTGCCGTCAATGCCGTCCACCAACACAGCGGCACCCATCAGCCAAAACGCGATCAGCCAGCGTTCCTCGTGGATGGCGTGGAGCGAAAAGAGGCCGAAGACAGCGCCAGATGCTGTAATCAGATGAACTGACCAGGCCAGGATTCGCTGTGCCAGCGATGAGGGGCAGACAGGAACAGAATCATTTTCCATCAGCAATCCTTGGCAATGTGTGGTTGGACGGTATGAATCTCAAAATCCCTACGGGTAGGACTCGAAGGATACCACGAAGGGTTGCAGGAACAAATCCGCCATTTTTCGTTTAGCACTGGTCCGCGGAATTACAGGGGCAGGCGAAGAATAAAATCGGCAACCGCCTTGGGTGCAGAATAGAAGAGGCCATCTACGCCCATAGCCAGAAAGAGAAGAGCGAGGTAGAGAAGGCTAAATTTATACAGCCGCCAGATGTTGCCGTTGACAGGCTGGCGCAGAATGGCTATGGCCTGCCAGAGGAAAACCCCATTCAGGGCCAGGGAAAGTACGAGATAGACTGGCCCCAACAAACCCAAAAAGACGGGCATTGTGCAGATGATCAGGAGCAGAACGCTATAGAGCACAATCTGGCGATGGGTCTCTTTGTCACCGGCCACCACAGGCAGCATAGGCACGCCAGCAGCCCGGTATTCCTTTTGGCGCATAAGTGCCAGCGCCCAAAAATGGGGTGGTGTCCAATAGAAGACGATCAGAAACATAAACAGCGGCAAGAGTGAAATTTCATTGGCCACAGCTGCCCAGCCCACCAGAGGAGGAATGGCTCCAGCCGCGCCGCCGATAACGATATTCTGGGTGCTGCTGCGTTTGAGCAGACGGGTATAGATCACCACATAATAGAAAATTCCCGCGGTGGAGAGCAGCGCGGTGAGCAGATTGGCCCCCAGCCAAAGTACGACAAAGCTGGCCCCACAGATGAGCAGGCTGAAGACGAGAACCTGGCGGGGTTGCATCCGCTTGCTGGGCAACGGGCGCAGACGGGTGCGGACCATCACGTGATCGATGTCCCTGTCCAGGTATTGATTCAGCGCATTGGCCCCGCCCGCGGCCAGAAATCCGCCCACCATCACCCACAGAATCAACCAGCCACTGGGCGCAGCCGGACCGGCCAGAAACATAGGCACAAGCGTTGTCAGAAGCAAAAGCGCAATGATACGGGGCTTTGTGAGTGCCAGCAGGTCTTTCCAGGAAACACGCGAATAGACCCGCAGGAGGTCCTGGGGATTTTCGTTCAGGGCAGCTTCTTCTACAAGCGTAGTACGCATTTATATTCTCAATCCGATACGTTTACAAGAAATCAACCACAAAGACGCAAATATATTTTCTGCCTTTGTGTCTTTGTAATTCCAATTGGTTACGGTCTTTCCTCTTCTGCTGTCCGGCGGCGCAGAATGACCACATAGGTAAACCCGGCGATCAGAGCAAACGCATACCACTGGATGGCATAAATCATGTGGTTGCCTTCGCTCAGATCAAAGTCTACTGCCACCCGCCGGGGCAATTCGTTTCGCCCCCGGTCCGGCTCCGGGGCCACTTGCAGGGCCACGGGCAAGAGCGTGTAGGGCATCTGGCGTTGGATGGCCTCAATGTCCACCCGCCACCAGCCCTTTACCGGGTCTTCCGGCACAGCCGATACGCTGCCGTCGGGCATCTTGCGGGAGCGTTGCAGATATCCCCGCACAGGTTGGCCGACGGGTTCGTCATAGGCAGACCAGTCGCCTGCTTCCCCCGCAACAGCAGGAATCCACCCCCGAATGACCAGAATAGCAGAATCACTGCCCGCTATCTGTAATGGTGTTACCAACCAGTGGCCGGGAGCCTGGTCAGAAAACTGGCCCTGCACTGCGATCTGATGAGAGAAATCGTATGTGCCCGTGACCACTGCCAGCCGATCTTCCAACGCGTCGGGGCTTTCGGGCAGATCAGCGCCTGTGATAACTAATACATCGCTTTGCAATTTGGCCAACAATTCAGCGTTGGCAGTGCGGCGCTGATCCAGGCGGGCGAACTGCCATTGGCCCAAACCAGCCATCACAGCCATTGCCAAAAGCACAATCAGAGTTTGCCACCAGTAGCGCCGACTGAAGAGCAGGGGGAAGAGGCTCATGGGGTTGACCGTGCCTCCCGTACAGGCTCCTTCCGCCCGGTGTACACATAGAGCACGACTCCAGCCACCGCCAGCACCACCGCCAGCAGACCACCGCCGACTGCCATCCAGGGAAAAGTCGGCGGCACAATCTCATCGGTGTAGGAGGCAGTAACCGGACCATCCGGCCCCTGTACAATCACACGAATCTCCCAAATACCTGTTTGCTCCGGAGAAAACACGGCCTCATAAAAGAGCTTATTCACCGCGTCTTCGTGGGTGGCCTGGGCGATGAGAAGAATCCCGCTGGTCTGATTCTCCATCTCTACCAGCACATCTGCCCCCAGAACCGGCTCACCAGCAAAGCCGTTGGGATCGCTATCCAACGATTCGGTCAGGGCAACAGCCACGTGATATTCGCCAACCGCTGGAGGCTCCGGGTCTGACCAGACCCAAATTCGATAGGGGCCTAAATCCAGATTATTGATCTGCTGGGTTCCCACCCCCCCGTGGGCCAGGACAGTAGCGTAAGAGAAGCCAAGGAGAAGCAAAACCAGCAGAAAAAGTGCGCCCCGTTTTATCATTTTTATCATTTGGTCATTGCCAGTCGGGGCGGATGGGGTCTACGGATTTCTGGCCCCGCTGTCTGTTTCGACAGGCCATCTCGACGATCTGCATTGACAAAAAGCTGTGCGATCAGAACCAGCGCGGCAATGATAAGCATCATACTGCCCGGGATCCACATAATCAGCCCAGCCATCCTTTGATCGTCCATCACATTGATGCTATACAGCCGGGGTATATTGAGATAGTACGTATAGATTGGCGATTCGGCCAGAGCAATCGATGCCCCCAAAAGCATATTGGGTGGGACCATTGCCAGGACATAGATGATGCGGGAAAACAGGTTGCTTCTGCCGTGGATGTGAGGACCAGCCCCAACCACCCGCCACCAGAACAGCATCGACAGGCCAAAAAAGCTGATGTGTTCCATATCGTGAACCCAGCCATTGCCTTGGGCGATGCTATAGGCCCAGGGATCGTGCCAGCCATAAAGAATGGCCACCAGCAGCATCCAGGAAAGGCCGGGTTGGGTGATCAGACGCAAAACCTGGTGGAAACGGCTCTCTTTTTGAAACCATCCACCGATGCGCAGACGCAGAGGGCGTGGCAGACCCCACAGCCCAATGGCAAAAGGGCCAGCCAACCAGAGCAGGGGCGGCACAATCATCATCAGCAACATATGCTGGATCATGTGCATAAAGAAAAGCTGACCACTGAGCACATCAATGGGCGAGAGAAGGGCCAAAGCCAGCAGCACCATTCCCGTCATATAAGAGGCCAGCCGCCAACCAGTGGCGAAGCGCTGTGCGCCCCGTTGCCGCAATCGCAGCCATCCAATAAACTGAAACGCTCCCAAAATCGTGAGCGGGAGAAGGATCTCAACCCGTATGTCCCACGAGAATAGGAGCGCTTTGGTTACCGGATTCATAAGGAGAGAAGCACGAAACAGACGTTCATCATTGGGCCTTTATCAAAATGTGGGGCGTAGTACGTCCATCAGACCGCCAAAGCTTACGCTTCACATTTTCGAAACAAATGCAGAAAAATCTCAATGGACTCCGTACGCGTGTCCAATCAGATAAATTGCCGGATAGAAGAAAATCCAGACGAGATCGACGTAGTGCCAGTAGATAGCTACCGCCTCTACACCCCAGTGGCGTTCGGAAGAATAGTGTCCTTTGCGGCCCAGCCACCAGACATTCATAATGAGGATAATACCGGAAAGGACGTGTAATGCATGCATCCCCGTCATGCCAAAGACGACCGCACCAAAGACACCGTCAGTCGGCTTCAGATGGCCCTCCACAAGGCTGGGGAACATACCCCATTCCCAGATGATCACACCGACCAGAAAGGCCGTCCCCAAAATGGCTGTAATAATCAGGCTTCGCAGAAAATCGCGCCGGTTATTGTTCGCAATCGAGACTTCCGCGCGGTTCATAAAATAACTGCTCAACAACAGTACAACTGTGACAATCAGACCGGCCATCTGGTCCAAATTGGGGCGCATCATCTGGCCATCTTCGCCCACCCACAGGTAGAAACGTGCGGCAAGCAGCCCCAAAAAGATGAAGGCCTCTGATCCAAAAAAGAGCCACATTCCTAATCGATTGCGGCGGGTCTGTTCCAGATAGACATCCTGGCTGACCACGTGACTGTGTTCGACCTGATGGCCAAGTGTAGCAACGCTCATTTAGTGGCTCTCCTCTTCCGACCAGAGGCTCTTGACGTGCATAAAATAGTTGACGACGAAGTACGCTTTCAGCAACCCTAACAACATCATAATCGCGAAGTTATTGAAATGGGTGGCAATATAGAACTCCACAATTGTCACAACCGCCAGTATAATGGCCACAACATAGCCGGTACGATAGACACTGGTCTGGGCTTTGGCCACGGGTTTCTTGCGTTCACTCATTGCGCTTCACTCCATAAACATTGATGATGGGGTGATGGGGTGACGGGAAATCATCCCATCACCCCACCATCGGTATTTTTGACTGGATTTCCTTAGTCATCCCCTGCGCCGGCAAAAGACACATAGGGTTCGGGCAGGCCATAGTCATACGGTTCGCCGCGCACAATTATGGGCTGGGCAAAACTGTGTTCGGGAATAGGCGAAGGAATTTGCCATTCGGGCGAGCGGGAACGCCAGGGGTTATCACCGGCCAGGACGCCCACTTCTGCGCTCTGGAAGAAGTTCCAGATCATCATCAGCACGCCAAACCCGATGAGAAAACCGGCAATGGTCACGGCCAGTTGCCAGTGTTCGATCGTGCCACCGCCCAGGGTTGGGTCGTAGTCGGCAATGCGTCGCCGCATCCCCATCACGCCCACGCCCATCTGCCCCAATGTCTGCACCCAGAAGGCCGGGGTCATTATCGCAAAGTGAATCTTGCCCAGGGTTTCGTTGTACATGCGCCCTGTCACCTTTGGGAACCAGAAGTAGAGGGCCGCAAAGAAGGGGAAGACAAATCCGCCAAACATGGTGGCGTGGAAGTGACCCACCACAAAGTAGGTGTCGTGCAGGGGTAGGTCCGACGGCACTGTGCCCAGAATAGGGCCGCTGAGGCCACCGATCAAGAAGACGGAGATCGCGCCCAACACAAAGAGCATAGGCGTTTCAAAGGTCAGCTTGCCACCCCAGATAGTGCCGAGCCAGCTAAAGAACTTGACGCCTGTGGGTATAGCCACCAACAGTGAGGAGTACATAAAGGCGTAGCGCAACACATCCGCATAGCCAGAGGCAAACATATGATGGCCCCACACAAGAAATCCAACCAGGGCAATCGCCAAACTGGACAGAGCAACCCATTTGTAGCCAAAGAGCGGTTTGCGGCTAAATACGGGCAGCAACTCGCTGATAATGCCCAACCCCGGCAGAACAAAAATGTAGACCGCGGGATGGCTGTAGAACCAAAAGAGATGCTGGAAGAGAATTGGGTCACCCAGGCCGTTCATCAGCGTGGCCCCCACTGGGCCAGGATCAAAGAAACCCATGCCGATCGTTCTCTGGGTCGAGACCATCAGAAAACTCAGGCCGATCAACTGGGTGGCCGTCAACTGAATCAGGCTGGTGGCAAAGACAGCCCAACAGAAAATGGGCATCTTGAAGAGGCTCATGCTCTTGGGCCGCATAAGCAAAATAGTGATGATCAGGTTGAGGGAACCCACAATCGAGGAAAGACCGACTGAAAAGACACCCAAAAAGAACAACTGGTAGCCGATGGGTCCACGCGCGCTCAGAGGTGGATAGGCTGTCCATCCCGCGTCCCACCCCCCCACGAAAAGACTCGCCAGGAGCAGAAAACTGCCCGGCACATTGAACCAGAAGCCCAGGGCATTCAACCGGGGGAAAGCCATATCCTCTGCACCCAGCATCAGGGGAACCAGATAGTTGGCCATGCCACCGATGCCCAGAAGAATCGAGAAAATCATAATAAAACCATGCATCCCGATAAAGTTATTGTACAACTCCAGGCTCAGAAATTGGCGTCCGGCTTCCGCCAGCTCAGTCCGGAAGATGAGCGCCATTGTGCCGCCCACCAGAAGCAAAAAGATGCCCCAAACCGTGTATTGGATGCCGATTACCTTGTGGTTGTAGTCCACGCCAAAATAGCGGGTCCACGCTGGCTTGCCCTCAGGTGGGCCGTGATGCATGGGTGTCTCTACACCTTTCATCCATGTGGCCCAATCATCCAGCACACCCACGGCCCACAGAGCACCAATGATGCTAAAAAGCGCGCCAACCGTCCAGGCTGGCTCGGCTTTCCAGGCAGGCCAGCCCAGCATAACCCGGATGGCAACAGTGAAGGCCATGCCGGTCATCATACCGATGATCTGACCAACAATGGCGCGTACGAGTCCGAGCGAGAATAGTGACATAAAAGAACCCCCTATGCGTTCAACAGAAAACGC
The DNA here is from genome assembly GCA_019637685.1 of Caldilineaceae bacterium. Lineage (GTDB taxonomy): Bacteria > Chloroflexota > Anaerolineae > Caldilineales > Caldilineaceae > JACQGT01. The sequence goes on along the minus strand of JAHBVF010000025.1, from coordinate 67,532 downwards.
GTGACAATGGCTCTGAAAAGTTATTTAGAACTGGCAGTCTGGATCGCGGTGTTCCAGAAAGCAGCAAATTCCTCTTGTGGAACTACCCGCACTTTCGCGATCATTCCGGTGTGGTTCAAGCCGCAAAGCTCAGCACAGATAAGCCTGTATTCGCCCTCCACCGTCGGTGTAAAGCGCAGGTGAGTGGTGCGGCCCGGCACAACATCCTCCTTAACCCGGAATTCGGGAACCCAGAAGCTGTGGAGCACATCCGTAGAGTTCAAATCCATACGAATGGGCCGGCCAACGGGAAGTACAAGCTCTGTGGCAACTTCATCGCTATTGGGCAGAGAAAATTGCCAACTCCACTGTTGCCCTCTGGCGTTTATGATGACTTCGTTGTCCTGGGGCGCGGTAATGTCGATCAGTATCAAAGTTGCCCAATAGCCGAAACCGATCACAACAATCATCGGAATAACGGTCCAGGCAATCTCCAGCCCTGTGTGGCCATGGAAATGTTGCCCTTCGGACTCATCCCCCTCCCTGCGACGGAAGAGAAAAAGAGCATAGACCATAAAGACCACAACCAATGAAAAGAGAAAGGCGATCAACCACAAATGGCCCTGAATCAGTCCATCGATAGCCACGGCCTGGGTTGATCCCGAAAGGGGAAACTTCAAAACATTATCGAGGACCAGATAGACCAGATAGGTAAAGATTACGATGAGTACACCGATGGCTGTGAAATGCCGGGTATTGTTCTGCATAAAGAATTGCCCTCGATACGAAAGGAATGCACCAGAGAAGTTGACTGGCGATCAACACCAGACCTGTCGGTTTAGTGAAGCAGAGTGGTCCAGACAGCCCAGAAGAGAACGAGTGAGAAAAGCAGAGGCAGCGCAGTCCAAAGATATTCCATCACAGGCCAAAGACGGATATCTTTGGCCCCAGCGCTGTTGTCCTGGCCGCTGCCACCTGGGACACGGCTGGGAAAATGTCGCACACCCACCACCAGCAGCAGTTGAATCCCCACAAAAAGCAGCGCGCTGCCCCCAAAAAGCCAGGCGAAGATCGGTCCAGCCTCAGGGCCAAACACAATATCCCGACCGAAGGTCAACCCGGGGCGATAGCTCAACACCACCCACCCGATACACGCGCCTAAGAAAAGCAGCGTCCAAAAGATTCTTGCCTTCATTGCCTGCTACCATTTCTCACGGAATTTGCCTCACGCAGCAATTGTACAAAAAGGAACAAAGGATGTCAAAACCTCTGACAATAGCAGATTGCAAAAAGTAGAGATTGGCGCTATAGTGTGCGTATAGTCAAAAGTGCTACACGCAATCGGTCAGATAGAGACATCAGAAAACTGTTGACCGTCGTGAGTGTACACCCATCCATACCTACCCGGCAAACTACCCACTGTCCCGTGTCGCCCCTTGAAAGGAGTACGACAATGAGCGAATCGACCGCTACGACCCCCGTTGTGGAGATCGATCCGGCCACGGCCGCCGTACCGGCCCTGCGCGCCAATAGTCAACTGTTGGAAGCAGTGTCCGCGTTCGAGGAGCATATGGTGCGCAAGGGCTTCAGCGACAATACCATCAAAGCTTTTCGCAACGATCTGAAAATTCTGCGGACGTTTATGAACGACGACGCGGTGCTGCGGGAGATTTCCAACCAGCACCTGACCGAATTTCTGGATTGGATGCAGAGTGAGCGGGGCCGGCCGTGCAGCGCCAAAACCCTGGCCCGACGCATCACCACCCTGAAAGTATTCTTCAGTTGGCTGCGGGAAACCGGCGTCATCGCCACGGACCCGGCCGAAGAGATCGTCCAGTTCTCTGTGCGCACACCCCTGCCCACCATTCTGACCAAAGACGAGATCGACCGGCTGACATTGGCCTGTCAGGATTGGGATCGGGATCGGGAAAAGCCCGATGCCCGCCCCTATCTGCTGGTCAGTCTATTGCTGCAAACCGGGATGAAAAAAAGCGAATGTGCCAAGCTGCTGGTGGAAGACATCGACCGCAGCCGGCCCCAGGCTCCGGAGGTCAGCATCCACTACGACGATCCCCGCTACGCCCACAAGAGCCGACGGCTACCGCTCCACCCCAGCATCCTTCAATCCCTGGATCGCTATCTGGCCCAATACAAACCCGAACGCTTTCTCTTTGAATGTACCCCGCGCAATCTGGAATATGTGCTGGATGAAGCGGGCAAGCGGGCCAAAATCTGGCGCACGCAGGTTGGATTCGAAACCCTGCGCTGGACGAGCGCGGTGCGGGATTATAAAACCGGAATGAAAGATGAACAGCTACGCCTGAAAATGGGGCTGAGCAAAGTCTCCTGGCGGGAGACCAGCGACAAAATCCAACGGCTTGCCGGCCAATGACGCAATAGCAGGGGCTTTGGCTACCTATGCGATCGCAGAAACCACGCATTCCAACCAACTGGGCACTCTTTCTCCTCATAATCTTAACGGTTCTTATGGGCATGCAACTGATGCGTGCCAATTTGGCCTACTATCGCTGGCTTTTCGGCGACCGCTTTGCCTGGTCATCCCTACAGTTGGGCGGGTTGGCATTGGGTTTCTTTTCTCTGGTCGTCTTCATTGGGCCATTGCTGCGCCGCCGCGGCAGCCGTTCTCTGCTGCTGGGCAGCGCGGCAACAGTGGGTGTGGCCCGTCTCCTCGCCCAGATTTGGTGGGGAGACCCCCTGGCCGACGCGCTGTTTGTTTTCGCGGGCACGCTGGCCTTTCTCGTCTTTCTGCCGATTGCCCTGGGCTGGATGGTGGGGGATCGCATCCACAGACCCGAAGCGGGCTGGCACTTCGCGCTGCTCTTGCTTTCCGGGCTGGCGTTGGATGCAGCCATCCACAGCATTTTCCTGACATACGATCCCATCTGGCAGAGCAATTGGTATTCCATAGGAACCGGCCTGCTGCTGACAGGGGGCCAGTGGGTGCTGCTGCGTCTGTTCCGACAGCGGACAATTGTGTCCCTGCCCTATCGGGAAGCCACCCTGCGCAACACCCTGCCCCTGCTGGTCTTTGGCCCCTTCTTTGCCTACTATCTGATTGTGGGGGGCAATCTGGCCCGGCTGAATGCGCTGACCGGCTGGCCCCTGCCCCTAAACGCCTTCTGGCTGGTGGCTGGCCTGTTCGCCGCTGTCCTGCTGGCGTGGCTATTGCCTCCCGGTCGGGCCATAGGCATCACCGCTTTTGTGCTGCTGATGGGAACCGTCAATCCCCCCAGCCCGACGCCCGGCTCCGCGGTGCTTTCCTTGCTTGTCAGCCAGATGTGTGCTGGTCTGCTTCTCACAACAGCCTCAACCCATCTGGCTCGCCACCGCAACCGGGTGGGCGTCAGCCACACATCCTGGCTCTGGTGGGGGTCTGTCATCCTGATGGTTGGGCTGATCTTCCTCTATTATGTCACCTACGATATCCGGCTGCCCTTCAGCCGGGAATTTGTCCTCTATTTGGCAGTGGTAGGAATGGGTGCGAGCACACTTTTTGCCACGGACCGGTGGGCCTCTGCCCTGGACATTCGCCCTGCGATCGAACATCTGGGCTTGCCCTCCCTGCATAGCCTGGCTGTCACCCTGGCGCTTTTGATCGGGCTGACAACAATCATCTGGCAGCAGCCAGCCGTGGCCAGCGCGCAATCGAACACACTCCGGATTTACAACTACAATATCCACAACGGCTTTGATATGCGGGGGACGCTTCGCCTGGAAGCAATGGCCCGCGCCCTGGAAGAGCAGAACGCGGATATTATCACTCTGCAGGAAGTCAGCCGGGGGTGGGTGGTCAATGGCTCCGTGGATATGGCGGCCTGGCTTTCCTGGCGACTGGGGATGCCGATTACCTTCACATCCACATCGGGGATGGACTGGGGCCACGCGGTTCTCAGCCGCTATCCCGTCATCCGCCACGACGAGTTTGCCCTGCCGCCCGCGGGCCTGCCCCTGACCCGCGGGTTTGCGTATCACGAGATCGATGTGGGGGATGAACACCCCCTGCTGTTGATCAACACCCATCTTCATCACGTGCGCACAGAATCCACCATCCGAGAGATGCAGGCTGCCAGTATTCTCCATTTCCTGGAGGGCAATCCCATCCGCCGCCTGGTGCTGACGGGCGATCTGAATTCCCAGCCAATGGAGCCGGTGCTGCTCAGTCTGGAAGCCATCGGTCTGCGCGATCTGGTTGAAGAAGCGGGTATAACGCCCGGCTTCACCTTCCCGGCCGATGAACCGACCCGGCGCATCGACTATATTCTGGCCTCGCCGGATATCGACGTGCGCGCGCTGGATATCGGGCCGGATGTGCTCTCCGATCACTTGGGCATTGGCGCGACGCTTCTGTTGCGTTGAGAGTGCAGCCAAACTTCTGGGGCGTGCTATCGCTGGGGAGAAGAAGGACTTACGTCCTTTTTTGTGGAGGGGAAAAAGGTGCGGAAAGAACTCTGGTAGCGCAGATGGACGTCCAAATAGCTCCCCGACCAGCCGCCGATGAGATAGAGTTGGCCCAGAGAGTTGGCTGCCCCACCCAGATGACGCCATTCCCCGCTGATGGGCGCGGGGAAATTGCTCCACAGACCAGTGGCCGGGTCAAAGCGTTCGATGGTGTCCACTGATTGGGTCCAACCGCCACCCACGGCAAAAAGGGCCAGACCGTCATAGAGCAGCGCTATCCCGCCCCGGGCAGTCGCCAGATCAGGCATATCCCGCCAGTTGCCAGTTGCCGTGTCATAGACCCGTGCGTCGCCCAGTTCCTGGCGTCCGTCATACCCGCCCACCACATACAGATCATTTTCCACAGCCACAGCCCCGGCAAAAGAGGCGGCCCGCTTGAGATGGGTGACGGTTTCCCACGCGCCCGCATCAATGCCAGGGCCACGCGCCAGCGCAATCCGCCACACCTCGTCCCGCATGGCCTGACCATCCCACCCGCCGAGCAAATAGAGGTCATCGCCAACCAGCACCAAAGATGCACCAGCCAGGGGAAGGGGCAACCGGCCCCACTCGCTCCATATATCGGTTTCCGGTGCATAGGTCAGCAGCAGATCGCTCAAGGAAACGGCAGAGTCGCCCCCGCTTGTGCTGCTTTCAGTTGTGCCATTTTCGGCTGCGCTGCTTCCAACTGTGTCGCCCCCAGCCACAAAAATGAGACGCCCATTCGCGGCCGTCGCCAGATTGGCCAGAGGCAGGGGCAGCGCGGGTCCGGTTCGCCATTCGTTGGTGCGCAGATCGTAGATATCGACCGAAGCGGTCGGCTGGCCCTGAGACGACTCGCCACCGATGGCGTAGAGCGCCACATCGTTGAAACCCACCAGCGCCAGCCGACTGCGCGCGGTGGAGAGAGGCGCGCGGGATTCCCAGCGGGGCAACTCGGCGATAAGCGGGCGGCCCAGGGCCATCGCGTCCCCGTCGCTCAGGAGATTGGGGATGGACTGGACAGGCCGGGTGAAAAAGGGGGTGAAGAGCAATCCCAAACTGCTTACAAAGGCCAGAATCAAATAGACGGGCTGCCAGCCAAAGGGGACGCCTGCCGACGCATTCAGTGGGGTCGGTTCCAGCGGATCGGCCACGTCCTGGCTCTCCGCCGTGTCAACACCCGGCACACTGATCCAGCCCTGGCTCACCAGCAGCATAGACGCTTCGGTGCGGCTGTTCACAGCCAGTTTTTCATAGATATTGCGCAGATGTACTTTTACAGTGTGGGGACTGATAATTAAATCGTTGGCAATATCGCCGTTGCTGGCCCCGGTGACAAGCAGCCGCGCCACATCCATCTCCCGCTCGCTCAGGGGGTTCTCGTTTCCCGGGGCTGGGGTGTCGGCTGTTGCAGATGAAGAGGAAGGGGTGTGGGTGGCCGTGTCCAAGGATGAAAGGTTGCTCATCCTTGTATTATTCCACAAAAAAGGGGTGCTCACAAACAGAGAAGGTCAATTCGCGGTCAGCCGAAAGCCCTGGCCGCGAATCGTCAGCAGATAGATGGGGTGGGATGGGTCCGGCTCGATCTTTTCCCGCAGCCAGCGCATATGCACATCCAGGGTGCGGGTATCCTCCAGAAATTCGGTTTCCCAGACATCGGCCATAATCCTCTCCCGGCTGACGATCTCTTCCCCGTGGAGCAGCAGAACGCGGAGCAGCGCGCATTGTTTGGGCGGCAGCGAATGGACGCCCCGGGGTCCCCGCACTGTCCGGGTCACAGTGTCCAAATGGATGCGCCCCACCCGCAAATCGCGTGCATCCTCCTTCTCGCAGATTCTCCGCAGCAAGCCCAGGCCAGCTTTGTGGGCCAATGGCAGGCGGATTGTATCACTAAAGGCAAAGCGGCTGTTCTTCACGGGTTCCGGGCAGGCGGCGATAATCCGCAAATAGGGGAAGCGGTGACGCAGCGTCTGGCAAAAGCGCGTGCGATGCTGCCGGTGATTGTCCACCTCGATCACAATGGCCTGAAAGGTGTGGGCGCGCAGAGCTTTCAATGCTTGCGCCTGGCTATTCACCCATACGATCTGCATGGAAATGGAAGAGAGTGCCGGCTCAGTGGGGCAGAGGGCCTGCCAGACGGCTTCCAGTTCCCGTGCCAAGGCAGCCTGCCGCCCCAGGCAGAGCAGGCGGATGGGGGTGCGTGCAGACATAGATGCTTCTCGGTGGCGACTGAGCGAACAAAAGGGAGGAATGCCCAGTATAGCCGCTTTTGAGCATAGCCGCAAGACGAAAAAAAGAGGCCCCATCAGCGCCCTTCGGCCCCAAGGCGCGGAAGAGGTGATGGGGCAGACAAACCATCAGATCAGAGAGAAAGAAGCGATCAATCCAACCGAATATTTTCCAATTCGTCGATCATCTCCCGGATCACATCAAAACCGCCCTGCCAGAAGGCCGAATCGGTGACGTCGATGCCCGCTTCCTGCAAAATCGCTTCGGGCCGGGCCGAGCCGCCGTAGGCCAGAATTTTGAGATAGCCGGGCTTGAAGGCATCGCCCTCCTGCTGGTAGCGCCGGTAGAGGGCCAGGACCAGCAGTTGGCCGAAGCTGTAGGCGTAGCAGTAGAAGGGGGTGCTGTAGATGTGGGGGATGCTCACCCACTCGTGCTGGAACTCCTCGCCGATCTCCAGGCTGTCGCCGAACTGCTCGGCCAGATTTTCCATATAGAGCGCGTTGAGTTCTTTGGCCGATTTGTTCTTCAGAATCGCGGCGTGGGCTGCCTTTTCAAAGAGGACAAAATAGGCCTGGCGCATGACAGTCGCGTAGATGTCGTCCACCGCACCGGCCAGCAGGTCCCGCCGCACTGCCGGGTCCTTCTCCTGGGCCAACAGTTTGTCGGTCATTATCATTTCCGCAAAGACCGAAGCTGTCTCGGCCAGGGGCAAGGACGAGTGCTGGGTCAACAACGAATGTTCTTCGGCCATCATACTGTGGATGGCGTGGCCGAGTTCGTGGGCCAGCGTCGCCACATCCCGCACTTTGCCCGTCCAGTTCATCAGCACATAGGGCGTGATTTTGGGCGAAAGGGTGGCGCAGAAGGCCCCGCCCCGTTTGCCCTTGCGCACTTCGCTGTCGATGTGGTTGTCATCAAAGACCCGCTGGGCCTGGGCCGCGATGCCCTCGTCGAAGCTGGCGAAAGTGTCCAGCACAGAACGGGCCGCGGCAGAGAACTCGACGGTCTTGTCCGACTGGGCCAGGGGCGCGTAGATGTCGTAGCGGCGCAGCTTTTCCATGCCCAGCCAGCCCGCCTTCAGCCGGAAATAGCGCTGGAAGAGGGGCGCATTGCTGCGGGCCGTGTCCAGCAGCGCGTCCACCGCGGCCGCGGGGATGTCGTTGGCCAGGTTGCGCACGGCAATGGGCGAATCGAATTTGCGCAGCTCCACATTCTCGCTGTGCCAGTCCCGCACCCGATTGATGTAAATCTGGGCCAGAATGTTGGCCTCGTCGCCATAGACCCGGTAGAGTTCCTGATAGGCCGCGGCCCGGTCATCCGGGTTGGGCGAGTAGACCTGGGCCATCAGTTCGCCCCGGGTCACTTTCTTCGTCTCGCCGTCCACAGTCAGATCGAATTCCAGCCGGTTGGTCAACATCGAATAGATCGTCAAGAGCGCGTCGACGCCGTTGGCGTCTTTGACGTTGATGAGTTGTTCCGACTTTTCATCCAGGGTGTAGGGCTTGAAGAGCCGCATCTCTTCCAGATAGTGACGATAGTCGGGCTGTTCTGTGGCATCGGGCAACAGTCGCTCGGCCTGGTCGTCGTCCAGGCTCTTCCACCACAGGCTGAAGAAGAGGGTGCGGTTCTGCACGTCGGTGAAGACCTGCTGCATACGGTTGCGGAAGCTGAGCGCGTCCGGCGATTGGGTGTCGGACGAGAACCAGAGGCTGCCGTAGCCGCCCAGCAGTTGGGCCTGCTCGATGAGCGCTTCGTACTGGCGCACCGCGGCGATCAGAATGTCCGGGTCCATCTCCGGCGAGAGTTTGTCACGCAGCCCGACAAATGTCTGGACCGTCTCTTCGATCTGGCCCAGCCGCTCTTCGATCAACGCTTCGCTGGGTTCCGGCAGCAGCTCGGAGAGGTCCCAGCCGGAGAGAATGTATTCGCGGGGTTTTTCGAGTGTTTGTACAGTCATTTAGAAAATTCCTTCAATGGGAGATAAAGTGGCGGGGCCAGAACGTTCCGTGCAGGCTGGATTAGCGACGCCGGTTGAGTAGGCGGGGGCTGTTTCCCGCCGTATCGAAACTCAGGAGCGGGTTTACGAGTACAGGTCATCTTCTGCCGCGTAACCCGCTTGGTTTCGATACGCCCTCCAGCAGACTCCGGGCTACTCAACCGGCGCTCACTGATCCGATATTAATCCTCCGTCGCCAGGCGGCGCAGGACGGTGTGCAGAATGCCGCCGTTCTTATAGTAGTTCACCTCGACCGGCGTGTCCAGACGGCTGACGACTTTGAACTCGGTCACCCGCCCGTTCTCGCCGGTGGCCCGCACAGTGTACCGCTGGCCCGGTGTCAGATCCTCGCTCAGACCGAGAATGTCGAAGGTCTCGAAGCCGCTCAGGTCCAGGGAGCGAATGGTCTGGCCGTCTGCAAATTCCAGGGGCAGCACACCCATGCCCACCAGATTGCTGCGGTGGATGCGCTCGAAGCTCTCGGCGATGACCGCCTTCACCCCCTGCAACTGGACACCCTTGGCCGCCCAGTCCCGGCTGGAGCCAGTGCCGTACTCCTTGCCCGCCAGAATAATCAGGGGCGTGCCCTCCTGCATATAGCGTTCAGCCGCAGTCCAGATGGGCAACTGCTCCATTGTGGGGATGTGGACGGTCAGCCCGCCCTCGGTGCCGTCGAGCATCTGGTTTTTGATGCGGATGTTGGCAAAGGTGCCCCGCATCATCACTTCGTGGTTGCCCCGGCGGCTGCCGTAGCTGTTCCACTCGGAACGCTCTACGCCGTGGCCGGCCAGATAGTTGCCGGCCGGGCTGTCTTTGGCGATCGAACCCGCGGGGCTGATGTGGTCGGTGGTGGTGCTGTCGGGCATGACAGCCAGGACCCGCGCGCCCACAATCTGCTGGACCGGCGGCACTTCTGCGCTCATATCCACAAAGAAGGGCGGCTCCTGGATGTAAGTGCTGTCGGGATTCCAGTTGTAGATGTCGCCGCCGGTCACAGCCACTTCGTTCCACTGCTCGTTGCCGGAGAAGACGTTGCCGTACTCCTCGGCAAAGATAGCCGGGTTCAGACTGCGGCGGATTTCGTGCTGAATCTCTTCCTGGGTGGGCCAGACATCGGCCAGATAGACCGGCGCGCCCGTGGGGTCGTAGCCCAGGGGATCGACGGTCAGGTCGATGTCCATTGTGCCGGCGATGGCGTAGGCCACCACCAGGGGCGGCGAGGCCAGGAAGTTGGCCCGCACGTCCGGGCTGATGCGCCCCTCGAAGTTGCGGTTGCCGCTCAGCACCGAAGCCGCCACCAGATCACCGGCGTGGATGGCCTGGCTGATGGGTTCGGGCAGGGGGCCAGTGTTGCCGATGCAGGTGGTGCAGCCGTAGCCGACGGTGTGGAAGTTGAGCGCTTCCAGATAGGGGGTCAGGCCGCTGTTCTCCAGATAGCTGGTGACGACCTTCGAGCCAGGGGCCAGACTGGTCTTGACCCAGGGCTTGACATCCAGTCCCCGCTCCACGGCTTTCTTGGCCAGCAGACCAGCGCCGATCATTACCGACGGGTTGCTGGTGTTGGTGCAGGAGGTGATGGCCGCCACCACCACATCCCCGTGGCCGATCTCGAATTGGGTGTTCTTGAAATTGACCGGCACTTTCTTGTCCACATCGCTGCTCTCCAGCCCAAAGCCCTTCGCCCCCACCGGCGCGGTGAGCATAGCCTTCCACTTGGGTCCCAGCCCGGCCAGATTGATGCGGTCCTGGGGACGCTTTGGCCCGGCCAGGGCGGGCACAACCGTGCCCATATCCAGGGTCAGGCTGTCGTTGAAGAGGGGATCGGGTGTGTCGTCCGTGCGGAAAAGGCCCTGCTCCTTGGCGTAGCGCTCCACCAGATCGACCAGTGCCTCGTCCCGGTTTGTGCCCACCAGATAGCGCAGGGTCTCGTCGTCCACAGGGAAATAGCCCATTGTGGCGCCATATTCCGGGGCCATATTGGCGATGGTGGCCCGGTCGGGCAGGCTCAGCTTGCTCAGGCCGGGGCCGTAGAATTCGACAAATTTGCCCACCACGCCCTGCTGGCGCAGCATCTCCGTCACCCGCAGCACCAAATCCGTGGCCGTCGCGCCGTCCGGCAGTGCTCCGGTCAGCTTGAAACCCACCACATCAGGCAGGAGCATATAAATCGGCTGGCCCAGCATCACAGCCTCGGCTTCGATGCCGCCCACGCCCCAGCCCAGCACGCCCAGGCCGTTGATCATTGTGGTGTGGCTGTCCGTGCCCACCAGGGAATCGGGATAGGCTTCGAGGGTTCCGTTGATTTTGCCCGTCTGCACGACCTTGGCCAGATATTCCAGGTTGACCTGATGGACGATGCCCGTGGCCGGGGGCACGACGCTGAAATTGTCGAAGGCCTGCTGGCCCCATTTGAGGAATTCGTAGCGCTCGATATTGCGTTCGAATTCCCGCTCGGCGTTGAAATGCAGCGCGAAAATGCTGCCGAAACGGTCCACCTGGACGCTGTGGTCGATGACCAGATCGACGGGGACGAGGGGGTTGATCTTCTTGGGGTCGCCGCCCATGCGGGCCATGGCGCTGCGCAGCGCGGCCAGATCGACGACGCTGGGCACACCGGTGAAGTCCTGCAGAACGACCCGGGCCGGTTTGAAGGGGATTTCGATCTGTGGATTGCCGCCCGCGTTCCAGCGGGCAATCGTCTCCACATTCTCCTGGGTGATCTCAAAGCCCTCGGCCTGGCGCAGGGCGGCTTCCAGCATCACTTTGATGGAGAAGGGGAGTTTGCTGACCGGGGCTACCCCGGCCTTTTCCAGCGCGTCCAGCCGGTAGATGGTGACTGGGCCGCTGTCGGTGTCGAGGGTTGCGCGTGCGTTGAAGTAGTCTTGTCGTGCCATTGGATGTGCCTTTCCGTCGTGAAATTATGGGACGCAGATGGAGCGGCGGGAGCGGATGGACGCGGAATTTCATTGGGCGTCGATGGCTCTCTTTGGTTCCGCCAGCGATTTCTCCCCACTATACCAGCGGTGAAGGGGGAATGTACAATTTTGGGGCGATAGGTGGTAATTTATGGTGAGTGGACGGGAAGGAACGGTTTGACAATGGGTGGGAGGGAGCATTATAGTGTGTGTAAGGTGGTTGTGCTTATCAAAGTGTTTGACTAGACATTAGTAGCGTTTACAGCAACACTGGTTGGTAACAAATCAGCGCAACCATGGTTTGTTTACTTGTGAAAATTCGCGATTTCCGTAATTCTGCCAGGGAGCATAAATGATTATCACTATCAACTTCTTTGAAACTGCGCTATCAAAAAGTCAACTGACTATTCCTTATGTAAATTTTGAAGATCGGGACCAATTAGAAGACCTTAAAAGCAGTAACAGTAACTCCATATTTTTGCGATACAGAAACAGAATACTATTCTGGGGAAATAATTCACTTTCTGGTGAAGGGACACAAACTGTAACTAGAGAAAAAGATCAGTATTTACTGTCAAATATTTTAGCACATAGCTTATTACAACAGTTCTATCAAACTGCTACTAACATAAAGGTAGGCAAACGCCAGCATGTGTATAGAATCACCTTTTTTGATAAGGATGTTTCAGATGGCAGGTATCGAGGTTTGGGCCTTTATAAAACTTTCCATATGCATTTCACGCCTTTTTATATGAATTCTGGCTTATCGATGGGTTTCACAATTTCGACGTCCATGACTCTAAGGGTACGTTGGACAATACAAAACTTACAGTCAGAAGGCATCCAGTATGAGGATTTGCGTTATGACATAGAATCGGGAAAGGTATTTACGAATACAAAGGCCCAATACAGACTCGCAAATCATTTCAACTATGCTACCCAGTTAAAGCAGGATTTAGATCAGCAAAATGCAATTCAAAATGAATTTGGTGAAATCAATGCTTTTGTCGAAAGTTATTTCAATAAAAATCTCAGCAAGTTCCCTTTACCTGATGGTTTGCAGATAGAAGCAATCAAGAAGACCACATATGATCTCCACACCGAGCATAAAGACGTAGAGATCACAGAACTGCCCAAGCCCGAATCCTATTTTTATAATGGAACATATCCCAAAAGAGAAAACACCTTTCATCAGAGACGAAAGATCAGTTATAACAGACCGTTCACTTATGACGAATTTGAAAGTAGAACGATCAACATTTCAATTATTTATCCTCAAAACCTCTACCAAGATGTAAGCAGATTCTTTGCATATGTTCAGAAAGAATTGATCGAAACCTTTAAATTGGTAAAAAGTGATTTTAACTACACCAAATATGAAATAGAAGATTTCACATTAAAGTCTTATCAAGCAAAACTTTCGTCCATAAAGAATGCTGATCTCGTTATAGTTGTGGTTGATAAAGCACATGAGGATTTGAAGCCAAGTGCATCACCATATTATTTTTGTAAAGCTGAATTCATTAAACGTGGTATCAATACCCAAGAAGTTCAAATACAGCAAATACGACAATTCTTATTTGATAAGAAACAGTCAAGAGCGAATTATACGGATCACAACATTGCCCTAAACATCTATGCCAAGTTAGGTGGTATGGCTTGGACTATAAAACCTAAGTATCGAAGAAACGAGCTAATTATAGGTATTGGTGCAACTACAGATTACGACGGACAGCCAGTTCTAGGATTAACATCAATTTTCAGAGGGGACGGGAAGTACATTTTAGGAAAAGCAACTTCGGTGACCAATATGGTTGATTACAAAGACAAATTGGAACAAATAGTCTCATCAGCGATGGAAGATTGTATCCAAGATGGCACTTTAGATACAGATCAAGTTATTTATCTCATTTTTCATATCTTTAAGCCGGCTGGTAAAGATAATGAAATTGAGGCATTAAGGCGGGTGATTAATAGATTTAGAGGGCATTCTGTTGAATATGCATTTATACATATAGGTACGGGACACAATTACCGGTTTTTTACCTATGATGAAAGCGATCAAGGAGCAGTATTCAACGAAAAGAGAGGTTTTGGGCAGAACTTAAGAGGTACACTTGTCCAGGTAAACCAGACGCTTGGTTTCCTCGGACTCCGCCCTAGAAGTTCTGTTTTCCACAAAATCGAGATTCACAAGAGTTCGAGTTTCTTTAATATTGAGTATATTGCTGAACAAATATATCAATTTAGTGAAATGTCGCATACGAGTTATAACACGCAAGGATCGCCGATTACTATTAAATATCCTCAGCTAATGGCGAGGTTTGCTGAGAAGTTTAAGGAGGGGAATCTTACTTATCTTGACGAAACCTCAATGCCTGATCAATCTCTTTGGTTCATCTGATGCTTGACGAACTAGTGCAAAACCTAAAGTCTAAATTACTTGGGAATCCATCACTAGATGTGTTCTGTTATTATTTTGTTCATCAAATGCAAACTGAGATAGACAAATCTGAAAAGTCTCAATTTACAGGAGAGGTGGAGCAGATTGCTATTTCTAGCTATTCAGGAGAATATGCTGATAGGGACGAATTGGCAAAAATTACACCAAAATTAAAAAATCCCATATACCGAAAACATCTTAACGTTTATCACTTTTTAGGACTTTCGCTCCAGGATTCTTTGTATGACACTGATAATTTTGCACCGTATCTTCAAGACTATTTTCATGACCATTCGGTCAGATACAAGTATTTAATTACCAAAATTTTCCAGAAATTCGAAGACCCTCTGAAGAAGTATCTGTTTACACAGGTTGAGACTCAAGATGATTTTACTCTAATCCTGAAACATCTCTATTTTGAGTCAAATATCAATCGAAATCAGATAATAAGCCGCCTAACAAGAACAAACTTTGAAGATTTAGACATAATTGATCTGCTATTACTCGAGGATATGAGAGATGTACTATCTATCGGATATGATCGACTGCAAGAGCAATTATTCAGTGATATTCGATGGTGTGCCACAGAGATACAGAGTAAGCATAGTGTGTTAAACAATAAAGAAGACCAATTTAATAGTCTATTTCAGTCATTGCTATCGGCTAAAAGTTATATAGTGCTAGATCAAACTCAACGAGGAGAGTCCTTTACCGGTACACAATATGGTGAATTAGATATAGCAGTTTTTACCAAAGAGAACATTCCGTTATCCATTCTCGAAGCCTTCGTTATCAGTTCGGTGGATACGGATTACATTACCAAGCATCTAAAGAAGCTTTCCGAAAATTATGATCCAAATGGGTTGAAGAGGAATTATGCAATCATTTATGCAAAAGCCAATAATTTTCCTGACTTTTGGGAAAGATACAAGGTTTATGTCCCTACAATCAATTTCGAATATGAGATGTTGGGTAGACAAGTTGAAGATATAACGAATAGGTTTGCTCAATTTGCTGGAATTAAAGTCGGCCTAACGAAACATCAAAATAGAGATATGATTGTTCACGTATATCACATTTTTATGGACATGAACGTATAAGCCCTCGTGTTTGGTAGAGCAAATAAATTGTTCCTTCTCCTCTCTTCTCGCTGACGCATCCAAGTCTGCGACCGGGCCGGGAAACCCGTTTCAACGGGTTGGGATGCCCGTCCCAGTGGGTTTCAACGCACTTTGCGTAGCAGGCGTCGGTTTCAACGGCGCTTGTCGCTCGCTGTCCCGCCCGTCGAATCAATTCGGTGTCTGCGGCTGTGGCAGCTTTGGCAAACCCGTTGAAACGGGTTGGGATTGCCGTGTCAGTGGGTTTCAACGCATTTTTCGTAACAGGCTTCGGTTTCAGCCGGTGCTGGTCGCTCGCTGTCCCCGCCAGCACACCCGCCCGCCGAATCAATTCGGCGTCTTGACACTGGAATCACAGGGCTGTATAGTGGGTCACGAAGCCGATCAGCCGCGACGGGCATTCCGATTGTCTGCCAAGCGTGATATTCTACCCCAATGAGTATACGATTTTCTTGGGACAGAGATAAAGCTGTCCGCAATCCCAAAGCGCATGACGGCGTCACGTTTGAAGAAGCCGCCACTGTTTTTCGTGATCCGACAGCCTATATTTTTGACGATGACGAACATTCGGACGAAGAATATCGCGAGTTAATCATCGGCTATTCGGCCCAGAGCCGATTGTTGATCGTATCGTTCACGGAACGGGAAGATGTGATTCGTATTATTAGCGCTCGCAAAGCAGATGTAAGTGAACAGAGAGCCTATGAATATACAAGAAGATAAACCAGAGAATGTGGAAGTTGCTGAGCTAAAAGCCCACTACGACTTCGATTATGACAGAGCAAAACCGAATCGTTTTGCAGCGCGCCTTGCCCAGGAGCAATTGATGGTCGTACTCGATCCAGATATTGCTGTTATCTTCCCCACTTCAGAGGCGGTGAATGAAGCGTTGCGTGTATTGGCAACCGCTGCCCAGAATTTGCCCACTACCAATCCGAAGCGACGGCGCAAGCCGCGTACAGCACCCCCCGTCCCAAGCGGACAAGAATAAAAACCATTTCCCCGCCAGCACACCGCTGCCCGCCGAATCAATTCGGTGTCTGCGGCTGTGGCAGCTGGGGGAAACCCGTTGAAACGGGTTGGGATGCCTGTGCCAGTGGGTTTCAACGCACTTTTCGTAGCAGGCGTCGGTTTCAACGGCGCTTGTCGCTCGCTGTCCCGTCAATGCTTCCGGCCGCGCCGCTATCCCCGTTAGCACAGCGAGGGTATTCTCTAGCGGCAAAAGTCGAGCAGCCCACGCTCGACTTTTCTGTTATAATGGCAACAGAATCCGCGTTGCACTGAAGCGAGACACAATCGTAATATGAGTGAGACATTCGGACAGATCATCGAACTGATACGTAATGGTGAGGTTCGTGTGTCAGAGCATGGCTATGATGAGCTTGCCAATGACGGTCTATATGCACGAAGTATTGTGGAAGGGGCCAAACTCGGTGTTGTGGTGGAAGATTACCCTGACTTTCACAAAGGGCCGTGTGTTTTGGTTCTTCAGCGGGATGCAAAAGGGGACCCAATCCACGTAGTGTGGGGAATTCCAAAGGGAAAAAGCTCTCCCGCCGTCGTCATCACCGCATATCGCCCTGATCCTGAACGGTGGACGGATGACTTCTTGAACAGGAAATCGTGATGAAAAGAAAGCAGACGAAATACATCCATGAAGGCGAATACGTTGCGCAGGTTGAAATTGAGCTAATCTATACAGACGATGGCTGGTCACCCTATCTGTCGTTGGCCGATGCGTACCGACTGGACGATATCCGTCAAGCATTGCGAACGGGCAATCTGGTTCGTGCGGCAAAGATGGCGCAGGTATTTACATTGACACCGGTTGCGGCGTAGTAACCCGCCCGCCGAATCAATTTGGTGTCTGCGACAGCAAACCCGTTGAAACGGGTTGGGATGCCCGTGCCAGTGCGTTTCAACGCACTTTGCGTAGCAGGCGTCGGTTTCAACCGGTGCTAGTCGTTCGCTGGTCCGCCCGCCGAATCAATTCGGCGGCTATTATAGGAAACCCGTTGAAACGGGTTGGGATGTCCGTACCAGTGGGTTTCAGCGCACTTTTCGTAGCGGGCGTCGGTTTCATCCGGTGCTGGTCGCTGGCTGTCCCGTCAACTCCTCCAACCGCGCCGCCATCCCCACCAGCACACCCGCCGCCGAGTCAATTCGGCGGCTGCGGCTGTGGCAGCTATGGGAAACCCATTGAAAGGGGTTGGGATGCCCGTGCCAGTGGGTTTCAACGCACTTTCCATAGCAGGCGTTGGTTTCAACCGGCGCTGGTTGGTCGCTGTCCCGTCAACGCCTCCCGCCGCGCCGCTATCCCCGCCCGCCGAATCGATTCGGATTGTCCTTTTGACAGCGGGAGAACGGAATTGTATAGTGAAGGCAGAGAAAGCTCCTGATTGCACAAACTGCGTAGACATCAGTAAGATGGCGCAAAGGGTGAAGAGGAATGCCTCAGATCAGCCAGTTTTTCGGGATTTCGATCTACATGTACTACGATGAACATAACCCTCCTCATTTTCACGCCATTTACGGCAAGAATGAAGGGCAAATCGGCATCTCACCACTCGCGCTAATCGAAGGCAAGCTTTCAGGCCGCGTATTGGGGTTAACGATGGAATGGGCGGCTTTACACCAAAAGCAGTTATTGGAAAACTGGGAACTCATGCGTAACGATAATCCACCGCGTAAGATTCCGCCGTTGAGATAGGAGTGATATTGATGTTGCCAAGAGTGAAGAGTGTATCCTATCTGGACGGGTATCGTTTGAAACTTCGGTTTACGAATAAAACGGAAGGAATCATCGATTTCCGCCAGAAAATAGTAGGACGTGGAGGCGTTTTTAAGCCACTGGAAGACATTGAATTCTTCAAGCAAGTGGTCGTTGATCCAATATCTGGGACGTTAATATGGCCGAATGAAGTCGATTTTTGTCCAGACGTGCTATATCAACTTGTCACGAGCAACACTACTTCTGTTGTAAAAGGAACAAATCAGACGTTGGCTGTATTATAGGTCGAAAGGACTTCAACATAGAAGTGCAGCATTAGAATTTACCTTTCCTCCCCTCTTTTTGCCTGAACCATCCCCGTTAACACAAAGCTGCGGGTGCTGCCACGCCCCACAAAAATTTTCTTCCCACAGAGCTGAGAGAACAGATGCGACCCGCTTACCGTCGACGACTGCTGTTGATACTGACAATTATTTTTCTGACTGGCTGCACTCCGCAAAACGGACAGCCAGCAGCCACGCCACTGCCGGACAATCCAGCCGTTGTGATTCAAGACCTGGACATCACCACAGGTCAGACAATTTTTGTGCCCGCCTATTCCGAGATTCACTATGCCAGCCAGGACCGAACCATTGAGTTGGCTGTCACACTGGCTGTCCACAACGCCGATTTCACCTATCCGATTATTCTGACTTCCGTGCGCTACTACAACACAGATGGTCAAATGGTGCGAGAGTATTTGTCCCAGCCGCAACAGTTGGGGGCAATGGCTTCGGCTGATTTCTTTGTGGATGCTGGCGAACAGACCGGTGGTGTAGGCACAAATTTTATTGTGGAATGGGTGGCTGAGCAGCCTGTATACGAACCGGTTGTGGAGGCGCTGATGCTCAGTACTTCGGGCACACAGGGGCTTTCCTTTACCAGTCCCGGTCGGGTCATCAGTCAGATTGAATAAGGCGATCAATCGAATACCCATACCGGTGCTCTTTCTCCCCTCAGCCAGCCAGCCGTTCCAACCGCTCCACCATCCCCGCCAGCACACCAAACGTCTTCTCCACCGGCGCGGGGCTGGTCAGGTCCACCCCGGCCATCGCGAACAATTCTTTGGGATAGAGCGAACTGCCCGCGCTGAGGAACTGCCGATAGCGCTCGGCCGCGCCGTCTACGCCCGCCTGAATCCCCTCGGCGATGGCGTGGGCCGCGCTGATGCCCACGGAATATTGGAAGGTGTAGTAGGGCATATACAGATGCAAAAACTGGGACCAGGTGCTGGCCGTGCGCGTGCGGTCATCGTTCAGCGCGTCGCCATAGCCTTCAGCGAAGAGATCGGCGCACAGGTCGTTGAAGAAGTGAGCGGTCAGGGGCTGGCTCTTCTCGGCCTGGGTATAGACCGCCAACTCAAAACGGGCCAGCGTCGGCATAATAAAGAAGTAGCGGTGAAAGGTAATCATCGCCTCGTCGATCAGCGCCAGTTGGAAGTTGGCGTCGTTGGGCTTTTCGGCCAGCAGATAGGCCCGCAGCAGGGCCTGGTTGAAGTTGGAGGCTGTCTCCGCCGCGGTCATGGAGTAATCGCTGTAGAGTTCGGGCTGGTTGCTGTCGGAGAAGTGGCTGTGCATAGAGTGGCCCAATTCGTGGGCCAGAAAGCTGGCCGAGGGCAGATCGCTCTGATAGCTGAGCCAGAGAAAAGGATGCACGTTCTTGGCCCGCAAGGATTGCGCGCCCTGACGTTTGCCCGCGTTGGGCGCCCAATCCACCCAGCGCTCCTCGCCACAGGCCCGGGCCAGGACATCCGTATATTCTTGCCCCAGGGGGCGCAGACTTTCGATCAGCCACGCCACGGCCTGGCGGTAGTCCACTTGTACCGGCTCTGTCGCCATAGGCGCCCAAATGTCGTAGGGATGGATCGTCTCCACGCCGAGAATGCGCCGTTTGGCCTCCCAATAGCGATGCCAGACGGGCAGATGCTGCTGAAAGGTCTTCAGTAGGGTGTGGAAGACGGAAAGAGGCGTATTGAAAGGTTCCAA
The DNA here is from genome assembly GCA_019637685.1 of Caldilineaceae bacterium. Taxonomy (GTDB): domain Bacteria; phylum Chloroflexota; class Anaerolineae; order Caldilineales; family Caldilineaceae; genus JACQGT01. The sequence continues at coordinate 47,657 of JAHBVF010000025.1, read as the reverse complement.
CATCGAAGCCAGCACACTGTCGTAGCCCCGCACACGCGCGTTAAAGACCGACTGTTTCACGTGGCCGATGTAATTGCTGGCCAGGGTGTTCTGCATGGCGATATGGCCGTCGCTGAAGCTCTCCCAGGCTGTGCGCCGTCGGGTGCGGTCGCTGTCCTGAATGCCTGTGGGCGGCAGGGTCGTCTGGCGCACAGGATGGGCCGCGCCCTGGCTGTCCACCGCGTCGGCAAATTTCAGATCGCTGTTGGTCAGTTCACTGAAGGTCTGGAAGGCCGTGCGGAAGGGATCGCTGAGCATTCCCAGAATCTCCTCCACTTCGCCGGAGCGCCGGTGGGCCTTCTGGCGCAACAGATCGTCGAAGTAGTGGGCATAGACAGCCAACCCCGGCTCACGCTGCGCCCACTCCCGCAGGGTATCGCCCAGTTCCATCAACTCCGGCTCGGCGAAGGCTGTGGCCGCGCTGAACTGGCCCATCAATCCCGACGCCTGGCCCAGTTTGCCTTTGGCCGCCACGTCATCGGTATCCACAACTGTGTGCATATAGGGGTAGAGTTGCAGCCGCAGCGCCCGCCGGCGGAACGCGCTGGAGGCTTCCAGCCAGGTTGCCACTTTGGCCGGGCCTTCGCCCAATCGCCCGGCAAAGGCAGTCAGGCTGGGCAGATCGGCCTGCAACGCCTCAAATTCCGCCTGCCAGGCATCCCAGGAAGGGAAGACCGAAGCCGCGTCCCAGGTGCTTTCCACCGGCGCGTCCTTGCGCAAAAGGGTGGTTGTATTCGTCATTGAAAAATTGTCCTTTGGTGAGAATCGGTTTTTCCGGCCAACCGACGCGGTTTGGCGTGTGCCGTAGGATACATTTCCGTCTTGATTTGCGCAACATTTGGCGCTATGCTTTTGTGATACACTGGCCTTGCACCCCGCCCAATTAATTCTGCTGCTTTGTTCAGGAGAACCGTCTATGCCCGCCAGCCCTCACTTTGCCAATCGTTTTGCTGTGCATATTGTGTTTGCCCTGTGTGTTTTCCTGGCCTCTTTCCCCGCAGGCCCATCCCCCGTCCACGGCCAGAGCAGCCAACTGCCCAATCCCATCCTCTTTGTCACCCAATTCCCCATCACCGCTGATTTCACGACGATCGGCTCGGTCTTTGGCAACCACCAGGCCAGTATGGACGCCGCGGGCCGGGGCGGCGACCTGTGGATTCGCTACCCCGACGGCAGCCAGAAGAACCTGACCGCGGCCGCAGGCTATGGCAGCGAAGGGATGCAGGGAGCAAACGCCATTGCCGTGCGCGACCCGTCGGTGCATTGGAACGGGACAAAGGCCCTTTTCAGTATGGCCATCGGCGCGCCGACCCAACAGTATCAGGTGTTGAACTTCTACTGGCAGCTATACGAAATCACAGGGCTGGGGCAGGGCCAAACGCCGGTCATCACAAAAGTGCCCAACCAGCCCGCCAACTTCAACAACATCAGCCCCATCTACGGAACCGACGACCGCATTATTTTCACCACCGACCGGCCCCGCAGCGGCGAACGCCATCTCTACCCCCAACTGGACGAATACGAGGAAGCACCGACGGTCAGCGGTCTGTGGAGCCTGGACCCGGCCACGGGCGACCTCTTCCAACTCAACCACGCGCCATCCGGTGATTTCACCCCTTCCATCGACAGCTACGGGCGGGTGATCTTTACCCAATGGGATCATCTGCAGCGGGATCAGCAGGCCGATGGCGACAATCTGGACGAGGCCAACGGGGGCAGTTGCGGCTATTGCACCTTCAATTACAGCAGCGAGGCCGCCAACGCTGTGTACCTGTCCAGCCGGGCGGAGGTCTATCCTGAGCCTCGCGCCGACCGGGATTTGGTGGGGACCAATCTTTGGGGCCACACCATCAACCATTTCTTCCCCTGGACAATCAACGAAGACGGCACGGAAAGCGAAGTGCTCAACCACCTGGGCCGCCACGAATTGCACGGCTACATTCCGCCCAGCCTGACCGATGACCCCAATCTGGTGGAATATTACGGCCAATACAGCCGCTTCAATCCCAACGAAATTCAGAATCTTCTGCAAATCCGCGAAGCTCCCACCACCCCTGGCCGCTATTACGGCGTCGACGCGCCCGAATTCCAGACCCACGCGGCCGGGCAGATCGTCTATCTGGACGCACCGCCTTCCCTGGACGCCGACCACATCGCCGTCGTCTACGTCACCCACCGGGAGACATCCAATCCCAGCGAAAACCCCAGCGCCAATCATTCGGGCCTCTACCGGGACCCGCTGCCCCTCTCCGACGGGCGGCTGATTGCTACCCACACTGCGGAGACGCGGGCAGATCGCAACGAAGGCAGCACAACCAGCCCCCGCTCCCGCTATGATTTTCGTCTGCGTTTTGTGGCCGACCGGGGCGACGGCATCTTCCAGGCCGGGGCAGCAGTCACAGCGGGCATCAGCAAAACCATCAGCTTTTGGAGTCCCGATGTGAAGGTATCCTACAGCGGACCGCTCTGGGAATTGCAGCCCGTGGAGGTGCGCGCCCGGGTCCGCCCCCCCCGATTCACAACGCCCTTGCAAGCGCCAGAGCAACAGATTTTTGCCGAAGAGGGCGTCGCGCTGGCCGATTTACAGGCCTATATGCGCCAGCGCAATCTGGCCCTGGCCGTCAGCCGCAATGTGACCGCGCGGGATGATTTCGACACCCAGCAACCCTTCAACCTGCGGGTGCGGGGCGGCGGCGCGGAGACAATCGGCAAACCGGGGAAAGTCTACGAGATTGCCTATATGCAGCTCTTTCAGGCCGATCAGATCCGGGGGCTGAATTATGGCAACAGCGAACCCCGGCCCGGTCGCCGGGTGTTGGCCCAATGGATGCACGACGCCGAAGCCGTGGCCGCCAATACCCTGGACAATGACGTGCCGGCGGCTGTGGAGATTGCCCCGGATGGGTCGATGGCGGCCTTTGTCCCGGCCCGGCGGGCGATGAGCTGGCAACTGACCGACGGCGACGGAACCGGTGTGGTGCGGGAGCGCTACTGGCTCACCTTCCAGCCTGGCGAGGTGCGGGTCTGCGCGGCCTGCCACGGCCTGAGCGACAAAGACCAGCAGGGCAATACCGCGCCCCAAAATCCGCCGGAGGCCCTGCGCCAACTGTTGAAAGCGTGGAAGGCAGAGCAGCCGGTCACAACACCGACGGCCACAGCAACCGCGACGACAACCGTCACGCCTACGCCGATAGACACAATAACGAAGACACCCACACCGTCGGCCACCGCCCCGGTTGAGGGAACGCCCACAGCCACACCGACCCCAGCGTCTGCCGTTTATCTGCCCCGTGTGCGGAGATAAAATCAAGAGGCAGAAACAAAAATATATCCCGTGGACAGCGATGTCAGGCGGGAAAAACAGCAATGCCGGCAGGTGGATGTGGGAAGAAAACAATCTTCTCGCATTCACCTACCGGCATTCCGCAAAGACAATACAATTGTCCGGCGACCTGACAGCTTCCGCCTGGAGGTGCGACGCTGTTGAGCCGAGTGTCGCTCCCCACGCAGCACGCAACCCACAATAGGCAGCCCCCTACTCCACCACCTCATCCAACACATAAATCACCCCATTGGCCGCTTCGATCGGCCCGGCGATCACAGCCACACCGTTGACTGTAAAACCGTCAGTCCCCTCCGGTTCCAGCCGCAGCAGACGCCCGCTGAGGGTGGCAATGTGCTTTGTGCGCGTCACCCACGCCGGGCTGAGACGGCCCGTCGCCACCAGATTGGAGAACAGTTCCTCCACCCGCTCCGGTTCCAGGAGCAGACTGTCCTGGGTTTCAATGGGCAGCGCGTCGAAGGCTTCGTTGGTAAAGGCAAAAAGCGTGTAGCCCCCGGCGGCGCTCAGCCTATCCGCCAAAGACGTCTGCCCCAGCAGGTCGCGGAAGGTCTGCAATGCGGCCTCTCCCCCGGCCATTTCCAGCAGATTGTTGGCGACAGGCACGGGGTTGGTCGGTGTGCTGCTGGTGGGCGGGCGGCTGGGCTGGGCGGAAGGACCAGACGGGGAGAGGAGGGCGGTGAAAAGACTGGACGCCGGGGGCAATACCAGGCGCTGGCCCGTGTACAGGCGGTTGCAGTTGGGCAGACTATTGGCCGCGCAGATCGCCGTATAGTAGCGACGATCCCCATAGGCAGCCTGGGCAATTGTGCCCAGTGTCTCACCGGGGCGCACAATCCAGAGGGTGCTGCCCACGCCAGGCAGGATGGGGGGTTCGCTGAAAACCGCCTGGGCCTGCTGGCCTTCGTCCACCAATACACCGTTTTGCACAGTCAAACGATAGCCCACCGAAAGCGCGTGCTCGTGCTGGTTGACCACCAGCCAATAGGTGTCCAACGGCTGATCGATCTGCGCTACCCACGCGGGTATATCTTCCCGAAAGATGAGTTTACCCGCGGCCCGATTGGGTTCAAACTCCGGGCGCGCGCCGCTGATCTCCTGAGTTTCAAACTGATGCTCGTCAAAAATCCAGAAGTTAAAGCTGTCGATCAGGTGAATCTGTTCCGCGGGGTCATAGACCATTTCGACGCTCAGGGGCAGCCCCGTATCCACCACCTCCAGGCGAAAGAAATCCTGGGCATAGCGTTCGTCCAGCAGGCCCCGCACAACCGACGCGCGCAGGGGCGGGATAGCAGTTGGCACAGGCAGAGGGGTGGGCGTGGGGCCGGGCACAATCACCAGCGGGTAGACGTCGCTGCTATCGCTGGCTGGCCCGGGCGCGCTGCCAGCGATCACCTGACCGCCGCTGTCGCTGAAGCCCCCATTGGTAGCGCGCAGCGCATAGCCCATGGGGACAGTCGAATCGTTGTAGACCATCACATAAAAGCTGCCCGATACGGGCGCGCCGATGGTGGCCTGCAAACGTCTGCCTTCACCGGGCAATCGGCTCCCCGCGGCCACACTCACCGAGCCGGGGAGCGCGCCCTTGCGGAAACGGTCATAGCCGGGCTGATCGAAGACAAAAAAGCCGGAACGGTCGTCCAGTTCCCACTGGCCCTGGGGCGAATATTCGAGCAGAATAACCAGCGGTTTGGCCGGGTCCCAGGCGGAGACGGTGAGGATGTGGCGGGCAAATTGGCGGGTGAGGGAGCCGCGCACCAGCGCTTCGCCGGAGACAGGGGATTGGGCAATAAGCCCGGATGGAAGCAAAAAAAGGGCTGCGAGCAGACCACACAGCAGCGTGCTGACAAGCCAGAAAAAGCGGTCGTTTTGATGCGGCACACTCATCCTGGCATCGTCCTCGCCCGGTTGCGCCGCACCGTCCACCACAGCCAGATAGAGCCGGGGAGCAGGTTCAGCCAGAACATCAGCCAGAGGGTACCCGAAATGCCCAAACGGTCCAGGGAAAAACCTGTCCACGCCGCGCCCAGGGCCGAGGCCAGTGCAAAAAAGGCGAATTCTGTGGCGAAGACCCGCCCACGCACGGCAGAAGGCACATTTTGCAGAAGCAGTTGGGTTCCAAATACCCAGACTACCCCGCCCCCAAACCCCCGCAAAAACATCCCCAGATTGACGCTGTAGAAATCGGAGAGAGGGGCCAACACCAGCAGACCCACACCGGTCAAGGCATAGAAAATGGTGATGGACTGACGTAGAGGGCCATCCCGGTCCCCGCTCCAACGCCGGGCCAGAATCGGCCCCAGCCCTGTGCCAATGCCAAAGACAGTCAGAAATATGCCCAGGCTCAGGCTGCCCCCTTCGCCGATGACGAAGACCTGTTCGGCAATCGCCACTTGCACTACATTGAAACCGCCGGCCACAGCCAGGGCAATCAGCCCTTTCTGGCTGGCGATCATCAGAATGTCCCGCTCCCGCAGCAGATAGCGCAGACCGTCGGCGTATTCCCGCACGCCGTCGGCCACACTCTTGCCCTGGCTGCGCTGAGTGGGCTGAATGCGATAGCCCACCCGCCAAATAAAGGAAGCTGAAATCAAAAAAGTCAGTGCATCCAACGAAAAGGCGGAATAGACACCCCACGTGCCCGCCACCAATCCACCCAGGGCCGCGCCAAAGGCCAGCATCATCGACCAGGTGGCGGATATGAGGGCATTGGCCGCGCCCAGGTTTTTGGGGGCCACCACATCGGGCAGAATCGCGTTTTTGGCAGGCTCAAAAAAGCCGCTGACTGCCAGTTGCAGAGCGGTCAGGGTATAGAGCAGCCAGATCATCTCTGTGCTGCGGACGAACAAAAAGCCGAGTACGATCACTGCGCGCAACAGATCAGCTGCTATCAGAATCGTGCGTCTGTCGTAGCGATCCGTCACAACCCCGGCCACGGGGCTGATCAAGAAGGGGGCCAGCATACGCACCACAAAGAGACCGCTGATGGCCAGCCCGGAACCGGTGAGGGTGGCAATGAGGGCGGCTGAACCGATCAGATTGAACCAGTCGCCCAGCAGACTGATAATTTGGCCGAACCAGAGATTGCGAAAGTCCGGGGAAACCCGGACTAATTCGACATATTGATTGGATTCGCGGGTGGTCGGCTGACTCATATAATTACGGAATCAACTCCCTATTGCCCGTTCGGTGAAAGCACCTGATCGATTGTGTAGATGGTCCCGTTGCTGCCAGAAATAGGCGATCCGATCACCCGTGCGCCGTTGATCGTCAACAGACCGCCATTCTTGCGTTCCACCTTTATGGTAGCGCCGGAAAGCGTCGTCAGATTGACCGGCTCGTTCCCAATGCTGGTAGGATCGACTGCTTGGGCAACTACGTGATAGGAGAGCATATTGCTGAGGATCTGCTTGTTCTCCATCCACGTTTTCAGGTTGGACTGAAGAGCCAGCACGAATGCAGCATCGTGGGGGACAAAGAAAGTCATAGGCCCAGGTCCCTTCGCGACATTCTCCAGCCCAGCTGTATTCCACAGCAGCAAAAACACACTCTTGTCCGACGACTTCTCGAGCAATGAAGAAATATCGGTCCCGCCAGTTTCGGCGGAACTGGCCGGGTTTGGATTAGCTGGCTCCAAAGTAGGGATGGGGGTCGGTTTTGGCACAGTTGCCTGGACACCCGTTGGCGCGGCCACAGGCGAGGCAACCGGTGTTGCCTGGACAGAGGCCGGGCTGGGCTGGGCAGACGGCAAGGGCGCAGGTGCCGGGGCCGGGGTAGCCGTTGGGGTAGGGGCCGCGGGTTGCACTTGCACGGCGACCGGCGCGCTGGGTTCGGCCGCTCTACTGCCATCGGGAATGCGTATTACCTGGCCTACGCTGATGATATTGCAATTGGGCAGGTTGTTAAAAGAACAGATCTCTTGATAACGTTGATAGTCTCCGTAGACTCTGTCCGCGATCAGCGCCAGGGTATCGCCCGCCACAACTGTGTAGCTTTCGCCGCTAGTGGCCTGTACACTGACAGGCGTGGACACGGCGGTTGCCACGGCCACGGGCACAACCGGAGCTGCGTTTGTCAGCACAGCCAACGAGGGCGTGCGAATGGTTTGGCCGACACTGATGATATTGCAGTCGCTAATATTGTTGTAGGCACACAATTCTTCATAATAGAGAAAATGCCCGTATAGCTTTTCGGCAATCGAACTGAGCGAATCGTTGGCCGTGACGACGTATGTCTCGTTCAACACCTCATCTGTCTGAACTTCTCTGGTTTCCACACTCGGCTGAGCGGCACTCTCTGTGGCCGCGGGGGAAGCTTGTTCAGATGTCTCCATCTCCATAGGAAATTTGCCATTTTCCGCAGAGAGTTGAAAGGTCATGGGAATATCTGTGTCGTTATAGATAACAACCGTATATTCGCCGACTGCCTGGCCGATGAATGCGTGCAGCTCATTGCTGGGGCTGTAAATGTCCAGCGTCCCCGCGGCAATATTATTGAAAATGGGGCTGCCGCCAGCATATACAGCGCGCAAATTGCTGTCATTCAAGACAAAAAAGCCAGAGCGGTTGCGCAGATCCTGGCGATCTTGTGGATCAAAACGCATGACAATATGCAAGGTTTGTCCAGAATTGATCGGCTTGATCATCACATATCGATTATCGTGTGTGACAACGCCTTGAATAGCCGTAGGTGCTTGGGCAAAAACAGATGTAGCGGGGGACAAAGAGGCTGTAAGCAAGCATATTATCAATAGAATGACTACTATCGGTCTCGACATTCATGACCCCCTAGCACGAAGGATCGACCTAAAACGTCAATCCAGTTCGAATATAACTTACAACAATAACAATTTTTTATGGTTTAGAATACCCCAATCTACAAATAATAGGAAGTTTGCACATACCTCGACTTTAGCCAATTAGGCCGCTGTAGCCACGAGAGAGACAAGAGAGCGGAGCAAATGGCTGGGAAATAGGCAATGGTCGTGGGATGTGGACGACATCACATAATTCGGAATCTGGAGTAAATCCAGACGGACGGCGGCCAAAGCGTCACTGAAGGTCGCATCCGACTTTCGATACCAGGAAGCCTGCTGCCTGGGCAGATTGGGGCCATGTAAACGATGAGCCATGAGAGTGACAAGACTGAAGAGGCCCAACAGACAGGGCGAAGTGCGTTCAATGGCTCGGTCAGACCAGTGACGCTGGGAACCGAAACCGAGATAAGCACGGACATCTTCAAAAGTGACCTCGATGTTCCAGCGCAGAATGAACCAGGTCACAATCTGCTGCGGTGAGACCGACGAATGGGAGCAGAAGAAGGCGGCTGGTTTGAAGAGCTGTTCCGGGGAACGCAGGAGCACCCAGCGGAGTTCAACAGGATTTTGTCCGGCTCGATGCCAGAGAGAGACGCCAGTGAGATATTCAACCGTGCGTAAACCGTCTGAGTACCAGGAGACCTCCATCGTCTGCCAGTCACTCTCTGCATCCAGGAGTCGGTCAGCCAGTTTGGGCTGTCGTTCGCCTTTCTTGGGTTTGGGTCCGCGTTTGCCTTTGGGCTGTGGTCCAGGGAAAGCATAGAGTTGGGCATCCAGCCGCAGTCTTGAGACAAACTTGACCGGTTGCTTGAGTCGTTGACAGCGCTGCACCAGACAGATGGCCGCATAGCTGCCATCGCCGACCAGCACGATTTCCCGGTCGGGCAACCAGCCATGCACACGACCGATGAGATGGCAACTCCATTGGACAATCGTCCAGTTGCGTCGTCTGAGTTTCGCAGCCGTCTTGGGTGAACGGGCGGGCACAGCCAGAAAGGGCAAGGCCCAGGGGCGTTGACTCCAGGGCACGCTCACCGACAGGGCCATTACAATCCAGCGCAAGCCCAGCACATAGTTCACCTGGCGGATGGTCGAGCGTACCGGGTCTCGAAACCATCCTTTGTTCTTGATTTTCGCACCCTTGCGTACCTCGATTGTCTCGTCAATCAGAATCACAACGGCCGCTCCTTCGGGGACAAAGCTTTCGACCAGCAGCCCCAGAAGCATTCGGCTCAATTGCCACGGCGACCAGATGGCCCGACTCAGTACCCGGTGATAGGTGCCGTACTGCTTACTTTCACCCAAGCCCATCGCCCGCAGACTGCTGCTCACCGTCCGTCTGCCGCTGCTCAGGATTGTTCCGTAGACCAGCGTCATCGCCCGCTGATAAGTGGGCACTGTGAAGGCTATTGCAAACGCACTCAGCAGTTGTACAATATCGGATGAGGGGCTTGGCATGAGATTCTTCCTTTCGAATGTGGCTTTGATACCAACATTCTACCCGGTTTTTTCTCTGCCTCCCCCTTTCTATACTTTCACATATTGGCTAAAGTCGAGCATACAGAAGTTTACATATCAAACAGAAGCAGGACGCCTGATGGCAAAAAATGATTCCAGGACATAAAAAGAGGAGCTTCAGGTATTGCCTGAAGCTCCTCTTTTTCATCCAAAACAGCAAAGCCTATTGCGCGGGCAAGAGTACCTTATCGATGGTGTAGATCATCCCATTGCTGGCAGAAATAGGCATACCAATCACCCGTGCGCCATTGACCAACAGCCCACCACTGGCTGTACGCTCCACACGCAAGGATGTCCCCGCCATTGTCGCCAGGTTAATCGGACTTCCAGACAGGCTGGCTGCATCGAAGGATTGTGCCACCACATGAGAAGAGAGCAACTGCTGCAAAAGGGATTTGTTATCCATCCACGTGTTCAAATTCGTCTGAAGGGACGGTGCAAATGCCTCATCTGATGGCACAAAGACTGTGATGGGGCCGCTGCCCTTGAGACTCGCCGTTTGACCCGTTGTGTTCCACAGAAGCAGAAAGACACTCTTGTCCGCAGATTTTTCCAGAATGGAGGGTATATCAGACCCGTCGGATTGAGACGGTGCCGCCGGCGCGGCAGCCACGGGTTGGGCCACAGGGACAGGCGTGGAGACCGCGGTCGCCGTGGAGACGGCTGCCACTGTGGGTGCTGGCGTTGGCGCGGGCGCGGCTGTGGGCGCTGGGGCTGATGCAGAGGTTTGCGTGGAAGCCTGGGCGACACTGGCCTGAGCAGCCACAGGTGGCGCGGCAGGACTTTGGGCCAAAGTGCTCCCATCAGGCAGGCGCAACACCTGGCCCACACTGATTACATTACAGTCGGTCAGGGCATTGGCCGTGCAAATATCCCGAAAGCGCTGAAAATCCCCATACACTTTTTGGGCAATTGTACCCAGTGTGTCACCCGCGGCCACAGTATAGCTGTCCCCACTGCTGGAAACGGAAATCGGCGTGGAAACCGGTTGAGCAGCAACCGGCGTCTCGGCAACCGCCCGCACAACTGGCGCGGGAATATTCGTACCGGTCAACACATTCAATTCTGGGGTACGAATGCTCTGACCGATTTCGATAATATTGCAATTGTCAATACTGTTGTAGGCACACAACTGCTGATAATACTGATAGTCGCCGTACAGCCTCTCGGAGATCAGACTGATGGTGTCACCGGCCTGCACTACATAGACTTTATCGGTTGCTGTGTCCCGGCTGGCCACAGAAGCTGGCGCAACCTGCTCTGCCTCTTGGGCTGCTGGCTGCTCCGCGGCCTGTTGCTTGACTTCCATCTCCATGGGGAATGTGCCATTCTCCACCGAGAGTTGAAAAGTCATGGGAATATCTGTATTGTTGTAGATGATGACTGTATATTCACCGACTGCCTGGCTCACTGTCGCAAAAAGTTCATTGGATGCGCGGTAAGGGTCCGGGCTGCCCGCGGCAATATTGTTGTAGATGGGGCTGCCCCCCGCGTATACAGCGCGCAGTCTATCTTCATCCAGCAGAAAAAAACCGGAGTGGTTGCGCAGTTCCTGCTGATCCTGGGGATCAAAACGCATGGTAACACGCAGACTCTGTCCAGAGTTCGTTGGCTTGATTGTCACAAACCGCTGACCAGAAATTACGACATCCTGAACGATGTGGGGTGTTTGGGCAGAAGCGCTTGAAGCGGGGAACAACACAGCGACCATACACAGGATGAGTGTGAGGAAAAGTATTGGTCTCGACATATATGGCCCTTCCATACAAGCAAGTAAGAAAAAAACTCTGGCCCATAGTTTATCGTCGAAAACCATGGATGTGTACCGCCAAATTCCATATATTTTTTGATTTTTCCCGCTGCGGCAGAATAGGCCACAGACAGATCAAAAACTATTCAAAATAATAATACATGGATTTAGGTGAATACAAATCCCTTGAAATGCTGATATGTCAAGAAGGTTAAGTCAAAAATGAGTATCTAACGAACCGCGTACTGGATTTGTCAGCTTTCAAACGGTTTCTGCCGCGTGGGAGACCAGTCCAAGCACCGATAGGTTCCCCCACACAGCACATTCGTTGGTCCAGCGCTTGCGCAGACTGTTGTCGATCTGGCCTGAGGCCAGGGCCGCTTCGGTCTCGACACTGCACCGCAGTTCCACACCGAAGCTATGGGTGGTGCGTCCGGCGCTGCTGATACGCGTCCGCAAATTCTTCAGGCCCTCCACCGCGGCGTGGACCTCCGCAGCCACCAGATCACCCCGGCGCAGGGTTCCCTCCTCGCCATCGGCTTTGCCATCCTGCAAACGCAACAGCCGCCAGCGCCAGCCAATTGGACCCCCTTCGCTTTCCTGGAAAGCCTGCACATTCAGGGCAAAATCGGCCTGGCTGGCAAGCGAATCCCGAAAGAAGCGGTGGACATCGGCAAAGGCGCGGCTGAAGCGGGCCGGGGGCAAGTCCTGGCGCACCTGGCGTCCATAGCTTTTGGTGGTCAGCCGTTCATCCAGAATCGCGACCACACCTTTATCATTGCTGCGCCGAATCAGCCGCCCAAAGCCCTGTTTCAGGGCCAGCCCCATCAGCGGAAGCATATACTGGCCAAAGCTGCTGCCCTGGGCCGCGTCGTCCAGCGCCTTCATCCGTGCGCTGTGCAGGGGATCGCCGGGGGTGGGAAAGGGCATTTTATCCAACACGACCAGACTCAGATCGTCGCCGGGCAGGTCCACCCCTTCCCAAAAAGATTTGGTCGCCAGCAGAACGCTGTGGGGCGTCCCGCGGAACCAGTCCAGCAGCGCGTCCCGGGGGTAGTCACCCTGGGCACGAATGGGCCAGACGCTTTGCGCCAGTTCATCCCGCACGTGCTGCAACCCGCTCCAATTGGTAAAGAGACAGAGCGCCCGCCCTCGGCTGGCCTCCAGCAGCCGCTCGATCTCCGCGGCCACGGCCTTGTAGTAGACATCCTTGGCCCGCCAGTCATAGGCAGGCAATGAGGGCTGGTAGAGCAGGGCCTGGTTGGGGTAGTCAAAGACCGTTCCAACCACCAGATCGATGGAATCCTCATCTACGCCGCAGCGCGCCTTGAAATGCTCGAAATGGCCGCTGGTGGCCAGGGTGGCGCTGGTGCAGATAACAGTCTTGTCATCCAGGCCAAAGAGATATTCCTGCAACAGACCAGCCGGATCGATGGGCGCAGCGTGCAGACGCAGGCTGATACGGGGACCTCGCACCCGTTCCGCATAGCGCACCACGTGTTCGTCCCGCTTGCTGGTGGCAACGGCCTCCAGTTTGGCCGAAAGCGACCCCAACCCTTCCAGGGCCAATTCGTAGTTGGCTCTCGCCTCCGCGTCCGGGTCTTTGGGGTCAAGGGGCGGGGCATCATCGCCCTTCTGATAGGGATTTTTCAGCCGCATCTCTTCTTGCAGAGATTTGAGCGAACCGGCCAGCTTTTTCATCTCTTCCAGATCGCCCTCAATGCGAAACACATTGTCGTGGCTCAGCCGGTCGGCCTGAGAAAAAGCGAGAACGCTGTGCATCTTCAACTCATCCAACCGTTCATCGCCCAGAAATTCTTTGAGGGTATTGCGGGACAGCAGTTGGGTGAGCGCGTAATCGGTCACTTCCACCTCAAAGACAGAAGTGGCTGTGGCCTCCAACTGGTGGGCCTCGTCCACCACATAAATCGAGCCTTCGGGCAGGATGCCGTAGCCCATCTCGCCCAGTTGCAGGGCTGTGAGCAGCAGGTGGTGGTTTGTGATCAACACCTGCGCCTGACGGGCTTTGTCCCGCATGAGATTGACGAAACAGGCGTCGTGGAAATGGGGGCAGTTGCGCTGGATGCAGTCATCCGAGAAACTGACGATGCGGGGCCGGATATCGCTCTCCAGGACAAAGGGCAGGTCATCCACATCGCCGGTGTCGGTTTCGGGCAGCCACGAGCGCAGATAGGCCACCTGCTCATTCTCCCGATCGTACATCGCGAAGTTCAGTTGTTCCTGCTGTTCCTTCTCCCATTTGAGGGTACAGACAAAATTGCTGCGTCCTTTGACCAGCACAGCCGAAATATCCTCGCCCAGCGCCTGGCTCAGAAAGGGGATATCCTTCAGATAGAGTTGGCTTTGCAGGGATTTGTTGGCAGTGGCGACAACGACCGTGCGCCCGCTGAGGAGGGCGGGCAGCAGATAAGCGATGGACTTGCCGGTCCCGGTGGGGGCTTCGATGAGCGCGGTGCCCTTCTGCAATATGGCCTGCTTCACGGCTTCGGCCATCTGCAACTGGCTGGGACGCAACTCATAGCCATCCAGGACCTGGGCCATGGGGCCATCTGTGCCAAAAAATTCAGCCAGCGCGGTCGTTTCCAGCCGGGACGGATGGTGCTGATGTTCTTCTGCCGCGTCCGCGTCCGGCGGTGGGCCTTCGTTGTCCAGATACGCCCAATCGTCGAAGGGGTCGTCCAGTGTATCTACGACCACATCGGGATCAAAGTCGGGGGGGAGGGAGTCTCTTTGCATAGGCAATAGTGTAGCACGTATGTACGACTATCACAAGAGAAGATTGGCCGGGGTGAGGCAGGGGGACTCTGTCGTTTTAACACAGAAGTGTGAAACGCAGAACGGAGGATTGAACAAATATCTCCTGTTCTGCGTTTCACACTTTGTCTGACAATACTATCGGATTCTGACCGCTCGCCTGTTTTATTGAGCAGGCAGCAGAACCGAGTCAACAATAAAGATGGTTCCGTTGCTGGCAGGCAGTGCGCTGGCATTGATATTCGCGCCATTGACAGTCATGTTGCCGCCGGACACGCCAAAGGTCAACTGCTGTCCCATCAGTGTGGTCACCGTCATCCCATTCGTGATGTCGGCCGCGGTCAACTTCTGGGGAACCACGTGGAACTGGAGCACCCGAGCCAACTGGGCTGTATCAGCCAGCAGGGAATCCAGCGTCTTCTCCGGCAGGCTGGCAAAGGCCGCGTCCGCCGGGGCGAAGAGGGTGAAAGGACCAGCACCCTTCAGCCCATCGGTCAGATTCGCCAGAGAGAGGGCCAGAAGCAGAATCTCAAACTGGCGGGCATTGGTCGCCACATCAATGATAGTGCCTGCACCAGTCGTTTCCGTGGTGGTGGTTGTTGTGGTGGTAGTCGTTGTCGTTGCTGTCACAGGTGTTGTGGACGCGACCGTAGCGGTTGTCGTGGTAGGTGTAGTAGTGACCACTGGTGCAGGTGTGGCAGTAGCCACAGCACCTGTGCCCAGTTCAGCCCTGACCGGAACCGTAATTTCATCACCAATTTCAATGCGGTCACAGTTTGCCAGGTTATTGAAGGCACACAACTCATCCCACAGATTCACATCGCCATAGGCAGCCCGGGCAATAGTTGCGATAGTATCGCCGGCCTTGACCACATAGACCTGGCCAGCTTTCGCGGCCGGGTCAGTTGTCGCAGTGGTTGTGGTTGTCGTTGTCGTTGTGCCGGTGGCCGTCGCTGTCGTGGAGGTTGTAGCAGCAGTGGTCCCGCCAGCCGCCATCAACGCTTTGGCTGTGTTGGACTGACCGGATGCATCCACCAGCAGGCCGTTGCTGACGCTCAGGGTGTAGGAGACCGGCACTGTCGAGTCGTTGCCCACAATGACGGTATACATTCGGAACGGGCTGTTGATGGTAGCCTGGAAAGTCTTCAGGCCATCCTTTGTGGTCAATGTGCCTGCGGCTGTATTCCCCGCCCGATTCGGCGAGAGACCGTCGCGGATTAAGGCTTGGAACTGATCCGAGCTGTAGATATACATATTGAACCCATTGTCCAGGTCCTGCTGGTCCTGGGGATCATAGGTCATCATCACATCTACGCTGGAACTGATATCGTTGACCGACAGGTCAAAGTAATGCTTGGCGTACTGCTCGTCCAGATCACCCTGCAAGGACTCAGCCCGAGTGATGACCGGTGTGCCCGCGCTGCGTGCCTCCGGGGTCGGAGTGGCGGTGGGCGTAGCCGTTGCGGCCACAGTTGTGGTCACGGCGGTGGTGGCAGCCACAGTCGCTGCCGAGGTCGTCTCTGCGGCGGCTGTCGTTTCCGTGGTGGTCTGGCTGGCCGCGGCATTGGCATTCTGCACCTGCTCACCCGAATCATCGACAATCAGTGCGTTCTCGGCGGTCAGCGTATAGTCGAACTCTGTGTTCGAGTTGTTGAAGGTAACAACGCTGAATGTGCCCACGGGATCGGCGATGATGGCGATCTTCTGCTTCAGCCCGCTGCTGCTGTCCAGGGAACCGGCGGCCAGATTGGCCTGACTGTCACCGCCGATGAATTTCTGGAATGTCTGCTCATCAAAGACAAAAAAACCAGACCCTCCATCCAGGGCCGAACTGTCCTGGCGATAATCCAGAACCAGTTTGACCTGCTTGCTGGGGTCCAGCACCTTCAGCCCCAAATAATGTTTTGAACCGGCTTCGATCAGCTTGCCGCGCACACTGATGGCAGCCACAGTCGATTGGGCACTGGCCACAGGGACCACTGCACCCATCAATAGGGCCAACAAGACAAGAAGGCTTAGGGCCTTGCTCATTGGTTTCACTTTCATTGCTTCCTCCAAAGGAAAAATGGCTACACAGAACCGTTTAGGTTTTTATCCGCTGCAATCGGGCAAAATTTATTTTGAAACCCTCTGCGTTAGGTCTGCCTGGCGGATCGACAGATCAATACACAGTCGGTCATTATACTACCGACCGAAGTCGCATCCAATTCCTGCTTACAATCAGCGGCGTCTAAATCCGCTATTCTAGCGATGTACAGAAGGTGGCGGCGTTGGCGTAGGCAGAGCGACAAGCAATCGTCGGATAAACGCATCCTCATAATTCCCGTCCTGCTGCACCATCCGCACACGCACATCATAGCGCCCCGGTGACACCTGGCCCAGGTCCAGACGGGCAATCAGATTGTCCAGCACCTGATAATCCCCGGTGAAAAGCAGCAGCCAGTCCCGCTGAACATCCGGCCGGCCATCCGCCGGGGACCAGTAGAGTTCCCAGCGGGCCAGCCGGGGGTGAAGCAGCGTACCCCGAATGTCCACCTGCCCCACCAGCAGACTGCCGCTGGTTGGCTGTGTCAGACGCAGGGTGGGGCCGCTGGCCGCCAGGGCAGGATCGTTTTCAATGGTGAGGTCCCGCACAAAATACTCGTCGTAGTTGCTGTCCTGATAGACGATGCGCAGACGCAGGTCATACGTGCCATTGGCTACGCGGGATGTATCCAGCCGGTAGATGACCGAATCGAAATACTGCTGCTGGCTGGCATAGAGCCACTGCCAATCGTCCATTCCCGCCTTGGAAAGATAAATCTCGTAACGCAGGAAGCGTTTGCCCTGGCGTCCGTTCGCCGCTCCCACCACCTGTTGAACGCTTTTCAGAACCGCTCCGTTCCCCGGTGCGTAGATTCCCTGGCCGCCAGGCACAAAACTTTCGCTGACGGGTGTGGGTGTGGGCGTGGGTGTTTCCAGAGGCGAAACAGTCGGCAGAGGTGTGAGCAACGGATCCCGGGGGGGTTCCGGCGTCGGCGTTGGGGGGTCTGTATTGCGAATCTCGAACCCCCGCACAAAGCTCTCGTTATAGTTCCCGAACACATTAATCGAGCGCAGGCGCAGATCGTAGAAGCCGTCGGCCAGTTGCTGGGTATCAAAAATAGTAAGGGCGTAATCACGCACAGTTCCATATCCCCCGGCAATCCAGCTCCAGCTTTCGCTGTTGGCCGGAGCAATGTGGAGTTGATAGGATCGATAGTTGTCGATCAGCGCCGTGCCCTCGATGCGCAGAAAGCCAAAGGTAATATCTGTGCTGGTGGGGAAGGTGATTTCCGTGCGCACCGCTGGTTTGGTAGGTGTAATCGTCGGCGTAGGCGTAATTGTGGCGGTCGGTGTATCGGTGGGTATCAGTGTATCGGTGGGTGTCGGTGTGTCCCCGTCCTGGCTGGATGGGGCCGCGCTGGTCGAATGGGATGTCCACGCAACCACACCGACCGAAAGACAGGCAATCAGCAAAAGGGAGAAGAGACGGGTAGAAAGCCGCATAGCCGACTAGCCCCCCTTTACAATAATGTGGTGGCAGGGAAAAGTGCTGGCTGGGTCCACATTGTGGGGCACAGGAATGGCCGGGCTGATGGGATTGCCAGCCTCATCCTGCACAGTCAGATAAAGTGTTTGGGGCGTGTCCGAGAAAAGAGGAAAATCAAACTGGCCCGCGTCGGTCGCGCCTGGCTTGCTGATCGCCACATAATTGTTGCCCCAGGCATCGGCCAGCCCGATGCGCACACCGGCCACAGGCGCGCCGCTCCAATTCAATACCTGGCCCACCACATAGCCGCCAGGACAGTTGTTGTCGTGCCACACGGGCTGGTTGAGAATGTAGGCAAAGTCGCCGGTCACTGCCGGGCTGCCCACCCCCACCGCGCCGCTGCCCGCTGTCTCAGGCGGCTCTTCTTGGCCGGCCCCGGCCAGATCGATGGAAAGTTGCATCCCACCCCCTACGGCCAGGCCATCCAGCCGATCACACGGCCCCAGATAGATACGCAGACCAGTCCCCACACTCCATTGAAGCGCCCCGGCAATCTCCCTTGCCCGCGCAGGGCTGAGCTGGGTTGTCACCGGATCGGTGATAAAAACGGGTACGTCCGCGGACGCGTCCGCTGCGTCTGTGGCCACCGTATTGTTATTTGCCGCACTAGTATCCGCCCCACTGGTATCCGCTGCACTGGTATCCAAGCGAAGAGCAGGCAGACCAAAGCCCAGGGGCAGGCGCAAAAGGGAACGAACCGCGCCTTCGTCATAGCCGCAATAGCCCAACCGCCGCCCTCCCTCGCCCCGGTCGGCATAGACCGGGGCCGAAGCCACCCGCACAACCGAATCCGCCAGAGGACCTGCCTCCCCCGCGCTTTCCAGCCATTCCTTGGCAAAAAGCTCGCCCCCGCCTTGGCGGCAGGTAAGTCCTGGGGGGCATTCCTCCCGCAGTTCCACCTCATCGGAAAGGGGAAATTCCCAGGCCGACAACTCCGCGGGCGCGTCCAGCCGGGCCAGCAGGTCCGGGTCTTCCAACACCCGGCGCATAAACGCATTCCAGATTGGCCCCGCCGCGGAGACACCCGTGGCGCTGCGCATAGGCCGCCCGTCTGTATTGCCCACCCAGACACCCGTGAGCAGATAGCGGGTATAGCCCATTGTCCAGGCGTCCCGGTTATCATCGGTGGTTCCTGTTTTGGCTGCCACGGGCCGGTCCAGCACCAGATGACTGTTGGCCCCAAACATCGGCGTGCGGGCCGGGTTGTCGCTGAGAATATCGGTCATCTGGCTGGCCGCGGCGGGCGAGATAACCTGTACACCCCGCAGGTCACCCTCCTCCCACAGGGACTGCCCCGCCCCGTCGCTGATGGCGAGGATATAGCGGGGCGGCAGATAACGTCCCTCGTTGGCAAGAGTGTGATAGGCGGTCGCCAAATCCAGCAGCGTGACTTCACCGCCGCCCAGAGTCAGGCTCAGCCCATACCACTCCGGCCCGCGGGAGAGGCTGAGCAGCCCCATTGCCTGGGCACTTTCCAGCATTCGGACCACACCCACCCCGTCCAGAAGTTTGACAGCGGGGATATTGAAGCTATTGGCCAGGGCTGACCGGACCGTCACCGGGCCGTGCATTTTGCGGTCGTAGTTCAGGGGTGTATAAATCTGCCCAGCACCCACAGTGTAGGTGATGGGCGTGTCCCAGATGACAGTGGCCGGGCTGATGAGATTGTCATTGAGGGCGGTGGCGTAGAGAATCGGTTTGATGGAACTGCCCGGCTGGCGCAGACTGGTGGCCACGTTTACCTGGCCGTGGATACTGTCGTCGAAAAAGTTCAGGCTGCCCACCATTACCAGCACATCGTTTGTGCCGGGACGCAAAGCCACCAGCGCGGCGTTGTCGTTGTCATAGCGCCCCTGCAACTCGGCACTTTTGGCCTGCACAACTTCCTCAGCCGCGGCCTGCAGCGAAAGGTCGAGGGTTGTATAGATGTGCAGACCGGCCCGGCGCACATACGCCCGGCCCAGGCGGGACTCCAACTGATCCAGCACAAAATTGACGAAATGGGGCGCAGCCTCAATCTGGCGCTGGGGGGTCGTATCCAGAATGACATTTTCGGCGTAGACAGCGTTGGCTTCGGCCTCGCTCAGAAAACCGTGGCGCACCATCAGCGCCAGGACAATCTTCTGCCGCTCTTTGGCCCTCTCGAAGTTGACAAAAAGGTCCAAATTGGCGGGCTGTTGGGGAATCCCGGCCAGCAGCGTGGCTTCGGCCAAAGTCAGGTCGGCAGCAGATTTACCAAAATAGACCTGGGACGCGGCTTCCGGGCCATAGGCCAGATGGCCGTAGTTGAGGAGATTCAGATACATCTCCAGCACTTCATCTTTGGTATAAGCGCTTGTCAATTCCTGGGCCAGCCCGGCTTCCAAAATTTTGCGGTCCAGGTTCTGGTCATAGCGCTCGTCGAATCCCAAAAAGAGATTGCGGGCCAGTTGCATTGTAATTGTGCTGGCCCCGGAGACAACGCCCCCCTCTTCCAGGTTCTGCAGGGCCGCGCCGGCGATGCGGGCCGGATCGATGCCTGTGTTGGTGAGGAATGTGGCGTCTTCGGTGGCAATTGTGGCATTGATCAGATAGGGCGAAATTTTGTCGATCTTCACCCACGTGCGGCGGCCCTCGCCATAGAGTTCGGCCAAAGTTGTGCCGTCCCTGGCGTAGAGATAGGTAGTCTGAAAAAGGCGGGGCAGCGTGCCGGGCTGGTACTGCTGTAGATAGGCCTCCACCACCGCGGAGAGTTCGATGGCAGGGCGGGGGCCAATGGATTGGGACTGGGATTGACAGCCGCCCACTAGCAGCGCGGCAAAGAGCAGAAGGGCAAAAAGCCTTCGCCTGGTCCAATTTCCTCTGTGGTCCTTCCCTGGCAACAATCCCATCCGTTTATTTCGACCCCATTCCTGCGTCGTCCATTGCCCTGCCGATTGGTATGCACCGTCTGGTATACACCGTCTGGTATACAACGACGGAGAAGCCAGAATAGTTTCGGCGGCAGTCAACAGAAATCCACCAGATGGAATTCAGACGCATCGGCTCGCCCCGGACAACTGGGCCTCCAATAACTTTTCAGCGCAGTTCCAGAGAATGGGAAAGGCTGACGGGGATGACCATTGGGTCGCCGGGACGCAGCAGATAGAAAGGCCGCACAATGTCTGGGTTGACTGTCAACAGCAGGCGCAGAGGCAGATTATAGAAAGTGGCAATCGACGCCCACGACTCACCTTCTGCCACTGTGTGCAGAATGCTCTCCCGCGTGCCGTCAACGACAATGGCCCTCGGAAAGAGCAATTTGTCCCCCACGAAAAGATAGCCGCTCTCGCGCAATACCTGCAAATTGGCCCCTTGCAGATCAGCGACAGTCAGCCCAACTTCGCGGGCCAGGGCGCTCCAGTTGTCGCCCTCAACGACCGTATAGTAGTTGAGATCCGCGCACGGGCCTAAATAGACCGAAATCTGGCTGCGCAGCGCCCAGGCCAACAGACGGAAAAGTTCCAGTTCGCTGTCGGGGTAGTAGACAATCGGCTCCGCGTCCACAGGCAGGGGCTGGGCAGCCAATGTGCCGGCCTGACGCAGCGCGGATGTCAGCAGATCACCCGCGGCGTGGCTCGGCGCGGGGTCCAATCCCACCAGGCCAGAGATGCGCACCAGCGAGCGAGCCTGGCCTGTTGTCAGATCTTCGGGCGTGCAATAGGAGAGCCGAGCGGACGCGCCCGCGCTGTTCTGGTGGGTGGGGACCACCACTTCTGTCACCACCGAGTCGGCAATAGGATTGTCCGGTGACGTGCGCTCCAGCCACGCCTGACTGAAGTATTCGCCCCCGGCCCGGCAGGTAACATTGGGCGGGCAAGCGTCAATCAGACTCACATCTGCTGGCGGGGTGAACTGCCACGCGTCTTCTTCGTTGGGCAATCCAAAACGGCTGCGGGCATCTTCGTCGCCGACTACCGCCAGCAGAAATGCGCGCCACAGAGGACCCGCACCGGCCACGCCGCTGCTGCCGCGCAGGGGTGTGCCGTCGCTGTTGCCCGTCCACACACCGACCACCAGTTGGCGGGTATAGCCGACCGTCCAATTGTCCCGAAAATCTGTCGTTGTCCCGGTTTTGGCCGCGGCAGGCACAGGCAGGCGCAGCACACTGTTTGCGCCGAACGCGGGCGTGCGGGCCACATTGTCGCTGAGAATATCGGTCAGTTGGAAAGCCGTGGCCGGGCTGATCACCTGCACCGGAGCGGGCTGCACAGGATAGAGCCGCCCCTGGCTATCAGCCACGGCCTGCAAACCGTTGACCGGTGTGTATAGGCCGCCATTGGCAAAGACACGAAATGCCCCGGTCAGTTCCAGCAGGGTGACTTCTCCGGCCCCCAGTGAGAGGCTGGGGCCGTACTCGACCGCGCGCTTGTCCAGGCTGGCGATGCCCAGTTCCCTGGCCTGTTCCA
Source organism: Caldilineaceae bacterium (assembly GCA_019637685.1). Classification (GTDB taxonomy): domain Bacteria; phylum Chloroflexota; class Anaerolineae; order Caldilineales; family Caldilineaceae; genus JACQGT01. The sequence goes on along the minus strand of JAHBVF010000025.1, from coordinate 25,421 downwards.
GCATTCGTTCGCCGCCCACGCTCTGCAGCAGGCGCACAGCCGGCACATTGTAGCTGTTGGCCAGGGCATAGCGCGCCGAGACCGGCCCGTGAAAACGTCCGTCGTAGTTCACAGGCCGATAGATTTGGCCCGCGCCCATCTGATAGGTGGTGGGGATGTCCCAAATAATACTGGCCGGGCTGATGTTGCTGTCGTCCAGGGCCGCGGCGTAGAGAATGGGCTTGATGGCACTGCCGGGCTGACGACGGCTGATAGCCACATTCACCTGGCCGTCGATGGCCTCGTTGTCAAAGTCCACGCTGCCCACCATTGCCCGAATCCCGCCGCTGACCGGGTCCAGCGCCACCAGCGCGCCGTTGGACATCCCATAGCGGGCCTGTTGGGCGGCCACGCCATCGGCCACCACCTGCTCGGCCAGCCGCTGCATGGAAAGGTCCAGGGAGGTGGTCACTTCCAGCCCGGCCCTGCGCGCCTGCCAAACGCCGCCCTGGGCTGTGCGCACCACATCCCATTGTGTCTGAAGCAGATTCGTCAACTCCCGCTCGACGAATTGGGTGAAATGGGGCGCGAGCGACCGGGCAATATCCGGGTTTGGGTTCAACACCACCTGCTGCCGGAAGATGGCATTGGCCTCGTCTTCTTTCATAAAGCCGTGGCGCACCAGCAGATCCAACACCACCCGTTGGCGGGATTTGGCCGCGTCAAAATTTTTGAAGAGGTCGAAACTGGCTGGCTGTTGGGGAATTCCCGCCAGCAACGTGGCCTCGGCCTGGGTCAGGTCTGCCGCGGACTTGTGGAAATAGACCTGGGCCGCGGCCTCTGGCCCGTAGGTCAAGTGGCCGTAGTTGACCAGATTGAGATATATCTCCAATATCTCGTTTTTGGAAAAACGCAGGGAGAGTTGGCGGGCCATTTCGACTTCGATGGATTTGCGTTCCATGGATTGTTCATAGCGGCCCGCGGGCAGCAGAAAAAGTTCCCTGGATAGCTGCATTGTGATGGTGCTGGCCCCGGAAACCACACCGCCCGCCTCCGCATTCTGAATCGCCGCGCCTACCATTCGTCGGGCATCCACCCCCCCGTTGATCAAGAAGGTGGAATCTTCTGTGGCAATCGTCGCGTCGATGAGAAAGGGCGATATCTGATCCAGACTCACCCACGTGCGGCGGCCTTCGTTGAAAAGCTCGGCCAGCAGAACGCCATTGCGATCGTAGATATGGGTTGTCTCAAAGATGCGGGGCAGTTGTCCGCCGGGTTGGTAGATCTGCAGATAGTGTTCGGCAGCATCTTTCACCGTGCCAGCAGGTCGCGGCCCCATCATCGCCACCGGATCAGCGAAGAGGGTGAAATCCTGCATCACATCTCCCACAGGACGGGGCAAAGGGGGCGGCGCGGGCAGATCGTTGCACGCGGCCAGCAGCAGCCCAGCCAACAGCAGCCAGAAGACAGCAAGGAGTGAATGAAGGGGGGAGCGGGGGATGGCTTTCATGCTCTAATCACTTTTGGATATATCGATGAAACACGGACAGCTAGAAGACAGACAAACAGAAAGATGTGAGGGTACTTTATAGAGGATTTATTGAGTCAGCACCTGAAAATCAGGCACTGTCCTACGACGTCGGATACGTCTTTATGACACAAACAGATTTATGACACAAACAGAAACAAATTCCGCCTCCCTTAACACCGGAGGCGGAATTCAAAGAGAGGCGACGGCCGGATTCGAACCGGCGATCAGGGTTTTGCAGACCCCTGCCTTACCACTTGGCTACGTCGCCCTGTCAGACAATCACGAAACCAGAGATTCACGAAAGTTGAGTCAACTGCCTGCATTGGGATAGGATGGTAACAGCAGGTCGAGAGATTGTCAAATTCCGGGCAGATCGGGGGAAAGGGAAAAGATGAAATCGCGTGCAGCCAATGATGAGATGCGCTACTGCGAGCGCTGTGGCGTCACATTCCTGTGGACAGCCGAAGAACAACACCAGCAGGTGGATACAGACAGCCCGCGCCCGGATCGATGCCCCGGCTGCCGGTTGCTTTTGGCCGGGCCAGGCCGGGAACGGGGCGTAGTCAAGTGGTATAACACCCGCAAAAAATATGGCTTTCTCACCCGCGGCGCAGGATCAGAGATATTCACCCATCGCTCCCGCTTTGATGGCGTGGGCCGCCTGCAGCCCGGAGATTTGGTGGAATTTGCCGTGGAAGAGGGCGAAAAAGGGCTGATGGCCGTGGAAGTGCAACTCTTGCAACGGGGCGAATAAAACGGGGCGAATAATCAGCCTTCGCCCGTGAGCAGCCGGTCATATTGTGCGGCCACCACCGGCCAGTCGAAGTGTTGGCGCACGTGTGCTTGCAGGGATGGCGGCGCGGCGCGGGGATGGCGCAAGCGATGGGCGGCTTTGGCGAAGAGGTCCTCCGCATCTGTGTACAGGCAGGCCGGGTGCAGTTCGGGGGGAATCAGTTCCGGGTAGCTCAGCCGGTTGGGCAGCAGCGGGAACGCGCCCCCCACAATCGCCTCCAGAATACTGATGCCGAAGAATTCGTGGTCCGCTGTGCTGATCACCAAATCCGCCTGACAGAGCAACGCTCGATAGGCGCTGGCCGATTCCACGAACCCCCACTGGACAATGTGGGGGGCCAGCCGCTGACGGGCCTCCTCGAATTCGGCTGGCTGGCGGCGAAAGTTCTCCCCAGCCACGGCCAGACGAAAATCGATTCCAGCGTCGGCCAGTCGGCTGAGCAGCCGAAAAAAGCGGTCGGGCCGCTTGTCATACTCCCAGCGCTGATTCCAGAGGATCAGCGGTGCATCTTCTCCCGTTTTCTCCGCTTTTTGTACACTGGCTGTGCCTCGCGCCGCCTCAATTTGCGCGCAGGGAATGCCTACGGGCAGAACCAGTGAACGCGCCCGCACGGCTTCGATTTTGTCCAAATGATTGTAGTCGGGGAAGTGCTTGAGCAGATTGGGCAACCCGCCAAACCAGCTTTGCCGGTGGTAATCGCTGTTGAAAATCACTCGATCCGCGGCCAGTTGGCTGAGCCAATTGGTCATGGCGTAGGTCAGGTCGGGCTTTTCGTCCGGGCGGGGCGGATAGGTGAGCTGATTCTCGTGCATATAGAGAAAGACGGGGACATCCGGCGGCAGATCACGGCGCAGCAGCCCCAGCCAGACCGGCAGATTGAGCATATCCGTGGCCAGAATCGCGGCAGGTGGCGGCGATTGGGCCAGCCGATGCCGGGCCTGTTCAGCCAATTCGATGGAACCGCCCTGCATGCGCCATTTCCAAAAACGCCCGGCCATTGTCAACGGCAGAATCGGCTGGCGGCTGTGGCGTGCATAGCTGTCGGCCCAAGAGAGATGGCTGCCCGTATGATAGGGGGAGACCAGCCACACCGGGCGTGGGGAAGCGTGGCCCATCAGGAACGGCCTTCCCCAATCATCAGATCGCGGTTCTCGTGCATCCCGTGGAGGTGCGCCCGGTAGAGGGGCATATCCGGTGCCACTACGCCCTGGGCACGGGAGAGATCGACATTTGCTTCCAGCGGATAATCGGCGCGGCGCCCCCCACGGCCAGGGAAATTCCCCCCGCCGGAAAAGGTTGCCTGCCAATAGAACGCGTGATCGAAGTCGGCGGACGCCTCCACAATGCCCTGATGGACATGAACAGTGGGAAAGAAAAGCTGGTCCGGGTGGCGGCGGGGAAATTCAAAGGCCATCGGATGGACAGACTGCGCGCCCGGCTTCAGTTTGAAAACAGCGAAGCTGAAATCTGCGTATTGGGGCAACTCATCCCAGACCGAATCGGGCAGACAAAAACGGCTGTCGAGGCGGCCAAAGTCACGGCGATGGGGGACAAACGAGGCATCGAAATTGCCCACCGAATAGACAGCCAGCAGGGATTTTGACGGTTCGTCCGTGTCCAAAGGTAGGCCGCGGGTTTTGGCGAAACAGTCGTCCAGCTCATCAAAAAAATCCGCGTAGGCAGAGAAGTCAATAAAGCGCAGGGCATCTTCTGGCGGATGGGCGGGCGTGGGCAGGGGCAGAATCATTGCCAGCTCGTCCGACGCCGCGTAGCTCATACTGTAGACCAAAAACTGGCTTTCCTGGGCCGAAGCCCGCGCAAAAATCTTTGTGCCAGCCACCTCAGCCACAGGTCCAGAAAACATACACATACCAGCCATTCCTTCCGTTTGTGTTCAAAGATATGCGCAAATGCTCTCTCTGCAAGCAATTTTGCAGCGGGCTTTTGTTATTGCAACAATAAAATCCTTCCCTGCCCACTTCTGGGCAATGGAAGTATAGACGGCCGCGCTGGGTTGATCAAAGCGCGCGAAAGGGTGCGAAGATCACTTTGCACCGATTGGGGGCTATGCTATAATAGCTCTCGTCCTCGTGTATCTGTACCGTATTGCCTCTTCTGTGCGAGAAGGGGGTAACCGGGAGCCACCTATGATTGAAGTTCTTATCGATAGTGTCCGTGTGAGTCTGATGTCCCAACACCGCATTGTGGTGCTGCGCGAGGAGGGCGGTGTACGCTATCTGCCCATCTGGATCGGCCCCTTTGAGGCTGATGCGATTACCATCCAATTGCAGGGGATTGAAGTCAGCCGCCCTATGACCCACGACCTGCTGCGGGAACTGATCGAGACGTTGGAAGGGGAAGTCTCTCACGTCATTATCAGCGACCTGCAGAACGACACCTTCTTTGCCAAGATTGTGCTGGAAGTCCGGGGGGGGACAGTGGAGATCGACAGCCGCCCCAGCGATGCCGTGGCCCTGGCTGTGCGCATGGATGCACCCATCTATGTGGCCGATGATGTGATGGAGCGGGCAGGGATGGAGCCGGAAGAAGAGCTGAGTCTGGTGGACGAAGACGAGGACGGTCCGGTGGGCCAGGGGATTGCCGTTGCCGAAGACGAAGATTTGGATGTCTTCCGGGACTTTATCGAAGGCTTGGATATTGATAATTTGGGCTGACATCCTGGCAGCACATCCCTGCGGTCATCTTTAGCCGCCCAGCGCGGGACCCAATTTGGCACGACAACGGCGAGTCCATAGCAGGCTCGCCGTTTTTGCGCCATAGGGGTTTTCCCCAGCCCATCCCCACGCTATCACCAAAACTTTCCAGCGACAAGCCGAGAAAATTGTGAGCGAAACATTTGACGCCCCTCTGAAAACCATTCCGGCCAATATCGACGCCGAGCGCGCGGTGCTGGGCGCGCTGCTCATCGACCCGGATGCGGTGACAAAAATCGCCAATTTTGTGCGCGCCGAGGACTTCTATCGGGAGCGTCACGCCTGGATATACAGCGCGCTCATCGCCCTGCACGAACGGCGGGAACCGGCTGATTTCGTCACGCTGGTGGACGAACTGGAACGCCAGGAACAGTTGGAAGAGATCGGCGGCCCGGCCTACATCACCGAGCTGATCAACAGCACACCCACAGCGATTTATGTGGACTACTACGCCCGCATTGTGGAACGCACAGCCATCCTGCGCCGTCTCATCGGCGCGGCGGGCAAGATTGCCGAGTTGGCCTATGACGAAGCCAACGAAGTGGACGAAGTGGTGGATCGGGCCGAGCAGATTATCTTCGGCATCAGCGAGAGCCGCATCCACCGGGACCTGACGCCCATCGGCTCAATTATGGCAAATGTGGTGGATACCATCGACTTCCTGGCCCGCAACCAGGACACGCTGATGGGTGTGCCCACGGGCTTTGTGATGTTGGACAAAATGCTGGGGGGTTTTCAAAAGAGTGACCTGATTATTCTGGCTGGCCGGCCCGGTATGGGTAAATCCAGCCTGGGGTTGGGCATTGCCCAGAACGCGGCCAAACGCCACACAGCCCGCGTCGCCGTCTTCAGCCTGGAGATGAGCAACGAGCAGTTGGTGCAGCGCATGCTTTCGGTGGAATCGGCCATCGACAGCCACCGCCTGCGTCTGGGACAAGTCTATGAGGAAGAATGGCCGATTCTGATGGAGGCAGCCAATACCCTGGCCGCCACAAAAATCTTCATCGACGACACCCCCGGCGCAACCGTAATGGACATCCGCACCAAATCTCGTCGTCTCTACGCCGAGCACGGACTGGATATGATTATCATCGACTATATGCAGTTGATGTCGGGCAACAGCACGCCGGGTCGGGGCGAAAATCGCCAGCAGGAGATCAGTTACATCAGCCGCTCGTTGAAGGAACTGGCCCGTGAATTGAATGTCCCGGTCGTTGCGCTCAGCCAGCTCAGCCGCGCGGTGGAAAGCCGCACCGACAAGCGCCCCATGCTCTCCGATCTGAGAGAGAGCGGGAGTATTGAGCAAGACGCGGACGTGGTATTATTTGTCTATCGGGAAGACTATTACGTGGAAGACACGGATCGGCAGAATATTGCCGATATTATCATCGCCAAACACCGCCACGGCTCCACCGGTACTGTCAGCCTCTTCTTCCGCAAGGAGCTGACCCAATTCCGGGATTTGGAGATTCAGCGGGAAGAGTTGGACTATTAGAAGGCAAGAGTAGAAGGCAAAAGGCAAAGAGGGAAGGCAAAAGTTGCCCGTATCGCAACTCGCCCCTCGCAATTCGCTATGGCAAAACAACTGCCCGGTTTTATCGGATTCCCAGAAAAACAGCGCCCGGTGATTGTGCCGGACAGCTTCTTCATTGATCTTCTTCCCCAGATCGACGATCTGGCCGAGTTGAAGCTGACCGTCTACGCGTTCTGGCTGCTCAACGAACAGAGCGGCGAACTGCGCTATCTGGCTGGGGACGATCTGCGGGCCGACGAACGGCTGCTGGCCAGCCTGAATCTGGAAAGCGATCTGCGCACACCCCTGGCCGCGCTGGAAGACGCGCTGGAACGGGCCGTGGCCCGCAACACATTCCTGCGCATGGATGTGGAGACCGGCGATGAGGACGACCCGGAGCGGGCCGATTGGTACTTTCTCAATACGGCCAAAGGGCGGCGAATGGTGGCGCTGATCCGCCAGGGCAAGCTGAGCGAACTGCAACAGGTGTTGCCCGAAGAAGCCCGGCTGCGGGTGGAGCGTCCCAACGTCTTTGTGCTCTACGAACAGAATATCGGTCTGATGACCGAACTCATTGCCGAGCAGTTGCGGGATATGGAGCGCACCTATCCGCCCGACTGGATCAGCGAAGCCTTTGAAATTGCCGTGATTGCCAACAAACGAGCCTTGCGCTACATTCAGGCTGTGCTGCGCCGCTGGGAGACCGAAGGGAAAAACGATACAAATGGAAGACCTGGGCGAGATTCTGCGCCGGAACAATCCAAAAACTATACGCCAGACGAATTCTCCGATCTCATCATCCGCTAGCGGCCAGGACGAGGCCAGTCCCCTTTCCCTGCATCGGGAGAAGCCCCCATCCCTGCCCAAGCGGGACCCCAACAGCCGCGTGCGCCAGCCGGCGGGAGATGTCTGCCCCCGTTGCCAGGGGGTGGGCTTTGTGTTGGCGGATGTGCCCGTCGGTCATCCCGATTTTGGCAAGGCCATTCCCTGCCACTGCAAACAGGAGGAGCGGCTCTGGCGGCGGGTACACGAATTCCAGGGCATGAGCAATCTGGCCTCTTTGGCCCGCTATACCTTTGCCGAGTTTGTGCCAGACCCGCCCTGGCTGGCACGCCCCAGCCAGGAAACTCTGCACCGGGCATACGATGCATCCCTGGCCTTCGCCCGCCAGCCAGAAGGTTGGCTGGTGTTGACAGGCAGCTATGGCTGTGGCAAAACCCACCTGGCCGCGGCCATTGCCAACGACCGGCTGGACCGCAACCAGGCGGCCATTTTTGTGGTCGTGCCCGATCTGCTGGATCACCTGCGCGCCACTTTTGGCCCCAACAGCGAAGTCCAATACGACGACACTTTCGAGCAGGTGCGCACCACCCGGCTGCTGATTCTGGACGATCTGGGCAGCCAGAGCGCCACGCCCTGGGCACAGGAAAAACTTTTTCAGCTGCTCAACTATCGCTACAACGCCCAGTTGCCCACTGTGGTTACAACGAACCAGCGGCTGGAGGATGTAGACCAGCGCCTGCGCAGCCGTCTCCTCGACATCAATCTGGTCCAGCGGCTGCACATTGTCGCGCCCGACTATCGCACTGGGGCCAATGCCAATCAGAGCGATCTCAGCACACTTTCTCTGCACACCGAGCAGCAGTTCCACACCTTCGAGACTCAGCGGCGCAACTTGACAGCGGAAGAGCTTTCCAACCTGCGCCAGGTGAAACAGACCGTTCAGAATTATGCCGATGCCCCCCAGGGCTGGCTGGTGTTGATGGGTCCTCACGGCACAGGCAAGACCCATCTGGCCGCGGCCGTGGCCAATCATCAAAGAGAGCAAGGCCATTTTGAGGCAATGTTTGTCGTCGTTCCCGATTTCCTGGACTTTTTGCGCGCGGCGTTCAACCCACAAACCCCGGTTCCCTACGACCGGCGCTTTGACGAAATCCGCAAAACGCCTATGCTGATTTTCGACGACCTGGGCGTAGAGAGCGCGACACCCTGGGCCAGAGAGAAGCTCTTCCAACTGCTCAACTATCGCTATAGCGCCAACCTGCCCACTGTGATGACAACCAGCGCTACGCCCAATGAAATGGAGGCATGGCTGCGCAGCCGCATCTTTGACGCGAACCGCTGTCAGGTCTGCGCGCTGGATGTGCGCAGTTATCGGGGTGGCGCAGACCAGCAGGGCCGCGCACGGCGGAACTAGACAATTTTTGCCAAAAGCAACACCCGGAACACGGCCACCGCTTTGATCGTTGCCATTGCGTATGCTATACTCCGCCCACTGTTGCCATTTTTATTGAAGGATTTTCACCTGATGCGAATACGTCTTCTGCTGCTTGTTCTCACCGCATTTGCCCTGGCTGCCTGCAATTTAGGCTCGACGCCAGTGCCGCCTCTGCCCACCAACACACCTGTGCCTACCTTCACCCCCACAGTGGAAGTAGTCATCGCGCCGGTTGATCCTGGCGCGGCCGCCACGGCCCGGGCCGCGGAGGAAGCAGCCACGGCCACCGCCATAGCTGTGGCCAATCCCGCGGCCGCGGCGACGGATACACCCGTGGCCGCGGAGCCGACAGCCACCGACACGCCCGCGCCCACCGAAGCATCGGTGACGACCACTGCGGCGATGAACATCCGGGGCGGACCAGGCACAAATTACAACATTATTGGTGCGGCCAACGCGGGCCAGCGTTTCACCGTCACCGGCAAGAACCCCGCGGGGGATTGGTGGCAGATCAACTTCAACGGGCAGACGGGGTGGGTATTCGCCCAATTGGTCACTGGTGAAAACACCGGTGGCGTGCAGGTAGCGGCCAACATTCCCGCGCCGCCGGTTATCCCGCCCACCAACACCCCTGCGCCCGCGGCACCCACCAGCCCACCCCCACCGCCCCAGCCCGCGGCCACAGCCGTGCCCAATTTCCCCTTCCTGTTGCTGGACACCGAGCGCTGTGATCCCAACCCAGGCACCACCTATTTCAACGGCTTCACCCGGGCATCGGACAATTCATTGATCAATGCCGTCTGCGTACACATCGCCTTCTATGGCCCGCGCAACACCAAATGTTCCGGCTGCGATGGCGTGGGCGACGGCAATTGGGGCTTCTCGCCTTTTGGTGGCCCGGCCCCCGCTGGCACAACCGTGGAAATCTATGTGGTGCAATGTCCTGGCTCTATGCCCGCGGGTGGGCAGACCGAAGGCAGCGGCTTCGGTGATTTGACACCCCAATCGCCCAAATGGGTCAAGACAATCAATGAGAGTGTCCAGTGTACGGGGATTACATTTGTGCGCCGGTAGGAGTGGACGATGCTCACACTGCAATCAGTAGCTAAAGAATTTTCATTGCCGGAAGAGGTCATTCTTCAACAAAGTTTGAAAGCATTTCTCGTGCGCGAGATTTCGTTGATCGAGGCTGAAATAGCGCAACTGCGCGAACGATACACGCTCGTCTGGCCCAATCAATTGAAGCAGGCGATATCCGAGGGACGAATTGTCGCGCACCCGGCCTGGGAAGATTACATTGATTGGCAAAACAGCATTGAAGCAATGGAGTCGATTCGTTCGCTATTGACGGAATCCGAAAGTAGCACTCCAATACGCCCTGCATTTTATCCAGAAACGGCTCGATGAAATCCGCAGTTAGACAAACCCTCATTCTTTGGGCTGGCCTGCTCGTTTGCGGCGGGCTGGCCCTTTTGTTGTTGAGCACCCCCCCAGCCCGGAATTGGATGTGGCAACAGACGGGCGAGGAAGCCTTTGCCGCCCAAGTCAAGGGGGTGAGCGATCTGGCCGCGGGGCTGCTGCGTCCCCACGTGAAATTGGCCCCGGCCGCAGTAAGTGCGCACGCCGATGTAGACCCCTTCGGTGTCAACGTTTTTCTGGAGCAGGAAGCAGAACCGGCCAAGCGCGCTTTGGCTGTAAAAATGGCGGCAGACGCGGGCTTTCACTGGCTGCGTCAGGAGTTCCCCTGGGAAGACATCGAAATCCACGGCAAAGGCGACTTTGAAGATCGCCGCCACCAGCCCTACCGCTCGGCCTGGGAAAAGTACGATCAGATCGTCGGACTGACCGAACAGAACGGGATGGAACTGATTGTGCGCATCAGCAACCCGCCCGCGTGGAGCCGGGCCGGGGGCGATGAAGTGGGTTCCTATGCCCCACCCGACGACTACCAGGACTACGCCGACTTTGTGGCCGCACTGGTCAGCCGCTATCGGGGCCGGGTGAAGTACATTCAACTCTGGAACGAACCCAACATCAACCCGGAGTGGGGCGTCTATCCCATCAGCCCGGCGCAGTACACGGAGCTGCTGAAGGCAGGCGCGACCGCGGCCCGAGCCGCCAACCCGGAGATCGTCGTTATCGCCGGCGCGCTGGCCGCCACAATTGATCTGGACGGCACGACAATTCCGGGGCGCAATTTCAGCGATCTGCTCTTTTTACAGCGGATGTACGACGCGGGCGCGGCCCCCTATTTTGATGTAATGGCAGCCCAGGGCTACGGTCTCTGGTCCGGCCCGACCGACCACCGGATGCAGCCACGGGTGATGAACTTTGGCCGTCCCCAATATATGCGGGATGTGATGGTTGCCAACGGCGACGGAGCCAAGCCCATTTGGATCAGCGAGATGAACTGGAACGCCGCGCCGGAGGATGTGGAAGCCCGTTATGGCCGGGTTACACTGGCGCAGCAGGCCGCCTATCTGCCCGCCGCCTACCAGCGCATCCGGGACGAATGGCCCTGGCTGGGCGTGGCCAATGTCTGGTATCTGAAGCGGGCCACAGATGTGTGGGAAGAGAACCGCCAGCCCGAAGCCTACTTTAGACTGTTGGCTCCAGACTTCACGCCGATGCCGGTCTATAAGAGTATGCGGGACTATACGGGTGGAAAAGAGATTGGAGATTAAGAGATTGGAGATTTCGTCTTCTCTTCGTCCATCTGAACCCGACGAATCAAACCCTACCCAATCCCCAATTCCCAATCCCCAATCCCTATTTTCGCCCCGCGCCGAAAAACTCGCCCTCCTCCTCATCCTGGGCGTGGCCCTCTCCCTCCGCCTACACTGCCTCACCTGCTCCTCCTATTGGCACGACGAGGGCAACACCTGGGCGCTGGTCCAACGCAGCTTCGCCCAGATCGCGGCGGCGGCGGCCGCGGACATCCACCCGCCGGGCTACTACTGGCTGCTGAAGTTGTGGAGTCTGGCATTCGGCTACAGTCCTCTCGCCTTGCGCGCCTTCTCCGCACTCACTGGCACGCTGACGGTCGCCGTTGTCTACGCGATTGCCCGATCTGCGGTCGGCGGTCGGCGGTCGGCGGTCTCGCTGTTCGCTGCCCTCCTCGCCGCGCTCAATCCCTTCCAAATCTTCTACAGCCAGGAAGCGCGCATGTACAGCCTGCTGATGCTGGAAAGCGCGGCGCTGGTCTGGGTGGCGTTGCCGATGGCAGATAGCAGGCGGCAGGTAATACGCCATCATTCACAATTCACTATTTCTTTTTCCTTGCTTGCCGCCGCGGGCCTGTGGACCCACTACATTTTTCCTGTCATCCTTGCCTCTGTTAGCGTCGCTTTTCTCTGGCTGCGCCGCCGGGACTTGTCCGCCATACGCAAGACTCAATACGAACCCTCCCAATCACCCAATCACCCAATCACCCAATCGCTCATCCCCTTCCTCCTCGCCAACCTCATCGCCCTCCTCCTCTTCCTGCCCTGGCTGCCCACCGCCATCGACCGGGTCTTGCACTGGCCCGCGGGCGGTGTGGATGCCTCCGCGCTGGACGGTCTGCGCCTGACGTTGCAAACGCTGGCCGTCGGCCCCATCCGCAGCGGACCCGAACTGGCCTGGTCCTGGCTGCTGCTCGTCGGCCTGCTGCCGCTCATCGGTCTGTGGCGGCTGCGTCGCAATCCCGCCGCGCCCTTGCTGGCTCTCTGGCTGCTGGCTCCCATTGGGCTGATGTTTGGCTTGGGACTTTTCAGCGACTCATTTTTAAAGTTTCTGTTAGTGGCGTCACCGGCCTGGTGCGTGTTGGCTGCGTGCTGTGTGCCGCGTATTCCGTATTCTATTAAGCGCGCCGCTACTTACGCAGCACGCAGCACGCAGTATGCCTTGCCACTTGCTGCCGTCCTTCTCGCCTATGCCGTGCTCCCCACCTACTACGCGGACCCCGCTGCCCGCGACAACTACGCGGGGATGGCCACGACAGTTGCGGCGCTGGGCGATCCGGCCACGGACCTGGTGATCCTCAACGCGCCGGGACAGGCAGATGTCTGGCGCATTTACGATCCGGGCCTGCCTGTGCTGGCCCTGCCCGCGCAACGCCCGCCGGCTCGGGCAGCCACCGAAGCCGCGCTGGCCGCCGCGCTGGCAGATCGCCGCCAACTGTTCGCCCTTTTCTGGGCCACAGAGCAGGCCGACCCCGACGGGATTGTGGAAGGCTGGCTCAACCGTCACGCCTTCAAAGGGCTGGAAAGCTGGCAAGGCAACGTGCGATTTGTCCAATACACCCTCCCCAACCAACTGACCTGCGAGGAGTTCACACCGCCCGTCAACTTTGGCAACGCCATCCAATTGACCCAAATCTGCCTGCCCGCCGAGCGCACAGTTGTGGCCGGGACCAGTCTGCCCATCGCTCTTTACTGGCAGACGACCGCCCCCCTCGATCGCCGCTACAAAGCCACCCTCCAACTGCTCAACCCACAGAATCAGGTGGTGGGCCAGCAGGACGGAGAACCGGGCGGCGGCGGACTGCCCACGGACAGTTGGCCGCCAGCCGCGCAGGTTGTGGACAACCGGGGCCTCTACGCGCCACCGGGCGCGCCGCCCGTGGACTATCGGCTGATCCTCGCGCTCTACGATTCCGAAACGGGCGCGCGACTGCCTGTGTCAGATGGCGACGCCCTAGCATTGGGTGCGATTCACATAGCCCGCCCCCTACACCCATTGCCAGCCGAGATTGTGGATATGCACGCCCGGCTCGACCAGCCGCTCGGACCGGTGACGCTGATCGGCTACGACGCCTATGCGCAGGGGTACGCGCACGACCCCAGCCGCCCCCTTTTGCCGGGCGAAAGTCTCCACATAACTCTCTACTGGCAGGCCCCGTCCCCCCTCCCCGCGGACTGGCCCCAGGACCTGCAACTCACCCTGAAACTGGGCGACGAGCAGATCAGCGCGGCGCTGGCTGGCGCGGATTATCCCACGGGTCTATGGCAGGCAAATGACTTTGTGCGCGCGGATGTGGAGATCACCTATCACAACGACGCGGCCCTCGTCCTGTCGGTCGATGGCGAGGAAATTCGTCTGGGCCAGGTGCAGGAGGGGCGAGTCCGTTGATCCGTCTTAAATCCGTCTTGCGCGGCCCGCTGATCGGATGTATCGATTCTTCCTTTGACAGTCCAAGCGCCCTGTGATAGCGTACAGCCAACACAGGGTGCTTCTGTCATCCACTTCAATCCACGGGCGCGCTGCCAGCCCAATCACCCGACTGTCTTCTCATCCATTTTCCTTTCAAAAGGAGTTGACCTATGCCTACCACCGGACGGGCTGTAACTGTTTTGGGACAGGAATTTCAGATTCGTGAATTTGCCGTGCCCGATCCTGCGCCGGGCACGCTTCTGCTGCGCCAGGAATTGGGCGGCATCTGCGGCACGGATCTGCACAACTGGCAAAAAAGTATCGCCACAGAAACACTGATGGGCCACGAAGCCGTGGGCATTGTGGCCGGGCTGGGCAAAGGTGTGACAGAAGACTTTCTGGGCAATCCGCTCAAAGAGGGGGATCGGGTGGTCTATCACCCCCGCAACAGCGGCGTGGCCTATGGATTCCGGGGCGCGGATCAGCCCTTCAGCGGCGGCTTCGGTGAGTACATTTATATGACCGATCCCCAGAATTGCTGGGTCAAATTCGACGGCCCGGCCAAAGTCGGGGTGTTGGCCGAACCCTTTGCCGTCGCCACCCATTCGGTCATGCGCTCCAAAATGGAGATCGGGGATACAGTCATCGTCCAGGGGTCCGGCGCGATTGGGCTGCTCACCGCGGCCGCGGCGCGAGCCAGCGGCGCGGGCAAAGTCATTGTCATCGGCGGCCCGCCCGAACGGCTGGAACTGGCCAAACGGCTGGGCGCGGATGTCACAGTAGATATTGGCGAATATGGAGATGTAAAAGAGCGGCAGAAAATTGTGCTGGCCGAAACCCGCAAAAACGAAGGCGCGGATGTGGTCTTCGAATGTGCGGGCTTTCTGCCCGCCTTCCCCGAAGGGCTGGAATATGTGAAGACCGACGGCACTTTTGTCGAAGTCGGCCATTTTGTGGACATCGGCACAATCGCGGTCAATCCCAATCTCCACTTTCTGCGCCGCAACCTGCGTCTGGAGGGCATCTGGGGCAGCCGCTACAACCATTTCGTACGCGGGTTGACAATCCTGGAACGCAACGAATACCCCTTCTCCGATCTGGTCAGCCACGTGCTGCCTCTGGAAGGCGTGGCCGATGGTTTTGACGCGCTCAACGGCACATATCAGTTGGACGGCGAGACAGTTGTGAAAATCGCGGTGCGCGGGGCAAAGTAGAGGGCATTGGATATCGGGTAGTTCGTTGGCAACAAAAACGCAAATCACATAAAAGGTGAGAGAACGTTTTGGTTTCACGTTTTACGTATTTACTTCTCACTCCCTATGGCCCGACATAGCGCACCCGATAGACGATACCAGTGACATAATCCGCCACCAGCAGTTGGCCCTGGCTGTCGGTGGTCATGGCCAGGGGACGATCCAGCCCGTCGATAAAAGTCGAGGTTTCGCCCCGGAAGGTGAGCGGCTCTGAATTGGGGACGGGAGAGAGGGCGATGCGTTCTACGGTATGGCCCACCCGCTCCGTGCCGAAGATTTCGCCGAAGAGGCTGACGTAGAGGGTACGGTACGCCGCGGGCCAGTCAGCCGCAGTGACGAAGGCCAGTCCGTCGGCGCTGGAATGGCCGGGGAGTTCGGCCACGGGACCGGCGTTGGGGAGGGTCTGGGCCGGGTCGCGGGTCAGGCCAAATTGCTCCGGGAAGCCGTAGTGTACCCCCCAACGGATGTGGTTGACCTCATCCGGCGCGTCGTTGAAGTCTGGTCCGTTTTCGCTGGCAAAGAGGGACCAGTGGCTTTCGCCGTTGACATCCACCGCTGCCCAGACCACATCGTAGGCATTGCGGTTGCCCCGGCTGACGACTTGCAGATCATTCCGATCCCGGCCCAGGCGCGGAAAGCGCAGAACAGTGGCGCTGATGGGGTCGTCGCTATTCGTATCGCCCTGGGAACCCAGGCCAAAATATATCCAGGAATAGGCAGGCTCACCGCTGAAGGGATCGGCCACCGGATTCCATTCCAGGCCATTGTTCTGGTGGCGACCCCAGGGCAGACCGTCCACCCGTAGCTCTTGCACATCCGCCACGCCGTCGCCGTCCGTATCCTGGGTGCGCCATAGCTGGCCCCGGCCGCTAATCCAGACCGCCCCGTCCAGGGGATCGTAGAGCAGACCGACGACCTCGCTGTATCCTGTGTCATAGAGCCGTCGCCGTTCGTAGAAGCCGTCGCCGTTGTCGTCCCAATACCACCAGATGCGCCCGGCCTGCTCGCTGACCAGCAAGGAATCGGCTGTCGGCGTCTCCATTTGGGTGAGATTGTGGCCGTCGGCCGCGATGGCCTCAATCACAAAACCATCAGGCACGTGGATGTCGGAGATAGCCGTGACCGGTTCAATTTGCTCCTCCCACACAGCGGCGAAACCCAGAGAGTCGAGCAGAAATTCGCCCTGCATATCTGCCCATTCAAAGGCGAGCTGAATTTCTCGGACCGCGGAAAAGTCCGGCGACTTGCCATCGCCATCCACAAATTTGCGCAGGGGAATGTGGATTGTCTGCCAGCCGCGAGCCAGGCCGAAGCCTTTCATGGGCACGAATGTGCGTGTGCCATCCGCTTCCACAGTGTATACGTTTGTCTTCAGATTTCCGCTGCTCTGCCGGTGGATCGTGAGGATTTCATTGCCGCGCAGAGGGTGGCGGGTGGCCGGAAAGCGCAGACTCCAGCGGGCGTATCCGCTGGCCGGGAGTGTCGTTTGGATATGCTGCACCCCATCCGCGCTGCCACAGACGACTTCCGCATCTTCCGAGCTATCGCACTGGATGGTCACACCCGGCGCGGTCAACAGATCGAGGCCGATAAGGCTGTCTGCTGGCGCTGGGGTTGGCGGGGTGCTCGGTGCTGGGGCAGGTGGTTGTGGCGTTGCGGTTGGGTGCTCATCAGCGCCACAACTGGCGAAAAGCAAAACCAGCGCTGTCAGAACCAAAATGGCAAAGGGGGAACGCCGCATACGATTCTTATACAAAATCAATTAGCCTTTCCTGACAAATTCATTGTCTGTATTCATGGGGCGGTTTCGTCGCCCATATCCGGGAAGCGGCCAAAGCTACCGCCACATTTGAGTGGCTTTGTGGCCGATTCCCGGAGTCGAATCAATCGAGTCTATCTGTCGATTGTACTCTGTAGATCGTCTATCAATCAATTCCCATCCCAAAGCGGAAACCCAAGAGACCCGTGCAATGATCCAATTCCTCGACCACCCCCGCTGGCGTTCGGGCATTCTCTCCCCCCTGCAGACGGTTGACTACCGCAAGCTGCTGGGCAGCAATACGCTTTGGTGGCAAGCCCTGTATATGGAAGTGTTGGTGGTGGGCTGGCTGGTGCTGGAGCTGACCGGTTCGGCCTGGCTGGTGGCAGTTGTGGGCTTCTGCCGCTCGGTCCCTTTTCTGATCTGCGGCAATCTTTCCGGGCTGGTGGCCGACCGTCTGGGGCGTCGGGCCACAATTGTCTGGATGCAGGGAATCACCTTTGCTGCCTATGCAGCGGTGGCGATTTTGCTCGTCACCGGGCACATCGCCTATTGGCATCTGGTGGTTTCCGCACTGGTGTTGGGCACATCCTGGGCGCTGGACTGGCCCAACCGCCGCGCGCTGGTCCCGGATATGGTGGGCAAGCGCAAAACCGTCGATGCCATTCTGTTGGAGAATCTGGGCCAGGGGGTGGCCCGCACAGTCGGCCCGTTTCTGGTTGGGTGGATTCTGGCTGTCGCTGGCTCCACAGGCAGTTTCCTTGTCCTGGCGGGCATGTCCTTTGTCGCCTTTCTCCTTCTCCTGGGCCTCTCCAAAGACCCGCTCGCGCGCACGGCCATGCCCGACAGAACCCCCGTCCTCACCCAAATGCGCCAAGGGCTGAGCTATGTGCGCCACGATCAGGCCATTTTGGCCGTCGCCATCACCACAGCGCTGATGAATCTTCTCATCTTCTCCTATGGCAATTTCCTGCCTATCTTCGCCAAAGATATTCTGCAGCAGGGACCCATAGGGATGGGTATATTGGGTGGGGCCGCGGGCGTCGGCTCGTTTGTCGGTCTCTATCTGGTCAACCGGCTGCGCAACCGGGTGGGCTACGGCTGGATTTTTATGGTGGGGACTTTTGCCGAGTGTGTAGCCCTGGCCGTCTTTGCCTTTAGCGGCAACTTTGCTTTCTCTTTTGCCATGCTGGCGGTTGTGGGGCTGGGCCAGGCCAGCTTCGGCATCATGCAAAGCGCGATTGTGCTCATGGCCGCGCCGGATGAGATGCGAGGGCGAGCTATGGGCGCGATTGTGTTGGCGATTGGGATGGGGCCAATAGGCAAGTTGCAAAGCGGTGGACTGGTGGAATGGCTGGGCGCGCCGTTGGGCATTGGCTTGCAGGCGATTGTGGCTTCGGTGGCAATCGTGCTGGTGGTGATTCTCCTGCCGGGCATCCGCCACTTTGGCAACGGAGAATCTGAACCGGATTAGCGAGCGGAGATTTAAGATCGAAAATTTGAGGGTGGGCAGTGGCCGGTGTGGCGTATCGCTGCCCACTCTCAAACCTCCGCATCGTCAATCTCGCCCCCTACAACGCGGCGTCGATCATCCGTTGGATGTTGTATTGAGGCGCGTAGCCCAGTGTGTTGCGGCTGGCGGAAAGGTCGAATTCGTAGAAAGTAGGCGTGGCGTCGGCCAGTCGCACATCAACAAAAGGTAGCCCCAGCTTTTCAGCCAGATAGGGCACGGCCACATCCCAGGTGAAGGGTTCTGGCGCGGCCAGTTGGAAGGTGCCGCCGACCGCCTGGGGTTTGCCCAGGGCCGCGGGGAAACCGGCCACAATATCGTCGGCGTAGGCAATGTGCTTTTTGTAGGCCCGCCCATTTTCATCCCGCGCGACAATCAGCGTTTTCGGATTCTCTGCAAGCGCGGCCTGCAATTGGGCGTAGACTGCTTTGGCCGCGGGGCTGCTTTGACCCGCATAGGCTTTGGCGTAGTGGGACGCGTAGAACTGGGGCCAATTCAAAATTTCCGCCCCGCCCAGGGTCATGGCAAAACGGAAGATTGTCACGGGCAGGTTCTGGCTGCGCAGATAGCCCTGGCAGAGGTCTTCGCCCAGCAGCTTTGTCAGCGCGTACATTCCCCCCGGTTCCAAAGGGAATTCGTCTTCCCGGATCGGCTCCGGGATGCCGCCGGGCAGATATTTGCTGTAGAGCGCGTCGCTGCTGGCAAAGAAAAAGTGGCGCAGGGTGGCGGCGTTGGCAACAGCGGCTTCCAGCATATAAAATGTGCCTTTGACGTTAATTTCCATATAGTCGTCGTTGGTGAACGGCCCGCCCGCCTGGAAGGCCGCGCCCAGATGACAGACCGCCTCCACCCCGGCCACGGCCCGATTCACGTCGTCTGCATTGGTCAGCGAGCCTTCGAACAGTTCGGTGGGCAGACCGGCCAGCCGCTCGACTGTGGGGTCCTGGGGCCAGACCAACCCGCGCACGTCGTGGCCGTCTGCCACCAATTTGTGGGCCAACTGGGAACCGATCCGTCCGGTGATGCCTGTGATGAGGATTTTCATTGCTTTGCTCCGGGTTGCGTGCTGCCTAGGCAGTGAAGTGTTTGGCTGGTAGAAAAAAAGAATTGTGGTGCAAAAACCCGCGTTCGCCACTACACAAAAAATATCAGAGTGCGCCAGTATTGTCACTACTTACGCAGCACGCAGCACACAATACAGACCGCTCGTCACGCCAAAAGGATACAGTATGCCACCCACTCCCCCCGTCTCTCTCGCCCTCACCGCTCTCGGCATCCCCCACCGGCTCTTCGTCCATCCGGGGCCGGTCAATTCCTTGGAACAGGCCGCCGCGGAGCGGGGACAGACCCCGGAACAGGTGGTACGCAGTCTGCTCTTCCGCTGGAAAGAAGGCCGTTATGTGCTGGTGCTGGCCGCGGGTCCCGCGCAGATTGACTGGGCCGCGTTGCGCGCCCACTTGGGCGTCTCGCGCCTGACCACCGCGGACCGGGACGAAGTGCAGGCAGTCACCGGCTATGCCATCGGCGCGGTGGGACCCTTTGGCCTGCCAACACCGATGCCTGTGCTGGTGGATGTCAGTGTGGCCGAGCAGACGGAAGTCTCCATTGGCTCTGGTGTGCGCGGGACGACTGTGATTCTCTCCACGGCGGATCTGCTGGCTGGGTTGGGTGATGCAGAAGTCGTTTCCCTGCGCAAAGATGGTACTCCGAATCGGAAAGATTGACAACTCTGGAGAAGGATATGGACACCCCTACCCGCCCCAATGTAGTTTTTGTTTTGACCGACGATCAGGGCTACGGCGACCTGGCCTGCCACGGCAATCCGCTGGTGCGCACGCCCCACCTGGACAGGCTGCACGGCGAAAGCGTGCGCCTGACCAACTATCACGTGGGGCCGACCTGCGCGCCCACACGCGCCGGGCTGCTCACCGGTCACTATGCGAATAGCACCGGTGTCTGGCATACGATTGGGGGTCGCTCCCTCCTGCGCCAGGACGAGATCAGCCTGGCCGATTTCTTCAGCCGCGCGGGCTACGTCACCGGCATCTTCGGCAAGTGGCATCTGGGCGACAACTTCCCCTATCGCCCCCAGGACCGGGGCTTTGACGAAGTGCTGGTCCACGGCGGCGGCGGTGTGGGCCAGACCCCCGACTACTGGGGCAACGACTATTTCGACGATAGCTATTGGGACGGAGAGCACTGGGTCGCCCAGGACGGCTACTGCACAGATGTCTGGTTTCGCCACGGGCTGGACTTCATCGAGCGCAACCGGAAACGTCCCTTCCTTTGCTACATTCCCACCAACGCACCCCACAGCCCCCATCTGGTCCACCCCCGCTATTCTGCGCCCTATCTGGACAGCACCCCCCACGCGGACCGGGCCAACTACTACGGGATGGTGAGTTGCATCGACGAAAATGTGGGGGTGCTGCGGGCCAAACTGGCCGAGTGGGGGCTGGCCGAGAATACGATTCTGATCTTTATGACCGACAACGGCTCCGGCGGCGGCGTAGAAGTGGACGAGCGTCACTTCGTCACCAGCGGTTTCAACGCGGGGATGCGAGGCAAGAAGAATTCGGAATACGACGGCGGCCACCGCACCCCCTGCTTTGTCCACTGGCCCGGTGGCGGGCTGACAAGCGGGCGGGATGTGGACCGCATCAGCGCTAATGTGGATATTCTGCCCACTCTTCTCGACCTGTGCAGCATAGACGACCCGGCGGCCTACGATTTCGACGGCCAATCCCTGGCCCCGCTGCTGACCGGTGCGGCAACCGACTGGCCGGATCGGGCACTGGTCACCGATTCCCAGCGGCTGGCCTATCCGCTCAAATGGCGCAAGAGCGCGGTGATGACCGACCGCTGGCGGCTGGTGAATGGCGCGGAACTCTACGATATGCCGGTCGATCCGGGGCAGGCGCGGGATGTGGCAGCAGAACATCCGGCGGTGGTGGCGGAACTGCGCACCGCCTACGAGCGCTGGTGGGAGCGGGTGTCGGTCCAGTTCGACAGCGAAATTCCCATCCCCATCGGCGGCGAAGGCGCGCGGACCCTACGCCTGAACAGCCACGACTGGCGCAATGACGAGTGCGAAACCGCCTGGCATCAGGCCGATGTGCGGGCGGGCTTGCGTTGCAACGGCTATTGGGAGGTGGAGATAGTCGAGGCTGGCCGCTACACATTTGAGCTGCGCCGCTGGCCGCTGAAAGAGGGACGGGCGATCAGCGAGGCCATCCCCGGTGCGCCGGTCCCGTTGGGTCAACTGACCGTCGAGAGCGGCTTCGGCGGTGGGGTTGCGATTCCCGTGCAGCGGGCGGCCATTGCCCTCGCGGGTCAGCGGGCCGAGCAGCCGGTGGCGGATGGGATGGCGGGTGCGGTCTTCGCCCTGGAATTGCCCCCGGGTCCGGCCCATCTGCAAAGCTGGTTCCACACGGACGCGGGCGACGATCTGGGCGCGTATTACGTATACATCCGCCAGGAATAGCACAATTTCTATATGACGAACGACAGAATTGACGGATTCTTCTCTGTGTAATCTGTGTTCATCGGCGTCAATCTGCATTCAAAATCTTGCTTGGCGTTACCGGTGAAAAATGGAACGCAGATTTCGCAGAGGGCGCAGATTTCGCAGATATTATCAGCGTTCATCAGAGTTTATCAGTGGCTCTTTTCAACGCGGCTACTGGCAATTCGCGCCTTTGCATCTTCGCGTCTTTGCGTTGAAAATAGACGAACCGATATTCTTCCCCCCATCTCTCGAAAGGTCTCAACCCATGCACTACCACCTGTCCGGCCTGATTCCCGCCACTTTCACCCCGCTGAATGCCGACGGCAGCCTGAATCTGGGGCAAATCGAACCGATGGTAGACTTTCTCATCGAACAAAAACTGACGGGGTTATACGTCTGCGGCAGCACCGGCGAGGGCGTTTCCCTGAGCACCGCCGAGCGCAAAGCTGTGGCCGCGGCCTTTGTCCAGGCCACCCGGGGCCGGGTTCCAGTTATCTTGCAGGTGGGTCACACAAGTCTGGTCGAGGCCCAGGAGTTGGCCGCCCACGCCCAGGAGATCGGCGCGGATGCCATCTCCGCCGTGCCGCCGTTCTATTTCAAGCCGCCCACGCTGGACGCCAACGTGCGCTGTTTGGCCCAGATTGCCGGGGCCGCGCCGGACCTGCCCTTCTACTACTATCACATCCCCCAGATGACCGGCGTACAGGTGGACGTGGCGAATCTGCTGGCCGCGGGCAGCCGGGTCATTCCCAATCTGGTGGGGGCCAAATACAGCATCCACGACGTATACAATTTGCAGGCCGCGGCTGAATTGGAGAGGGGACGCTTCAATCTGCTCTTTGGCTCGGACGAGATGCTGCTCAGCGGTCTTTGCGCGGGTGCCCAGGGCGCGGTGGGCACAACCTACAATTTTGCAGCGCCTCTCTTCGGGCGAGTCTTCGACGCGTTCCAACGCAACGATATGGCCGCGGCGCAGAAGTATCAGGGGCAGGCCGTACAGTTGATCCGATTGATCGCAGGCTACGGCGGGCTGCCCGCTTTCAAAACTGTGCTGAAGTTTCTGGGCTTCGACTGTGGCCCTATGCGCCTGCCCCTGCAAACGCTGACCCCCCAGAAGGAAGAGGCGCTCAAAGCCGACTTGACGAGTCTCGGCTTCTTCCAGTGGATTGCATAGACCCAACCAAAAATGGAAGGATAGCCCCATGCCCGAACTTATCTACGCCTCTGCCGCGGAGCTTGCCCGGCGCATCCGGGAGCGGGAAGTCTCCTCAGCGGAAGTGGTGGAAGCCCACCTGCACCGCATTGCCCAGGTGAACCCGGCCCTGAACGCGGTGGTGACGCTGACCGAAGACGCCCGCGAACAGGCACGCCAGGCCGACGCCGCGCTCCACGCGGGGGAACTGTGGGGACCCCTCCACGGCGTGCCCATGACGATCAAAGATTCCTTCGACACCGCGGGCGTTGTCAGCACCTGGGGGACAGTAGGCCGCCGGGCATTTGTCCCCGACACCGACGCCACCGCGGTGGCCCGGATGAAAGCCGCGGGCGCGATTCTGCTGGGCAAGACAAACACCTCCGAATTCACAATGTCCTTCTACACCAACAATCGCCTCTTTGGCGCGACCCGCAACCCGTATAACACCGAGCGGATGAGCGGCGGCAGCAGCGGCGGCGCGGCCGCGATTGTGGCCGCGGGTGGCTCGCCCATGGACTTGGGCACGGACACCGGCGGCAGCGTGCGTCTGCCCGCCCACTTCTGCGGCGTCGCCGGCATCCGCCCCACCAGCGGACGGGTTCCCCGCACAGGCCACGCCATTCCCTTCGGCGGTCCGGCTGATCTGCTCACGCAGGTCGGTCCCCTGGCCCGGCGGGTGGAAGATGTGGCCCTGGCGCTCTCCGTCATCAGCGGGCCGGATGGGAGCGATCCGTACATCACCCCAATGCCACTGGGCGACTACCAAACTGTGGAATTGACCGGGCTGCGGGTGGCCTATTTCACCGACAACGGCGTGGCCGCGCCCACCGCCGAGACCGCGGCCTGTGTGGAGCGGGTGGCGGGCGCGCTGGCGGGCGCGGGCTGCCGGGTGGAAGAGTCCCGCCCGCCGGGAATGGAGCAGAGCTTTGATCTGTTGCGGGGGTTTCTGGGCATCACCGGGCGGGCTGGATTGAAGATGGCCCTGGAACGGGCCGGGACGGGTCTGGACGAGACAAATCTGAGTTTTGTACACGCGGCCAAAGCCTTCGGCCCGGAAGAGATGGAACGCTTTCTGGAGCGGGCAGACCGCTTCCGCTCCGAGGCCCTGGCCTGGTTCCAGCCCTATGACCTGCTCATCGCGCCGGTCAACGCGGGGCCGGCCCTGCCTGTGGGGGAAATCGAACACCGCATCGCCGACTTCACCTATACAATGACCCACAACCTGACCGGCTGGCCCAGTGCGGTGGTGCGGGTGGGCACATCGCCGGAGGGGCTGCCCATTGGCGTCCAGTTCACCGCCCGGCCCTGGCGAGAGGATGTGGCCCTGGCCGGGGCAGCCCACGCGGAAAAGGTCTTTGGCGGCTGGCAGAAGCCCGGTCTGTAATCGAGTAGACCGCAGAAGGCGGACCACCGACCGCGCCCGATATCTTCATCTATTGTGGTCTGCCGTCGGCGGTCTGCGGTCGACGAAGACAGCTTCCCATTTCCCACAGGAGTCAAACCGCATGTCCCTTATCCAATGTGATTTTTACTCGGAAATCTTGCAGCTTGCCACGACGTTACGGGGATTCCGTCCATACCGGCGTAACTCTTGTAACGCAAGCTGTTAGCTTGCGCTGACTGCTGCAAGCTAACAGCTTGCGTTACAGGGGGGGGGAATATGAGCAATACCGATTATCGTCTATTCTACCGGCGCAATTTGCCTCATTATCAGCCCGCCAATGCAACACTCTTTGTCACATTTCGGCTGGCAGGTTCGTTGCCTGTGGAAATTCTCCAGCGGTTACGGGAGGAGTACGAACACACTGTCGTAGCATTTGATAAAACGCTCAGTCTGCGGGAGCGCAGTGAGATGGAATACGCTGTCCAGCGCCGTTTCTTTGGTCGCATGGACGCCTATCTCGACACGGGCGGATACGGCCCGCGTTGGCTGGAAGAACCAGCGATTGCCCAAATGGTAATGGAGAGTCTGCATTTCCGACATGGGCATGTGTACGATTTGGATACCTTATCTATAATGCCAACGCACGCGCACATCCTATTCAGTCCATTACACTCGAACAGCGGAAAACCCCACTCGCTTTCGTCCATTATGCAATCTTTGAAAGGATATACGGCTTACAAAGCGAACGAAATTCTAGGACGAGAAGGATCGTTTTGGCATCACGAAAGCTACGATCACGTGGTGCGGGACACAGAAGAACACGAACGGATCGTTAAATATATTCTGAACAATCCGGTCAAGGCCGGTCTTGCAGCCGCTTGGCGGGATTGGCCGTGGAATTACACGAAACGCTAACTGTAACGCAAGCTGT
>JAHBVF010000024.1 GCA_019637685.1 Caldilineaceae bacterium | reverse complement strand
CAATTCTGTTCCCATCCCGGCCAAAATAGATACGGTAGCCAGGCCCGTAGGAGATACGCAATTCGTTTACTCCACGTCCGACTGATTTTGTATCGCCAAGATTTCCCAAAAGAATGCAGTCAAGACGGATACGAATTCTTGCCCGTGCATCCCTGTCGCGAAGGTCTCGAAGCCATTCCTGGAAAGGCTTTCGGCCATTTTCGGTTTGGTACTCGCGTACTTCTGTTGCTGTGTCGGCCATTGATGGAAGTGTAGCACAAAAGCTACAACCTGTGAAGATAAACGCTATTTATACTGCTCATACGCGGCCAGCCCGATCTTCCCGAAGGCGCTGTCGATGGCGACGATACGATCCCATTTGGCGACCGGGTCCGCGGCCACGGACTGGTCGTCCCAACGGCAGAAGACGGTGACGGCGACGTGACTGTTGTCGTTGGCGTAGATGATGCCGCTGTCGTTGCGCACGCCGCCCAGGGTGCCGGTCTTGTGGGCGAAGGGTGTGCCCGCCGGGAGGAAGCGGGGCAACCGGTCGTAGAGTTGCTGTTTGAGGAGTATCTCCAGCATTCCATCGCAGGCGGCCCGGCTGACAATCTCCCCCCGCCAGATCATCTGCAGCAGATCGGTCAAGGCGCGGGGCGTGCCCACATTGTTTTCCGGCCCGCTGCTATAGGCGATGCCGTCCCGTTTGCTGCTCTGCTTCGCCAGTTCCAACAAGTCCTGGGTGGGATCGGCGGAGATGAGCATATCGTCGAAGATGCCGCGCACAGTCAGAGGCACGTGGATGTCGGTCAGCCCCAGTTCGTGCATGGCCTTCGTCACATTCGCCACGCCCAGCCGGTGCATGACCATATCCGTGGCCGTGTTGTCGCTGATGATTATCATCAGTGTGATCAGGTCCCGGGCCGTGGGTTTCAGCCCGTCCGCGCAGAAGGTGAGGACGCCGCTGGGCAGGTTTTTCTCCGCGGTGGTCAGCTCCCAGCGCTCTTCCATGCGGAAATGGCCTGCGTGGAGCTGGCGGAAGGCCTCGACCAGCACGGGGATTTTGAAGACGCTGGCCAGGGGGAAGGAGCGGTCGGCGTCGATGGCGGTCTCTTCGCCCGATTCCAGATGGCGCACACAGACGCCCATCTGCGCACCGCTGTCGGCAATGATGGAACGAATTTCAGTTTCGAGTGACACGGGAGAATTCCTCTGCTATACTGTGGGTGGTAGTATATGGAAACGGAATGAGGGACGAGGTTTTAGGCATCAGAAGGATAGCACAAATGACAGTTCAGACCTATCATCAACTGATTGCGGAAGGTATCAAAGAACTCCCCGAACATACACTGGCGGAAATAACCGATTTTATCTATTTTGTCCGGTTACGGGTGCTGGGCAAAGATGCGGAAAGCGATCTCTATCAAACTGTTCTGAACTTAGAGCGGGATCGATTGGTGGCCGAATCGGAAGCCCATTTGGAGGAAGAATTTGCCGGTTATGAGCAACGCTACCCCAGAGAATAGTTACGTTGCAGACACAATGGCGGTGGTATTACACTTGGAAGGCAGACGCACAAGCCCGCAGATCAAATCGATTTTTGATGGGACACTGCGAGCAGAAACGGCTATTTATGTGCCAGCAATTGTCTTCGCAGAAATTCTCTATCTCTCCGAAAGGCAGAGAATTACAGCATCTCTCGCTGACCTTCAACGGCTTCTCCACACGAACCCCCTCATTGAAGAATTCCCGCTCTCCTTCGCTGTCGTTTCCGCGGCAGCCGAAATTACTGATATCCCCGAACTCCACGATCGGTTGATCGCCGGGGCAGCCCGCTTGATGAAAATCCCACTTCTTACAAACGATCCCCAAATTCAGGCGTCCGGTTTTATCCAAACGATCTGGTAATTCGCCTAACCTGAAAATAGCCCCTGATGAACGCGGATAAACACGGATAGAATCTGCGTAATCTGTGCCTTCTGCGTAAATCTGCGTCCCTATTTTCATTGCTGGTTGTGCCCGAAATGGGCATGTACACTAATCCCGATTGCGCGGATCGAAGGCGTCGCGCAGGCCGTCGCCCAGAAAATTAAAGGCCAGGACAGTAATCACAATCATCAGGCCGGGGAAGAAGGCGATGTGGGGGTAGCGCAGGATAAAGGCGCGGCCGTCGGCCAATGTGCCGCCCCAGGAGGGGTTGGGGGGACGGATACCTAGCCCCAAAAAGGAGAGAGCCGACTCCAGAATAATAATGCCGCCGATGCCCAGACTGGCCAGGACGATCACCGGCCCCATGACATTGGGCAGCAGATGGCGCCAGATGATGCGCCAATCCCGCACACCCACAGCTCTGGCCGCGGTGATAAAATCCTGTTGCTTCATACTCATCACATCAGCCCGCACCACACGGGCAAAACGCGCCCAACCCGTAAAACCGATGACCACAATTGTCGTCACCAGACTCGGCCCCAGCACCGCGGCCAACACCACCAGCAGGGCAATAATCGGGAAGGCCATCAGTGTGTCGACCAGCCGGGAAAGTAGGGTGTCCACCCACCCCCCGAAATAGCCCGCCACCGCGCCGATGACAATCCCCACCAGCACTGAAATCCCCGTCGCCACCAATCCCACCAGCAGGGCTACTCTCGATCCAAAAATGATCCGGCTGAGCAGGTCTCGGCCCAGGTGATCGTAGCCAAAGGGGTGTTCCCAACTGGGGCCGACACCCCGCACCCCCCGAAAGATGTCCTCGATGGGATCGTAGGGCGCAATCAGCGGGGCAAAGATGGCGATCAGCACCAGCAGAATAATCAGCGTCAGGCCCACCAGCGACATCCGGTTGGCGCGGAAACGCTGCCACGACTGCAATAGCTCTGAGCGGCGGCCCGGCTGGCTGGCAGCGTTGGGAAGAAGTTGGTCGGCAGGTGCAACGCTCATAGGCTATTCTATCCGAATACGGGGATCAATGAAGGCGTAGGTCAGATCGGTGATCAGATTGACCAGCACCACAAGCACGGCCAACACCACCACCAGCGACTGCACCACCTGATAGTCCAGGCGGAAGACCGAATCGGTGAAGAGGCGGCCAATGCCGGGGATGGCGAAGACGGTCTCGACGACGATTGTGCCGCTGAGGATGAAGGCGATGCGGAAGCCGATGACTGTTACTACCGGCAGCAGGGCATTGCGCACCGCGTGGCGGGTGATCACCACATATTTTGCCAGCCCTTTGGCATAGGCCGTGCGCACGTAATCCTGGCCCAGGGCTTCAATCGTGGCCGCGCGCATCACCCGTGTCACCACTGCCAACTGCTCGGTGGTCAGCACCAGCACGGGCAAAATATAGCCCTGCCAGGAGCGCAGACCAAAGGGCGGAATGCGTCCAATCAGAGGGATTTCGCCAATCCATTGGGGAATGTAGAGGACAAAGAGGACAATCAGCATCAGCCCCAACCAGAAGTTGGGCAGAGAGACGCCCAGGGTTGAGCCGACTGCCGTGGCGTAGTCAAAGGTGGAGTTGCGTTTGACGCCGGCCCAAATCCCGGCAGGGATGGCAATGACCAGGGAAATAAAAAGAGCAATGATGTTGATAATGGCGGTGACAGGTATGGCTTCAAAGATCATCTCCCGCACAGGGACACCCGTGCGGATCAGCGAATCGCCGAAATCCCCCCGCAGCAGATTCCAGGCCCAGACCAGATATTGCTCGTAGTAGGGCCGGTCCAGCCCCCATTTGGCTTTGATGGCCTCGATCTGCTCCTGGCTAATACGAATTTCTCCCTCGCCCAGCAGCATATAGACCGGATCGCCCGGCATTAACCGCATAACGGCAAAGGTAACGACGCTGATCAGGAATATGACAAGAGCGCCCTGGAGCAGGCGGCGGGTGATGTAGGAGAGCATAGATGTCTGGTTGATTGGCTGATTGGGTGAGTAGGGCTTGGCGATAGGACCTGTTGATTGGTTGATTGGATAGGACGAACCTCATCCAATCAACCAATCAACTATTCAACCAATCTAACTCTCGTCAATCCACCACTTGTACGCCTGCTGATAAAGCGCGCTGCCGTTTTTGGGGTTTTCCGGCAGGCCCTTGACGCGGGTGTTGAAGACGTTAATCCATTCGTCGAACTGGAGATTGAGTGCGACAACTTCATCGACAAATATCTCCTGGATTTCGTGATAGATGGGCATTCGCTGGGCCGGATCGACCACCTGAAGCCCGGTTTCGATCAGCTCATCCAGATGGGGATTGTTGATGCCGCTGAAGTTGTTGCCGCCGGTGGAGTGGAGGGTGCTGAAGGGGTCCGGCTCGACAGCGGTTCCATAGGTCCAGTTGAAGAGGGAGCAATCCATCGTGCCCTCGCGCAGGGACTGGAGGATGGAAGCGACCGGCGCTTCTTCCAACTGCATATCGATGCCCACTTCCTTGAACATCTGCTGGGCCAGTTCGGCAATGGGTCGCCGGGCCTGATCGCCGGTAATGGTGGTGCAGGTAAAGGCAAGCTTCACCCCATCTTTCTCGCGCACGCCATCTGCCCCCAATGCATAGCCGGCGTCGTCCAGCATCGCGTTGGCCGCCGCCGGGTCAAAGTCATATTGGGGCAGATTGGAATTGTAGTATGGGCTGGCCGGGGTCAGGTTGGAATGGCTGATCTGGGCTGCACCGTTCCAGAGGTCGTCGATGATACGCTGGCGGTCCAGGGCGTGCATCATTGCCTTGCGCACAGTCTTGTCGGCCAACGCGGGCACACGCAGGTTGAGCGGGAAGTGCTTAATGGAGTCGGCCAGGGTGCGATAGACGACAAAGCCCGGGTCGGATTCCAGGAAGACACTGTCTTCCACCAGCAGCGGCCAGACCGCGGAGTCCGCCTCGCCCGATTGGAGGGCGATCATCCGTACAGAGGGTTCGGGGACCACATCCTGACGCAGAATGTCGATGTGGGGGCGACCCCGGAAGTGATCGTCGAAGGCTTCCAGTTCGGTGAACTCCGCGGGTCGCCACTCTTTCAGTTTGTAGGGGCCAGTGCCGATGGGCGCGGTGCGGTATGTCTCCTCGCCCACCTCCGCGTGGTACTTGGACTGGACGATAGCCGTACCGGCCCAGCCGGTCAGGGAAGCGGCGTTGACCGTTTCCATGTTGACGACGACCGTATATTTGTCCGGGGCCTCCACCGACCCTACACCAGTGAATTCACCTGCGATGGACGCGCCGTTCTCCGGGTTGCGGTAGAAGTCATAGGTGTAGACCACATCCTCCGCGGTGAATTCGGTGCCGTCGTGGAATTTGACCCCCTCATTGAGTTGGAAGGTGTAGGTCAGTCCGTCGTCGGATACATCCACCGACTTGGCCAGTACCATCTCGACTTCATTGAATTCATCAATGGCTACCAGCGGATTGTGGATGTTGATGACCATCACCCACTCCACTGTAGGGCCAACATTGTCCGGCCCAAGCCCAGAGACTTCCTGGTGGCCCATCCATGTCATTGTGCCGCCCTGCTTGGGGCCGTCGCTGGCGGCTGCTGGGGCAGGTGCTTCCGCTACCGGTGCGGGTGCTTCCCCGCCGCCACTGCTTGTTGTGGGGGCTGCCGGCGCGGCACAGGCCGCCATTAAAGCCGCGCCGCTGCCGAGCGCCGTGTAGCGTAAGAATTCACGGCGGCTCATGCCGGAAATCGCAAGAGAGCGTTTCGTCATTAGAGATGTCCTTTCTGGATAGGCAATGGGATGCCAGTTATTAACGGCTGACAACATTCACTGGGGGCAGGTAGGCGTTGCCAGAAACAGAAGCGAAAATAGATTAGAAAGGGGGGTGTGCCGGTCGCAGGACCAGCGTACACTCAGAATCAGTGTGCAGTGAGTATAGCGGATGGAATACGGGCTGTCAAGGAAGGAAAAATCGGAATGCAGGGCGTGCAAATTGTCCAGTCAGCCTGGTGATTTGTTGTGCAATGTGCACATTGTTGCCGTTTCCCCGGCGTGCTACTGTTTTGATGGACTTCCCCACGAGTCCCCGTAGCACAGAGACGCGCTACATCAGGACCCCCACCGCTGTGTAATTGTTGATTGTGGAGTTACAGAATCTGCTGTGTTTGCCCGCCGGCTGGGCCAGACACGGCTGGCAGATGGCTGTTCTCTACATATTTGGCAGAAGAGAATATTTGACCGAAGAGAAGTTTGCAGCCGAAAAAGAGGAGAAGATA
The DNA here is from genome assembly GCA_019637685.1 of Caldilineaceae bacterium. Lineage (GTDB taxonomy): Bacteria > Chloroflexota > Anaerolineae > Caldilineales > Caldilineaceae > JACQGT01. Next base: position 106,285 of record JAHBVF010000024.1, on the reverse strand, counting down.
GATGATTGACTCAGGAGATACAGCCTGGATTATTGTAGCCACGGCACTGGTGCTGATGATGACACCTGCGCTCGGCTTCTTTTATGGCGGTATGGTACGCAAGAAGAACATTTTGTCCACGCTCAATTTGAGCTTTATTACCATCGGCCTTATCAGCATCCAGTGGGTGTTGATCGGCTATAGCCTCTCCTTTGGCACGAGTATTGGGGGGCTGATTGGCGGGCCGAACTATTTCGGTCTGAGCGGGGTGGGGACCGAAGCGCTGGAAGGATTGACGATCCCCCATCTGCTCTTCGCTGGTTTTCAGATGACATTTGCTATCATCACCCCCGCGCTGATCACCGGCGCGTTTGTCGAGCGCATTCGGTTTAAGGCGTTTCTGGTATTCACACTGCTCTGGGCCACCCTTGTCTACGATCCTGTGGCTCATTGGGTGTGGGGCGGCGGCATTTTCTTCCAGATGGGCGCGCTGGACTTTGCCGGTGGCACAGTCGTCCACATCACCGCGGGCTACTCGGCCCTGGCTTTTGCCATGGCGATTCGCAAGCGCAAGGGCTTTGGCCGGATTACGATTGAACCCCACAACGTCCCCTTTACGGTTTTGGGCGCGGGGCTGCTGTGGATGGGCTGGTTTGGTTTCAACGGCGGCAGCGCGCTGGTCGCAGATGGCACGGCTGTGCTGGCTGTGTTCAACACAAATACAGCCGCGGCCGCGGCCGCGGTGGTCTGGATGTTCCTGGCCTGGCGGGAAGGCAAGCCCAGTGTGCTGGGCATTGTGACCGGCGCGGTGGTGGGGCTGGTAGCCATCACCCCGGCAGCCGGGTTTGTCACACCCATCTCCGCTATGCTAATCGGCGCGGTGGCCGCACCCATCAGCTACTATGCCATCAGCTTCCGCAACAGGCGGGGGCTGGACGAAAGCCTGGATGTGTGGGCCTGTCATGGCATGGCCGGCACCTGGGGTGCGCTGGCAACCGGTCTCTTTGCCACCACAGCAGTCAATGCAGCCGGCGCGGATGGTCTCTTCTACGGCAATCCCAACCAATTTGTGGTACAGTTGATCACAGTTGTGGTGACAATTATCTATGCCGTGGCGATTACATTCATTCTGACCCGCGTCCTCGGCTCGGTTTGGGGGCTGTCGGTCAATGAGACAGAAGAAGAAGTCGGTTTGGACATCAGCGAACACGGCGAACGGGCCTACGCCTAAAGGAGAACCCAGAAAATGTTCAAAAAAATTGAAGCCTACATTCGCCACGAAAAGCTGGACGATGTGAAGGCGGCTTTGAAGGAGATCGGTATTGTGGGGATGAATGTGGTGGATGTCCACGGCCACGGACGCCAGGGCGGGATTGTGCTGAGCGGTCGCCAGGGCAGCTATACTGTGGATATGCTGCCCCGTGCCCAGGTGAATATCGTTCTCAGCGAACGCAATGTGGAAAAGACCATCGACGCCATTCAGCAGGCCGCGGTGACCGGCGCCCAGGGCGACGGCGTCATCTTCATTTATCCGGTGGATGATGTGGTGCGCATCCGCACGGGTGAGCGGGGCGCGGATGCGCTGACCTATGAAGGGGATATCGACACGCGGGCGGGGAAGTAGGGATTGGGGACTGGGGATCGGATGTCGTGTATCCGATCCCCAGTCTCTAATCCCCAATCTTATGTGTTCGACCGCTGGGGCATCTTTTTCTCGATGTAGCGCACCAGCAGCGAGAGCGCAATCGTCATCACCAGATAGAGAAAGGCGACGACATTGTAGGTCTCGAAGAAGCGAAAGGTGCTGGTGGCGTAGAGTTTGCCCAATTGGGTAATGTCTTGCACGCCCAGCACAGAGACCAGCGATGAATCCTTCAGCATCGCCACAAAGTCGTTGCCCAGGGGTGGCAGCACCCGGCGCACGGCCTGGGGCAGAATGATGTGGCGCATGGACTGCCAGGAATTCATCCCCAGGCTGCGGGCTGCTTCGATCTGCCCTTTCTCCACACTTTCGATCCCCGCCCGAAATATCTCGGCAATAAACGCGCTGTACCCGATCACCAACGCCAGAATCGCCCGGGTTGTAAAGTTCAGGTCGCGGATGCTGAAGTCGGCCAATCCCTGGCCCAGGCTCCCCACATCCAACGATAGCAATCCGTTCCCCGCCCAGTTGATCAGATCGACCAGACCTGGCGCGCCCACAAAGGCGATATAATAGAGGATCACCAGCATGGGCACGCCGCGGACGATCTCCACATAAAAGGTGGCGGCTTCCTGTACCACCCGAATTTTGGAGAGGCGGGCCAGTCCAAAGACCAGCCCCACCAGCAGGGCACAGGCAAAAGCGATGAGGCAGACATAGACTGTCACCCAAATACCCTTGGCCACGGCAGAGAAAATCAGCGCGTAGTCCGCGTCGGAGAGGATATTCCAGAGCAGGATGACGCCCAGCAGCAGCGCGGCCAGCAGCCAATAGGGCAGCCGGGCGAGACGGTTGGCGGGTGTGTGGCGAGAAGGGGTAGAATGTGTCATATTGTGTGGCTGAGATGGGGAGGGGAGATGGGAGATTGGGACGACGAACTGCCCGATCTCCCCTCCCTCCTCCCCAGTCTCCAACCCCTATTGCGCCGGATCGAAGAGGAAGAACCACTTCGTATTCAGATAGTCATCGTAGTCATCCAACACCAGCGTCTCAATGGCCGCGTTGAAGGGTTCCACCAGATCGGAATCGGGCGTGAAGATAAAGCCGAAATCTTCTGTCCCCAGCGCGCTGCCCACAATTTTGAGTTTGTCTGGATTGGCCCCGATATAGCCGCGGCCGCTGGCCGCGTCCACCAGCACCATATCCACATCCCCGGCGATGAGGGCCTGAACGGTTGCGCCGAAGTTTTCCAGGAGGACAATGCGCTGGTTGGTTTCGTCGCCGTCGAGAATTTCGTAGACGGCAGTGTAGAAGCCTGTGGTCCCGGCCTGTGCGCCCACCAGCAGTTCGGCGTCGGCGGCAAAGGTGGCGGGATCGCTGAAGCGATCCTCGTTGGCCCGCACCAGCATAAACTGTTGACTGGTCATATAGGGTGCAGAGAAGTCAATGACCTGCGCCCGTTCGTCGGTGATGGTAATGCCGTCCATCCCCACATCGAACTGTCCTTCGGCTACGGCCTGAATCATCGCATCCCAGGAGGTGACCTGCCAGTCCACCACACAGTTCAGGCGGCGGCAGATTTCGTTGACCGCGTCGTATTCCCACCCGACCGACTTGCCTGTGGCGGGATCGATGAAGTTGAGGGGGGTGTAGTCGTTGCCTGTCACCGCCACCACCACCCGCCCTGCCAAATCGGGCAACTGGTCGTAGGCATCCGGCCCGTTGGGATCGATCAGGAAGAACCAGCGGATGTTGAGCGAATTGAGGAAGCCATCTTTGCGCATTGTGGCAATGGCCGCGTTGAAAGGTTCGGTCAGGTCCGAGCCGGGCGTGAAGATAAAGCCGAAATCTTCTGTCCCCAGCGCGCTGCCCACAATTTTGAGTTTGTCTGGATTGGCCCCGATATAGCCGCGACCGCTGGCCGCGTCCACCAGCACCATATCCACATCCCCGGCGATGAGGGCTTGAACGGTTGCGCCGAAGTTTTCCAGCAGGACAATGCGCTGATTGGTTTCGTCGCCGTCAAGAATTTCGTAGACCGCGGTGTAGAAGCCTGTGGTCCCGGCCTGTGCGCCCACCAGCAGTTCGGCGTCGGCGGCAAAGGTGGCCGCGTCTTTGAAGCGCTCCTCATCCGCCCGCACCAGCATAAACTGCTGGCTGGTCATATAGGGTGCAGAGAAATCAATGACCTGTGCCCGTTCGTCGGTGATGGTAATGCCGTCCATCCCCACATCGAACTGTCCTTCGGCCACGGCCTGGATCATCGCATCCCAGGAGGTGACCTGCCAGTCCACCACACAGTTCAGACGGCGGCAGATTTCGTTGACCGCGTCGTACTCCCAGCCCACAGATTTGCCCGTGACGGGATCGATGAAGTTGAGGGGGGTGTAGTCGTTGCCTGTCACCGCCACCACCACCCGGCCTGCCAAGTCCGGCAGATCGTAGACGACATTGGTTGTGCCCACCGGCGCGGAACCCCCGGTTGTCGGGGCTGTGGTAGCCGGTTGTTCGGGCGCAGGCTGGGGCGCGGCCGCTGGTCCTGCCGAAGACGATCCGGCCGGCGCGGGCACGGCCGGCGGGGCACAGGCGCTGATCACCAGCAGCAGGGCGGCCAGCAGAAAAATGAGCGGCGAAGAATGAAACAAACGTCGCATAGAAGTTCTCCTTTGCAGTGCAGGGGTGAGAAATCGAACAGATTGCTGCGAGGAGTATACGCGGGAATGGGACGGGGGGCAAACGGTCGGTGTGTGGCGCTGGAAAAGTTGGCGCATTGGGGTGGGGAGGCAGTGATTGCGAAATATCCTTGCCTCCTCCCACCGCCGGTTCAAACTGCGCTAGGCGATTGCCGCCAACGCCCGCCGTGCCGCAAGTACGGTTGCGTCGATTTCCACGGGGCCGTGCGCGGTGGAGAGAAAGCCCGCCTCGAACTGGGAGGGCGCAATGTAGACGCCGTTGTCCAGCATGGCCTGGAAGTAGGCGGCGAAGCGCTTCGTGTCGGCCACTTTTGCCGTCTCCCAATCGATGACCGGCTTTTCGGCAAAGAAGAAGCCGAACATCGACCCGATGCGCCCGGCCCGCATGGGAATCCCCTCGGCCTGCGCGGCGTCGATAATCCCCTCAGTCAGCCGGTTGCCCACTGTCTCGAAGTGTTCCCACACGCCCGGCTCTTGAATGGCGCGCAGGGTTTCGATGCCCGCGGTCATGGCCAGGGGATTGCCGGAGAGTGTCCCCGCCTGGTACATCGGCCCGACCGGGGCCACCAACTGCATGATTTCGCGCCTGCCGCCATAGGCCCCCACGGGCAGGCCGCCGCCAATCACTTTGCCCAGACAGGTCAGGTCCGGGGTGACGCTGAAGAGGGTCTGCGCGCCGCCGGGATGCACCCGGAAGCCGGTCATCACTTCGTCGAAGATCAGCAGCGAACCGTCGGCCGCGGTCACATCCCGCAGTCCTTGCAAGAAACCGGGCAGGGGCGGAATCATTCCCATATTGCCCGCCACCGGCTCCACAATCACCGCCGCGATTTCGCCGGGGAAAGTGCCGAACAACTCCTCCACCCCTTCCAAATCGTTGAAACGCACAGTCAGCGTATCGGCCACTGTGCTGGCTGGCACACCGGGAGAATCGGGCAGGCCTAGGGTCGCTACGCCGGAGCCAGCCTGGACCAGCAGCATATCCGCGTGGCCGTGGTAGTTGCCCTGGAATTTGATAAACTTCGTGCGCCCGGTGTAGGCCCGGGCCAGACGCAGCGCGGTCATTGTGGCTTCCGTGCCGGAGTTGACGAAGCGCACCATCTCAATCGACGGCATCATTTCCGTGACAAGCCGGGCCAATTCCACCTCTTGCGGGCAGGGCGCGCCAAAACTGGAACCGTCGGCTATGGCAGCCTGTAAAGCCGCCACTACTTTGGGGTGGGCGTGGCCCAGAATCAGCGGCCCCCAGGAGAGCACGTAGTCGATGTAGCGGTTGCCGTCCACGTCGTGTATATACGCGCCCGCGCCCTTGCGGATAAAAAGAGGCTGGCCGCCCACCGCGCGAAAGGCCCGCACAGGCGAATTGACACCGCCGGGAAGCAGGCGCTGGGCCTGGGCGAAGAGTTCGATGGATTGGGGAATGTTGGGCATAGAAATCTCTCCTGTAGGTAGAGGAGATTGGAGATTGGGAGATTGGCTGGTGCGCACCAGACTCAATCTCTTTATCTCCTAATCTCCCAATCTCTTTCATTCAAATTTTGCCGCCGCCCGCTCAATTTCCTCGGCGAGGGCGTTGATGAAGAGCGGGTCGTCGTTGAGGGCCGGGGGACGTTCCAGGCGCACGCCCAGCTCGCTGGCGACGGCCTGGGCCTGGATGTCGATGTCGTAAAGAATCTCCACGTGATCCGAGACGAAGCCTACGGGAATGCTGATAATATCCCGGATGTCCTGCCCGGCCAACGCGGTGATGTGCTCTGGCAGTTGCGGCCCCAGCCAGGGTTCCGGGCTGCGCCCCGCGGACTGATAGCTCCACGACCAGCGCTCGTCGGGCAGACCCGCCCGTTCAGCCACCAGCCGGGCTGTCTCCTGCATCTGATCGTCGTAGGGATCGCCCATCGCGATAATACGCACGGGCAGGCTGTGCGCGCTGAGAATGACGTGAGCTTTCTCCCGTTCCGCTTCCGGCCAGCGCTCCAGCCCCATCTGCACCCGATTCGCCAACGCCTGGATCAGCCCGTCCGCGGTGTGGTAGTCGGTGACGTGGGAGAAGTCGATGTCGCCCCGGTACATCTCCAGCCCGTCGGCGATTTTGGCGTGATATTTGGCGATGCTCAGTGCGCTGTAGTGGGGAGCCAGCACAATACTCACCGCCTGGCGGATGCCGTCGTCGAGCATCTGGCCCACCACATCCTCGATCCAGGGCGACCAGTGGCGCATGCCCAGATAGAAGCGGTAGCGTCCGGGATAGACCTCTTCCATTCGTTCGGCCACGCACGCCATCTGCCGGGTGCTGAATTCCAGCAGGGGCGATTGGCCGCCGATCTGCCGGTAGTTGTTTGTGATCTCTTCCAGCACCGCGGGCGTCGTTGGGCGTCCCTCGCGGATGTCCGCCAGATAGCCGGGGATTTCGTCCAGGGAATTCGGCCCGCCATAGGCCATCACCAGCACGCCGACGGGGGAAGAAACGGTTGGGGTCATTGGTTGGTTGCTCCGGGTGTTTGAGGGGAGGACGGATTTCGTATTCCGTAGGTAGTGGCGTTGGAGGGGCTGATGGGGCAGTGTAAGGAGTGAAACGCGAGATCGTTCGGACCTGTTCACGTTTCACGCATCACGCTTCACCAACTAAGCCCCATCAGCCCCGTTACATCACTTCATTACGCAATACGAAATACGCAATACGCTATCCCCCCGTCTTCTCATGTACGTAATCCACCAGCCGCTGCACATTTTCTATGGGCGTCATCGGGAAGATGCCGTGACCCAGGTTGAAGATGTGGCCGGGCCGTCCGCCTGCCTGTGCCAGCACCGCGTCGATGCGGGGCTTCAGTTCCCGCCAGGGCGCAAGCAGGGCCACCGGCTCCAGATTGCCCTGGATGGGTTTGTCGTGGCCGATCTGATCCCAGGCCCAGTCCAGAGGCATATGCCAGTCCACGCCCATCACATCCCCGCCGCAGGCCGCCACTGTGGGCAGAAAGGCGCTGGTTCCCGTGCTGAAGTTGATGACTGGCACGCCCGCCGCTGCTATCTTTTGGAAAAGCAGCGTATTGTAGGGCTGGATATAGCGAATGTAATCGTCTTTGCCCAACGCCTGTCCGGCCCAGGAATCAAAGACCTGCAGGGCTGCCGCGCCAGCTTTGGCCTGGGCCAGCAGATAGTCGGCCTGCACTGTCACCAGTTTGGTCATCAGCCGCTTCCAGGCCGCGGGTTCTCTGTACATCAGGCTTTTGGTCTTGATGAATGTGCGGCTGCTGCCTCCTTCGATGGCGTAGCTGGCCAGGGTGAAGGGCGCGCCCGCAAAGCCGATCAGCGGAATGCCCCGGCTGTTCAGCTCCGCGCTGACGATTTCGATAGCCCGCAGGGTGGCGGGCATCGTCTCCTGGGCCGGGGGCACGGCCAGCATATCCACATCTTTGGTCGTGCGGATGGGGTTGGCGATTACCGGCCCCTCCCCCGCCGCGAAGCTCAGCTCCAGCCCCATCCCCACCAGCGGCGGCAGAATGTCCGCGAAGATAATTGCCGCGTCCAGGGCAAAGGCGTTGATGGGCTGAAGCGTCACCTCCACGGCCAGTTCCGCGGTGCGGATGATCTCCAGTATTGAATACTTTTCTCGCAGCGCCCGGTACTCGGCCATATAGCGCCCGGCCTGGCGCATCAGCCAAATCGGCGTATGAGAAGACGTTCCGTTTTTGGCCTTTTTCCCCCGCGCCGCCAGCAGAAAGGGCGATGTGCCTTCCAATGGCGAAACTGGTGGCGGTGCGGTCATTGTGTGTGCAGGTCTCATGCAGGGTTCCTTTTGCTTTGCCAGACCACCCGGCCCACAAAGAACGGCCCCAGCCGCTCCAGATGCAGGGAGGTCTGTTTGGTTTTGCGCATACGCTGGACAATCGACGAGAGGGGGTAAAGCTCAGCGCCCAGCAGCCCTACCACAAAATCGTTGTCCATTTTGTCCAGCCCGTGACAGGCCAGGCGGATGTCTGTGCCCAGCCCGGCCCGGCCATAGGCCATCCCGATGGTGCCGTGCTCGCGCAGGATGGCGGTCTGCTCTTCGCTGCTCAACTGCTCGAAAGCACCGGCCCGACGCAGGGGATACCAGATGGCCCAGCGGTGGGCCGGGTCGATGACTTTGCGCCAGGGACGGTCCACAAGCGTCTCGTCCAAATCTGGCTCGTATCCCAGGGCGTAGGTGCGTCCGAATAGTGTAAATTCCGGTTTGGGCAGTAGGGCCACGAAAGGCGGTCGGTTGAGGAAGGGGCGCAGGGTGTCCACAAAATCGTTGGGGTCTTCGCTGAATGTCAATAGCCCGATGCCCTGGGGATCGTTGAGTTCCTCGTAGAGAACCCCGTCCAGCCCGGCCTCTTCCAGCGTTTCTGCCAGAGCCGCCGTATCCGTCGCCTCGCCGAAACCCAAAAACTGCATAAAGAGCCGCCGGTCGGAGTAGATGACTTCCCCATTGGCCCGGCCCCGCTCGCGAATGTCTAATTGTTCTGTCACTCGAAAACCCCTCTGTTTCTTGAACTGCAAAAAAGAACAGGAACACAGATTACGCAGAGAACGCAGATTTTTTTGCGCGAAATTGCAGAACCTCAAAACGAGACGTTTTTGGATGCGATCTGCGCAATCCGCGTAAATCTGTGCATCTGCGTTCTATTTCTTCGCCTTTCTTTTCTACCCCAACCACCCCGCGGCCTCTTTGGCGTGATAGGTCAAAATCAGGTCGGCCCCGGCCCGACGGATGCCCGTCAGCGTCTCCAGAATCACCCGTTGCTCGTCCAGCCAGCCGTTGGCCGCGGCGGCCTTCAGCATCGCATACTCGCCGCTGACGTTATAGGCGGCCAGGGGCAGCTCCGGGAAGCGCTCCTTCACCCGGCGGATCACGTCCAGATAGGGCAGGGCGGGCTTGACCATTAGAAAATCCGCACCTTCGGCCACATCCAGCGCGGCCTCGCGCAGGGCTTCTTCTGCGTTGGTCGGGTCCATCTGATGGGTCTTGCGGTCGCCGAAGCGGGGCGCGCCGTCAGCAGCTTCTCGGAAGGGGCCGTAGAAGGCCGACGCATACTTCACCGCATAGGACATCACCGGCAGATGGCTGTAGCCTTCCCCGTCCAGTGCAGCCCGGATGGCCGCCACCATTCCGTCGATCATCCCGCTGGGGGCCACAATATCCGCGCCGCAGCGGGCGTGGGAGACGACGACCTGCTGCAGCACTTCCAGCGTTTCGTCGTTGAGGACGTAGCCCGCCTCGTCCAGCAGCCCGCAATGGCCGTGGTCCGTGTACTCGCACAGACAGACATCGGTGATGACCACCAGTTCCGGGTTGGCCGCTTTCAATGCCCGGATGGCCTGCTGCACGATGCCGTCGTCGGCGAAATTTTCCAGGCCGATGGGGTCTTTGTGGGCGGGGATGCCGAAGAGGACGACGGCGGGCACGCCCAGACTTTTCAGTTCCGCGGCCTCGCCCGCCAACTGGTCCACCGACAGGCGGAACTGGCCGGGCATAGAACGGATGGGGATGCGCTGGTTTTCCCCGTGCTGGATGAAGAGGGGGTAGATAAAATCCGCCGGGTCGAGGGTCGTCTCCGCTACCATCCGGCGCAGGGCCGGGGTGTGGCGCAGGCGACGGGGACGAATGGTGGGAAATGTCATCAGTAGTTCTTTCGTGAAAAGATTTAACGCAAAGGTGCAAAGGCGCAAAAGATGCAAAGAAATGTAATGATCAGAATGATGGTGAAAAGGCTGGACGCAGATAAACGCTGAAAAACGCAGATTTTTTCTCTGGATCAGCGTCTATCTGTGTGAATCAGCGTCCCATTTTCTGTTTCATCATCATCCTGATCACTACAAAAAGATGCAAAGAAAGATAGGAATAGCACGCGGATTGGGCGGAAAGGACGGATGGGAGCGGATTTTTGGGGACACAGACGGTGCATATGAACGGAATTTTTTTGATCAGCGTTTCTCAGCGTTCATCCGCGTCCGACTCTCTGCGCCTTTGCCTCTTTGCGTTAAAAAATCCGCGCCCATCCGCCCGATCCGCGTCATCCGCGTTCCATTCCGATCAGTTCCGCCGCGCCCTGGGATTTGGCTTCTGCTGCCAGAGATGCGCCCAGTTCCGCTGCGGACGGGCCACTGCCTTCCACCCGAATGATACGGCTGCCATCCACCGCCGCCACCAGGCCGGACAGGTGAATCGTCCCGCCGCTGACAGTGGCATAGGCCCCCACTGGAATCGAGCAGCCCCCGCCCAGACCGGCGAGGAAAGCCCGCTCTGCCGTCACGGCCTGGGCCACTTCGGCATTGTGAATGGCGGCCAGAAAGTGAAGCGTCGCTTCGTCCTCCGCCCGGCATTGGACCCCCAGCGCGCCCTGTCCCGGCGCGGGCAGCATTACATCCAGCGCCAGCCACTGGCTGATATTGGCATCCAATCCCAAGCGGGTGACACCCGCGCCGGCCAGCAGTGTGGCGTCGTACTCCCCGTGCAGGGCTTTGTGGATGCGGGTCTCCACATTGCCCCGGATGGAGCGGACGGTCAACCCCGGGCGCAGGGCCAGCAGTTGGGCCTGACGGCGTAGGCTGCTCGTCCCCACCACCGCGCCGGACGGCAGAGTGCCCAGCGTCACCCCGTCCTTCGCCACCAGCACATCCCGCACGTCGGCCCGGCCCGGAATCGCACCGAGGGTTAAGCCGGGCGCGTCGTCCACGGGCAGGTCCTTCAGGGAATGGACGGCCAGATCGATACGCCCTTCCCGCAGGCCGTTTTCCAGTTCCAGCGTGAACAGCCCTTTGCCGCCGATCTCCGGCAGGGGGCGGTCCAGCGTCTTGTCGCCCTGGGTGACGAACGGTTCAATCGCACATTCCAGCCCCGGCCAGGCGGCTTGCAGCGCGGCCATCACGTGGCGGCTCTGCCATAGGGCCAGTTGGGAAGTACGGGAGCCGAGGGTAAGTTTCATAGCCCAAACATCTCCCGCGCCATCTCCACGTCCTCTGCCTCGCCATTCACTGCTTTCTCTTTCAGATAAAGCGTCGGCTCGTGGAGAAGCTGATTGACGAGGACCTGAGAGAGTTTCTGGATGTGGCGGAGAGTGGCGTCATCGATGTCGCCCAGATTGCGCAGGGTGCGCTCCATTTCCCGCTGGCGGATGTTTTCCGCCTTGCGGCGCAGGTCCACAATCAATGGGTGTACGCTCATTTTCCGGTAGTTGTCCTGCAAAGCGACGACTTCTTCGGCGATGATTTCTTCCACCCGCGGCACTTCGGCTTCCCGCGCCGCCAACGCTTCGTCCAGGCTACCCCGCAGATCGTCCACATCGAAGAGGCGAGCACCGGGCAGATCGGCCACTGTGGGGTCAACGTCTCTGGGCACGGCCAGGTCTACTAGCAGCAAAGGGCGATCCGGACGCTGGGCCAGGGCATGGGCCACCAGCTTTTCCGTGAGCAGAGGACGGGGCGCGCCAGTGGCCGCGATCACCACATTGACCAGGGCCAGCCGTTCGGCCAGTCTTTCCAGTGGGAAGGCGTAGGCCCCAAAGTTTGCAGCCGCGTTCTCCGCTTTGGCAAAGGTGCGGTTGACCACCTCCACCCGACCTGCGCCCCGGTGTTGAAGCGCTTTGAGCGTCAACTGCCCCATCTCTCCCGCGCCGATGACCAGCACCCGCTGCTGGCGCAGGTCGCCGGCGTGTTGCTGGGCCAGAGCCAGGGCCACGGAACTGATGCTGGCCGGGTTGGCGCTGATGGCCGTCTCGCTGCGCGCCCGCTTGCCCGCGCGGATGGCTGCCCGGAAAAGCTGTGTCAGGCAATGGCCCAGCACACCGGCCTCTGTCGCCTGGACAAAGGCGTCGGTCACCTGCCCCAGAATCTGGGGTTCGCCCAGCACTAGTGAATCCAGCCCGGTGGACACCCGCAACAGATGGCCCACGGCATCCCAACCGGCGCTTCGATACAGATGGGGGGCAAATGCCGCCGCGTCCACACCCGTTGCCCCCGTCAGAATTTCGGAGATCGCCTGCTGTACAGTCTCTGGGTCCGACGAGGAACAGGTGTAGATTTCCAGCCGGTTGCAGGTGGAAAGCAGGGCCACTTCGCCGGATGTCGGACCGTTGGGCAGCAACTGGTCCAGCGTGCAGGCCAGTTGCTCCCGCATTTCCACCGGTGCTGTGCGATGATTGACTCCGAGGCAGACGATAGGAGGGTTGTTCATATTATCCAATATCCAATATCTTTTCCGCGGTTTGTTGCGCTTGATGAATACAATCGGGGATGCCGATGCCCCGGTACGGGCTGCCCGTGAGATGCAGGCCCGCGGGCAGGGCGGCTTCCATGGCGGCTACCCGCTCCCGGTGGCCCACGTCGTATTGGGGCGTGGCCTTCTGCCAGCGGAAGATGCGGTGAAAGAGCGGCGTCGCATCGATGTCCATTATCGCCCGCAATTCCTGCCGGGCGATCTGTTCGATCTCCGCGTCGCTCCGTTGCATCATTTCCGGGCTGCGGGAGCCGCCGAAGAAGACCCGCAATAGAGCGTACCCGTCTGGGACGCGCTGGTCAAATTTTGTCGAAGTCCAGGTGATGGCATTGATGGGCCGGTTTTCGCTGCGGGGGATGACCACCCCAAATCCGTCCAGCGGGTGGTTGATTTCGTCCCGTTTGTAGGCCAGGGAGATTGTGCCTGTGCTCACGTAGCGAATTTCGCCCAGCCCCGCGGCCGCGGTCGGCGCGATCCCGGCCAGCAGTGGGCCAGCCACGTATGTGGGCACGGCCAGCACAACCGCGCCCGCTTCCAGCGCTGTGCTGTCCGACAAGGCCAGCCGATAGCCTGCGCCCGCGGCCTGAATGCTTTCCACACCTGTAGTCAACCGGCAGTCCCCGGTCAGACGGGCGCGCAGTGCGGCAGCCATCTCTTCCATTCCCCCGGCCAGAGACATAAACATCGAGAGCGGTTTGCTGCCGTTCCCATCGCCATTCCCGGTGGGGCTGGCCGCGGCTGTGCGTGCCTTGCGGGAGGCCAGCATCCCCCGCATCAGACTGCCGTGCTGCTTTTCCATCTCTCGAAAGCGGGGGAAGGTTGCCAGCACAGACTGCTTTTCCGCCTCCGCGTTGTAGATGCCGGAGAGCAGGGGTTCGGCGAGTTTGTCCAGGGCTTCCCGGCCCAGCCGCCGCTGGATAAAATCAGCCAGTGTCTCGTCTGCGTCGTCGGTCTTGGCTGGGAGAAAGAGGTCCATCCCCATACGCAGCTTGCCCAGAGGCGAAATCAGCGGCGTCAGCGCGAAGGGGGTAAATTTGGTGGGAACAATCAGCAGCACGCCGTCGGGCATGGCCACGGGGCGTCCACTGTGCAGGACGAATGTCCTGCGCTTGTGATCGTTTGTGGGCAGGAATTTGGACTCCAGTCCCAGTTGCCGGGCCAGTTGCAGACCCCAGGGCTTTTGGGTGATGAAAGAATCCGGCCCGGCTTCGACAATAAAAGGGGCATCGCCGTAGCCGTCGATTGTTTCGGTGCGCAGTTTGCCACCCCAACGTTCGGATTGCTCCAATAGGGCGTAGCTCACTGCTTTGCCGGCCGCGGCAGCTTTCTCCTGCAGATGAAAGGCACAGGCCATCCCCGCAATGCCGCCACCGACAATCGCCACATCAACCTGGCCGGATGTTTGGCTCATAGATACATTCTCACATCCGCGATGTGGCGGGCGCGATCAAAAATATTTGGATAGGGAATGTAAACCAGATTAGTGCCAGCCGTATTTTCCCGGAAAACCAGCCGGGATGGGGCATAGGCGGAGACATCCATCACAGACCTTCGTCTTGTTGAATGAAGCTATAAAATTTGTTGTAAAACCTAGTAAATCTAAGTTTATCATAGGATTTTATCGTATCCAACTTGTGAAGCGGATGAGTATGGGGTGGAAAAGGGGGAGAATGTAGGGAAGGAACCGCGCGGACAGATGCAGCAGATGAGGGCGAGACCTGCTGCATCTGTCCGCGCCAGGGGACGCTCTTTAAGTCAGCGTCTATGCTCGTTTTGTGGATACAACCAGCAATGAAAATAGGAACGCAGATTTCTATCCGTGTTATCAGCGTTCATCAGTGGCTATTTTCAAGTCGGTTACCCATCCCGATTGGACACAACCAGCAATGAAAATAGGAACGCAGATTTACGCAGAAGACACAGATTACGCAGATTTCTATCCGTGTTATCAGCGTTCATTAGTGGCTATTTTCAAGTCGGTTACCCATCCCGATTGGGCACAACCAGCAATGAAAATAGGAACGCAGATTTACGCAGAAGACACAGATTACGCAGATTTCTATCCGTGTTTATCAGCGTTCATCAGTGGCTATTTTTAGATCAGTCCACTCTTCTGTCCGAATTGCATTGATTCCAGCCATCAGCCCTGCACCAGCGACTGGCCGCCGTCGATCCACAGTTCCGTGCCGGTGATATGGCTGGAGGCGTCCGAGGCCAGGAAGAGGATCAGTTGGCTGGTTTGCTCGACGGTACCGGGCTGGCGACCAGTCAACGGAATTGTGCCCTGGGGATACTCCACCGGCCAGCGCACTTCCTTTACCCCGCGCAGTTCGGTGTTGTCGCCGATTTCGGTTTTGATCCAGCCGGGGCAGATGCAGTTGATGCGCACGCTGTGGGGGGCGAACTCCGGGGCCAGCATTTTCGTCATGGCCAGTTGGCCCGCTTTGGAGGTGGCATAGACCGACGCGCCGGTGTTGCTGAACATCCGCGTGCCGTTCACCGACGAGACGACGACAATCGCGCCGCCCTGCTTTTTCAGGTGGGGGATGGCGTACTTAATCGTCAGGAATGTGCCTTTGAGATTGATGTCGATGGTACTGTCCCACTCCTCCGGGGTGATATTTTCAATGGCCGACCAGACGCCGTTGACGCCCGCGTTGGCGATGACAATGTCCAGCCGCCCCCAGGCGTCAACCGTACGCTGGATGACCGCTTGGGTCTGCTCCACCGACGAAACGTCGCCGATGAGCGCGATAGCCTCGCCGCCCTCGGCCTGAATCTGCTCCACCACTTCGTTGAGTTGGCTGGCGGTGCGTCCCATCGCCGCAATCTTCGCCCCCTCCTTCGCCATCAGCAGGGCCGCACCCTTGCCGATGCCCGATCCCGCGCCCGTCACCAGCGCGACTTTGCCTGTCAGTTGCATAGAAAAATCTCCTGTAGTGATGAAAAGATGGAACGCGGATGACGCGGATTGAACAGATTAACACGGATAAAAACGGAGTAAATCCGCGGCCATCCGCCCTTTCCGCGTCATCCGCGTTCTATTCTTATACAAGTTTGAACTTCGGCTTCTCTCCCGGCACGGGTGAATTCTCGAAGGAACCCCGGCGGCGCAGGAATTCCTCCCCGCCCAGAGACGCGACCTTCGCTTTCTGATCGGCTTTGGCCTGGGCGTCTACCGCTTCCGGGTTGAGGAGTACGCGCAATTCTGCTTCCATTGCTGCCAGAACCGGCTGATGCTGTGGGGACGCGGCCAGATCGACGCACTCATCCGGGTCGGCCAACAGGTCGAAGAGTTGGGGCTGCTGGTGGGTGTAATGCACGTACTTGTAACGCCGGTTGCGCAGCATATAAATCCCGGCCTCCGTGCCCAGCGCGTGATATTCGCTGAAGACCGTGCGCTCCTGATCCGGCTCCTGGGCAATCTGCCACCAGGACGCACCGGGCAGGTCCGCATCTTCCGGCGCGTGTGTCGCGCCCACGGCTTCTACGACCGACGGGAAGGTGTCTATTAGCGAGACCGGCGTTGCGCAGACTTTGCCTGCGGGCACGTCCGGCCCGGCCAGAATCAGCGGCACAGCCGCGGATTCCTCGTACATTGTGAACTTGCCGAAAATGCCCCGGGCCCCCAGATGTTCGCCGTGATCCGTCGTGTAGACGATGCGGGTGTTTTCGGACAGCCCGTTGGCTTCCAGGCTGGACAACACCCGGCCAATCTGCTGGTCCAGATAGGTGACGACGCCGTAGTAGGCCGCGTTCATCCGACGGATCGTCGTCTCGTCGAACTGGCTGTCGAAGGTGAAATAGCGCCGAAAATAATCAATCGCTGGGTGATCCGGCCAATCCTCCTCCCGCCACTGGGGCGGCAGTGGGATGTCGTCGGGCGGGTAGAGATCGAAGAGTTCTTGGGGCGCGATGTAGGGTGGGTGGGGACAGACGAGGGAGAGAAAGAGCGCCCAGGGCTTGCCGTCCTGCGGTGCATTTTCCAGCCACTGCACTGCATTGTCCGCGTTGCGGGCGTCGTATTGCAGATAGGTGGAATCCCCCGGCCCGGCCTCGTCGATACCCTCCCGCTTGTTGCGGAAGACCGCGTTCTCGCGGATGCAGCCCAGGGCGTCGCCGATGCCGTCCACCACATGCAGGGGTTCGATCTCCCGGCTCCAGCCGTTGTCGTCGTCCGCGCTGCGGAAGTGGAGTTTACCGATCACATCCACCTGGTGGCCCTGCGCCCGCAGGCGGTGATGCCAACTGGGCACAGCGCCGTCGTAAGGGAAAGCGTTGTCCCAGTAGCCGATCTGATGGACATAGCGTCCGGTGGCCAGGCTGGCCCTCGCCGGGACACAGATGGGACAGGTGGTGTAGGCGTTGGTGAAACGGGTTCCCCGCGCGGCCAGCCGGTCCAGATTGGGCGTCTGTACCAGCGGGTGGCCGTAGCAGCCCAACGCGCCCCGGTTGTGCTGGTCGGAGAGTATGTAGAGGAGGTTTGTGGGTTGCATTGGGAATCCTGTTGTGTAAGCAGCGAGTATCGTGAGATCAACAACTTTAGATTGACCCGCACTATGGATTTATCTTATGAAGATGTCCAAAGCGCTTGTTTTACCTCTGTCTACTTAGTAAACAGATGCACTGTTTCGACCACGGTTGAAGCGGCAAAAGCCAAGCCTGCACCAGAGAAGCCATGTCCTGAAAATTTCGATAGTTTCACTGGTGCAAAACGCGTCTCTGCTAAAACACCTAATAACAGAGCCGGTGTCGTTACTCCAAGATGGGTTTTCCCATCTGTAGTTCTCCAAGGCATTCCAGGCCTCAACAAGACAGGGCTTCCACTCGCCCCCGGCGTTGTAGGTAAATTCACTAAAAACCCCGGAATGTTTACTCCACTTTGCAATGGATATGATCGATCAATCGGAGTAGCAATCGCTCCCGTGTAGATTACCGGTTCACTGCCTACTGGCCGATTTGTATATTCGTCAGTTTTTAGGTCTGGAAATCCAACCGCAACAATATCAGTTGCTATATTTGCGGGAAGATCGTGCTTCTGCAATAAGTTAGGAGTTCCAAAATAATCTTGACCTGGGGCATCCTGAGAGTACAGTTCACCGAAAAATGTATCTGACACATCAAAAACGATAATATCAACATTCGGATTGGGGTGTTCGCGCTATATCTTCCCGTAAACAGCGTTGAGGGAGAGAGTAAGCTGCTCACGTCTAAATTCTCCATCTTTCTGTCGAGTTGGTGGATAGATAACAATCTCCTGCATCTGTTGACGTTTGCCAGGATTATGGTGAAGTACATGCTTGCATGTAACGAGAAAGAACTTTATCCAAGTGTTCCCATTTATCGAATACGTCCACCGTATTACGAATCCTGTCCCTGATGACCCATCTTCGTTTTCCACAAAAATGGTATTCGCTTTCCACGCATCGAGTATTTCCATCAGAAAACCCCCTCTACATTCCGACTATAGACCTTAATCCGCGCCAATCCACCTTTTTCGCCCGCTTCGCGTTCTATTCCCCATCCAACCGCTGCCCGCGGCTGTGACGCACCACCGCGTCCATATCCAACTCAACGCCCAGCCCCGGCCCGTCGGGGATCGCCAGCATCCCGTCCGCGTCCAATTGCCAGCCGCCGACGGTCAGGTCGTCGATATAAGGCGAGCCGGTGATGAACTCCACCAGGTCCGTGTCGGGGAAGGCTGAGGAGAGTTGCAGGTCCGCGGCCAGCCCCAGCGCTGTGTTCCAGCCGTGGGGGATGAAGCGCACGCCGTTCTCCTGGGCCATCCAGCCGATGCGCCGCTCCTCGCTGATGCCGCCCACTTTTGTCACGTCCGGCTGCACAATATCAAAGGCACCGGCCTGGAGCCAGGGCTGGAAGGCCTGGCGGCGGGTGAGCACTTCACCCCCGGCAATGGGCACAGGCGAACGGCGGCGTAGCTGCACAAAATCCTCCAGCGCGTCGGGATGCAGGGCCTCCTCGAACCAGGCCACCCCGTAGTCGGCCAGCATATCCGCGGTGCGCACGGCCCATTTGAAGTTGCCCCGCCAATAGGCGTCGCTGCCCCCCGCGTCTACCATCAGCATATTTTCGTCGCCGATGACCTCGCGAGCCGTGGCGACAATCGTCTCGTCCAGCGCGTCGCTGACCCGGCCAAAGGGACCCCAACCCATTTTGAAAGCCCGAAAGCCCAACGCTTTCCAGCGTTCCAGATTCTCGGCCAGGATGTCGGGCTGGTCCATGAGCAGGGAGGCGTAGGGCTTGACCCGCTCTCGGTAGCGCCCGCCCAGCAGACGGCCCACGGGCTGGCCGGTGGCTTTGCCCAGAATGTCCCAGAGCGCGATGTCGATGCCGCTGATGGTGTGGGTGATGGCCCCGCCCCGTCCCTGCCAGAAGGTGTGTTGGTGGAGCTTTTCGCTGACCCGCTCTGGCTCCAGCGCGTTTTCGCCCAGAAAGAGGGGGCGCAGGACGGCCAGGCTCCCCTGGACCAGGGCCTCGCTGGTGAAGACGCTGCCATAGCCCGTCGGCCCGTCGTCGGTGTGGACGGCGATGAGGGTATGCACATTGTCTTCGGTCTCGATTTCGTTGCTCCAGCCGCCTTCGGGGGTGGCCCCGCGCAGACCGACGGCGCGGATGTTGCGTATTTTCATGGGGGTTTCTCCGTCATTGGTGGAGGGGTGGCAGAAGTTCGACTTTTTTGAAAAGTCGAACTTCTGGAGTGTAGCGGAGAGCGGTAGAGATGTCAAAGGAGACGGGAATATCAAACAGCGCTGCTTCTCACCGATCCCCCGCCAGAGGCAGCCCAAACTGAGCAAAAAGTGAGCAAATAATAGGCTGGATGGTGAACACCCGACAGGAGTATGCTCAGTGCGCAGGGGTCAGTGGCAAGCAAAGGGAAGTACGTTTTCTGCAATGTCACATACCACACGTCGCTACCCACACTGGCAATCTATCCCGGAGGTTCCCATGTACGGCACAATCGCAAAAATCAACATCCATCCCAACAAGCTCGACGAACTTCAAGAACTGGCCCAACGGATGGACGCAGCCCCAGGTCATCTGGTTCGCTACGTCTATCGAATGGACGCCAATCCCAGTGAACTGTGGCTGATAGCCATCTTTGAAAGCCGGGAGGCCTATTGGAAGAATGCAGACAGCCCAGAGCAGCACCAGCGCTACCTGGAGCTGCGGGCGCTTCTGAGCAGCGATCCGGAATGGCACGACGGCGAAATCATCGACTTCTGGCCCCAGGATGGCGCACCAGCATAAGTACGCGTAGCCGTTTTCACTGTGTGGCCGATCTGTCGTAAAGCGTGTGGCCAATTCTTGAAAGGGGCAGCTTCATGACTTCCCAGACCAATCTGGAAACCTTACAGCGTGCCCGCGACTATTTCAACGCGGGTGATATCGAACAGTACATTACGGCGTTGTACGCGCCGGAGGCGATAGGCCATTTTCTGCCTCCGGGTATGCCGCAGGGACATACCGGATTACGCGTGTTCTACGAAGCCTTCCATGCTGGTTTTCCCGATGCCCAGCTGATTATTGACGATATTTTGAGCCAAGGGGAGCGGATGGCGATCCGCTTTCATTTGGATATGACCCACACGGGTGAGTTCAACGGTATCCCGGCAACAAACAGACGCGTGTCACTTCCGGGCATCACAATCTTTCGTTTTGTGGATGGCAAGGTGGCCGAACGCTGGTCAGAGAGCGACTTCTTTGGGCTTATGCAGCAACTCGGCGTAATCCCGACACCGGCATAGGAAATCAGCCAAAGATCGAGACGGCACAAAGCCGCTGCATCCAGATCACCAATCGTTTTTAGAAAAGGAGAAAACCCATGTCAAGCAAGCACGTTGAGGCCGTACGTTCCGCCCATCAAGCCTTTACCGCCCAGGATTTTGACCGCGCACAGCGGCTTGTGGCTGCTACAACCCAGGTCACAGATCACGGGCGGGGCCAATCGATGGGAACCCGTGCCGAGTTCCGTAGCTGGATGGAGAGTTTCTACGAAATGTCTTCGGATATGCAGTTGGTCGATACCCGCTACATCGACGCCGGTGAATGGGTCGTCGCCCAGTTTCGGGCTGTCGGCACCCAGGATGGGCCGATGGGGCCTTTCCCAGCCAGTGGCAAGCCCTACTCTTTGGATATCTGTGAACTCTGGCACTTCAACGGGGACGGCGAGGCCGACGAGGGACATAATTACTCGGACGGGCTGGGGCTGGCGATGCAGTTGGGCCATCTGCCCCAGCCATAGGCCAGTACGTTGTGGTGTAAATAGGTATACGGGTTTTGTAGTGTGTGGTGCGTGGTGCGTGGACCAGTCCACGCACCACGCACTATAACGTTAAAGTTCGCGAAGTGTCGGGGGCTTTTTCAGGGCAGATACGGGCACGCGATGAACTCTTTCGTTACCATTCCGAAGCCCCCACCTCTCGTCGCCACAACATTTCAGCGATACGTTCCATCCCGTTTCGAAGATGTCGGCGGTAGCTGCTGAAGGGAACGTCGAGCAATTCGGCGGCCAATTCCTGGGTCGGGGCTGGCTGCACATACGTGTGATAGACAGCGCGATAGAGCTTGACATCTTTGGGGGCTGCGTTGAGCGCTTCGACCATCTCCACTAGCCAATCGCGCAAAACCGACGCCCGTTCTGGCACAGTAGTCTGGTCAGCAGTGGCCTGAATAATCAGCCGGGAGCGCAACAGCGGGTTGCCCACCAGCCCGTCAGGTCGTGCCAGGCCCCGCAAGGCCGCATTCACGGCCTCTACAAACTCCTCTTGGCTAAGAACGACCATCTGTTCCGCCGGTTTGGGCGGCTGTACCAACTCTGGAGCCAGGGCGATCTCGCGCTCTCCCAGGAGCTCCAGCCACTGGGCCGGGGGAACCGTGCGCCAGTCATGGCCGAAGACACCGTAACGGCGTCCGTCTATAGAGAAGTCCGCCCCAGGCAGGCGGACCAGATCCGCATAGGTAAAGACCGGTGTCCAGAATTCGGGTTCGGCGCAGGGAATGAATGTGAAAGCCAGGCCCGGTGTCGTCAGATAGTGACGCACCATATTGATAAAGATCAGACTCTGGGTTGGGGAGACGTTTTGATAGGTGTCGGCTGCCATCCAATGGCGAAAATAGGTGGCCCGTTCTCCGGGGCGCAGGGGCGCGGTCTTGCGGAGCAGCGCGGACGCAGACGCCAACGCCGGGTCTTGGGCCAGGTCACTCTCCTTCAACGCGCTTAAATCGATAAATGTGACAAACCCCGCAAGCCCGCCATCTCCCTCCCGGAAGACGATAGCGGCGCGATGTTGGGCAGTCAACCAGTGGCTGGCCAATTGTGCCGACTCCGCCCCTTCCTGTTTCTGCACCAGTGCCACCAGCGCGGGCACGTCCCCGTCGTGCAAAACGTCAGGCAGAACGCGACCGCTGGCCTGCCATTCGAAGACAGGGCGCACCACTGGGTTCTCCCGATGCAGAAAGACCAGATCGAAGAGGGCAAGCTGCTGCTCTGGGGTCTGGCCCCGCTCGATGCGATCGATGTAATAGCTGCGCGCTCGGCGATGAAGTTCGGCATACCAGTCCGGGTTGCGCCAGCGCAAATCTGTTATCAGCGCATCCCGGGCCAAGTCATGGGGAAAGATGCCGCCGGGTCGCGAGTCGATAAAAGAGAGGCTGCGCAACCACGCGAAAAGATCACTGGCGCTATCCACGCCAGTCATGCGGGCCAGCAACGATTCTGTGGTTACGCGCACAAGGGCACAGGCTTCCAGGGCTGTTCGGTGGGTCTGCCCGGGCACACGCTGCAAGAGCCGCCCGACCAGCACCTTCACTATATCGGGGCTGGCCTGGGGACGAAAGTGGAATCCCTGTTGCTGGTCGTAGAGATCGGCCACCAAGGAAAGCGCCAGTGGATAGCTGTGGGTAAAATCGAGAACCGCCTGCAGCTCCTCTGGTGGGACATTGCGTTGGGTCAGAAAATCGCGCCCCTCGTCCGGGGCCAGATTGCGCAGGGGCAATGTCTGGATCAACGGTTGCCAACCCGGATCGACCCGCCACGCGGGATCAGGCGGGTTGTGGCCCGCGGTCACAAAGATGATTCCTTCAGGCATTTGTGGCAGAAATACTTCCCGCAGCCATCCGTCCAGGGGCGCTAACAATTCATAGGTGTCCACCAGAATTACGTGGCGTCCGCCTTGGCTTGCCAACGCCTCGACGGGTGGATCATCTGGCCCTATGCCCATGGCCTGGGCCAGCGCGCCGACGAACGCTTCGGGTGAAGCCTCCATGTTGCGTCCATCAATCGCGTAGGCAGGTATCGCCAACTGCTGGCAAAGGTGAGCGAACTGGCCAAGCAGACTGGTTTTGCCAACACCGCCAGGACCGTAGACAAAAAGAAGACAAAACGGCATCTCTGCCGCCCGCACGGCCTTTTCAAACAACTGTAATTCCTGGATGCGACCGATAAAACGCCGCCGACGACCAGCGCTCACTCGGTCAGCAAGGCGAGGAGACATCTTGCGCACCTCCTGCAAACTATCGATTAGACCAAGCCAAATTGAGAG
The DNA here is from genome assembly GCA_019637685.1 of Caldilineaceae bacterium. Classification (GTDB taxonomy): domain Bacteria; phylum Chloroflexota; class Anaerolineae; order Caldilineales; family Caldilineaceae; genus JACQGT01. The sequence continues at coordinate 83,173 of JAHBVF010000024.1, read as the reverse complement.
AAACACACGAGGGGGAAACGATTAAGTCCCAGCGGTATGGGGGGAATGTCGCGGGCTGACGTCAATTGTAGCACAGGCAAATTATGCTGTCACATAGCCCAAAAATGGGGCGGATGGAACAAAAGGCCTGGCAAAAATGGCGCGTCTGGTCTACACCGAAAGTATGGCGGACGAAGCGGGCAATGTACTTTCGCCCTCGGCCATGGGAATGCCCCCCGGCTATCCAGAAACGACCGAACTTACGGTGCAGTTGGAAGAGGTGGGCGGACGCACCAAAATGGTGATGACCCACGCGGGTATCCCGGCAGATTCGCCCGGTGCAGGCGGCTGGAATATGGCCTTTGATAAGTTGGCGGCGCAGATCGAGGCGGCTCCCACCAGTAAATAGACGATCCGCAGGGGTAATCAAAGATGTATAAAGTGCTTCTTGACAACTTGTCAAGAAGCACTTTATACTATTGATATGAAAACATACCCGGTTGGAGAATTCAAAGCGCGTTTTGCAGCAATCATCGAGCAGGTGCGCGCGGGCGAGGAAGTCATTATTAGTTATGGCAAAAAGAGGGAGAATGTGGCTGTCCTGATTCCTTATGAAGCGTACAAGACCAAAAAGATTCGGCTCGGGTTGTTACAGAACAAAACGCTCAAAATTCACGATGATTTCAAGATGAGTGAAGAAGAGTTGTTGGGCCTATGAATTACTTGCTCGACACCCATATAATTCTTTGGTCTCTATTTGAGCCAGGAAAAATCAACCAGTCTGTGCGTTTGGTTCTGGAAAATGAGACTGATTCCAAATTCATTTCCGGTGTCAATCTATGGGAGATTTCGCTCAAGTATTCGCTTGGAAAATTAGAACTGGGCGGCATCAATCCGAGTGAGCTCTACGATACATTGCTCGAAGCTGGTTTTGAAGTTGCTGATATGGACAATCGACTGTTGGCAACCTATTTTAAACTTCCCAAAAAAGACGACCATAAAGACCCATTCGACCGTCTGCTTATCTGGCAAGCCATCTCCAATAGCTATACGCTGATCACACAGGACAGCAGAATCGAGCAATATCAGGCGGATGGCTTGTCAGTGATGTTGAGGTGACAGCCCTTTGTCACTGCAAGGCCAGCAAAAATGGGTCCGCCAGTGTCTCGCGCAGATGGGCCAGGAAGCGCGCCCCGTCCGCGCCGTTGATCAGCCGATGATCGAAGCCGAGTGTCAACGGCAGCATCAGCCGGGGGCGCACTTTGCCGTTGACGTAGCGGGACAACTCCCGTCCCCCGGCCACGCCCAGGATTGCCACCTGGGGCCAGTTAACAATCGGCGTAATGCCCGTCAACCCCAGCCCGCCCAGATTGGAGAGGGTGAAACCCGCGCCCTGCAGGTCATCCATCCCCAGCCGATTCTGGCGGGCTTTGCCGGTCAGTTCGGCCAGCGCCTGGGAAATTTGCAGCAGACTCTTGTTCGCCACATCCCGCAACACCGGAACCAGCAACCCCCGTTCCGTGTCCATGGCCACGCCGATGTGGATGTACTCCCGCAGAACCACCTCATTTTTCTCAGCATCCAGCACCGCGTTGAAAAGAGGAAATTCGGCCAGGGCGCCGGCCAAGGCTCTGACCAGAATTGCAGTGAGGGTCAGCGCACCGCCCGTTTCGGCCACCCGGGCTTTGTGGCGCTGGCGGGCAGCTTCCAGTTCGGTGATGTCCACCTCCTCTTGCAGCCAGGCGTGGGGGACTTCACTCCAACTCCGCTGCATATTGGCCGCGGTCACCTGGCCGATGCGGTTGAGGGGCTGGCGCTGGACCGGGCCAAACGCGGAAATGTCGGGCAGGGGAAGATGCGCGGCCGCGGCTTCTCCCACTGCCGGGCGTTCGCTGAGCAGGTGGCGGGCGTGGGCTTTTACATCCGCCGCGCTGATGCGCCCCCGAAATCCACTGCCCTGCACGTCGCCGATGTCGATGCCCAGTTCCCGGGCCATCCGCCGCGAGACGGGGCTGGCTGGGATGCTTTTGCCTGGGGGCCGCTGAAAGGGGGGATTCTCCGGCGGCGTGGGTGAAAGCGGCGGCACTGTTGTCAGCGGGCTATCTGTCTCTGGCGTGGGCGCGGCTGCCTGCGCTTCCGCCTTTTCCGCGTCGAGCGACGCATCAATCGACGCATCAACTGCACTGGCGGGAGGGTGGGTTTCTGCCTGGGCTGAATCTGCGATAGTCAGGATCACAAACGCGTCCCCGGCCTGGATGTCGTCCCCCACGGCCACGTGAATTGTTTCGACAGTCCCGGCCACATCCGCGGGGACTTCGACGGTCACTTTGTCCGTCTCCACTTCGATCAGCGGCTGGCCCGCGGCCACCCGATCTCCGACGCTGACCAGAATTCCAGCGATAGACGCTTGTGTAACCCCTTCGCCCAACGACGGCAACTGTAATGTGCGTTTATCCATTGATTCACCTGTGATGCGGAAGAAATAGAACGCGGATGACGCGGTTGCAAAAAGTCGTAGGTTGGGTGAATGCCGCCGGAGAACGGTGTATACCCTGTCACGTCTGCGGTGTTCACCCAACATCCACTCCATCTGTTGGGTGAATGCCTATGATGTTGGACGCGCATTCGGTGTTTTCGCGGTGGCATTCACCCAACCTACAATCTCGACTCAATGGTAACGCGGATGGAGCGGATTTGCACGGATTTTTGCAGAAAGAATGGGTATCGATCCGCGGAGTCTGCCTTCAAAAAATCCGGTCCATCCGTCCTTTCCGCGTCATCCGCGTTCTATTCTTTGTCTGCTTCTATGGGTTATTTCTGTGCCGCGGATGGCTTGTCCGGGTCAATTCCGTAGCGGGCGATGGCATCTTCCAGGACGGATGTTGCCAGGCTGCCCTGCTCCACCAGCTCGTAGAGCGCGGTGACCGCGATGTGTTCGGCGCTGACTTCAAAATAGTCGCGCAGGGCCGGGCGGGACTCAGACAGACCGAAGCCGTCGGTTCCCAACACCTGATAGGGGCCGGGAACCCAGCGGGCAATGCGGTTGGCCAGGGCCTTTATATAATCCGAAGCGGCTACGAAAACCCCGTCTTCGCCTGCCAGCAGCCCGGCCACATAGGGAATCCGGCGCGGCGCGGCGGGATGCAGCCGGTTCCAACGCTCGGCCTCCTCGGCCTCCCGGAAGAGTTCGTTGTAGCTGGTCACACTCCACACATCCGCGGCCACGTCCAATTCGGCCAGCAACTCTTGGGCACGCAGGCTCTCCAACAGAATCGGCCCGCTGCCGAAGATGTGTGCTTTGTGTTGGCTTTTGGTCGTGATTTTGGCGCGGCGATAGCAGTACATCCCCTGCAAAATGCCTTCTTCGATATCCGGTGTGTCTGGCATAGCCGCCATCGGGTAGGTTTCGTTGTAGACGGTGAGATAGTAGAAGATGTGCTCCTGTTCTTCGTACATCCGCCGGATGCCGTCGCGCACAATCACCGCCAGTTCGTAGGCAAAGGCCGGGTCATAGCTTTTCAGGTTGGGCACGGTCTGGGCCACCACCTGGGAATGGCCGTCCTGGTGTTGCAGCCCTTCGCCGTTGAGGGTCGTGCGCCCGGCAGTGCCGCCCATGAGAAAGCCCCGACAGAGCATATCCCCGCAGGACCAGATCATATCCCCCACCCGCTGGAAACCGAAAATGGAGTAGAAAAAATAGAAGGGAATGGTGGGGATGCCGTGGACCGCATAGGCTGTGCCCGCGGCCAGGAAGGAGGCCATCGCGCCCACTTCGCAGATGCCCTCCTGCAAAATCTGCCCGTCTGTGGCCTCCCGATAGGGCAGCAGACTCTGGCCGTCCACGGGCGTGTAGTTCTGGCCGACAGCCGAGTAGATGCCCGCGTCTTTGAACAGCCCTTCCAGCCCAAAGGTGCGGGCCTCGTCGGGCACAATCGGCACCACATAGCGACCGATCTTTTCGTCCTTCAGCAGCCGGGCCAGCAGACGCACGCTGGCCGCGGTGGTGGAAAGCTCCCGCGTGCCAGAGCCTTGCAGGAATTCGGCCAGATTTTCCAGGGGGGGCGCGGGCAAAATTGGACAGTTGACTTTGCGTTCGGGCAGATAGCCGCCCAGTCGCGTGCGCTGCTCGTGGAGATAGCGCAGTTCGGGGCCGTCCTCTGGCGGGCGATAGAATTCGGCCCGGGTGACGGCCTCTGTGTCCAGGGGAATCTGATAGCGTCGGGCGACTTCCAGTCGCTCCTCCGCGCTTAACTGTTTCATCTGGTGGGCTGTGTTGCGGCCCTGACCGGCGTGGCCCATGCCGTCGCCCTTGACAGTTTTGATGAGGATGACCGTCGGCTTGCCCGTCGTCTCCAATGCCCGGCGATAGGCCGCGTAGATTTTCTTGGGGTCCTGCCCCCCCCGTTGGATTGACTGTACTTCTTCGTCGGTCAGGGAATTCATCAGCCGCTCCAGCTCCGGGTTGTTTTCCACCCAGCGTTCCCGCTGCACATCGCCGGAGGAGGTGGAATAGTACTGATACTCGCCGTCCACGGCTGTGTCCATACGCCGCTGTAGCGCGCCCGTCTGGTCCCGGGCCAGCAGACCGTCCCAGCCGCCGCCCCAGACGACTTTGAGTACATTCCAGTCCGCGCCCCGGAAGGCCCGTTCCAGTTCCTGGATGATTTTGCCGTTGCCGCGCACAGGCCCGTCCAGCCGTTGCAGATTACAGTTGACCACCAGAATCAGATTGTCCAGCCCTTCGCGCGCGGCTGTGCTGATGGTTCCCAATACCTCTGGTTCGTCGGTCTCGCCGTCGCCGATAAAACACCAGACTTTGCCGCCGTTGGCTGGCTTCAGCCCCCGGTTTTCCAGATATTTGGCAAAGCGGGCCTGATAGATAGCCGAGGGCGTGGATAGACCCATTGACGCGCTGGGGGCCTGCCAGAAATCGGACATGTGATGGGGGTGCGGGTAGGAGCTAAGACCGCCGCCGGGCTGCAATTCCCGCCGGAAATTTTTGAGCTGCGTCTCGCTCAGCCGCCCTTCCAAAAAGGCCCTGGCATAGAAGCCGGGGGAGGCGTGGGGCTGGAAGAAGATGAGATCGCCGCCGTAGTCCGCGCTGCGGTTGCGGAAGAAGTGGTTGAAACCCACTTCCATCAGCGTGGCTGCCGAGGCATAGGTGGCAATGTGGCCGCCCACGCCAGAGCCTGAATCCGCGGCCTGTATAACCATTGCCATCGCGTTCCAGCGGATGATGGCTTCGACCCGCTGTTCCAGCGCCAGATCGCCGGGATAGATCGGCTGCTCGGAGACGTGAATTGTGTTGCGATAGGGGGTGTTGAGGGTGGCTTCGTTGAGAGTAATCCCCGCGCCCAGCACGTAATTTTGCAGGGAACGCAGAATCTCCCGCACGCCATCCGGGCCATATTCCTGCTGAATATAGGCGATGGATTCCAGCCACTCCTGCTTGTCCAGGGCCATCTGTTCCAGAGGGGAAGTCTGTGTCTGCATTGTTGCACCTGTGGACTAGCGTCGGCTGGGTGTGGGGTGTCCTGGGGTTTGTCCTGCGGTTGTCAAAGGATGTGGCAAACCCAGCCGACGTTTGTTGGTCAAATACTTGGCAAGATGCCCTATTTTACCCCATTTCGGCCCAATGGGCACGAACAATCGCCCGTTAGTTCCCCGGTCAATCGCCCGGTGGATGTTATCCTCTGCCCTGTCGCAATGGAAGGGATGGGATTGATCTCTGGGAAAAATTTGTTTTTGACATCGGTGTACTTCTGTAGTACAGTCGTATTACCCAATCTATTCTGCGCGTGCTCGCATTGGGGCAAGGCGAAAGAGTTAGGCCGTTCAAAGAAAATAAATCCCCGATCCGGCGACAATTTCCCTGAACGGCTTGGGCTTTTCCAAATCAATTTGGGGAATTTATTTGTTGGAAAAGCCTTATCGATTCGGACAGGATTGGCCGAAAAGCGTTGCCGCCTTGCTTGAACCTCAACCTGATTGACTGTGGCAAAAAAGTGTTTTCGTTGCACTGTTTCGGGATTTTGCCAGACTCGTCAAAGCAAGATATACCCCACGAATCACAAGTTAAAAATTTCGACATTGCTTCCAATTCCAAGTGCCTCGTTGTTTCTGTGGCAAACCACACCACAGGCAAGAGGTGAATGTGGACGTAGGCCAATACAACCGATATGGCTTTGCCAATCGTATATGATTTTGTGGTAGAAGGCCAGCCCCAACCGATGTCAGGGTGCATCTCCGAAATGGGAGTAACCGATTCCGGGAACCGTCCAGGCGATCTTCGGCACAGACAATTGGTTGGGGGGATTCCCGGAATCAGCCACCGCACCCCCAATCGGGAACGCACCCCGGATGCCAGTATTTGGCTATAATCTGACCGCGTATTCCTGTTTTGTCTGCCTTCACCAAGAACCGTGAACCACTGAAAGTTCGGGTTTTGTATCAAAATTCGGCTTTGTTAATCGATGTAGTCCGCAAGTATTCAAGGAGAGAAATGTGACAAAGAATTTGTTGAGTCGTCGAAGGTTTCTTGCGCTATCAGCTACCATCAGTGCCTCGGCGCTGGCGGCCTGTGTCGCGCCATCCGCGCCCGCGCCCGCATCTGCCCCGGCAGAGGGACAGGCGTCTGCCCCGGCAATAGAGCCAAAGACTGTATCCCACTGGGTCTATTCCACCCTGCCTATGGACCGGGACACGCATAAGAGTGTACCGGCAGACCAGACAACGAATGTTGTCAACTATTTCGATTGGAATCTGGAAAAATTCAACGAGGCAGAGCCAAATGTCGAGGTGCAGCTTGAATACTTGCCCCACGACCAAAGCTGGTTCGCCAAGATCGATTCTTCGCTGATTGCTGGCACGCCGCCGGATGTGGTCCAGGGGCCGGTTTCGGAAGCAGCCAAGTACATTCCGCTGGGCGCGCTTTCCCCCATCGAAGGCTATATGTCGCCGGAGATCAAAACGGACCTGCACCCGGCTATCATAGCCGAGGCCACTTTTGACGGGCATCAATACATTTGGCCCTGGCGGCTCTCTTTTGGCGGCGGCATTGCGCTGAACGCAACCGAATGGGAGCAGAACGGCGTGGGGGATATGCTGCCTTCGGGCGCGACACGCCGCTGGCTGATGGACGATTTCCTGGAGGCGGCCAAGGCCAACACAACAGGCGAATCGTACGGCACAGTGCTGTCCACGGATATCCACTACCAGATTACCCAGTTCATGTTCGGCTTCGGTGCTCGCCTCTTCAACGAGGACGAAACCGAGGTTATCCTGAACAGCCCCGAAGGGGTCGAGGGTCTGCAATGGCTGATCGATCTGGAGAAGGTCCACAAAGTGGCGGTCCCCGGCTCGGCGATTCGCAAGGCCCAGGAGGCCGGCCAAATCTTTACCGAAGGCAAGGCCGCCTCATTCCCCTCTCAAGGGTCGGGCAAGACGCCCCCAGAGTTCGTTGGCCGCGAGGACTTCAACTGGTACTGGACACCCCCGCCCAACGTGCCCGGCCAGGAACCGGCTGTGATGACCAATATCCACGGCCACTACGTCTTCCAGCAGAAGGATACCGACCGCACGGCGGCCGCGCAGAATTGGACCCAATTCCTGACCCGGCCGGACGCACTCAAATTGTCGCTTGATTCTTTCGGTATGCCGCCCGCGCTCCAGTCGTTGTGGGGCGCAATCGAAGACGAAAACATGAAAGTCGGCCTGACTTTTGCTGATATGATGGTCACTTTTGGGCGGCGGGCCAGCGCTGCGCCCATCACTTTCTCCCTCGCGCCTCGTATGCTGGAGGCTGCGCTTTCGGGCCAGCTCACCGCGCAGCAGGCGTTGGATGAATTCGCTGCTGAGTCGAACAAGCTGATCGCAGAGGCCATCGCCGGATAGTTCCCATCGGTTTTGCCTTTCGCTGAAACTGAATGAACAGAACGGTCCGTTAGTGGGTTTGTGTGCAGGAAACCACTAACGGGCCGTCTTGCAAGATGTCAGACTGAAGGGCTGTCAGGGAAGCTGTAAACCAGATGGCCGTGTGATCCATCGAGTCAAATCGACAACCTGTGCCAGGTCTGGTTGGCTGCCAAGCGGGCCTGGGAAACGATAGGAGAAATCATGGCACGACGAATGATCAGCCGGCGGGCAAAAGGTGCACTGTGGGGCTATTTTTTTGTGTTGCCCAGCCTGCTGACGTTTCTTATCTTCTCATTCTATCCCATGATGGACTCAGTGATCCTGAGCTTTCAACGTCTACGGCTGACGGGCCGGGAATGGGTCGGCCTGCGCAACTACGCAAGCCTGCTGGGCGAGACCGCCTTTTTCACAATTCTCAACAATACGCTTCTCTACGCTGTGCTAATTGTGCCGGGCGGGGTGCTCCTTGCGCTGATTATGGCCGCGCTGATTTTTCGGATGCCGAACTCCGCACAGACCTTCTTCAAGTCGGCCTTTTACCTGCCCGTCGTGACCTCTGGCGTCGTGCTCAGTATTGTCTGGCTCTATCTGTACGATCCCGCGTTTGGTCTGTTGAACTATCTGATCGGGCAGATCGGAATGGACCCTGTGCTCTGGTTGGCAGACCCGCGCTTTAGCCTGATCAGCCTTGTCATTATGTACCACGCGTCTCATTGGGGCGGTTCGATCATTCTGCTCACGGCCTCTATGGGGGGCATCCCCAAGGAATTGTACGAGGCCGCGGCCATTGAGGGCGCGTCGATTGTGCGCCAGGTGATTTCCATCACTGTGCCCCTTTTGAAACCGGCCCTCACCTACGTTTCTATCCTCGGTACGGTGGCCTCACTCCAGATATTTACCGAAATCTTCGTGATGACACGGGGCGGACCAAACTACGCAACCACCAATATGGTGTTTTCCATCTATGAATATGGATTCATCCGCTTCGATTTTGGGCGGGCGTCTGCTGTGGCCGTGATCCTTCTTTTTATCACTGTCAGTCTCGCAATCGTTCAATTCCGCGTCCTGCGCAGCAATGTGGAGTACTAATGACTCCACTGCGGAGAATGAGAATTCTCCACAGTAGACATAGATTTTCACAGATTAGAATCCGCGGGAATCCGCCCTTTCCGCGTCATCCGCGTTCTATTTTTCAGGGCAGTCACCAATACAATTTTGTGTGAAGTCCAGGACTGAAATCTGGCCTGTTGTACACATTGGGCAAAACCATCCATTCGGCTTTAGCCAAAATTCACTAGAGAGGTAGTCAGGTGACAAGTAGCACCACCTTAACCCCCGTTTCACAGCCGGTTAGGAGCAGGAATCTGATTGCGCGTGCTACACGCTCGTGGTCTGAGGCGACTCCGGGTGAGCGAGTTTTTATGGTCATCGCTTATATCGTCCTCACCAGCTGGGCTGTGGTGAGTGTGTTTCCACTCTACTGGATGGTGACGACCGCGCTCAAACCACCCACAATCGTCATGAGCTTGCCGCCGGAGTGGATTCCGACCAGCGTATCTCTCAATAATTTTCGGGAGGCGTTTGCAAATTCGCCTGTAGCCCGTTGGACATTCAACAGTCTGTTTATGGCTTTATCGGTCACAGCTTTCCAGGTGATCTTCGCCACAATGGCGGGCTACGGTTTCGCCAAAAAACAGTTTCCCGGCCGGGAGCTGCTTTTCTGGGTTTATGTGAGTTCTATGATGATCCCAGGCTTTGCGCTGATCATTCCACTCTTCACGTTGATGACAAAATTGGGGCTGGTCAACACCTATCTGGGCCTGATTGCGCCGGGGCTGTCCGCACCTTTTGGTGTCTTCCTCATGCGTCAGTTTATCCAGACCCTGCCCACTGAGCTTATCGAAGCAGCCACTATCGACGGGTGCTCGGAGTTGAGGGTTTTTAAGGATATTATCCTCCCCTTGTCAAAGCCGGGAATTGCCGTGCTTGGTATTTTTGTTTTTATGGGTCAGTGGAATGCCTTTTTCTGGCCTTTGATTGTGATTAATTCATCTAAAATGATGACTTTGACGGTTGGCTTTGCGCTGCTCGCCAATCGGGAACTGCGCGTGAACTATGGCGCGCTGATGGCTGCCGGCACGTATATGGCGCTGACACAGGTGATTGTTTTCTTTTCTTTCCAAGGCTACTTTGTGCAGGGCATTACTGTCGGTGGCATTAAGGGCTGACTTGACGTCGTTTTCGTCACTCAGTACACCGTCAACAAAGTTTTTTGCGTTGTCGTAGGCGCTGCTTGTAGCTGCGCAAGTGGCGAGTACACCTTCGATTGACTGTGCGGTTCAAAACCGCACCTACAGAAATGCCAAATTACTTCGTTTACAGAGTACTCAGTACAGCGTCAACAAAGTTTTTTTGGGCGTAGAAGTTCGACTTTTCAGAAAAGTCGAACTTCTGTAGTCGAATAACTGTGTTTACAGTGTACTCAGGCTCTTTCAAAAAAAAGCTATCCACGAAGTACACGAAGGAACACCAAGTTTTTCTTTGTTCTTCGTGTAGCTCCGTGGATCATTATTTGTTTCAGTAGCCTTATCAGATGGAACGGTGGGTTTTTTTGTACACTAAATTCTCCAATATAAAATTCTCCAACACGAATGAGGAAAAGAACATATGACCTTCCCATATCAAGGGGTTCAGTACCGCCCATCGGTAACCGGGCGGCAGGGAATGGTATCGTCAGCCCATCCGTTGGCGTCGGTGGCTGGGTTGCGCACGCTGATGGAGGGGGGCAATGCCATTGACGCGGCTGTCACCGTGGCCTCCTGTCTGGGCGCGACGGAGATGGGGCTATCGGGCATCGGCGGGGTGGGCTGGATGCAGATCTATCACGCCAAGACAAAGACCCACACCTGTCTGGACTATCAGGGGTGGAGTCCCTACGCGGCCGAACGCAGCGTCTTTGCAGGCCCCGACCAGATGATGCGCGGTGTCAAGTCACATATGGTGCCCGGTTCGCCAGCCGGTTGGTGCGCCGCGCTGGAGCGTTTCGGGACAATGGATCGGGCCAGCGTCTTCAAACACGTGATCGATATCTGCGAAAATGGACATCCGGTCACTGTCCACGCGGCCAATATCGTCAATATGTATGAATCGTGGCTGCGGGAGTATCCTTCCTCGGAGGCGTTTTTCTTTCCAGACGGCCACCTCATGCGGCCAGGCCAGCTACACAAACAGCCGGACCTGGCCCGCACCTTCCGCGCGCTGGTGGAAGAGGGACCAGATGTCTACTACAAGGGCGAAATCGCAGACAAGATCGTCAACTTTTGCCAGGCCAACGGCGGTCTCCTGACCAAAAAGGATTTCGCGGATCTGACCGTAGAATGGGTTGATCCTATGGGCATCAACTACCGTGACTACGCCGTCTATGGCCCCCCGCCGCCTTCCAGCGCGGTGCAATGGCTGCAAACATTGAAACTTCTCGAAGGCTTCGACCTGGCGGCCATGGGACACAACTCTGTGGACCATCTGCACACGCTCATCGAATTGGAGAAGCTCGCGACTGCCGACCGCATCCACTACAACGTTCGGCCCGACGCACCCTTCGAGCGCCTGCTCTCCGACGAGTATTGTGGGGCGCGGCGTCAACTGATCAGTCCAGACAAAGTGGCGCGCAACGGTGGAATGCGCTATGCCCGTACAATGGATGTCGGCAATGTCAAGCCTGGCGATCCAGGCGTGCGCGAGAGCACGACACATTTCAATGTGGTGGACGCCGAAGGCAATGCTGTTTCCTGCACCCAGAGTCTTGGCGCCTTTGGCAGCGGCGTGGTTGTGCCCGATACGGGCATCCTGCTCAACGACTTCCTCTACTGGTTCGATCTCGACGCGGACAGCCCGAATGTGGTTGCGCCCCACAAAAAAGTCGAAATGTGTCTCTCCCCAGGGATGATCTGGAAAAACGGGAAGGTCTTCGCCTGCATGGGGACACCCGGCAGCCACGGCATTATGGAGACAACACCCCAGTTTATGTCCAATCTGATGGATTTTGAAATGAGCATACAGGCGGCCATCGAAGCCCCCCGTGTGCGGCCTCTGGAGGGGAACCGCGTGATTGCCGAAGGGCGCATCAGCAGCGATGTCCTGGCGGGGATGACGGCCCGGGGCCATCTGGTCGATCGTCAGCCCGATTTTTCCATGACTTTCGGCGGCGCGCAGGGAATTATGATCGATCCCGACAGCGGGACCTTCTCCGGCGGCGCGGACCCGCGCCGCGATGGCTATGCTGTCGGCTGGTAGATCAGGCTGGTAAACCAGAACAACGAAACCCAATGCAAAGGACAGACACCGTGACTATCGGTCGGATCCGCGACGATTTTCCAATGCTGGCCCACAGTACCCATTTTAACTGCGGTGGTATGGCTCCGCTCTCAAAAAGTGTGGGGGCAGAGTTATTGCGCGTTCCCACGGCGATTATCGAAGAAGGGCCAGCGCGCCTGCTGGCCCACGACGACGATTTTCTGGGGATTGAAAAGGCGAGGGCCACACTGGCCCGGTTCATCGGGGCCGATGCGGATGAGATCGCCTTCACCACCCAATTCTCAACCGCGGCCAATATCGTCATCGAAGGATTGCCCTGGCAGCCCGGCGATGAGGTCATTGTCACGGATCAGGAGCATCCGGCCCTGCTCATTCCGCTGATGAATGTGGTGCGACGCCGGGGCTTGAAGGTAAGCCGCCTGCCGGTCTCTCACAACGCCGATAAAATGCTGACAAACTTCCGGGCGCTGCTGACCGACCGCACAAAACTGGTGGCGGTCAGCCATGTGACCACGGACAGCGGCACACGTCTGCCCGCAGAGGAGATGACGCGCCTGGCGCAGGCACGGGGCAGCTACGTCCTCTTCGACGGCGCGCATTCCGTCGGTCAGTTCCCTCTGGACGTCCACGCGCTGGGCTGTGATTTCTATGCAATGGTGGGCTACAAATGGCTGCTGGGACCCTACCCCTCGGCTGCGCTCTACATTCGGCGCGACAAGCTCGATGACATCGACGTGACCTGGTGCGGGAGCAATATGACCCAAACCGGCAGCGTGACAATGGGTGTGGATGATCTGAACTGGATTCCCGGCGCGCGCCGTTTTGAATATGGCGGTCGCACCTATTCCTACGACACAGCGATGGTGGCTGGTCTCTCCTATGTGGAGCGGCTCGGCGTGGAAGCGGTCCAGGCCCACTCCCGCCATCTCACAGCCTACTTCCACGACGGGCTGAAACGCGTGCCCGGCGCGCGCATCCACAGCCCAACCGATCTGCAAGCTGCCACCGGCATTGCTACGGTCTCCCTGGACAATAGGGACGGCGTGACTGTCTCCGCTGCTCTGCGGGAACGCTGGAATATGATTCAGCGGGCCGCGCTGCGCGGGACGAGCGTGCGCATCTCTCTGGCCGCGTTTGTGGAAGAGTCGGATGTGGACCTGCTCCTCGACAGTCTGGCGACGCTGGCAACGGAATAAGCCAAGCAAAGTCCCCGGCACTTTCTCTCCCGGTGAGTCACGATGACCCAATCCAGCCATCGAACTCCGGGAAGTGCCGGGGACTTTTTGTGGAGTAGCCTCTGCTCTACCCTTTACGCAAAGTGGGGATGTCCGTAGGCCGGGCGGTTGGCAAAACGCTTCAGTCCCATCTGCAACCGAATCTGCGCGCATGGCCCCAGCTGCACCTCTATCCATTTGCCGTCTACTGTCGTCCGGGGCGCGCCATCCTTTTCCACCCACGTGAACGCGTGTTCGCCAAACATACCGGACTGGACGAGGACGCTGCGGGATTCCACCGGGTCGGTATTCACCAGCGTCACCGCCACGCTGTCGCCGTTGGCCTTGTCCACCAGCGCCGCCACCCCATCGGGAATTCCCATCCGCGCCTGTTGCGGGTCGAAGTAGCAGAGGGATGTGTGCAGCAGGCCGCCGTTGTAGACAGCCGAAGGCGTGCCCATCATCATCTGGATCAGCCCGTCGGGAACTACCGGGATCAGGCTGTGGTAGTGGTTGCAGATCACATCCTCTGGATCCGCGTCGTCGTTGTCGATCCGTTCCAACGCCCGGTAGACGCCTTCCCGGCTCTCCGCAAGAATCTGGTGGGGATAGTCCGGGTTGTGGCCTTCGGTGTAGGCAAACCAGCTATTGGGTGGGCAGGGGCCACCTTTGAAAGAAGGCCAATTGGCCCGCAGTTCTGCAAAGCCTTCCTGCTGGGGGAAGAATGTGTCCAGCCAGACCCGGTCCTGGGGCAACTGTGTCATCACCCACAGGCGGATGTGGTGGTGGGTGAAAAAGTGTTGCGGGGTGATGGGCTGATAATCGAACCAGCCGCAATCCCCGTGGCGGGTGGGCAGCAGCGTCGTGCCGCCCTCCTCTTTGCGCAGGGACCAGAGCATATCCAACTGGGAGCGGTGCAGGTCCAGCCAGGATGGGTCGCCGGTCATCAGCATCGCGTTGCTGCCGGCCACCAGTGCCGGTTCCAGAATGTTGCGCGCGCCGTGGGGCCAACGCCAGCCATAATAGCCGCCCCACCACTTGCCGTTCATCATTTCGCCGATCTCATCGGAAAGGCCCACATTGTCCGGCATAATGCCCTGGTTGCGTTGGGTCCGCTCCATCCAGGCCGAAAGATAGTCGAGGACCCACTGTTTGAGCCGTTCTTCGCCTGTGAAGAGGTAGGCGTGGGTGACCAGTGTAGTGGCGCTCAGGTTCAGCGGCACATCGCCTTTGGCCATGCGCTGGTTGAGCATCTCCAGAACCTGGGCAAAGATGTCGTCGTCGTTCCAGTCCACCCGGACAAAGGGGTCGTCGCTGTCCAGGCCAGGGAAGTCCTCATAGGGGACCAGATACTCAGCCAGCACCGGGCGGTGGTTGACCCAATCCTCGGCTGTCATCTGGTGGCGGGGGCCGTGGCTGCCGTTGATGGGCGAGCGGATCAGCTTGTGCTCGGCATCCCAGTTGGGGGCCAGGGGATCGTCCCCCGTATACATGGCTGCAAAGCGCATAGCCCGGCTGCGGTTGATGTGATGCGCCGGATCGCCCAGGGCCAGATTGAAGAGGTAGGGATAGCTTTCCGAGTGGTGGAACCAGTCAAAATAGGCCACGAATTCCCGGTCAATGGTTCCATACTCTGTGAACTGCCAGGTGATGGCATCCCACTCCTTTTGGGCCAATTCCCTCACGTGGTCGCCGCCGCCCAGGAGATAGAAGAGGGGATAGGGAATGAATATCTCATACCCATTGTCCGTGCCATCCATACCTGACCATTTTTCCCGCCACTTCAGCGTGCCATCGGGTCGGGTGTATTGCTCGGCAAAGAAAGTTGCCGTGCGGTTCATCAGGCTGATCAGTTCCCGCTGTTCTACGGCCCAGCGGGGTGGAATCTGGCGTTCGGTTGCAGAAAACGTCGGGACAGTCATGGGGAATAATGCCTCCTGGCAAAGACGATCTGGTGAGTGTGGTACGTTTGTGTAGCAATATGTTTGGTAGGGCAGCTTTCAAACGAACCGCAGTATAGTATCAAAGACGGAACGATTCCCCCATTTCACAACAGAGGCAAGTGCAGTTATGAAACTTTGGATGGATGTCATGCGCGACATCGAACACGTGTTGGACGATTACGAACGGATATTCGACGCCTGGGAAGCAGGCGGCATCGACGGTCTCGTGATTGGGCCGCTCTTTTTCAATCAGCCTAAATTGATGCCGGGAACCCGCTTCGATTCAGGACAGCAGCCGTTGGCCAGTTTTGCCCCCAATCCTCGTGTCTATCAACAGTTCGGCGTGGCGACCCCCACCGATCCGGTGGCAGAGGTCCAACAGCAGCGCCGGTTGGATCAGATGCTCCAGGCGGCCAAGGACCGGGGCTGGGCGGTCTGGCTCTTTCAGGCCGGGGCCGGGGCCGGTCCCGACGCCACCGGCAACCCGATTGTGGACAACCTGACCCAGCGAGCGCTTGCCGCGCGTATGGTGGACGCCCTGCAACACTACCCAATGGTGGACGGCGCGATTATGGATGGGCCGGAATGGGGCTATGAAATCGCACCCCACCACATGAACCACCGCTCGTATATCTTCAACGATCTGCCCGAAAGTGCCGCGGCCAAATGCCAGGAACTGGGCTATGATTATCCCGCGTTGGTGGAGGCCAAAGATCGCCTCTTTGCCAACTTCCACACGCTGAAGTCTTCCCATATTGCACTCCACGCCCACGGCGGTCTGTTGGGCGGCGCACGCCTGTTTCAGGGCGATCCGGACCTCTTCGCTTGGCTGCAATTCCGGGTCGATTCCTTGACCGCCTTCTTTCAAGGCATCCGCACCCAGGTGGATGCAGCCCTGGACTATCCCATCAAACTGGGGGTAGGTCCGCGCTCAGCAGCCTTTGCCCCTCTCTGCGGCTATGATTTTGTGCGCCTGGCCGAATTTCTGGATATTCTCCTGCCCAAACACTATTTTTTCCAGCGGGGTTTCGATGGCATGCTGGGGACAATCTACCGCTATGTGGAAACCCTCGTCCATTGGAATCCGGGGTTGACCGACGGCGAAGCGCTGGCTGTGGTCGCTGCCCTCTTTGGCCTTTCTCTGCCCAATGTGTCGAACAGAGATGACCTGGAAAGCGCGCTTTCGCCGGAATTCTTCGCCCGGATTGTCACCCAAGAGACCGTCCGTGCCCTGGCGGCTGTGGACGATCCAGAGCGGATCGTGCCCTGGGTTGACACAGGGCGCTGGCCCCACGACGGCGATCCCATGTCGCCGCGGGACCTGCTGATGTTGCTCCAATCCGCGGACTCAGCCGGGCTGAAACGATTCCTCTACCACCACCACGGCAACCTGAGCGCGGGCGAGTGGGCTGTCATCAGCCGCTTCTGTGGAACCCCCTGGCGCGGCCTGGAGAGCAGCTATCAGCCGCCGGATATGGCGGTACTGTAGCATACCTGTCCGATTCACGCTGTTTCCAGAACCATCGGGCTTGTGGTGAGAGCAAATGCGGGCTATCTTTGCGTATATCATTTGCCGAAACAAGAGCTATGAATCAGCCAGGGAAGATCGTTGATTTGGCTGCCCTGAAAGGGGGAGGGGTTGCATCCCCGGTGGAGTTTCAGTTCTGTTTTCCCTACTTGTGGGAAGGCAGGGGCAAGACCGCTTTGGGAGGCACCTTTGTCAGCAGAAAAGCCTCCAGTGACGCAATCAACAATCCGATCGTAATGAGGAACACCAGGTTGTAACTCCCCATCGCGTCAAAGATCAGCCCGGCCATAATCGGGCCGACAATGACCGGAATGATGATGGGCAAACGGGTCAATCCGATAATGCTGCCGAACTGTCTGAGACCAAACAGGTCGGCAATCAGCAAAGGCGTCAGGGTACCCACACCTCCCATACCCAGCCCAAGCACGGCGATACCGCCCCAGGAAGCCAGGGAACCGCCTGATAGGACCAAAATTGCCAGCCCAGCACCTTGCAAAAAAGGCCAGGCGCGCGGTCATCGTCTCACTGAGACGGCCAAAAATGAGCTTGCTCGACGTGCCGAAGGAGGCGAGAAGCATCATCGCCCCAGAAGCGGCAGAGAGGCTGAATCCAACCTGCTGGAGATGCGGTACCAGTTGACTTATGACGCCCGTTCTCAGGAACTGTTGCAACGTCATGCCCACCACCAGAAACCAGAATGCCGAAGTCCGAATCGCATCGGACGCTGTAAAACCCTCCTGCTCATTCAGTTTCTTCTGTGGATCTGATTTGCTGGGGGACCACCGTTTGTGGGCTGACCGCGCCGTAGACCTCCTCCGAGCGTCCGCCCCAGTAGTTGTGGGAGCAGTCGTAGTAGTTGATCCCCAGGTCGTAGCAGCGGCGCACGATGGCCGTTGCCTCCTCCCACGAGACCATCCGGAAACGCGCGCCGCCAGGCCCGATCACAGTGAGCATCTCGCCGGTTTTCCCGAATTCACGTGCGGGAATATCGCCTGCTTGTATGATTCATCTTCTATCTCAACTCAATAGACGAAGTTGTCTTCTGCCCTGTCCAGGGGCACATACCCCAGTTTTTCCCGGGCATGCTCAATATCCATCCAGCGCCAGTCATTGTTCGAGATGCCGTAGAAGATCCCAAATCGCAGTTTCTCGTCCGCGTTGACGGCGCACTCCATAATCTGGGCGATATCCCGCTGGCTCACAAAAAAGTCGTGGCCGTGGGGCGGTCGGGGCCGATCCCGTTCCACCTGACCGATACGGATGCAGATGCACGACATGCCGTGGGCATTGGCGTACACCCGTGCCAGGGACTCCGACCACACTTTGGTGGCGCCGTAAATCCCTCGCGGCTCCGCGGGTGTCGCCGGTGTGAGCATCGGGTAATCCTTGGGCACATCGTCGAAGCGCTTGTCGAAGATCGATTTGTAAGGCTCCTGCTCCCGTTGCTCCTGGGAAACCATAATACTGCTGGCGGCAATCACCCGGGGCACGCCAGCATCCCGGCAGGCCTCAAAGACATTGTACGTGCCCACAATATTGTTGTTCAGCAGGCTCTCCCAGCTTCCGTCGTCGCCTGGGTCCGCGCCAAGATGAACCACCACATCCATCCCCTCAACCGCCTGTCGAACTGCCCCGGCATCGGCCAGATTGCACAGATGGAACTTCTCATCCGGGATTTTCAAATCCTGGTTCCTGACCGGCACGCGGCCAGAAAATTCACGCTGCCGATCCAGCGCGTAGACATCGTACTTTTCCGGCTGGGCCGCTAAAACCAGATAGATACTGCTGCCCACATGCCCGGTTGCGCCGGTCACAAGAACTTTCTTGGGTACGCTCATCAGTCGTTTCTCCTCAATATCTCATCCAGCCGGGCCAGAACGTCCGGGCTGAGTTTGACATTCGCTGCCTTGGCATTCTCAATGACCTGTTCGGGTCTGCTTGCGCCGACGAGAACCGTATCCACCGCTGATTGATGGAGGAGCCACGCCAGGGCCAATTCCGGAAGTGGGATGCCCAGGTCTCCGGCCACCTGTGTGAGCTGCGCCAGGATTTCCCAATTCTCGTCGGTGGACATCCGGTCGAGCGTCGGCTTGTTGTATCTCCCCACCGCCGTGTCCTCAGGGACCGGTTCGCCTTGCTTGTATCTGCCGGAAAGAAAACCGCTCTGCAGCGCCCGGTAGGGCATAAAACTGATCCCATACTCCAGACAGCAGGGGATCGTGTCCAATTCGCGGCTCCGGTTGAGCATCGAGTATCCGCTCTGTTCGAGCACGACTGGATTCATGCCGTGATTGCGTGCGTACTCCGAGGCAACCCCCAACTTCCAGGCTGGCGTGTTGGAGCCGCCAATGTAGAGGACTTTGCCGCTTTTTACCAGGTCATCCATCGCCCTGAGCATTTCATGCGGCGGGACCGAGTTGCCCATGTGCCACATATACACGTCAATGTAGTCGGTGTTCAGCCGCTTCAGGCAGGTCTCTACCTCCCGCACCAGATATCTGCGCGACGGCGCACCGACGCTGGGTGGATCGTACTGCGCCTTATAATGCCCGCCCTTTGTCACGAGGATCACATCGTTTCTCTTCGCGCCCAATGCCTTGCCGATCCGTACTTCCGACTGGCCGTTGCCGTAAATGTACGCGGTGTCGATTAGATTGATGCCAACATCGAACATAGCAGCGATGATCCGATCGACCTGGCGCTGAGAGAGGTCTTCTGAGCCGAGTTGTACGCCGCCGATGCTGATCCTCGACGCGTACAGTCCGGATTTCCCCAAATATCCGTATTCCATCATTTTCTCCTATGCAGAGTCATTGTCGTCATAGCCAACGGATACGCTGTTGGTGACCTTCCCCCATTTTTTCGATCAGTTCCCGTTTCTGAGCGGCTGGGAGTAAACAACCGGGTGAACTTCAGCTACGCAGGGACAACCACATACGCCTGGGCTTCTGCCGCCGGGAATGAAATCACTCCTTCAGCGATTTCATCGGTTTTGACCAAATTGTCATCCTGCTTGATCACAACGGGGACACCTGCGCGTAGCTGGCAAGTACCGTTTCTGTCCGCACGGATGGCGGCCCTGGACAACACGCCCTTCTCCCACCACATATCAATCTCAAATCCACCGCGTGCGCGCAGACCTGTCACACTTCCCTCCGGCCAGGCCTGCGGCAGCGCGGGCAGAAGATGGATTTCGCCGCCGTGGCTCTGCAAAAGCATCTCCGCGATGCCGGCTGTTGTGCCGAAGTTGGCGTCGATCTGGAATATCTGCTTCCCATTGAACAGATTGTCGTTGAGGTTCCCCACAATATAATTTGTCAGAATGTCATGGGCCTGATCGCCGTCACCCGCCCTGGCCCACAGGGATATTCTCCAGGCACCCGGCCATCCCCGGTGTTTCCCGCGATGCATCAGCGACGTGCGTGCCGCGGCGAATAGCGCCGGGGTGTCGCGGCGATTGATCTGGCTGCTGGGAAAGAGTCCGTACAAATGGGAGACGTGGCTATGGGGGTCATCGGGATTGTCCCACTCCACAAGCCATTCCTGGAGTTGTCCATACTGGCCGATCTTCATCGGCGCGAGACGGGCACGCGTTTGCGTCAATTTTGCCCGGAATTCTTCGTCGATACCCAAAATTTCCGAGGCCTCCATACAATGGGCGAAGAGGTCCCGCAGGATCTGCATATCGATGGTGGGGGCCGCGCAGATAGTGGCACTCTTGCGACCGTCGCTTTTGCCGTCCGCGCTCGCCCCGCCGTGGCTATGTTCAGGCGACAGCGACGGCGAGGTCATCAGATAGCCGTCCCTGTCCGTGACGAGGAAATCCAGGAAAAATTCTGCCGCGCCCTTGAGAATGGGATACGAGTTGCTCAGATGTTCCGTGTCCCCTGTGTAGAGATAGTGTTCCCACAGGTGCTGGCAAAGCCACGCGCCACCGGTCTGCCACATGCCCCACTGCGCGCCATCCACCGGGGCTGTGCCGCGCCACAGGTCTGTGTTGTGGTGGGCAAGCCAGCCACCGGCTTTGTAGTGGACCGCTGCCGTCTTCGCGCCTGGCGACTGCAACTCGCCCACCATCCGCAGCAGTGGCTCGTGGCACTCGCTCAGGTTGCAGACCTCCGCCACCCAGTAATTCATCTGGATATTGATGTTGATGGTGTATTTGCTGCCCCACATGGGCCTGAGCTGGTCGTTCCAGATGCCTTGTAGGTTCAACGGCTGTGTGCCTGGCCGAGAACCGGCGATCATCAGATACCGGCCATATTGGAATAGCTGCTCGGCCAGCAGGGGATCAGCAGCTCCCCTGGCCACGCGCTGAAGCCGTTCATCGGTCGGGATATCCTCGGACGCTTTTCCGCCCAGATCGATGGATACCCGCTCAAAAAGTACCGCGTGGTCATCCACATGATTTTTGTAAAGCTGTTCCCAGCACTTCCCCTGGATATTGTCCAGGTACACCCCAACCTTCCCTGCCGGGTCTCCGCTGATGTCCTGATAGTTCACGTAGCTGGTCGCTGCCGCATAATAGACGGTTGCCCCATTGGCGCCCTCAACCGAGAGCCTGTCGCCATGAATCACGACCCTCCCTCCTTCGGCAGTGACGCTGGCCCGCGCCGTGAACTTCAAGCCCTCGCCTTCCCAAGGCCCGATCAGCCGACTCTCCTCCCGTGGACCCGTGTGGCCTGTGAGCGACAGTGTGGCATCGGGCAGGGCGTGGGATTTTGAGGGATGGGGACTCTTCATAGACAGGTCAAACGTGATCTGGCCCGGATTGTCGCACTCGAGGCGTATCACAATCACTTCATCAGGACGGGAGGCGAAGACCTGCCGGGTGAAGCGCGCGTCACCAATGCGGTAGGCGACCTCGCTCACAGCGGTTTCCATATTCAATGTGCGCTGATATTCGCTTGGTTTTCCGCGCTTTGGGAAGTCGAGAAATAGATCGCCCAGGGGTAAATACGACTGCTGAAATTTGTGTCTTCCCAGCATATTCTGCGCGAGTGACTCTGTCCGGCTATACTCGCCCTGCTCGATAGCGCCACGGACTTCGGCCAGATGTCCGTACGCCTGTGGATTGTCGTAGCAATGGGGGCCGCCACTCCACAGGGTGTCTTCGTTCAACTGTAGACGCTCCTGCTCAACGCCCCCAAAGACCATAGCACCGAGCCGACCGTTGCCCAGGGGCAGGGCTTCGTTCCAGGCAAGGGCTGGCTGTGCGTACCAAAGGGTCAATCTCCGGGATGTCCTGTCTGATTTCGTCATCTTTCCCTCTCGTACGGGTCGGGTGTGTTTTCGGCGATTATTGGCGATTATTGATGTCAGGCGACTTCCCGCCTGGTCATCTGCACCACCAGGCGATCCTTGCCGCGGGTTAGCTCGTGACGTAATTCTTGTGCTGCTGTGTCTGCATCCCCTTCCCGCAAGGCTTCAAAAATACGCCGATGTCCCTGTAGCCCGCGCAAAGCCGCCTCCCTGTCCATCCCTTTAGACAGGGGTGAGTTCAACTCTAGCAGCAAACGCGTGCGAGCCGACAGATTCGGCAGCATTTCCAGCAACACACTATTCCCTGATGCCTGGACAAGGGCGTCGTGGAAAGCGCGATCCGCGTCTGCCACCGCGCGTGGATCATCTCCATTGCAAGCACGCTCTTGCATCTCCAGGGCCGCAGCCATGCCATTGAAAGCGTCTGGGTCTTCGCTCTTTGCCACCAGCCGCACGGCCAGCTCTTCCAGCGCGATACGCACGTCATAAATGTCTTGCAGCTGCCCAACGTTCAAACGCTTGATCTTGGGGCCAGCGTAAGGGACAGTCTCCACCAACCCCAACCGTTCCAGCCGTGCCATCGCCTCACGGATCGGCGTATTGCTCACCTGAAGTTCTTGCGCCAACAGGGCCAAGTTCAATTTCTGCCCTGGCTCATACTTGCCCTGTAGAATCTGTTCCCTCAGCGCTTGATAGACGCGATCCACCAATGTCCCTGTGTCCATTGCTGCCCTACCCTTAAAGTGTATTTTGGCCTGTCTCGCCTGTTCAAAGCGCAAGATGAATTATGCATCGTGTATCGTGCACGATTTAGATCGTACCACATTCAAATGCCATGTCAAGGCGTGTGCTAAGCTCAGGGGGTGTCTATTGTCCCGGAGCAGTCAGAACAAATATTGAAGCAGCAGGGGCTAATTACACTGTAAACAAAGTTTTTATCTTAGCGTAGGCGCTGCTTATAGCTGCGCAAGGGACGAATACCCCTTCGGCTGCCTGTGCAGTTCAAAACTGCACCTACAGAAACGTAAAATCACTTAATTTACAGTGTACTAATCGATTATTACATGCGTACCTGAGCTACGCCGCGCCCAATACCATTGCTCGCTCATCCGGCCGGGAATTGATATACTCCAGCGACTGGTCGCCGGAGTCCAAAGAATTCACCAAATCAAGAGGAAGGTCAAGAGCACAGATAGGTACAATCGTCCGTCCGTGACCATCTTTTCCGCGACCCACAATCACCTTGTCAATCAGCGTACGCACAGTTTTCCGTTTCTCTTCCAAAATTGCCCATTTCAGTTGCCCCTTGCGATCGCCGGGGAATTTCTCCGAAAACCGGCTTGCTGACAACTCTGTATATAGGGCATTGAAAGATGTTGTGTCCAGCGTTTCGACATCTACTTCGAGCGCAGCGATTCCCTTTTGTATGTTGCTCAAGTATTGATCAGCCCAATTTGTCAGGACGTTTGCTTGGTTGCGGGCAATCTGGATAGCTTCGTATTTACCCATTGCGGAGCGCAGCGCTTGCTCATGCAACTCGATCTGGCCGAGTTGAAATTCCATGTCCTTCTCCGTGATTCTGCCCTTTCTGGCCTGGGTAATTACCCAATTACGCTCAGTGCCCAATTGTTCCAGCTTGCTTGTAAGCTCCTCCAATTCTCCTTCCAAGTCAATCCGCTCAGTCTCAAGTTGTTCGACTTTTGCTTCGATGGCATTTTGAACTAGCTGAGGAGCGCTGCATATCTGCTTGACGAAATTCCAGACATGATTGTCGACTTTTTTTGATCCCGTGCAGACAGCGCAGTTCTGCGGTTGCGTTTCTGGGCTGGTCCCATATCGCTGACAAGCATACACACCACTGACCGTTTCATATCCACGACTCCGGTTGGAGCGTACTGTGCGGACGTTACACTTCCATCCACATGCACAATATACTATCCCAAGACACAGATAATCCCGTTTCACATTGCGGGCCTTGTTTTTATTGCCTTTTCGGATTATCTGAGCCTTCTCCCACACAGCCATGGAAATAATCGTTGGGCATGGTATCTCAAAGTCCTCACCATCCAACGATGTGGGAATCTTGCCAGTGGCATAGAATTCACCTGTGAGTATTTTGCCGATGGTCGCTTTTGACCATAACTTGCTTCGTCGAGGTGGAACTCCTTCACTGTTCAATCGACTACGAACTGTCATGCTGTTCTCGCCAGCAATATACCAATCGAAGATGCGCCGCACGATCGTTGCTTCTTCGTCGCAAATCTCCAGATATTTATCAACGCTTGCATAGCCATACTTGACCTGATCGCCGCCCGGAACTTCTCCTCTCTCCAGACGAGCTCTCCGCCCCATGATCATACGTTCCCGGATGTTGTCGGACTCAATCTTGCCAAGAGCGGCCTTAATACCCAACATCTTGTGATCGAAATGTTCCCTTACCAATTCAACAGAACTCGACTTTAGCCATTATATGAAAGTATAGAAAGGGGAAGGCAGAGAAAAAAACCGGGTAGAATGTTGGTATCAAAGCCACATTCGAAAGGAAGAATCTCATGCCAAGCCCCTCATCCGATATTGTACAACTGCTGAGTGCGTTTGCAATAGCCTTCACAGTGCCCACCTATCAGCGGGCGATGACGCTGGTCTACGGAACAATCCTGAGCAGCGGCAGACGGACGGTGAGCAGCAGTCTGCGGGCGATGGGCTTGGGTGAAAGTAAGCAGTACGGCACCTATCACCGGGTCCTGAGTCGGGCCATCTGGTCGCCTTGGCAATTGAGCCGAATTCTTCTGGGGCTGCTGGTCGAAACCTTTGTCCCCGAAGGAGCGGCGGTTGTGATTCTGATTGACGAGACGATAGAGGCACGCAAGGGTAGGAAAATCAAGAACAAAGGATGGTTTCGAGACCCGGTACGCTCGACCATCCGCCAGGTGAACTATGTGCTGGGCTTGCGCTGGATTGTAATGGCCCTGTCAGTGAGCGTGCCCTGGGTCAGGCCTTGCCCTTTCTGGCTGCCCGCCCGTTCACACAAGACAGCTGCGAAACTCAAGACGGCGCGCTGGACGGTTAATCCCAATGGGTTGCCATCTCATCGGTCGTGTGCATGGCGGATTTGACCGGGAAATCGTTCTGGTCGGCGATGGCAGCTATGCGGCCATCTGTCTGGTGCAGCGCTGTCAACGACTCAAGCAACCGGTCAAGTTTGTCTCAAGACTGCGGCTGGATGCTAACTCTATGCTTTCCCTGGACCACAGCCCAAGGTAAGCGCAGACATTAAACCAAGAAAGGCAAGACGACAGCCCAAACTGGCTGACCGACTCCTGGATGCAGAGAGTGACTGGCAGACGATGGAGTCTCCTGGTACTCAGACGGTTTACGCACGGTTAATGTCTCACTGGCGTCTCTCTGGCATCGAGCCGGACAAAATCCTGTTGAACTCCGCTGGGTGCTCCTGCGTTCCCCGGAACAGGCTCTTCAAACCAGCCGCCTTCTCTGCTCCCATTCGTCAGTCTCACCGCAGCGGGTGTGACCTGGTTCATTCTGCGCTGGAACATCGGTCACGCACGAAGATGTCGATCGGACATCTCAGTTTCGGTTCCCAACGTCACCTAGTCCCCAGCCAAAACCGTGAACACGCGCCCCCTGTCTGTTGGGCCTCTTCAGTCTTGTCACTCATGGCTCATCGTTATGGCCCCAATCTGCCCAGGCAGCAGGCTTCCTGGTATCGAAAATCGGATGCGACCTTCAGTGACGCTTTGGCCGCCGTCCGTCTGGATTTACTCCAGATTCCGAATTATGTGATGTCGTCCACATCCCACGACCATTGCCTATTTCCCAGCCATTTGCTCCGCTCTCTTGTCTCTCTCGTGGCTACAGCGGCCTAATTGGCTAAAGTCGAGTCCATAAGTAGTGTTGCATATGTCAAGAAAGATGCACGAAGGTAACCTAAATGATTGGAATCTATGTCTGGGTGTGTACCGGTTCGCAACGTCTGATAGATAAGTGCCCATTTGACTAAATCAAGAATCAAACAACGTGACTATTCAGGCTGAACTGAACGCAAGAAAGATCAAACAAAAAGCAAATGTGAATCCAATAGGATTCGGCGAAACTAAGGCAATATGAGCGATTTCCCCAGAGTCACACGCGAAGAGTTAGAGAAACTGGATAAGGCAACACTCATCGATTTGGTGTTGTTGTTTCAGGCACAACTGGAGAAACTGAGTCAACGCGTCCATCATCTGGAAGACCAGGTGGCGAAGAACAGTAGCAACAGCAGCAAACCACCGGGCAGCGAGGGGTTGACAAAGCCGAAAACCCAAAGTCTGCGGCGGTCAGAAGGACGCAAACCGGGAGGTCAAGAAGGACATGAAGGGCATACATTGCGCAGGGTGGATAAACCGGACCATAGGCAAGTGCATGGATTGAGCCGTTGCCCCCACTGCGAGAATGACCTGTCCCATGTGGCGGTGAGCGGCTGGGAATCACGCCAGGTCTTTGATATTCCCCCCGTCCAAATTGAAGTGACCGAACATCAGGCCGAAATCAAAGAATGCCCAGCCTGTGGCAAGGAAGCACGGGCGACGTTTCCAGCCGGTGTGACCCAGCCGGTGCAGTACGGTCCGCGACTCAAGTGCAAACCAGCTATCTGAACAACTACCATTTCATCGATTGCCCGTACCTGTGAGTTGCTCAACGATTTCTATGGGCAAGCACCAGCGTATGCCTTTGTAGGCGAGGCCAATCAGTCTGTCGAAACAAGCATCGAACCTGCTCTGACCGAAATTCGAAAGCAA
The DNA here is from genome assembly GCA_019637685.1 of Caldilineaceae bacterium. Lineage (GTDB taxonomy): Bacteria > Chloroflexota > Anaerolineae > Caldilineales > Caldilineaceae > JACQGT01. The sequence goes on along the minus strand of JAHBVF010000024.1, from coordinate 56,223 downwards.
CTGACCCAGGCGGATGTGGTGCATTTCGATGAAACCGGGATGCGGGTCGCAGGTCAAACCCAATGGGTTCATGCGGCTGTTTTTGTCAACATAAAATCGCGGCGAATGATCTTCGGAAATCGCGGAGTTTGGATGGATTGTGAAAGAGAAGTGATCCTCAGAAATCGCGGTGATGCGAGAAATCGCGGCAGTGGAGCCAAGCCCAGTGGTAGGTGCAGGGGCTTGCGGTCAAGAAAGAGAAAGGAATACGAGAGTCAAAGACCTCCTTCCAAGAAAGCAGTGCCGTCAGAGGAAGGTCCACCCGACAGGTTGTCAAAAGCGACCAAGGGCCGGGCAAGGACTGTGCTGTCAGGGCGGCGGCCCAGGACAGGCGTTTGAAGGCCAGGTTGCGCAGGCGATGGGCGGCCCCTCTGACGACGGGCGTTGGAGACAGTAGCGGCCCCGGGCGGCGCAATGGCAGGTTGAGTGAAACTCTGACGACAGAGCACCAGGACGATCACGGGTGATAGTGGCGAGGGTATGGGCAGCCGGGAGTTTGTCGAGCAACCCATCCTTGTGCCCAGCCGAGTCAGCCAGCACAGAAGCAGCCAGCGGGTCATGGAGCAGAGTCCATTCCGAGAGGTCCAAATCGAGACGAATCTGGGGGTCTCCAACGTTACAAGCATTTCATTAACAGGCATTGCAGCCAAAGCACAACAACAACAACAACAAACGACGTCCATCACTGGGCCTATCCCTCCTGCTCCCCGATCCCGCTGGCTGATGCTCTGGCGCAGACGGTAGATCCGCCCCGGAACTCAAATTGTAGCTCTGAAAGATCCAGCCAGTCGAAGAAGCTGTGATCCACATCCCCCAACACCTGCCCACTGGCTGAAGGGCAGATTGGTGGTGAGCAGCAACGAGGTGCGCTCGTGGAGCGCGGAACAGAACTGAAGAACGGTTGGGCACCCGTAGGCGAGAAGGGCACATAGCCGAACTCGTCCAGAGTGATGAGTGATGGCGCAAGGCGCTCTCCCACAAAGGCGGGCAACTGGTGGTTTGGCTTGGCCTCCTGCAGGCGTTGACGAATGGGTGACGGTGTGAAAGCGCACCCGCTGGTCCTGACGACAGGCAGCCAGCCCCAAAGCGATGGCAATGTGGCTCTTGCCCGGAGCCGGATTGCCCACCAGCAAGTGGATTCGGCTCCCGGTTTCGATAAAATGGCCTGGGCCAGAGTTCAGGACAAGCTGCCGTTTGAGGAGAGGGGATGGCAGCGGCAAAGTCGGGAAGTCGATAACTCCTTGAGCAGGAAAGCGGGCCTCCCTTCGTCAAGCTCAGGACACCGCCTGAATGCGGCGGTGCAGCCGGTTGCAGGTGCGGCGTTAACTCTCCTAGTCCCATCAAATGGGCAAGATAGTGGATGTAGGACCACTTCTGCTCGGCCGCTTCCTGAGCCACACAGACCCCGCAACCTTTGAGATGGCCGCCAGATGGAGGGTTAGCAACTGTTTCCAGCGAGTGTATCAAACGTGTCAGGCGTGGGCGATGCGCCTCCTCAAGAAAGATCCGTAGCGCTGGAGGAGGCAATTCGTCGTTGGCTGAAGCAGTTCAGGCCGGTGTGTCAGGTCCAGAGGCGGCAGGCTGGGTGTGACATCCAGCAGCCGGTCATAAAGACAGAAGCGCACCCCCAGCCACACTGAGTCAGACCTTCGGCTGGCCATCTCCACAGCAGCCTGCACCGTGTCGGCGGCATAGCCTGGTGGTCCAGGACCTGGACAAGAGTGGCCACGGCCTGGCTTTCGGCTCACAAGGTAGCTGCGCAGATGCTGGAGCAACTCCTCGTAGAGCGAGCGGCCACTGCTCTCGCCAACAGCGCAAGAGGAGGGCATTCCAAAGCGCCAGTCGTTGGGCCAACAAGAACAGATAGTGAAGCAGGTCCGAGAATCTCCTGTTGTCAGTCACTGCTGCTTGGGTATGGTTGGCAATCACCTGGTTGTCGGCCACAATCTCCCGATGTGAAAGGGTGGAAGCCCGCAGTACCATCTGTTTGCGGGCCAGGTGGCTGGGCACAGAATAGCGGTTGGTCTCAAGGTCACCTGGCTGTAGCCGTTGAGGTCACCTGGCGAGAGATGCAGCAGGCGAAGGCGTGGGCGAGCAGGGGTGTCAGATGGGGGCATTCTTCTCAGCCTGCTGGGCGATCTGGGTGGCCCCGGTCTGGATGGCGCTTGTCATCGGTCAGGCAGGCCTGGCGCAAGCTGGTTCAGTTCGCTGAAGTCGGCCCTGGGGCAGAGGGGTGAGAAAGTTACGGCGCACATAGCCCACATCGCTCTCCCACCCCCGCCCTTCTCGTAATGGCCGGCCCCGGTGTGCATGAGCGGCTCTCGAAGAGGTAGTGGCTGCGCAGGCTGGTAAAAACTGGTCTGTTCCTGCCGGTTACGCCGGCGCCAAATCCGCCCCCTGCACGGCCGTCTTGTAGGGATTTGTCATGGCTGATGCGCTGGGGATGCCCTGGAAATGAGCAAAGACTATGGACATGCCCCCAGAAGGAAGCTTCCTGGCGCTGGGTGGGAAAGGCCATGACAAGCATCAGCAGGAAGTAACACTGGGCGCATTATGAAAGGCGCACCGTGCGCTCTTTACGACCATCGCCGCACCTGGGCTACCCCAGTCCTCTGGGCGTCCTGACCGGGGTCAAGGGGCCGGGGTGGAGGGACCGCAGGCCGTCGGCTGGCTTTGCGTACCCGGCCCACATGGCGGCACGCAGCTCGATTCCGCCCTGTATAGCCCCGTTGCTGGATGGTCTCGTAGGTTGCGGCTGGTGTAACGCTGCTTGCGGGGCGATCGTTCGCTCTCCCGCCTTGGCTCTTCTATCCTGGCTTTGTACGCCTTGCAGCGCTTCTTTAGCTTTCTCGCTGGTAGGGCGCTGGTCCGCGCGCATCAACGCGCGCGTATGGTCAGTAGCTATGGCCCACCTCCGTTCGATCTCTTTCGCCTTTTTCTCGACGTAGTAGCGCCAGCGAATTCAGGCATAGTCGGTCACGGTTAACATCTCCTCCTCCGTTTCGGTTCGTGGGCTGACAATTCTGCCCTCTTGCCTTGCCTGTGGAGATGCGTCCTACCTCCGCGATTTCACGAGGATCTCTTTCTCTCTACCTCACGATTTATGCTGTCAAAAACCTCACGGGCAGCTGAGACTCCTTGACTTACTATAACATCATGAAGCCAGAGACAGACAGCCATGACTACTGCCATGGGCATCCTGCCCAACTTCGGGACGTGCGCTCCACGATCATTGGAAGCCCTATCAGAACTTCACTGAATGCGCACCGCCTTCTGCAATGCCCACCATCTGCGAGCTGCATTCGTTATGACCAGTACGACAGCTTGGGCTACGGAACTGGCCCAGCTCCTCTTGGATGGCAAAGCGAGGTGGCGAATGCTGACCCTGAAGAGAACTTCATTATCGCCAGACCGTCTTGACTATTGCCGACCAACGCTACCTTCAGGCCCATTCTACAACAGAGCTTTACAGCAATCACCGCCTGAACTGCTTACGTAGCAAGCCGCGAGGACGTCCCAAGCAATCCCGCCGAAAAACCTGCTCGACCGGCTTGACAAGCATCGGTCTTTCTATCCTGACTTACTTGTCCCGACTTCCGCGTGCCCTTTGACAACAATCTGGTCAGAACGATGTCCGCATGGTCAAAGGTCAAACAGAAAGGTGTCCGGTGCTTTCCGGCCTTTAAGTAGGCGCCAGTTCTTTCTGTGCCATTCGCGGCTATCTCCACCGTCCGCAAGCAGGGTGGCAATGTTATCTTGCTCTTCAGTCCCTTTTGGATGGCAACCCTTCATTCCACCTGCCCCTCCCTTCCCAGCCTGAATAGTCACTCACAGAAAACAAAAAGCTCCGAATATCCATGAGGACAACGGAGCTTTCGATACCATCACGACTAGCCAATTCCGCAATTCTCGAAATGATGCTGAACCCTGCACACCGACTTTTAGGGGAGTCTATGCTTCGGGACAGTCAATTCAAATGGCTATTGAATTGCAGAAACTCAGCCGTATGATAGAATCAGATCAGCCCAATCGTTGTTGTCTCAACGGAAGGGTTAGGGCCAAGAGAGGTGTTGACGCATCTCTTTTGGCCCGTGTTTTCATCAATCCCAGTATACCTCACAATCTGAAGTTTGCACATTCTTCTAGACCACAGCACATGTGTGCTGCTTCAATTCGCTCTGGTATCCGCATCACGGGCTATTGAAGAAGCCGAGGCATGCGTATTCCGTTCGGGTGGTTCCGCCTGTGCATTTGCTCCAATCTCAAAACGATCAGACACTGGCTCAGATTCCCTACATGTCAGAATGTGACCGATCCATGCCAGTCTGTCAAACAGTTCGATGAGACTATCTTGAGTCATTTAGTCGCTCCGTTCGTTTGATCGTTATCGTCCTGACCGCAACCAATACCAAACGATACGGCAACGTCCGAATCGCATTGGTCTGTGCGTGTGCCTGACTGGCTTCCCCAACGATGAGTCCACAGGGACTGGGGCTGACAGCGGTGGAGCGAAGTCAGATCGGTGGCCAGACTGGGAATCACCCGGACGCGTCGGGCCTCCTGGACATAGCGCTGGGCCTGATGGGGAGTCAGGGCACAGATGGCAAACTCGCCGGACAGAGCACCGACGTTGCGCCACTTCTCCGCGCGCCGCCAGACCGCTCCACCCCGGCCCTGTACCTCCACATAGATTGAACGTTCGCCCTGAGTAAGCAGCACATCCGGTTCGGCAGGGCCTACGGGCGGCGGGCAGAGGGTGACCGCATAGCCTCGCTTGCGCGCTTGATAGGCAAAGGCACACACAGCAGCAGTATGGCCCATCTGTCCAACACTTGCGCCCCGATGCAACCGTTCCACCCGCTCCCAGTCGGATTCGACCACATCCAGCCCACTCTGTACCAGAAGCTCTCTTCCCAGCGGTGTGAGACGAATCAGCGAGACTGCGGCTGACAACCGTACGGTTGCTGTCTCCCACAGACTGGCTTGCGCCAGGTTGGAACAGGCCCGGGTCAGGGAGACGCTGCGCACCACCAAACCCAGATTGTGGGCTTCTGCCTCCATCAGTGCATAACGCAGGGACCAGCCAGAGAGAGCCAGGCTGGCCAGCAGCCGGTTCTCCACCCAGGGCAGGGCACAACGGCTTTGGGCAATGCGCCTGGGTGTAGAGAGATAGGGAGCCAGAGCTTCGGGTATGCCTGCCGGATGGTTGGGGTCCACAGGCAGACGCGCAAGTGCTTCGTGTAAATCTGCATAGTTCACAGGAGTCCTCCTTCTTCGTACCGTTCAGCCATCGGTGGCTCTTGTTGAGACAATAGACCTGCACCCTTTCTCCCTGGACCATAGGCCGGATGGCTGGATGCTGTGCCATCAGGGGCGTCGCTCGTTCTCGCGGCCTGCGGGAGCCGCCCCTCTGCACCGGACCCCTGGGCCGTGTCGGGAGAGGGGCGTGGCCCTGAGGCCGGCCCATATTCCCGTGCGAGCCAAGCGTCCAGTTCGGCCAGCGGCTCTCCCCTGCGCAGCGCGTGCCACCGCGCCAGGAAGTTGGTTGCATCAACGCAGAGGCTGGCCTCCTGGGCTGCCAATCGTTCCACCACACAGACGGGCGGTGACAGATGGCGGAGGACGTCAGCAAAAGAGTGAATAGTCATGATTGCCTCCCGAATTGTTCCACGCCGTTGACGTGAGAAACTGTGGAAGGGACAGTGAGGGACATAGGATTGTTATATGACGGCACGGATTTTTCTCCTGCCTCATTAGCCACTTGTATGTCCCGTTGTGTCCCGCCCGCGTCCGCCTCGTCGACTGGACGCAGGTCCAGTCCCCGCCACAGGCGCACACTGTTGGATTTGGCCGGCACAAAATCCTGGGCACGCAAACGGCTACCCAGCGCCCGCTTGCTCAGGGGCGCGTCGCCATTGATCGCACACCAGCCTCTATAGGCTTCGTAGAGAATTGAGACTGGCACCGACAGATTTGAATGAAGCTGGCAGCAGTCCTCCAGAAACTGGCCCACGTCGTCCATCTCCTGGCGGTACTCTGCCGTAGAGATGTGGACCCGTTCTGACGTGCGCAGCCCTTCCTGCTGCCAGGCCAGGCAGCCTTGCACGGCCCAGGCCAGGATACCCGGACCTTCCTGAGTGAGTCGGTGAACCAACGTTCTGTCCCGCTCCTCCTCGACGATTTTCACAGCGAAGTGGATGAGGCGAATGCGATCCCAGATGGCGTCATCCGTGCCTGTGATGATGGGTCGGTGGTTGGTGGCCAGCCAGAGGGTGAAGGCTGGGGTAAACTCGAACCACTCGGCGCGCATATAGCGCGCTGTAACCCGCTCATTGCCTGTGAGATGTTTGACCCTGGCTTCGTCCAGTTTGCGGCTCTCGTCGCTTTCCGACGCCACCACAAAACGGGCGCCCTGTAACCGGGCGACGTCGTTGGGGATGGAAACCCGCCCGCTTGCTGAGCAGTGTCTCGGCGGGGGTACGTCTGGCGTAGTCGCCCAACAGAGAAGCGAGTGCCTCCAGAAAGGTGCTCTTGCCGTTGGCGCCGCCGCCCCACAGAATGGGCAGGATGCGCTCGCTGGCTTCGCCTGTCAGCGCGTAGCCCACCAGCCGTTGCAGATAGCGGATCGTCTCTTCATCACCTTCCAGCATCTGATTCAGAAAATCATGCCAGGTGGGTGCGCTGGCCTCCGGGTTGTAGTCGACCTTTGCCAGTTGAGTGATGTAATCCTCCTGGCGATGGGGGCGGAGCTGCCCTGTGCGCAGGTCCAGCGTGCCGTTGATACAGTTGAGCAGCCAGATATCCGTGTCTAACGACTCAGGCAAAATGGCGACCTCGGACTCGATGGCAGCCAGGGCAATCATCGACTGGAGTTGGCCGTAGGTTTCCGAGCGAAGGGCCCATTTGAAGAGTGCCTTGCGTTCATTTTCGTCGTCCAGGCTGGCGGCTTCGCCGATGATGGCACTGATGGTCGCTTTGGCGCGGCGGGATACTTCGGCGCTGACATCCATCTGCCAGCGGCGGCCATCCCAGACCAGCCACTTCTGCCAGGGGTGACAGAAGCACAGTTCTCGGCTGTAGCGGTCCACCAGTCGGCGGGCGTTTCCGAACTCGGTGCGCTGGTAGTGGGTCACCACCGGCGCGTAGCGGCACACGCTGGTGGCGATGGCCTGCACCTCGGCTGGGTCCAGCGGGGGTACACAGCGGGCACTGTTCTCGGCCAGCAGAGCAGCCGCGATGGCGTTCTGGCTCATTCCCCGCCGGCGCATGGAACCGGCCAGGCTGGTAAGGGTACTGTTGCGTTTGCCATCGGGGATGGTGTCCGGGAGAACGGGCGCGCTTCTTGCCTCTGCCGGCACTTCTTCCTCTTGCAGAAGCGCAACCAGGGCGAGCGGCAGGGGCGTCAGAACATCATCATCCGGGCCCAGTCCCTCCGCCCAGCGATAGCGCTTGCCGGAGAGATGGAGGCTGGGTGGGGCCATCAGGATGAGATTGGCCCAGAGCAGGTCGATACCCGGCGGCGCCTTCTTCTCCACTTTATCCATTCAGGTTGCATAGCAGATAGAATCGACCAGACTGGCCCAAATTGAGTTGGGGAATAGCCCAAATGTGGTTTTGACAGGGGAATGGGTAGATTCCATGTTTGTCCATAAGTAGAAACGAACAAAAGCGATAGCATCCGAGAAGGTTGGTTCCGGTTTGGTGTACCATGCAGCTGTGCGAACGGGCAGGGGTTGGTGGCCGATGATCTGAAAAACGAACAGGCTAATCAGAGAAAAGAGAGCCAAGAGAGCAGGAGTGGTGCGAGCAATGGCCAGGTCGGACCACTGGCGCTGGGTTTCCAGTCTCAAGTGAATTCGGCTTTCCTGAAAAGTGACTTCCACACCCCAGCGCAGAATGAACCAGCGCAGAATCTGTTCGGCAGTGGCTTGAAGATCAGTGCAGACAAAGGCAGTAGGCTTGAATTTACCGGCTGGGTCACGGACCAAAACCCAACGAATGGGCAAAGGGTCAAAGCCGGGTGTATACCAGAGGTTCGTGCCGGTGACAATCTCAAGGTCCTTGTTTTTGCCTCCATACCAAGCGATGGACAGGGGTTGCCAGACGGTTTGCGCATCGTCCAGACGTCCTTGGAGTGACGGTTGACGCTCGCCTTTTTTCGGTTTGGGACCCGGTTTGCTGTCTGGTTGAGGACCAGGCCAGTCATAAAGGGCTGCATCTAAACGTAGGCGGGAGACCCAAGTGACTGGGTTAGGCAGATTGCCACAGCGTAACCCCAGTTTGACAGCACACAAACCGCCATCGGTGACGAGGATTATCGCTCTCTCTGAATGCCAGCGGCGCACAGCACTGATCATCTGCATAATCCAATCGATGGTTGTTTTGTGTCTTTTGCCCTTCGCCGCATTCGTCTTTTTACTGGGAGCTAACACGGTTAGAAAAGGGAGTGCCCATATCCGCTCAGTCCAAGGCACTGGCACAAGCACCATCATGCTCATCCAGCGCAGGCCGAATGTATAGACCATGTGCTTGTGACTGGAGCGCACCGGGTCTCGAAAGACCCCCTTTTGCCGAATCTTTTCACCCTTGCGTCTTTCTATCGTGTCGTCTGCTCCGATTACCAGCGCTACGCCTGCTACACAAAAGGCCGCCACCAATAGTCCTAACAGAATTTTGCTCATTTCCAGCCCTGACCATTTGGCCCGATTTAGCACTCGGTGATAGTTTTGAAAGCAGGCTTCCTCCTGCAATCCCATCGTTCGTAGAATCGCCGTTACCGTTCGTCTCCCTGGCGTCAATATCGCGCCTACCACCAAAATCTGCACCATATCCCAAATCCGGTAATTGAACGCTTTTGCAAATGGGGTCAAAACTGCCATAATCGGGTCCGGTAGTGTAAGCATAGGTCTCCTCCTCATAATGGATTTCTAGCTTACACTGCCTTCTCTCTTTTTTCTACCCCCATCCCCTCATTTGGATAAAGTGGAGCTTAAGCTCGCCCCTGTGTTATCGCGGATGTTTCAGTTCAGCCACCCAACGCACCTCCCCACCCGTTTCCGCCGCCGCTGGATTCCGTCCCAACGGACTGGGGGGGCGTGATTCAATCACGCCCCCCCAGTCTCTACGCTATTGATTTTTGGGCAAGCTCTGCCGGACGCTTACCGCTGAATCGCGGGCAGGAAAATCGACTGCTTTCCCGGATTCGGCGCGGCGGGATCAATGACCAGGCTGGCCTGGTTGAAAGGATTTGTGCCATCGCTCAGGCCCAGCGTACCTGCCTCGCTGACGGTGTGGGTGTAACTATCCCCTGGGCTGAGCGTGCCGCTGTTGAAACCGGCTGCGGCCCGGCTGCTGGGAACAGCCACCACCGAATGGTCGGTCACATCCACGTTCACCCAGCGCACGGTCGTGCCCGGCGGCACTGTCAATACACCCGGATCGAAGCCGCCCGGCCCGATGGAGACTGTGACGTCTGCCGCGCCTGTCACCGCGGGCGAAAGCGCGATGGCCTGGGCCACAGCCTCCCCGTCGGCCACATTCACCGCGGCGCTGGTGTAGGGCTGATAGCCGGGGGCAGTCACCTGCACCCGATAGTTGCCCGCGGGTGGCGCGAAGAGATAACTGCCATCCGCCCCGGTTGTCTGGGGATTGCTCTGGCCGCCCGCGCCGTCCCACGTCTCGTAGACAAAGCCGCTGTCCAGCGTATCCGAGACAGCCGTCTGAACCAGCAGACGCACGCTGGCCCCGCTGATGGGCTGGCCGTTCGCGGCGTCGGTCACACTGCCCAGGCCAGTGGTATTGTATGTCCCTTCCAAGACTGTCTCTTCACCGCCGTTGTTGATGACCAGAGCATAGCCAGCCGTTCCTGTGCCGATGTCGATGCTGCGGGTGCAGGTGAGACAGCCCGTCCACCCCAGCACGCCGCCACCCAAGTCATCAAAGCCGAAAACGCTGAAGGGAGAGAAGAATTTGAGGGCCAGCCCCACATTGTGCGTGTTGGGCGTCTGCTGCACCCGCATCGTGTAGGTGCGCCCCGGCACAAAGACTGACGGCGGCATCCCGATGTTGAAGTTGAGGGTGTCTGGCGTCCAGGCCCGGCCCTGATCATCGGAGATAACCATGGACAGGGGATCGATGGGCAGGTTCGGGTTAACCCGGAGCAGCGCTTCAAAGAGAAACGGTGTCGATTTCCCATCGGCCGCCCGGCCCAGATCGGGCACGACGTAGCCAGCCCGCACCCGGAAGAGTCCACCAGGCATATTTTTGACGATAAAGCTCCAACTTCCGTCCGTACCGGCCTTGACCGTCTCGGTGATGGAACCCCAGTGGCTCAGGCTGCTGCGGGCATTATCGCCGCTCTCAAGGCCATCCACAAAGATGTTCAATGTGGAGTTTGGTTGGGCAATGCCGCTCACCTCCACATTGTCCCGGGATGTGGTGGCGTTGGCCGCCCGATAAGGACTGCCCGGGATGCCGAAGCCCAGCGTCGGGACTATCGCGGGGATGGCCGTTTCCACCTGGGCGATATTGTTGGCCGGGCTGGCTTCCGGGCTGCTGCTACGCACTTCGCCTTTGATATCCCCCAGTTTGAGGTAGGCGGGATTGCCAGCGGACAAGGAGCGGGCACTTTCGCCTTCTTCCACCTTCCACGAATAGAGGATCACCCCACGCTGGCCCGGTTGCAGAGTTCCCAACGAGATCACACCGGGGGGAGTGGCTTTGTCCAGATTCAGATCGGGTACGCTGACCACATCCAACGGCGTTGCATTTTGGAGGGCCGTGGGCAAAGTGATGATCAGACTGCTGCCCAGGGCTGGGTCAGAGCCTTCGTTGCTGTACTCCACCCGCAGGATCACTTTGCGTGCGTGGCTTGTCATCTCTGCCGAGGCCGCGCCAGGAGCCGGATCGACGGCCAGGGGCTGCCAGGCCAGACCCAATTCCAGGGCCGGGTCCGCGCCCAAACCTTTGGGGTGTAGCAGATAGTCTTCGGTCTCACCCGTGCGGTAGCCCGTCGCTGGTCCGCGGCCGTCGCCGTAGGCTTGGCCGGCCAGCTTCACAGACTTCTCTTCGCTGAGCATCACCCGCAGCCAGGCGGATTTTTGGGCCATCTCCGCGGGCCAGGCCACCGGTCCGGTTGTCGCCACGGCGATGGTATTCAGGCCGGGCGTCAGGCTGGCGATATCCACGGGCTGATCGATGACGATATGCTCGGGCGCGGCTGTGTTGTCACACTGGGCCACATCCGCCCAATCGCCGTCCCGGTTGCTGTCCACCCAGCTATTGATATAACCGGTCTTCAGCCCCTTTTGCAGCAGTGCGGCCTGGGCCGCGGCGCTAATGTAGACCCGGGCCTGAAAGGTTGTGGTCTGGCAGTTCTGGAAGGCAATCGTGCCCAGGGCCACGCCGTCGTCGTAGCGATCCCGGTTGGCCGTGTTGGTGGTTGGGTCGATGTTGCGAGGGGCCGCGCCCAGGTCTGCGTCCGGCTCGAACTCCACACGCGGGCCGAGGTGGAAGGGACGGGGTCGGGCGTGACGGGGGCCTTCCGGCGCGCCGGTCGCCACATCAAAGACGGTGGGGAAGTTGGCTGGCACGCCCGTATAGGCGGTCATGGCCGTGGCCGGGTGATTGCTCCTGTCCGGCGCGTCGCCCACATCCCACGGGCGGAATTGGAAGGAGTGCAGATTCTCGGCTACCAGTTCTGCGGGCAGTCTGCTGATAAGCGCGCACTGGGCTGTTTCGCCTGTGGGGAGGATGGCATAGCGCAGGCGGCTGCGGAAGGCCAATTCCTCGGCTGGGTTGTCGGGGATGGCCTCGGCGGCCAGGGCGAGGGGACGCATGTCCGTCCACACATCCAGCGTGCGGGTTTCGCCCGGCTCCAGCGTCAGCACCCGGCAGACAGGTGGGATAGATGCATCGGCTTGTGCGGCTCCGGCTTTGATCTCCTCAAAATTCAGTGAGAAGCCCAGCGTGACAGGCTGCTTGGCATTGTTGGTGAAAGTGCCGCGTATACCTGTGCGGAGGTCTATGTGGGGATCGCCCCATACACTTTCAGCGTCGGCTGTTTTTGCTTGGGCTGCACTCGTCTGGCCGCTGTCGCTGTCGCTGATAATCTCCTGGCCCACCTGAATGTCGCTCAGGCTGTAGCCGGGGCAGGCGGCCTCAAAGCTGGCCGATTTTTCGTCTACTTTGCTGCCGTCGGCGCTGTGAAGGGTGGCGGTGTTGGTGATTGTGACGGTGTTCTGGCCAGCCTGGCAGAGGGGGTGGACGTGGACAAGAAAACTCAGTTCCACCTGGGCATCCGGGGCCAGGGTCCCTGTCCAGCGCACCACCTGCTGGATGGGGGCAGGCGGTACGTTACGATATTCCAATTGGGCATTCAGCGGGCTGACACCGGGCGACAGCTCATTGACATCGACCAGGAATATCTGCCCATCTTCAATCTGGCGCAACAGATGCAGCGGATAGGGAAGCAGGTCCCGAATCTCGGCCTGGACAGGCTCTGTGCCGCCGGTGTTTTTCAGGCGAATGGTATAGGTGACTGTGTCCGCATAGCCCACGGGAGTGGAGGGGACAATCACTGCCTTTTGCAAAGTAAGCACACCCGGTCGGCCTTTGGGATCGGGCCGGTAGAGAATGTCCTCGGTTTCGCCGTAGGCATAAGCTTTGGGCGTGTCGCTGGGATGGGGGCCGCGGCCGTCGGCCAGATGGGTGGCCGGGTTGCGGGGCGCGGGCTGATCGCTCAGGCTGAAGCGCATCCAACTGGCTCGGTTGGCCTCGGCGTTGGGTTTGGGGCTATGCACCAGCACTGTCGTGACCGTCACATTCTGGCTGCTGCCGGGGGCAATGGTGCTCAGGTCTACGGCGTAGTCCTGGACAATCCATTCGTAGGAACGGGCCTGCTGGCCGTCGGGGAACTGGCAGATGCCCGTGTCGGCCCAGTCGCCGTCCTGGTTGCCGTCGTGGAAGACGTTCAGGTACATCGTTTCCAACTGCGCGCCTGGTGCTTTGTGGACCCGCACCACCAGCGACGTGCGCTGGCAGTCGAGGATCGGCACATTGCGATTGCGCCAGCCGTCGTCGGCCCGGTCGTTGTCCGCGGTGTCGGCCACCCCACCCGCCGCGTCGCGCAGAATGTTGTTGATGCCATCCGCGTCCGGGCCGCCGTCCGCGCCCTGCTCGCGAGAGATATTGTCGCCCAGGACGGCTTCCACACGGCCGTTGACGTGGACAGGCCCCGCGGGTTGACCGGCTGCTGTGCCCTGATAGACAGTGGGAAACTGGCCCAGTGTCCCTGGATAGGCGGTGTTGTTCTGGCCGTGGTTGTTGCTGCTGTCCGGCGCGTCGCCCAGATCGGTGAAGGGTTTGCCATCGGTCACGGGCTGGTCCGGGTCATCCTCCGGCGGCAGGCTGGCGGTGATGATCAGCCGGGGCGCGGGGCCGGTCTCTTTGGAATGAAAATAGACGCCCGGTGTGTTGGTGAGCAGGGCTACGCCGTAGTTGTCCACTGTGCCCGCGTGCATCTGTTGGACCGAAGGCGTCACATTCCAGGACTGTGCAGTATAGTCGCCCACGGATGTGAAGACCGCCGGCGTGCCAACCGCGGGTTTGGTGTCCCAGGTGACGGTCGCTTCGTCCCAGGCCGCCTGCACCCGGGCCACGCCGATACTGTGGGGTCCAGTGCCCACAATGTCCGCGGGCATCAGCATCAGCATCGCGCTGTTGATGGTGGCGTTGGCGGGCAGACTGGAAAGATCGAACCAGACGAAACTTTGGTTGTTGCTGGTGACGCCCAGGGAACCGGCCCCGTAGTTGGTGGTGGCCGTGCCGGAATGGACCATTGCGTCCTGCTGGGCGAAAAGTGTGATGGTAATAGCCGATGGCGCGGCTTGGGCTGCCGGGCCGCTGCTCCAGAGCAGCGCGGCGAGCAGGGCCGCCGCCAAAAGCAAAGAGGGAGGAACGGTTTTCAGTCGATGGTGCATGGAAAGAAACTCCTGTAGGAATGGAACGGACGCAAGGAGTAGATGAGCGCCCGATGCGACTGTATACGCAACAACTGCGTGCGGAACTGTCGCAATGGATGAGTGGCTGCGTCTCTCGAGTGGATACAGCCGGTTGGCTGGATAAAGCAATCAATTGATGCGGGTATCAGAGTACCAGAGGGCATTCATGCAGAACGTGCCGCGCAACACAGTGGGGCTGCGTCCCGCCGCGCAGACCGGTGCGCGGCGGGGCCAGTGTAGCACGCTGGTTAGCGGGCAGACAAATGGAGGGGACCAGTATGGGTAGGCGAATGCGTAGCTTCTTTCGTAAGGTTACCCCCCCAAAAACTACGCAAAAACTTGCAAAAGTGGGTCAAAAACCTATTGACATTACCCCCCCCCCGCATGGTAAATTAAATGTAAGCACTGGGTGTCCCACTCACTGTATTCTTGCCCCTTTATTGCTGGCATTTGTTCGCGAGTCACATTCGATCTACAAGGAGGCAATCGATGAAACGAACGTTGAGCCTAGCAGGAACTACCCTGGGAATTGTAATACTGGCGGCGGTATCTATTGTGGTTATTCTCGCACTGCGCGGGCAACAAACTCAGCCCCAACCCATTGCCCAAATGCTGCAATCCCCGATCGAGACAGCAACGCCCGCTGCCCCTGCGCCTAATCCCACCGTCGCCGCAACACCTATCCCTCTTTGCACCTTCACGGTCTCTGCTACGCCTCCTGATCCCAAACAGTCCATCGATAGATTTTCATTTTCGGAGCCGCAAGTTGTTTTGACCCATACGGCGGCCATCGGTATCGCCGGTTGGCTGCCGGACAGTCAGCGGATTCTGATCACCCGAGACATTCCAGGTCAAGCCAGACAGTATATCGAGACTTTGGACAGTGAAACAGGCAAGTTACTGCCCTATGGGGAACGGTATGGCTTTTCAACAAAACCCATCTGGCTGGCTGCTGAGCAAGCTGTGGCTTTTACCGATGCAACGCCTGACAATCAGATAGCGCTTCGCATCAGTCATGGCTCAGACAAATCGATCGAAAACATTGCCGGTGGCCTGGCATCGCCCAATGTGGCGGCCAGCCCTGATGGACGGGAATTCATTTTTTTTGCGAAGGAGGCAAAAGAGCGCCCAGTTTCGATTGACATAGCGCAGACGCGGCAAGAAGCATTTCCATTTGCGCTACCGATGATGTCACCAGAGGAATTGCACGCCATAGGGCAGACTTTTGGCCCTGATCCCTATCGGGTTGTCTTGGGATCAAATAGGGATCGATTTGCTCTTTTTAATGACACAGGATTTTTCTTGACTGATAGGGCTGCGGGCAAAATTTGCCAAGTGGATTTGGGTACAAAAGACCATGCTCAAATGTGGGCGATGGAAGCCCAATGGAGTTCGAATGGACGGTATTTGGCTATACTCACAACAATTGGTGACTTACCGATACCGTTTGCAGGACTCACGATCTTAGACATCGTTAACAGCGAAATAGTCCAAATTGATTTAGGGGTTTCGTATATTTACGAAATTACTTGGGGAGGAGATAATCAATTTTTGGTGGCCTTGGGCCAAATTGAAATCGTAGAGGGTACGCCACTATTTGGTATGTATATCGTTGACACTTCGTCGGGCGGTTTTCGGCGAATTCTCAGTGATCACATATTTAGCCCTGGAGTTTATTTTTATGAAGGAGGAGGATTGGCTTGGTCTCCCAATGAAAAGAATATTCTTGCCAAGTGTCCCGAATGGTCAAAAACAGAGCCAACTATTATAGAAGATCGCCTATGTGTAATTGACGTTGGTAAACGCCCATAGCAGGAGAACACAAATGCCCAGGAGAACTCTAAAATCATTCCTGATGGGTTTGATAAGTCTGTTGTTATTTTGTAGTAGTTTTTCAAAACTAAGCGCAGCACCAATATTCCTATACTCGCCACCGACAAGCGTCACTGTACGTATGTATAGGTTGCTCTCAGGCGGGGTTTCCACAGGTTTCCAATGCTCTTTAAATGATCCCACCTATGGATGCACGGCCCTTGTCGGTGATTCCAACCATCCCTATCCCTATAGCAGCAGCCTGGCCACCGTGCCCATCGAGACAGACTACCTCCTGGATGTTATTCCCCAGGAGATGGGAACCAATTATCATCCGGTGGCCCTGCAAGCCCAGGCCATCGCAGCCCGCACCTATGCCTATTGGCACAGGGAAAACGGATATCCCATCATCAACAACTCGGCCAGCTATCAGGTGTTCATTCCCTATAAATTCGAGAGTCTGCCCACAGCAACTTTTCCGGACGACACCAGTAACCCCTGCGCCAGCAGCAATCTCAATCCCAACCAGCAGATCATCTGTGGGGCAGTTACCTCCCAGAAGTACATTTCATTCAACGGTGATCTGCCTGCCTTCAGCGAATTCAGCGCCGACGCTCAAACCCGAACCCAAAGCAATGCTACGGATAGAGCCGGGAGTCCCTCCCCCTATCTTCTAGGCGTCGAAGAACCGATCAGCACCACCTGTGATGCCGAGAATAGCGGCCACGGCCACGGCATGAGTCAGGAAGGGGCCAGCCGCTGGGCAAGAGGCAACCAATGTTCCTACACTGGACCGGGGAATCAACCCTGGAGTGTAGCCTGGGGTCGGGCCGAGCAGATTCTCGTCCACTACTACACTGGCGTCCACATTCGCGATGCCAGCGCGACACCTCTCACCTCCGACTACCGCTGGAACCCACTGAGTCTCACCTGGTCAGGAAGCTGTCCCCCATTGATGACCCACGGACAGAGTTGCACAGTCACAGTCCGGGTGCAGAACACAGGTATCTCTGATTGGGTCTGCGGGCAGTACACCGGCTACATTCTGAGCTACCGCTGGGCCAAAGCCGGTCAAGCGGAAGTAAACGGCGCAAGTCAGGTCTCCCTGTGTAACACAAACAAAGGCGATCCCTCGCCCAGCGCCACACTGGTCATCAACGACATCCCTAATTGGGGAAGCGGTGCCTACACACTCAAACTGGACATGGCGCGCACCGTATCGAACAGCAAAGCCTGGTTCAGCACTTCTTACGGCTGGCCGAGCTACGATGTAAGCGTCTGTGTGGATGGAAGTTGTAAAGTCTCTATGCCGCAAATTGTCCGATAAGAGCACTTGGCTACCTACCGCGACAAATAGAATGAGCTAAGCGCCGCCCGGGCCGCGTGATAGCCGCACATCCCGTGGACGCCGCCGATTGGTTCGAGCCGTGCGTGTACCCCATCAATGTAGGACAAAAGGCAAGAAAATTTCGTGCGTCGCCACGGTGCCGCAGACGGGCAGGCTGAGAGGCGAGAAGGCGCCGCCATCGTTGTAGGCTTGGACGACGTAGCAATATTGGTGCCCCTGCGCCACCAGCGTATCCGTAAACTGGTCCCGCAGCGACTCGCCCACAAAGGCGAAGGGGCCAGCCGCGCTCGCCCCGGCCAGGACGCGATAGCCAGAGACGTATTCATCCGTGTGGCGCTGCCAGCTCACATCCAGGGCTGGGGCGTAGAGTCCATTGGGCGTCACCGCGCCAGGCAGGGGTGCGGAGAGCGCGCCAACGGTTGCGCTCGCGCCGTCGTTGGCGGCTGACAGATTTTGCCCAGTTGTGGTGAGTTGAGCGAAGAGGGGTTGCTCCCCCGCAGGCAGATTGACGGTGAAGGTGACCAGTCCGGTCTGATTGAAGTCCAGCGAACCGGGCAGGGGCGCGCTCCCCAGAGGTGTGCCGCTGGCGGATGTGCCACTATAGAGATGGACGGTCACATTTTGCGCCGTGCCCCGGCCCACATTGCGCACGGAGACGGTGACGGCGAGGGGCGCGTTGGGTGCCGGCGCGCGGGCGGAGAGATGCACCGGGTCCAGGGCCGGGTCCGCGCCGTCGGCCACAGCCAGGGATGCCACCGGATCGGCGGCGTCGTTGAGTGCGACCGCGTCGGACGCCATCAGCGCTTGGGTGCTGGCGATGGACTGACTGCTCTCCCCACTGGCCGCGGCCAGCCCACCGCCGCGGGTCACTTTCAGAATCGTGGCCTGTCCGCTGACCGGGTTGATTGCCAGGGCGGGCTGCCAGTTCTGGGCCGCCTCGTCGGTAAGGTAGAGGGGTGCGGTCGGGGGCGCGCCGTTCAACGAGCGACTCAGGCTGATCTGCCCCAGAGCCGCGTTGGCTGTGTCCGGGGCAAAGCGGCGGAAGAGGAGGAGGGATTCGTGCCCCCGCGCGCCCAGAACCGGCTGTTCGGCATAGACGGGGCTGCCCCCCGCGTCGTGGAGGGGCACAGCCGTCCAGCTTTCGCCGGAGAGCCGCGCCGTCCACAGCGCGCCGTTTGTGCCCAACAGCCCCACCGAACCATCCGGCGAGGAATCCCGCACCAGAAAGGCCAGCGCCACCCCGTCCGCGTCCACACTGATTGTGGGGGAATCGGTCTTGGCGGGCAGGCTGCGGGTGTCGAGAACGGCCCAGGCGTTGCCGTTCCAGCGGGCCACGGCGATTGTGCGGTCGTAGGCTGTGGTCAGATCGCTGTCCGCGTCGTGGGTCCAGGCCAGATAGGGGACAGGTGTCCCGGTGCGGCTGTCGTAGGCCGCGGCCACCTGTGCGTTTTGGCCGCCGATCCCCGCGGAAAGCAGAGCGATCGGGCCAAAGCTGGTGGTATTGGCGTTGAAGATCACCGCGGCGATGCGCTGGTCGGCCCGGGTGGACAGGTTGCCGTCCGTGTCCTTGACCCAGGCCAGCACGCCCCCGGCGCTGCTCCCCGCCAACACAGCCATTCCATCCGCCACCCCATCGTCGGTCACGCGCACGGGTGGACTCCAGACATTGGCGAAATAGGCGCTGTAGAAAATCTCCTGATGGCTGGCAACGGCGCTGTAGTCCGTGCCCAGAGCCGCGGCTTGAGACGCGTTCAGGATATTTTCGGTCCAGGCGACGACCGGCAGACCGGCGGATCCAACGAAGGCCACCGCCGGGTTGGAGGCGCTGTGGGCCGGATTGCTCAGGGCCACAGGTGTTTCCCAGCCCGTGCCATTGCCGCTTTGGAAGCGGGCAAAGACCTGCACTTGCGGCGTTGCGCCGGTGGCCGCGCTGTTCTGCACAAAGGCCGAGAGCACCCGGCCATCCGCCGCGGAAGCCACGGCTGGCGCGGCGATCAGCGCCGGCGTGGAGAGTGCGTCGGTCAGCACACTGGACGCGGCCACCTGCGCCGCGCAGTCCTGCCAGTCGTAGAGGGTTTTCGTGTCGGATGTGCTGGCCAGTCCCCAGCCGAAGGAGGCCCAGGCGTGGACCCGGAAGCTGACCTGAGCGCAGATGCTGGCATTGACGCTGGGTTTGCTGCTCAGCTCAACAGCCAGGGGCAGGTCCAGTTTGGTGTAGGCTTGGGCGCTGGCCCCGGCATCGGCCACACCGCCCAGCAGGTCCAGCCCTACCCCCAACTCGGCCTGGGCATCCCCGCTGGCCGTAAGGGTGGCCGTGACTGCCGGACGCAAGGGTTGGATTTTGCCTTCGATATTCACGCCCATCCCCGCGCCCGCGCTGCCGTTGACTGTCACGCTGACAATGCCAAAGAAGCTGATCACCGGCACGGAAATAAAGGGCGTGGGAACCCAGACATACGGAACCAGCGGGTATGGCCCTACGGGAAAGCCGATAGTAGTCAGATCGTATATGTAGAAGTTGGCGTTGGGGCGCAGGAGGGTGATACCCGTATCCGGCGGCAGCAGTTGTTTGTTGAGCACAGTCGCATAGGCAATTACCCCCACCGCGTGGATTTTGGCGCTACCGTTGAGATCGAAAAAGCCGTCCACCTGCACCCCCGCGTCCAAATGGTTGCTCAACCGCCCCAGATAGGGCAACGGCGGTAGATTGGCCGGGGGCGCGTCGTAATCGAAGGGCAGCACGCCGGGGATGTACGGGATCACCCCGACGAAGCGGTAGACCTGGGCCGCCGCGTCCCACGCCAGCGAACTGTGGGGCGCGGGCTGAAGATAGGGCGAGGCCATGGGATTCGCCATCACTTCGATGTCGTAGAACGACGGGCATTCGTCGCTGCCGTTGACCGTCGGCGTCACTTTGACGTAGGGATTCTCCGCGGCGCTGGGGGCCAGACGGCCCACATCGAAGCTAACCTGAAAGGTCGGACCGGTGCTCACCAATTCCTGCACCAGTCCACCGCCGGAATTGTAGAAGCCGAAAGTCACCTTCTGCACAGGGCCGCTGGCCTGGGGCGAGGCGGTGAAGGTGACGATATTCTGCACGCCGCTGACGTATAGGCCGAAGGGCAGGTCTTGGGCCAGGGGACCGATGGAGGCCAACCGTCCACCCCCGCTGGAAACTGAGCGTCCGCTGCTGGAAGCGATTTGGCCTGACTTAAAAGCGGGCCGAGAGGGCGACGCCTGGACGGGCGTCGTTTTCATACCTGCGGCAACACACTGGGCGGAAGTTGAAATCTGCAAGCCGTCGAAAGGCTGGTTCGGCAGCAACTCCACAATCCCGCCGGGCAGGTGATGGGAAGTCTGGCCGGTCACGCCGTAGTGGTAAACCCCCGGCGGCACATTGACAATGGAAAAATTGCCGCTGGTCTGGATGGGCGCGCTGTACAGGGGCGCGCCGGCCGCGTTCATCAGCGCAACCGTCCCATTGAAAGACGCGCCCGACTGGATGGGAATGCTGCCGTTGACTGTCACTGTCGGCGGCTGGGTGACAGTCAGTGAAGCGCAGGCGAACTGGCCGTTGACCGCGCCGACCGGGCTGGCGCAGTATTGGACCGGGCCTGTGCGAAGCTGGCGCGGGATCGTCCCCGCCGCGCTGAAGTTGCCCTGGGCGTCGGCAGTGACAATCCCATCACCGATACTCTGGCCGTCGATCACCGCGGCCACCCGCACTTGGGAATAGCCCGCCGGAACTTTGCCGGAGATGGTCAGCGGCTGGCCCGCTGACCCCTGCTGCCGGTCCAGTTGAAGGGAGGGCGCGATGCCGTTGGGCAGGACGGCGTGGATCAGCACGGGCGTGGGCGCGTCCGTGGGTGGCACCGCGGGCGAGGCCGTCGCTGTGGGTGTGGGTGTGTGGGTAGCAGACGGCGTGGGCGTGACCGTCGCCGTCTGCGTCGGTGTAGTGGTGGGGGTCGGTGTGTTGGCAGGCTGCGCGCCCACCTCCACTGCGCCGATGTCGCAGGAGGGGCCAGCGGGACGGGCGTAGAAGCGCTGGTCTGTGGCCGGGCAGTTGGCGTTGTCCCCGGCGTCGATCAGTGGGCTACCGGCCTGGGGCAGGTGACTGTAGGCTGAATAGGTGGAGCCGCCGTTGGCCGCGCCGTTGAAGGCCAGGGGCGCGAGCAGCGGGTCTTTGTTCTGCTGATCCCCTGCCGCGCTCAGTCCGCAACTGGCGTCGCTGCTCAGGTTGTGGCCGCCGGAAATAATGGGTTGGGGATTGCCCTGGAAGCCGCAGTTGGGGCCGGTGACTGGGCCGCCCAGGGCGGTGTTGCCCAGGGTCGTCACCCCGGCCTGGTAGAGATTGGCCCCGTCCGGCGCTGTATTGGCGAAGAGGGTGACGTTTTGGAGCAGGAGGGTTCCGCTGCTCTCCAGCCCGCCGCCTTGGCTGGCCGCGCTGTTGCCGCTGACGGTCACGTTCGTCATCGTCTGGGCGTGGGTGGCGTCCAGGGCCAGGCCGCCGCCGTTCACGTCCGCTGCATTGGCGCTGATGTTGGCTTCCTGAATGTCCAGGCTGGCGGCATTGGACGCGTTGTAGAGTCCGCCGCCGTGCCCCGCACCGTTCTCACGCAGGGAGACCCGGCGCAAAGTCAGGCTGCCGCTGTTGGAGATGGCCCCGCCCGCCGCGTTGCTGTTGTTGGCGGGCGGCTTCTGGCCGGTGGTCTGGTTCTGGAAAAAGTCGCTGTCCATCACCTGCGCGCTGCCGCCCAGGGACCAGACAGCCAGGCCGCCGCCGTCGGTCACCGCGCGGTTGAGCCAGATGTTCATGTGGGATAGGGTGACGTGACCGCTCTCTGTCGCCACGCCGCCGCCGCTTTGACCGGAGGTGTTGTTCATCACCAACGCGCCGCTCATCGCGAAATCGCCCGCCCCAACAAAGAGTCCGCCGCCCGCGCCGCCCGCGCTGTTTTCCTGCAGCGGGGAATCGACCAGCCGCCCCCTGCTCAGGCTGAAGATTCCGCCTCCCTGCACGTCTGCCCGGTTGCCTTTGATGACAGCGCCCAGGAAATCAAGCACGCCGTTTGTATAGGGGGCGTAGCTGTTTGTGTTGAAGACGCCGCCGCCACTGCCCCCGGCCTGGTTGTTCTGGATGGTGGCGTCCAGGATGTGCAGCGTGCCGCCCTGGTTGAAGATGCCGCCGCCATCGCCGGCAGCGTGGCTGTCCCGGATGGTGGTGTTGAAGAGGCTGAGCGTGCCCTGGTTGGTGATGGCCCCGCCGTTGCCGGGGGTTTCGCCGTCGGCAAGGGTGATATTGCGCAGGGCAACCGTGACCCCCGGATTCACATAGAAAATCGAGTGCTGATGTCCGCCGCTCAGGGTGATCAGGCCGCCCTGAGCGACTGATCCGCCGCCGTCAAACGTAAGCGAGACGCCGAGGCCGTAGGAGCCATCCAGCGTCAGGGTATACGGGTCGGGTCCGCAGTTGAAGGTGATCGTGCCGCCCCAGCCCGCGGCCAGCACCCCGGCATGAAAAGCCGCGGGGGTGCAACTGGCGGGCGTGCCTGTTCCCACTACGGAATCCGCGGACGCAGCCTGGGAACGGCCCAGGCCCAGAATCAGCGCCAACAGTACAACGGTCAACCGTGAAAACAGATGGACAAGACGAGCTTTTGATCGGTTCATCAGACGCCCCCTTGGGCGCAAACACAAACTAAACACAAGTCGCTTGAACTGGTCGATGTCCTCCCAATTCGGTGGAGCGAGCACGCCCACGTGCGGTGTGGACGCACACGTGGGCGTACTCGCTCCTCTCGTAATAATCGTCAAGGATTGGCGATCAAATCACCCAGTGCCGGGGACTTCACGTCAGACGTGTCGTCAGGTTGGAAAAGCTGACCCGCTGGTGCGAAAAGTCCCCGGCACTTCATCAAGTTATTGAAGCGACGCTCCTAAAAGCGCATTCAGCGCTGGATCGCGGGCACGAAAATGCTGTAGGACGGGGGCGTGACATTCAGACTGACTGCCACGTCCGCGACCGTCGCGCCAGCCTGGACAGTCACCGTTCCCGTGTAGATACCCGTGGCAAAGCCGGTCGGGTCGGCGCTGACCGACAGATCGCTGGGGGCTGTGCCCGCGCTGACTGCCAGGCTGAGCCAGGCAGCGTCGTCGCTGACCGTCCAGTTGAGCGGCGGGGTGACACCGGTGGATGCGTTGGCGTCCCGGATGGCGAGGGTTCCCGTCACCGGATGGGTCGTGCCCACAACAGCCACCAGTTGTACCGTCTGGGGCATAACCACCAGCAGATTGACCGCACTGGTCACGTCCTGGCTGATGGCGATGGTGCGGGTAATCGTTGCACTGAGACCGTCGCTGTCCGTGGCGGTGACACTGACCGCGTGCTGGCCTGCGGATAGGGTGTCCAGGCTCAGGTTTGCGCCTGGACCCAGCGGCCCGTCCAAGTCCGATGTCCAGGCGAAGGCGGCGTCGGTCAGTTGGCCGTCCTCTTTGTCATAGGCCGAGGCCGCCAACGCTACCGTCTGGCTGACCACAAAGCTGCTGCCGGGCAGGGGCGACAGGAAGGCCACTTCCGGCGCGCTGCGCTGGACGCTGAAGACCGCGTCCGAATCGTCCAGCGCCGTCTGTACGCCGTCGCTGACCAGCACCCGCATCAGCCCCTGCTCCGTGCCGGAGAGGAGGGAATAGGGGATATCCACACTGGTGGTGTCGGTGATGCCGGTCTGGAGTGTCTGCCAGTTTGCGCCGTTGTCCGGGCTGAAGAGGAGGGCCGCGGTGAGCGGGTCGCCGTCCTCGTCCGTCATCTGCCAGGAGACTGTGACACCCGTGGGGCCGATGTTTTCGCCGCCGTTGGGGGTCAATAGTGTGGCTGTGGGCGCGTGCGCGCTGACCGTGCGGGAGGCCAGGAGCGTCTCGCCCCGGCGCAGTTCGATTGTCTGGGTTCCGCTCGCGGCGGGGACGACCAGATTGACGAAGCCTATGCCGTCGTTGGCAGTGTCTTCATCGGCATAGAGCGTGGGCGTAAAGGAGTGGGAGGCCAGGAGCGTGCCGCCGCTGCCCCGCAGTTCCAGGCTGTACGCGCCGGGATCGGGCAGGGGTTGGCTGGCCGCGGGCAGGGTGAGGATTTCGCCCAAGGTGGCGCTGTTGCCGTCTGGCGCAATCTGGCCCTGGATCAGCAGAAAGTCACCGGCGGGGGCCATGGCCTGAGCCGCAGTGACAGCAAAACCCTCGGCCTGCATCCGGGCGCGAATGCCGTTGTAGGTATAGTCCGAGGTCCATTCGTTCTGGCAATAGGTCATCACATCGGTCCAGTCCGGGCCGCGGATCACCGGTTTGTGCAGGCCCACATCAAAGCCGTAGTAGCGGCTGGGCGGGAAGGTGATCCAAATGTTGCCGCCCAGCCAGAGATAGAGACTGTTGCCGCCGATGACCGCATTGGCATAGGGATAGCTGAAATCGTCCCGGGATTGACCACAGCCTTTGTTGGTTTCGCTCACATAGCCGTTGGCGGCAGGATGCGCCCGCCCCCAGGTGTGGCCGATCTCGTGGCCCGCGTACCAATCGCCGTAGTAGACGCTGTCCTGTTCCCATTGCCAACTGGAGGTGTTTTTGGGACCGGTGGGGCCAGCGGAGACGTGGCCCGGCACTTCTCCCAGACCGCGCATAAAGTCACCGGAGGCGCTGGTGGCGACGCCGTAGTAGCGGTCCTGTTCCCGGAAGCCTGGGCCGAACACCTTATTAATGTTGCGAATCAGATTGAGCCGGTCATTGACTTTGCCTGCGTCCAGATAGTAGGTCGGGTTGCCTTTGGCATCTTTGCCCGATGTGTAGATGCTGGATTCGGGCATTGTGGTCTCGCTGCGGTATACAATCAGGCCGGGGATAGGATAGGCCCGGCGCAGCCAGCCTTCGATCTCGTCCATCTCGGCGCTGGTGGCTTTGTACCATTTGTTGTTGCGGCTGTAGACCACATTGTAGAGATGCAGACGCATGACCGGTACACTCTGCAGCGCGAGCAGGGGCGAGCGCACGGTATTGTCACTGTAGTTGGTTTCGTCCGCGTCCCGCCACCAGAAGAAGAAGCACAAAATGCCGCAGCCGCCGGTGGCTTTGCTGGGATTGGCTGTTGCCTCCACCTGAAGCGTAGACGCGTTCAGCCAGTCCGACGGCACAGGGAAGTAGAAAGTGTCGCCGAGTTGACCCCGGTTGGGGCTGGTGGGCGGGGCCAGTTTGCCGCCAGGGTTGGAGGGATAGACCGGCGAGCCGACCCGCTGGTTGTTGACGATATGCCAGAGTTGGGCGCTGACCAGCGGGCTGCTCTGACCGGCGGAGCGCCCCACATAGAAACGCACCCAGGCCGTTTTGCCCCGTATCAGCGGCACTGTATTGCTCAGGTCCTGGATGCCCTGGGTGACTTCGAGGGTGTAGGCCGTATAGTTCAGGGTGTTGGGGGTCGGGACTTGCGTAGGCGTAGAGGTAGCCGTCGGGGTCGCTGTAGCCGTCGGCGTGGGCGTGGATGTGGGCGTATTCACCGGCTGATCCCCGACTTCCACTGCGCCGATGTCGCAGCGGGGGCCGAAGGGCCGGGGCTGTCCGCGCTGGTCCTGGGCCGGGCAATCGCCGCCCAACACCGCATCGATGGCCGGGCTGCCCGGTGCCGGCTTCTGGGTGAGGGTGGGGCCGCCGTTGTCGGCCAACGGCCCCAGGAGCGGATCAGTGTTGGTCAGATCGGTGGCCTGGTTGAAGCCGCAACTGGTGCCGCTGTCCAGGTTGTAGCCCTGGGAGACCACCCCATTCTGCACGCAATCGCCGCTCAGGATCACGCCCGCCGCGGTGGTGGATTGTTGTTGTCCCAGGTCCATATAGAGGGCGTTGCCCTCCTGCCCGCTGCTGTTTCCGGCCAGGGTGCTGAAGCGAAGGTTGAGCGCCCCGGATGCCTTGTAGATGGCACCGCCGTGGCCGCCGGCGTGGTTGGCCGCCAGAGTGCTGTTGACAATGATGACGCTGCCATTGGCGCTGGCGTCTATGTACATCCCGCCGCCGCGGCCCGCGGTCGTGTTGGAGATCAGCGAACTGGCCGTGATGGTGACCGGACCGTAGGTGAAGATGCCGCCGCCCAGAAAAGGCGCGTTGCCCGCAGCCACAGTCGAGGCCGTCAGCGACAGGCTGCCATAGTGGATGTCGTTGCCCACTCCCTGGTAGTAGTTCAGGATGTTGCCGCCTGTGCCGTCCGCGCCGGTGATGGCGTTGGCGGAGACACTGCTGGACTCGATCTCGATCACGCCCCCCTGGTTGACGATGCCGCCGCCCTGATATTGACCTGTGTTTTCGGCGATGATCGAGTTGAGGATGCGCATGTGCTGGTTGTTGACGATGGCACCGCCCCATTGGCTGGCCTGGTTCTGGCGCAGGGTCGATCCGGTCACCGTCACGTCCGAGTTGCTTGTGTTGTAGATGGCGCCGCCTTCGATGGCCGTGTTGCCAGCCAACAGGCTGTTCTCGATGACCACTACAGCCCCGTCCCAGGTGAGCAGGGCACCGCCCCAGCCCGTCGCATTGGCGGCATGATTCCGGCGCAGGATGCTGTTCACAATCCGCGTGCGCGAGCCGGGCCAGCGCGGGTAGACCGCACCGCCGTTGCCGCCAGTATTGTCCTGCAGCGTGCTGTTGGTGATGGTGAGGCTGCCGTAGTTGACGATGGCCCCGCCGCTGAAACTCATGGACGTGGCGTTGTTTTGCAGGGTGGCGTTGTCGATTTCCACTACGCTCTGATTGAAGATGGAGCCGCCGTCGCCGTTGGCGAAGCCGTCGCTGAGGGTAATGTTGCGCAGTGTCAGCTTGCCGCCGGCGGGAATGTAGAAATGGCGCGAGCCGTTGGCGTGCAGAGTGATCAGCCCGCCGCCGTCGATTTGGGTGTCGCCGCTGATCACCTTCTGCGCGCTGAGGGGAATGACGAGGGGCGCGCCGCCGCAGTTGAAGGTGATGGCGCCGCCGCTGTTGAGCGCGGCGTCGAAGGCGGCTTCGGTGCAGCTCGCGGGTGTGCCGTCGCCGATGACAGCATCCGTGGACGCGGCTCGCAATAGCCCTACAGAAAGCACAAGAACCGAAAGAAGGATCACAAACAGATGCCACAAACGAAAACGGCGCAGCATATACTTTTCCTTTGGAAATAGAGAAATCCACGCGGGGAGGCCGATCCGTGATCGGCACTGTTAGTATACCACCACGCAGTCAAGATTGTTCTGCCAAAAAGAAGCGATCAGCGCTTGTCGATTGGAGGCCTATAGCTTATCTTCTCAATGCGCTCTGCGCCGCATGATAGCCGCACATCCCGTGGACGCCGCCGCCGGGGGGCGTGGAGGAGGAGCAGAGATAGACGCCGGGGATGGGTGTGGCGTAGGGCGGCCAGGCCAGGAGCGGACGGGTCCACAACTGGCGGATGTCCTGGACGCCGCCGTTGATGTCGCCGCCGATATAGTTGGGGTTGTAGGCGTGGATGGCCTGGGTGTTGCGGGTGGAACGGGCCAGAATCGTCTCTCGGAAGCCGGGGGCAAAACGCTCGATCTGCTGCTCGATGGCTTCTGTCCTGTCCGCGGTGGAGCCGTGGGGCACGTGGCAGTAGGCCCAGAGGGTGTGCTGACCCGCGGGCGCGCGGCTGGCATCGAAGAGGCTCTGCTGGGCCACCAGCACATACGGGCGTTCGCTCAACTGTCCCCGGTTTGTGGCCCGCTCGGACGCGGCAATTTCGGCCAGTGTCCCGCCCACGTGGACGGTTCCCGCCCGGCGGCATTCTTCTGCCCGCCAGGGCACAGGCTCATTCAGCGCGTAGTCGATTTTGAAGACCCCCGGCCCGTAGCGGTACTTCTCCAGCCTGCGCTGGTAGCCGGACGGCAGTTTCTTCCCGGCCAGTTGCAATAGCTGCCGGGGCGTCACGTCCAGCAGGACGGCCCGGCTTTTGGGCAGTTCGTCCAGGGTTTTCACTTCCCAGCCGCAGACAATCTCCCCACCCAATTCCTGCAAGTGGCGGGCCATCCCATCCACAATGGCCTGGGAGCCGCCTTGGGGAACAGGCCAACCCACGCTGTGTCCCAGCAGACCCAACACCAATCCAAAGGCGCTGGAAAAGGGTTGGCTGAAATCCAAAAACGAATGGGCGGCCAGCCCGGCAAAGAGGGCGCGTGCCCGCTCCTCTCGAAAGAGCAGGCGGGGCAGCAGATTGGCGGGCAGCATCCCCGGCAGGCCAAAACGGGCCAGGGCCAAAAGATGGGGTGAAAAAGGGTGGGGGCCGAGGAGCGTCGGGGCCAGCTTTTCCCAGTCCGCGGCCAGGGGTCCCAGCAGCGCCTGCCACGCGTCCCCGTCGCGACCGATGGAGTCGGCGGTCTCGGCCAGGGAGCGGTGCAACCCGACCGCGCTGCCGTCGTCCAATGGGTGGGCCAGGGGCAGATCGGGCTGAATCCACGCCACGCCCAGCCGTTCCCAGGGCAGGCTACGCATAAAAGGCGATCCCAGCCCCAGTGGGTGGATGGCCGAGCAGATGTCGTGGCGAAAGCCGGGCAGAGTCAGCGCGCAGGTGCGCGCGCCGCCGCCGATTGTTCCCTTTGCTTCGATGACCAGCACCGAGCGCCCGGCCTGGGCCAGTGTAATGGCCGCGGCCAGCCCGTTGGGACCAGCACCGACAACTACGGCGTCATAGGTTATCAATCTGTCTGCTCCCATCGCCGCCTGTCTGTTTCACCTGTTTATTTGGCGCGCCCGATCAGGCGTCGCAATGCCCGCAGGGGCAAAGCCAGGGTGGTGCGGATAATCGCATTGTGCCACAGGTTTTTCGTTTGTCCCCATTGCAGACGGCTGTCCACGCAGACCTTTTTGACTTCTACTTCGCCCTTCACGCCAAACTGGCCGGCCAGCCCCGTGAGCACATGACGCCAGATACGTTCCTGCTGGGCTGCACCGCCCAATACCCGGAAGCCGCACTCGTAGATGGTGTCGTTGGCCCGGGCCAGTGACTGGATTTGGCAGACGGTAACGCCTTCCTCCTGGCAACTGAATGTGTTGAATCCCGCTCCTGTATAGGACCCGTGAGGCGACGTCCTTCCACATTGAGATTCACAGCAGCACCGCCGACATTTTGCACATGCAAACGGTCCACCGGTTTTGCCCAACTTGCATGGGAATCCCGCGGTTTTTGGATTTCCTCGTCCATCTGTCGCGCCCGCCTGTCTTTGACAGAGTGACAGTGGCGACTGTTACTCTGTCACTCTACATCCCGCCCAGTCTATACGCCGCCCAGTCTATACGCCGCCCAGTCTACACCGCACCCATCGCTTCACTCTCGCTCTCAAAAATCCCGATTGTCTCGTCCAGCCGGGTAAGCTGGAAAATCTGCTGGTAGTGATTGCTCAATCCACAGGCCAGCAATTTCTGTTTCTGGCGCTGGGCGCGGATCAGGCGCGTGACCAGTAGACCGATCCCGGAGCTGTTCATGTAGTCCAGCCTGCCGAAGTTGAGGGTGACAGCCTGGACGCCGCTGCTGGCGCTGGCAAAGGCTTCGGCCAGGGCCTCTTCGCTCTTGATCGTTGCGTTGAATGTTTTATGTTTCATTGTAGTCTCTCCCAAAAGCTGGGGCGCAGATTTCGCAGAAACCGCAGATTTTATCCGCTTTTATCCGCCCGATCCGCGTCATCCGCGTTCTATTCTTATGAGTCTACTGCAAAAAGGTCAATTTCACTGCGGAGTCGCAGAGGGCGCGGGGGCAACGCGGCGAGATTCAGGAGAAAAACGCTGCGAACCTCCGCGTTCCCCGCGACTCCGCGGTGAGTTTAGAGGCTTTTTGCAGTAGAGTCATTCCTATTCCAAATTGATAACCAATTCCAGGGTATGCTTTTCGCCGTCGTCGGTCACATTCATTTCGTCCACCATACTTTTGATGAGAAACAGCCCCCAGCCTCGGGGCGACTGCAGCCCGGCCAGTTTCTGGTCGATGTCCGGTGTCTCGGCCGCGGGAATCTCTGTGCCGCCGCCATAATCGGTAATGCGTACCCGTAGCTGCTGGCCGTCGCTCTCGGCCTGAATTCGCACGGGCTGGTCAGCCCGGTAACGATTTCCATGTTCCATTGCGTTCATTGTGGCTTCGGCTACCGCGGTCTTGAGCCTTTCCAGCCGCTCCCGCGGCAGCCCCAGAGAAGCCACTGCCTCGGCCACTTTCTCCATTGCTGGTCGTTCATTGCCTGCTGCGCTGGGCAGTTCAAAATCGGTCAGTTGGATGGGTTTTTTCCGCGGGCCGCGATAGCGCACAGTGACCAGTGTCACATCGTCCTCCTGCTCCCAGTCGGGGCCGGTGAAATTGTGCAGATAGGCCAACAGCGGATCGTTGGGCGCAATGTCCACCGCGGGGGGACGGTTGTGATCGACGCGGCCGGTTGTGATGGCTCTGTCACTTCGCTCGCCACTGCGGGTGCTGATCTGAATTTTTGCCAGAATGTAGCCAAACGCAATGTCATCGAATCTTTCTCCTCCCCACAGGATAGCAGACGAGCGTCACGGGAGCGCTACGGCTGGCGTTACGGGTTGCGCAGCCAGACGGCTATGCCCTGTACTTCTGGTGGAAGAAGCGGCGGTCGAGGATGATTGCCATCGGCCCGTCAGTACAAAATCAGTAGCTGCTTGAGAATCGACTCCGCCCAGGCAACACCCCCGGAGAGGGTGAAGCGGCTGTGCGCCTCGTTATAGCTGAAGCGGCCCGACGCCCAGACATTGAAATCCAGTATATCCATTTGCAGAGTCGCTGCCGGTTCCCCCTCCCCCACCCGAAAGCGGCCACCGGCCACACCGGAAAGATCGAAGAGCAGACCCCGCCCACCCAACTTCCCTTGCAACTGCATCGCCACATCCCGCATCACAAGCGCGGCAATGCGTCCGTCGTGTTCGGCGGTCTGCTCGAAGGGACGGTCTGTGGCCCGGCAGATGTCCAGCCGGTGCATCCACGTATCCCGGCTGTGGATCACCCACATCAGATGGCGCATGGAAAGCCGCCCGCCGACTGGATGGGGTATGGCAATCGGTTTGACCAGCCGAAACTGATAGGCCCATTTTTGCATCGCGGTCGGCCCCACCTGCCGCAGTTCGGCGATTAGCTGGGCAGGGGTTGCGTCTGCCCGTTCTCCCACCTGCCGTCGGTTGACGGCATCTTCCGGCAGCTCGCCCTTGCGCGGCGGTGTCAGATACTGGCGGAACATTTCGCTGTAGCCTGTGCCGCTGGCATAGCCCCCTGCCTGATGGGCCACAATCTGGCGCACATCCCAGGCGGTGCAGGCGGTGGGCAGATGCCACTCGCCCTCCTTCAGATTTTCCAGCAGCTTTATCAGCCGGTCAAAGGCCACCTGCAACAGCCGGTGGGCCTCGTCCGCGCTGGGGTAGGGAATCTGTGCCGCGTCGATGGTCGTAGATTTCGGTGGGCTGGTGGGCATAGGAAATCCTTTCCGTAGGGGCAATCTTTCAGCAATGGAGCGGTGCTATCATTTTGCCCCTACCGGCCAGATTTTGAAAACGCCTTTTACGGCTCCACCACCAGCACGCCCTCCATCCCGGCCATCTGATGGCCCGGCGTGCTGCAATAGAAGGGATAACGGCCCGGAGCCAGAACCGGAATGACGAACTCCCGTCGCTCGTTGGCCGCCAACTGCGCGTGAAGGTCTAAACCGTCCAGATCGAAGGCGTGGGCGTAGCCGTCTTCGTTGAAGACCCGCAGGGTGACCGACTCCCCGGCCTGGGCCTGCACTTCGGCGGCCACATAGCGCATATTCTTCATCCGAATAGTGGCCAAACTACCGCCCCCGCCGCATCCAGCCAGCAGGAAAGAGATGAGAAAGAAGAAGATCAATGCTCGCACGATAATCCTTGTCCGTTTTCAAACAGGCGTTGGGGGAAAGCCGTGACATCTACCGTTCCCGCGTCGCTCCCAGTGTGCGTGGTGCGTGAACCAGCACCACTGCTTGTCCACGCACCACGCACTACGCACTACGGTTCCGTCGTTAAATAGGCATAGAGCGCCGCCAAATCGTCGTCGGTCAGGCGGCTGGCAATCGTCCAGGGCATCGTATCCGGGAAGGGATTGCCGTCGGGCTTGACGCCTGTCTGCATCATCGTTTGAAACTGTTCAAAGGTCAGGGTCCCCACCAGAGGCCGGGGGTTGGGCACAGCCGGGCCGGCTGGCGAGGCTGGAGCACCAGTCACGTTCGGCCCGTGGCAGCCCCGGCACTCGGCAAAAGTTGCCACGTACTTCCCATATTCAGCAGTCACGCCCTGAGGCGGCGCAGTTACCGTCGGCGCGCCCTCCGCAGGCGTGCCGAACATCCCCGCCCCGAACATAATTCCACCCAGAAAACTGAGTTTGTCGCCTGTCACGACACTCTGCTCCACGGGTGACAACGTGCGCAGATAGGCAATAATGGAGAGAACATCGTCGTCGCTGTATTCGTTGACAGGTAACAGTGACATAAAGACGGAGAGATGGCCCTCTTTTGTGACCCGATGGCGCATTACCCGAAAGATTTCGGCGTCGGTGTAATTTGCCAGTTTGCCGCCAGGGGTCAGATTCTCCGCCACCAGATCACCCACAAAGCCAAAGCCCTCGGCCTGGGAGATGTTCCAGCCGCCGTTGAGGGGATGCTCTTCGGTGGGCATCCCCTCCGCGCCCACCGCGCTGTGGCAGCCGATGCAGTTCAGGTTGACCAGATAGTCGCCCCGGGCGATCTGCTCCGGTGTGCCTTCTGCCACCAGACGGGGCGGTTCCGGCGCGCCGGGGAAGTAAGCCATCTGTATTCCCTTGCCGCCGAAAAAGGTCAGCGCGGCCAGAAGCAGCGTCAGCAGCCCAGCGCCGATCCCCCCGGCGATCTTCACCCACCTTCGCTGTGCCCGCACAGCCCGCCAGGTCAGCCCGCCCGCGGCGACGGTCAACAGCAGCACAACAACCCAAATAAGGATATTTGTAAGCATTGGGGTTCCCTCCTGTGTGGGGACGATCTGATTTAAGCAACACTGATAAGCAGCACGATCCTTCGCTCTTGCTGCCCCTATTGTAGCGGCTGAGCATAACTGAATCGTTACGAACTCTGCCTGTTCTGCAATCCCAGCGCCAACCCATAAACTCCGTGCCCAACCACAAGCTGCGTTGATGGAATGCCAACCGATGGAGTCGGACCAGCCAGAAAGACGCCTTGGGCGACCAGAAAGAGGAGCAGCCCGTAGGCCAATCCCATCAACCAAGCGGGTGCAGGGAGCAGACGACGCACAATCCGGAACAGATAGCCCCAGGCCAGGCCGTAGATGCCCGACACCGTCAGGTGGGTGAGCAGGTCGGCCGCGGGCGTCACGCCGTCGCCGACGCTAAAATGGGCCAGCACATCTGCCATCGAATCACCCCCGGCCAAATGGATTCGTCACAAGAATTATTACGGCGAGCGTTACCCGTCCAACAATCCCAAATTTGAGGGAAGGCAACAGCAATAGAACGCGGATCAGGCCGGATCGGGCGAATGTCCGCGGATTTTTCTGTGCTGATCAGGCTGATGGTGAAGAAGCTGGACGCAGATAAACGCAGAGGAACGCAGATCTTTTCTCTGGATCAGCGTCTATCTGCGTGAATCAGCGTCCCCTTTTCTGTTCCATCATCAGCCTGAACAGCACAATGAAAAAAGATTCTCTCTGAAATTCTCCGCGCCTCCGCGTCTCCGCGGGCGAAATTATCTTTTGCTGTAAAGTCATGCATTTTTCATAAAAAAAGCGGCAGAGACGATCGTCGCGCAAATCGTCTCCGCCGCTTTTTATAGGGACAACCCTTCGATTTTCCAAGAAATTTCATATCGTAATGTCAGTCGATTCGCCTCTTCCTGTGTAAGGTATCCTCTGCTATGATGAGACAGTAACCATTTATTCGTTGCCCAAATCGAATTTTTCCAAGTATCATCTGTCTCTGAATTGGCCCTTTTAATCTGATTCGTCCCGCCCAGCGCCACCAGAACGACACACGTCCTCTGTACTTTTGTGGCCCTGCTCCGTCTACCTCAGGGGAGGAAATCTATGTCCACATTTGCCGTATTGTCCCGTTGGCCCCGCTCCATTCTACGGCTGGGTGCAGTCCTTCTGTTTATGGCTGTGCTGCTGATCGGGTCGGTTGTGCCCGCAGCCGCTGTGGGCGCGCCCCCAGTCCAAACTTTCTACATTCCCATGCCAGAGGATCAGGTGTTGGCCGCGCTTCGGGGCATCTATCCCGGCGGCGCACCCCTGCTGTGCAACAATGACACGGCTTCGGATGTGCTGGAACCGGTGAATACATACGTCTCTGTGGCCGCCATCAGCAACGACACAATCATCTATTACGACCACTGGGAAGATGGCTTCGAGCCTGTGATCTCTGCCCCCATTCAGGCCACCACCCAAATTTGGGGCGACGGCGATTCGGCCAACGGCACAGCGCCTGGAACCACCGATGATCGCATCCAGGCTGGGACGGTTCTGGTACTCAGCAACGGCGTACAGACCGCCACCCGCCAGAGCGTCATCGACTACGACGGCGGCGACAAACTGGCCTCCACCAAAACTGTGGCGATAACGCGGGCGGCCTG
The DNA here is from genome assembly GCA_019637685.1 of Caldilineaceae bacterium. Taxonomy (GTDB): domain Bacteria; phylum Chloroflexota; class Anaerolineae; order Caldilineales; family Caldilineaceae; genus JACQGT01. The sequence goes on along the minus strand of JAHBVF010000024.1, from coordinate 21,400 downwards.
GGGCACTGGCTCCAGCACCCTTCTGGCCGGCGCGGTCGAGGTCTATGACACCAATAGCTGGGGCACGGAATTTCGTTCTCCCGTGGGCGAGAACACCAGCGCGGCCAGCCTCTTTGAATACAGTGGCCTGTTAATTATGGCCGCCCAGGATGGCACAGAAGTCTCTGTGGATCGGGACAACAACGGCACAGTTGACACAACAGTCACCCTCAAGGAGGGCGAAAGTGCCCACATCAACGGCGGTGTGCTGGCAGGCGGCAAGATCACTGCCTCCAAGCCGGTGCAAGTTCAGCTGATCACAGGCGACCGTTGCGATTTTTACGAGAGCCGCTGGTATGTGCTCACCCCCGTAGAGGGGTGGGGCAGCAGCTATTATAACCCCGTGGGCACACCGGCAGGCGATGGCACTGTCGTTTTCCTGCACAACCCCAATAGCGCGGCCATTTCTGTCCAGTGGGAGACCAGCAGCGGAGCACGTACCCCCATTGCGATCCCCGCGGGCGGCACAGCCAATGTGACTATGCCCAACGCGTCGGGCGCGCACTTCTACACAGCAGATGGCAGCCGCTTCTTCGGGATTGCCGCGGTGGACGCGGATGGCCCCACCAGCAGCAATGCCAAGGCCGATTGGGGCTTTACGCTCTTGGCCGATGATGCCGTGACCCCCCAAGTGCTGGTAGGGTGGGGGCCGGGACGCGACCCGCTGAGTTCGGTGCTGCCGTTGGAAAATGGCAGCCCGGTCTGGGTGACGCCCGTTTTTCCCAACGGCACGCCTGGCAGCATCAACGTCTGCGCCGATTATAACGGAGACGGCCTGGGCACGCTGACAGACCCCCAGGGCAATCGCTACGATCGACTGCTGACCCTGACTCCTTTCCAGAGCGCCAAGATTTTTGACAGCGATGGGGACCAGACCGCAATGGTTGTCTACGTCTGCCGGGCCGCGGGACAGCCCGCCGGGGTTGGCCTGGCCGCGGCTTGGGGGCAGGACCCATCCACCGCCAGCGCCAGCGCGCCGGGGCTGGATTTGGGAACCACTGCTCCGCCCTCGCCCTCCTTTGCCGCGGGCAAGACGTATGTTCTGTTCGACGACGCCGACGGGGACGGTCTGGCTGATCCGGGCGACTCCCTCGACTATATGATTGTGATCCGCAACAGCAGCCGGGTTCCTGTGCCCGATGTGGTGGTGAGCGATACAGTGCCCCTCTACACCAGCTATCTGCCCAACACAACCACTTTTGATAACGGCATCAGCCAAACGCCTATCGCCGACAACGCCAGCGGCACGCCCTTTCCGCTGGACGAAGGGGGTGTCAATATTGGCACAATCGCGGCCACAAATGTCTTTACTGTGAGTTTCCACGTGAAGCTGGACAACGTTGTGCCCCCGCCTGTGGACCGCATCATCAATCAGGCCACAGTGACTGCTCTGGGCGAGAATCGCACACCGTCGGTGGTCACTCCCGTGGATCGGGACCCGGCCCTGACGCTGGAAAAGTCCACCCAGGGCCAGGACGCGGACACCCCCACCGGGCCGCTGATCCGGGCTGGCGGTCCGGTTACGTGGACATATCTCCTGACCAATACCGGCCCGGTGACAGTGACGAATGTGGTGCTGACCGATAGTGTGCCTGGGGTAGCTCCGCTCCGGATCGCCGGGGACGCGGGGAACGATAACGCGCTCTCCCCCGCGGAGGTCTGGACCTTCCAGGCTACCAGCAGCGCGGTTGTTGGCCAGTACGCAAACATCGGTACGGCGACTGGTGTCTGGATCGATGGCACTGGCATCACCGACACCGTAACAGCCAGCGATCCCAGCCACTATTTTGGCGTCACATCCGGCCTCGCGGTGACGAAGAGTGCCAGCGCGGGTCTGGTCTACAGTGGCACGCTGGTAACGTATACCTATACAGTGGAAAATACAGGCAATACACCGGTGGGCAGTGTCACCGTCACCGACGATTTTTGTGCGCCAGCCACCTTTCTGGATGGGGACAGCAACAGCGACAATCTGCTGGACCTGGCAGAACGGTGGCGTTTCCGGTGCAGCACAGCGCTGGCTGTGAATACGACGAATACAGTCACTGCCACCGGCATAGACAGTCTGGGCGATCCGGTCACGGATCAGGACACTGCCGCGGTGCTGGTGATTCACCCGGCCATTGCCCTGGACAAAACGGCCAGTTCTCCCACTGTGGCTGCCGGGGGAGTGGTGACCTACACTTTCCTCGTTACCAATGCCGGGGACGATCCCTTGGGCAATATCACACTTGTGGACGATCGCTGTTCGCCGCTTGTCTTTGTCGGGGGAGATACGGACAGCGATGCTATGCTAGACCTGACGGAGACGTGGCGCTACACGTGCAGTCGAGTGCTGACAGAGTCTACGACCAACACCGCGCAGGTCACTGGCACGGATACGCTGGGCGGCACTGTGCAGGACAGGGATGACGTAACTGTCACCGTTCTGCCCCAGGGGCATATTGGCGATTGGGTGTGGCTGGATGTAAACCGCAACGGTATTCAGGACGTGGGCGAGGTGGGCATAGCCAATGTGCGCATAACCCTCTTCACCGCGGCGGGCACGGCTGTCACCTCTACACTTACCAACAACAGCGGCTTTTATCACTTCGAGGGGCTGGTCGCAGGCGAGTATTATCTCCAGTTCACTGCCCCATCGCACCTCGCCTTTACCACTGCCGACCGGGGCGGGGATGATAGCCGGGACAGCGACGCCAATCCTACGACCGGACGCACGGGAATTATCACACTGGGCCACAGCGAGGAAACATTGCTCTGGGATGCCGGGTTGAATGATGCGCTGATTTACCTGCCCATTATTGTGGCTCCCCTGCCAACCAGTACGCCAACGCCGACACCCACATCCACGCCGACACCCACTGTGACGCCGACGCCGACACAGACGCCGACACCGACGATAACGCCAACGCCTGCCCCCACGCCAGATATCTGCCCGCCGCCCACAGGCTGCGTCATCGATCTTCTGGCGCACCCCAAAAGTATGGCTATCCACACGGGCCAGAACCGGGTCTATATTGCCAGCCGAGACAATGACCAACTGCTGGTAGTGAATGGCAGTACGAATGAGCTGATTACCAACGCAAAGACAGGGAGTGAGCCGTGGGGAACGGTGGTGAATGAAGCCACCAACCGGGTCTACGTGAGCAACTACGCCAGCGGTGATCTCTGGATATACAATGCAACGAGCTTGGCAGTGGAGAAGAAGATCGCTCTGGGGGGCCAGCCGGCATTGATGGAAATTTTGCCCGCGTTGGACACTGTCTTTGTGGTGGTGCGGGGCACGGGGAAGATCGGTGTCATCCAGGGGACCACACTGGTCGGCCTGTTTGACAGCGGCGGCTCTGGCCCGTATGGCCTGGCCGCGGACACAGCGCATAACCGCGTCTATATTGCGAACCGGGACTCAGGCCATCTGGCCGCGCTGGTGCAGGTCGGTGGGGTGTGGCAGAAGCGGAGTGGTCCAGTGCTGGACGATGGCCGCACGCTTTTCAATATGGCTTACAGCCCGGCGACGAATAAACTGTATCAGGTCTATGCCCGCCCCGGCGATCCCACTGGCACGGACTGGTTTGTGGATGTGTGGAAGCCGGAGGTTGACAGCCCGTGGGCGTTGCTCAAAACAATTCCGGTTGGGGATGGGGGCGATGTGAAATCACCCCAAGTGGGCGGAACCGGCATTGCCGTCAACCCAACGACAGGGAATGTGTTCAACGTCAACACCGCCGCGGGCACAATGACGGTTATCCACGGACAAAACGATTCTGTCAAGGCGACGGTGACGCTGGGGACCGATCCCTATACCATTGCCATCGACCCGGTGCATAATTTCCTGTACATAGGGCTGCGCAGTACGGGGAGTATTATTAAAGTGGTGGACAGTTATTAGCGTACATGGAGGGACGGCAGGCCGCGGTCAGCGGTCTGCCGTCTGCTTTTATTGGGTCGCCTCGGCCCGTGTCAAAGCCGGATAGCGACAGCGGGTGCGCAGGAAGAGATAATCCCCGGATTTGTGGATACTCACTGGCTGGGAATAGGGCGCGTTGTCCGGCGTCCAGGCCACGCCTTCGGTATAGCTGGGGCGAAAGCGCTCTGGGCTGCGCCCGACGAATGTGGGGCAAAGGGTGATAAATTCCTCGTCCACCAGCCCCGCGTCCAAGAAATTGGCAAAGACCCGCGCCCCGCCCTCGCAGAGCAGATTGTGGATGGCGTAGTCGCTGTAGAGCACACGGACCAGCCGGTGCAGGTCCACTGAATCCCCGCCCAACGTCAACACATCCACCCCCGCCGCGCACTGACCGGCCAAATCAACCGCGGCCGCGTGTGCCGCGCCCCTGGCCGTCGTTGCCAGAATAATATGCAGGTCCGGGTTCTGGAAACGTTCTTCGCTGAAGTCCAAATTGCCATCAAAAGAGAGAATGACCAGTTTGGGCACAGGGCTGTAGCCTTCGGCCTGGCGCAGGTCGGCAAAGGCCGCGGCTTCGGGAGGACAGATAAATTCCGGCGTCCAGATGTGGCCCGGTTCCAGGCGTACAGTATTGTCACCCACCAGAATGGCGTGGGCGCGTACCCGCAGCAGTCCCATCAGCCAGCGGTCGTGGGGGTCTGCTTTTGTCACGTGGCTGGCGTCGGTCGCGTTGGGTTCGTTGAAGGAGATGCGCCCGTCCCGGCTGGGGGCAAAATTCGTGTAGATGTAGGGACGGTCCGCGTGGGCCTGCATGGGCCAGTCGCCGGGATAGAGTGCCCGATAGGCCGCGGGCAGAGAAGGCACGGCCACCGGTTCGCTGTAGAGGAGTTGGAAGGGGCGGTCAAGCCCGGTGGGGAGAATCATCGCACTGCGCTCCTGGGCTGAAAATGCGGCACGAATTGTACAGCCTGCCAGGGATTCTGCCGAACCAAAAGGTGGGAACCCGCGTTCAGAATCCCTGGCAGATGTGGGCGTTAGCGCAGCGTCCCGAAGATTGCTTCGCCGTGTACTTCGCCCAGGTGGGCGGGGATCAGGCGGTTGTGCAGGTTCTGCTCTGCTGGGGCGTGGGCCAACACACGCAGATAATTGTCCGTGTGCCCACTCCACAAACGCATCCCCGGCTGGTCGTCCACGGGCTGGCCCTGGCCCTCCCAAAGAACCGGGCGCACAGTGCCCACAAAACGTTGGCGCTCGACCTGGCCGGTGCGCTCCACCAGCGCGTGCATCTGCTGGGAGCGCGCCTTTTTCACTGTTTTGGGCAACTGTCCACCGAAGCGGGCCGCGGCCGTGCCCGTGCGCGCGCTGTAGGGGAAGATGTGGGCGTGGGCAAAGCGCATCTCCTCAACAAAGGCCAATCCTTCGGCAAAATCGTCGTCGCTTTCGCCGGGGAAGCCGACGATGAGATCGGTGGTCAGAATCAGATCGGGGATGGCGGCGCGGGCGTCTTCCACCAGGCGGCGGAAAGAGGCCACCGTGCAGCGCCGGGCCATTGCCCGCAGTTGCCGATCCGTGCCCGCTTGCAGGGGCAGATGCAGATGTGGGCACAGGCGTTCCGGCCAGTGCTGCCAGAGATCAAAGAAGCCGTCGGCCAGTTCCCACGGCTCCAGGCTGCTCAAGCGCAGGCGGGGAATGTCGGTCTGCGTGAGCAGCGCTGTGGTCAACTCCTTCAAATCCGAAGCCAGACTGCCGGGCAAATCCCGGCCATAGGAGCCGAGGTGAACGCCAGTCAGGACCGCTTCCTGGTAGCCGTCCGCGGCCAACTGCTGCACTTCTGCCACAACATCGCCCAATGTTCGGCTGCGGCTCTCCCCGCGCAGGGCAGTGACAATGCAAAAGGTGCATTTGTTGTTGCAGCCGTCCTGCACTTTGACAAAGGCTCGGGTGCGGCTGAGGGAGTCGTCGCGGTTGAGCGCGGGGGCAAAGGGTATGCCGTCCGGCTGCAGACGAGCGATGGCGTCGGGGTCGTCCAGTTCCGCGCTCCACGGCTCCAACAGGGCGTGGAGCATCTCCTTCTCCCGGTTGTCCGCCACCAGTGTGACACCGGGCAAGCTGGCCGCGTTCTCCGGTTGCAGGGTGGCATAGCAGCCGGTGACAGCAATGCGTGCGTTGGGGTTGGCGTTGTGGAGTTGGCGAACGGTAGCGCGGCTGCGGCTGACCGCCTGGGCTGTCACTGCGCAGGTGTTGAGGACGATTACCTGCGCGGTCTCGGCGGAGGGTGCAATCTGATGGCCCGCGGCCGCGAGCCGGTTCGCCAGACTGTTATTCTCGCTGTAGTTCAGGCGGCAGCCCAGTTGGTCCAGATAGATGCGCATATTTTATTGGGGAATGATCAGCCGGTCGCCCACGCGCAGCAGGTCCGGGTTGGTGATGTTATTGGCCTGAATCAGCGCATCGGCGGAAATGCCGTAGCGGGCCGCGATGGCGTAGAGTCCTTCGCCGGCCTGCACAACGTGGATAACCTGATTGGCTGCTTCCAACTCAGCCGCGGTCAGCCCTGGGATCACCAATTCCGTGCCCGGCGTGACCAGATTGGGATCGGTAATGCGGTTGACAGCCACCAATTCGTCCACAGAAATGCCATACTTTTCGGCGATGACAGAGAGAAACTCGCCCGGCTGCACAATGTGGATGGCCGGCGCGCCGGGCGCGGCTGTCGAAGTCCCGCCGCCGCTGGTCGCGGGGGTGCGCTGGTAGCCGGGGATCAGCAATTCCTGGCCCACAAAAACACTATTGGGATCGACCAGCGTATTGGCAGCCACAATTTCATTGGGTGAAATGTCGAATTTCAAGGCGATGGAGAAAAGCGTATCACCTTCGCCCACTGTATAAGTGAATGGTTCTGGCGTGGGCGTGGGCAGTCCTTCGGAGGTGACTCCGGGTGTATTGGGAACCCGCAACACCTGTCCCACTTGCAAGGAGTCATTTGCCAGCAGATTTAGCTCCCGCAATTCCTGGGTGCTAATGCCGAACTTTTCGGCCACTGTAGAGACTGTGTCGTTGGGCTGGACAGTATAGGGAATCGTTTTCGCTTGGGGTGTGTTTGTGGGCACAGGTGTAGCCGCCGGTGTTGGCTCGGCAGTGGGTTCGCTAGAGCGGGTGATCACAGGCTCTACAACCGGCTGCCCAGCGCCAGCCGGTGTGGTTTCTGGTTCGGGGGTGGCGCGGTCTCTGGTGCAGCCCGCGATAAACACTGCCATGAGAATTGCCAGGACCCCTATCGACAGCCATCGGTTTGTTATGCCCATTTTGTTTTCTCCCGCCATGTGCGGAGTGAATCGCGCGGTGAACGGACGCGTAAAGTGGTTGGATAATAGCACAGCCAACCACTTGGCGCAAACCATTTGCTGTGGCGCGCCCTGGGGCTGTGGCATTGATCACAGCCAAAGCATCTCTGGGGCTTTAGACTGATATTTACCAACAAAAATTGATTGCCTGTTTTGCAACATTTTCCCCGTTGCATTCGTCCTAACTGCCAGGACATCGGCTGTAGGAAATGTGAGAAGTAATCTTTACTGGATAGACTGTCCCAATCTTCCAGCGTTGGGCAACGGTCTGAATGTATTCCAGATTTTGTCCTGCATTGACTATCTTCTTGCAGTAAACTTCTATCAGAAATAGATGTTTTGAATAACTGTACAACGGTTTGAGCAAACGACGGAGGGGGCCATGAAAATTCGAACTATTCTTCTCACACTCATCACCATTTTTCTCTTGGGCGCGGTGCTGGCGGGGATTGTAAGCGCCCGCGAACCCGTGCGTGAGGCAGAGGCTGTGCAACTCTCGAATGTACGGGATTATGCAGCGGCAGCTTCCCCGACCGGGCTATCCTATGCTGTGGATGGCGGCCTGCTCTACGCGGGCAACGGTGCCAGTTGGCAGCGGCTGCCTACCCCGGCGGGCGTCATTGTCAACGCGGTGGCTGTCAGCAGCCGCCAGGCAGAACTGGTCTATATGGGTGCTGCCAATGAACTTGCCATTTATGTTTCCAGCGACGCGGGCCAGACGTGGATGAAGATTGCCCTGGCAACCCAGGCGGTGGGCGCTGTGACAGATATTGCTGTGGATGGAGCCAATCGGCTGGTCTATGTGGGGACGGATACCGACGGTATGCATCGCCTGCGGGATGTGGGCAGCAGTATGATTGCTGCCGGCCATCTGCTGCTGGACGAGCCAGTGGAAGAGATTGTGGCGGCCAGCAATGGCATGGCGCTGGTGCGCACTGGCTGGCATTTATATCGGGCCGAGGATATGGGCTTGCGCTGGGTTGCTGTGGAGAACCTCCCCAGCCCGGCCACCGCTCTGGCGATCGCACAGACGACGCCGCCCACCTTTTATGTCGGCACGGCTGCGTCTGGTGTGCGCATGAGCCAGGACGGGATCAACTGGCAGTCGGTCAATAGCGGTCTGAACTTTACCCCCGGCAGCCAATTGTTTGTCAACGATGTGGCCGTAGACCCGGCCCAGCCCGCTGTGGTCTATGCCGCCACCAGCCTGATTTTTGGCTCGGCCAATGCCCATATCACACCTGTGGGTGTGGCAATGAGCACCGACGGCGCAAGCAACTGGTCTGCGCTGACCCCCATGAACGATGTGGCCGTGGCGGTGCTGATGCCGGTGAGCGGCGAGACGGGCGCTGTCTATGCCTTGACCGCGGCCAGCCGCACACCGCTGGCCCTGGGCAGTGCGCCACAGACGACGACGCTAGCCGCGGCCCAAAGCACGCCCCTGGCCCCGAACTTCACTGGGCTATTGGCCTGGGTGCTGGCTGCGCTGGCAGGTGTTGGGTTGGCTCTGTTGGCAGTGCTGGAAGTGCGTCAGCGGGGCGGCGGAAGTGGCAAGCCGAATGGTCGCTCTGGTCTGCCCGCAGCCGTTTAGAGGAATCACCGATAAACGGTCAAAAGTTATCAAGCGAGTCGGGTCACCGGCTCTCCCAATCCGAGACGCTTCCTCCCCCGAGGGCGTCTCGGATTTTTGTTAACGCAATTGGGGATAGGCCGCGGCAATGGCCAGACCGGTGAAGAGAAGCGTCGTAATATTGAAGAGGAGAAAATAGCCTGTGAAGATGAGCAACACCAGGCTGCCGAAGAGTACACCGCTGATGATACCGAACAGCGCGAACAGGGGCAGTCGCCGCCCCCGGCGCCCGCCCACAGCCCGGCGAATAATTTGGGCCAGCAGGCTGCCCGCGCCAGACCCCGCGACAAAGGCAATGATCAGCCCGAAGAACCCGAAGTTGCCCAGCAGCATCCCCACAACTGGCGCGGCAATGGCCGAAACCACAAAGCCCACGCCCAGGGCAATAAAATTGTCGCTGCCCATTGCGTTGAAGTAGACATTTTGCTGTTGGTGGATACATTCGGTGCAGCGATAGCCCACAGGCGTCTGTCGGGCGCACTTCATACAGATAGGCTTGCCGCATTTGTTGCAGCGCAGAAGAGTCTCAGTGTGGGGGTGGTTGGCGCAGTAGAGAACTTCTGGATCATCCGGCGCGACGATCAGCGGCCTGCCGTCGTAGACCGCGCGGCGGGCCGGATCGCCGAGAATGGCGTAGGCTTCCTCAATCTCGGCCAGTTTACGGCTGGCATAGGCGCGGGCGTCCGCGTCGGCTATGTTTTCCGGCTGATAGAGGGTCTTCAACCGCTGGTATTGACGCGCGATTTCTTCCTGGGGTGCTTCTTCCGCCACGTCCAGGGTGCGATAGAGTTCTTTGCTTTTGGGGGCGGCTTGTTCGCTCATCCCAACCTCCCATAGAAATGATAACGATGAGAGCGACTGCTGGTCTGTTTCAGCGTGCTTCCTTGTGTCATACCGTCCACTTCAATTTGTCCATGAGGGTCTGGTAGAAATAGGCCCGGGGCCGCAGCCTGATAAAGCGGGCCTGATAAGGGCTGCCCACTACGACGACTTCGTCCTGTTCATCTACTTCTACTTCAAATTGGCCGTCTACTGTCAGCATGGCCGAATGATCGCTGTAGACCCGCAGGCGCACTTCTGTTCCTTCCGAGAGTACGACGGCCCGGTCCATACTCATGTGGGGGGCCACGGGAATGACCAGAATGTTGCGCAATTCCGGGGGCAGAATGGGGCCGCCTGAGGCCAGGGCATAGGCTGTGCTGCCTGTGGCGGTGCTGACGATCAGCCCATCGCAAGTGTAGGTGGTCAGATAGCCGCCGTCCAAACTGGTGCTGACCCGGACAATGCGGGCCAGGCTGCCCCGGCTGAGAACCACATCGTTGAGCGCGTCATATTCGCAGCGGACCTCCCGCTGGCCCTGCTCTTCGTTGCGCTCCACCCGCACCCGGATCATCAGCCGTTCTTCCACCCAGTAATTGCCGTCCAGCATCTGGCCCAACGGCTCTTTCCAATCGTTGGGGAATACTTCGGCCAGAAAGCCCAGCCGCCCCATTTTGACACCGAGCATTGGCACTTCCATCTCCGCGCCCAGACGGGCCGCGCGCAGCATTGTCCCATCTCCCCCCAATGTGATGAGCAGATCGACGTCCTGTAAATGGCGCTGGATCGCGTCTGCGTCCCAGGCCGAGTCCCGCCAAATGTGGTGGACATCCCGGCTGTGTAAGTAACTTTCCATGGCCGAAGCCAGGTCCAGAGATTCAGGTTTGCGTGGATGGTGCAGAATGCCAATGCGTCGGAACAACGGGAGCCTCCGAATGTGGGCGGGGCGAGCAAAATCGTGCAGGAATCGCATCATAGATCAGCCATTCGCATTGGTCAAATGGCTGAGGGTTGGCGTATCTGTGCTCTTTCCAGTAGAATGAATGGCAGATCGCAGTTATTCCCTGTCCATAATTTTGCTGCTGTCCTGCCCGTTTCTGCCATTGTCCCGCATCCGGCATTCGCCGTTCACAATCCGCCGTTCACCATCCGCCACCCCATCAAACCCAATGCGTATCCTTATTATTTCTGACATCCACGCCAACTTTGTTGCTCTGGAAAGTGTCTTTGCTGACGCCCAGGGCCGATATGACGCTGTCTGGTGTCTGGGTGATGTGGTGGGCTATGGCCCAATGCCCAACGAATGTGTGGAGATGGTGGATGAAGTGACCAACCACGTGGTGATTGGCAACCACGACTGGGCTGTGCTGGGACGCCCCGGTATTGATGTAGACGACTTCAACCCGATGGCGCGGGAAGCTGTGCTGTGGACCCGAAGTGTGTTGACCCGGCAGAACCGGGCATTGCTGGATAGATTTCCCGATGTGCCGGTGCAACCTGTGGAAATGCCCGATCTGCTGCTGACCCACGCCAGCCCGCGCGAACCCGTGTGGGAATATGTGCATACCCCCACAATTGCCCTGGAGAATTTTGCCTGGTTTGAGGAAAAGATTTGTCTGGTGGGCCATACCCACAAACCGGCCATCTACCGCTGGCGGCTGGAGCGAGACTGGGATGAGGAGACCGGCAGCAAAACCATCGGCGCGGCCACTGTAGATCACCTGCCACTGCGCGCGGAAGAGCCGATCTTGCTGGATGTGTCCGCGGAGCAGCGGTTGATTCTCAACCCTGGCAGCGTGGGCCAGCCCAGAGACAACGATCCCCGCGCCGCCTACGCACTGTTGGACACGGAACAGATGTCGTGGGAACTGCGCCGGGTGACCTATCCCATCGATCTGACCCAAAGCCAGATGCGGGCGGTCAATCTGCCCCGGCGACTCATCGACCGGCTGAACTACGGCTGGTAGCTCGCCGGAGAGTCCCGCTGGCCCATTTCCCCATTTCCCATTTTCTACGACAGCCCTTTCACCCCTTTGGGTGCGTCAGTATCCAGCACCACCCGCGTCGGTTCCATTCCCGCTTCCAGCCGCCGATACATCTCGAACCAGTCAGGCAAGTCCTGCATTTGCGCCCGGGCTTTGTTCCGTTCATCATTGCGCCGCCACTCGATCAGCCGTCGATTGATCTCTTCTTTTACCGCTCTGGGATTGGGCACGTGATCGAAGGTAAATGCGCCATCCGTGGCCGCGGTCTGCACAATAATATCCCCATAGTTCAGGATCATTTCCAGTGGGGATGAAATACTCAGACGCACATCCTGAACCTCGCTCAGACGGGCCTCTTTGCGCTCTTCAGACAGAAAGAGGGGCAGCTTTTCGATGTCGATAATCCTGTCATTTGTCAGTTCATAAGTGTCATTCCACCAGTCGGCGACAACCCAGGCAATGGCCCCCGCCAGAACCAGAAAGACGATGGCGAGAATAAATTCCAGCCCGAAAATTGTCTGGGAAATCGCCTGGTCCACCTGCTGGTAGAAATCGAAGACAAAGCCCCCAGCCATAAGTACCAGCAGCCCCAATGCCACAATTGCCATGGGCACCACCTGTCGCGCCAGCACAAACCAGTGCTTGTGCCAGACAATCCGATCCGTCGTGCTCCACTGCACCTGATGATCTGCGAATAGATAGCGCCAGAGCCGTTTGTGCCAGGGCAAGGATCTGTCATCGGTTGTCATGCTTCGGGGGCCGCCAGAGAGCACGCGGCTGGGCAGGTCTACGGCCAACCCCAGCCGCTTTTCCAGCGCGGTCTGGATTTCCAGGCGGCTCTCCGCTCGATAGCGGGCTTTGCGTTCAGCGGTCAGCCGGAAGATGGAGGCTTGCAGTTCGGTGGGATTGGGCACAAAGTCAAAATCGATAGAGCCGCTGGAACCGGCGGTAAAGATCGATACTGCCCCGTAGCCGAAAAATCTGCCCCAGAACGAAGTGCGCACCCCCACATTTTGCACCTGCTCCAGCAGTGCCTCCCGCCGGTATTCGCTGGTTAGAATCACCTTTTCCTGCTGGATAATCCGCTGATTGGTGACAATGAAAAAGTCGTTCAAATGGTCCAATACACCCCAGGCCATTGCCAGGGAGGAGGGCACGCCCAGCAGCCAGATGGCCCACCAGACCGAAATCCCCGCCAGATTGACCCCAACCACAGCGGCCAGCATAAGTGTCCAGCCGATCAGACTCACTTGCATCTTCTGCAAGAGGGAGAGCCAGTGGCGGCGGGTGAGGGAGATAAGCTGCTCACCTGTGCTGAGCCAGCGGTACTCCTCTTCGGTCCCGGTAATTTTGAGTTCATCGGGCAGACGAATCTTTAGTTTTTCCCGAATGGTAGGGTCCTTTTCCTCCCGCACGAATGAATCGAAATCCCGCCAGTGGAAGCGCAGCCAGAGACTGCCCGGTTCAGAGTCAATCGTGGAATTGACACTGCGCGTAGCAATCAGAGCAGGCTCGCCAAAATAGATCAGGCCGTCCACGGGGACCGGCGGCAGAGGGCCACTCTTGTCCAGCGCGCTCAACACAGCCTGGCTGCCTTCCAGCAGCACCCACATACTGTCGCCGATGTCGCCCTGCTGCATAATCAGGTGATGCTGGGGAATGTGTTGGAAGGTGCAATAGCCGGCCAGATTCTGCTGCTGCTCGGGGGACAGATTGTCGAATACGGAGATGGCGCGGATCACTTCCAGGCATTTGTCCTGGATGGCTGGGTTGGCCACGTGGGGATAGCGGCGGGCCAACTGTTCCATCCGCTCCCAGGGCAGACTGAAAAGGGTTGTGTTTGCCGTGGCCGTGGCCCAGTGCCCGTACTCATTCGCGCCGTTTTGGCTGGCCCCGCCAATCGAGCCGGGAAAACCAAAGGCATTGCCTGTGCCCAATTTACGCGCACTGTTGCTGTGCCGGGGATGGGATACCTCCACTTGCCCCCGCTCGATCAGATAGAGTCGGTCGGCTGGCTGATCGTGGGTGTAGATAATATCGCCCTTTTTCACCGGCTTCTTGTCCACTTCTTCGGCCAGATAGCTAAGCGAAACCAGTCCCACCCGGGCGAGCAAAGGCATTGTACGCAAACGGTTGATGATGGCTTGGGGCGTCAATTGGCCGCGCAGCCCCGGATAGCGGTAGATCAGCCGCTCGAACGCGGATGTGGGGAAAGCCAGGACTGAGACATCGCCCTCGGCTGTGGCGGTGGATGTGTGGGCCATATTGTAGGTCAGGGCAAAGCGGCCCACCAGATATCCCGCATTCACCACCCGATTCATCACTTCCACGCTGGGGCCGATGCCCTGTCCTTGGGGGGCGGGGCCAGGCCGCTCGCGTTTCAGACGCACCTGCCCGCTGCGAATATAGTAGATATATTCGCATTCGTCGTCCTGACTGGTAATAGTCTGCCCGTCGCTGAAATCCATAGGCCGGGTTTCGTGGACAATCAGATCGATCACCTCAGCCCGGGGGACAGTCTCCCAGAAAGGCATATCGGCAATCAGGTCCCGGGTGTGGGTTGCCTGGGCCGTGGCCGCGGAGAGCCGGGTGACGGTCATTTACAGGTGCTCCTTCACGGCCTGGGCCGCCCGTTTGTTCATCCCTGGCACTGCCTGCAACTCTTCCAGACTGGCGTTGCGGATGCGCTCCACATCTCCGCTGTAGAATTGGAGCAGGGCCTTGCGCCGGGTGGGGCCGATGCCGGGCACGTCGTCCAGCGCGCTGCGCACCTGGCTTTTGCCCCGCAAATTGCGGTGATAGGTGATGGCAAAGCGGTGGGTTTCGTCCCGGATGCGCTGGACCAGATAGAGGGCCTGACTGCCCCGCTTCAGCCATAGGGGGTTCGTTTGCCGGGGCAGAAAGACCTCCTCCTCCCGTTTTGCCAGCCCCACAATCGGCACGCGGTCCAGCAGATCGAACTCTTCCAACACTTCCACTGCAATGCCCAACTGGCCTTTGCCCCCGTCCACAATCACCAGATCGGGCAGAATGCGCCACTGGTCATCGCTGGTGCGGGCTTTATCGCCGGGGTCTTCTTCCTTCTCCTCCACGGCCCGGCGAAAGCGGCGGCGCAGCATCTCGCGCATACTGGCAAAATCGTCCGGCTCGCCCTGGGCGCCCTTCCCCCGGATTTTGAAGCGTTTGTAAGCTGATTTCAGGGGCGCGCCTTTGGCAAAGACAACCATCGAACCGACGGTATTGGTTCCGTACAACGTGCTGATGTCGAAACATTCGATGCGGGAAGGGGCCTGTTCCAAACGCAGGCTTTCCTGTAGTTCGGCGATGGCCTGGGTCTGGCGATTGGTGTCCACCGCCCACTGAGCCTGCTGCACCCGCAGGTGCTCGGCCGCGTTGCGTTGGGCCAGGTCGATCAGATTGCGCTTCTTGCCCCGCTGGGGCATGCGCAACTCGAAGCGCCCCCCGCGTTTCTCCCGCAGCCAGGCTTCCAGCAGTTTGGCTTCGCCCGGCAGAAATTGCACGAGAATGCGGGGCGGAATGACCGCGGCCGCGTCGTAGTAGCGCTGGATGAATGTGCCGATGAGCGCGCCCAGGGTTTCGTCGTTGGATTCCACCACCGACGCTCCTTCCAGCACAAAATTCTCCTTGCCGGTCAGCCGCCCTTTGCGCACAAAGAGCACCTGCACAACGGTATCCGCGCTCTTCACGTCCTGGGCAATCGAGACCACATCCTCGTCCTCGTGGGAGACGCCCACCACCTGCTGCTGGGCCACAATGCGCTGGGCCGCTTTGATGCGGTCCCGGTAGATGGCGGCCAGTTCAAAGTTGTAGATTTCGGCCGCGTTCTGCATCTGGGTTTCCAGCCGGGTCAGCGCGTCGTCGGTCTCGCCCTCCATAAAGTCCATAAACTGCTGGATGCCCTCCCGGTATTCGGCCCGGCTCTGCGCGCCGATGCACGGCCCCCCGCACAATTTCATATCGTAATAGAGACAGGCCCGCTCGTCCTGGCCGTCGATTTTCCGGTCGCAGTCCAGATAGGGGAAGACCCGGCGCAGCCCTTCCAGCGTCTGGTAGACCGAGCGTGCGCCGGTGAAGGGGCCGTAGTAACGTGCGCCGTCGTCGATCATCTGGCGCACCAGTTCCACTTTGGGAAAGTCGTTCTGCCAGTTGACTTTGATGTACGGATACTGTTTGTCGTCCTTCAGCATCACATTGTAGCGGGGCTGGTTGCGCTTGATCAGATCGTTCTCCAGCACCAGCGCTTCCATCTCCGTGCGTGTTACCCACCAGGTGATGTCCCGCACTTTGCCCACCATCTCCTGGATGCGGGGCACGTGGACCGCCGAAGGCTGGAAATAGCTGCGCACTCGCTGGCGCAGCACCAGCGCCTTGCCCACATAAAGAATGCCGCCCTTTTCGTCCCGCATCTGATAGCAGCCGGGCTGTTCGGGCAGTTCGTCAAGTTTCTGTTGGACCCGTTCGGGCAGTTCGTGTTTCATAGCGGGATTCTACCACGAGTCGCACATCTGTTCAATCTGCAGGAACGCGATTTGTGGGCCACGGATGGACGCGGATGGGCGGGGATAGGAGAGGATAGAATTGGGTGGAGTCTGTTCCTTTGTTGACGCTGACTGTTGGGAAGTGTAGAATGTGCTCACGGCATAAGAACACAGATTGTAGAATTTCTGGAACAAAAATCTGTGAATTGTGTGGCCCGCTTTTACGGATCGAGGAACAAAATGACTCTGGACGATCTTCTATTTGATATTCACGTGCTGGAAGGGAATCTGCATTCCTACGAACGAAAGTTCAGTATGCTGTCCAGTATTTTTTACGAAGCCTACACACAGGGAGAAGAACCGACGAATACAGATTGGGTGCAGGACTGGACGGCCTGGGCTGGTGCATACAAAGTGTGGTTGCGTCGCCGGGAACAGTTCCGCCTGGCAGTGGATTCTTTGCGTTCCGAAAACCAGTCACTTTCTCTCGTGATTGAGAAGACAGCCCGCCATGAATCCCTTCCAATCCCTGCGTGAGTACGAGCAATTCATCTATTCCCTGGCCGAGGATTTTCCTGTTATTCGTCGCTCTACGCTGACAATCGTTCGTCTGGGTCGGGGTATGGCTGAATTGCGCGGGGAGGTGGACTTTCTCGTGAATATACGGCTGAGAGTCTATGAACTGCTCACCTGGGATGACGGAGTACTTTTGATCGACGCCTACAGTTATGACGTTTTTCAGAGCGACAGCCAACTCTACTGGTACGACTCCCAGCCCCATCCGCACATTCCTTCTCTGGCAAGCACGGATCCGCATCACAAACACATTCCGCCGGACATCAAACACAATCGTATTCCCGCGCCGGGTCTCTCCTTTACTGCGCCCAACCTTCCCTATCTGATCCACGAAATCGAGGCCAGAAAAGCCGATGACTGATTTGCTTTACTGCTTTTCTTCGTGACTTTGCGCCTTTGTGGTTGACCCAATCGAGTGCAGTCCAATGCTATTTGTAACCCAACGAATCTCCATTCCCCTGGCCGAAATCCAACTGGACGCGGTGCGTTCCTCCGGCGCGGGCGGGCAGAATGTCAACAAAACATCCACCGCCGTCCAACTGCGCTTCGACATCGCTGCCTCTTCCCTGCCGGAGGATGTGAAGGCGCGGTTGCTGGCCCTCTCGGATCAGCGCATCACCGGCGACGGGGTGGTGGTGCTGCGTGCCCAGGAAGAGCGCAGCCAGGAGCGCAACCGGCAGGCCGCCCTGGCCCGTCTGTCCCAACTGGTGCGCAGTGTGGCCGTCCCCCCGCGCAAACGCAAAGCCACCCGCCCCACCCTCGGCTCCAAGCGGCGACGACTGGAGCAAAAGAAGCAGCGGAGCGCCATCAAAGCGTCCCGCCGCCGCACAAGCGGATGGGACGGCGGGTGAAGTTCGGTTGTGGGCGCAGGCGGGTGGTACAATAGTGATAGATTTGGTCCATATAGAAGTTCGACTTTTCGGAAAAAGTCGAACTTCTGACAAGAAACGAGAGACACTTTTGCAAACCGATTCCCCTACAACCGAAGGAACCCCCGACGCTCTATCCGATGTAACCCTTGAAACCCTCCCTACTACGCTGGCCGAAGCCGTAAGCCGGGCCGGGTGGACAAAGCTGATGCCCGTGCAGGAACGGGCCATCCCCCATCTGCTGGCAAAAAAGAATGTGATGGTCCAGGCCCGCACAGGCAGCGGCAAGACCGGCGCGTTTCTGCTGCCCATGCTGGAAAGGCTCAACCCCCGGCAGAAGGAATGCCAGACACTGATTCTGGCCCCCACCCGGGAACTGGCCCGACAGGTCGCCAACGAAGCCGAAATGCTCTTCGCGGGCACAGGGCTGCGCACAGTCGCGGTCTATGGCGGCGTGGGCTATGGCGCGCAGACCGAAGCCCTGGAAGGGGGCGCGCAGGTAGTGGTGGGCACGCCGGGCCGGGTGCTGGACCATCTGCTGCGCCGCACTTTCACCCTGGACAAGCTGGAGATGCTCGTCTTTGACGAAGCCGACCGCATGCTTTCCATGGGCTTCTACCAGGACATGCGCCAGGTCCAGCGCTATCTGCCCAGCCGCAACCTGCATACGGTGATGTTCTCCGCCACCTTCCCGGCCTACGTCATGCGCACGGCCCAGGAATTTATGCAGAACCCGGAGTTCCTGAGCCTGAGCCAGGATCACGTCCACGTCACCGACACCGAGCACAGCTATTATATCGTCCCCGGCGTGGGGCGGGACCGTTCCCTGGTGCGGCTGATCGAAGTGGAGAACCCGGCCTCGGCCATTATCTTCTGCAACACCAAAGCCCACGTAAATTATGTGACGATTGTGCTGCAACGCTTTGGCTACGACGCGGACGAACTGAGCGCGGATTTGAACCAGCGGGATCGGGAGCGGGTGCTGGGCCGTGTGCGGGAGGGCAGCCTGCGCTTTTTGGTGGCGACGGATGTGGCCGCCAGAGGGCTGGACATCCCCGATCTCTCCCACGTCTTCCAATACGAGCCGCCGGAAGACCCGGAGAGCTACATCCACCGGGCCGGGCGCACAGGACGGGCTGGCGCGTCGGGCACGGCCATCACCCTGGCCAATGTGCTGGAACGCTCCCAGGTGGAGCGCATCAGCAAACGCTACAGCATTCCCATCGAAGAGCGCACATTGCCCACGGAAGAAGAAGTGGCGGAAGTGGTGGCCGAGCGGCTCACTTCTCTGCTGGAGGCCCGTCTGCGGGAGCGGGACAAATTGCAGGCCGAGCGCAGCCGTCGCTTTGCGCCTCTGGCCCGGCAACTGGCCGAGAACGCCGAGGAATCCGCGCTGATCACAATGCTCCTGGACGACACCTATCAGCAGATGCTGCACAAACCGCTGGTGGACCCGGAAGAGACAGCCCCGGCGAGAAAATCCGCCCCCCGCCGATCGTCAAACCGGGGCAGTAGCGAAGGCAGCCGGGGGAATAGCAGCGGTGGTGATGGCCGGCGTCGGCGGACACGAAGGCGATAGATTGTTCGAGGCCTGTCAGGCTTCAGAAAGCCTGACAGTTCTTGGGCTTGGTACAAAATCCCCCGTTGACAGAAACTCGGCTTCGGTAGTACACTGCCCGCAGGAGGTATGACCCATGCCAACGATACAACTCATTGTGGACGAGCCGACTCGACTTCGGTTGGAAGAGAGTGCATCCCGCCATTTTCAGGATGTGCCCAGCTATTGTCTGTCTGTGCTGCAACACCAATTGCTAGAAGATTCTCTTTCCTTCAACGGTTCCGACCCCACGCCTTTGCCACGCCCATTGGATGACGAACTGCTGGCCCAGATGCGCCGGTCTCGCCAGAAAACCCTTTCTTATACAGGCGGTTCCCATTTGTCTCTGGAAATTCTGGAATTGGTGCGTGCCGAGCGTGATGAAGAACTCCTCGTTAGTCTGTATTGACGCCAACCTGCTGATTTTGGCGTTGCTTCCCTTCCCCCTCAGCGAGCAGGCCGATACGCTTCTGGACGAGTGTCGGCAGCAGGGAAGCGCGCTCGTCGCACCTGCCCTGTTTGCCTTTGAGGTCGCATCTACCCTCCATCGCCTGCGTGCCTTGGGCCAGATCAGCCCCTCTGCCGAAGAGGCAGCCTTCCATCACTTTCAGGCCATTCAGGTCCATCTTTCCAGCCACCCCCGCATTTTCCCCCTGGCCCGCCAAATGGCCCTGCGTTTCCAACAGTCCCGCCCCTATGAAATGGCCTATGTGGCCCTGGCCGAACTACACGGCTGTGATCTGTGGACCGCCAATCGGCGGCTGGTGCAGACTGTGGGATTGGAACTGCCCTTCGTGCGCTGGATCGGGGATTTTGTGCCAATGGATGAAGCCGATGCTTCTCGTTAGCCGTCTTTCCAAAGCCTTTGGCCGCCTGCAAGCCGTGCGGGATGTCGCCTTTCAGGTCAAACCGGGGCAGATCGTCGGGCTGATCGGCCCCAACGGCAGTGGCAAATCCACCCTTCTCAACTGCATCGCGGGCACAATCACGCCGGACAGTGGACGCATCAACTTTGACGGCCACGACATCACCGCCGCGCCGCCGGATGCAATCTTTCGCCACGGCATCGCCCGCAGCCACCAGGACCCCGCCCTCTTCCAGCGTATGTCAGTTCTGGACAACACACTTCTACCTGCCCGCAATCAACGGGGCGAACGGGCGCGGATCGCGCCTTTTCACCGGCTCTGGCAGGCGCAGGAAGCGTCGCTGGCCGGCCGCGCCGGTGGAATCTTGCAGCGCCTGCGCCTGCGCAATCACTACGCCGCCCGGGCCTCGGACCTCTCCGGCGGCCAGATGAAACTGCTGGAATTGGGGCGCAGTCTGGCTGGTGAACCCAAGCTGATGCTGCTGGACGAACCCACCGCGGGGGTTGCGCCCAACCTGGCCTATGAAATTTTCGAGCAGATCGCGGCCCTGCGTAACGAAGGGCTGACTTTTCTGATTGTGGAGCATCGCCTGGAAATCCTCTTCGATTTTGTCGATCACCTCTTTGTGATGCACCTGGGCGAGCTTCTGGCCCAGGGGACGCCTGCCGAGATCGCGGCGAATGTGCAGGTGAAAGAAGTCTACTTTGGCGAATAGCTCTTTCGGTTAAGAATCCTCCCCGCTTCAAACAAAACCATTTCACTATCAATAGCCCCTGTGCTGGCGTTTTCCTTCGTTTTTAACCCGGCCATTCTTCGTTCTGTGTAGCCAGCGTGCTATACTGGGCGTCAGCCCTGTGGATTGTCAGGCACACGAATTTTATAATGCGTCCTACGCACCGCGTAGCCGCGGGGAAAACAGAGCCGTTTCTGGATTTTCCACGGCTGCGCGGTAATTTCTTGTCCTTTGGCCGGGAATCGACAGATTCTCCACACGACACAGAAGGAAAACCAAATGGCAGCATCAGCCGATTTGTTGATCAGCAACGCGCGGGTCTTCACCGCGGACCCGTCTAACCCCTGGGCCGAAGCAGTGGCCGTACAGGGCAATCGCATTATTTTTGTGGGCAGTGGGGCCGACGCCCGCGCCTTTGCCGCGCCCCACACCGAAGTTGTGGACGCGGCTGGCCGCACACTACTGCCCGGTTTCATCGATACCCACTATCACCTGCTCTGGGGATCACTGGGGCTGGCCGCGGCCCAGTTGGGCGA